>DPKJ01000005.1 GCA_003542575.1 Rikenellaceae bacterium | reverse complement strand
TGATAAAGAGAACATTAATTGTATGAAGATAACATGAGCAACAGTCACAAAAAACTTAACAGTTAATACTTACTTCAAACAAACGCATACTACTAATAATAGCAGAATCGATACAACCTATCTATACCAAGTGGGAGAATAGATAGCCGCCATCTTTTACAAGCCCGATGAGAAATCATCGGGCTTTTTTAAACCAATATGGGAGATTAGTTAGCACTAATTTAATTTGATACATGGTGATGGAGGAAGTTTTTTGCTAACTTTGGTGGTTTGAGAATAATGTTTAAGCAACATATTTACATATCAGACAAAAAATACGCATTTAAAGACATCTTTAAAGACTTTTATGCGTCTCAAGTTATGTTTGCAATTAAACTCATTGGAAGTAAGCACGATGCAGAGGATTTAGTTCAGGATGTATTCATGAATATCTGGCGTTCAAAACCTGTTTTTAGAAACGAAATTGCTTTTAAATCATATATATACCTTTCTACGAGAAACAGATGTATAGATTTTTTACGAAAAAAAAGACCACAGGGAGATACCATAGAATCAATCGAGCATATAACAAATGAGGTTGATTTTGCTGTAAAGGAAGAGGCATTTCGTATATTGGAAAAAGCAATAGAAAAGCTTCCAAATCAAACAAAAGAGATAATGAAACTCTCAATGTCAGGTCTTTCCATTCAGGAAATTGCCAATCAACTCGGAGTGTCAGTAAATACTATTAAAACATTAAAATTGAGAGCTTATAAAAGCCTTAAAGAGTCTTACGGTGATGTATTCATGATGTTTCTTGTTACACTTTTATCCTTTTAAAGAACTTGATAAACTGAGATTGTAAATAATAAAGAATATTTGGGTTACAATCAATAAATTATTAAACGGGGGCGAAACCTCCGTTTTTTTTTGCCAAAATTCAAGATAATTCAAAGATGTTGTCACCCTTTTTTCGATTTATGCGTTTATATATGAAAGAAGTATTTATTTATGACAGAAGAAAAATATAGCAAAGCCTTTGAGGAGATTGAAAAGACAGTAAGCAAAATCATTGAAAATCCTGATAAAGAGGACTTAGAATATCTCGAATATAGAAAAAATACAATCTCTGATATTAATGTAAACCGGGCTTGGTTAAAAATACTATTTAAACGCAGCAAAAAATATCTATACTACTCTACAGCTGCTGCTGCATTAATATTATTTATCTCCGTTTTAATTTTTGCTCCATCAAAAGAGGAGTCAGTAATTGAATCAATGATTGTTCAGGAGATTATGCCGGCAGTTGGGTCAGTTACACTTCAGCTTGCATCAGGTAAAATTGTTGATTTAAGCTCTGATGAGAACGCTAACGAATTATCCGGCATAGTGGTATTGGATAAAAGTGTAGGAGAGATATCCTATGAAGATATAATTGTAGACAATATTGATGAAACCACATATAATCAATCAGTAGAAACGCCAAATGAATATAACGAATTAACTACTCCAAAAGGACGTTCATTCTCCATTGTCCTCAATGATGGATCAAGGATTTGGCTTAATGCACAAAGTAAAATTAAGTACCCGGTAAGATTTGGAAAAAATGAAAGGAGAATTCAAATTGCAGGTGAGGCCTTTTTTGATGTTAAACACGATCCGCAGAGACCTTTTATTGTAGAGACAACAGATTACAGTGTTAAAGTATTAGGTACAAAATTCAATGTAAATGCATATGCACAAGAAGAGAGTACCTCTACTACTCTTGTATCTGGCTCCGTTTTAATTCCGATGAAAACAGGAAGTGAGGCTATTCTTACTCCAGGGGATCAACTAAAATTCTCAAGATCAGACAAATCTATTTCAATTCAAAAGGTCGATGTAGAGTTATATACTTCGTGGGTAGAAAATAACCTGCGTATTGAACAGATGCCACTTGATGAGATATTTAAGATACTAATGAGGAGATATGATATAAACGTCTATTATTCTGATGATATATCCAAATCCGAGAAATTTAGCGGAAAGATTCCTCTAAACGACAATCTTAAAATAGTTCTTGACCAAATGTCAAAGGTGTCAAATGTAGATTTCCAGTTTGAGAAAAATCTTGTTGTTGTAAAATATCGGGACTCCAAGTAAATAGTAGGTAATCAATAGCTTAAAAAAGAATAATTATATATAAATGTATGAAAAAACATAGTAGCAAGATCTTCTTAATCTTAGTGGTTTTTCTGATGCCTGGATTTACTCTGATGGGTTTCTCCCAACAGATAAAAAACTTTAATGTCCAGAAAGCTACCCTTGAACAGTGTTTAAAGCAAATAGAAAATCAAACAGGCTTGGGATATCTCTCAAAAGGGGAAGATATCAGAGAGATTAAAAACATAACCTATTCTGCGGATAATAAAGATGTTAGGGTTATATTGAAAGATATCCTTTCAAATACAGGTTACACATTTGAAATTGATAATGGGGTAATTTTGATACTTAAAGCACCTCCTTCACAACCAATTAAACAGAATCCTCCAAAGGGAGGCATTCTTACACTAAAAATTCATGACTATGATACTGGAGATCCGTTAGTTGGAGCATCGGCATTGATTAGGCAATATGGAGCTTATGGAATTGCCAACGGAGAAGGATTGGCGTCAATAAAAAATCTACCCGGTGGAAATGTAACTCTTGAGGTTATGATAATTGGCTATGAAACCTACAATACTCAGATTCTTGTTGATGGAGATATGGATATATCAATAAGGATGAAACAAACCTCTCTTGAACTTGATGAGGTTGTTGTTACAGCTACAAAAAGTGTAGCAGGTACATCAACAAGTTCGAAAATTGGAAGACAGGCAATGGACCACCTTCAGGCAACCAGCTTAAAAGATATTATGCAACTTATTCCCGGGCAGTTGCTTTCCGGAGTTAACAATATGACATCGTCTGAAAAGATTACCATCAGAACATTAAATACTGCAAGTGCAAATAACGCATTCGGAACATCAATCTTGGTTGATGGTGTTCCAGTTTCTGATAATGCCTCACTATCCGATAAAACGGCTATAAGTTCAACAGGAGGAACAGGTGTAGACCTAAGGCAGATTGGAGCTGACAATATCGAATCAGTTGAAGTTATCAGAGGTATTCCATCTGCCGAATATGGCGATTTGGCATCCGGAGCAGTAATTGTGAATACAAAGGCTGGCTATACTCCTTATGAGATAAGAACTAAAATAAATCCTGTAACATTCAATACCTCTTTGGGAAAAGGTTGGAATTTCGGGAAGAACAAGGGGAGTATGAATGCAAATATTGACTATGCTCAGGCTTGGGGTGATCCAAGACAGAAAAGCACCTCATTTGATAGAATTTCCGGGGGGATAACTTACACCAGATCAATTGGTAAAATATGGTATACCAATTCTAAAATATCATTTAGCAATCTGCTGGACTTTAGAGGAACCGATCCTGACGTCATTATTGAAGGGTCTGAAAACACACAAAAATCAATGTCATTCAGAGTGAGCCATAATGGGCGGGTAAGTGTTAATGTACCGTTAATGAGAACTCTTTCATATGCATTAGGATATTCTGAATCATTAAATGAATCAAGAAATACAACAATTGTATCTGCAGGGGGAGGGTTGCCAATTATAACCTCTCTTACTCCCGGTTACTATGAGGTACCATATATCACAAATTCTTACAGAACTTCGGGCGGAACCATTGGTAGGCCCAGAAGTTTTTTTGCTAAAATATCCAATGCCTTTTTCTATAACATTGGTGATTTTCACCAGAGGTTTAATATGGGTATGGAGTACAGACTGGAAGAGAACAGAGCTAAAGGATTTTACAATGAAGATGACGCATTGCCTTTAAGGCCAAATAGCAATGGAAGGCCAAGGCCATATTACGATATTCCAAGAATCAATCAGGTTTCTGCATATTTTGAAGACAATATCAACCTGAAAATTGGAGAGAATATGGGATTCAAATTACAGGCAGGTGTTAGGTTTGATATGCTGCAACCCGGTCAGCCGGAGCAGGTTTCATCTCTATCTCCAAGACTAAATGCATCGCTTAAGTTAGCAGACTGGATTGACTTAAGAGGTGGTTGGGGTAGAAATTCAAAGACTCCTGGTCTCTCTCACTTATATCCTGAAGCAAGGTACTCTGATAGAGAAGTTGCAAAATATCTGCCGGCGAATGTTCAGAATCAGCTTGTTATGTATCAAACATACATTACATATGTAGAGAGAAACAACATGCTAAAAAATGCGACCAATACTAAATCTGAAATTGGAGCAGATATAAAATTGCCAAATGACATGTCATTTTCGGTTGTAGCATATCGTGACTACATGGCTAATGGATTCGGAAATTTAACTGAATACCAGATCTACTACTCAAATTACTATACTGCAAATCAAGGTATGATTATTATACCTGGAGAGAAACCGATTATTGACTGGAATAATCCGGCAAGAATTGATACCGTATTTACAACAACCGGAAGAGTAGGTAATACTCAGGCAAGCCTTGACAGAGGAATAGAGTTTGATTTCAGTTTTGGTCAGGTCAAATCTATAAGAACATCTTTTGATTTATCAGGAGCATATATGGAGACTTCAAGTTGGGAGAATGGACCAAACTATTCAAACCCTGTAGGTATTCCTTCTAATTCTGTTTATGGACAAGGTGGTGCTAACACACCTCCATTTAAGCTTGAATATCCTACAGGTCTCTCTAAAAGCATACAGCGCAGATTCAGTACAGTATTAAGGGCTGTTTGCCACATACCTCAATTGAGAATGGTTGGATCGGTAAGCGGTCAGGTTATATGGTACACATACTCAGTTACAACAAACCAGAGCTCTTCACCACTTGGCTGGATAGACACTGACCTCTCTTACCATGGAATTACTCAAAGTATGCTGGATGATCCTGAGTATAGAATCAAAGGGATCTTACTAAAAGATCAGATAAAAGCTCCGAGAGATACTGACCCGATTACAATGCCACCACTTTGGATATTAAATGCAAGACTAACAAAAGATATATCAAAATCTCTTGGATTCTCATTCTTTGTAAACAATATCTTTTTTTATACTCCTTACCAATCAAGCAGTGCTTCCGGCACTCTTATAGAAAGAAATACCGGTACATTTTCATTTGGTATGGAACTATTTGTGAAAATTTAATTAATTGGAAATGAAAAGAATATTAATAATTCTCGCATCAATAAGTTTAATAGCTATCGGCTGTACAAGAGAAGAGCCTATGCAGGTAAGAAATATGAAGATAGAATTTGAACTACCTTCAAACTTTAAGCCCGGGATCAAATATGCAAACAAAGAGGTTGTCTTTTCCAGCCCTTACAAAACATATATATTTACCACTGACAATAATGGTATTTTAACTATTCCTGAAATTATACCTGACGAATACACAATTAACACAAGCTGGGAGATAAGTGGGTCTGAATACAAAAGTATTATTACTACGAATGAACTAATTGAGGATAAGGCAACAGTACTTTTAAGAGCAACATTAAGTAACTATCAGGTATTTACACAGAAAGATATAAAGATGGCTCTTGATATGCTTGTTATGAGAAGTCTTTTGATATCTAAGGTTTATTTTTCAGGAACAAAAGATAATGCAAACAGAAACTACATTGTAGACTCATTTGTTGAAATTTTCAATAATTCAGACGAGATTGTTTATGCTGACGGTAAATATCTTGCTCTAGCTGAATCTATGTCGCCAGCTGCTTATCTGGCAAAGGATAACCCGGAATACATTTATACCAGACAAATATGCCGCTTTCCCGGAAATGGTACTACATATCCGATTCTTCCCGGTAAGAGCATTGTTATTGCGGCCAGAGGAGCAAGAGATCACAGAACAAGTGCTTCAACATCAGTTAATCTTGCTGATGCTGATTTTGAAGTAAAGGATCTAGATGGTACAGGTAATCCAGATGTAAAGGCCCTTCCTGTTATTTCAAGTTCAACTTCAATTAAATTTTTCAATTTGATTACCGGAGCTCCTAACGCCGTCTTCATATTTGAAACAGATGAAGATATAATGCAATGGCCTGAATATTTTGCTCCAGGAAGAACCTCAGGTGAGAGATTCAGAAGAGTACCCATAAGCACAGTTCTAGATGGAGTTGAGTGCCTTAAAAACAATGCAGGAACAGGTCCTGATGTAAATCTTAAACGTTTTCAGGATATTATAGATGCCGGTTTTGCATTTATAAATGCCTCAGCAGGATATGTAAATGAATCAATTGAGAGAAAAATCAGCGGGGTGGTAGACGGGAGGATAGTATTAAAAGACAGTAATAACAGCACCCAGGATTTTGTTATTGTTTCAGGACCAGTACCAAGAAATTATGATAATCCATTATTGCTTAACTAGGAAATGTATATGAAAAAAGTTATAATAATTATAGTTGCTTCTGTTTTTATTACTAGCACCTTATCAGGACAAATCAAAGATTCAATCCAAAAATTTCCTGATTTCCAAACAAGGGAGTTACAGGGGTTAAGGCAATTGTGGAATAAAACTGAAAACTCAGCCGGGATGGGATTTTCGAATGTTAATACCGGCAGTTTAACATCTATTAATAAATATTTCAGTAATGGTGACCACCACCGGGTTCAGGAGGGTTCAGCCAATAATGGGCTTACCTTTTCTACCGAAAGATATGACAAGTTTAGCGAAAAGGTATATGTAAGGGGTTCTTTTGCTTTTAATATGAATACTGAAGAAGACAGGGGCTGGTCAGATGTTGTAAATACATACAACTCTAATCCATATATTTATGGCAGCAGCGTTAGAGGTAATTATGAGTCTCAAAATTTTGATCTCAATCTGAAAGTTTTTTCAGTTAGAGAAAATGGGTTTAACTACGGATTTACTATAGATTACCATGTTGCAGATATTTCCAGACAAAGAGATCCCAGATCAAGAACCTATGTTCTTGATTATTCGATAATTCCATCTATAACCTACTCTATTGATAATCATAATTATGTTGGTATTAACCTAAACTATCGCTTTGATAAGGAGAAAATGCCCGGACTTACAACAGTTCAGACAGACCCTAATTTGAAATATTATACTTTTAGTGGTTTAGAGAATGCTATTGGCAGAATTGGTGGTTATCGTGCATTTTCAAGGCAGTTCATTGGAGATAATGTGGGAGGCTCGTTACAGTATAACTTTAAAAAAAGTAACATAAATTGGCTTATCTCACTTGGAATGGATGCCGGTTGGCAGGAGACTCTTGGTGATAAAAAACAAACTCCGGGATCATTCAATTCATTTGATTATAAATTCTTGTCAAATCTGTTAATATATAAAAACAGTTACCTGCATAATTTTCTTTTAAATGTTAATGTAAAAGATGCAGGAGCTGACGAACACAGACAGAATCTTATAAGTACTAGAGACACACTAACAGGAATCACTACTGAAAATTGGGTAACAATCTACACCTATAAAAACAGGTTTGTATCACTGACCTCTGATGTAACTCTCAAGTGGGATATCTATTCGTTACAAAAGAATAATGATTCATACAATTGGAGAGTTGGCGTAAATGCGGGGTATTCATCTTTTTCGAATATCTATTACTTACCAAAATCTGAGTACTCTGCGGGAAGAGTTATTGCAGGAATAAGCGGATCATATGTTATAACTGCAAACAAGCAAAGGAAATTACTTTTTGAAGGCAGCTTCAATAGTGGTATAAGCACTGGCGCTAAGCTGAATCTGGCATCTCAGACAGAAATAGCAGAAAACATATTGATGCCTGACTTTGAATTTCATAAACAAAATACGGCAGAGGTGCTTGGAAGTGTGAAATATACATTCCCTTTACAAACTATAAAAAATGCCAGATTATCTGGATATGTGAGATTATATGGAGGTAACCTTTTTGCCGGAGCTGCTAATTGGAGCAATTTTGGCTTTGCAGTTGGAATATTAACCTTATAAAACAAAAATAATGAGAAAATTAAACAGGATTAATTACGTAAGATTATTTCTATTGATACCGTTTATGGTATTATTCATGTCATGTGAAAAGATAGATGAAAACAAAGTGAAAATTCCATTAGTAACCTTTGAAACATCACAGATAAGCGTTAATACCGAAACCGGATCATATGATGTTGTTCTTAAACTTTCTGAAGTGGCTTCAAAAGAGTTAACCATTAAGGTAGGTATGTCGGGTTCAGCAACAGAAAATGAACATTATACCGTTGCTTCAAAGGAGATTAAAATTCCTGTTGGCACAAGCGAGGGCAAATTGCCAATTACAATTTTGCATAATAATATATGGGATGAAAATCTTGAGATTATTGTTATTCTTGCTCCGGGAACAGATTATGTAATTGATCCAAAACAGGTTTCAGAGATTAAGATAAAGCTTACCAAGCAGATTGTTTTACCTGTTATGTCATTTGATATGGAAGGTACAAATTTGCACACAAACCCATTTAATGCCGAAATTATCACTTTAAAACTAAAACTAGATCAGCCATTACGAGCTGAAAGTCAGGTAAATCTTGCCTTTGACGGTGATATGACTATAGGTGCAGATTTTGCTGTAAATGGAGGGAATTCAAATAAAATTACTGTACCAAAAGATGTGACATCACACACTTTTACCCTGAAAATCAATAAAAAAGATAACGCAGGATTTAACAAAAATCTAAAAATAACCGTTTCTCCAGTCGATCAGAAAACCTTTACAGTAAATCAGGAAAAATCATCTTTTACTCTAAAAGTTCATGATCCATTGGTAGATATGACTCCAATTTTAAAAACGGCTGCTTTACTGGGTGGTAGTGGATTCCAGATTTATCAGAATGTAAAAACAACTACAGGATGGTCATCAAATATTACTGTAAATGCAATAGCAAACACTATTAAAAAGAATTATTTAAAAACATTCAGAAACACCTCATTTAACACTGCATTCGGTTGCGAGTCAAATGCTCCCGGGGGAGATGTCCTAAGATTGGGAGATTTGCTGAACTTTGCAAATACTGATACTGTAATTGCAGATTATGGAGTGGGTAAAACGACAAGACATTTCAACCCTTCTGATTCACTCTTAAGATTTGTTGCTGATGGTGAGAATCCGCTTAAAGGTACAGTAACGACAGTACCACAAAAATTCAGCGCAAATATTGTACTTAAAGTAGACTGGGAGACAGGAACAAACGGTTTTAAACAGTGGCATTTGGACTCAAAAGCAACCGGAGGAAAAATTGAAATGAGTACCTATCCGGTAATTGCAGCAGTTGTTATTGATCTTGAAAAGGTAGAGGGTAGTTATGATTTCACACTTGCAACACCCGAAATACTATTTACAGCCTGGTTTAAAAGCAGTTCACCATATTTTATGAAGAACCTTAACAGTACATACGATATTGTAAAAGAGGGTGATCAGTATAAAGTTTCATACAGATATATTCCAAGATAGTTATGATAAAAAAGATAGCTCTAATTTCATTTTTTGTTTTAATATTCACACATCTTAAATCAGAGGAGACCTTTCTAAGTGTAATAAAAGAGGGGAAAAATTATAAGTTTGAAATCCCGGATTCAATTCTTGGAAGAGACATTCTGTTTGGTTCTAGAATTGTAGATATCAGCTCCCCAAATGCAAAGGTTTATGCTGCCGGACAGATGAGAAGACCTCCGGTGTTAGTGAGATTCTCAAAGAAGAACCGCATTTTGGTTATTGAGGAAGTTGGCAACTTTGTAGACACGAAGGCTGGGGATCCTATTAACGATGTGCTTGAGAGAAATATGAAGATTGGTGGAGTTAATCTTTTTGATATTGAATCCAGAAATTCAAATAACGACGCATCAATAGTTGATGTAACCAAATATTTTTCGGAGGAGGTTCAGCTTGCCTGGCCTCTTCCGGACAATGTTAAAAAAGGCAGATTTGAACCCAAACTTAGTGGAATACAATTTATTAAAGAGTTTGAAAATAGAATAAATATCAGAAGTTATTATGAGTTTTTAGGGGGTAAAGAGACATTTACAATTACAGTACAGTACTTTTTGCTTCTTCTGCCAAAAGAGCCATTAATGACCAGATATAATGACGATAGAGTGGGGTATCAACCCTTTAATAAAAAGAGTTATAGTTCAGGAAATCCTGTTACTACAAACAAATATATTTCAAGGTGGCGGATTGAACCATCTCCTCAGGATCTTGAAAAACACCAAAGAGGAGAGATTGTTAGTCCATTAAAACCCATTGTGATATATATTGAACCCTTCTTCCCCAAAAGTTGGATCCCTTATATTAAGCAAGGAATTGAAGACTGGAATTTAGCATTTGAGAGGATTGGTTTTAAAGATGTTCTTGTGGCAAAAGAATTTCCGGATGATTCATCTTTTGATCCGTATGACATAACTATAAATGCAGTTAGGTACATTCCTCTTGATGAGGCAAATGCAGCAGGACAAATCTGGACAGATCCACGAAGCGGTGAAATAATCAATGGTGAGGTTTTATGGTGGAATAATGTAGTCAATCTCATAAACATGTGGAGATTTACTCAGACATCTGCTGTTGATCCTTCAGCAAGGGCACTTAGTTATTCTGATGAGATAATGGGAGAGATGGTAAGATATGCAATAGCTCACGAAGTTGGTCATGTGCTTGGTCTACAACACAATATGAGGAGTTCATATGCTTACCCAACAGATTCTCTCAGATCGCCCACTTTTACGTCTGTTTATGGCACAACTGCCTCAATAATGGACTATGCCAGAAATAATCACATTGCCAGACCGGGAGACCTTGAAAAAGGGGTTAAACTTACACCACCTATATTAGGACCATATGACTATTTATCAATAGAATATGGCTATAAATATTTGCACGGTATTACCAGCCCCGATGATGAATTGCCGGATTTAAACTTAATTTTTACATCAAAGGGAGACGATCCAATGTACCAATTTGCGCCGTTTATTGCATCTCCAATTTCTCCGGATCCTGCCGCTCAGGCAGAATCTCTTGGAAACGACATTATTGCCTCATCAGCTAATGGCATTTTAAACACCAGAATAATACTTGACAGCCTCATTATCTGGACAACAAAAGCAGGGGGAGGAGCAAGGGAGGTTGAATCCAGATATGACGCTCTTTCGAAGCAATATTTCAGATACATTACACTAACGATGTCCTATATTGGTGGAACATATGTTACACAGGGGCCACTCTCCATTAACCCCGTAAAATTCAAAAATGTCTCAAAATCAAAACAAAAAGAGGCAGTTCAATTTGTATTAAAACATCTCCGTGAGGCACCACAACATTTAGACAGAAATGATCTTACCCCTGTAATGGGTTCTCAAACAGATGCTGTCATGAAAAGACAAGGAGAAGTTTTGACATCAATGTTAAACAACTTTATTTTGCCAAGGGTTGTAACAGGTAGTTATCCGTTAAATGAGGGGTACAACATAAACGAATACCTCTCTGACATTGACTCACATATGTGGAAGATAGATGGAAAGTTAAGTATTTATGACAGAAATCTGCATATAGTTTATGTTCAGACGCTACGCTCAATTTCAGTTATCCCCAAAAGAGGAGATGAGGCAGTTACCGGAATTCCGGTAATTATTAGTGAGGCTGCATTCAGACAGTTACAAAAGACCAGAAAGATTCTGGAAAAGAAGCGGAAAGCTATCAGTGAGCGTGGACATTATGATTTTCTACTCTCTTTAATTACCAACGGTTAAAGCACATTACATAAAAGGAAACTAATTAACAGAATGAAAAGATTACTTATTATTATATTATCAATAACCTTTTTATCAAATTTTAAAGCAAAAGCTGACGAGGGAATGTGGCTTCCTCTGTTATTAAAAGAGCAGAAGTTTGCAGAAATGAGAAAAATGGGATTGAAATTATCTACTGAAGAGATTTACAGCATTAATAAAGCCTGTGTTAAAGATGCAGTAATAGGACTGATGGGAGAGGGTGCCAATCTGAGGAGTTTTGGAACAGCGAGTTTTATTTCCGGAAGTGGTCTTATTATTACTAACTATCATGTTGTACTCTCTTATATTGAGAGATTTTCAACCGAAAAGAATGATTTTTTAAAATATGGTTATTGGGCGAAAAACCCAACAGAAGAGTCACTCTGCCGCGGGTTGCAAATGAAGCAACTTATCAGAATGGAAGATGTTACTGATGCTATTCTCCAAGGGACAGAGGGCTTAACAGGATCAGAAAAACTTGATAAGATTGATCAAAATGGGAAGGAGATAGCAAAGAGTGCAACTAAAGGCACAAGGTACGAGGTTAGAATGCAATCTTTGTTTGGCAACAGCCAGTACATTATGAATGTTTACGCCGTTTACAGAGATATCAGAATGGTTGCCGCTCCCCCATTTGCTATTGGTAAATTTGGGGGCGACAAGGATAATTACAGTTGGCCAAGGCACACCGGAGATTTTGCAATTCTAAGGGTTTATGCTAATAAAGATAATAATCCGGCATCTTTTTCAGCTAAAAATGTCCCATATAAGCCTAAACACTTTTTTTCGATATCTTCAAAAGGGGTTAAGGATGGTGATTTTATAATGATACCGGGTTATCCCGGCTCAACCCGGCAATACATACCATCATTTGCTCTTGAAAAGATAATCTACACCGATAATGCCCACAGAGTTGCCATCAGGAAAGATAAGATGGATATTCTTAATAATGCAATTAATGAAAATCCCGAATTAAAGTTCAGATATACATCAAGACTTTCGTCAGTAGGTAATAGCTACCTAAGGTGGAAAGGAGAGATTATGGGGGTAACAAAGATGGATTTAGTTAATAAAAAGAGGGATGAAGAGAACAAATTTATTGATTGGGTAAAATCAGACAAAGATAGAGTTGAAAAATATGGCGATATTCTTAAAAAGATGGAGGAACATTATAAGGAGGTATCAAAATACAACCTTGCTGAAATCTATTTTAACGAAGCGGGAATTAATGGTTCTGAAATTGTCCCTTTCATTGGAAAATTTGAAAAACTTGCTGCAATTTATTCAAGAAAGAACCAGGACTTAAAAGCAGCAAATTCAGAAGCTTCAAGGCTAATTGGGCTTACAAACCAGTTTTTTAACAACTGGGACTATGAGGTTGACAGAAAAATGTTCCGGAATATGCTTTATCGTTATTATAAAGAGATGCCCGATATGTTTAAACCGGAGTCAATGGTCAGATATATTTCAATTTATAACGGTGATATAGAGCTATTAACTAAAGAGGTATTCGAAAAGTCAATATTTACTGATAAGGTTAAATTATTGGCATTTCTTGAAAGTGATGATAGAGATGTTGCTAATAAGATTAAAAATGACCCGCTTTACCAGTTGTCCATTGGTTATTATATGGTTAATGTTGATAGAATTAACAGGCAACGAGGGGCCCTTCAGGCAAAATTGCTGGAAATGAACAATGTCTACATTTCAGGATTGTTAGAGATGAATTCAAGGGAGAGACTATATCCGGATGCCAATAACTCACAAAGAATCAGCTATGGGCAGGTGAAAGGAACAGCTGCCATAGATGGTATCGTATATACTAGTTCAACTTATCTGGAAGGGGCAAATGTAAAATATCTTAACAATATTGAAGATTCAGATTTTTATATGCCTAAAAAAATCAGAGACCTCTTACTTAAGAGGGAATTTGCAAATTATGCTACAAAAGAGGGTAAACTAGCCGTTAATTTTTTAACCAATGCTCATACCACAAGTGGAAGTTCAGGTTCACCAGTTTTGAATTCAAAAGGAGAACTTGTTGGACTTAATTTTGACAGGATTTGGCAGGGTGTTGCTTCAGACTACAAATATGACGACGATATTTCAAGATCTATAGCAGTTGATATAAGATATATACTTTTTATTTTAGATAAGTATTCTCCATCAGACTATGTTATAAAAGAGTTAATTATAAAGTAAGGTTAAGTTTGTATTGTTTATGAAAGGAGAGTGTCTGTTAAAAAGTCACTCTCTTTTCTATTTAGAATGTCTTTTAATACCTGACAAAAACACTAAAAATGTTATATTTGTAAACCTAACTAAACTGAACAATGATTAAGAAATCTTTACTCACCACTCTGGTGATTACCATTGCAACAATAAGCTCATTCTCTCAAAGTGAGTCAAAAAAATGGGCAATAGCATTACACGGAGGTGCCGGAGGTGCTCCATCTTCAATGACTGCCGAAAGAAAGGCAGATTACGAAAAACATCTTATTGAGGCAATTAAAATCGGGGAAATGCTTTTAGATGAAGGCAAAACATCGATTGAAGCAGTTGAAAGTGTAGTGATATATCTTGAGAATTGTCCTCTTTTTAATGCAGGTAAAGGAGCAGTGAAAACAATTGACGGGACTCACGAGCTGGATGCAGCAATAATGGATGGTTCTAACCTAATGGCAGGAGCCGTTGCCGGAATCAAAGATATTAAGAATCCAATCATGGCAGCCAGACTTGTAAAAGACAGTACGGCGCATGTGCTTCTTATAGGAGAAGGTGCTTCATCTTTTGCAAAATCAATGGGACTTGAGGTAGTAGACAACAGTTATTTTTCTACAAGACAAAGAGAGGACCAATTCAACAGAATCCGGGATAATAAAGAACAAAAAGATCCCAGAGGCACTGTCGGATGTGTTGCTCTGGATATTTATGGCAACCTTGCAGCAGCAACATCTACAGGTGGTATGTCGGGTAAAAAATGGGGCAGGGTAGGTGATGTTCCAATTATTGGTGCCGGAACCTATGCAAATAACAATACAGCTGCAATATCAGGCACAGGACATGGTGAATTCTGGATCAGACGAGTAGTTGCTTATGACATTTGTGCGCTTATGGAATACAAAGAGATGACTCTTGAAGCTGCAGCAAATGAAGTTATTTTTAATAAAATTGATCCAATGGGAGGCTCCGGCGGTGGAATTATCGCTGTTGACAAAAATGGAAATATCTCATTTGTATTTAATACAGGTCTTATGCACAGAGCCTGGTCAAAATCTAATGGCGAATATGGAGTTGGGGTTTTGAAAGGGGAAGAGAAATCTTTTAAGAGATAACCTTACATGATAACAAAATTCAAACCAGGGCTCTTAACCAGGATTATTATTGCAATTTTTCTTGGTATCTTATTCTCACTTTTTTCACCTTTATGGGTTGTTAGAATATTTGCTACAATCAACGGGATATTTGGTAATTTTCTGGGATTTATCATACCTCTTCTTATTCTGGGCCTTGTGGCTCCCGGAATCGCCGATTTGGGTAAAGGTGCAGGAAAACTTCTGGCAATTACAGCCGCTATAGCTTACGGTTCAACAATTGTTGCCGGATTCTTCTCCTATTTTACTACAAGGTGGTCATTGCCATTACTTATTAATCCTGATGAGACATTAACCGTAAGTGGTATAGAACTGGCTGAAAATATTGGAGCTTTTTTCTCCATTGAAATGCCACCTCTTATGGGTGTAACTACATCGCTTGTACTGGCATTTGTTATTGGGCTGGGAGTCTCTGCGGTAAATGGTCAAAAATTAAGATCTGCTCTATGGGAGTTTCGGGATATTATTATTGTAATCATTAAGGATGTTATCATACCATTGCTGCCTCTCTATATATTTGGAATATTTCTTAAAATAGGAGCAGAGGGTCAGGTATCTTCAGTTCTATCTCTATTCTTTAAGATAATACTGGTGATATTTGCGATGCATATTATTCTCCTGTTGGTACAATTTACTCTGGCCGGTATTATTTCAGGCAAGAATCCTTTAAGGGCTTTGATTACAATGCTTCCTGCATATGTAACTGCTCTAGGAACTCAATCATCGGCTGCTACAATTCCTGTAACTCTTGCTCAGGCTAAGAAAAACGGAGTTGATGACGAAATTGCTGATTTTGTTATACCATTGTGTGCAACAATACACCTTTCAGGAAGCATGCTTAAGATTGTTTCATGTGCTTTTGCTGTTATGTACATGTCAGGAATGAATACAGGATTTGATCTTTTTGCAGGTTTTATTATGATGTTGGGAATCACTATGGTTGCAGCACCTGGAGTGCCGGGAGGAGCAATTATGGCTGCAGTGGCATTGTTACAATCGATGCTTGGATTTGATCAGACACTTACAGGTCTGATGATAGCCCTTTATATAACTATGGATAGTTTCGGAACAGCTTGCAATGTAACAGGAGACGGAGCGATTGCGCTGGTATTAAATAAAATATATAAAAAACAGGTTCTTTAATGAAAAAAATTGCTCTTCACTGGCAAATTCTGATTGCAATAATAATTGCAGTGCCGTTTGGAATATTATTCCATGAATTTACACCATCAATTAAGTGGCTTGGTGATATGTTTATCAGAGCTTTAAAGATGATCTCTATCCCAATAGTTTTTTCATCACTTATAATGGGAGTTTCAAGTCTGGGAGGATATAAAGATTTGGGTAGATTAGCAGGCAAAACATTCTCATTCTATCTGCTAACCACTTTATTGGCCACAACACTAGGCGTTTTGCTGGTAAATATTTTTCAGCCGGGGATTGGTGCAGATCTTAATCTAAGCGAAACTGTAACAGATCTTGCGGTTACTAAGCTTTCATTTAAAGATCAGATTGTAAGCATTATTCCCGAAAATATATTTGTTGATTTGACAAAGGGTAACATGTTGCCTGTCATATTTTTTGCAATTCTCTTTGGATTTTTTGCAACAAAGGTCAACGAAAAATCATCTCTAACTATGACAGACTTCTTCACATCGGCATTTGATGTGTTTATGAAAATGACGCTATTCATAGTTAGGTTTACACCGCTTGGAGTTTTTGCAATTGTTTCCAATATTGTTGCTGCCCAGAACGGTGATCATGAGAGATTAATTAGCATAATAAGCAGTTTGGGTGTTTACACAGCAGTAGTATGGGCAGGTTGTATAATCCATTCAGGGGCTGTTTTGCCTGCTTTGGTATTTGGCTTTACAAGACTGAACCCATACAAACATATGAAGCAGATGTCTATTCCTCTGCTGACTGCCTTTTCTACCTGTTCTTCGGGGGCAACCCTGCCGTTAACCATAAAGGAATCACAAGAGAAAACAGGCATTTCAAATAAGATTGCAAGTTTTGTACTCCCACTGGGAAGTACTATAAATATGAATGGAACCGCTCTTTATGAGGGAGTTACTGCAATATTTATCGCACAGGCTTATGGAATCGATTTATCTATTGGGCAGCAATTTGTTATAGTTCTAACCTCTGTTTTAGCATCTATTGGTGCAGCAGGTATTCCAATGGCTGGACTGGTAATGGTAGCGGTAGTACTAAGTGCAGTCGGGTTGCCACTAGAGGGTATCGGGCTTATTCTGGCCGTACAACAGTTATGTGATATGCCTAGGACAGCTGTAAATGTGCACGGAGATGCTTGTGCTGCAGTAGTAGTAGCACACTCTGAGGGTGAAAAGTTAAATCTCTGATCCTCTACCTGAATCGGCTACTATTGCCTTTAAAGAATTCTTGAAGAGGTTATCACAGGTAACCTCTTCAATTGTTTTGTGCATTCTGTAGTTCCAAATATGATTTGGATTTGATGGTATATTAATTCTCTCCTCATCAGGATCTCTTTGTGAAAGTGTATCAGATAGGCTAAACCAGTCCTGCATCGGAATTATTGCTGCAAAAGAAGGTGAATCTAGGTTGGTTTTTAAAAGCTCTATTAGAATTTCTCTTTTATTATTTGATTTAATTTTTATTTTTAAGGTCTGCTCTAATTCTATTAAATTCCCTTCTTCATCAATCTCGTTCAGCCAACCTCTTAAAGTAGAAGTATCATGAGTACCTGTGGCACATATTGAAAAGTATGGAAATTGTGATGGGTCAGCATACTTTTGATCTCTCTCTTTTGGAAATCTCTGTATTTCAAGAGTAAGCGTTTTGAAGTGTCTTAACACTTTTGGAACACAGGCAGGTATCATCCCAAGGTCTTCGGCACAAGCCAGCATCTGAGTGAATGATAGTAATTCCTGTAATTTTACAAAACCACTTTCTGACCACAAACTCTCATTATTATGAAAATAGTAGTGATTATACAAAATGTCAAATGCCTCTTGATCAGAAGACTTTAATAGTTTGTAGAACTGTGTTTTTTTAGCATTAATCATGGGAATGAACCTCTTGTACTCCCGTGAGGATTCAATTAATAACCCACTTTTAATCAGGCTATCTGTAATTTTATCTAAATTGAAATTTTGAAGCTGTTTCCGGTCATATGAATACGAGGGGTTAAAACTTCCTGAAAGGCCATCCCGGTATTTTAACGGAATTTCCCAAATTCTGAAAAAGCCAAGTATATGGTCAATTCTGAAAGCATCAAAAAAATGGGACATGAATTCCAACCTTTTTCGCCACCATAAATAACCGTCCATCTTCATAACCTCCCAGTTATAGGTAGGAAATCCCCAATTTTGACCATTTTCAGAAAAATCATCAGGCGGTGCTCCTGCTTGCATATCAAAATTAAACAATAACGGGTCAGTCCAGGCTTCAACTGAATTTCTGCTTATTCCAATGGGTAAATCTCCTTTAAGAATTATTTTTTTTGACGTGGCATAATCTCTTAACTGGGAAAGCTGCCTGTATAAATTATATTGAACAAAGTGAAATAATTTAACTTCAGATTTGCAACCTTCGTCACTTTCTGAAAATGACATAATTTCGACGCAATCATATTTAGTGAAATGTGGCCATAATCTATAATTTGCTGTTTTATACTTATCTCTTAAATGACAGAATACAGCATAGGGATCAAGCCAGGAAGAGTGCTCTTTGTAAAAAAGTTGAAAGCCGGGAGAATTCAGCAGCTCCTCTCCCCTTATTTCAAATAACTTTTTAATATAGCTCCACTTTAACTTCTCAGTTCTTAAATAATCAATCTCTGGTAGAGAATTGAGCTGAGCAGCCTCGAGCTTGAAATGTTCAATAAATTCATTATCAGAAATATCTCCAGCCATTTGCAGGTTCAGATATAATGGATGAAGTGCAAAAACAGAGATAGAATTGTATGGGTAACTATCCTTTAAGGAATGAGTTGCAGTTGTGTCATTCACCGGCAGAATTTGAAGTATATTCTGTGATGTTTCGCTCAAAAAATCAACCATTCTGAATAGGTCACCAAAATCACCTATTCCACAACTATCGTTGCTTCTTAGTGAAAATACCGGAATTGAGGTTCCGGCAATTCGTGGGGTTTTAGCCGGAATATTTACTCTATTATGATTTATTACTGATACCTTATTTGACTCATTTATGTAAATTCTGTTAAACCCCTCCTCCCAAGTATTTCTAACTCCTTCACTATTTCTTAACTGTATAAGAAACTTATACTCAAGTTTTTCTGGAAGTTCTCCTTTATCAAAACAACCATTCCATAATCCGCCTCCAATGTGATGTAGCTCCACTGCTTGAGATTCATCCCAATCACCAAGTATTTTACAATTTCCGGCAATTACAACTATTTCATTATCTGAGAGATTAAGTGCATAGACGTTAATCATTAAATTGCCATTTAATGATTTCTTTGATCTGTATCTCCTAAATAAAACCTCAGTAAAGGCTGTTGCATAAAATGGTGTGTGATCATCATAATGTCTCCATTCATCCCAAACCTCAAGCTGGTCTTTTTCATTTGATAGCACATTACTATTAAATGGTAATGCATCGTTTATTTGTAATCCTTCAGGTAAAATCAATGCTCTGTCACAACCGGCTTCGTTTAAATCAAGAGAGTTTGCTTCAAGCAGTCGATAGCGGTATTTCAGAGACAATATATCATCTGCCGGGACTTCACAATTCCAATCACCGTCAATGTAATTCATTTTTGATGTCATGAGTTGTCCTGAATTTTTTTCACCGTAAACATTATGAATATCCAAAACAATCTCCTGACCGTATTTAGTGTGACAATTAATATGAAACTTAACCAGCATTGAGTACCTTTTGTTATTTTCGTTTTCGATTTAAGGTTATCTTTGTGAAATGAGAGCTCCAATATACAACATAATTTTTTTTGAATGAAGATCGCGCTGGTTAATTGTGATATTGAATGGGAGTCTCCTGCCATAAATCTCGCCAATTTTGATAAAATACTTAGCAACTTTATAAACGAAGGTGTAAATAAGCCTGACCTTATTGTATTCCCGGAACTCTTCACAACTGGTTTTTCTGTTAGCGACAGATACGCCGAGTCTTTAAATGGAGACACACATAAATGGATGAAAGGGTGGTCTATAAGGCTGGACTCTGCTATAATGGCATCCATTCCTGTTCAAGAGGGTGATAATTTGTACAACAGAGCACTTTTTGTTACTCCTGAAGATGACTTTCATTACGATAAAAGACACCTCTTTTCACTTGGAGGAGAGCAAAGTCTATTCAAAAAAGGCAGAACACCAGTAATAATTAATTTTAGGGGGTTTAATATCTTTCTCCAAATCTGTTATGACCTTAGGTTTCCTGTATGGAGCCGTAATGCAGGACTCTTATATGACTTAACAATTAACATTGCAAACTGGCCTGCATCAAGAGATAGTGTGATTGAATCTATGTGTCGCTCAAGGGCAATTGAGAACCTTTCTTACTTTGCATTTGTTAATAGAAAGGGTTTTGACCCTCAAAATGATTACACCGGACAAAAATTCATTGTTGACTTTAAGGGTAATTATTTGACACCGCTTATTGAACATCCCGATTATGAAACGTTTGAGATTGATAAGGCAAAACTGGTTTCTTTCAGAGACAAGTTTCCTGTTTGGAGAGATGCCGACACTTATAGTATTGAATATTAATAATTAAAACATATGAAAAAAATAAATTTTATTCTATTATTACTTATATCTTCTCTTTTTATTCACTCGTGTTCAGAAAAGGTTAAAGATGGTATCTATTTGATTGATATATACGCTACCAATGATTTGCACGGAAGATTGTTTGATACTCTTTATGCCGAAAATTCACAAAACCCTCAAATACATCAAAATATAGTTCACCCTTACTCACTTTCATCTGTCGCAACATTTTTAAAAAATGCCAGATTGAATTCAGATAGGAGAGTAGTACTTCTTGACATGGGAGATCACCTTCAAGGTGATAACTCTGTCTTTTACTATAATTTTATCGATACAACTTCTAAACATATATTTGCTGAGGCGATGAATTATCTTGACTACGATGCCGTTGTTGTAGGAAATCACGACATTGAAGCAGGCCCAAGAGTTTACAATAAAATTGTGAGAGAGATGAAGGCTCCCTACCTGGCTGCCAATGCAATAGATGAAAAGACCAATAAACCCTTTTTTAAACCATATACGATTGTTAAAATAGACGGAATTAAAATAGCAATCATTGGAATGACCAACCCCAATATACCTAAGTGGCTTACTCCTGATTTGTGGCAGGGCATTAAATTTCAAGAGATTGTTGAATCATTGGAATATTGGGTTGAGTTAGTAAAAACTAAAGAGAAACCTCATTTGGTTGTAGCAGCATTGCACGCAGGCCTTGGAACAACAGAGGATAATTCAATTGAAAATCCTGCAAGATTTGTTGCGTCAAATGTAAGTGGTATTGACATCGTTTTTGCTGCACATGACCATAGGAGCACTGCAGAGGTTGTCTATAATGGAGATAGGCCTGTTTGGGTAATGGAGGGCGGATCAAGAGCCAGTTCTCTGTCACATGCCTCTGTAAAAATTGGAATTTCTGATGGGCAGATAATTTCAAAAAACATTGAGGGCGCTTTAATCTCCATGAGAGAAATTGAACCCGATAAAGAGTACAATAACTACTTTAAAGAGAGTTTTAACAATATCAAGGCGTTTACAAACACTCATGTAGGGTCTCTTACCAAAAGCATTACAACAAGAGATGCATACTTTGGGCCTTCAGAGTACATCGATATGATTCATTCACTTCAACTTGAAAATTCCGGAGCTGAAATCTCTTTTGTAGCACCACTTTCGATGGATGTTACGGTTAAAGCCGGCGATTTGAATTTCCAGGATTTATTAAACATCTATCCGTACGAAAATCAACTATATGTTATTGAACTAACCGGAGAAGAGATTAAAAACTATCTTGAATTCTCTTACTCAAAATGGATTAATCAAATGATTGATAATAATTCCTCTCTTTTACAGCTTAACATTGGAGGTAGAGGTGACAGAGGCAGGTTTAAAAATATTTTCTTTAATTTTGATTCTGCTGCAGGCCTGATATATGAAGTAGATGCAACAAAGGGAGATGGTGACAGGATTATGATTATTTCAGAAAGCAACGGTCATTCTTTCGACTTAAAAAAGAGATACAAGGTTGCCCTCTCTTCATACAGGGCAAGCGGAGGAGGAGATATGCTTGAGCTTGGCTCTGGAATCCCAAAATCAGAGCTTGAAGGCCGGACAGTAGAGCGTTTGTCAGATATAAGAGAGATGCTATACAATAAATTAAAACGCGATGGTTCTATAACTCCTGAAAGACTTAACCATTGGAAATTTGTGCCGGAAAATTTGGTTAAAAGAGCAGCAGTAAAGGATTACATAATCCTTTTTGGAGAGTAATCTCCACTCAGGTTCGGATAGATTATCATAAAGCTAAATATATGAAAAAGAGCCAACTTCATCAAATGAAATTGGCTCTTTTTTAAATTTATTTATGGAACTATAAAAATTGGAGCAGAGATTTATTTAGCGAAACTTACTGAGCGAGTCTCTCTGATTACAGTTATCTTAACCTGACCGGGATATACAAGCTCATCCTGAATTTTCTTTGCAATATCAAGAGAAAGTTGCTCAGAATCTTTATCGGAAACATATTCGCTGCCAACAATCACCCTTAATTCTCTTCCTGCCTGAATAGCATAAGATTTAGTTACTCCAGGGTAAGATAGGGCAAGATCTTCCATCTCCTTAAGCCTCTTGATATATGATTCAATTACCTCTCTTCTGGCTCCCGGTCTTGATCCCGAAATAGCGTCACTTACAAGTACAAGCGGTGATATTAAAGAGTTCATTTCGGTCTCTTCGTGGTGAGCTCCGATTGCATTGCAAATTTCAGGTTTCTCTTTATATTTTTCGGCTAACTTCATACCCAGTATTGCATGTGGCAATTCAGGATCTTCGTCAGAAACCTTTCCTATATCGTGGAGTAAACCGGCTCTTTTTGCAATCTTAGGATTAAGACCAAGTTCTGATGCAACGGTTGCAGCAATGTTTGCAACCTCTCTTGAGTGCTGAAGAAGGTTTTGACCATAAGACGACCTGTATTTCATTCTACCAATAAGTTTTACCAACTCAACGTGTAAGCCGTGAACACCAAGATCAATACAGGTTCTTTTTCCTGTTTCAAGAATTTCATCGTCGAGTTGTTTCTGAACTTTAGCAACTACCTCTTCAATTCTTGCAGGGTGAATCCGTCCATCTGTTACCAACTGGTGCAGTGCCAAACGGGCAACCTCTCTTCTAACAGGATCAAATGCCGAAAGAAGAATTGCTTCAGGTGTGTCATCAACAACAATTTCTACTCCGGTTGCAGCTTCAAGAGCACGAATATTCCTCCCCTCTCTTCCAATTATTCTTCCTTTGATTTCGTCGCTCTCAATATTGAAAACTGTAACTGCATTTTCAATCGCCGTTTCAGGTGCAATTCTCTGGATTGTATTGATAATGATTCTCTTTGCCTCTTTACTTGCAGTAAGTCTGGCTTCATCCATCACCTCGCTAATGTATGACATTGCCTGGCTTTTTGCCTCAGACTTCATGGTTTCGATAAGTTGATTTTTAGCGTCATGAGCGGAAAGGCCGGCAATATTTTCAATTTTCTGAATAGCCTCTTGTCTCAATTTCTCATATTCGTCGCCTTTTCTTTCAACAATCTCCTGTTGCAGCTTAAGATTGTCTCTGATTGCATCAACTTCGCGTGTCTTTTTTTGAACTTCAGCGTTTTGCTGGTTGAGTACCAATTCTCGTTGCTTAAGTTTTGCCTCTTGCTGAATTACATGGTTTGAGCGTTCGAGAATTTGTTGTTCATGTTCGGATTTGAGTTGCAGAAACTTCTCTTTGGCTTGAAAAATTTTCTCTTTTTTAATATTCTCACCATCTTGTTCTGCGCATCTTAATATTTCGTCTCTTCTTCTTTTAAGGATAATATTGTTTCCCACATAATAGGCAACGCCAAAGCCTGCCAGTGCGGGTAGCAAAATAGTTAGTATAATTTCCATTTTGTGTTTATATATATGTAATGTGTTGAGCGAGTTAAAAAAGCCGTTGATCTAGCTGTTTAGGCTAAAATCTTATAAACAAGATTTGAGCTCCGATTAGCGATCGCAAACGTCCAACGTCCCGTAAACGGAATCCCCGAAGGTAAATAGGCCTGTTTTTGATCATCGAGTTGGCTCGGTATTTTAATAGTGTTGATTTTGGCAAAGAGCTAAACCAACGGCTAAACTAAAATGGCCGAATCAGCTAAGATTGATTTTAATGTATTCGTCAAGAAGTGTGTCAAGAGAGCGCAATTCTTCAGTTATTTGATTGGCCTCCTCTTTTTGTTCTGCCTCAATTAACCTGATTACAAACTGCAACAGAGCCATTGAAAGAGCATCTTGTGTATCACGATTTGCATATCTCTTCTTATAGAGTGCAATTTTTTCGTTGATTATCTTGGCTGCTGCCCTGATCTTCTCCTCGTCGTTAGCTGGGATTCTCAGTGGGTAGTAGCGGTCTGCGATGCTGATTTGTATCGATTGTTGTTCCATTGCTTAATCATTTAAAAGAGCTATACACTTGTCTATCTCTTTCACTATTTTACCAATCTTTTGCTTTGCCTCCTTAACATCGGTGGATGATGTCTTGAAAGCTTCAACCAATTGTAATTTGTTTACTTTTTCTTCCAGTTCCTTTATTTTGTTAATATTCTTTTCCTGTTCTGCCTTGCAGAAAATGAGCTCCTCAGACAACTTGCGGTTTTCGGCTGCAACTTGTTCGTATTTTGAGATTATTGTCTCAATTTTTGTCTTTAGTCCGTTAATGACTGTTTGATAATCTGTGCTCATAATCTTTCCTAGCAACGCAAAGATAATAATTAATATGTATAAAAATAAAAAATGCTCCCACTTTGATTAACAAAGAGGGAGCATTAAAAGTTTGGCACAGGTTATCAGATTTTGTTTAGATCGTTAACTTTTTCCATTCCAATACTGATTGCCTTCTCATTCATAGGTATCAGAGAATGATGCCTTTCAGGTATCGATTTCTTCAGCCCTTTAATTACATTTTCCAGTGAAACAATAGGTTTCTTCTTCAAAAATGCTCCAAGAACTACCATATTGTAAGCTTTTGAATTTCCGAGCCCGGCTGAAATATCTACTGCTTCAATAGTGCTTACATTGATATCTTTTCTTACCGGATGGCGGGTTATTCCGTTTGGATCGTATATTAAAAGTCCTCCGGGTTTAACTTGATTTTCAAATTTATCCAGCGATTGTTGGTTCAGGATAATTGCCGTATCAAAGTTACTTAGTATAGGTGAACTGATCTTTTTATCACTTAGGATAACTGTTACATTGGCAGTTCCCCCTCTCATTTCAGGGCCGTATGAAGGCATCCAGGTTACCTCTTGATTCTGCATTATACCGGAATAGGCAAGAATTTTACCCATAGATAAAACTCCCTGTCCGCCAAATCCTGCAATTATTATCTCTTCTTTCATATTTGCTGTATTTTTTATCTGTCTTTAATATCACCAAGTGGATACTGAGGGAACATATTTTCAACCATCCACTCATTGGCTTTAACGGGGGAGAGTTTCCATCCTGAATTACACGCGCTAACTACCTCGACAAACGATGTTCCTTTAGACATGGCAGAATTTTCAAAAGCTTTGCGAATAGCACGTTTTGTTTTTCTGGCAGCTGCTGCAGATTGAACTGATTGTCTGGAAACATAGCATGTTCCTTCAAGTTGAGCTATAAGCTCAGTGATTTTCAGAGGTTTGCCGTGAAGTTCTTCTGTTCTTCCATAAGGAGAAGTAGAGGTTTTCATACCAATCAGGGTTGTAGGGGCCATCTGACCACCGGTCATACCATAAATGGCGTTATTGATAAATATCACAACTATGTTTTCGCCTCTGTTGCAAGCATGCATAATCTCAGCAGTACCAATCGATGCCAGGTCACCATCCCCCTGATATGTAAACACATATTTGTCCGGTAAAAGACGCTTTGTTGCTGTTGCAAGGGCAGGGGCTCTGCCGTGAGCAGCCTGTTGCCAGTCAATATCAACATAATTGTATGCGAATACAGAACAACCAACCGGAGAAATACCAATTGTTTTTTCTTGTATTCCCATCTCTTCTATGACCTCTGCAATTATTTTGTGAACAGTTCCGTGAGAGCATCCCGGGCAGTAGTGCATTACATTCTCGGTAAGAACCGGAGTCTTGGCGTAAACCCTGTTTTCCGGCTTAATTATATCTTTAAGATCCATCTCTAATACTTTTAATTATTTGATCTCTTTTTTAAATGCTTCAAACACCTCTTCCGGAGAAGGGACAATACCTCCCAGTCTGCCAAAAAAGTTAACAGGAACTCTGCCATTTACTGCCAGTCTTACATCTTCTACCATCTGGCCTGCACTAAGTTCAACAGACATCATGGTTTTTAATTGAGGAACAAGTCTGTTGATCTCTTCTGTTGGGAAGGGGAATAAAGTAATTGGACGTAAAAGGCCAAGCTTAATTCCTTCTGCACGTGCAAGTTCAACAGTATTTTCACATATTCTTGCCATACATCCGTAAGCAACAATAACATGCTCGGCATCCTCGCACATAAATGTTTCAAATCTAACATCTTCTTGCTGCATTTTCTTGTATTTGAGTTGCAGTTTGTGATTGAGTCTTTCGTGCACTGCTGCATCGAGGGCCAGTGATGTTATAACATTTTGTTTCCTATCGGGAGTTTTGCCGGTAGTTGCCCATTTGAATGTTGACTTAATATACTCATCACTCCATCGCGACTTCATAGGTTTTAACTCTACCTTTTCCATCATCTGACCAACTACTCCGTCGGCAAGAATCATAACAGGATTTAGATATTTAAAGGCAAGGTCAAATCCAAGATCAACGAAATCGTACATTTCCTGAGCTGAAGAGGGGGCAAGAACTACCATTTTGTAGTCACCGTGTCCTCCACCTTTACATGCCTGAAAGTAGTCTCCCTGACCAGGTTGAATGGTGCCCAATCCCGGACCGCCACGCACAACATTAACTACAACACAAGGCAATTCTGCTCCTGCAAGATAGCTTAACCCTTCGCACATAAGACTCAGGCCGGGGCTGCTTGACGATGTCATAACTTTTTTTCCGCATGATGCACCTCCGTACAGCATATTGATAGACGAGGTCTCACTCTCTGCCTGAAGCACAACCATTCCGGTTGTCTCCCAGGGCTTTTCCTCCATCAGGGTCTCCATAACCTCTGATTGGGGAGTAATAGGGTAACCGAAGTATCCGTCACAGCCGTTTCTGATAGCTGAGATGGCAATAGCTTCATTACCTTTCATTAAAATGTGTTCTGCCATATAATAAATTATTTTTTACTGTTATACTTTAACCCGGTAGACTGTTATGCATGTGTCAGGGCAAACTGTGGCGCAGTTTGAACATCCGGTGCAATTTTCAGGATATGCCATATGGGCAAAATTATATCCTTTGCTGTTTACCTCTTTGGCTAAAGCAATGGTATTGGTGGGGCAATTTACAAGACATACACTGCATCCCTTGCATTTTTCGGTATCCACCACAATAGCTCCTCTTAGTGCCATTTCTTTTTTGTGATTAAGTTTATAATTATTTACAAAAATATAATTTTATATCTAAAAGTGAAAGCATTTTGGATAAAATATGTATAATTAATTAGAAAAATATTTAAATCCGTTACTTGCCTCGTTAATTATAAAACGCCACCGGACTATAATACCAATTATAACAATCAATATTATAACAACAAAACCCCTGGTCACGGGAGTTGATTCTCTCCATTTTGTAAGCAAACGATTATAGCTGGTTTTAATTGTCATTTTAACTTATTATTTGTTTTTCAATACGAATTCTTGCGTCAACGGCTATAACCTGCTTTGAGTTTCCCAAAAGAGGATTAAGATCCATTTCAAAGATTTCCGGTGCAAAATTACAGAGAGCAGAGACTCTTCTTATAGCTTCGCTGAACAGGAACTCATTAACTCCTTCCTGCCCTCTGCTTCCTTTAATAAGTGAATAACTTTTGAGGTTTTGAATCATTTCTGACGCCTCTTGTTTTGAAACCGGGTTTAGAGAGGTGTTCACATCTCCCAAAGCCTCTATAAAAATACCTCCGAGACCACACATTACAAGATGTCCGAATTTATCCTCTCTTTTAGCGCCAATGAAAATCTGTGTTCCTGAGAGCATCGGCTGAATCAGAACTGCTGTTGTCGCTTCAATTTTCATCATCCTGTTAAACTCAATTACAAGTGTCTCTTCGTCTGTTATATTCAGCACAACTCCTCCCACATCAGACTTATGCACAGGACCTACTACTTTCATAACCAAGGGATATCCAATGTCTTTGGCCCCTTTTCTCAGAGCAGTTTCGGTTTTGGCCACAATCTCCTTTGCACGAGAAATTCCTGCAGCGTCAAGTAAAATCTGTACATCCTCAGGATTCAGATACCCATCAGAGGATTTATCTATAACCGACCTTATCATTTTTGTATCAACCGGCGGAAGGTCAAATTTGTCAGGATTGTTTTTCTGATTTAGAACCTTAGCTAACGCAGAACCAAAAGCGACTTCATCAGGAAACGATATACCTCCTTTATTCTGGAAATGTTCTATTTCATCTTTTACATTTACTACGGAAGGCATTATGGGATAGATAGGTTTTTTTGACTTTTTTATTTTGTCAAACAAAACATCGTAGACATCATAGACCGTTGATAGCCCGGGAGAGCCAAATATTACTGCCATTGAATCTACATCAAAATCTTTTCCACAAGCATCAATTATATCTGATAGTTGAGCCGCTGTTCCGGTAGCAAGAAAGTCCACCGGATTTGAAACTGATGACCCCGGGAACAATTTTGCAAGAAGGGCATTGGCTTTTGGTCCTGAAATTTCAGGAATTTCAATACCGTTAGCCGAAAGAACATCTGTTAACATAACGGCCGGCCCACCGGCATGTGTAATTATTGCCATCCTTTTACCATTTGGCTTAGGATACATCAAAACAGAGGCAACAGTAACAAGTTCTGTTCTACTGTAGCATCTGATAATTCCTGCTTTACTGAAAAGCGCCGAAACTGCCTTATCCGGGCTTGCTAGAGCACCTGTATGAGAAGATGCAGCCCTGCTGCCTGCTTCGCTGTAGCCCGACTTTACTGCGGCGATTTTTGCTCCTTTCTTTATGAGTGATTGTGAATGTTTAAGCAATTTCTCCGGCTTGTTAATACTTTCTATGTATAGTAGTTTAACAGGGGAACTCTTTCCATGGATATATGTATTGTCAAGATACTCAAGAACGTCTTCAACTCCAATTTGTGCGCTGTTACCAACAGAAAAAACAGATGAGAATGTGAGTCCCAATTCGATTGAAGCTTCAATAATAAATACTGCTGTTGCTCCAGAGCCTGAAATGATATCTGCACCCATAGGGTTTAATCTTGGAATGGG
Organism: Rikenellaceae bacterium; assembly: GCA_003542575.1. Classification (GTDB taxonomy): domain Bacteria; phylum Bacteroidota; class Bacteroidia; order Bacteroidales; family UBA932; genus Bact-08. Next base: position 442,250 of record DPKJ01000005.1, on the reverse strand, counting down.
CTTTGTAAAAACACCTGAATAACCTGGAGTCAGAACGCCTATGCAATTAGGGCCTATGAGAGCTGCCCCTGCTTTGTTGACAATCTCAACAATCTCCATCTCCAATTGAGCCCCTTCGTCGCTTGACTCATGAAATCCGGAAGAGAAAATTATAATTGCCTTACAGGCTTTTTTGTTGCAAAGAGTCTTAACTGCAGAAACACACATCGAAGCCGGAATTGCCAGAATTGCAAGGTCAACCTGCGGAAGTTCATCAACCGTCGGATAACTTACAACCCCCTGAACTTTTTCAGATTTTGGATTAACAACGTACAAATTCCCGGAAAATTTTGTCTCTATAAGGTTTTTAAGTACATTACCGCCAGGTTTGTGAGTATCTTCAGAACCACCGACTACTACTATGCTTTTGGGAGAGATAAGCTCTTTTGTGATCATATTTTGAATTTTGATTGCAAAAATATAAAAAAGTAACCTAATATAGCCTTATTGCTTATAATATTTCAATAAAATTTGAAATTGGTTTATAACTGTTAATTGTTTTGTTAAATATAAACCAAAATCTCTTTTTGTCCAAATCTAAAAATTTATAGTAATAATCCTTGCTTTCACTTTTGAAAACAGGATTAACTATTTTGTCTCCGAATTTCCATATTCTTAAAAGTTTGCCGGGACCTTTGTTATGAGAATAACCATTGCAAATCCACTCTTTTATAATATAAACTTGCGAATTTTTGAAGTTTTTATGGCAAAAATCCCACAGCAGCATGGCTTTTTTTTCTGCACCTGAATTATAGTCAAAGATAGAACTGTCATAATATTCAATTAACAGATCCAGAAAGATTTCATTATCGTTGCACAATTTAACAAAGCTCTCTTTTAGAATTTTGCCGTTATAGAATATTTCCAAAATTTTGGATAGAGTATCTGCATTTTTCAACTCCTCAAATGAGATGTGATTTGTCTGAAGAACCTCATAGGGGGGGAGAGGTGAAAAGCAAATGCCATATTTTGAGGCATTTTCTCTTAATTTTGTTCCGGGCAAAAGTTTTAATGATTCAAGCTGAATCTCTTCCGGATTTAACAACACCAATTTCCTTACATCGGCTTTCAAACGTTTTAAGGTATAAAAGGGGAGGCCGGAGATAAGATCTGTATGTATTTCGAAAGAGGTGCTATGTACAAGATAATTAAGACCTTCCAGAGAAGAATCGGAATCTCCCGATCTATTACACTCCGAAATTACATTATTATCAAGGCTTTGCATACCTGCCTCAATATGTAGAAGATCGGGTGGTAGATTCACTAGAGACTCCTTTATCTCCTTATCAAGAAGAGAGGGGTGTATCTCAAGGTGAAATTTTATATCCGGAGAGTACTCAGCAAACAGAGTCAGAAGCAAAATTGCCCTTTTGGGATTGGCATTAAAGGTTCTGTCCAGAATTCTAACCTCTTTTATCCCTTTTTCTCTAACCTTGTTTAATCTCTCCCTTAATGAAGAGGCAGGAATGTTGTCAATTTTTCTATCGTTACCACTTATGCAAAAGGTACATCTGTTAAAACAACCCCTTGAGGTTTCAATTTGAACAAATGGCCTGTCCCATTCGAAAAAAGAAGAGCTCTCAGGTATTTTCAGGGCAGAAAAATCCTTAACCTCAGCCACTCCGTTATCAACGTAACCTCCGTTTTTGTCTATATGGCAAAAACCTGGCAGTGAAAACCAATCCATACCTTTGACAAACCTATCTACGAACAATGGGAAAACCTCTTCTCCTTCACCCCTGAATACAGCATCAATGAAGCTGTTTTGGGATAAATATTCATAGTTATCACCCAGAAATTCAGGCCCTCCCAGTATTATTGAAGTGTCTTTCAGAAGTGCTTTAGATCTTACTAGCAGAGAATAAAGATAATTATGATTGAAAAGCCATGCAGTTGAGAGTATCAGATGAGGATTAAATTCAAGAATTTCTGAAATATATAATGAGATATCCCTGTTAATTGTTCCGGATATAACTCTCCACTCAATATCAGACTCTACGGATTCCCATAACTGTGCATGAAGAGCAGGAATTGAGAGAGATGTATGAGAATAGGAAGAATTTATGTTTAACCAGAGTATTTTCATTTTTATTGTAAAGTTACTTAATTATCCTACAGAGAGTTTTTTTAAATATTGGCTCAAAAATGACTATTTTTGGAAAATTTTAAAAATTAAATGGAAAAATCGATAATAATTAAAAATATAACACTTGACGATAAAGTCACAGACATACTTATCAAAGGGGATAAAATCGAAAAGATTTCAGAGAGGATAGATGTTATTGCAGACAAGGTTATTGACGGTAAAAACAAGACAATCATTCCTGGGTTTGTAAATATGCACACACATGCTGCAATGACCTTAATGAGAGGTATAGGTGAGGATATGCTCTTAATGGATTGGTTATACAAGAAGATTTGGCCTACAGAGAAAAAACTGAATGACGAGATGGTCTACTGGGGTACAAAATTGGCATGTCTTGAGATGTTAAAAACAGGAACAACCTGCTTTAATGATCAGTACTGGAGCCTCTCACACGCCGTAAAGGCTGCTTCGGAGATGGGACTTCGTTCTGTACAGCCCTTTGTAATTCTGGATCTCTTTGATAAAGAGCGTTGGAGTAAAATTAAGGAAGATTGTCAAAAAGCATACGAAGAATCTGCGGGATGGAATAATATTAATCGTTTTGCAATTGGCCTGCACTCACCATACAGTGTCTCTGAAGAGATGTTGGTTTGGGGTGCTGAGTTTGCAAAAACAAATGGTTTACTCGTACATATTCATATCTCCGAAACCAAAGGAGAGAACGAAGATTCAATTGCCAAACACGGTATGACCCCATCAAAATACCTTGACAGTCTTGGTGTATTAGGTCCCAATACAATTGCTGCCCACTGTCTATGGATTGATGATGAAGATATGGAGATACTTGCAAAGAGAGATGTTAAGGTTGTTCACAACATTAACTCAAATCTTAAAATAGCATCCGGATATAAATTCAGGTATAACGAATTTCGAGATGCCGGGGTAACGGTTACCCTGGGAACTGACGGATGTGCATCATCAAACAATCTTGACATGATTGAAACGATGAAAACTACAGCACTTCTTCAGAAAGGTTGGAGAGGAGATCCAACCGCCATGCCACTTGACGAACTTATGAATCTTACTACCAGGAACGGAGGGATAGCCCTCGGGTTAAATATCGGAGTAATTAAAGAGGGGGCGTTGGCAGATCTTACAATAATTGATACCGATTCATATGCGTTTACACCAAATATCAGTTTCTACGCAAATCTTATCTATTCTGCCAACAGCTCATGTGTAGATACTGTAATTTGCAACGGTGAGGTATTGATGGAGAAAAGATTTGTCCATGGCGAACACGAGATAATTGAAAATGTCAACAGGCTTTACAAGAAGTTATTATAAAAGAAATCAATTAAATAACAAGGATATGGATTTAAATATTCTAAAAAGAATTGAAGAGGCTGCCCAATTTGTGAAATCAAAAATTGGTGAAAATAAGCCATTTGCAGGAATAATACTTGGCAGTGGGCTGGGTGAACTGGCAGAAAAAATTGAAAACAAAACGGTTATACCATACAATCAGATACCACATTTTGCCACCTCAACTGCAGTTGGGCATAAAGGAAATCTGATTGCAGGCCTCCTGGGAGGAAAATTTGTTATTGCAATGCAGGGCCGATTTCACTATTATGAAGGGTACGGAATGGACCAGGTTACTCTTCCTGTAAGGGTAATGAAGGTGCTTGGTATATCATACCTTTTCGTTTCAAATGCAGCCGGAGGAGTAAACGAAAAGTACAGGGTAGGTGACCTGATGATCTTGCGGGACCACATTAATCTGATGCCTAACCCACTAATCGGAAAAAACCTTGACGATTTTGGCCCCAGGTTTCCTGATATGACACGCCCTTACGATCTTAAGTTGATTTCAATGGCAGAAAAAATAGCTTCAGATAATAGTATTCTTGTTCATAAAGGGGTATATCTTGCCGGAACCGGACCAACATATGAAACTCCTGCCGAATACTCTTTTTTCAGAACAATTGGAGCAGATGCCGTTGGCATGTCAACCGTACCGGAGGTTATTATTGCAAGACATTCATCAATACCAGTTTTTGGAGTTTCAGTAATAACAAATGAAGCATTTAGTTTTTCCGAAGATTTTGTTAATGATGGAGACGATGTTGTAGACGCAGCAAATAAGGCTGCTGATAAAATGACAAGACTCTTTACCGAACTGATATCTGTACTATAAATGAATACAATACCCGAAAGATACACCCAGTCTGCAAAACAACTTGCAACATTTTCGAATTTGCTTTACCAAAAAGGATTTGCTGATGCGAACGGTGGTAATCTTTCGGTTAAAACAGATGAAGATATAGTTATTACAACACCCACACTCGAATCAAAAGGGTCACTCGAGTATGGAGATATGGTAATAACTGATATTAATGGTAGATACTTGTACGGTTTAAAGAGTGCATCGTCTGAGCTCTCTTCCCACCTCGCAGTGTACAGAGCAAATCCTAAAGCCCGGGCAGTAATACATTCTCACCCTCCTTATGTATGCTCATATGCCTATACAAAATCGACACCGCTTATTGAAGCAAGTCCTGAAACCCTTATATGGACAGGAGAGATTTGTGATATTACCTTTATCATGCCTGGGTCGCCTGAACTTGCAAAAAAATTGGAGCAGGAATGTATAAACAGACATGTTATATTACTTAGGAATCACGGTCTTATAACCTGGGGGGAGAGCTTAAGAGATGCTTGGTGGAGAACTGAAGTGTTTGAACACCATTGTAAAATATGTCACTTAATTTCAACCAGAGGAGATATCCCAGTTAAGCTTGATGAAGAAGGAATTAAGCGTTTGAATAAGCTAAGAGATGATTTATTAAAATAGATGCATAATGGATGAAGCCCTTTTTGAATATGATTCAGTTTCAATATGCAATAACGGACAAGGTTTAAAAATTCTTGACCAAACAAAGTTACCTAATGAGGAGGTTTTTATCATCCTGCAAAATGAAGATGATTTTACTGATGCAATAACTTCTCTTAAGGTAAGAGGAGCGCCTGCCATAGGAATAGCTGCTGCTTACGGAATATCCATTTTAATGTATAATTCCGGGATAAAGAGTATAAAAGATTACCGCAGTGAATTCACAAAAATTAAAAAACTTCTTTTAAATACAAGACCTACAGCCGTAAACCTGTTAAATGCCCTTAACAGGATGGAATATAGGTTTTTTCAGATTTTAAAAGATAAAGATGTTACAATTGAGGAGATAAACCAAAAACTTCAAGAGGAGGCTGAATTGATTAAATGTGAGGACATTGACTCTAATATTAAGATAGCTGATAATGCAATCACTCTGTTAAAGCCTTCGATGTCAATTCTTACTCATTGCAATGCAGGTCACCTTGCAGTTTCAAGGTTTGGAACTGCGCTTGCTCCAATTTATCTCGCAAAATCAAAAGGGTGGAATATTAAAGTTTACTCGTGTGAAACCAGACCTTTACTACAGGGAGCAAGACTAACCTCATTCGAGCTTATGAGGGCAGGGATTGACGTAACACTACTTTGCGATAATATGGTAAGTTCTCTTATGTCAGAAGGAAAAATTGACGCTGTAATTACAGGCTGTGACAGGATAGCGAGAAACGGAGATACTGCCAATAAAATTGGCACATCGTCAATAGCTGTACTGGCTTCATACTACAAAATCCCGTTTTATGTAGCAGGTCCTTCAACAACAATTGATAATGATTCACTTACAGGCGATAGTTTCGTTATTGAACAACGCTCACCCGAAGAGATTACAGAAATGTGGTATTCAGTGAGAATGGCACCTAAGAATATAAAAGTTTACAATCCGGCATTTGATGTGACAAAATCACAATTGATAAGTGCTATAATAACAGAAAAGGGTGTTTTTAAATACCCATATAATTTTTGAACTGGAATTTTATGATAAAAAACATCGTATTTGATCTTGGGGGTGTTCTTGTGCCTTTAAACAGGAGAGCTTGCGAAGATGCCTTTCATGCAATCGGATTTGACGATTTCGGGAAAATACTCAATGAATATGTGCAGGGAGGTTTTTTTCTTGAATATGAAAAGGGAGCTATTACAACAAGTGAATTCAGGGACATTCTAAGGAGTTATATAGAGAATGAAGTTACAAATGATCAGATTGATTATGCGATGGGGTCGTTTCTTGAAATAATATCTGAAGAAAAACTTGATCTCCTTATCTCACTCAAGAGCAGATACCGGCTGTATATGCTAAGCAACACAAATGAGATAGCAATGGCTGTGGTAAAACCTTTTTTCAATAAAGGCAATCTTACAATTGAAGATTATTTTGATAAACTATTTCTCTCTTATGAGATGAAAATGGCCAAACCAGACAGCGAAATTTTTCTAAAAATGGCAAAGGATGCATCTTTTAAAGTGTCGGAAACACTTTTTATTGATGATTCTCCTGCAAATATTCAAACAGCAATCAGTTTGGGCTTTAAAACTTTGCTCTATAACCATGATATGGATTTAAAAAATGAGGTCGAAAAATTAATATGATCCGATTTATTAGCCTTGCAAGCGGTAGCAGCGGTAATTGTTACTACATTGGAGATGAATTTGCCTCTGTTTTAATTGATGCCGGATTAGGACCCCGAACAATAAAGAAGAGACTTGCAGAATACTCAATTTCAATAGACTCCATTGACCTGATTCTGGTTACTCATGACCACTCAGATCACATAAGACATCTCAAAGCAATTGTTGAAAGATATAACAAACCATTTATCTCTACCGGGCCTATAATAAAGTCATTGAGCACACATCCGGCAACCAGAGGCATAAAAAACGGGTTCATTAAAGAGATCGAAAAAGAGGTGGCATTTTCCTTTAAAGGGGTAGAAATTATTGCATTTGAGGTATTTCATGATGCAACTGAAACCTTAGGTTATCACATTGATTTTAAAGGAGAAAGATTTACTTTTGTAACCGACATCGGCAGAATGACACAAAAAGTGATTGACTTCTGCAAGCTTTCACACAACCTTATAATTGAATCAAATTACGACTGCGAGATGCTCGAAAATGGAGGATATCCACTTATGCTGATTAACCGTATAAAAGGTGGGAGAGGTCATTTAAGCAATAAGGAGACAGCCAGAGCACTAAAGCAGATTTACAGCCCTGCTATTAAAAACATATATCTTTGCCATCTTAGTGAAAATAACAACACCCCTGACCTTGCTTACGATGAATCATTCAAATCGCTTTGCGAGATAGGGGTGTCTGTTGGTAGTGACCTCTCACTGGAGTGTCTCCCCAGAAGAGATCATATTTGTTACCTGGTCTGAATCATTGCATTTGGCATCAACTCCCTGAAAAATATGGCATTCATAAAAAGTCTTGATGTTCCAAACCAATAGGCCCTGAAATATGGATTGTCGCAGAAATATACAGCACCTCTGCCAGTAAAAACAGCAGGCATTCCCTTCACTCTCTCAAGATTAGATGCAGATAAATAGCCACTTACAAGTGGATCCTTACTGTAATTAACCGGAGTTGTGAATTGCGCTGAAGTTTCAGAGATTGTTGTTCTTCCTCTTTTAAAGAGATAAATATTGTCTGATTTAACACCATATAGCAGAGGGTTTCCTCTGTCAATATCAGCTTTCAATATTACACCGCTTATTGAAGTGTTCCCTCTGTTGTATCTGTTGTCAATATAATTTAGTTGAGGGGATACAACTTTTTGATCTTGTTTTTCCTTAATGTCTGTTATGCCAATTTCGTTTAGTGTGGCAAATGCCTGATCTATAGCAATAAATCTATTGCCTGTCATTTGAGACCAACTTTTTAATTTATCATTGACATCCTTTGGGAATCTGTAATTTCCGTTCAGAACGATTGTGTTGTATCTCGAAAGATCCAATTCCGGCAACATTGAAGCATCAATTATTGATGCAGGAATTTTGTACTTCTGATCAAGCAGATGCCATAACTCTCCAATAGGGGAGTAAGAGGCTCCCCGGCCAATAATGATGGCAATGTTGGGCATTGTTATCCTCTGAAAATGAGAGCTTCCCAAATCAAATTCAATACCCATGCTGGTATGAACCGCAAAAATTTGAATACAACCCTGTTGGTTTAATTCTATAAGCTTTTGATGAACAACATCGGGACTTATCCCTTGTTCAACAACAGGAATAAAAATTGTACCGTAATCAAAAGAGTACTTATTCCCACCCTTTTCTACAGTGAATGGCATGTCAGACACTTTAATTTTCATTCCATGATTTTGCAAAGAGTACAAGAGATTGTAAGACCCTAAATCTTTAATCTCAAAAAGATAGCCAACATTGCTGAATTCAGGCTGAGAATAGTTATTTCCGTTTATCCTCTCAACTTTGCTGCCAATAAGTCCGACAGTAGTAGTAAGTGGCTGGTAATTGAGATTCATAGCAAGAGGGAGTGTCCATGCAGTAATATCATAGAATGTTGTATCAACATAATGGGTAAGTTTATCAAAAAGGGTTCTGATAATTCTGTACTCCTTCTGATCAAGTGGCAAAATGTAGCTAGACAAAGCATCAAATTTTTTTCCATTTATTATCACATCTTTAGATAGAGTGAACAAATCTATTCTGTGAACAGAGAGAATGTGCAACAACTCCTTCATGAGACTTTTGTCACCTTCTCCATTTATAATATAGCCTTTTGTCAGCCCTTTTGATGCCATATTTGAAGCCTCTTTGTAGGCATCCATCTTGTATTTATTAAGCTCAATCCGTTTCTCTATGCCGGCTTTAATTGCTGAATAGGAACACATAGCCTGATATCTAACAATGTCAGGAAATTTTACCGTTACACCGTTAACAATCTGGTGATGTCCTCTTGAGGATGGCATCTCATACAGAATACCAATCGCACCAAGTAGGTCAGGGTAGGAGGCTCCCTTTCCGGGATAAAAATTATCGTATACCTCTTTAGTAAAAAAAAGCGAACCATCACTAGTAATTGCATCGGCATGATAAAGTGCAATTTCCTCAGTGAGTTTTCGGTTTCCGGAGGGAACAATTTCGTTTACACTCCCTTTCAGCCCAGGTGAAAAATATGGATTGCTGGTGCTGCCTTGTTCGTGATAATCGTTTACAAGAACCGGGTGCCAGTCCATAAATAGTTTCATTCTGTTAAATGTTTCAGGTTGTTGACCCAGAAGCCAATCTCTGTTCAGATCAAACCAATAGTGGTTAGATCTGCTGCTTGGAGCTGGCTCTCTGAACTCTCTCGAAAACTGATCTGTTACACCCGAATGACTTCTTGCAGAATTTACCCAATTTGCAAACTTCTGAATTCCATCCGGATTTTGAGCCGGTTGAATAATAATAACCGACTCTTTAAGAATCTGCTCAATCTCATTACCCTCTGCTGCTGCTAAGTAATAAGCTACAGCAAGAGAAGCATTTACGCCACTGGCCTCATTCCCGTGGACGCTGTACCCAAACCACATGACTACAGGCATATCATTAAGATTCAGCGATGAAGATTTTGAGGGATCTGTAAGCAAAAGTTGATTTTTTTGAATTTCGTCAATTTTACCAAGATTTGCTTCTGAGCTAATAATCAGAAAAATAAGAGGTCTGTTTTCGTACGTAACTCCTATCTCTTTAGCAATGATTCTTGAAGATTTTTTTGCAAGCTCCCTCATGTAGAACAGAACCTGATCATGACTCACATGGTGTTCTCCAGGGTTAAATCCGAGAAACTGTTTTGGTGTTGGTATATCAGGATTTAGTGTATAGTTACCCTGGGGAAGAAAATAACTTAACTCCTGGGTGTTTGCTGTTGTTTGCAGACAAACAGCAAACAAGACAATAATTATGAATCTTATTTTTGACATATAATATTTTATTAATCAACAAACTGACTTGCGTAATACTTGGCCGTTAACTTTTCTCCGGTTGCAGCTTCAATCATATCATTCCATTTATGTTTCATGCCGGTTTCAAACACCTTCTCCCTGATCCAGTCTCCAACCTCTTTGTTCCCGATATATGAGTCGTTTTTAATGTTTCCGGATTTTGTAATGTTATTTACAATGTAGTAATGAAACTGCGATGCCAAAAGTTCACCCAGCTGATAATTGTGGTAGTAGCATGGATATAGTGCTACATGGATCTTTGTAGCCCAGTCAGGTTCGTTTCTACCTTCCGGTTTTGTTAGCAACTGGTATTTTGAAGCCAATGTCCACCAGAGTTCATTAAGATCTTGATTAGGATTTGCATACATCTCTTTTTCAAAGCGATACATAACCTGTACCCATCTACTGAAAACAAGTTGCTGCAATCTTGACGATTTTTGACAGTCGTCCTGAATCTTCTCCACTTCAGAAAGGGGTAATTCAAGCATTTGAGACATCCATTCAGGATTTCTGGACAATCTTCCGAAAAGCATTGCCACAGCCTCTGTTGTGAATGAATGTGCTGCTTCTCTTAAAAAATATGGATTTGCGGGATTATCGTGTCCCTGAGCGTAAACAGCATGTCCAAACTCATGGAGCATTGTTCCCATCCACTGTTCGTTATCTTTAATATTACACAGAACTCTTATATCTCCTTCAGAATCAATATCAATGCAGTATGCATGCTGATTTTTGCCGGGTTTTTCATAAAGATCACTATTAGCCATAATCTTCTCAACGTCCAATCCGATACCCAGATAGTAAATTTTTGTAAGCTCCTCAAGATTTTTACCTGAGTAATATTTATCAAGTTCCAAAGGGTATATTTGAGGTGATTCCTGAAAAAATCTTCCCTGGTAATGCCATGGCATCAGTTTTTCTTTTTCTGTTTTATATCTCTTTGCAAAGTATGTATCCATCTCATCTTTCAGATTTGCAAATGCATCTTTTGTCAGAAGGTCCAATTCATCAAACAATTCAGATACCTCATCGGGTTCCTGACCAGAAAGTTCGAGGCTCATTGTGTGATAGTTGCTAAACCCCAATGAAATGGCAACCATATTCCTCAATTTTACAAGTTCAATGATATCATTGGCAACAAGCGGCCCTATTTTCTTATGAGCCATCCAAACATCTTTAAGATCATTGTTGTTGTGTGAGGTCTGAAGAATGTTTTCTACCTGATTGTCTGAAATTTCAAAACCTTTGTACTTGGCTCTGAATGTGGCATATTTCTGTTCAAGTGCAGCAGAACGCTGAATAATGTCGTTTAAAAGAGCTGTGTCAGTCTGATTGCCAAGAAATCTGTTGTAAACAACCTCAAGTTCTCTGATCAGCAGAGAATCTTTAATTTTTTTCTCCTCATGAATCCTTTTCAATTTTGCAAAAAGTTCACGATTGGAGTAGATATTTACAATCTGCATGTTTGCGGCAGAATATTTTTCAAACTCCAGCGGATCTCCTGTGATTGTTGCATTCCAGTAGGCAAGGGCAGCCTCTTTGCTGAGAGGTCTTACCTGAGCTTCTATGTCGTTAATTAAGTTTTTAAGTTCCATCTCTTTTTGTTTTGTGCATCCGAAAAGCACCAGCAAAGTGGTTATAATGATTAAGTTTTTCATATTATTTATTATTTGAGTTTTCGGGATTTTTTGATTTTCACTGACAGGATAATAATATCCTCAACAGGTCTGTCGTTTGAATCGGTTGACTTACCTGAAATTGTTTCAACAATGTCATAACCATGGATTACCTCTCCAAATACCGTGTATTGAGTATCTAAATGAGGTGTTCCGCCAACTGTTTTATAGATATCTCTCCATTCATCAGGAATTGTGTGCTCCCCTTGAATATTATTTGCTGCATTTCTTGAATTTATTCTATTTTCTACAGTTTTAAGGCCCTCATCATCGAATACCTTTCCCTTTACAATATAAAACTGAGATCCAGAAGATTTTCGCTCAGGATTCACACTATCTCCCTCTCTTGCCGCAGCAACTACTCCTCTTTTATGATAAAGACCAGGAATTATTTCAGCCGGAAGGTCGTAGCCGGGTCCTCCGTTACCATAAAGCTTTCCTGCTTCTTTAGCCTTCGAATCCGGATCACCGGTCTGGATCATAAAATTATCTATAACCCTGTGGAAAAGAATACCGTCAAAAAAGCGCCCTTTAACCAGTTTGATGAAATTATCCCGATGTAAAGGAGTTTGATTGTAAAGGCGAAATGTTATTTCACCTACATTTGTATAAAGTGTAATATAGTTGTATATATCTCTCTTAGCCAACATATTAGTGCCGGTCATAATGAGAAACAAAATAATAAAAGTAATCCGTATCAAAGCATTAGCCGATACGGATTTTAAAAAATAAATTTTCATTTTCTAACAATATTATAACTGTGGCCCTGATGGTTTGAGGGCGATTGCAGCCGGATTATCACAATACTGTTCAAAGTTAGCAATATATTTTGCTGCAAGAGATTTTGCCTTTATTTCCCATTCATTTTTGTCCTGATAGGTATCCCTCGGGTCAAGAATTCCCTGCGAAACATTATTCAATAAATGAGGTATTGTGAGGTTCAATATCGGTATATGTCCGGTAGGTGCGTTCTCGATTGATCCGTCAATAATTGCATCAATAATTGCACGGGTGTCTTTAATTGAAATTCTTTTTCCTGTGCCGTTCCACCCAGTGTTTACAAGATATGCTTTTGCTCCGTGCTGATCCATTTTATCGGCAAGTAATCTAGCGTAAATGGTTGGGTGAAGAGTAAGGAAAGCCTCACCGAATGCAGGTGAAAACGAAGGAACAGGTTCTGTAATTCCTCTTTCAGTTCCGGCAATTTTTGAGGTAAAACCGCTTAAAAAATGATATTGCGCCTGATTTCTATCCAGGATAGAAACCGGAGGCAGAACCCCAAATGCATCTGCTGAAAGGTAGATTACCTTTTTTGCATGTCCTGCTTTTGAAGGGAGGACAATTTTATTTATATGAAAAATAGGATAGGAGACCCTTGTGTTTTCTGTTATTGAGCCGTCTGAAAAGTCGATATTACCTTCTTTGTCAACTACTACATTTTCAAGCAGGGCATCTCTTTTAATGGCTGACCATATATCCGGCTCATTTTCTTTGCTCAGGTTTATGGTTTTGGCATAGCACCCTCCTTCAAAATTGAAAACACCGTCATTATCCCAGCCATGTTCGTCATCACCGATTAAATACCTCTTGGGATCGGCAGACAATGTTGTTTTACCTGTTCCTGAAAGTCCGAAGAATACCGCGACATCACCCTTTTTTCCGACATTGGCTGAACAGTGCATCGAGGCAATGCCTTTAAGAGGCAAATAGTAATTCATAATCGAAAAGATTCCCTTCTTCATTTCACCACCATACCAAGAGCCTCCAATTACCTGGATTCTCTCTGTAAGATTAAAGAGCACAAAAACCTCCGAGTGAAGGTTGTGCTCTTTCCATTTTGGATTTGTTGCCTTTGATGCATTTATTGAGACAAAATCAGGCTGGCCATAGTTATCGAGTTCATATTTTGAAGGCCTGATAAACATATTTGTCACAAAATGAGCTTGCCACGCCACCTCCATGATAAACCTCACCTTTAAACGGGTCTCTTCATTTGTGCCGCAAAATGTATCTACTACATAAATGCACTCTTTATCGGATAGTTGTTCTCTTGCTATCTCCAGACAATCATCCCACACCTCTTTACCAATGGGTTTATTGATATTCCCATCCCACCAGATTGTATTTTCAGTTGTACTGTCTTTAAGAATGTACCTGTCTTTGGGAGAGCGGCCTGTGAATACTCCTGTTTTAACGGCAACTGCTCCGGTGTTTGTTAAAATGCCCTCTTCAAAACTTTGGTTTTTATCGGACATTTCAGCTTGATAAAGCTCTTCATAGGATGGATTATGGATTATTTTTCCGATATTTCGAATACCATAAATTGAGAGATCTAAGTGTGACATAAGATAGTTTAAGTTGTGGTTGGTTAGGTGAATTGTAGGAAATCATAACGAATTTAAGAAAAAATATTCACAAAACAGAATTAAAATATTACTATTTTTGCTAATTAATGGACAATATGTTATCTCACCTTGATGTATTAAAACAATACTGGTCTCACGACTCTTTCAGACCAATGCAGGAAGAGATAGTAATGTCTGTTTTAAAGAACAGAGATACATTAGCCCTTTTGCCTACCGGAGGAGGAAAATCTGTTTGTTTTCAGATTCCGGCAATTATGAAAGAGGGAATTTGCATTGTTGTTACCCCCCTTATAGCATTAATGAAAGATCAGGTGGAGAATCTCAGAAAAAAAGGGATTAAGGCACTTGCTGTATATTCAGGAATGACATCGGGAGAGATTGATGCAGCATTTGACAATGCAATTTACGGTAACTATAAATTTCTGTACCTATCACCTGAGAGACTCCGAAGCGAAATTTTCAGAGTACGCCTAGAGAAGATGAATATCTCTTATCTCGTTGTTGATGAGGCACATTGCATTTCAGAATGGGGGTATGATTTTCGGCCTGACTATCTTTTGATTAAAGATGTTCTTGAAATTACGGGTCCGATACCGGTTATAGCATTAACAGCAACAGCAACTCCCAAGGTAGCATCTGATATCGTTGAAAAACTGGGGTTTCGTGAGTCAAATATCATTAAATCAAGCTTTTCAAGAAAGAATCTGGCATATATAGTAAGATACTGTGAAGATAAAAACGGACAACTTTTAAGGGTTATAAGAGGAGTAAAAGGGTCGGGTATTGTTTATGTGAGGGAGAGAAAGAGAGCAGATGAGATTGCCCTTTTTCTTAAAGCCCAGGGATTATCTGCTGATTCATATCACGCAGGCTATTCAACCGATTTAAGATCTCGCAAACAGGATGACTGGAAGAGCGGAATCACAGATATTATTGTATCTACCAACGCATTCGGCATGGGAATTGATAAGCCGGACGTAAGATTTGTATGCCATTTTGACCTCCCCGAATCACTGGAAGCCTATTTTCAGGAGGCCGGAAGGGCCGGAAGAGATGGGGTAAAATCTTACGCAGTACAACTATGGAATAACAACGATGTCAAAAGGCTGAAACAGATTGTAAACATCTCTTTTCCTGAAATTGAATACATTAAGGATGTATATCAAAAGCTATACAAGTTTTTTGACTACACCTATGGAACGGGCAAGGGAGATGCCCAGAGGTTCAACCTTGTCGAATTCTCACTTAAATATAAACTGCACGCCGGCTCGGTCTATTATGCAATCAAATACATGGAGAGTGAGGGCTATCTTGAACTGACAGAGGAGTTGGATAATCCATCAAGGGTAATGTTTATAGTAAACAGAGATGAACTCTATATGGTTCAGCTTAAAAATGAGTCTCTGGATTCATTTATAAAATCTCTTTTACGGTTATATACAGGCCTCTTTTCTGAATTTGTATCCATTGACGAGGAGTATATTGCGAGAGTCCTCAGAAACAGTAAAGCTGCTGTTACATCAATGTTGATGCGTCTCTCAAGAATGGGTATAATGTCATATATTCCCGGAGCAAGATCGCCACTTCTGATTTTTAACGAAGAGAGGCTGGAGGAGAAGGGGATATATCTGCCTGAAAGCAGATATAATGCTAAAAAGGAGATGCATATGGGTAGAGCTGAATCTGTAATCCATTACGTATCCCAGGATAGCACCTGTCGTTCACAGTATCTTCTTGATTATTTTGGAGAGGATGATTCTCCTGAATGCGGAGAGTGTGATATATGCATAGAAAACAGAAAATCCGATGGAAGATACAAAGAGATTGAACGACAAATCGTTGAGGCTCTAAGTGACGGTCCTGTAGAGCTAACCAACTTTACATCGTTTATCTCTGCAGAAAACAAAGTGATTATAAGTTCAATAAGGGAGATGTGCGACAGAGGAGTTCTCAAAATTGATGGAGATACTGTTACCCTTGTTTCAAAGCGAGGACAAACTCCTTAAGCTTATCACTCAGTTTCTGAACAGGCAAACCTACTACATTAAAATAGGAACCTTCAATTCTTTTTATGGCAGTATATCCCAGCCAATCCTGTGCTCCATAGCTTCCGGCCTTGTCATATGGAGAGTAATTATCCAGATAGTAGTTAATCTCATCATCATCAATCTCTTTAAACCAGACTGTAGTCTCAGCGGAAAAAGTTGTCTCTTTTTCTTTTGACCTTAAGGTAACCCCTGTAGAGACAATGTGTGATTTTCCGGAGAGTCTTCTTATCATTTTGAATGCTTCATCTCTGTCAATCGGTTTTTCCAGAATTTCTCCCTCGCAAATAACCAGCGTATCAGCTGTTATTATAATTTCGTTCTCCTTTAGCAATCGGGGAAATGCGTGTGATTTTCTGACAGAGAGCATTAATGGAACATTCAATGGATCGAGCGAAGGATCAAATTCCTCAGAAACATTTCCATTCATTTCTACCTTAAAATCTATTCCAAGACCGGCAAGCAGATGGCTTCTCCTGGGTGAGGCAGAGGCCAGAATAATTTTGTAATCTTTAAGCAGGTTAGCTAGTACAGACATAAATACTGATTATTTTGTTAGCCTGAATATGCCTCAGGATTGGCACTCCAAACACCTTGGATTTTGAGAGTCTGTTCAATAACATCCCTGACACAGCCTCTGCCTCCATTAAATAGTGATACATATTCGCTTACCTCTTTAACCTCATTGACAGCATCTGCAGGACATGTTGCAAGCCCGCAATTTTTAAGAATTCCAATATCAGGTATATCATCGCCCATAAACAAAACTTCGTCCGGTTTTAGGTTGTGTTTTGAACAAAACCTGAGAAAATCAGGCATTTTATTATGTGATTTCAAATATATGTCTTCTACTCCGATAGGGGCAAACCTTTTAATAATGCTTTCAGAAGCACCTCCTGTAATTATTGCAACCGGGAAATTGTTTAGAATGGCCATCCTTACTGCATAACCATCTTTTGCATTATGTGATCGCAAAAGGTCACCGGATTCGGTTGCAATAACGGTACCGTCTGTAAATACTCCGTCTACATCAAAGGCAAATGCTTTAATCTTAGATAATTTAATCTTATAATTGGACATATTAGAATTATTTTCTTTGTTTAAGTATAAGTTTTGAAATAGTCTCATAAACCAGCTTGTGGTCATCCATATTTTCAAGTATATCAATGTGCTTATTCATCGTCTGATGATCGTCTCTGACTGCAGGGCCTGTCTGAACAAGTGAAGGGTGCTCATAAAGAAATGCCTTTCTCACAGTTTCAATTGCAAGGGGCATTAAATACATCTGATTTTGTCCGGATATATCAAAGGCCAGTCCGGTAAGATAGTTCACAAAATTACTTACAAAAACAGCAGCAGTATGCACTTTTAACCGTTCTTCAGATGAACAAACCTTATATTCTGAACCCAGTGAGTAGCAGAGAGATGAAATTTGTTCCATTACTACGCTGTCATTTGCTTCTAAAAAAAATGGAATTAGTTTAAAGTCAACCGGTTTTGTCTTCGATAAAGTCATCAGCGGGTAAAAGACACCGAATCGGGGCCATTTGCACAACACGCTTATATCTGTTGCTCCGCTTGAATGAACAACAACCGGCAGCTCTTTTTCTCCATTAAGTGCCTCAAACAGCCTGTCTGAGATCTCCTGAATGGCATTGTCTGATACAGCAATAATAATAATATCACTTTCCGAAAGCATTTTAAAATCATCTGTACCCCTGGTTGCAATTATCTCACTTTTAGCTTTGTGGGTAGCCGGAGGTATGTGCTCCAGAATTTCAGGTTTATTTAAAATATAGGCCAGTTTGTTTGCCTCATTTAAGTTTCTGCCATATATGCAGGGGATAGAGTGACCAGCACTTTTAAGAGCAAAAGAGAGTCTGTAAGCCACATTTCCGCACCCTACCAATGATATTTTATAATGCTTCTGTTTACGCATTTAACATCTTTTACTTTTGTTTTTACTTCTTCACCTACCTAACACCTTTTGAAAACACAGGAAGGCTTTCGTTCCCTTTATCGCCTACTGACTGAACCCCAAAGAAATAGTTGTCTTTGCTCAATGGAACATTAATCTCAGTTCCTTTAACGAAAATTTTTCTTTGCCAAACAGGAGAATCTGTCTCTCTTATAAGAAGATAGTACCCATATGGCATAATTCCTTTAACAGGCTCCTTCCATGATATCTCGGTGTAATTTGATAAGGAAGAGACATTTGTTGATACATTTATTGGCTCATATGGAGCAAGGGCCAGATTCATAAGTGAAGAGAGATTTACGGAGGTGTTTTTGCGCAGATATTCAAAATCGACCCCTTCGATTATATCCCCGAACTGTTTTCCGTTTCTGATTTCAGTCTTTTGATGGGTTCTATCGTAATTTTCATAGAATTCACATATTCTTACAGCTGTAAATCCCTTTCTGTTAAAAGGAGTATGGTCGCCTCCTCTGCCAAAACGGTCGTTACGATAAATCAGTTTAACCATAAGATTTTCTGTATATCTCTCTCCGCTCTCTTTAATATATCTGGCAAGTTGTCTTGACGGGGAGTCATTTTCAGCCGAGTTAAAAACCCTCTCCCTTGCCTGTGCCTCGTTTTCGGTAAATGGAATATTCTCGGAAAATACCCTTACGATTGAATTGTTTCTTATGTCAGTATCACTTGAATGGCTGTTACTTATCATATCGTTGTTCAAAACGGCAATCAGATTCCATTTCTCATCCTGAGCAATCTGAGCCATATGTGCAGCACCCAAAAGACCATGCTCTTCACCTGAGAGAAACATTAGCTTTATTGTAGCGCCAATCTCTTTTCCGGCTAAAATTCTTGCGATCTCCAGTAGTGCTGAAACTCCGCTTAAATTATCGTTTGCACCGGGAGCATAAGTGGTAGAGTCAGTGTTATCCTCCGAACGGCTGTCATAATGCGCAAGTAGTGCAATCACTCTGTCATCCGAAGAATTCCCCTTTATCGTTACAACTATGTTTGTGAGAGTAATTTCTCTGCCCAAACGCGTTCCTTCTCCTCCGGCCTTGTAGAGAACTCTCTCTACTGTAAAACGGCTGTCCGATTTTGCATACTCATTGAGCTTATTTTCAATATAGGTTGCAGCAGCACCAATTCCAAAATCAGCTCTTTTTTGAGTACTTAGATTATGGCGCGTATGAAACTTGAGCAAGCCTGTTATATTTTCTCTCATATTATCTGTGCAGATCTCATTAACAGCAGCCTCTATACGGGGATCTTTGTTAATGATTGTTTGCGAAAAAGAGGTGTTTGCAAGAAAAAGAGAAACCACTAAAAGCAAAGTCCCTTTTATAAATTTCCAGTTTGCATATATGTTTTTCATAATGAGAGGTTTGAGTTAATGTATAATGTTTTTTTTAATGCTATAGTTAGAGAAAATTAGAGTAAATAAAACTAGGTTATATTTGAAATAATTAATTGTTTACTGATTTGATGATTTAGTAAATTGCTGAATTACTGAATTTCCGACATAAACTTCATCACTCTTTTTAGTGCTTTTTTATTTTTCCCCGGAATCAG
This sequence comes from Rikenellaceae bacterium, assembly GCA_003542575.1. Lineage (GTDB taxonomy): Bacteria > Bacteroidota > Bacteroidia > Bacteroidales > UBA932 > Bact-08. The sequence continues at coordinate 422,596 of DPKJ01000005.1, read as the reverse complement.
AATTGTGTGGTTGCCCAGATATGAATTCAGATATTCGTCCAGGTCATCATCTGATTTAAAAATAAACTTAATTTGAGTTCTGCATCTTTCAATTACAGAAGTGTTTTGAACCACCTCTCCTTCAAAAACATAGAACTTATTCAACTTTTCGCCAGCGCATTTGAAAAGAGTATATTTACCCAAAGACATTTTAGCCTTAACTCCAATACCCAATTTTGATTCATAGTGGCTTGTAAGGGTAAACTCTTCAGATAAGGAGAGTGGGGCTGTACAGTGTGCAAAATCGATACTATTATCAACCCTTTCAATTGAAGAAGGATTTGACATAAAAGAGATTTTCTCACAAAACACCCTTGAAATTATCATACTCCACAAAGAGGGTATGTCTCCTTCGCAACCAGCTGTTATGCCTTTGTCGTTTAGCAAAGCCAGGGCCAGGCAGGCAGTTGTATTGCAAGGAATCAAAATATCGAAACACTTAATGGTAAGGGATGTAAGTTTGAACTCCTCACAATATTTTAAAAGCACATTATAGAACCTTACGGCATCTTTTAATGTATCTTCATTGGTATGTATATCAAGACGGGAGGCAATTTTGCGGGCGAAGTCTGTTACAGAAGAATTCGTAATAGTCTCTTTCTCAAAATCTTTAATTATTGCCTGCGGATCAATTTCCACGAAAGAAACCCCAAATTTTTCTCCAATGTATCGTTTGTCAATTTTTGAAGATATTAACCATGGAGACTCTCCGCCTATAAGTCCGATTCTTTCTCTTTTTAACTGCGAAAAACCACTTTGGATAACTGCTGTAAAGTCGAGCTCTTCAAGAATTTGCTCAATTACCTTTCTGGATGGTTCAACCGGAAATACTATATGTTTATGCATGATGTTATTGTTATGCATCCACGAGCATATCTCCAGCGATGCTGCAAGGGAGTTGTGATATGAATCACTCAGAATAACAACAGGCTGAGGTATCATTTTATTGATTTTCAGAAAGAGCTCCTCAGTTCCTCCTGTGGCAATAAAAAGAACAGTAAATCCATCCGGAAGTGAACCGGCAGAAATTTGTTCATAAGATAACTCTTTAGTTACAAAGTGGGACCTGAGTACAGGTATTATCTCTCTGTGCGAAGTTATCTCTTGCGAATCGCCATGCAGGGCAGAGGCGAGTGTAATTATATTAAGCGATTTTTCCATTTTCCCGATTATATCTTACAAAGTTAAAAAATTATCGCGATGAAGTTTTTTGTTTATAATTTCATTGTTTGTAATTTCAACAGTTTTTTGAGGTATTCCTGAGGTATCAAAACCAAATTTTCACTTAAAAAACGCTTAAACAAAAACTATCCTAAAGGCGAATAAACAAATATCATCAAAAACGGTTATTAAGTAAAACGCTTATTAAATGTCGCACGACCATTCACATAGTCTCAGTCCAATAAATAATAGTTCAAAAAACATTGCCTACGCATTTGTTTTAAACATTTCGTTTGCCCTGATTGAGCTAGTTGGAGGACTTTTAACAAACTCGGTGGCAATTCTCTCTGACGCCGTACACGATTTTGGGGATTCTTTGTCACTAGGAGTAGCCTGGTATCTTCAAAAATTTTCTCAGAAGAGGGGTGATCGTTTTTACTCTTACGGTTATAAGAGGTTTTCACTACTTGGATCAATATTTATATCACTGGTTCTTGCAATAGGGTCGGTGTTTATAATTCAGGAGAGCGTGAAAAGGATAATTGAACCACAACAGGCTCATGCTCCTGGAATGATTATACTGGCTGTTATCGGGATCATAGTTAACGGAGCAGCAGTTCTACGGTTAAAGCATGGTACAAGCCACAATGAAAAGGCGGTTTTATTGCATATGATGGAGGATGTTTTGGGATGGATCGCCGTATTTATTGGAGCGGTTCTAATGTTTTTCTTTGATCTTCCTTTCCTTGACCCTCTGATGTCTCTGATTATTACCGCCTGGGTTCTCTGGAATGTTTATCGTAACCTCAGAAATACAGTAAAAATAATGCTGCAAGAGGTTCCAAAAAGTATAAATGTTGATGAACTTGAAGGCCGTTTACTTTCCATAAATGAAATTGTGTCTCTTCATGACCTGCATATTTGGAGTCTTGATGGAGAAAATCACATATTGACACTTCACATTGTGGTTGCTGATGAAACCGATTCATTAACAATTTGCAATCTTAAGGAGAGGGTGCGCGAGATTACATCATCGTCAGGGATAGATCACATTACAATTGAGGTTGAGCGCACCGGAGAGGCCCACAACTGCAAGTACACAAACTCCTGTAGGTAATTTTTAAGTAGCTTCACATTTGATTAATTATGTGATATTTACAAAACCAATATGGAAAAATACTTATAATGGCGCAGAGATTATTACTATTTCTCTGCGCCACTTTATTGAATGTGTAATGAAATCAGGCTTATGCCTCCTTTACATGTTCCTCTTTAATGGCCTGGAAAGCACTTAGCTGACAAGGTGAGAAATTCTTAAGGTAGTTGAACCTTTCGTCGTTCCATGATTGAGCTTTGGTAATGTAAATCTGTGCAGAGTTATCAAAGCTGCTGTCGATCTGAGCATCATTCAACAGAAGGTATGACATGGTTATATGTGCAGCCATCTCTACAACTCTTCTGGCGTGGAAATCGATGTACTCGTTGTCTTTGCCAATCAGCATTTCGACAGCCTTTTCATACTGATTTGTCATTTCGGCGATTATCTTTTTGAGTTGTTCGTATTCAGCTTTTACAGGTCTGTTCTCATATTCACGAAGCTGACTCATATAACCTCCGTTAGTTACATATCTCTGAGCAGCCACTACCTGAAGCTGAGATGTGCCCTCGTAAATGGTTGTAATTCTGGCATCCCTGTAAATACGTTCAATAGGGTAGTCCTTCATAAAACCTGACCCACCATGTATCTGAAGAGAGTCATAAGCATTTTGGTTTGAATACTCCGATGCCATCAGTTTGAGCATAGGGGTAAACATATCTGCCAATTTCTGGTACTGCTTTGATTCAGTCCTCTCTTCCGGAGTGAGTTTTCTTGTCTCAGCAATAAAACCATAGGATTTATATACATCAACAAATCTTGTTGTTTCATATAGCAGAGCCCTTGAAGCCTGTAATTTAGCCTTAATAACTGCCAGCATCTCATAAACAGCCGGAAACTGAATAATTGGCTTACCAAACTGTGCTCTTTCATGAGCATACTTTAAAGCTTCGCGATATGCTGCTTCTGAAATACCAACTGACTGGGCACCTACTCCAAGTCTTGCACCATTCATCAGCGACATCACATACTTTATAAGACCCATTCTTCGCTCACCAACAAGTTTGGCAGGAGCATTTGAGAATACAAGTTCACAGGTAGGAGAGCCCTTTATTCCGAGTTTGTTTTCGATTCTTCTCACAGTAACACCTCCCCACTTCTGATCATGAACAAAGTATGAAAGGCCTCTGCCGTCAGTAGTGTTCTCTTCTGAGCGGGCAAGTACCAGTTTAATCTGGGCATCACCATTTGTTATGAACCTCTTAACGCCATTCAAGTACCACATACCATCCTGTTCGTTAAGCGTAGCCTTTAGCATAACTGCCTGAAGGTCACTTCCTGCATCCGGCTCTGTAAGGTCCATTGAGCAAGTTTCGCCCTGATGAATTCTAGGCAAAAACTCCTCTTTAATCTCTTCTGTGGCAAATTCGTGAATAGTTTCAGCACAATCCTGAAGACCCCAAATGTTGGCAAAACCTGCATCAGCTCTAGCAACTATCTCGGCAGCCATAACATACGGAACCATTGAAAAATTTAGCCCTCCAAACTCTCTTGGAAGTGACATTCCGTAAAGACCGGCTTGCGTAAGGGTATCCTGATTCTGCTGAGTACCTTTTGCATAGGTAACCCTTCCATTTTCGTGATGAGGACCTGAATGGTCAACCTCTTCGGAATTTGGAAAAATAACATCACCGCAAATCTCTCCAAGTATCTCCATTACCTTATCATAAGAGTCTACTGTATCTTCAAAGGATGAAGGTGCATAGTCAATATTTCCTGAATCTTTAAAATCCTGCTCCTTGAGTCTAACAATTTTAGACATCAGAGGATGACTGAACTGAAATTTTAAATCGTTATTATCTTTATAAAAATTGGCCATACTATTTGCTGTTTAGTTTGTAAGATTTAATCATCCGCGGGATTATCTCATTAAGGTCACCTACAATTGCGTAGTCGGCAATCTGATGAATAGGAGCCGCAGGATCGTTGTTTATTGAAATTATCATTGCAGACTGGTCCATTCCGGCTGTGTGCTGAATCTGGCCTGAAATTCCTACTGCAATATAGAGCTTAGGTCTTACGGTAACTCCAGTCTGTCCGATTTGCCTTGCAGGCTCAGCGAACCCGGCGTCAACAGCGGCTCTTGAGGCGCCAACCTCGGCACCTAGCACTGCAGCAAGATCGTAAAGAAGTTTAAAGTTCTCTTTTGAACCCACTCCAAAACCACCGGCAATAATAACCGGAGAGCCTTTGATATCAATTTTGCGCTCCTCGATGTGTCTTTCAATAATCTCAACAACAAAGTCTTCATCTTTAATAATGGCAGCAGTGTCAATTACCTTAACCTTACCTTTTACAGCCACATCAAGAGCCTCTTTTTTCATAACTCCCTCTCTTACAGTTGCCATTTGCGGTCTGCAATCAGGGTTTATGATTGTTGCAATAATGTTACCACCAAAGGCAGGTCTTATTTGGTAAAGAAGGTTTTTGTACTCTTTACCACTTTTAACCTCCTTATGGTCGCCGATTTCTAAAGATGTGCAGTCAGCTGTAAGTCCGCTTACCAAAGCACTAGATACTCTGGGAGCAAGATCTCTTCCAACACTTGTTGCTCCAAAGAGCGCAATCTGCGGATTCTCCTTTTTTAGAACGGAAATTACTATTGAAGAGTAGGGTAGTGTTAGGTAATGCTTAAGTTTCTTGTCTTCAGCTACATGAATTGTCTGAGCACCATATTTGAAAAGTTCTTCTTTGTGTTGAGCCACGCTGTCTCCAATAATAAGTGCCTCAACCTCACATGAGAGCTCTTTTGCCAGAGAGCGGGCTTTGGTCAGAAGCTCAAGGCTTACATCAGCAATTTTTCCCCCTTCAGTCTCTATATAAATAAAAATATTGTTCATACTTATTGATTTTCTGTTATCCAATGGTGTGTGATGAGAATAGTTCTTTAATTAGCGAATCGATATCTTCGAAAGATGATGTGAGTATCTTTGATTCCTTTGCCTGATGCACAATGTTTTCAATCTTTTTCACCTTTGTAGGTGATCCTGAAAGACCATAGTGAATCTCATCTCCGCCAACATCGGCAACACCCCATTCAGGGATCCTCAGATTAGTTTTCGCCTCAATAGGGAGGTATGAGTTATGCTCGTTGTCCTGCTCTTCGGTAAAAGTGCGGGCGTGTTTGTATTTCATCAAATGTTTTGCGTGTCTTGGACGGCAATCAGGAGCTGTAGCGTGAACGGTAATTACTGCAGGGAGAGGGGTTTTCACTGTTTCTACACCTCTCTCAAGCCTTCTTTTTACCACAAGCTTATCTCCGTCAAATCCGGTAATGTCTTCTGCGTAAGTTACCTGAGGATAATTCAATTTCTCAGCAACCTGTGGACCTACCTGTGCTGTATCGCCATCGATAGCCTGTCTGCCTGCGATAATTATATCCGGTCCGATTTTCTTGATAGCCATTGAAAGAGCATAGGATGTTGCCAGTGTATCTGCACCTGCAAATTTACGGTCGGTAAGAAGTACTCCTCCGTCTGCTCCCCTGTAATAACCTTCACGGATTATTTCAGCAGCCCTTGATGGGCCCATTGTCAGAAGCAAAACCTGGCTTCCCGGGAAACGGTCCTTAAGTCTTAATGCCTGTTCCAATGCATTCATATCTTCAGGATTGAAGATTGCCGGAAGGGCAGCACGGTTAACCGTACCATCCTCTTTCATTGCATTTTTCCCAACATTACGGGTGTCCGGCACCTGTTTGGCCAGAACAACAATTTTAAGTTTTTTTGTCATATTTGATTAATGGAAGTTTATGCCTCGGCTGAATTATTACCGAAGTTTATTGGTACTTTATTAATAGGTTCGTTGTGAAGTTCTATTTCACCATATTGACTTTCGAATTTGTCAATATTATCCTTTATGGCTAGAAGAAGTCTCTTGGCATGTTCGGCAGTCATAATTATCCTGCTGTGTACCTGAGCTTTTGGAACCCCGGGCATCATTCTTATAAAATCAAGAATAAATTCACTGCTTGAATGTGTGATTATCGCAAGATTTGAGTAAGATCCCTGTGCCACATCGTTGCTCAATTCTATATTCAGTTCATTTTCAGCACTCATGTCCTTCATGTTTTTTTAGATCAACGCAAAGATAAGATTTTTTCTTAATTGCTAATTTTGTTCACTTTTTTTAAAATTGATTAACTTTGCTGTTTGTTTAAACATCACTTATTAACTCTTTATGGAAATTTCCACAAAATACGACCCGTCGCTTACCGAAGACAAATGGTACAGATTCTGGCTGGAAAAGGGCTACTTTCACTCTGAACCGAATGAAAAAGAGCCGTATACTGTTGTAATACCTCCTCCAAATGTAACAGGAGTACTGCATATGGGACATATGCTCAACAATACCATTCAGGATGTATTGGTAAGAAGAGCAAGAATGATGGGCAAAAATGCCTGCTGGGTACCCGGAACAGACCATGCCTCAATTGCAACTGAGGCAAAGGTTGTGGCCAAACTTAAAGAGATGGGACTAGAAAAATCAGGCATAACACGGGAAGAGTTTTTAGAGCATGCATGGGAGTGGAGAGAGAAGCACGGAGGCATAATTCTGGAACAGCTGAAAAAGCTGGGAGCATCATGCGATTGGAACCGCACAACATTTACGATGGACCCCGAATACAATAAATCTGTAATCAATACTTTTGTTCATTTTTACAATAAAGGTCTAATATACAGAGGCATCAGAATGGTGAACTGGGACCCTGAGGGTCAAACGGCTGTCAGTGACGAAGAGGTCATATACAAGGAGACACCGTCGAAGCTCTACTATCTTAAATACTTCATCTCAAATGACGGAAAACCAACCGAAGAGTATGTTGAGATTGCAACTACACGGCCCGAAACAATAATGGCAGACACAGCAGTCTGTGTACATCCGGACGACCCAAGATATTCTAAACTCAAGGGCAAAAAGGTATTAATTCCACTAATTAATAAAGAGATTCCGGTAATTGAAGATGAATATGTGCTGATGGATTTTGGAACAGGTTGTCTCAAGATCACTCCTGCACATGATATAAACGATTATGAGATAGGAATAAGGCACAATTTGCCTGTAATAGACATACTTGATAACTATGCAAGGCTAAATGAAAAAGCTCAGATTCTGATAGGGGAGGATAGGTTTATTGCAAGAAAGAAGATTGTGAAGATGCTCCAGGAGAGTAATCAACTGGTGAAAGAGGAGCAATATAACTCACAGGTTGGTTATTCAGAAAGGACAAACGCTGTTATTGAACCAAGACTTTCACTTCAGTGGTTTCTTAAGATGACCGAGGCAGCCAAGCCTGCTCTTGAATATGTAATGAATGACACAATAAAGCTTATACCTGATAAATTCAAGAACACATACCGCCACTGGATGGAGAACGTTAAAGATTGGTGTATTTCGAGACAGCTTTGGTGGGGTCAGCAAATTCCCGCATGGTATCTGCCTGATGGTAAAATTGTTGTGGCAATAGATAAGGATGAAGCACTTGCAAAAGCCAGACTTAACCACCCAGATTTGACCGAAAATGACCTAAAACAGGACGAAGATGTTGTTGATACCTGGTTCTCATCATGGCTATGGCCAATATCTGTATTTGACCCAACAAAGCCGGGATTCCCGAATAAAAAACCAAACAGCGAACTGGCCTATTATTACCCGACAAATGATTTGGTTACAGCACCCGAAATTTTATTTTTCTGGGTTGCACGTATGATTATGGCTGGAAATGAATTCTGTGGTGATATACCATTCAAAAATGTATATCTTACCGGTATCGTGAGAGATAAGCAGGGAAGAAAGATGTCTAAATCGCTTGGTAATTCACCTGATCCGATTAAGCTGATGGAGATATATGGAGCTGATGGTGTACGAGTAGGTATGCTCCTGTGTAGCAGTGCCGGAAACGACATTCTCTTTGATGAGAGTCAGGTTGAGCAGGGCAGAAATTTTTCAAACAAAATTTGGAACGCATACCGCCTTGTAAACGGATGGAATGTTGATAAAGATATTGAGCAACCTGCCGAAGCTGTAGCAGCGGTTAAATGGTTTGATGGAACGCTTAGTGAATCACTTGAAATAATAAATGACCACTTTGAAAAATTTCGCCTCTCGGATGCTCTTATGCACGCATACAAGCTTTTTTGGGATGATTTCTGCGCCTGGTACCTTGAGATTATTAAGCCTGAATTTGGCAAAGGAATTGACAGCAAGACGCATAAAGCTACTCTTGAGCTATTTGAAAAACTTCTCAGGGTTTTGCACCCTTTTATGCCTTTCATCACAGAGGAGCTTTGGCAGCACCTAGCCAAGAACAAAGATCATGAAAGCATAATGATTTCCGAAATGCCATCACCGGAAAACTGGTCAAAAGAGTATACAGCTGCCTTTGAGTTGGTAAAATCAGCTATTGTTAACATAAGAAATGTAAGACAATCAAAGGCTATTTCCCCAAAAACAGAACTGAATCTTTTTGTAAAGGGAGATGTAGACAAAAACCTCTACTGCGTAATAAGAAAAATGGCCAACATATCACAAATTGAAGATATGTCAGTTAAGGACTCAGGCCAAACAGGAAACTCATTCATGGTTGGGACTTCTGAATTTTTTGTTCCGCTTGAAGGTATGGTAAATGCTGCCGAAGAGCTTAATAAAATTGAGACAGAACTAAAACATCTTGAGGGATTTCTTAAAGCTGTAAATGCAAAGCTCAATAACGAAAAGTTTATGGCTAACGCAGCAGAAAACATAAAAAACACCGAGCTTAAGAAGAGATCAGATGCTCAGGAAAAAATAGCCAAATTATTAAAACTAAAAGAGGAGTACAGTAAGTAATGTATATATCAGAAACCATTTTAGAGGTAAGGTATTACGAAACTGATCTGATGGGAATAGTACACCATTCCAACTATATTCGCTATTTTGAGTGTGGCAGGAGCGAAGCATTGGCCAATCTTGGCCTCCCTATTCATCAGATTGAAAAGTTAGGAATAATGATGCCGGTTGTAAATGTTGCCTGTGATTACAAATTGCCGGCAAAACTAGGTGATAAGCTAAGAGTTGTTAGCACAGTTAACGAAATACCAAAGGCAAGAATGGTTATTGACACCGTAATTTACAACCAGGAGGGCAACACTGTATGTGCCGGTTCTGTAACTCTGGGCTTTATTCATGCAAATAACAGGAGACCAACAAGGGCTCCTTCCTTTATTATTGATATCTTTGCCCCGTACTTTAAAGAAAACGACTAAAAATTCACAGATATGAACCAATTTTTACTATTCGGAACGCTTGGAGCAACCGAAATTATAATTATCGCACTTATAGTATTGCTTCTTTTCGGCGGTAAAAAAATCCCCGAACTTATGAAGGGAATCGGTAAAGGTGTAAAGAGTTTCAAAGATGGAATGAAGGGCATCGAGGATGAGATAAAAGAAGACAAAGGCTCCGAAGAGGAGAAAAAATAATCTGACCCCACCGTGAGCAAAGAGATGACATTTTGGGACCACCTTGACGAACTGAGGGGAGTACTCTTCCGTTCAGCGATTGCTCTGCTTATTGCAGCAATCGTAATCTTCTTTAACAAAAGCTTTGTATTTGACACGGTAATTTTTGCACCAACAAATTCGGACTTTATCCTTTACAAATGGTTTGGACAGCTCGCAGCCTTTACGGGAATTGCAGCAATGGCCCCCGAGCCGTTTTCTGTAAACCTTATTAATATTGAGCTGTCGGCACAATTCTTTACTCACGTAAGCGTCTCATTGACTCTTGCATTTATATTAACTGTCCCCTATATTATTTACCAACTCTGGACATTTGTCAGTCCCGGTCTGTATGAAAAGGAGAAGTCTGCAATAAGGAAAGCCTTTGCCTTTGCCTCAGTTCTCTTCTTTGTAGGGATCCTAGTGGGATATTTATTTGTGTTCCCTTTGACTGTTAGGTTTTTAGGTACATATCAGGTTAGTGACTGGGTTCAGAATCAGATTTCGTTAAAATCATATATATCTATGTTTACGTGGCTGATTCTTATTATGGGAGTGGTATTTGAGATGCCCGCCCTTGCAGCCATCCTCTCAAGACTTGGTATAATTTCAAAAAGCATGCTCAGAAAATACAGAAAGCATGCATTCACAATATTAATAATAGTTGCGGCAGTTATTACTCCGAGCGGAGACGCATTTACCCTTTTTATTGTAGGGACACCGCTCTATTTACTTTACGAATTTAGTATACTTATTTGCCGTGATATCGATCAATAATCTGACAGTATCATTTGGAGGGTTTACCCTCTTTGATAATGTCAATTTCCACATAAACGAGAACGACAAAATCGGGCTTGTCGGCAAGAATGGTGCCGGTAAGACAACTATTCTTAAGATAGTTGCAGGGATAATTGCACCATCCGGCGGAGCTGTACAGCAACCATCCGAAATAACAATCGGCTATTTACCTCAGGAGATGGAGTACTCGAAAAAGAGTACTGTAATTGAAGAGACTCTCAAAGCATTTTCACATATAAAGAAGATTGAAGAGAGAATTGCCAAAATTAACAAGGACATCTGTGAAAGAACAGACTTTGAGAGTGACTCCTATCATGACCTTATTGTCAGGTTTAACGAATTAAACGATAAACTGAACCTGTACGGAACAATAAACCCTCAGGCTCTCTCAGAAAGGGTACTCAAAGGATTGGGATTCAGCCGCAGCGATCTTGAAAGAGAGAGGGCAACACTTAGTCTTGGTTGGAATATGAGGATAGAACTTGCTAAAATATTGCTACGTAAACCCGATATTCTGCTGCTTGATGAACCCACTAATCACCTTGATATTGAATCGATAAGGTGGCTTGAATCATATCTTCAGGGATTTAGGGGTGCTCTCGTATTAATTTCACACGATAGACGTTTTTTGGACAGTGTTACCAACAGGACTGTAGAGATAACGCTTGGAAAGATAAATGATTACAAAGTTCCGTACACCAAATATACTCAACTGAGACGTGAACGTCTTGAGCAACAGAAAGCAGCATACGATAATCAGCAGAAACTGATTGAGAAGACCGAAGATTTCATTGAGAGGTTCAGATATAAGGCAACCAAATCCAATCAGGTACAATCAAGGATTAAACAACTGGATAAACTTGACAGGATCGAGGTTGAGGAGGAGGACAAAGCAAAACTTTATCTTAAATTTCCCCCTGCACCACGTTCAGGTAACGTTGCACTAAAATCAATTGATGTAAAGATGTCATTTGGAGATAAATGCATCTTTGATAAGGCCAACATTACCATTGAGAGAGGAGAAAAAATTGCATTGCTTGGTAAGAACGGAGAGGGTAAAACGACCTTTATGAGGCTGATTACCGGAGAACTCACCCCTGTTTCAGGAAGAATCGAACTCGGCCACAATGTTTCACTGGGATACTACGCTCAGAATCAGGAAGATTTGCTCAATAAGGAGGATACTGTATTTGATACTCTTGACAATGTTGCAACCGGAGATGTAAGGACAAAATTGAGGGACATTCTGGGATCTTTTCTATTCAGAGGCGAGGACATAGACAAAAAGGTAGCAGTATTAAGCGGAGGTGAGAAGTCACGCCTGGCAATGGCAAAGCTGATGCTCAAACCATATAATCTTCTTGCACTTGATGAGCCTACCAACCATATGGACATAAGATCGAAAGATATACTTAAACAGGCGTTGCTTAAATATGACGGCACACTTGTGATTGTATCTCACGACAGAGATTTTCTTGACGGACTTGTAAATAAAATTTATGAATTTAAAGATGGTGCAGTAAGAGAACATTTAGGTACATTTGAGGAGTTTCTCTCGAGGAAAAATATTGAGAGCCTGGATGAGTTGGAGTTTGAGAAATCTGCCTTAAAAGCTACACCTGAAGTTAAGCAGCAGGAGAGTGTAATGCCCGTCGATCACAACTTAAAAAGAGAACAAGAGCGAGAGCAAAAAAGAAGACAGGCAAAAATTGAAAAGTCCGAGAAGCGCATCGAAGAGCTTGAATCAAAGATAGCGTCTGCAGAAAAGGAGCTTGCCGGTATATCAGATGCCGTTAAAATACTCTCTCTTGTAGAGAGTTACGAAAAACTTAAAAAAGAGCTTAACAGCGAGATGGAGGAGTGGGAAAAGCTTCACAATAACCAATAAAACAATTAGAAATGGAGAGTAATTATATTTGCGGAATACACCCTGTGACAGATGCGGTTATCGGCGGGAAAAAAATTGAGAAGGTTTTGTTTAAGCAGGGTATGGATAGCCCACACTTTAGAAACTTGATGGAGCTATTGCAGGAAAAGAACATTTCAATTCAATTTGCACCCATAGAGAGGCTCAACTCTGTAACAAGGTCAAACCATCAGGGTGTTATTGCATTTCTCTCTCAGGTAGATTATGTTTCTCTTGAAGAGATGGTTGCGAAAGCAACTGAGGCCAGGAAAAATCCGGTGATAATTCTCCTTGACGGCGTAAGCGATGTGCGAAATTTCGGAGGAATTGCCCGTACGGCAGAGTGTGCTTCAGCTGACGGTATTATTATGCCGGCAAAAGGAAGTGCAGCCATAAATGCTGAATCAATAAAAACATCTGCAGGAGCACTTATGAGAATTCCGGTAGCAAAGGTAACAAACCTTAGAGAGGCCATATTTTATCTCTCTCAAAGTGGTTTTCAAATTATTGCAGCAACAGAAAAGGCAGAAAAGAATATTTATGACGCCGATTTTAGCAAAGCTACTGCCATTATTTTGGGATCAGAAGACAAAGGGATATCCAAATCATCACTATCTCTGGCAAACGAATTGGTTAAAATACCAATAACCGGTGCAACCGGATCACTTAATGTCTCTGTTGCCGCATCGGTTGTATTATTTGAAATTGTCAGACAGAGGATCGTTTAAACTCAGAACAAATTACAGCAGTTGCAATTGCAACATTGAGAGACTCACTGCTCTTTTCAGATAATGAAAAGGATGGAATTGATAATTTATTATTAATTAAAGCCTCTAAATCAGGGGAAATACCGTCAGATTCACTTCCCATAACCACTAGTGCCCCCTTTGGTAGACTCTGTCCGTATATATTACTGCCGTTTATAAATGTGCCGTAAACCGGCATCATCCCTTCAATCCCCTTAATTAAGCCGGGTAAATGAGTATACACAACTTTGGTCCGGAATATTGCTCCCATTGTTGACTGAACTGCCTTTGGATTGTATATATCAACACAATTCTCTGAACAATAGATAGTATCAATCCCAAACCATTCTGAAAGTCTGACTATTGTACCCAAATTTCCCGGATCTTTAATTGAATCAAGGGCAATTGAAAGATTATTTATATCAGGAGTTAAAGAATAACTTGTCTGAGGAATTCTGATTACAGCCAGGGCAGGAGAGGGGCTGGAAAGAAGTGTAATCCTTGACATTAACTGCTCACCAATCTCCTCCATCCGGAATATCTCTAAAATATCCCAACCTGACTCAATGGCCTCCTGAACAAGTTTCTCCCCCTCAACGACAAACAAGCCGTTCTCCTCGCGAATTTTTCTTCTTGCAAGGGAACGGATTAATTTAATCTCTGATTTTGAGGGAGTCATCAATATCCCAGAATTTTAAGCATAGACTTGTAAGTCTGTTCTTTACTAAAAAGTTTTGTATAATACTCGCCGTTTTCGTCAACATCAATAGTTATGTGCTTTGGAGCAGGCTGCAGACAGTGCTGAATACCACCGAATCCTGCAATGGACTCCTGATAGGCTCCTGTGTGGAAGAATCCTAAATATAGAGGCTCTTCTCCATTTATTACCGGAAGAAAAATAGCATTGGCATGGGCTTCGGCATTATAATAATCCTGACTATCGCATGTTAAACCTCCTAAAAACACTCGTTGATACTCCTTATTCCACTTATTAATTGGTAATAGGATAAATCTCTGTTTAATACCCCACGTATCAGGCAATGTTGTCATGAAAGAGCTGTCAACCATGTACCATCTCTCCCTGTCGTTCTGCTGTTTTTGATCCAGAACCTGATATATAACAGCACCACTTTCACCAACGGTAAAGCTGCCGAATTCGGTAAATATATTGGGTTCAGGTGTTCCTCTCTGCTCACAAATGCTCTTGATTTGGGCAATTATCTCTTCGGCCATATATTCGTAATCGTAATCGAATGCAAGAGAATTTTTTATAGGGAAACCGCCTCCAATATTCAGAGAATCAAGTTCAGGACACAAAGCTTTTAGATCACAATATACTGATACGCATTTAGAAAGCTCATTCCAGTAGTAGGCGTTGTCACGCATACCGGTGTTAATAAAGAAATGAAGCATTTTGAGCGAAAACTTCTTGTTCTTTTTAAGCTTCTGTTCATAAAATGGAAGAATGTCACTATATCTTATGCCAAGACGTGATGTATAAAATTCAAATTTTGGCTCCTCTTCTGCGGCAATGCGGATGCCGATTTTACAAGGCTCCTTTACGCACAGATCTAGTTCATCAAACTCCTGCATATTGTCAAGAACAGGAATTATATTGGTCCATCCGTTGTTCCTGAGGTTTGCGATGTTTTCGATATAGACATCCTTTTTAAAACCATTGCATATTATATAGAGCTCCTTACTCACAGTTCCCGCCTCCTGCAATGACTCTATCAGATTTAAATCAAAAGCAGAGGATGTCTCAATGTGGATATCGTTTTTAAGTGCCTCCTCTATTACAAATGAAAAATGTGAGCTCTTTGTGCAGTAGCAATAGTGATAAGCTCCCTTATAATCAACCTTTGCCATTGCTACGTTAAACATTCTCTTTGCCCTTTGAATCTGGGAAGATATTTTGGGTAAGTATGTAATTTTTAATGGTGTTCCGTATTGCTCTATTATATCCATAATTGGAATATCATGGAATAGAAGTTCTCCGTCTTCTACCTTAAATTCATCCTGTGGAAAGTCAAATGACTGTTCAACCAAATCTATGTACTTGTTCTTCATTTCAAAAATTCAGGTGAGTTAGTTAGTGAAATTTTCTGCAATGTAAGTCAATCGGATTATTTGCAGAATGCAAAGATATCTTTTTTTATTTTTTTGAAAAAGAGAATCGATTATAATTGCTATTTTTGTTGAAAATAAAGAGTTGATGAGCAGAAATTCACACAAATATCTTTTTCATTTTTTTCTTATAATTATTATAGCAGCATTAAACTCATGCAGCACTGTACGAGTTATTCCCGAAGGACGCAGCATACTGAAAGAGAACAAAATAAAGATAGTTGATTCTAAAGTAGTGAGCTCTTCAGACCTTACCCCTTATCTAAGGCAACAACCAAACAGCTCTTTTCTTTTCGGGTGGAACCCATTTACGGTTATTTACAACTGGAGCAACGGAAAAGATGGCGGATGGGACAAATTTGTTCAAAAGATTGGACAGGCACCAGTTGTTCTGGATACATTTCTTGTAGAAAAGAGCCGGGACAATCTTGTAAACCGACTTAAAGCACTTGGCTATTTTGATTCAGAGGTGACCGATACTATTATTACTAAAAGGAAAAAAAGCAGCGTAAAATATTTTGTTTATCCAGGCAAAAGCTTCGAGATTAAAGAGATTTCTCATCAGATAAAAGACTCTTCCATCAATAAAATTGTCGATAATAATATGTCTGCAACTTTGGTCAAAAAGGGAATGAGACTGTCTGAACTGACACTTGAAATGGAGAGCGAAAGGATAACTAACCTTTTAAGGGAGAGAGGTTATTACAATTTCACTAAAAATTACCTCTTTTTTGAGGCTGATACTTTTAATAAAGCGGGGTTTGCAGATCTGTATGTAAAGATTGAAAACTACACCCGAAACGAAGCCCCGTCAGAAGCCAGAAGTCATGAGGTTTTCAGGATAAGAAACATTTCTCTTTACCCCGATTACGACCCGATGAGAGCCCGGGAAGACTCGCTCTCTTTATTTAATTTGTATAAAATAGATAGTTTAAATATTTTCTATAGAGATAAAAGGAGTATGCGTCCTCAGGTTCTCTCCAAAATGAACAAATTGAAACCTGGAGATCTTTACAGTGAAAAAGATGCTACTACAACCTATGATCGTTTTGTAGCACTAAGATACTATTCAGGCGTAAATCTTCAGTTTGATGAAGTTCCTGTATCAGAATCAGTTAACGGAAGAGAGGTAGATTGTATAATCCGACTCACACCATCAAAAAGTCAGGGGTACAAACTTAACCTGGAGGCATCAAGTAACTCAAACAACCTTTTAGGTATTTCGCCTGCAATTTCTTACTACCATAAAAATCTCTTCAGGGGAGGAGAGTGGTTCACTCTGGGGTTCATGGGTAATTTCCAGTTTAAACTTAACGATCCGGTAAAATCTTCAGAATTTGGTATTTCTGCCGGAATATCTCTACCAAGTTTCTTAATGTTGCCGGACTCTATATTCAAAACAAGTGTTCCAAGAACAGATATCAATTTAGGTTATAATTATCAGAACAGACCGGAGTTCACCCGAAATATAATCTCCTTCAATTTTGGATATAACTGGAGAGAGGGGGATAGGCTGTTCTATATTTTCAACCCTATACAGCTAAATATTGTTAAGCTTTTTAATATGAACCCGCTTTTTTATGAAAGTCTTACAGACCCTTTCCTAAGAAGCGCCTACAGGAACCACTTTGACCTTGGCTCAGGGGGAACAATCTATTATACTACCGACGCCTCAGTTATCCCCAAAAAGACATTCTTCTATGTACGCTGGACATCTGATATTGCAGGAAATCTGGCCAGTATCTTTAATTCAACCTTAAGCAGGGACTCAAGTGGTGCAAGAACAGTCTGGAATACACCATATTCACAATATTTCAGAAGCGATCTTACCGTAGGGTATACATGGAGAGTTGATAAAAACAATGCAGTAGCAGGTAGATTCAATATAGGAGCAGGCCATGCTTACGGCAATTCGAAGGTATTGCCTTATGAAAAGCTATTCTATGCAGGTGGAGCAAACAGTTTAAGAGGTTGGCAGGCAAGATCTGTCGGTCCCGGTTCTTCAGCAATTGACACAACATTTTCAATTCCCAATCAGACAGGTGATATAAAAATTGAGCTAAACGCTGAGTATCGTTTTAATATGTTTTGGAATTTTGAGGGAGCACTGTTTGTTGATGCAGGTAATGTATGGAATACCAGAGTTGAACCCGGAAAAGAGAGCGGACTTTTCAGATTGAAGGACTTTTACAAAAGCGTTGCTATTAACTGGGGTACCGGAATAAGGTTAAATCTGGATTTTCTCGTACTTCGCCTTGATTTAGGAATGGTTGTATATGACCCGCTAAAAACAAGTTGGATAGGGCCTAAAAATTGGTTTAAACCAGATACTTATGCGCTTCAGTTTGGTGTAGGATATCCTTTCTGATGATAAAAATCTAATCTTCAAAGAAAATCTCTCCAAAATATTGTGGAGTGTGAAAATTGGGTCTCTCTGTTCCAATTGGGTTCCAGGTAAGATAATGTTTTACAGGCAGTTCATCACCACACTTGTAAAAATTTGCCTTTACAGCTCTCCCTTTAAGAGGCTCTACTGTACTTAACGAAAAGAGAGAAACCGGCAGAGCAACTGTTAAAGTCCACTCAAAATCTCCCTCTTTAACATCAAAGCCCTCTTTTCCAAGGGTAGAAGATCTTCTTATTTGAGATGTAACATCTTTCCCAAATCTGGTTCTGTTTTGCCTGTCAGGGCCACCGGCAAATGTGCCAATGCCTATACAATTCAATTCAAGATTATAGTAAATTGTGTCGGTAGATGAAGGTATTATAAAAAATTCGACAGCCGAATCTTTATATGGAGCAGATCCCTCGTCCTGGGTATAAAATGCTCTTATATACCTCTCCTTTACAATATATTGAAGATAAATTTCATCCTGAGAGTATGCGATTCTAAACTTAACCTGTGGTTGCTCAGGAAACTGGTCCCAGTTAACAACATCTAAGATGTGAAATGGAATGTTTGCACTATCGAGCATCTTTTCTACCAGTCTTACAGGTGGATTTTTGCACGGAAATGAAATTCTCTTTACTGTAATCATCTCTTTTTTATTAAAAAAAGACTCCTTTTGAGTCTGTCCGGCAAGTGTCCCGACAGTCAAAAGGAGCCCTGTTATAAGTAGCTTTAAAAGCATATTTATCTATTTTGAAACCGATGTTCTGATTTTATATCCCGAAACACCGTAATAAAGAATGTATATAAAAATCGGAAGAGCAATCCAGTATGAATTTTGAGCCCCAACTACATCTTTCAAAAAACCGTAAGCAGTAGGAATTATTGCACCACCTGCTATAGCCATTACCAATAATGATGAGCCGGTTTTGGTGAATTTGCCAAGATCTGCCATAGCCAATGGCCATATTGCCGGCCATATCAGCGAACATCCGATTGCTATAAGGGCAATGAACCATATCGACATATCTGCAGGCGTGAGAACAACCAGAATTGATCCTGCAATTCCAAGTACTGCGCATATCATTAGTGCATTCGCCTGGCTGAGATATTTGGGAATAAAAATAATACCACAAATATATCCGATAACCATTCCGATAGGGGAGATCCATGCGTAAGAAGATGCATTTGGCAATTCAAGCCATGTTGCATAATCTACAAGGGTTCCAAGGGCAACTGTTTCAACGCCAACATATAGAAAAAGGGCAAGTACACCAAGCAAAAGGTGAGGGAACTGCCAGATGGAGGTCTTTGTCGCAGCATATGGAGACTCCTCTGCACTATCGGGATCTTCGCCGGCGGCCTTAACTTCAGGTAGTGGTGCCATAAGTGAAATCACTCCAAGTAGCAGAAAAACACCAATGATTATGTAAAAAGGAAGGTAGAGATCAGATATCAGCGTATCGGTAGTCTCTTTTCCAATAACATATGCGAGAAATACAGGAGCAACAGGCCAGGCAAGCTTATTGCAAATACCCATTATCGAGATTCTTCTTGCCGCACTTTCGATAGGACCTAAAATTGTAATATATGGATTAACAGATGCTTGTAAAAATGTATTACCTATTCCACTCATAAAAGATGCTACCAGAAAAAGAACAAAGCTCTCGTATCGGGCTGAGGGAATAAAAAGAGCAAATGCAATTGCAAAGAGAAGAAATGATAGCGCCATAGTTCTCTTGTATCCAATTTTCCCGATTACCAGCGATGCCGGATATCCGAAAATAATAAATGTAGAGAAGGTTGCAGCAAGAATCAGATATGACTCTCCTGAAGAGACACCAAGAGTGCCGTTTAATACAGGAATCAGAAATGAATTTATGCCCAGCGCAAATCCGATTGCAAAGAACATCATTCCGATAAAGGCTATCGGAATTGCAAAATTTCTTTTTTTATTCATATTTCAGCATTTTAAGTTAGGTTAGGTAAAGTTTGAATTATACATTGTATCTTACAAATAGTTCAATAGCCTGATATTCTGCCATTCCCAGCTTATCAAAGAGAACGGCTGTATTGTGGTTCCTCTCCTCGGCCCTTTGCCAGAACTCTCTTTTATCTGAACCCGGAAACAATGGTCTGTCTTTTTGAGATTGGTGTTTGAATATTGCCTCTCTCTTGATAATCACCTCTTCAGGACTCAACGGAACTGCCATATCGGCGTCAGCAACATCCCACTCCTGCCATGCGCCCCTATAGAGCCAAACTCTGCAATCTTTTATCCAATCTTCGTTTTTAAGCTCATTAAGTGCACTAAGAATCGCCTGAAGACAAACTCTGTGAGTTCCGTGAGGGTCGCTTAAATCTCCCGCTGCATATACCTGATGAGGTTTAACGTTTTGAAGAAGATCCTTCACAATCTTAATATCTGCAGGGCCAATCGGATTCTTCTTTACTCCGCCTGTCTCGTAGAAAGGCATATCCAGGAAATGAACCCTCTCTTCGGGGATTCTGAGATATCTGCAGGCAGCTTTAGCTTCGCCTCTTCTAATTGCTCCTTTTACATCTCTTATCTGGTTTGAATCCGGCTCTCCGGGGTGCTTTACACTGAGCTCCTTAAGAGCATCCTTATATATATTTGAACTCAATTCAGAGTCAAGTCCGTAAATTTTTGAACTATCACGTATAAAGTCGAGGAATCTTATGGCATCGTGGTCAAAAACTGCAATATTCCCGGAAACCTGATATGCCAGATGAACCTCATGTCCATGTTCTGCAAGTCGTGCAAGGGTTCCTCCCATTGAGATAACGTCGTCATCCGGGTGCGGAGAGAAAATTATTGCCCTTTTTGGGAAAGGAAAGGCCCTTTCGGGACGAGTTGAATCATCTGCGTTTGGTTTTCCGCCCGGCCAACCGGTTATTGTATGCTGAAGATCATTGAAAGCCTTAATGTTAATTTTACTTGCAGGGCCTCGTTCGGTTATAAGGTCACTCATACCGTTGTCGTTATAATCTCTGTCAGTAAGCTTTAGAATCGGTTTTTCAAGCTTTTTACATAGCCAGAAAACAGCTTTTCTGGTAAGTTTCTCATCCCATTCGCATGGCCCTGTCAACCAAGGTGTTTTGATTCTTGTAAGCTCTGCGGCTGATGCATAATCAACAAGTACTTCAAGATTCTCATGCTTTTGAAGGTATGAAGTAGGATTTTGTTCGTTGATAGTGCCCTCTACAAGTTTTGCAATTGTTCCTGCTTTGCCCTCTCCCCATGCAAGAAAAAATATCTTCTTTGCCATTAAAATGGTCTCAATACCCATTGTAAGGGCATGAAATGGAACATATTCAACTCCGAAAAACTCAGATGCGGCAGAAATACGTGTATTGTGGTTAAGGGTGATTAGCCTTGTACGAGAGTTATAGTGAGAACCAGGCTCGTTGAAACCCATATTCCCGATAATAAGAATATCTATACCTCCTAAATCGTGAATTTTTTTCTCATAACTGATGCAATAGTCATGAATATCTTCTTTCTTAACCTCACTATCAAGACAATGGATGTTTTCAGCCGGTATTTCTATGAAATCCAACAAATACTCTTTAAGAAACCTATAATGACTCTGGAGCTCCTTTTTATTTAAAGGCCAGTACTCATCAACACTAAAAATGTGAACATTTGAAAAGCTGACCTCCTTATTTTTATTAAGTTTTGCCAACTCTTCATATACCTGGATTGCAGAAGATGCCGCACTAAGGCCCAATACTGTATGTAAATTCTTGGCCTCTCTTTTCTTAATAGTATCTGCAATGCTCTTAGCTACCTTTAAACAGGCGGCATCAGATTCCTCAAAGATATCTACCGGGATCTTCTCATACCTTTTTGTAAAATCTGTATTTATAATCATAATCTTTTAAAATTTGAAAATTAAAGTAATCTATTCTTTTAAAGCTTTTTGTATTCTAATAAGGGACTTTAACAGCTCCTCCATTTTATCCAGCTTAAGCATATTTGCACCATCGGAGAGAGCTTTGGAAGGGTCCGGATGGGTCTCCATAAAGAGTCCATTCACACCTGCAGCAATGCCTGCCCTTGCAATAAGGGGAATAAGGTCCGGTCTGCCACCAGTGACACCCGATGGTTGATTTGGTTGCTGCAGACTGTGAGTAACGTCAAGTACAACAGGGTATCCAAAGCTCTGCATTTCGGGTATAGACCTGAAATCTACGATAAGATCGGAGTAACCAAACTGGGTTCCTCTCTCAGTAAGCATTATTTTGTTATTTCCTGCCTTTGAAATTTTCTCTGCGGCAAACTTCATTGCTCCGGGTGAGAGAAACTGACCCTTTTTAATATTTACATATTTACCTGTTTTTGCAGCTGCCTCAAGAAGATCGGACTGCCTGCACAAAAAGGCAGGAATTTGCAATATATCAACACCATATGAGGCGGCTAGAGCTGCCTCGGCAGGGCTGTGAATATCAGTAACAATTGGAACTTTCAGGCTCTCTTTTATCTTTTGAAGTATTTCTAACCCTTTTTCATCTCCGGGACCTGTATAGGAATCTGCTTTCGATCTGTTAGCTTTCCTGTAAGATGCCTTGAAAATAAAGGGTATTGAAAGGGAATCGGTAATGGATTTTAATATTGTTGCTGTATGAAGTGTAATCTCTTCGTTTTCAACTACACAAGGGCCGGCAATAAGAAAAAAAAGGCCCTCCTGATTACTCCTGATGTATTGTAAGTCCGCTAAATTCATAGTGGGGCAAAATTAGATAAAAAGTATCAAATATTGTATTTTTTCCAAAGTGATTGTAACCTTTTTTTAATCTCAGCCTCTTTTGTATTGGATCCCGGCAGATAAAAATTTGAAACTGAAAGATTATCGGGCAGAAATTGTTGTTCAACAAAATTACCGGGGTAGGAGTGGGCATATTTGTATTCATCGCCATATCCAAGCTCTTTCATAAGTTTGGTAGGGGCGTTACGCAGATGTAGCGGAACCGGCAAATCACCGCTCTTCTCAACCTCAGCCAGTGCAGCGTCAATTGCCATATAGGCAGAGTTGCTCTTTTGAGATGTTGCGAGATATATTGCAGTTTCAGACAGAATTATTCGTGATTCAGGCATTCCAATTTTGTGAACGGCATCAAAACAAGCCTGAGCAATAAGCAGAGCGTTGGGATTTGCAAGACCAACATCCTCAGACGCCAAAATTATCATTCTGCGGGCAATAAAGAGGGGGTCTTCACCACCTGCAATCATTCTGGCCATCCAGTAAACGGCTGCATCAGGGTCTGAACCCCTTATACTTTTTATAAATGCAGATATTATGTCGTAATGCTGCTCACCGTTTTTGTCATAAATGGCAATGTTTTCCTGAAGAACTTTTGTAACACTTTCGTTACTAATTATTATGCTCTTATTATCACCCGAATTTGAGGCAATAAGATCAATAATATTGAGTAGTTTTCTGGCGTCGCCGCCTGAAAACCTAAAGATGGCCTCTTTCTCCTTAACAACAACCTTTCTTAGCTTTAGAACAGGGTCATTAGTAATGGCTCTGTGAAGTAATTTATCAAGATCTTTAACATCCAGACTCTTAAGGATATAAACCTGACAGCGGGAGAGCAGGGGAGTTATCACCTCAAAAGAGGGGTTTTCAGTAGTCGCTCCTATCAAAATCAGGGTGCCATCTTCAACGGCTCCAAGAAGAGCATCCTGCTGAGTCTTGCTAAAGCGGTGAATCTCGTCTATGAAAAGTATTGGCCTTGCTTTAGCAAAAATTGAACTTGAACGGGACTTATTGATTATTTCTCTTAGATCTTTTACACCGGAGCTGATTGCAGACAAAATATAAAAAGGACGCTCAAGTTGATTTGCAATAATTCTGGCCAATGTTGTTTTACCAACGCCCGGAGGACCCCATAGAATAAAAGAGGAGATATTCCCTGACTCAATCATTTTTCTGAGAACAGATCCCTCACCAACCAAATGTTCCTGACCTGCGTACTCTTCCAGTGACTTTGGTCTCATTCTCTCGGGGAGGGGTCTTGCGTCAGGGCTATTTAACATAATATAAATTGTATTAATTATCTCGTTTTCTAAGCTGTCTGATTATCCGGGCAATAACATTCTCTATCGATTGATCAGGCTCAATGATATTATAATCCTCCCAGAAGTTCTCATCGGTAAAATCATTCACTTTTGCAGACATTATATCGCGGGAGCGTACTCTGTTTTCCGGATCAATTCTGCGTTCCATATGAGACATGTCGGTTACTGCAATTTCTGAACCAATTGTGTAAACACTGCGGAACCATTTTTTGTCCCACTTTGCATTAAACTTAACCTCGGTTCTGGAATAGTCAAAATGCCACATACCCGCAACCTCTTTGTAATTGACAAGATAATTTGCACTGATAACATCCATTTTTAGTGTTGGCGGCTTTTTGCGAATAAAGTATGAGTTTGCCTGGGGTCTTCCCTCTACGTTCATAGCAAACTCAACTCTGCCCACAGCCAGTGACTCGGACTCAATGTAAAGTTTGCCTCTGAAATAGATATCAGGAAGGTTGTCATTTTCATTGAAGTTAATCACATAGAAGAACTTATTGTCAATTGTAACAGGTTCTGCCATTGTGAATGTGTAGATTTTATCAAGAAGCATCAAATCTGTTCCAAGGAAAAGATCTTTCATAATATCAAGACTTAGTGCCGAATTAGCTCCACCCTGATACTTAACCAACAGAGTATCAATGCGGTTCATGTCGTAACTGCCTCGAGCTTTATAGATACCTATCTGATCTGCCCTGTAGCTGTTATAGGGAGCTTTGTTAATGTCAAGAACAGCCTCATTTATTGAAACATAGTTACTCCCCTTTCTTATCATCTCTCTGTAGAAAGCGGTCATTTGCATAGACTTGGCAGTGTAGTTCTCCCCTACCCTTGCAAATGCCATTTTTACGATAGAGGTGGCATCCTGTGGCCGTACAGTTATTGGTTTTAGAGTAACAACTGACTGTTCCATAGGAATTAAGAGCTCTCCTTTTTGAAAATCCTTAACAGAGATTCTTCTTGATTTATAACCAAGATATGAGATTTGCACCGAATCTGCAGTGATGTGAACAGGAATTTTCAGTACGAATATACCCTCAGAGTTGGTTACATTACTAATGTTTGAAGATAGCAGCTGAATAGAGGCAAAGCTTAGAGGCCGCCTGGTAGCGGAATCCTGAACCTTTCCCGTTATTGAATTGAAATCCTGACCCAGGCTCACTCCCGCGAGCATGATCAGTGAAACGAGCGTTAACAATACCTTTTTCATAACTGTTTTTGTTATGGTTTACTTGCGAATTTACTATTTTTATACTATAATATAAACGATTGAGATTAAAAAAGGTTAATTTCGCGCTCTAATAATTACACTAATGGGAAGAAGAGACAGAGAGTTATTCCAAAATATAGAAATTGAGACAGTTGCTGCAGAGGGAAAATCACTTGCCCATGTAAATGGCAAGGTAATATTTGTACCTTTTACCGTTCCGGGCGATATAGTGGATATTCAGGTGAAGATCAAAAGAAAGGGATATATGGAGGGTTTTGTAACCAACATGATAAAGCCTTCACCGGATAGAATTGAGCCTTTTTGCAGCCATTTTGGGGTTTGTGGCGGGTGTAAATGGCAATCATTGGCATATTCAACACAGCTTAGGTTTAAACAGCAGCAGGTTACAGACCAACTTACCCGTATAGGCCATCTTAAACTGCCCGAAATTACACCAATTCTGGGTTCAGAGAGTGAGCAATATTACAGGAATAAACTTGAATTCACCTTCTCTTCAAAACGCTGGATTGAGAGCCTCACCGAGGCTGAAAACCTGCCGGCAGAGCAGCGCACCGGGCTTGGATTTCATATAGCCGGGCTTTTTGATAAAGTTTTGGACATAAACCACTGTTACCTTCAACCATCTCCCTCAAATGAGATAAGACTGTTTGTCAAGGAGTTTGCAATTAAAAATGGTCTGACATTCTTTGATCTGAGAGAGCAAACAGGATTTTTGCGTACAATGGTGGTTAGAACAACATCAACAGGTGAGGTTATGGTCATTATGGTATTCGCAAATGAGAATATAGAAGAGAGAGAAGGACTTTTGAATGCACTTAGAGATAATTTTCCTGCAATAACTTCCTTAAACTGGGTGATAAACGGCAAGAAAAACGACTCAATTGCAGATCTTGAATGCTACAACTACTCAGGAATGCCATATATAACCGAAAAGATGGAGGATCTGTCATTCAGGATTGGTCCAAAATCATTTTATCAGACAAACTCTCAACAGGCATACCGTTTATACTCCATTGTAAGGGATTTTGCTGATCTAAAGGGCAGTGAAACACTATATGACCTATATACCGGAACCGGAACAATAGCGCTGTTTCTTGCTCATAGCGTTGCAAAGGTTGTTGGAATCGAATATGTTGCAGAGGCAATTGAAGATGCAAAGATAAATGCGGCAGAAAACAAAATTCAAAACTGCAGCTTTTTTGCCGGAGATATGAGGGATATGCTCTCATCTGAGTTCATTGAACAGAACGGCAAACCGGATGTTGTTGTACTTGACCCTCCAAGGGCAGGAATACACCCCGATGTTGCAAAGGTTCTTGCAGAAGCAGCCCCTGAAAAAATAGTATACGTGAGCTGTAATCCTGCAACCCAGGCTAGAGATATTGCTTTGCTGGGAGATAATTATGAGATAAAAAGGGTTCAGCCCGTAGATATGTTCCCTCATACTCACCATCTGGAAAATGTTGTACTTCTGGTAAAAAAGGGTTAATTTAACCGTGTAATTTACAGTACGATGAACGAAAATAATATAGATACAATCTGTGCACTATCAACTGTTCAGGGTAGAAGTGCAATAGCAGTCATAAGGTTAAGCGGCCCACAAGCTATTGATATTGCAGGCAAATTATTTAAACCTAAAAAGGGCAAACCACTATCTGAAACAGAGGGCTACAGACTCCGCTTTGGAACCATCTGTGATGGAGACAGAGTTATTGATGAGGTTTTGGTCTCGGTTTTCCATTCGCCGGACTCATATACAGGTGAAAATATGGCAGAAATATCTTGCCACGGTTCATTTTATATTCAGCAGGAGATACTGATGCTGCTTCTCAACAACGGAGCCAGGCTTGCAAAAGCAGGAGAGTTCTCACAAAGAGCATTTCTAAATGGCAAGATGGACCTTGCACAGGCAGAGGCCGTTGCCGACCTTATTGCCTCTGAAAATGAAGCTTCACACAGGGTTGCTCTTCAGCAAATGAAAGGCGGCTTTTCAAAAGAGCTTTCTCAGATGCGCACCTCTCTGCTTGAAATTGTATCACTAATGGAGCTGGAGCTTGACTTTGCCGAGGAGGATGTGGAGTTTGCTGACAGGGCCAGGTTGAAGTCACTCCTGGAGAGTGTAACCGCTCATATTTCAAAACTAATTGACTCGTTTAGGCTGGGCAATGTTATCAAGAACGGAATTCCCGTAGCTATTGCTGGAGCCACAAACACAGGTAAAAGTACCCTTTTGAATCTTCTGCTTGGCGAAGAGAGAGCTATAGTCTCTGATATTCATGGCACTACAAGAGATTACATAGAGGGACAGATGAACATAAACGGAGTTGGTTTTCGCTTTATTGACACTGCAGGAATAAGAGAAACTCACGAAACAATTGAGATGATAGGCATAGAGCGCACTTATGAAAAGATAAGGGGCGCATCTGTTATTATACTTATGCTGGATGCCGAAAGACCCGATTTTTTTGCCCAGAGCATCTCTCAACTTGCTACAACAGCAGATTGCCGGAATCAAAAAGTTATCGTTCTTCTTAACAAAACTGACCGAATTTTGGATATGCTGTATGACAGCAATTTAAACTCTCCTACTGTATATGGAAGTGCATTTGATTCAATGTCGGGAGAAGATTCACAAACAAGGTATTACGACAAAATAATAACAGACTTTACATCTGAAATTCACTCTCTTTGTATTGAAAACAAAATTGAACCTGTAGCAGTTGTACCTATCTCTGCAAAGGCAATGGATGGAATTGACCTTTTAAAAGAGGCGCTCCTCGAATGTCGTATCGACACCTCAGAAGACTCCTACTCTACCCTTGTGACAAACATCAGGCACTTTGAGGCGCTAAAAGATTCAAAAACAGCTTTATTAAGAGTCTCAGATGGCCTTAATGATGCAATCCCAACCGACCTCCTAACCCAGGACATTAGAGAGGCCCTCTTTCACATAGGAGAAATTGTAGGCGAAATAAATACAGAGGAGATTCTTGGCAATATTTTCAGTAAATTCTGCATTGGCAAGTAGCACATTAAACACTCATATTTAAAACATTATGATGTCTGAGCTGAAGCAATTAATTAAGAGCAGAAAGCACAAGAACAGCAAGCTGCTTTACTACATAAGAAACGGTTTCAGATGGTATTGTATACCTCGTTTTATGTCTGAAATAAGGCGAAAAAAAATACTTACCTCTTTTGAAAAGCTTGATATGCAGGAAAAGAGATATGTGCTTAACAGAGTTGGTTATTATAATAAGCTCGTGGAGAACAACCATCCCTTTCCAGTAGAGTGTTGTGACGGTACAGAGCTTGTTCCGCTTAGTAGATTAAAGCGCGGTGCTACTTTAAGTAAAAGAAGAGTTGGTAGCATGTACTTCTTTGACACATATGAATATATAAGATATTTTAAAAAGGATAAACTTGCAAGTTTTCTTTTTGGAGATATTACATTCGTACCTGAGGTTCCTTCATTTGTAAAGAGTCGCCCTATTGAGGGCAACAACAGCAATTCTGTGCTGCTAAACCTTGACAAAAACAGACACTTTACATTTATCAAAGACAACCGCAGATTCAGGGAAAAACGTGATATGCTTATAGGAAGAGCTTTTGTTGACCAGCCTCACAGAGTGCGGTTCTGGGAGATGTACTTTGGCCACCCCATGTGTGATCTTGGCAACATTAACAAAAAACTTGTCTCCCACCCCGAATGGAGCGTTAAACCCATCACAATTGACCACCATCTGGATTACAAATATATCTTATGCCTCGAAGGTAACGATGTGGCAACAAATCTTAAATGGGTAATGTCTTCCAATTCCGTTGCCGTAATGCCTAGCCCGGTTTACGAAACCTGGTTCATGGAGGGCACTCTTATACCAAACTACCACTACATTGAGATAAAGCCCGATTTCTCAGACCTGGAAGAGAGGCTCAATTACTACACTGCCCACCCAGAAGAGTGTGAACAGATAATCCGGAATGCTCACACATACATCAAGCAATTTCAAAACTCCAAACGCGAGCGTTTGATTCACCTAATGGTTATTGAAAAGTACTTTAATATTCTTAAAGGAAATTAATATTGTCAATCTTAATGACAAATTAGATAATTTAAAATCAGGATTCGGTAAATTTGATTTTCGCCTGAATCAAATTCATTAATTATCATAATTTTACATACGCTAAACTATTGCAGTCATAAATATTATTTATGATTTTGTTGCACTTTAGTGAAACTTATTTTACCTTCGTAAATCAAAATCGTAATGAAAATCAGAGAGGCAATTTTCTTTAAGGATTATTTTGAAAAATTTTTCATCAGGCAATCTAAAAAAAACAAAGCAAAAATCATAAGGGGGCAATATCTTAAGAATCTTTTGTTTTTTTGACTACGATAAGCTAATAATACTTGCAAATGGATTTCAAAAGAAAACACAGAAAACACCAAAAAAAGAAATATTAAGAGCTAAACGAATAATGGAGGAATACTACAATGAAAAAGAATAATAAAATGACCCTGGATGAGTTTAAAAATAAGCATTATGGAGCTAAAGGGTCAAAGAAGCGCGATGAACTTGAAGGTGGTTTCGAAGACTTTAAACTTGGTACACTCCTGCTGGAAGCTCGCCTTGAAAAAGGGTTAACACAAACTGAACTAGCCGAGAAAGTAGGTACATCAAAATCTTATATTTCCAAAATTGAAAATAACATAAAAGAGGTTAGAATCTCTACTTTACAGAAAATTGTCCATTCAGGCTTGGGTGGGCAACTTGAATTATCTATTAAGCTTTAAGCCTGCAAAGAAAATAGTTTAAACTACTGTCAGAATTAGTGTTTACCGGTCTAAAATCTCTTTTTGAACTGATTTAGTTAACGATTTAAAAACCAGTTCATAGGATTGGTCAATCATCTCTCTTAGTATCTTTTCAGGCACATTACCCTCGATGAAAATTGAGCTCCAATGTACTTTGTTCAGATAGTAACCGGGAATAATATCAGGGTATTTTTCCTGAACTTCAATACCATATTCCGGGGTACGCTTTAACGAGACAATAGGCCTGCCATCTTTGTAATTTCCAACCATAGCAAACATCTTCCCTCCAATAAAATATCTCACAGCATCCCACTCCTCTTTGTAATCTTCAATTACGCCTTTCTTAGAAAGGCAATGCTTTTGTATGAATTCGTACATGATTTCAGATTTTAGTTAAACGAAGATATAAAGAATTCTTAATGAGTAAAATAAAAGTAGTATTGGATACTAATCAAACAATATATAATGAGTAATTG
The DNA here is from genome assembly GCA_003542575.1 of Rikenellaceae bacterium. Classification (GTDB taxonomy): domain Bacteria; phylum Bacteroidota; class Bacteroidia; order Bacteroidales; family UBA932; genus Bact-08. The sequence goes on along the minus strand of DPKJ01000005.1, from coordinate 392,167 downwards.
CTAATTTCATTTGGAATTAGCTGAAATATAGTTCAGTGAGTCGCTAATAATCCAATCCGTTGAACGGTATCTGACACCCAATTCTTTCACTGATTTTTTATTTGAGTAGTAGTTCTTGGTACAGAGAATTTTCATATTTACTAGACTTATACTGGTTTTAATTCCACATTTCCTTAGAAACTCACCTATATATCCCGTAAACATTAATATCCACCAGGGGATTTTTAACATTATTGGGTTTTGACCTGCAATTTCATTCAATTTGCTAAAAAATTCCTCATATGAAAGATTTTCATTTGCCAGAATATACTTCTCACCGTTAATACCTGCAGAAAATGAATTAATGATTCCCTGGGCTACATCTTTAGAATGAACAAAGTTTTTCCCACCGGGAGGATATAAAATAACTTTTTTCTTCCAGCCCATATGAATGATTCTCCCCGACCCTGCTTTAGCAATATACTCTCCCAATATGAAAGTAGGATTTATAACAATAACTTCCGGACCGTGTTTCTGAGTTAATAAATAATCTTCTGCCTCAATCTTACTATTTGCATATAAAGAAGATGTAAAGGGCTCCTGAGGAGGCTTACACTCTGTTCCCGGACTATCTGCAGTACCATACCCCAGTGTATTGACACTGCTTATAAAGACAAATCTTTTTACTTTGGAAACGGAGGCAGCATGAAACAACTGTACTGTTGCATCTACGTTAACCTTGCTGTAATCTTCATATCTAAGCAGGTTCTGAGATGTTGCTGCAGCAATATGCACCACATAATCAACATCACTCAAAATTTTCGAAAAATCATCAAACAGGTCTCCAGTAATAAGCTTAAGATTAGGGTGATTCAAACCTTTGAATTTAGAGACATCTCTTAAAAGTCCCTTAACATAATAGCCATTTTCAAGAAGTAGATTGATTAAATTTGTACCTAGAAGCCCGTTAGCACCTGTCACAAAAACCTTTTTCATAACTTATTTCTCTTTTAACTATTTGAGTCATTAAAGGTAATTTTAACCAGATTGGGGTTAAGGCTCCTATAAGCCAAGTAATTGGATTGACCATGATAACTGTATCACGTTTTAGCAATCTGTTTATGCAGTAGTGTGCCACTTTTTTTGGTTCAAGAAGAGTAAGCTTACCAATTATCCCTTGTTTTTTTATACGGGATGTAATCTCCTCATTTGTAGCCATTGCTCCCGGATTAACCACACTGACAAAGACATTGCTATCTTTTAGCTCCTGATACAAACCTCTAGAAAAAGAATGAACAAAGGCTTTTGAAGCAGGATAAACGGTTTTGTAACCCACAGGGCTAAACGCGGCAATACTTGAAACATTTAAGATATAAGATTTAGGTTGTCTTTTTAAATTGGATAGCAACTGATGGGTCAGAAATATTGTTGCCTTTACATTCACCTGTATGATTTTGTTTAAATAATCTGTACTTGCCAATTCAAATGACATGCTGCCCCCTACTCCGGCATTATTGATGAGAATACTAATATTAAAGTTGTTGTTCAAATGGTCTGTAAGCAGTTTTATGTTTCTATCATCAGAAAGATCAGTTTCAAAGTAATGGGTTTGAACATTGTACTGACTACTAAGTAGATTAGACAATTCTTTAAGACTCTGCCCGGGTAAACTTACTAAGATTACATTACATCCTCTTTCTGCCAACTCTATTGCAAAAGCCCTACCCAATCCCATACTGGCTCCTGTAACTACGGCAAACTGGTTTTTGATTTGGTTTTTCATCACGTTATTGAATTTTATTTCGTGACAAAAATATATGGTCTTGCAGGTAAATTTGTTCTTCTGGATAATACCGTACCAAATTATTAACCAGACCTGGTTTTCTTGAATTGTGAGGGAGTTTGCCCTGTAAGCTTCTTGAACATTGTGTTGAACGAAGTTTTTGAGTTAAAGCCTGATTCGTAAGCAATTCCTATTAGAGAATACCTATCCAATTCTCTGTTTACCAGAAGGTTTTTTGCCTTCTCTACCCGAAACGTATTAATATAGCTGTAGAAGTTTAAATTGAAGCCATTATTAATAACATAAGAGAGATGATGTGGTGATATATTCATGTATCTGGCCAGTTTACCCAGACTAAGATCGGAATCCAGAAATAGTTCTTCCTTAGATATTAGATCATTAAGCTGTGATTTTAATTCATCCAACCTTTCATCTGGAATTAACTTATTTTGTACAATACCATGTTCCTCTTCATATACCACAGACAGAACATCTGTTCGTTCACTGGCATCAAGTGGATATATCTCCTTTTGTTTTAATGAATAATAGGCAGTTAAAATGATAATAATGTATATAAACACATTCATGTACACATTTAAAGGGGCATCAAAATAGGTAAGATTGTATATGCCAACAATTACAATTAAAAACAATACAAACCATATTATAAATTCAAGCCAATTTAGATTAATGCCTGCTGTGTTTGAGGCAAACTTTCTGATATGTCTTTTATGCCTTTTTAATAACAGTAATGAAAGTAGTATACATATAAAGCAATATATAAGCAGAAAAGTGACTTTTATCACCTTAAGATGGTTTGCCAATGTATACTCTGCTAACACCAGGGCTATAAATGGGAATACCAAGTAAAGAGCAGTCTTGTTCCAGATTTTGTAGTCGGGATTGGTATAATACTCCACACACAGATAAAATATCAAAGGTGAAAGATATTGAACTGATTTAAGAATAAGAATGGGCCCTGTAATTATTGCCTCGTTATTAACCATAAATAATATCTCTTCAAACCAGAAGGTTGACCAAAGTAAAAAAAGCGTTCCAAACCAGATATTTGCTTTTTTATTTACCTTTAGAGGGTTTATAATGAGCAAAATACCCAGCAATATTGTTGACCCGAATATTAGAATTGCCAACAGGTTGTTTAACATATTATGAAGTATCTGAATTTTTAAAAGCGAACCAATTTAAAGCAATTAATTATAAAAATGAAATATTTTGTAATAACCATTAAAAACCATAAATTTATAACTTCATCAATTATATCAAGTTATGAATCCCATGATTCCAATGGAGATAAGATTTTAAATAGATATGGATACAAAAATTACTTTAATAGTATTAGCATTGCTTGCTTGTTCGGCTTGCAAAACTAATGACTCAAATAGTAGTAATACTAGCAAACTCGATAGCACAACTGTTAATTCTGTAATTACTGAACCTTTCGAGATTGATTTAACAAAAAAGTATCCTGTAAAAAGAATTAGTTTACAAGAAATTGCTGATATCGAATATATTCAATTAGAAAGGCGAGAGAATGTAATAGCAGACAGAATTAGATATATTTCTGATAGTTTAATTATTGCAATTGAATATAAACGCGGAGATATTATTACATTTTCCGGTGATGGAAAATTTATCTCAAAATTCAACAAAAAAGGCAGAAGCGGAGAAGAGTATCAAAGCATTGGACATATCGCCTACAGTCCTGAAGAGAGAGAGCTTTTTATCACGGATTATATGCTATTACATAGGATTCAGGTATACTCAATTGATGGGTTATACAAGCGCACATTAAACCATCCAGGTTCATGGATAACGAGTATATACAATTTTGATAGTGAAACCCTTTTGGCATATGAAGATCCTGATTTCAATACTCGCAAGCAAAATAACGAAATATTTACACCTTATCTCTTTTTATCAAAAGAGGATGGTTCGATTATTTCAAAAGCGAATATTTCTTTCAAGAAAGAAGATCGGGTATCGGCTAGTAAAGTAATAGTTATTGATAAATACAGATCTTTTCAAGCCACTATTAGTCAAACGAATATTATAAAAAGTAATAATGACAATTATATCATAGGGGATTTATCTTTGGACACAATATTTATGGTAAAAAATGATAAATCAATCACACCTATCATAATTAAGAAATCGAAGAATGATTCTGGCACAAATTTGTTGTCGTTTTTGGTATATAAAAATGATAAATATTCCTTTTTTTCTATCGGTGATTTTAATTTGGACTCACTTAGAAAGAATAACAACCTTAAAATTGACTCAAAATATTTACTATACTGGGCATCAGATGGGCAAGTTAATGAAATTAAGTTATATAATGAAGACTATCCTGAATATGAAATTGATATAAATGGCATTGGTAGGGTATCTCAAAAAGGTTATGCATCATATTCTATTGAAGCATACAAGCTTGTTGATGCATTTAAAAACGATAACCTTAAAGGGGAGCTTAAGGTAATAGCATCAAAACTAACGGATGATGATAATCGGGTACTTGTAAAATTCATTTTTAAATAAATTTATGATGATGAATGCTTAGATGATTTTTCGCATATGCTTTAAATGTCATTCATTTATGCGTCAAGCAGATCTGCAATTTTATGAAGATTAACGACAACAACAATAATCCCTCCAAATATCTTAAAAATTAAGACAAATATTTAACCCACCCCAGAATTCTAAAAATGATACGGCGACTATTTTTAAATGAAAAGTTTATTTTAGGAATAATTATCCTGAATACAATTATTATTTTTCTTGGAGGTTATGCAACTTCAATATTCCATAAATATTTGATATCGATAGCCGATAATTTAATTACATTAATCTTCTTAATAGAGCTCTCTGTTAAGCTTAAATCATTTGGATTTAAGAATTTTTTCAAATCAAATTGGAACAGGCTAGATTTTTTCTTAATTGTAATCTCAATTCCCACCCTTGTAACTTTCATATTTAACATTAATATTCTAGATGTAAGTTTTTTACTTGTTTTTAGGGTATTAAGAGTATTTAAAACTTTTCGATTTTTGAGATTTATACCTAATGTAAATCAACTTATTACAGGCATTCAAAGAGCATTAAAAACATCAGTTTTTATTTTAATAGGTTTTGTAACTTATATTTTTATAGTTGGAATATTATCGTTTTATCTTTTTAATAGTTCTGGTTCTGAGTATTTTGGGAACCCATTAATTTCGCTATATTCGACTTTCAAAATATTTACCGTTGAGGGTTGGTTTGAAATTCCCGATCAAATCACATCTCATTATACAGCAATTAGCTCGTTTTTCGTATACCTTTATTTCGTCATTGTTGTTTTAACGGGAGGCATTTTAGGGCTTTCACTAGTCAATTCAATTTTTGTTGATTCAATGATTAGCGATAATAACGACGAGCTCGAAAAAAAAATTGATAATCTTGATAAAAAAATCACTGAACTGTTAAATAAAACAAAATAACTATGAAACTTGAATCAATTTTGGATATTCTTAATTCTTTAGAAAAGAATCCATTCCTTAAGATTATTGATAATATCAAATCAACCAATCCAAAAAATTGTAAAGAGATCGATAAAATTCTTTCCGAAAGCAGTGCTGACTTGAAAAACATTGATAGTATAAATATTGCAAAAGTGTTTAACCTTGTCAAAAATGAGTTTACTCAAACCGTAAAGGCAGAATTTGTCAACACCACTTCTCAGCTTGACATCTTTATTGATATATTAATTAAAGACGGCAATTGCAATATGAGTCAGAACTGGCTTGCCCATCTCTATCAGGCAGAACTAAACAAAATTAAAAGCAAAACCCTCCAGCTTAAAACAGCATTAACAGCTGAGAAATCGGAAATTGATGATGTCAGAAAGCGAGACTATAATATCTATAAAGCATGTTTGGAAACTGCATACACTAATGATCTGGATAATAATAGAGATGCAAAAATCACTAACGATGAGTTATCTATTCTCTTGACTTTATCCCGGAACCTGGAACTATCGCAGGAAGAAGTTAAACTAATTAATTATTTGATAATTCCACCAGAGAAACTCAACATTGACAATGTCATTTTGATGTTAAAGAATATTGGTGTGATCTTTTATTCGAAGAAAAATAATATGGTTTATGTTGCTGATGAAATTGTATCAATCCTACGAAAAATTAGAAAGAAAGAGCTGGCTGACAAATATCTTAGACGTGTTCTGAAAACTTTCAAGGAGCCTCAGATAAACCTTATATGCAAGAAGCATAGCATTGAAATTAAGGAATTGAACTATGATGCAAAAATTAAGAATATAATAAAAGAGGGCATTTCATTTTCGAACCTTCTGGCAAATGAAATTCATAAGGAAAATACATCTTTAACAGAAAGGAAGAAAGTTATAAACGATTTGTGGGAAAATGGATTGGGTGCATCATTCCCCTTGAGAGGGAGTACTATGGACGAGAAAATTGATAATATTATTTTGTATTTTGATGAAATTGAGAAAGATGAACGGGTTGGTATTTCCATTGAAGGGTATGAGAAATTGTTAATTGATTTAAATGAGAGTTTAAAGTCTTTTAGAAAATACATTAGCGATGAGTTTGAGTTCTCGGATGATGTGATAATTGACAACAATACATTACTGGATTTTAATATCAAACCTCGCGATATTTTGGATGTTTTACCTACTGAAGAATTAAAAACATTTGCATTTGCCAAACAGATTAAAACAAGAGGTGATTTAGTTCAAAATATACTTGACGCTTATAAAGATGCTGAAAACCTATTAATCGAAAATTATGAAACTGTTGGTTTTAGAAATCTTGCTTTATTAAAAGAAAATGGAATAATAATTAAAGAGAGCGAAATAGGAATTAAGTTTGAGGAGCTAACCAAGCTTATTTTTGAAAAATTAGGTTTTAATGTTGACGATAAACTAAAGAGTAAACTCAATACAACAAAGGATAAGGCTGATATAATTATAAATCTAGGCAATAATGATATCATAATTATTGAATGCAAAACCATAAAAGAGAGCGGATACAATAAGTTCAGTTCGGTATCTCGTCAAATCAGATCATATGTTGACGTAGCAAAAAACAACGGATTTAATGTGGTTAAGTCACTCCTTATTGCACCTGAATTCAGCGATGATTTTATTAATGAGTGCGATCTTGAATTTCAGATTAATTTATCATTAATTACTGCTAAAGCACTTAAAAACATATTGGATGGCTTTAGAGTTTCAAAATTAAAGCATTTCCCATATCAACTTTTAATGAAAGATGTTTTGATTAAAGAAGATAGAATTTTAAAAGCCATTAATAAATAGACCATTCTAATAATTTTTTACACTATTTATTGATATTATTGTACCTTTGAAACCATTGAATTCTATCGCATTAAAATATTAATCCTTCTAAATCATTGAAAATGAAAAAGCTATTGATTATTTGCATGTTAACATGCTCACTTACAACTGTATTAAACGCTCAGGACAAGTCGGCCGATATTAAGAGGCTGCTTGAGGTTATGGAGAGCGAAAAGATGATGGATATGGTAACTTCTCAGGTTTCCGGAGCATTTTTGCAACAGGCAAGAGCCAGTGTTCAGGGAGAGGAACTAAAGGCCAAATACGACAAATATGTTGAGTATGTTATGCAGGAGGGCAAAAATATGTCAATGAAAATTTTAAACGAAGAGATGGTTAAATCTTACGATAAGCACTATACTCAACAGGAGATAAAAGAACTTATTAAACTTTACGAAACCCCTGTAATGCAAAAAGTGCTTAAGCTTTCTCCCATAATTAACCAAGAGATAATGTCAGTTGTGACCACTAAATATCTACCGGAGTATCAGGCTAAGGTAATGCAAAAATTGAATGAGCTTAAATAATTGATGTAACCCTATTATCACTATATTTGAACCGTTTTTGTTTAAATATTTTCATAATGGTTATAACTATTATCGGTCTGGGTCTTATGGGTGGTTCTGCCGCCATTGATCTTAGAAAAAGAGAATTTGCTACCAAAATTATTGGTGTTGATAATGACCGCATTAATGCTAATGCTGCGCTTAACATTGGACTGGTGGATGAGATTTGTGAGTTGGAAGAGGGTGTTAATAGGGCAGATTTGGTGCTTATTGCAATTCCGGCCGATGCCGAGATGAGTGTACTGCCAAAGGTACTTGACATTGTTGATAAGCAATTTGTTACAGACATGTGCTCTACAAAGGGGCAAATTGCTCAGATTATTAAATACCACAAAAACAGAAAACAGTATGTTGCCGCCCACCCGATGGCGGGTACTGAATATTCGGGACCGTGGGCTGCGATTTCAGGGCTGTTCGATGGCAAGGCGGTGATCTTTACCGATACAGAAGAGAGTGGCATCAAGTCGCTTGCGCTGGTAAAAAGAATGTACGAAACTCTTAACATGCGTGTAATTTACATGAACAGTACCAATCATGATGTTCATGCAGCGTATGTCTCTCATATTTCGCACATAAGCTCCTTCGCACTTGCCTTAACAGTATTGGAGAAGGAGAAAAACGAGAAGCATATATTTGACCTAGCAAGCGGCGGTTTTGATTCAACTGTGAGGCTTGCAAAGAGTTCTGCCGATATGTGGGCCCCAATCTTTAGTCAGAACAGAGATAATGTTCTCACAGTACTTGACACCTATATCAAACAGCTTGAAAAATTCCGCAATCTCATTGCTGAAGATGAGCAGGATCAGGTGAAAGATCTTATTAAAGAGTCAAATAAAATCAAGAGAGTTCTTAAGCAGTAACTTACAATAGTTATGAAAACAAAGCATTATAGCAATAAGAAGCAGTTTTTGATAAGCGCTTTACTAATTATTGTAACATCAGTAATATGCTTTTTTTTAGTTGATTTTATTGGATATAGGGCAGTCGCTTTGATATTGCTTTTAATTGTATCTCTTACCGCCATCCTGTTTGACATCTATCCCGTATTGTTTTCAGCTTTCACAAGTGCTTTAGTATGGAACTTCTTTTTTATTCCACCAATTTTTACATTCCATGTTGGTACTCCTGAAGATGCTCTTATGTTTCTGATGTACTTTGTTATTGCTCTGATTAATGCTGTTTTAATGTATAAAATTAAACAGTTTGAACACAATGAGAGAGTTCAGGAAGAGAGAGAGAAAACCATCAAACTATACAATACAATATTAAACTCACTTTCTCACGAGCTAAAAACACCCATATCAACAATAGTTGGAGCTATTGATACAATCAAAAACAGAGAAACTAAACTGTCTGAGTATAATAAAGAAGAGTTGTATTCTGAAATTGAAACAGCTGTATTTCGGCTTAATAAACAAGTTGAAAATTTGCTTAGCATGAGCCGATTAGAAGCTGGTGTAATTAAATTGAATCTTGATTGGATTGATTTTAATGAGCTAATATTTACAATTATTAAACGTTGTGATCACGACAAGGATAAATATAGTATTGTATTTATTCCTGATGAAAAACTACCAATGTTAAAGCTTGACAGAGTTTTAATGGAACAGATTGTTGGTAATATCCTTAATAATGCTTTACAACATACTCCTGTAAATACAGTTATTGAGATTAGTGTAAGTATTGACGGAAGTGATTGCGTCATTACAATTTCTGACAATGGTATGGGATTCCCTCCTGACGAAATTGGATTAGTCTTTGATAAGTTTTATCGGTTAAATAATTCTGCAGCAGGTGGTACCGGATTGGGACTATCTATTTGCAAAGGTTATGTTGAGGCATTGGGAGGCAACATCTTTTTGTCTAATAATAAAAAAGGTGGAGCAACCTTTATAGTAGCTATTCCTGTAGAGATATCCTCTTTAAATTTGACCTGCGATGAATAAGACAGAAATACTGGTTATTGATGACGAGCCTCAGATAAGAACGCTACTTAGAATCAATCTGGAAAGCAATGGATATAAGGTAATTCAGGCTAACTCTGCAAAAGAGGGTTTGGTGTTCTCAGCATCACACCCACCTGACTTGATTTTATTGGATATGTGTTTGCCTGATGCTAGTGGGTTGGATGTTCTAAAGCAGCTACGAGAATGGTATGTTAAACCAATAATCATACTTTCTGTTCTAAGTAGCGAAAACGACATTGTTACAGCATTGGATAGTGGTGCCACAGATTATCTGACTAAACCATTCAGAACCGGAGAATTGCTGGCAAGAATAAGATCAGCCATAAGGTTGAGCATGGCTTCTGAAAACATGACACTCATTACATGCTCTAATATTGAACTTGATATAGTAGCGCGTACTGTAAAAAAAGACAATGAAATAATAAAACTAACTCAAACAGAATACAATCTACTCTCCCTTTTTATGAAAAATCATGAAAAGGTATTGACTCATGGATATATTCTGAAAGAGATTTGGGGTTATTCATATCAGTCAGAAACTCAATATCTTCGTGTTTTTGTTGGATCAGTCAGAAAAAAAATCGAAGATGATCCAAATAATCCAAAACATATCATAACAGAAAGCGGTGTAGGTTACCGTTTTCAGTAATCTTTATAAATTTTTTATGTAACACTGATATTTTTTGATTTTTCAGAAATAGCTCTTGTATGACCTTTGCAAATTCAAATAAGCGAGATGAGCAAGGCAGAAAATAATGAAGATTCAAAGATGAAAAAGTGTGTAGTCAAGCATAAATGTAAACTGCATCATGGTAAACTTTATCGTCTGATAATTCGCTACTTCAGATTTAAAATGTCGCTATCACCGCAGCAAAATTTGCTATTAGGATTTTTAACCTATACAATTTTAGGGTGGTTACTTCTTAGCTTATTCTTTTTTCACAAACAACCTGTTTCGATGTTGGATAGCCTCTTTATTGCAACATCAGCAATTTCAACTACCGGATTGGTAACAGTTAGCGTGTTTGATACCTACAATTGGTTTGGTCAGTTAATAATAATGTCTCTCTTTCAGCTTGGAGGTGTAGGTTACATGACGTTTACATCTTTTATATTGCTGTCAAACAAAAGCAAACTGTCTAATTGGCGGCAAAAAGTGTTAAATGCAGAATTTGCAATGCCCAGAGGTTTTGAAATTAAAGTCTTTATAAGATCTGTAATTATTTTCACAATAATGATTGAAACAATTGGAGCTTTCATACTATACAAAGCATTTGTAAATGCAGGTGTTGAGCATAATTTTGCCATCTGGAGTGGAATTTACCACAGTATATCAGCATTTTGCACAGCAGGATTTGGCTTGTATAATGATAGCTTTGAGCAGTTTGCAAATATAAAATCAATTAATCTCATATTATCATCACTGTCAATTTGCGGATCATTGGGATTCATTGTGGTAACTGATTTCTGGAACAGATTAACAAGAAAATCAAAAGAGATAACATATACGACAAAAACTATTTTTGGTGTGATGCTATTATTACTGATTTCAGGAACTCTGATTCTCTACTTTTGCGAACCTTCAATAAGAGATGTGGAAGATCGACTAATGGCTGCGTTTTTTCAAACAATGACTGCTCTGACAACTGTGGGCTTTAATACAGTACCAATAGGTTCATTTTCGACAGGAATACTTATGGTAATTATATTTTTAATGAATGTTGGAGCCTCTCCATCAGGAACCGGAGGAGGTATGAAATCGACTACATTTACCGCAATTATTGCCATAATCTGGAACAGATTACGAAACAATCTTAGAGTTACATTCTTCGGAAAAACTATCCCTATTGAAAGGCTTTATGTTGCAACATCGGTGTTTATACTCTATTCGTCAGTGATATTTTTTTCATCACTGTTTTTATCTGTTACCGAAAATTTTCCTTTAGATCAGATACTTTTTGAAGTATCGTCCGCTCTGGGAACAGTAGGGCTAAGTACTGGAATTACTGGAGGATTGTCTTCAATAGGCAAATTAATTGTAATTTTTGTAATGTTCATTGGCCGGTTGGGGATATTAACCTTTGGTCTTGCTATTTTAGCTAAAAGAGAGGAGGTTAAAACATTCTCAGAGGAGGCTGATTTGGTGTTTTAAAGTTTTAGGTAATAATCCGGCACCAGTTGTGGGTGTCGTGTTTCCGGCCGAACTGAATACCGGTGAGTTTGTTGTAAAGAGCGGTTGATATGTGCCCTGCCCTTTCGCTTTCACCAACTTTAATAGTGATGTTGTTATGGTTATCTACAACCTCGTGCACAGGTGTTATGACAACAGCCGTACCGCAAGCGCCAATCTCATCCATTTCGTGAAGCTCTTCCAGGGCTATTTTACGCCGTTCTGTAGTCAATCCCATATCCTGAGCCAGCTGCAATAGTGATTTATTGGTTATAGATGGTAAAACGGTATCAGAATCGGGCGTTATATAGCTGTTGTCTTTAATTCCAAAGAAGTTTGAAGAGGAGAACTCATCAATATACTTTCTGTTGGCCGATTCCAGATAGAGAATCATTGCGTAGCCCTGTTGTTTGGCCTTGATTCCGGCAAGCATGGCTGCTGCATAGTTACCGCCTATTTTATAACTGCCGGTTCCCATTGGTGCTGCCCTGTCGTGATCTCTGGCAAGAAGAACCTTTATGGGTTTTAGTGCCTCTGCTGCATATGCTCCCACCGGAGTAACAGCTACAACAAATAAAACTTCATGCGGGCAAATAAGTCCAACTTGCGGATTAACACCTATAATAAAGGGTCTTATATAAAGTGATGCTCCAGATGAATATGGAGGTAGAAACTCGCGATTCTCCAGCACTGCCCTCTCACATGCCTTAATAAACATATCAGTACATGGAGCCTGAATGCCAAGGAAATCTGCCGACCTTTGAAGCCGTTTTGCATTCTCTTCGGGGCGAAAGAGGCGTATTTTGCCATCGCAACCTTCGTAGGCTTTAAGACCTTCGAATGCCTCAATCCCGTACTGCAGCGATCCTGCCAGTGCGCTTATTCTGATAGTATCGTCAGTACTGCTCTCAAGCGGCCCCCACTCTCCGTTTTTGTAAAGTGAAGTAATGATTGTGTTTGTTTTTGTGTAGGAAAAGGCGAGTTTTGACCAGTCCATATTATGTTTTTTAATTAAATGAGAATTCCAAAAAGATCTTCTCTTTGGTTAATATATTCGTAAACTATTTTTTGTTCGTTCATTCTGTTAATAAGCGCGTTAAAATCACCGGAACTGGCCAGTTCTATTCCTATGAGTGCAGGCCCCTGATCTCTGTTTGTCTTTTTGGAGTAGGCAAAATGGGTTATGTCGTCATTTGGCCCCATTACGTCACGAATGAACGAGAGGAGTGCGCCTGAGCGCTGCGGAAAGCGGATAATAAAGTAATGTTTAAGCCCTTCATAGAGTAGCGATCGCTCCCGTATCTCCTCTGTCCGGGTAATGTCGTTGTTGCTTCCGCTAACGATGCAGACCACGCTTTTACCTTTTATCTGATCTTTGTAAAAGTTAAGGGCTGCTATTGAGAGTGCCCCTGCAGGTTCGGCCACTATTGCATTTTGATTATAGAGTTCCAGTATGGTGGTACATACAGCCCCTTCGGGGACCGCAATTATGTCGTCCAGAACCTCTTTGCAAATTGGGTATGTAAGATCTCCTACCCTTTTAACCGCAGCTCCGTCAATGAATCTGTCAATTGTCTCAAGGGGTTCTACCTTCCCGCTTGAAAAGGAGGCCTTCATACTTTGTGCTCCTAAAGGTTCAACACCAATGATTTTTGTTGAAGGACTCATCTGTTTTAGGTAAGCCCCAACTCCCGATGCCAGTCCACCACCACCTACAGGTATAAAGATGTAGTCAATATGACGGGAGCAGGCCTCGAGAATTTCTATTCCAATAGTGGCCTGTCCTTCAATTATTTTGGGGTCATCAAAGGGGTGGATAAATGTTTTCCCGCTCTCCTTGCAGAATTTTTGTGCCTCGGCACAGGAGGCGTCGTAGGTGTCTCCGGTTAGAACAATTTCGGTGCAACCGTTACCAAACATCTTCACCTGCTCTACCTTCTGTTTTGGTGTTGTGGCGGGCATGAATATTGTGCCATTAATTGACAATTTCTTACAGGAGTATGCAACCCCTTGTGCGTGATTTCCTGCACTGGCGCATACTATTCCCTTTTTCAACTGAGCTGCCGTGAGACTCTTTATCTTGTTAAAGGCACCCCTTATTTTGTAAGATCTCACCACCTGAAGGTCTTCTCTTTTGAGCAGAATCTCGGCTCCGTATCGTTCAGACAGATTTAGGTTTTCTGTAAGGGGAGTTGGTGCAACCACCTCTCTTAGTGTGAGTCTTGCCCTGGAAATATCCTTTAATGATGGATAATAGTTCATTTTTTGGTCTATTTGTTTCTCTCCGGTCTTAAACTTCTAACCACTTCACCCGCTTGCCACATTTCGCTTTTGCGCATCTCATCAAGCTCCTTTTCAAGCTTAACTCTGTAGTCGGATTTACTGTTGGAATCAATTGATTTTTGTGCTTCGTTTCCTGAGGCAACCTCTTTGTAGAGCTCTTTGAATACAGGGAGTGATGCATCTCTGAATTTTTTCCACCAGTCAAGTGCTCCTCTTTGTGCTGTTGTTGAACAGTTTGCATACATCCAGTCCATTCCATTTTCGGCAACCAGAGGCATCAGACTCTGTGTTAGCTCCTCTACGGTTTCGTTAAATGCCTCAGATGGGGAGTGTCCGTTCTCTCTTAGTGTCTCATATTGAGCGGCAAATATGCCCTGAATTGCACCCATAAGTGTTCCTCTTTCACCGGTAAGGTCAGAATAGACCTCTTTTTTAAATGTTGTCTCAAAAAGGTACCCCGAACCTATTCCAACTCCAAGGGCAACAACTCTCTCAAATGCCTTTCCTGTTGCATCACTGTATATCGCATAGCTTGAGTTAAGCCCCCTGCCTTCAAGAAAGAGTCTTCGGAGTGAAGTGCCTGATCCTTTTGGCGCTACAAGGATTACATCAACATCTGCAGGAGGTACAATTCCTGTCCTCTCGCTGTAGGTTATTGCAAAACCGTGTGAAAAGTAGAGTGCTTTGCCTGGTGTGAGTTGCTTTTTGATTTCGGGCCAGAGTTGAATCTGCCCTGCATCTGAAAGAAGGTACTGGAGAATTGTGCCTCTTTGGGCAGCTTCTGATATTTCGAAAAGGGTTTCACCAGGAACCCATCCGTCTGCTACAGCCTTATCCCAACTCTTTGTACCTGAGCGTTGTCCTATAATTACATTAAAGCCGTTATCCTTAAGATTAAGAGCTTGTCCCGGGCCTTGAATTCCATAGCCGATTATTGCTATTGTTTCGTCTTTAAGTACCTCTTTTGCTTTTAGAAGAGAGAACTCTTCGCGGGTGACTACATTTTCTTGTGTGCCGCCAAAATTTAATTTCGCCATAATGTTAGTTAATGTTTTTATTATTAATATGTTATGATAATTTCTTTATGATACTTTCTGCATTAAATTTTCAATAGACTCTCTGTGCAATACAACATTGCCCGATCTTGAAAATCCGGTTAAAAGGTTCATGTATTCCAATTTATCTTTGAGTTTTTCCAGTTCGTTACGTGACCCTGATTTCTCGAGAATGAGAAATTCGTTGTTTATCTCAATTACTCTACTGTTTGAGTTATTGAGGATATTGTCAAAACTTCGTTTATTGTCAAGTATTTTTGATGATACTT
Source organism: Rikenellaceae bacterium (assembly GCA_003542575.1). GTDB lineage: Bacteria > Bacteroidota > Bacteroidia > Bacteroidales > UBA932 > Bact-08. The sequence goes on along the minus strand of DPKJ01000005.1, from coordinate 376,703 downwards.
TGTAGAGCGCCATCTCTTTGTAAATGAGATCTTCCTGAAGATAAAAATCTACATTAAGAATATCAATTGCATTTGCTAGCTGGTTCACAATCATCTCTATTGTCTCTTTGGTGGTTATGGCCGAAATTACAACGGTGCTTACCCCTTTGATGTACGATTCCGACACATTCAGGCTCTCAATATTAATGTGTCTTTTGAGATAGGCAGATGTGATTCTGTTTAGAACCGAAATCTGGTTGTTGACAAAAGCAACTACTATGTACTCTCTTTTCATGTCTCTTTTATTTAGCATGTTAAAAAATTATATCGTCTAATGAGGCCCCGGCGGGAACCATCGGGAATACATTTTCCTCTTTTATTGTTTTTACTTCCAGCAGGTATGCCCCTTTGTGTGATAGCATCTTTTCCAGAGATTTATTCAAATCCTTATAGTTTTCAACTCTCTCACATTCAATATCGTAAGCTTGTGCAATCTTTAAAAAATCGGGGTTTACCATATTGGTGAATGAGTATCTGCGCATGAAAAAAAGCTCCTGCCACTGTCTTACCATTCCTAGAAATGAGTTGTTTAGAAGTACAATTTTCACCCCTACTCCCGATTGCATAATTGTTCCAAGTTCTTGCAAAGACATCTGCAGGCCTCCGTCACCAACAACAGCCACAACTTCACGGTCCGGGACTCCAATCTTGGCCCCTATTGCAGCAGGCAGGCCGTAACCCATGGTACCCAGGCCTCCTGAGGTTATCATGCTTCTCGTTTTATTGAATTTGGAGTATCTGGCACTGAACATCTGGTGCTGTCCTACATCTGTTACAATAATTGCTTCTCCTCCAACAGCTTTGGACAATGCGTCAACTGCTTGTGCCATAGATATCTCTCCCTTTTTACTGCCTGTAAGAGCTTTATCTATTACAGCCCCTCTCTCCCTCTCCCATGCCTCTTTCATAAATGCAAACCATTTAGCCCTGCTCTTACTTTTTATTTTTGGGAGTATTGTTGCAACTACCTCTGCTGCATCGCCCAATATTGCAAGGTGTGTTTTTATATTTTTATTGAATTCGGCCTTGTCAATATCTATATGAATGACCTTTGCATTGGGTGCATATCTGGCTGTGTCTCCCGTTACCCGGTCACTGAACCTCATTCCTATGGCTATTATCAGATCACTCTGCTGAGTCATCATGTTTGGAGCAAGATTGCCATGCATACCTACATTTCCTGCAAAAAGCGGGTGTGATGTCTGGATTGAAGAGAGTCCCATAAGGGTACAGGCTACCGGAATGTTTCCCATCTCAGCAAGATTGCACAACTGTCTCTCTGCTCCGGAGATAATTACACCCTGTCCGGCAAGAATTAGCGGCTTTTTTGAATCGTTTATCATCTTAGCCGCCTCCTTTGCAAGAGATGAAATATTGGCGCTCTTAATTTCGCCTAAAACATTTATCGGGCGGTAGTGGCCGTATTCAAACTCTGTCATCTCTATCTGGGCTGTCTTTGTGAGACTTATCAAAACCGGGCCGGGCCTCCCTGTACGTGCTATATAAAATGCTTTGGCAATAATCTGAGGAATCTCACTTGCTGATGTAATCTGGTAACTCCATTTGGTTACCGGAATAGTAATGCTTATTGTGTCAGCTTCCTGGAAGAAGTTGGTTCCCAGCTTCTCTACACCTACTTGTGCAGTAATACAAACTATTGGTGTCGAATCCATATAGGCATCTGCAATACCGGTAACAGTGTTTGTTGCGCCCGGCCCCGCTGTTGCAAGGCATACACCCACCTTTCCGGTTGCTCTGGCATAGCCCTCTGCTGCGTGAACTGCACACTGTTCGTGTCTTACAAGTATGTGATTGAACCTGTCGGCATAGTTGTAGAGTTGGTCGTAAAGAGGGATTATTGTGCCACCGGGGTATCCAAACATAGTATCAACGCCCTCTTTCAGAAGTGATAACAGTAGTGCCTCTGCGCCTTTTATCTTATTCTTTGTCATATTCATACTATTCAATAACTCTTATTGCTCCCGAATCTGCCGAAGATACCAGCTGTGCATAAGCTTTAAGTGATTTGCTTATTATGCGTTCTCTGTCACGTGGTTTGTATGCATCTTTTCCTTTGCTAAGCATAGCCTCTCTGCGGCTCTGCATCTCATTTTCATCAATTTCAGCAAAGAGTTTTCTTTCGGGAATGTTAATTGATATTTTATCACCATCTTCTATAAGGGCGAGTATACCCCCGGATGCCGCTTCTGGTGAAATATGGCCAATTGAGAGACCTGAACTTCCGCCTGAAAAACGGCCGTCTGTAATGAGAGCGCAATATTCGGCAAGTCCTGCCGATTTAAGATATGAGGTGGGGTAAAGCATCTCCTGCATTCCCGGTCCCCCTTTGGGGCCTTCATAACGGATAACCACCACATGGCCAGGTTTAACTACACCGGAAAGAATTCCCTCCGATGCTGCCTCCTGTGACTCAAAAACAATTGCTTTGCCTTTGAATGTGAATAAATTTTCGTTAACCCCTGCTGTCTTTACAATTGCACCCTTTTGGGCAATATTGCCATAGAGTACTGCAAGTCCTCCATCTGTAAGATAGGCGTGCTCTATGTCTCTTATACAGCCCTTTACGGTGTCGGAGTCAAATGTGTGGTGATACCTCTCTTGTGAGGCCATCTGAGACGATTTTACATTACCGGGTGCGCTCAGGTAATTGAGTCTTGCCTTTTGTGATAGTGACGGCAAGGTTATATCGTTTTCTTCAAGAGCTTGGCCCAGTGTTTTGTAATCTATTCTGGTTACTTTGGTATCAACAAGTCCTCCCTTTGCAAGCTCTCCCAATATTCTCAATACCCCTCCTGCCTTGTTAACATCCTGCATATGAAAATGGCTGTTTGGAGCAACTTTGCATAATACCGGAACTCTGCGCGAGAGGTTGTCAATATCATTCAGGTTAAAACTAACCTCTGCTTCGGATGCGATTGCAAGCAGATGGAGGATTGTATTTGTAGATCCTCCCATTGCTATATCTAGTGACATTGCGTTTAAAAATGCCTCTCTTGTTGCTATTGAACGGGGCAACACACTTTGATCTGCGTTGTAGTAGTAGTCGCCTGCCCTTTTTACAATAAGTTTAGCAGCACTCTCTATCAAGTCTTTACGCCTTTTATGAGTTGCAAGTATTGTTCCGTTGCCGGGGAGGGCAATACCAAGGGCCTCCGAAAGGCAGTTCATTGAATTTGCAGTAAACATTCCGGAACAGCTACCACATGTTGGGCAGGCTCCCTTTTCAAGTTCATCAACATCCTCTTCAGTAATTGTATTATCACCTGCAGCGACCATTATATCAACCAAATCACGATTCTTACCCTTTACTAAGCCTGCCTCCATGGGGCCACCCGATACTATTACAGCCGGAATGTTCAGTCGCATTATTGCCATGAGCATTCCGGGAGTAATTTTATCACAATTGGTAATGCATATAAGGGCATCAGCCTTATGGGCGTTGCACATGTATTCTACACTATCGGCAATGAGATCACGTGATGGCAGAGAGTACAACATTCCGCTGTGACCCATTGCAATTCCGTCATCAATTGCAATAGTATTAAACTCTGCGGCAAAGCAGCCTTCATTTTCGATAATAGCTTTAATTTGTTGCCCGGTTTCATGAAGGTGAACATGGCCTGGTACAAATTGGGTGAAAGAGTTTGCTATTGCAATCACAGGTTTTCCAAAATTTGAATCCTTCATACCGTTGGCTCTCCAAAGTGCCCTTGCTCCAGCCATCTTTCTGCCCTCTGTGCTATCTTTGCTTCTTAATTTTGTCATTATCATCAAAATTGTGTTCTGTTTTCTAATCTTATAATCTTTATTTTCTATTGTAAATAAAAGGCTTCGCCTCCTTGCCTCAGGATCCTGTGCAAGCAATTAAATTTTATATGCCTAAACGGGATCCTTAAAGTCAGGTAATGACCATAAAAATAAATAGTGAAATGACCCATATCAGAATGATATGAGCTGTAGCTGCAATAATGCCATAAGAGTGCTCTCTTAAATTAGATGTTGTTATGATTTTCTCTGACATTATAATTGCGTTATAATTTGTAACCTCTTTTAATAATTACACTGTGCAAATGTATAAGAAAAATCAATACAACAAAGGTTTTTTGAGTTTTTTTAAATTATTATCATAAGTAAAGAAATTGCACTCTTTATGGCAGAATGCATCAAATAATTATGAGAATAATTTGGGATTATTTAAAATATGAACGAAATAATCAAATATAATTGATAAATTGAAAGTATTAATGGTTGTGACATTTCCACTTTTTGAGCCTTACTTTCATTCCGGCTGTGGGATTTTCACTTAAATTTTCCATAATTTCTTCCAAAATTTCGGGAAGCCACTCATATCTGGCTTTTAGTGTTAACAGGCACTCAACAGCCCAAACCACTACTGCCACTCTTACCTTCTGATTAATAACCCAATCTACACAAGATGCTGCAACCTCTTCCAGTTGGTTATGATATTTATCATTATCTATTATACCCAGCAGATGGGCCATGATCTTGCTAAAGTGCCTCTTTGCACTCTCTCCTTTTACTTGAGGGAACAATGCAGCAAACTCCTCTACTCTCTTTTCAAGAAACTCCGGATTCGAAAAATAAATATATTCAAATACATAGGCTGCACGAAACTCCGCCCTATTAACATCTGCTCCCTTTTTAAGCCCAAGCTTTGAAAGCCTCCCCTTGTCTCTCCCCACCAGATCACAAAGCAACTCAAATAGGGTCTCCTCAGCCCCCTCTGCCTTTATTATAGTAGCGCACTGCCTGGCAAAGTCTTCAAAAAAATCTCTTGTGAGAAGCTCTTTAATTTCTTGTTTTGTCATTGGTAAATTCTTTGAAAATGGCTACTGCATAAAGTTCTGAATTGTTTTCAAAAATAGGTAAAAAGCAAATATCAATTCTTAGAAATCTTCAATTTCAACAAAATGACCTTTCGGATGTTATACTTAATACAAATAATAAAATAATACCGTAAAATGTTTAAAGAATATACACCTTTAAAAAATAAGATATTTCAGGTTATCGATAACGACGGTAAGGTAATAAATACCAAGTGGATGCCTGAAATTGATTCAGAAAGGCTGGTCAAGATATATAAGGATATGCTGTTTGCCCGTACAGCCGACCTGCAGATTGTCTCATATCAGCGTCAGGGAAGAATTTATACCTATCCTCCAAACTACGGACAGGAGGCAATTGCCGCGGGAGTGGGTGCAGTTATTAAAGACCACGACTGGATGGTACCCGCCTTTAGGGAGCTTGGCACAATGCTTGCCAAAGGAGTGACTCTAAAAGAGATGTTTCTCTATTTCATGGGTAATGAAGAGGGTTCGAATTTCAAAAACGCAAATTTTACTTTACCTATTAGTGTACCTATTGCTTCTCAGCTTATTCATGCTGCAGGAATCGGTTATGCAATCAAATACAATAAGGAGAAAAAGGTTGCATACGCATTTGTGGGTGACGGAGGTACTTCGGAGGGAGATTTTCACGAGGCTGTCAACTTTGCAGGTGTTTGGAAAGTTCCGGTAGTCTTTATTATTCAGAATAATCAGTATGGTATCTCAACCCCAACCAGTGTTCAGACTGCTTCGGAAAACCTTGCTATTAAGTCTGTTGCATACGGAGTTAAAGGTATAATGGTTGATGGAAATGACTTTTTTGCCATGTATAGGGTTGTTGAGGAGGCTGCAAAGCTTTGCCTTAACGGTGAAGGTCCGGTTCTGATTGAGGCGGTTACCTATCGTAAGGGCGCACACACAACATCTGACGACCCTAGTAAGTACAGGACCAAAGAGGAGGAGGATGCCTGGGAAGAGAAAGACCCAATGAAGCGTCTTAAGGCCTATCTCATTGACAAAGGTTTATGGAGTGAGAAGGAGGAGGCCAAAATAATTCCTCAGTTTAAAGTGGAGATTGACAGGCAGTTCATAGAGGCCGAAAACCATCCTCCATATCCAAAGGAGGATGTATTCAAACATCTTTATGCTGAGATGCCGGACGATCTTAAAGAGCAGGAGAAACAGTACGACAGATATTTACAATGGAAATCCGGTAAGGTTAAACAATAATAATTGACAGAAGTATGAAAATAATGAATATGGTCAATGCAATTAATGATGCATTGGATTTAAAACTTGCCGAAGATAAAACAGTAATTGTTTACGGCCAGGATGTTGGCGTAGAGGGTGGAGTCTTTAGGGTAACCGAAGGGTTGCAAAAGAAGTATGGTGTTCAGAGGGTCTTTGACAGCCCGCTTGCTGAGTCAGGTATTGTGGGGACCGCAATAGGTATGGCCGTTGCAGGTTTGAGGCCTGTAGTTGAGATGCAGTTTTGCGGATTCATCTACCCCGCCTTTAATCAGATAATAAGCCACGCCTCTCGTATGAGAAACCGTAGCAGAGGTAAATATGAGACTCCTATTGTAATAAGAATGCCCTATGGAGGAGGTATTAATGCACTTGAGCACCACAGCGAAAGCATGGAGACAATTTTCGGCCACATTCCGGGTCTTAAGGTTGTCGTTCCCTCAACTCCCCACGATGCAAAGGGAATGTTGATTGCAGCCATTGAGAGTAACGATACTATATTGTTTATGGAGCCTAAGAGAATCTATCGTGCCATCAAGCAGGAGGTTGCCGAGGGTAAATTTACAATTCCACTTGGAAAGGCAAATGTTATTGCTCAGGGTACCGATGTTACTGTTGTTGCATACGGTGCAATGGTAAGAGAGGTGCAAAAGGCCGCCGTAATGGCAAAAGAGGCCGGAATAAGCGTAGAGATCATTGATTTGAGGTCTATCTACCCTATCGACCGTGAAACTATCGCAAAATCGGTTAAAAAGACCGGTAGAATCATAACTGTAACTGAGGGGCCAAAAACTTATGGTGTTGGCTCAGAGATAAGCCAGATAGCGCTTGAGGAGGCATTTCTCCACCTGGAGGCACCACCTGCAAGGGTATCGGGATTTGATGTAATTGTTCCTCTTCCTAAGGGAGAGCACCACTACATGCAGGACCCCTACAAAATTTTCTACGAAATCGAAAGAACTGTAAAATACTAGTATTATGAGATATATATTTAAATTCCCTGACATTGGGGAGGGGCTCGAAGAGGGAATAATTGTAGAGTGGCATGTAGAGAAGGGTCAGGCAGTGAAGATGGGCGATCCGCTTGTTACAATGGAGACCGATAAGGTTGTGACTGCAATTCCTTCGCCCAGAGATGGTATAATTGCCGCAAAATTCGGCAAGCCGGGTGAGACTATTCATGTTGGCGCAGCACTTGTTGAGATTGATCTTGAAGGTGTTGAGGGTGAGGATGCTATTGCTGAGGCAGCTCTGCCTCAGGCTGAGAAAAAGAAAACTGAGCTTGTTGAAGAAGAGGGCGCAGGTGTTGTTGGCACTCTTGAGGTTGCGGGGAACAGTATTGTTCTCTCTGCCAGCATCGAGGGTGTTCATCAGGTTGCAGTTACTCAAGGTAAAGCCGGAAGGACTCTTGCCACACCTGTTGCCAGGGCTATGGCAAAAGATATGGGCATTGATATTAATCAGGTTAAGGGAACAGGCCCCGGTGGCCGCGTTACCAAAGATGACATTAAAGGTTTTACATCCTCGGGGAGAGGTTTAAGCGGAGGAAATTCGCAATCCAATCAGGGTTCAGCATCTTCTTCATCTGCCGGTACGTTTGCCTCTGTTAACCAAGTAGAGGTTGAACCGTTAAGCCAGATTAGAAAGACAATTGCCAAGAACATGATTCAGAGCAAGCACAACGCTGCCCACATGACCGTTTTCGAAGAGGCCGAAATCTCTGATCTTGTCTCATTAAGAAACAGGCATAAAGAGAGGTACAGTTCAGAGGGTGTTAAACTCACCTACCTTGCTTTCATAATTAAGGCCACTGCACTTTCTCTCAAGAAGTTCAGAGCACTAAACTCTGAAATGGATGTAGAGAAGGGCAATATGATCTATAAGAGGTATTACAATATTGGCATAGCCACCGATACCGAAAAGGGGCTTGTTGTTCCGGTAATTCGTAATGCCGACAAGCTCTCTGTTAAAGAGATAGCCTTAGAAATTCAGAAGTTATCGGACAAAGCAAGAGATGGCAAACTGACTCTTGATGATATGAAGGATGGTACATTCACAATTACCAGCTACGGAAGCATCGGAGGTCTCTTTGCGGTCCCTGTGATTAATTACCCTCAGGCCGGAATCCTTGGCATAGGAAGAATTCATCAGAAGCCTATTGTAAAGGATAACCAGATTGCAATAGGAACAGTTCTGCCGCTCTCACTCTCTGTCGATCACAGGATTGCAGATGGTGGCGAGACCGCCAGATTCATAAATTCGGTCATTGGTTATCTCTCTGACCCTATCACGCTTATAATTGACTAAAATGGAGAGCATTACAATGTATGATTTAATAATAATCGGCTCCGGCCCTGCAGGCTATGTTGCTGCGATAAGGGCTGGACAGACAGGTTTAAAGACTGCCATCATAGAGAAAAATCAGATTGGCGGCATGTGTCTCAACTGGGGTTGTATACCTTCCAAGTCTTTGATGGAGAGTGTTAAACTCTACCAGAGAATAACCAAGGATGCCTCTCGTTTTGGTATTGACGGCATCGAAAAGGGTTCTGTTTCATTTAACTGGAACAAGGCGGTTAAACGTTCAGATGGTATTGTCAAAAAGCTTACCGGTGGCGTGGAGTTTCTTTTAAAGAAAAACGCTGTTGAGATTATCAAGGGCGAGGCTAAGATTGTCTCTGCAAATTCGGTACTTGCCGATAACAGATTGATTGAAACCAAGAACATCATAATTGCCACAGGATCTTCATCTCCTAAGATTAAAAGCAGCGTTGAAGGGCTTGTTATTGAGCCTGAGATGCTATTCAAAGAGAGAGAAGTTCCCCAGAACATAGTGGTTATTGGCAAATCGCCTGTAGCAGTCGAACTGGCACAACTATTTGGCATGACCGGCCGCACTGTTACTTTGGTTTCAGACACCGATAAGATTATGCCCAAGGCAGACACCTATGTGAGTGACTTCATTATAAATAAGTTGAAAAAAGAGAAAATTAAAATTCTCTTCAATGTGAAAATTGATTCAACCGATGGTATTTATAAAGGTGGTGTCCTGAATCTAAATGGTGAGGAGATTCCTTGCGATATGATTATAAATGCTTCTGATCGTAAAGCCAACATGATTGATTCCGATATTGCAATTGATGTAGCTGATGGCTATATATCTGTTGACGAACATTTTGAAACATCAGTCAAGAGTATTTATGCCGTTGGAGATGTAAACGGTACCAGTATGTTTGCCCACGTGGGTTCTGCCCAGGGGCTTAATGTTGTGAATCGTCTTGGAGGAATTGTGGAGAAGCTTGATATGCAAAAGATTCCGATGAATATGTACACGGTTCCCGAAGCTGCCCAGATTGGTATGACCGAGAGTCAGGTTAAAGATCTTGGAGTTGAATTTAAGATCAGCGAGTTTTCGCTTGCGGCAAACGGTAAGGCGCAGACAGAGGGCTCTGCCGAGGGATTTGTAAGAATTCTCTCAGATATTAAATACGGGGAGGTTCTTGGTGTTCAGATTGTTGCCCCCAACGCAACAGACCTAATTAACGAGGCAGCTGCCTACATGCAGCTCGAATCAACCGTCTATGACATCGCCCGCACGGTACACACCCACCCCACCGTCTCCGAAGTATTCATGGAGGCCGGGTTTGAAGCAGTTGATCAGGCCATTCATAAATAAATTTTAAGTTATCACATAAACATTTGATTACACGATTGTTGCAAAATTATCATTAGATAAATAATAAGAATAGATTCTCTATCACATAGATAACCAAACACTTACGCAAACACTTAAAATTTTAATTCTTGTACGATACTGCCTTAAATATAAAACAGTCAACTCTTGAACCTGATATAAATCTCATTCAGAATTCTACTCTTGTACAGATGACTAATCTTGTTCAGAAGTATGACCTTCCTGACATTCATGTTCTGGAATCAGAGTCAAATTTTGGAGTAACATTCTGGCAACCTGATAATTTCTATATAATCCTGGGTAGGGCCAATAGTGCTGAACACTCCTTACATACCCAAGAAGTAGTAAACGATGGCATTAAGGTGTATAAAAGACCAACCGGTGGCGAGAGCGTTGTGCTTTCGCCCCGAATGCTGGTCTTCTCGGCAAAAATATCCTCCGAATCATTAGGCAAACCAAAATATATATTCCACCTGATAAATACAAAGCTGATTGAGGAGTTATCCAAAGCAGGAATAAAAAACCTGAACTCCAAAGGTATCTCAGACCTCTCCATAGGCGAGAAAAAGATCCTTGGTTCATCTATGTTTCTTAGCGGGAAAACACTCTTTTACCATGCCGTTTTAAACATCAGTGAGGACATCTCACTTATCTCAAAATACCTCAAACACCCTAAAAGAGAGCCCGATTACAGGAATGGAAGGGCTCATGACGATTTTGTTACGTCAATTTATAAAGAGGGCTTTATAATTGACAAAGAGCTAATTAAGGCATCTATTGAGAAGGCATTTAGCAATCTTTTCAAAGAACTTGGCAGTTATATGAATTAATTGTCATACCTTCGCGCCTTTCTACAAAGTCGTTGATTCAATTCACATGGTTTTGTGAAAATCAACTAATCAACGCAATCATCGAGAAAAATTTAATGACATTTAACAATTTATCACTTATCGAGCCTATTTTAAAGGCTCTGATAAACGAGGGCTATATAGTCCCAACTCCCATTCAGGAACAGGCAATACCGGTTTTATTAGAGGGAAAAGACGTTTTGGGATGTGCCCAAACAGGAACCGGAAAAACAGCAGCTTTTGCTATTCCAATTATTCAGAAATTAACAGAGAACGCAGCTCCGCAAATGTTTGGCAAAAAACACAACAAAAGACAGCCAATCAGAGCACTTGTACTTACCCCTACAAGGGAACTGGCAGTGCAGGTTTCAGAGAGTTTTGCAAAATACGGAAGGTATACCGGCCTTAAACACACTGTTGTTTATGGTGGTGTAAGCCAGCGTTCACAAACCGATGCACTTCGCAACGGTATTGACATTGTTATTGCTACCCCGGGAAGGCTTCTGGACCTTATTAATCAAGGTTACATTAACCTTTCATTAATTGAACATTTTGTCCTTGACGAGGCAGATCTTATGCTTGACATGGGATTTATCACGGATATTCAGAAAATTATAGCTCTTTTACCACAGAACAAACAGACTCTCCTCTTTTCGGCAACAATGCCTAATGAGATATTGAGTCTTGCTCAGTCACTTTTGCACGATCCTGTAAAAATTGAGGTAACTCCATCTTCGACAACAGTTGAAGCTATTGATCAATTTCTTTATTTTGCCGACAAAGGCAGAAAGACAGACCTTCTTATAGATATTCTTGAGAATCAAGATACCGACTCAGTGTTGGTATTCTCAAGAACTAAACACGGAGCAGACAAACTCTCGAAAAACCTTTCAAATGCAGGTATTGTTTGTGATGCAATTCACGGCAATAAATCTCAGAGTGCAAGGCAAAAGAGTCTTTTGAACTTTAAGAGGAAAAGAACCAGAGTATTGGTTGCAACTGACATTGCTGCAAGGGGAATTGACATCAGTCAAATTTCACACGTAGTTAACTACGATCTTCCTGAAACTCCTGAGACATATGTGCACAGGATTGGAAGAACAGGCAGAGCCGGGTACTCAGGTACTGCATTTTCGTTCTGTGATTCAGGTGAGATAGGTTTACTTAAAAGCATACAAAAACTTATTGGTAAAGATATTGATGTTGTAAAAGGTCACGATTTTGAATGTGCAGTTTGCGTAGAGAAAATCGACCGTATGCAGAGAAGCAAACCTAAAGGTTCTGACGCCAAAAGCGAAAATACTCGGGAGAGCTCAACCAGAGGAGCAAGATCAAGAAGCACCTCAGGCAGAAATCAAGTCAGAGAATACTCTCCAAACAGAGAGAACAGTAGAGAAGGCTCAAACGGAAGAACCCAGGACCAACCCAGAGAATATTCAAGAAGCAGAAACTCAGACCAACCTAGAGGTTACTCAAGTAACAGAGGTCAGGATAAGCCTAGAGAATACTCAAACAGAGGTCAGGCAGGCAGTTATGCACCTAGATCGGAGAGATCTGCTGACAGCAGAAACTCAGACCAACCTAGAGGTTACTCAAGTAACAGAGGTCAGGACAAGCCTAGAGAATACTCAAACAGAGGTCAGGCAGGCAGTTATGCACCTAGAACGGAAAGATCAGCAGACAGCAGAAGCTCTGACCAACCAAGAGGTTACTCAAGCAGCAGAAGCTCTGACCAACCGAGAGGTTACTCAAACAGCAGAGGTCAGGATAAGCCTAGAGAATATTCAAGCAAATGGGAAAAGGTAAGTGGAAGCACTACTGAGTACACAGGTAACGGTGGCGGTGACAAACGCAAAAGTGGTGATTTCTGGAACAAAGGACGCAAAAGAAGTGCCTAAAGCACCCGAATCACACCAATAATCTCCGCGCCAGTTTTGCGCAAACACTTAAAGTTAAATAATATACATAAGAGCCAAATCTATTTTTCCAGATTTGGCTTTTTTTATTTGAGTACTAGTGTAGAGATAATTTTATTTCTTAAATTGCATAAAAAAATGTGCTTCTACTTTAGACAGTCGAAAGATGCGCTTGCAGTGGCAAACAGGTTCAAGGCAAAATTCAGGGATGATGTGTCTGGTAGTGGTTCATGTCAAAGCAGTCTAGATGTCAATGGAAGAAGCTCTTTTGAAATGGTAAACGGGTTTTCGCATCCCAAGTGCCCTGTAATTACTGACTCAGAACCGGGGTTTATTGACAATTATATATGGGGTTTAATCCCATTCTTTGCAGTTGATACAGACATTCAGAAATATACTCTCAATGCAAGAATAGAGACTGTTGACATTAAACCATCTTTCAGAAACAACATAGGAAACCGTTGTCTTGTTATTACCGACGGATTTTACGAGTGGAAGGAGGTTTCTCTGAATGGCAAAAAATTCAAACAGAAGCACCTGATTACAATGCCCGATGAACAACTCTTTGCCTTTGCCGGCCTCTATTCATTCTGGAATGATCGCACCACAGGAGATGTATTAAAGACATTCACAATTCTTACAACTGAAGCAAACAGCGTAGTTGCTGCAGTTCATGCAAAAAACAGAATGCCGGTTATTCTCAATCAAGAAGAGGAGAGCCTCTGGCTTGATGGGGCACCGCACCGTCTGTTTGCAGATAGAAGATCTCTATCATTAAAATCATTAATCAGCTAATCCTTGCACAAAGATTGAATTTGACAAAGAAAAAGAGAACCATGTTGGTTCTCTTTTTACAATTTCGGGCTAATATCTGATATCGAATTACTGAATATCAATCAATCGTACAGGTTTTGGTTTAGCCTCTTCGCGTTTAGGAATTGATACCATTAGAATTCCATTTTCATATTTTGCTCCAATTTTATCGCTGTCAACAGATGTTGGTAGCGAGAATGAACGGCAGAATGATTGATAACTGAACTCCTGACGAGTGTATTTCCCGTCCTCCTCTTTGTTTTCGTTGCTCTTTTCTGACGAAATAGTTAGTACGCCCTGATTAACCTCTACCTTAAAATCTCCCTTATCCATACCTGGTGCTGCCACCTCAACAAAAAAGTCTGAATCGCTCTCCTTGATATTTACAGATGGTAATGTGGTATTTGTTAAAGAAAAATTCCTGTGAGACCAGTCGTTCCAATCGTGGTTAAAGAAATCATTAAAGAGATTTGACCACGCTGGTAAATTTTCGCTTCTTCTGATAAGTGTCATAATAACCTCCGTTTTTAAATTGTTTTAAAATTGCTCTTAATTCGTTTAAACTCACCTGTTGATAAGTTTACGGAACCTCACTTGTCGCGTTCCGACTATACTAAAAGCAAAATGAATACCACTTGAATAAAAAGCGTATAAAGCAGAAAATTTGTCAGGATATAGCTAATAATGAGAAATATAAAGAACGAAATTATAGGGAGATTATCTTAAATCTAACCTTTTGAGTTTCATCAATTTTTTGAACCCTCTTTTGCGAAAATTACATGAGAATCGAGGAGTGTCATCAGGCATCCTTTACCTGACATTTCGACATATGAAGATATTATTGTTACAAATTCAGAGATTTTTTCAGGGGTATCAACTACTTCAACAACAATTGGAATCTTTTCGTTTATCTCCCAAAGTTTTTGACTGTGAACCTTGCTACTCATTCCGAATCCCATTATTCCTCTTAGTACTGTTGCTCCGCTTAGGTTTTGTCTTTTGGCTTCGTATACAATCTCTTCATAAAGAGATCTGTTCTCGAACTTATCTGTAGAACTCAGGTAAATTCTTAATGTTTGTGAGCTCTCTCCGTTTTTCATATTATTAAAATTTAAGCATTTAAGTTGATCCAACCATTTCAGAGTTTGAATTATTTCTGGATATGAATAAAATCATCATTTGAATGGTTTAAGCATCAGAATAATCTGGTTGTAACACCTCCGGCTATTAAAGCTGCTATTCCCAAAAGCACACTTATTCCTGTGTAAAAGGCTACTTGCGTGAAGTTTCCATCTCTTAGCATATTCGCATTTTCAAAGGCAAATGTAGAAAAGGTTGTAAAGCCTCCGCAAAAACCAACTGTTAAAAAGAGTCTTACATCGGAAGAGAATACCTCTCCCCTCTCCATTAAACCATAAATAACGCCCAGAAGAAAACACCCAGTAAGGTTTACAATCATTGTTCCCAGAGGAAATGTTGTTTGAAACATTTGCTGGCTAAACTTTGAAATAAGGAATCTGGCAACGGTTCCAAGGAATCCCCCAGTACCAATAAATAAGATAGTTCGTAACATTTGTTGATATTTGAAGTAAAGGTAGAAAATAAATTTTTTACCTTTGATTGCCATATATTTAACTCTATATGAAAACATTGATATTTAATATCTTAGCCAATAAACAAAAAATCAAAGCAACCTTAATTGCTTTCCTGGTATCCCTATCTGCCTTTGTATACCTATCATCCTGCAGTAAAGAGCCAATTCCTGACGGCCCGGATAACCCCCCTCCTCCTGTTCAGGAGATGCCAACTGAGTATAATGCTGCAACCGACAACCTTATAAAAAAAGATGAATTCAGAGCGGCTTGGTTGACAACAGCATGGTCACTTGACTGGCCTCAGACTGCAACCGGAGCTACTGCTCAGAAGGCTCTGCTTATAAGTCAGCTGGATAAATTAAAGGCTCTGAATATTAATGTTGTTTTGTTTCAGGTTAGAACATCGTCAGATGCCTTTTATACTTCAACACTGGTACCCTGGTCACATTATCTTACCGGCACACAAGGTGTAAATCCAGGATATGATCCTCTTTTAGAGGCTATTAATGCGGCTCATGAAAGGGGAATGGAGCTCCATGCATGGTTGAATCCATACAGAGTTGGTTCTGATAATCAGTTTTTTGCAGCAAATCATCCTGTTCATGTCCATCCTGACTGGTATGTTGTATTCAATGGCGTAAGATACTGGAATCCTGGTTTGCCTCAGGTTAGGGAACACATTAGCGATATAGTCAGAGAGATTGTTGAAAACTACGATGTAGACGGAATCCATTTTGATGACTATTTCTACCCTTCCGGAGCTAAATCAACTTCTAATCCCTATGTTTTTGATGACAGACTAGCCTACGAGCAGTATGGTAATGGAGTTAATATCCATACCTGGCGTGAAGAGAATGTAAATCAGATGGTTCTGTCGGTTAAAAATACCATTAAAAATATTAAGCCTTACGTTACTTACGGTATATCGCCAATGGGAACCCATGCCAACGCAATGACTGTTTATGCAAATGGTGTTACATGGATGAAAGGCAGATATGTAGATTACCTTGCTCCTCAGATTTACTGGGAGATAGGTCATTCAACTGCAGATTTTGACACCAACATTAGGTTTTGGAACAATGAGTCGGCAGGTACACCTGTTGTTCCCGGGATAGCTGCTTATAAATATGGTGATAACACCTATCCGGCCTTTTCAAATCCTGTTCAGTTTTTGAATCAGGTTACCCTTAGCAGGTCATTGACAAATGTTTACGGCAATTGTTGGTTCAGAACAAACCATGTAGTTGGCAATCTGGGCAGTTATATTCAGGGAAACATCTACAAACATCTCTCACTTGTTCCAAAATTCGGAGATTATGCAGGAACTACTCCGGGTGTACCACAGGTCACTGTTACCGGCAGTGCAATTAGCTGGGGCAGTGTTACCGGAGCAAAAAAGTATGCTGTATATGAATTGGAGAGAATCAATAAGACCAATAGCTGGAATGCCAATCTTAAAGCCGTTTCCACTTCAAATGCATATTCGGGGCAGAAGGGTAAAAACTACCTTGTGATTGCCGTTAATGACCGCGACAAATCAAACTGGCAAAAGGTTGTTTTTATACCATAAAACTACCTCTGCAGCCCCTCAATCCAGTTGGAAATTGCAATCAAGACCTCAGGATTGATTGTCTCTTCAATTTTTGCGTACTCCATTGGCAAACCGGTCTCACATTTTTGAAACAGATGGTTTAGGCCTTCAAATTCAACCACTGTAACACTCTTGTTATATCGTGTAACAGAATTGTTATTGTCTCTTTTTTCTCCGGTAAGTGCCAAATATATGGCATCGAGGTTGGTTTTTGAGGCAACCTGCAGATCTTTAGTGCCGTTAATTGCAAGCACTGGACATTTCACTTTTGTCAGAACTTCTCCCGGATCATGATTAAGAAAATACCTCATCCATGGTGTTGTTACCTGAGCAATCTGACGTTTTATCTCCTGGTCATTTACAGAGTTTCCGGTAAGGTTTTTCATCAAATCGTATAGCTCCTTTTCAATAATCTCAACATCTTTGTCGGGTTTAACAAGTTCCAACATTGCTCTGTTCACCTCCATTACTTTGCCTATTTGCTCAGGAGCCATCCCGGATGCGGCATAAATATGTTCAGACTGTGTGATGATAATCTCTCTTCCTGTAACGCCAGGGGCAGCCATTAAAACTATAAATGATACATCGCTGCAATCAGAGGCAACCATTGGAGCTATCGCCCCCCCTTCACTATGCCCTATAAGGCCAATTTCAGCTACATCATCTCTTCCCTTAAGGTATTCAACTGCAGATTTAACATCGCGGGCAAAATCAAGTGATGTTGAATTGGCAAATGATCCTCCCGACTCTCCTACACCTCTGTCATCAACCCTGAGAACGGCAATTCCGTTTCTTGTAAGATAATCTGCAATTACATGAAATATTTTGTGGCCCATTATCTCTGAATCGCGATTTTGAGGGCCGCTTCCCGAAATTAGTACAACTGCTTTGTGTTTTCCGCCATCTTTGGGAGATGTAAATGTCCCGGAGAGTACAATGCTGTCAATTTTGTTTATGATTAAAACCTCTTCCTGGTTGTATGGAAACGGACCTTTTGGCTCCTGTGGTCTCTTCGGACCCATTTCGGGCGCAGAAGTGAGTTCAAGTGGAGCAGATATTCCTGCCTGACTAAAGGTACCTATGATTTTATCTCCCATATAGATCCCATTATATTCCATCATCAATGGTGAATGAACAATCTTCACAGACATGTTATTAGTGAAAATTACCGATTCCAGAGGAATTCCTTTAACTCCCTGATCGGGGCTGTCCATAGTAACGGTATAAATTGAATCTTTTAATGAGATATTGAAAACAATTCTCATCTCAACATTCTGAAATTTAAGATTTCCTCTCCACGAGCCAACGATATTCTGAGCGTTGGCAAAATTAAAGGAGATTAGTGTTATTAGTGAGATAAAAAGGGCCTTTTTCATTTTACAAGGTGATTTTGAAATTTGATTTCAGAATTTATACTATGAATAAATGAACATACGTACATGTAAAACAATTAATTACTCTATGTATGAACGTTTAATTTGATATCATGTTTATCACACAAAATTATGCAAGAAGTTTAAATGTCAATTGCTACTCCGAAACTGATTGTTGCAAAATTTCTTGGAGCAGGCGCAGTTACTCCGCTACTGTTCTCTTTCCACCATGTTCTTGCCGCTCCTATTGTTCCGAAAAGCCTGTAATAATCCAGAAATGGACTTTTTCTAATGCGGTAGTCAAAGCGTATTTCAGAACTTAATGTAAAATCATAAATACCATCTTTTGTAAAATCGAGCAGCGGGTACTGGTGAATATCCTCTCCGGAATTTGTGTACTGATGCCTGTAAATATCTCCATATATGAGCTTTAGCTCTTCTGATGCAAGGTCATTGGTTCCATGCATGATAAAACGGTTTTCCATTGTTAAAGTAAGGTTGTTAACTGCAAAGTTTGTAAGGGTCCAGTTAAACTCTCCTGAATTTGGAGGAAGATAAAAACCCAGATTGAATCCATCGTTTGAGTAGGTCATGTCATAAGGTCGGTTGTTGAAGTTACTTAGGCGCGTCTCAGGATAGTGTGTGTATGCAAACGGTGTTACTCTGGAATATTTAAAAGAAGAGAGCGTCTGCGGTAAAAATGACATTCTGTTTACAAACCCCAATTGCCAGGCATATCTGTTGCGGGGCATCTTTAACAGATTTCCCTTCTCAATGAAACTGAATTCGTCATTAAAGAAGCTGAACCATATTTTTCCAAAATTGGGGACTTTAAATGTAAAATCAAGACTCATTGTGAGATTATCATAATCTCCCGACTCAAGTTCAGAAAGATGCGAAAAAACAAAAGGTATCATATAGTTGATTTCAAATCTTTTAACCCACACATTCCCGGCTGTTGCTGTTATCAGGAACCAGTCCCATGGCTCAACCTCAAGCATGTGTAAGGTAAAGTTGTTCTGTAAAGCACCCACATCATAGCCGTATATCTCAGATTTGTATGCCCCGAAAAGGCTTTTGCCTGAGTGGAGGCTACCAAGCAAATATGAGTATCTGAGCCACTTTAGAGGTGCCAGCTTGAATTCAAAGGCGGGAAATTTTCTTGCTGAGGCCGAAAGTGTGAGGTTATCATAGTCATTTCCCCATGCTCTTCTTTGATTGTTGATTCCCAACTGAAGAGCACCGTCAAACCAGCTTGCATTTAACTCTGTTGAATAAAGAAAACCAACAGCAATCTTTTCAGTTATTTCACTGTATCCCGGAATTTTGCTTTCAATAGTAGTTCTGATGTTCATGCTTTCGAAATTGAATTTATATGGCAAATAGGAAAAACCAACAACTTCATGCGGAAAATGAACCTGCTTATCCTTTGTATATGAACCATAAAAGAGGTCAGGCGCCAGTTTTTCGATTGATGGCCCCAGTGAGGCATGAAAGGTGAGGTTTTTACCGATATCACCCGCAAGATATGGTTCTGCTGAGAAAAGCAATGTTCTTGCAGAATTCTCGCCCACTCCGCTTCTGACCTCTGCACCCGTTCCCATGCCAATAAGACCGTATGTGTTCTTTGCAGAGCCCGATGCCAGATGTAAACCGTTTGACTCTCTTGAAAGGTCGCTAATGTATTTGTTTACAAGATCGCGCTCTCTTTCGGTAACCCTCTCATTTTCTGCAATGCTTTTTAAGGTTTTTAAAATAAATATTTTACTATAAGGTTTAGCAAGTGGCAAAATTCTAGTGTGTCCCGCTACTTCGTGATATTCAAGTAATTTATACACGCTACTTGTTAGCGGAACAATTTTATTTTTAAGGCGAACCTCTTCAAATGCGCTCTCCTGCGCATAGATATTTGTGCATAGCAAAAATGAAATTGCCATTGCAGAGGCTATTGTTTTAAGTGCTGACATATGATTCGTATTTAGAATAAAATCTTTGGAAATTATTTATCGTGTAAATATAGAACAATTGGTTTATCAAAAGAGTATATTTGCATCAGGATTTATCAGAAAAATGGGAAAAAAATTAAAAATATACTCTTCGGATACGGGTGAATCTCTTTATGTTGCGATTGCGCAGAGCCCGGTGGTGGCAGGATTCCCCTCACCTGCCGAAGATCATACCGATGTTAAGCTTGATCTTAACAAAGAGCTCATTAAAAACCCATCATCAACTTTCTTTGCAAGAGTAAGTGGTGAGAGTATGGTGTAGATGATGGAGATCTGCTTGTTGTGGATAAATCTGCAGAGCCAACCGACGGTTCACTTGCAGTGTGTTATCTTGACGGAGAATTTACCCTCAAAAGGGTAAAAAAAGAGAGCGACTATCTTTTGCTTGTTCCCGCCAATTCAAAGTTTAAACCTATTAGGGTAAACAAGGGAGATGACTTTATGATCTGGGGAATTGTCCGGTATCTGATAAAAAAAATGTAAAAGCTGATATTTGATGAGATTTTCCCAATATATATTCATAGTACTGTTTTTCATTTACATACTACTTGTTCTTTTCTTTTCTCTCTGGACATTTGAATCTACACCTATAGATCTTTCCAAATATATACTCTTTATAAGGGCCGATCATGCCGCCCATTTTATAATGTTCTTCCCCTACCCGATTTCTGCCTGGTTTGCTTTTGAGCCATACCTAAGAAAAAGAGGCAAAAAACACCCTCTTTTAATAATTTTTATATCGGGAATACTTTTGGCCTCTGTTGCTGAACTTCTGCAAAATTTGAACCCTGCAAGGGATTTCGATCTTATGGATATGGCAGCAAATTTCTCTTCAATAATTTTAAGTTCTATTCTGGTTAAATCAATAGAGAGAGTCTTGAACAATGTTTGGCCTGGCAGACTGCAATAACTTTTATGTCAGTTGCGAAAGGGTTTTTAATCCATCACTGAACGGAATACCGGTTGTTGTTTTAAGCAACAACGACGGTTGTGTTATTTCCCGCTCAAACGAGGCCAAAGCGATAGGAATAAAGATGGGAGAACCAATATTCAAGATAAGAGATTTGGTCCAAAAAGAGAATGTTAAGGTTTTCTCCTCAAATTTTGCACTTTACGGTGATATGTCATGGCGGGTAATGGAGAGGTTACGTTCACTTTTCCCGGGAATTGAGGTATATTCTATTGACGAGGCCTTTTTAAATCTATGCGGATTGGAGAGTAATGAGTTAAAAGAGATGGCCCGGAATGCAACAAATATTATCAAAAAAGAGACGGGAATCCCAGTAAGTATCGGAGTATCAAAGACAAAAACCCTTGCAAAGATTGCCGCAAAATTGTGTAAGAAATACCCTGCTCTCAATAATTGTTGCGTTATGACTGAAAAAAGGGACATCGATAAAGTTCTTCAGAAATTTCCGGTAGAAGATATCTGGGGTATCGGGAGACAGTACTCAAAAATGCTGCAGAGCAACAATATTGACACTGCCTGGAAGTTTTTGCAATGTAACCCCGATTGGGTAAAATCTAAAATGAGTATTGTTGGCCTTAAGACCTACAAAGAGCTTAACGGAGATCCCGGTTTTGACTTTGAAGATAACACCAGAGATAAAAAGCAGATTTGTACCAGCAGAAGTTTTGCAAATGATCTGTATGAGCATGAAGAGGTTATAATGGCAGTGGCAAAATTTGCCGCTTCTTGTGCTCAAAAGCTTCGTAAACAGAGAGGTGTTGCCTCGAGGGCTTTGGTTTTTGTTCTCACAAACCCATTCAAAGATAACGCCCCAAGAGACTACAGAAGCATACTTATAAACTTTGAGAGTGCAACTGACAGCACATTTGAAATTGTTAGTCACTGTACAAAGGCAGTAGCATCTGTGCTTAAAAGCGGATACGGATATAAAAAAGCGGGGGTGATTTTGTCTGAAATCAGCGTTAAAGGAGAGACACCGGGGAATCTTTTCTGTGATAAAGATCTGATTGCTGAGGGACGTCTTATGAAGGCACTTGATGAGATTAATGAAAGGTATGGAAGAGAGACTCTCTACTCGGCATCACAGGGTGTTTATAAAATGAGGTATAATATGAACATGCTATCTCCCAGATTTACTACTATATGGGATGATATAATTAAAGTAAAAATTTAATTACCCTTACACCGTAAGAATCTAGTTGTATCTCTATTGATTGGTCTGGAATAATCGAGAATTGGTCAGAATATTCGCCTAAAATATCTCTTCCCTTCGCCAAAATTTGACGCTTTAACCCAAAATAGTCAAGAGCTGCACCGGGTATTTTAACTACGGCATTTTTTTCTATTGAAGAGAAATTAACGGTTATCAAAAGAAGAGAATCATCTGATTTTCTGATAAATGAGTATATTTTTCTATTATCAGAGCCTAAAGGCTCGCTGCTGGCATATTGGAGATCATATTTTAGTCCGTAACAAATAGCACTCTCCTCAACAGCTATTTTTATTAGCACTTTATAAATCCGGCCTATTTCCGGCAAATTGTTTGACTCAATCCACTCTCTAATCGAACTAACTGACCAATAATCATATATGCTTGTTCTTCCATCCAATCCGCTGTAACCCTCACTGTCCATACCTCTCTCTCCCAGCTCTTGCCCAAAATAGATCAGGAAGGGTGCTTTGTTCAGCAACAGGGCAACCGCAAGGGCAGGCAATGCTCTGAATGGGTCTGATGCAAAATAGTCTGATGCAACTCTCTGTTCGTCATGATTTTCCAAAAAATTAAGCATCTTATCCTCAATTCCATTAAGTGAACTCCAGCATTTTGTTATTTCACCTGTATCACCATTTCCCTCAGTCAATGCTCTAAGTGTATCATAAAGACCAACTTTATCGTACAAATAGTCAAACCCTCCGTTGATAAACTCTTCGTAACGGTTCTTCTCGTAAATTTCAGCAATGAACATCAACTGGCCGAACTGGCTTTTTATCTGAGGTATAACCCATTCCCAGAATTTCAACGGTACCATTGCTGCCATATCACATCTGAAAGAATCTACCCCTTTTTGAGCCCAGTAGATGAGTATGTCTCTCATTTTATGCCATGTATCGGGAACAGGGTTGAAATATTCAATTCCACCGCTCAGGATATCAACTCCGTAATTGAGTTTTACCGTTTCATACCAATCATCTTTTTTTGGTGCTGGTGTGAAACAGTCATTACCGGTTGCCTTAGCGGGTATTTCTGAAAATTCATTGACATTGCTTTCAATCCTGTCATCTTCATTTTGCACAGGAGAAATGAATTTACTGTCTGGAATGTAATAGAAATTGTTTAATGGGTGAAAAGTGTAATCTGTTTTGTCCCCTTCTCCAAAATCATCTCTTCCTAATGGCTTAACAAGTGATTTGTAGGCTCTTGAAACATGATTTGGCACAAAGTCTATAATTACCTTTAGTCCAACATTATGGCATCTTTCAATCAAATGCTCAAACTCTTTCATCCTCTCATCAACTTTGTTGCTCAAGTCTGGAGAGACATCATAATAGTCAACTATTGCATATGGTGATCCCGCTTTCCCCTTTACAATCAAAGGGCTTTGAGCCTCAATTCCGTGTTGTGAAAATGCTGTTTGTGAGGCATGTCTGATAATTCCGGTAAACCAGATATGTGTGTAGCCAAAGTCTTTAAACCTTGACAAAATCTCTTGATTGAAATGGTTGAATTTGCCACATCCGTTTGTTTCAAAAGAAGAATTGGGAATACAATTAATGTTTGTATTCCCAAATAATCTTGGTAAAACCTGGTATATGGCAATTTTACCGGCCATTGTTACCAGTTTAATATCTTCCTGAAATCGTAATCCTGTGGGTTGGAAATTAACTTTGATGCAGCTGAATAATCACTTTCGGTTATATAGTGCATAATATTATTAATCACGGCCTGTACGCGGTCTGATTCCAGACTAACGCCGCGCGGATTGATCTTCCCGGTAACAGGGTCCTGAATATCTGCCAGGTATAGTGGCTTAACTTTTCCAAGGTGGTCGATGTAAACCATGCAACCAGTCTTTCCTTCACTAAAAAGCTGATGAACACCAATACCTAACTCTGTGCAATAAACCAAATCGTAAGCACTTGGAGATTGGCATCTTAATTCATACCCCAGCTCTACAGGTCTGATTTTGGTTTTCAAGCCAAGCTCAGCTATCCTTCTATCAACCATCTCACTAAAGATGTGTGCTTTTGAAACCTTTCCAAGTTCAGGATGTCCATGATCGTCATACGAAAAAGTTACTCCAGACTTTTTAAGTTCATCGTCGCTTAACTCGTGAAATACCCCCTCTGAGATCATTACAGCACCGTAATTAATGCCTAAAATCTCTCTTTTAACAATCGATGAAACAGCAAGTTTAACTATTTTATCTATAGTAATGGTTGTCTTATTGAACATTTCAGGAATTACAATCATCGGATAGTGAGCCGCCGATCCGATACCGAATGCCAGGTGGCCTGCTGACCTACCCATTGCACAAACTACAAACCAGTTATTGCTTGTTCTTGCGTCCTCATAAATTGTAGTTGCAAGTCTTGCTCCCTCTGACTTTGCTGACTCATAACCGAATGTTGGTCTTTGCAGCGGAAGTGGAAGGTCGTTGTCAATAGTTTTTGGTACGTGGATATTTGATATACTGTGATTGTGCTCCAAAAGATATTTTGCAACTCTGTTTGCGGTAGAAGCTGTGTCATCTCCACCGATTGTTACTAGAAGCTGAATATTGTTATCCTTGAAAAAATCAAGGTTAAAATTCTGTTCAAAATCCTCTTTACTAGGTTTGTACCTACTCATCACAAGGTATGAGCCGCCTCTGTTAAAGATAGAATCGGCCATCAGAAAGTCAATCTCCGTAAAATTTGGTTTATCCGAAAATAGTCCTTTATATCCTCCATGCAGGCCTAAAACACGATATCCATTAGTAATAAATGTTTTAGCTATACTTCCTACCACGGTGTTCATTCCCGGCGCCGGACCGCCTCCTGTTAAAATTACAATCGATTTTTTCATCACATTATTTATTGAGCCCGCAAAGTTAATACATAATTAAAAAAAATGTAAATTTGTATGATAAATTATGAAGATATCAAAAGAGCAGGCACGGGAAAGAATCTCTTTGCTAAGAAGAGAAATTGAAGAACACAACAGGCGCTATTATGTTGATAATAAGCCGTCTGTTTCTGATTTTGAATATGACTTATTGATGCAGGAGCTTCAGTTTCTGGAGACGAAATTTCCGCAGTTTTTTTCTCAGGACTCTCCATCTGTAAGAGTTGGGAGCGACTTACCACTTCAAACCTCTAAAAAAGAGTTTGTTCAGGTAACACACAAACACCCGATGCTTTCATTAAGCAATACTTACGATAAATTGGAATTGGAGGCTTTTAATGAGCGAATTAAAAAGTCAATTGACAGTGATTTTAACTATGTATGCGAGTTGAAAATTGATGGCACTGCCATATCTCTTACATATTCAAACAACAGACTTATTCGGGCAGTTACACGAGGTGATGGCAACACAGGTGATGATGTGACATCAAACGTAATAAATATAAGCTCAATTCCTAAAAATCTTCCTGCTTCAAATCTGGTTAAGGATTTTGAAATTAGAGGTGAGATTTTTATGCCATGGAGTTCATTTGATAGTCTAAACAAAGAACGGGAACTTAACGAGGAGCCCCTCTTTGCAAATCCTAGAAATGCGGCAGCAGGTTCACTTAAATTGCTGGATAGCTCAGAGGTGGCTAAAAGAGGCCTTAACGCAATTCTCTATCATGTAATTACAGATACCCCGTTTTTTGCAACTCATTATGAATCACTGCAATGGGCAAAGGATTGTGGATTTCCGGTATCTGAACATATTGTCCTTTGCCAAGACCTTGACTCTGTGCTTGAATACCTTGAGAATTGGGATGAAAAGAGAAAGACACTTGATTACCCTACTGACGGAGTGGTTGTCAAGATTAACGAATTCGTTCACCAGCAAGCTCTTGGTATAACCTCAAAATCTCCAAAGTGGGCAACTGCCTACAAATTCAAGGCAGAACAGGCGCTTACCCGCATCATATCAGTTGACTATCAGGTTGGAAGAACAGGTGCTGTAACCCCGGTTGCAAACCTTGAACCTGTTCTTCTCTCGGGAACTACTGTAAAAAGGGCCTCGCTTCACAACACAGATCAAATGCAACTTCTTGACATACATATTAATGACTATGTTTATATTGAGAAAGGCGGCGAGATTATTCCCAAAATAACCGGAGTTGATATAAGTAAAAGAGTTACTACTGCAGAAAAACCTCTTTTTCCGGAGTTTTGTCCTGACTGTAATTCAAAACTTTATCGTGCTGAGGATGAGGCAAAATTCTACTGTCTTAATTCACTCCACTGTCCTACTCAAATCAAAGGAAAATTCCTCCATTTTGCAGGAAGAAAAGCAATGAATATTCTTGCCGGAGAGGCTACCGTTGATCAGCTTTATGCTTTAGGGTACATAAGAAAATTGTCTGATTTGTATCATCTGTCTAAAGAACAACTACTTTCACTTGAAGGTTGGAAAGAGAGGTCTGCTGAAAGATTTCTTGAGAGCCTTAACACCTCAAAAAGCACTCCATTTCAAAAAGTTTTGTTTGCTTTGGGAATCAGGCATATCGGAGAGACAACTGCAAAGTCTTTGGCTTCTCATTTCGGAAATATTGCCAATCTTATGGAGGCAGCCTATGATCAGTTGCTTGAGGTGGAGGATATTGGAGAGACAGTGGCCGATTCAATTGTATCATATTTCTCAGAACAAGAGAATATCTCAGTTATTAAGGAACTTATAGAGGCCGGTCTGTTATTTGAGATCAAAAATGATATTGACATTAAGTCTGATAAACTTCTGGGAAAAAATATTGTGATTTCTGGTAATTTTTCGATATCCAGAGAGGAGTTAAAAAAAATAATTGAGAGTAATTCCGGTAAAAACCTCTCATCGGTAACCTCAAACACCACCTATCTTCTTGCAGGAGAGAAAGCTGGACCTTCAAAACTTGACAAAGCCAAAAAGCTTGGAATTACAGTAATTGATGAAGAGGAATTTTTTAAAATTATCAAATAATTGACTAATTTTGCTCTCTTAAGTTAGTATGTTTTATTATTATTAATGTTTTGAATATAAATGAAAAAGATAGTAGTCAGCAATAAAGTTCATTACCTTGGTACAAACGACAGAAAAAAGAGTCTTTTTGAAAACAACTGGCCTTTGCCAAATGGTGTCTCATACAACTCATACCTGATTGCAGATCAAAAATGTGCATTGATAGATACTCTTGAATTCGGCTCCAAAGATGACTATCTTGAAGAGATTGAAAACATCCTTGAGGGCAGAGATCTCGATTATTTGGTTGTCAACCACATGGAACCCGACCATTCGAGTATGATTGGGTGGATTATCAGAAAATATCCAAACGTTAAGATTGTTGCCAACCTTAAGGCATTCAAAATGTTGGATGCATTTTACGGTATTCCTGAAGAATCAATTTTTGAGGTAAAAGACGGGGATGAACTAAATCTTGGTTATCACAATTTAAAGTTTGTTTTAACTCCATGGGTTCACTGGCCTGAAACTATGATGACATATGACACAACAGATCAGGTTCTGTTCTCATGTGATGCTTTCGGTTCATTTGGTACATTGGACGGAGGAATATTTGATGATGAGATAAACTTCTCATTCTATGAAGATGAGATGCGAAGATACTATTCAAATATCGTGGGTAAATACAGCCATATGGTTCAAAAAGCTTTTGCAAAGCTTAGTGGAATTTCCATTAAGATGATCTGTCCTTCTCATGGCCCGGTTTGGAGAACCAATCCTTCCAAAGCTTTAGAACTTTACGATAAGTGGAGCCGCCATGATTCAGATAAAGGCGTTGTTATTGTCTTTGCTTCTATGTATGGAAATACAGAAAAGATGGCAGACTATGTGGCACGCCTTATTGCAGAACAAGGTGTAAAAAATATTAGGGTTTATGATGTATCAAAAACTCATGTTTCATTCATTTTAAATGATATATGGAAATACAAATCTGTTATTTTGGGCTCCAGTGCATACAATGCCGGAATGCACCCTATGATGCAGCATTTGTGTAACGAACTTGAGGTGCTTAATCCAAAGAATAAAAACTACGCTCTTTTTGGCTCTTACAGCTGGAGCGGTGGTGGATTAAAGTCACTGGTAGCATTTGCCGAAAAGATGGAGTGGAATCAAACTGCTCCGCCTGTTGAACTTATCGGTTCGCCATCTGAGCCAAAGATGGAGGGCTTTGCCCGGATTGCAAAAACAATAATTTAGTTATGGAAATAGGTAAAAAACTGATAATTGAGAAACTTGTAAAAGAGAGCGATACTGCAGCATACTACGGCTCAGGCTTTTTGCATGTTTTTGCCACACCTGCTATGATTGCACTCATGGAACAATCAGCGCACCTTCTGGCAAAGTTCTCTCTAACCGACACACAGGACACTGTAGGCATAGAGGTAAATGTTAAACACACAAGAGCAACTCCTCTGGGAGCCAAGGTTTATGCTGAGGCAGAATTGGTAGCAATTGATGGCAAAAAACTTACATTTAAAGTAAAAGCCTTTGATGATAATGGTTCTATCGGTGAGGGAACTCATATCAGATATATTATCAATCCATCAAAATATATGGATCGCCTATCGTGAAGAAACCAGGCAAAATATCCCACACTTATCAGAGGGTGTTAAAATTCCTTATTACGGATATTTGGCACCTCGATCTTTCTGAGCTCAGTATTATGAGAGCTAGAATGATCAAATACCTTAAGGTTCTAATTATCACCATAAAAGGATATTCAAGTGACCGCATTGGATTACAGGCGATCGGGCTGAGTTTCTTTTCAGCATTGGCTGTGGTTCCAATTATCGCTCTGATTTTTGCCGTAACAAACGGATTTGGGCTTAGCGACAAATTTGAAATGTTGCTTTACACATATTTTGAAGGTAATGAGGATATTATTGCATACCTGGTTCAATTTGCAAACAACATTATCGACACAAGCCAAAATGGCCTTTTTGGAGGTATAAGTTTCTTGTTTTTCCTTTGGTCGGTTATCTGGCTTATGCTAAATATTGAAGAGGCATTCAACGAAATATGGAAACAACAGAAAGGAAGATCATTTAAAAAGAGGGCAGCCTATTATTTGCTGATGCTGATTGTAGCCCCTTTGGTTATTTTTATGTTTTTGACTCTGAGCCTGGTCTATTCAAAAGCATTGAACTCTGTAGGACTTGAGATTGACAGGATTATTCCCCTTACATCAATTGCTACCTGGATGGTAGCCTACTCTTTTATCACAGTTGTATTTACAATTATGTACAAATATATCCCAAATACAAAAGTCAAACTCTCTGCTGCATTTAACAGCGCATTAATCCTGGCTTTTGCATTTATTGTTGTACAGTTTTTTTATCTCGAAACACAGTTGATGGTTTCAGGATTAAATGCCGTTTATGGAGTTTTTGCAGCTATCCCGCTATTTCTTATCTGGATGAATATCAGTTGGACAATTATACTTTTCGGAGCAGAACTGTCTCACGCATACCAGAATGTTGACAGTTATAAATATTAGAAAATCTTAATTAACAGTAGTCTAACCGTATAAAATATTATGGAACGAGTTTTAACACAAGGGGCAACAGATTTCATCGATGATAAGTTGCTTCATGATTTAATAAACAATACAAAAGAAGATCTGCCCAAAATTCGCGAAATATTACAGAAAAGTAAATCAAAACAGGCACTTACTCTTGAAGAGACTGCAACTCTTCTGGCTATTAAATCACCGGAGGGTTTGGAGGAGTTATTCGAAACAGCAAAAGAGCTGAAACGATCGATATACGGTAACAGAATAGTGTTATTTGCACCACTTTACATTGGCAATTACTGTATAAACAATTGTCATTATTGCGGCTTTAGAAGCTCTCTCCGAAAAGCTGTAAGAAGGACATTGGCAGAAGACGAATTGGTGAAAGAGGTAGAACAACTTGAAAAAGAGGGGCATAAAAGGCTTATTCTTGTTTATGGAGAACATCCAAAATATACACCTGAGTTTATTGCTGAAACAGTTAAAACATGCTATGATGTAAAGGTGGGTAATGGAGAGATCAGAAGGGTTAACATAAATGCTGCTCCGCTTTCAATTGAGGGCTTCCGCACTGTAAAAGATTCAGGAATAGGAACTTTCCAGGTATTTCAGGAGACATATCATAAAGAGACTTACGCTAAATATCACCCGGGTCCCGGGCCAAAAAGCGATTATATGTGGAGACTGAATGCTATGGACAGAGCATTTGAAGGTGGACTGGACGATGTTGGTATCGGTGCACTTTTTGGACTTTATGATTGGAGGTTTGAGGTTTTGGGACTGGTGAGCCATTCACTCTATTTACAGGATAAATATGGAGTTGGCCCTCATACAATAAGCTTCCCAAGGATTAAACCTGCATACGGAATGAAGATTGACCTCCCTTATGAGGTAAGTGACCTCCACTTTAAACAACTGGTTGCAACACTCAGAATAGCAGTTCCTTATACAGGATTGATAATGACTGCAAGAGAGACATCTGAGGTGAGAGATGCTGTAATTGAATATGGAGTTTCGCAGATTGATGCGGGCACGAAACTTGAGATTGGTTCATATCAGGAAGAGAAGAAAGATGATCAGCAGTTGAATCGGGAGCAGTTTAAAATCGGTGATTCAAGAGAACTTGATGAGGTTATCGAGTGGCTGTTATCAAGAGGTTTTATCCCAAGTTTCTGTACATCTTGTTACAGACTAGGCAGAACCGGCGAACACTTTATGGAGTATGCCATACCCGGCTTTATTGGAAGATTTTGCACACCCAATGCTGTACTGACTTTGGCCGAGTATTTGGAAGATTACTCATCAGAAAAAACCAAATCAGCGGGTTATGCTCTTATTGAGCACGAAGTATCTCACATGAAAGATGCAGCGAAACAGCAGGAGTTAAGAAGTAAAATCGAGATGATTCGTAAAGGTAAAAGAGATCTTTTATATTAAAATATGTTTACAGAGCAAGATAATCAATTGATTGAAAAGGAATTTGAAGTTCTTCGACTTGCAAGTTTGAAGCGCTGTGCAAATCAGGGGGAGTACGAAACTGTACTCAAGGCCTTTGATTTTGCAAAAGCTGCACATAATGGCGTAAGAAGAAGATCCGGAGAACCTTACATAATTCACCCAATTTCTGTTGCACAAATTGTGGTTCAGGAGATTGGTCTTGGATACAAATCAATTGTTGCTGCTCTTGTTCACGATGTAGTTGAGGACACAGAATATACCCTTGAAGATATTGAAAGGTTGTTCGGTGCCAAAGTTGCTTCACTTGTAGATGGTCTGACAAAAATTAAAAGTGCCATTGATTCAAAGACTTCGGGTCAGGCAGAAAACTTTAAAAGAATCCTTTTGACTCTTAATGATGATGTAAGGGTAATATTAATTAAACTTGCTGACCGTCTTCATAATATGAGGACTCTTGACTTTATGCCGGACCACAAAAAGTCTAAAGTTATAAGTGAAACAATGTATATATTTATACCTCTTGCTCACCGCCTTGGACTCTACAGCATTAAATCAGAGCTTGAAAATATTTGGCTATTCCACACTTTACCATCTCAATATGAGTTTATTCAATCAAGAATTGCTCAGACCGTAGAGGAACGAGGTTGTGCAATGGATAGTTTTATCGAACCTATTGCAGAGAGCTTAAGACAGGCAGGGTTTAAATTTAGCATTACCAAAAGAACCAAAAGTCCCTACTCCATCTGGAGAAAGATGGAGACAAAGGGTATTCCATTTGAACAGATCTATGACCTGTATGCCGTCAGAATAATATTTGAAGCTAAGCCTGAACAGGTTGAAAGAATACAGTGCTGGCACATATACTCGCTAATTACTGAGCTTTATCTGTCAAAAACTGACCGAATCAGAGATTGGGTAAGTACACCCAAAATTAACGGTTACGAGGCACTACACTGCACCGTAATGGGTCCTCAGGGCAACTGGGTTGAAATTCAGATACGCTCTACCAGGATGAATGAACTTGCCGAAAGGGGCGTAGCTGCCCACTGGAGTTACAAAGAGGCAGGTACACCATCTGAAAAAGATATGGACAGATGGCTCAATATGGTAAGAGAGGTACTTGAAAATCCTGATTCAAATGCGTTAGAATTTCTTGACAGGTTCCATTCAGACCTTTTGTCTTCTGAAATATATGTCTTTACACCTAAGGGTGAATCAAAATCCCTTACAAAAGGCTCTACAGCCCTGGATCTGGCGTATGCAATTCACTCAGAAATAGGCAATAAGGCCATTGCTGCCAAAGCAAACTTCAAATTGGTCGCCCTCTCTTACGAGTTACGTAACGGTGATCAGGTTGAAATTATTACGGCAGAGTCCCAAAAACCTCAAAGAGAGTGGCTTGACTTTGTAAAAACCCCAAAGGCCAAGGGCTTTATTATGGATGCTCTTAAATCGGAGATTAAAGACCATCTTAAAAGAGGGCATACAATGCTTGACGAAAAGATTAAAGAGTTTGGCATCAAGCCTCAGGCAAGGGTGTACAGGAAATTGACCGTTGCCTACGGGCTTACAAACAGACAAGAGCTTTTCAGCAAAATCGGGGCAGGATTGATTGATCTTTCGGACCTGGGCAAAATGCTCAAAAAGAATTCAAGCAATAAAATAGTAAGATATTGGAATCTTCAGTTTTCAAAAATTACTGGTTCTGATAAAAATGATTCTGAACCATTTTACACTGATGATGAAGAGATTGCAGAAAAAGATGAGGCTTTTGATGATAATGATTCAATTCCTCCAACAGCCAAGTCAAGGATAGATAAGAAGAAAGATTATCTGCTTAAGGAAGATCCTTTGGAAAAGACCCTTTCATACCAGGTTGCAAGATGTTGCAAGCCTATCCCGGGAGATAAGGTAATTGGCTTTATAAGTGACAATGAAGAGGTTATTGTTCATAAAAACAGCTGTCCGGAAGCAATTCATCTGGCGGCAAGTTATGGTGAGCGAATCGTTAAAGCCAAATGGAGCAAACACACTGTTCTATCGTTTCTTGCCAGGATAAGCATGAGGGGAATTGATAGAATTGGAATATTAAATGATCTTACTCAGTATATTACTTTGGTACTGAGTGTGAATATCAGAAAAATTTTCATTGAGACACATGACGGAATCTTTGAAGGTTTCATTGATTTATATGTACATAGTACCGAGGATCTTGACAAACTTATCAAGCAAATGTCACTTGTTAAGGGAGTTGAAAGTGTTAAAAGAACAGAGATAAAAGAGGATTAGATGATGAAGAGAGACAAGATAATTGCAATGGCAGTAATAGCTTTAATATTTGCTTTTTGCTTCTCCTGCGCCAACACTACAACTCCTCCCATGGGTGGGATTAAGGATACAATACCTCCCCTATTGCTAAAAGTGTCTCCGGATTCAGGGAGGGTCAATTTCCCCCTTAAAGAGGGTTCAGTGGAGCTTAAATTTAATGAATATGTAGTTCTTAGTGAGCCTCTTAAAAACATTTATCTATCTCCGCCCCAATCCAGAAGCCCGGAAACAAAAATCAGAGGTAAAAGTATTATTGTCTCATTTCCCTCAATTCTTGACTCGGCAACAACATACACCCTTAATTTCGGCAGATCCATTGCAGACAATAATGAAGGTAACCTTTTTGGCTCATACGTATATCCGTTTTCAACCGGCAGTTCCATTGATTCACTAATGTGCTCAGGAACAATAGTAAACTCTCAATCTTTACTCCCAGTGAGTAATGCAACTATTGCATTTTACAAAGACCACTCCGACTCATCACTTTTAAACTCACTTCCCTCAGCAATTGCTAAAAGTGACAAATTCGGATACTTTCTTGTACGAAACATTGGAAATATACCTTACAGGGTCTTTGCATTTACCGACAACAATAATAATAACAAATATGACCCCGAAGGAGAAGAGGTTGCTTTTCTTGACACTCTGTTAACTCCTGCTATTATTATGAGGGCAGACCTTAAAGAGCTGATTCAGGTTGACGAAAAAGATACCCTTACTGCTATGTCCAGACCATCGGAGCTCAATCTGTACCTTTTTAAGGAGGATCCTGCAAAGCAATTTATACGGGAGGCAAAGAGGCTTCAACACAGAATGGCCTATGTAAAATTCTCGACTCCTGAGGCAGAAGTTCTATCTGTAAAATACAAGGGCATTGACTCTACCTCTCTTCTTAAGGAATTTAATATCAGACGAGACAGCCTTGTTATCTGGATTAACGATACATCTATAGTCGTCTCAGATACCTTGAACCTTGAGGTTAAATACATGAAGACAGACTCACTTAATAACCTTACTCCATTTACCGAAGATTTCAGACTTGTCTACACCAGGCCAAAAAGAGATATGCAGAGGGAGATGAGAAACAGGAACGAAACCGGAATTAAGGAAAAGAGGGCCGATCTTCTGGAGTTTGAGATGAAGGCAGATGCAACTTTGTTTGAAACAGAGGGTATTAAACTCACTTTCCCGTCACCTATTGTACATTTTTTAAGGGATTCCTTAAAACTGGAGTACAAGGCACCAAGGGGTGAGGTTGGAACAATGAAGTACACAGTAGTTAAGGATTCTATCTTCAGTAGAATTATGTCAATCATGCCTACAGAAAGGATTTTGCCCGGTTATGAATACACATTAAGGGCTCCCACCGCTACATTTAAAGACATATACAAGCAGACAAATGACTCTACTTTTGTAACTGTTAAGCTCCCTAATGACGATGCCTTATCTAAACTTATTCTTGACATAAAGGGCGCAGATGGTTCTTACATAATTGATTTAACAAATATTACAAGAGATAAAGTATTCCGTAGTTATAAGATAAACAAAGACTCAAGGCTTGAATTTCCATATCTTCAAAAGGGAGAGTACTCTATTAGAATAACTCAGGATATTAATGGAAATGGAATTATTGATACCG
Source organism: Rikenellaceae bacterium (assembly GCA_003542575.1). GTDB lineage: Bacteria > Bacteroidota > Bacteroidia > Bacteroidales > UBA932 > Bact-08. Next base: position 341,614 of record DPKJ01000005.1, on the reverse strand, counting down.
GAAATGTCCTGCTAAAAAAGCAGCCTGAAAAGGTAAGGCTATACTCTTTGTCTGACGGGGTTACAATAATTACAATCCCTGAGTCGGTAGAACTTTTACAAAGTGTAGATTTGAAAAGCATTTTTAATTAGCCTGATAAACAATACAGCCAAATAAACCTGCCTCGTGAAAAAGACCATTATATCATTAATTTTTGTATTGCTTTTTTTAAAAGTTACCACTGTTGACGCCCAACAAAGAGAGCATTTGATTGGAGTCAGGGCAGCATACAACATTAGCGGGCTTGATTCCAGACCTGATATAAGCCCGGAATCAATTAAAACATACGGTAATTACTCAGTTGTTTATACCTTCTATCATGATCTTTGGAAAACAATAAATCTATTTGGATTTCAGGCTGCAATATCAAAGAGTGAGCAAGGCTTTACCGTTGGAGATATTACTACCCGATATGAAGTAGTAACCATCCCACTTGTCTCTCAGTTCCATTTTGATTTCTGGAAAATGCGCCTGTTACTCAATGCCGGAGGATTCGGTGGTTACAGATACAAAAAAAGTGTTTCAGACGGCAGTGGTTTTGGAGAACATGATTATAAGGCTGATTATGGATTTATTGCAGGAGGGGGCCTGGCATTTGTTTTAAAGCCATTTGAACTGCATCTGGAGGGAAATTACCACTACTCTCTTTCATATCTTCACAGCCCAAAAAAATTCAGCGAAACGGAGCATTTTTTTACATATCCCAAACAGCTGCTAATCAGTGCTACTTTATATTTCCATCTATGAAAAAACTAACGGTTAAAGTTGGGAATGTTTTAATTGGAGGAGGTAGCAGAGTTGTGGTGCAAACAATGTGCAACACTCCCACGTCTGACATAGAGGCCTCTTTCAATCAATGTGTTAAACTTTCAAATGCGGGTGCTCAGGTAATCAGACTTACGACTCAGGGTTTAAAAGAGGTAGGCGCCCTTAAGGTTATTAAGGAAAAGCTAAGAGCTCAGGGTATTCTTACCCCTCTTGTTGCAGATGTTCACTTCTCTTATGATGTTGCCCACGAAGCTGCAAAAATTGCCGATAAAGTTAGAATCAATCCGGGAAACTTTGCCAGGGACCATGATGTAGCAATCAGAGAATTTGCCAGATTAACAGATATTTGCAAGGAATACTCTACTGCTTTGAGAATAGGTGTCAACCATGGCTCACTCGGCAACAGAATTGTTGAAAAATACGGTAATACACCTTCAGGTATGAAAGAGGCGGCTATGGAGTGGATTAAAATGGCAGAAGATAACCATTTCGACCAAATTATAATTTCTCTAAAGGCAAGCAATACAATTGTCATGACAGAGGCTTACAGACTTCTACATGACGAGATGCAAAAAAAAAGGATAATGTATCCGCTTCACCTTGGGGTTACAGAGGCTGGCAACGGTGATGAAGGCCGTATAAAATCAGCAGTCGGGCTATCTGCTCTATTATCAAAAGGTATTGGAGATACTTTAAGGGTATCTCTTACCGAGAGCCCCTTAAACGAGATTCCTGCAGCATATTATATTGCAAAGTTCTTTGAAAATTCAGATAGATATAATACAGTATTGGAGAGGATTAAAAGCGGCAACTTAAACTTTAGCTATAATACACAAACGTGGGATGACTTTATACTAGAAGCAGCTTGTGAAATTGGCCCTCACCTTCTTGAAAAGAGTATAAATGATTTTTCTGTAAATGCATTGGTAGCAGGACAAGTTGTCTCTGCCAATCTTATTGACAATTTCAAAGATAATCTTATGCAGGCTGCCCGTCGCAGGTTTTCAAAACCTGAATACATAGCCTGTCCCGGTTGTGGAAGAACTCTCTTTAATCTTGAAAGCGTTTTTAATGAGGTTAAAAGGCGAACCGCTCATCTTAAAGGCTACAATATCGCTGTGATGGGGTGTATCGTAAACGGACCCGGTGAAATGGCAGATGCCGATTACGGATATGTAGGTGAAGGAAGAGGGAAAGTAAGTATCTACAGGGGTAAATCCCCTGTTTACAGATCAGTTCCTGAAAGTGATGCTATTGATATTCTGCTTGAGCTTATTGAGTCAGACGCTCGCAATAGAGTCTCCCCGCCTCAAAACGGGTAACAACAACTGAATCTCCCTTGTTAGCCATCCCCATATCCATTGTTGCTTCGTACCAGCTTCCGTCTATGTCAATTTTTCCTGATGGTCTCATATCTGTTTTAACAACAGCTGATTTACCTACAAGGTGATGGTAGTGTATCTCTACTCCCACAAAACCTTCACTATCCTTTAATTCTGTAGGCAATGATACTCCCGGAAGCCTGGAGGTTTTGAAGAATTTTCCTGCCAGATATATTGAGGAGATAAGCGACAGGAAAGTCGAAAGCATTACTATTGAAACAGGTTTAATCAACACAATAAAGTCAAACTTACCTTCAAAATAGAAGAGTTTATTATCAATCATTGCGAACGCCAATCCTGTAACAATCAAGACAATACCTGACACACCTGCAACTCCAAATCCGGGAATTACAAATATCTCTGTTAAAACAAGTAATATCCCGATAACAAATATGATAATCTCCCAGTTCTCTGCCAGACCTTCAAGGTAAAGTGGTGAAAAATAAAGAACTGCAGCAAATACAGCTGCTGCTGATGGAAATCCGATGCCCGGGCTTTGTAGTTCAAAATAGATACCGCCGATTATTAACATCAAAAGCAAACCCTGAACTACCGGAGTTAAGAAGAAAAGCAGAATCTTATCCATGAAAGAGAGCTTTTGAACATTCATGATGAAGTCATCAGAACCTGCAATTATTCTTGCAACCTCATGTGTATTCGATGCAACTCCTTCACAATAACCATTTAGCATTGCCTCTTCGGGAGTAAAGCTTAAAACTTTATTACTGTCAATAAGCCCCTCAATATATATCGATGGATCAACCATTGCCTCAGCAATTTTTGGATCTCTGCCATTAACCTCTGCGGTAGCTCTCATCATTGCCCTCATAAATGACTGGTACTTGTCAGGCATTACCTCTCCTGTCTGATTAACAACCGTAGCTGCTCCAATACTCCCACCCTTTCTCATATATATGCTGTCGCATGCAATTGAGATAAGAGCACCTGCAGATGCCGCCTGATTGTTTATGAATGCTATTACCGGAATATGAAAGTTAAGAAGAGCTGTTCTCATGCTGTCTGCAGCATCAACCGCGCCTCCATATGTATTCAATTGAATTATTACCCAGTCGGCCTTCATTTCTGATGCTTCGGCCAACCCTTTAGAGAGCCTTTTTGAAGAGGATGCGTTAATCTCCTCTTTAATATCAATCACATAAAACATCGGCTGGCTGAACAACGAAGTTGCAGATATCATCAGCGACAGTAACATTAAGGAAATTCTCATTTTTGGCTTATTTTGTATTTCGAAGTAAATATAACTTGATTTTTTGTATTTTTGCTTAAAGTGACAAAATTACATTATTAACTTATACTCTTAAACAGATGAAAATCAAACGACTATTTTTAGCCGCTGCTCTTTTTTTAGCTTCTGTCTCACTGCATTCGCAGGTACCTTTTAAATATGTCAATCCTGACGACTCAGATTTTACAGAAAGTTGTACATCAATCGTAGTTGGTAAACAGGCAAGCGTAGATGGCTCAGTCATGACGGCACATACGTGTGACTCAAATTACAGAACCTGGCTTGAAATTGTAGGCAAAAAAAGTTTTAAACCCGGTGAAACCGAACCTGTGTTCTGGGGTGCGCTCCACACAGAAGAGCCATGGGATAAAAGAAATGTGACTGAAAAGGGTAGAATTCCCGCACCGGCAGAAACTTTCGCTTATCTCAACACTGCTTATCCGTGTCTTAACGAAAAACAACTTGCAATAGGCGAAACCACAATTGTTGGCAGAAGAGAGCTAGTGAACGAAAATGGTCTCTTTTTGATAGAAGAGCTTCAAAGAATGGCTCTTCAAAGATGCTCAACCGCAAAGGATGCCGTAATCCTTATAGGCCGCCTTGCTGAACAGTTTGGTTATGGTGATTCGGGTGAGTGCCTTACAATTGCTGATAAAAAAGAGGTATGGCAACTGGAAATCTTCGGTTCGGGCCCTGGAAAACCATCTGCAATTTGGGTTGCTCAGAGAATTCCTGATGATCATGTGGGCATTTCAGCCAATATACCAAGGATTTCACGCGTAAATTTCAACGATCCTGCCAATTTCATGTATAGCACCGATATTAAGGAAAGATGCAAAAAACTGGGCTTCTGGGACGGAAAAGAGGAGTTTGTTTTCTGGAAGATAAATAACGGCAGCAAGCCATTCTCGTATCGTGATTTTTTTGTTCTCAATGCATTGGCTCCATCATTGAATCTTAAGTTTGATTCTGAAGAGCTGCCATTTTCTGTTAAACCGGATAAAAAAGTATCTGTTAGAGATATAATTGCACTTTATAGAGAGACTTACGAAGGTACAGATTGGGATCAGACTAAAAATCTTGCTGTTGAGGTTACAAGAAGAGATCGTGTAAGAGGTGAATATAAGGATACTGTAAGGCCTGTATCAAACTTTATGAGTAACGATATGAGGGCACTTCTTAACCACATTAAACCGGGTGTAACTGAAAGAATCAGAAATATTGCAGTTATCCAGTGCTCCTATTCACATATAATTCAGTTGAGAGACTGGTTACCTGACGAAGTTGGCGGTATAGCATATTTCTCATTTGACAACCCTGCACAAAGCCCAAGAATTCCAATTTACTCCGGAACTAAATATCTGCCACAGAGCTTTAACGTTTGCGGACAACACAGATACCGCTCCGATGCTGCAATCTGGTCTTTCAGAGAGACAAACAGGATTGCAACAATTAATTGGGACAGAACCAGAGCCCTTTTGGAACCTCAGATTATGAAATTTGAAGATCTCTTGTTTGAAATGGCACCAATGGTTGAGAAAAAGGCAACAGATTTGATTAAAGAGGGTAAAATTGATGAGGCAAAACAGCTTCTGACCGACCATACTCACAATTTTGCAACTGCTACCATGAAAAGATGGGAGGAGCTGAAAGCTGAGTTATGGACAATATTTGCCAGAAGTATGTAGATTATAGATGTTTGTAATCATCGTATATAAAAAGGGGCATTGGCCCCTTTTTTTTTGTTTTTATTATGATTAATTTTGCCGAGTTTATTTAATATCAAAACAGGAAAAAAATAATGCATCCAAACAAACCTGCTACCCTGCACCTGGAGAATGGTGCCGAATTTAAGGGACACTCTTTTGGTTACGACCAAGCCATTGATGGTGAGGTCGTTTTTTCTACCGCAATGGTGGGATATCCTGAAAGTCTGACCGATCCCTCCTACTCCGGACAAATATTGTGCGTAACCTTTCCCCTGGTTGGTAACTACGGTGTACCGGAGGATTCTGTTGAAGGTAATCTGTCCAAATTGTTTGAATCTGAAAAGATTCATGTAAGGGGTTTGGTTATATCAGATTACTCCTTCAAGTACAGTCACTGGAATGCTAAGAAGAGTCTTGATGAATGGCTTAAGGAACATAAAATTCCCGGTATATATGGAGTTGATACCCGTGAACTCACTAAAATACTGAGAGAGAAAGGCTCAATGCTTGGAAAGATTGTTCCTGAGGGAACCAGTCTCGAGATAATGGAAGATCCTAATCTTGTAAATCAGGTAGATGTTGTGAGTTGCAAAGAGGTTATAAGGTACGGGAACGGAGGTAAGAAGATCGTACTGGTTGACTGCGGAGTTAAGCACAACATTATAAGGTGTCTTTTAAGGAGAGGTGTCGAAATTATTAGAGTTCCCTGGGATTATGATTTCTCAACATTGGAATATGATGGACTGTTTATCTCTAACGGCCCCGGAAATCCCGATTTTTGCAATATTACAGTTGAGAATATTAAGAAAGCACTTAATGAAGAGAGACCAATATTTGGTATCTGCATGGGAAATCAACTCCTCTCAAAAGCCGGAGGTGCTCAGACATTTAAACTTAAATATGGCCATCGCAGCCATAATCAGCCTGTGAGAATGGTTAACACAAACAGATGTTTCATAACCTCTCAGAACCACGGATATGCTGTTGACAATAATACTCTTGGCAGCGAATGGGAGCCCCTTTTCATAAATATGAACGACTCTACAAACGAAGGTATAAAGCATAAATCAAAACCTTTCTTCTCTTGTCAGTTTCACCCAGAGGCATCAAGTGGCCCGACAGATACTGAGTTTCTATTTGACGACTTTATTAAACTACTCTAATTTAACAAGATGGATAAAAATATTAAAAAGGTACTTTTACTTGGTTCAGGAGCTTTGAAGATTGGTGAGGCAGGAGAATTTGATTATTCAGGTTCGCAGGCACTCAAGGCTATGAAGGAGGAGGGAATCGAGACAGTACTTATCAACCCCAATATTGCTACCGTTCAAACTTCCGAAGGTGTAGCCGACAAAATCTACTTTTTGCCAGTTACCCCCTATTTTGTTGAAGAGGTAATCAAGAAGGAGAAACCTCAGGGTATTTTACTGGCATTCGGTGGCCAGACAGCACTAAACTGCGGTGTAGAGCTTTTTAAATCGGGAGTACTTGAAAAATACAATCTTAAGGTACTTGGCACTCCGGTTCAGTCAATTATGGATACTGAAGACAGAGAACTTTTTGTAAGAAAACTCGACCAGATAGATGTTAAAACCATCAAAAGTCATGCAGTAGAGACTATAGAAGATGCAAAAATTGCTGCAAAGGATTTGGGATACCCTGTTATTTTAAGGGCAGCCTATGCTCTTGGCGGCCTGGGCAGTGGTTTCTGTGACAATGAAGATGAATTGGACATTCTTGCCGGAAAGGCCTTTTCATACTCTACCCAGGTACTGGTTGAAAAATCGCTTAAGGGTTGGAAAGAAATTGAATACGAGGTTGTAAGAGACTGTTATGATAACTGCATAACAGTATGTAATATGGAAAACTTCGATCCCCTGGGAATTCACACCGGAGAGAGTATCGTAGTTGCGCCGTCACAGACGCTTACCAACAGTGAATACCATATGCTCAGAGAACTCTCTATCAAGATAGTAAGGCATATTGGAATCGTAGGTGAGTGTAATGTACAATATGCATTCGACCCTTACTCTGAGGACTATAGAGTTATTGAGGTAAACGCAAGATTGAGCAGATCATCGGCACTTGCCTCTAAAGCAACCGGTTATCCTCTTGCATTTGTTGCTGCAAAATTGGGTTTAGGATACGGATTATTTGAATTGAAAAATTCAGTGACCAAAACAACTCCTGCCTTCTTTGAACCGGCTCTCGATTATATAGTATGTAAAATTCCAAGATGGGATCTCTCAAAATTTCAGGGTGTGTCCAGGGAGATTGGCTCAAGCATGAAGAGCGTAGGTGAAGTTATGGCTATTGGCCGCAGCTTTGAAGAGGCTATACAGAAGGGATTGAGGATGATTGGCCAGGGTGCACACGGATTTGTAGCTAACAGAGAGATAATTGTCGAAGATATTGACAAATCACTCAGAGAGCCGACTGATAACCGTATATTCGTAATTTCCAAAGCTTTTCAAAAAGGTTATACTGTTGATCAGATTCATGAACTTACAAAGATTGACAGATGGTTCCTGGATAAGCTCCAAAATATTGTTCTCACTTCAAAAAAGCTAAGTGCTCTTGGAGAGATTGAGGAGCTTAGCGACCAAATGCTGTTGAAAGCAAAAAAGGAGGGATTCTCCGATTTCCAGATAGCAAGGCTAATATTTAAAGACAGAACCGATCCGGATATATCTGCTTCTCTTATCAGGAATATCAGAAAAGAGAGAGGAATTAAGCCGGTGGTTAAACAGATTGACACCCTTGCTGCAGAGTATCCGGCTCAAACGAATTACCTGTACCTTACATATAACGGAACTGCAAATGATGTCAATTATCTGGGTGATCATAAATCTATTATAGTATTAGGATCGGGAGCATATCGAATTGGAAGTTCTGTTGAATTTGACTGGTGTTCGGTAAATGCACTTCAAACTATAAGGAATACCGGATGGAGAGGTGTGATGATCAATTATAATCCGGAAACAGTCTCAACCGATTATGACATGTGTGACCGTCTATACTTTGACGAACTCACATACGAAAGGGTTATGGATATTTATGAGCTTGAAAACCCTCATGGAATGATAGTTTCAGTGGGTGGTCAAATTCCAAATAACCTCGCCCTAAAATTGGATAAATCAGGTGTTAACTTATTGGGAACAAGCGCAAAGAGCATTGACAATGCAGAAGACAGGCATAAGTTCTCATCTATGCTTGACAGATTGGGAGTTGACCAGCCAAGGTGGAAAGAGCTTACTACATTGAATGAAGTAAATGATTTTGTGGATATTGTTGGATTCCCTGTTTTGGTGAGACCATCCTATGTTCTTTCAGGTGCTGCAATGAATGTTTGTTCAAACAATAGTGAGTTGGAGCAATTCTTGAAGTTAGCGGCCAATGTCTCTAAAAAACACCCTGTTGTGGTATCAGAATTCATTCAGAATGCCAAAGAGATTGAGCTTGATGCAGTTGCTAAAAATGGTGAGATAATAGCATATGCCGTTTCGGAACATATTGAGTTTGCAGGAGTACACTCAGGCGATGCTACTATCCAATTCCCTCCTCAAAAGCTATATGTTGAAACATCACGCAGAATAAAAAAGATTGCCAGAAGAATTGCCGAAGAACTAAACATAACCGGCCCTTTTAATATACAATTCCTTGCAAAAGAGAACGATATTAAGGTTATAGAATGTAACCTAAGGGCATCGAGGAGTTTTCCTTTTGTTTCAAAAGTTCTAAAAATTAATTTCATAGAACTTGCAGCAAAAGTTATGACCGGTACAGAAGTCACCCCTCCTTCAAACAGTGCGTTTGATCTTGATTATGTGGGTATTAAAGCTTCACAGTTTTCTTTTTCACGTCTTCAGAAAGCCGATCCTGTGTTAGGTGTCGATATGGCTTCTACAGGAGAGGTTGGTTGTATTGGTGACGATACCAACGAGGCTATACTTACTGCAATGCTATCTGTTGGCTACAGAATTCCCAAGAAGAATATTTTAATATCCAGTGGTTCGGCAAAACAAAAGGCAGACCTTCTGATGGCATCAAAACTCCTGTCACAAAAGGGTTACAACCTTTATGCAACCGGTGGATCACACAAATATTTGATAGATAACAATATTCCTGCTACTTTGGTCCATTGGCCAAGTGATCCGGATATGCAGCCTCAGGCTATGCAAATGCTAAAGGACAAGCAGCTTGACTTTGTTATAAATATTCCCAAAAACCTTACTCAGATTGAACTTGAAAATGGTTATAAAATCAGGAGAGCAGCAGTGGATTTTAACGTTCCGCTTATAACAAACGCTCGTCTGGCTTCGGCATTTATCATAGCTTTCTGTTCAATGAATATTGAGGATATTCAGATTAAAAGTTGGGATGAATATAAAACTTATTAATCTAATATATAATTCAATAAAAAAAGCTCTTCAAGCAATACTTGAGGAGCTTTTTTAATTCCGTTTCCTGATTTTATTCCTCTTCAGAAGGTGGCAACAGAGCATTTGTATCATCATCTGATATCAGCTTTACATCAGGAATACCCATAGTCTCTACACTGCTCAGTTTTCTCTGTATTGCTCTGGTTCTTGTACCAACTAGTTTGTCAATATCGTCGAGACCACCCTGAATATTTTTCTGAGCCTTCTGCAACAAGTCACCAAAGGTTGAAAACTCCTTCTTGACAGCTCCCAGTATATTCCAGACCTCTCCGCTCCTCTTCTCGATTGCAAGTGTCCTGAATCCCATCTGAAGGCTATTCAGTATTGCTGCAAATGTTGTAGGGCCGGTAATGAGTACTTTGTATTTAGTTTGAATCTCTTCCAGTAATGCAGCCTTTCTGACAACCTCGGCATAAATACCTTCAAAAGGAAGAAACATTATGGCAAAATCTGTTGTGGCAGGAGGGTTGATGTATTTTTCGGATATCTCTTTTGCCATAAACTTTATGGCATTTTCAAGAGACTTTTGTTCTTTCTCTATAAGAACCAAATCACCTGTATCGTATGCGTTCTGTAGTGTTTCGTAATACTCTTTTGGGAATTTCGCATCTACCGGAAGCCATACATGCTTATTATGACCCTCTTTGCCCGGCAACTTGATGGCAAATTCAACGAAGTCTCTGCCTGATTGTTTTGTCTTTACATTTGATTCGTATTGTTCCGGTGCAAGAATTTGCTCCAGTAACATCGAAAGTTGAACCTCTCCTATTCCACCCCTCATTTTCACATTACTAAGCACTCTCTTTAATCCACCTACATCCTGAGCCAAAACCTGCATCTCTCCCAACCCTTTTTGGACCTCAATGAGCTGTTTACCTACAGTTTCGAAACTTCTTCCCAATCTTTCGCTTAATGTTTTTTCTAACTTCTCCTCTACTGTTGCCCTAATATGCTCCAGCTTCTTTTCTGTATTGATTATTAGCTCGCCCTGTCTCTTTTCTATTTGATCGAGCTTCTCCTTCTGAATCTCACCAAGCATATTCATTGATTTATCTGAAGAGTCCCTCATAAGAGAAAAGTTCTGATTTAAAGAGTCTGAAAATCTAGACAATGATAGTGTTACATCTTCTCTGTTTTCACGATTAAGGCGCTGAAGCTCCTGCAGAAGAAATCTTTGCTCCTCTCTGTTTCGCTTATTCATGTTAACTACTATGATAATCAGGATGATATTAACAATAATTAGTACTCCCGGCAGAATGATGCTCAGTGTTGTATTCATAATTTGGTGATTTTTCGAAGTTGATTATTCTTACAAATGAACCAAAATTTGAGTATATTTGCAATAGTAACACATTACTAATTTAGAACATGATACTAAATAAACAGGTTGGCGTTTTCCTCAATTTAGTACATTGCCAGTTTAAGCAATATCTTAATAAGATATTTACTAAACATGGGTTTAACCTTACTCCCGAACAGTTTCTTGTTATGGATACTCTTTGGGATGAGGGGGTATTATCTCAGCAACAGATAGCAGATATTCTTGTCAAGGATAAAAATTCTGTTACAAAACTGATTGATGCTTTAGAAAAGAAAGATCTTGTTTACAGATTGACCGACGATCAGGATAGACGGCTTAATAAAATCCATCTAACTGAACATGCTAAATCAATTAAGGATGAGATTACTGAGGTTGCAATAAATTCCACTAACTCTATTATCAGAGATATACCAAAGGAGGAGCTTATAGCTTTCATTAAAGTTTTAAACAAAATGTCGGAAAATATCTTATCCGACGATCAATCCGGCGATGAATAATTATCTTACCCCTAAAGAGGTTCTTGAATATACTGAGGAGACCGGGTTTCAAAAGGCATATATGCCTTTCAAAAGATCTGCCCTTCTGGCATTTCTGGCAGGGCTCTTTATAGCTCTTGCATCGGTTGGCAGCAATGTAATTGCATATGGAATAGAGAACACCGGTATGGCAAAATATCTGGCCGGGCTTATCTTTCCCGCAGGCCTTATATTGGTTGTTGTAGCCGGAGCTGAACTTTTTACCGGCAATAACCTGATCTCTGTGGCTGTTCTGTCAAAGAGGGTAAAACCAGGCAAATATATAAGTAATCTGGTACTTTTATGGATTGGAAATCTTGCAGGTTCCGTTTTTGTGGCAGTTCTTATCTATTTATCCGGGCAACTTGATTTTTCAGAGGGGTTATTAGGGGCTTACACCGTTAAAGTTGGAGTAATTAAAACCAGCATGTCATTCACTGAGCTCTTTACTTCGGGGATTCTATGTAACATACTAGTATGTCTGGCTGTCTGGATGGCCTATGCTGCCAAGGATATTGCAGGTAAGTCAATTGCAATTTTTTTTCCCATCTGGCTCTTTATTGCTTCTGGGTATGAGCACAGTGTTGCGAATATGTACTACATATCTGCTGCTTTACTTGCGAAGCTGAATCCCCTTTATGTAACACTTGCACAAACTGATTACGGTATAACAGCTGATTCACTTTCAAATCTCACCATAAGCGGAATGTTATTTACAAATCTTATCCCGGTTACCTTGGGTAATCTTGCCGGAGGAGCGCTTTTTGTTGGCGCGTGGTATTGGTGGGCTTATAAAAAATAAAATTACCATTGCACTTTATGACAAATTACAAATTAAGAAATTATGCAGATGGAAATCTGTTTAACGACACCGGATGGTTACTTTCAGATCCCTCATACAACAAACCATCACTTATAAGGGCCATTTATGAAAAGAAGCAGTTAGATGTAGGGGATAATTCTCTTGGTATTTACAAGTTTTCAGATTGGTTGCCAATAAACAGAACTCTTGAAGGTTCATCTGCTACTGTTACATATAAAAGCAAAAAACTTGCTTCAAAACTGGGTCTTGGTAATCTTTTAATCAGTTTTAGCGGTTATTGGCCTGAGATTGGAGCAAACATGACAACATGCTCATTTAAAGAGACTGAGGCATATTCCGTTTGTGCAAGACTTGAACAAAATCATCCAGGTGTAATGGTTGTGGCCTCGGCAGGTAATACAGCAAGAGCATTTGCCAAAGTTTGTTCAGAAAACAATATCCCCCTTTTATTGGTAGTCCCTGAAGATAACCTGGACGCTTTGTGGTTTAATAAAATGCCTTCGGATTGTGTAAAGTTAATATGTACACCAAAAGGATCAGATTACTTTGATGCCATAGATCTTTCAAATAAAATATGCAAATCGGCTCTTTTTTTTGAGGAGGGCGGAGCCAGAAATGTTGCCAGACGTGACGGAATGGCCACAACGGTACTATCTGCAGCAGCCTTTAGCGGTCAGATTCCCGATTACTATTTTCAGGCTATCGGTAGTGGAACCGGTACTATTGCTGCCTGGGAGGCCAACCTCAGACTGATTGAAGATGGTCGCTTTGGTAATAGAAAAATGGTACTGCTTCCATCACAGAATGAACCATTTACTCCAATGTACGATGCCTGGATGGCCGGATCAAGAGATATCACATATATCAATGAAGATGATGCACGTGAAAATGCCCTGAAAATTGCTGCCAAGGTTCTTTCAAACAGAAGACCTCCTTACGGAGTACCCGGTGGTCTGTTTGATGCAATTTCAGATACCGGCGGATCAATAGAAAAGGCCACAAACAGTGAAATGGAATCATCTTTGTCTCTTTTTGAAGAGTGCGAAGGTATTGACATCCATCCTGCAGCAGGAGTTGCTCTTGCAGGGATGATAAAATCATTGGAATCAGGCAAAGCTCTCAAAGACTCTCTTCTTATGCTTAACATTACCGGTGGCGGGGAAAAGAGATTTAAAAATGACTTTAATCTTGTGTCTTTAAAACCCCATAAGGTATTAAGCAATCATTCGGAACTATCTGAGATAGTTAAAGAGGCTGAGATACTTTTTGATTGATTAAAGGGATATAATTGTTACATTTGCGGCTTCTTAAAAAGGACATCTGATGAAGTTCAGCTTCAAATCTATTTTTTGGCCAAAATTATTTGACCTGATCATTAATAAAAGATACGACAAAAAAACCTTTATGTCGGATCTTATCGCCGGGGTTATTGTAGGAATTATAGCTCTCCCTCTTGCAATTGCATTCGGGATAGCATCCGGAGTGACGCCTCAGCAAGGTCTTATTACCGCAATCGTTGCAGGGCTTCTTACATCACTTTTCGGGGGCTCAAAATTTCTTATTGGCGGACCCACAGGAGCTTTCATCGTTATTGTATATGGTATTGTAAGTCAATATGGTATATCAGGTTTAATTATAGCAACCGTTTTGGCAGGAGTAATCCTGGTTTTGATGGGGGTATTCAAACTCGGGAATATTATTAAATTTATTCCCTACCCCATTGTCGTCGGTTTTACAAGCGGTATTGCACTTGTTATCTTTTCAACACAAATAAAAGATCTTTTAGGCCTTCAAATATCCGAAATACCTGCCGACTTTATTCCAAAATGGGGTGCATACATCAGAAACTTCTCAACCATAAATCCTTATGAAGCCACACTGGGTATTTTCTCACTTTTGGTTATTGTGTTTTGGCCTAAAGTCAACAAAAGAATTCCGGGCTCGCTTGTTGCTATTGTTTTGGGAACTGTAGCAGCTATTCTCCTTTCGAAAATATCAGGTGTTGATTTTGCTACAATAGGAAGTAAGTTTCCAGAATTGGCTGGAGGAATTCCACTGCCAAGGCCCCAGGCTCCAAATATTAATTTCGCAACTATAAGAGAGTTATTCCAGCCTGCAGTCACTATCGCCCTTCTCTGCGCAATCGAGTCACTTCTTGCTGCAATGGTTGCAGACGGTGTTACAGGTAAAAAGCATGACTCCAATACTGAATTAATTGGACAGGGAATAACAAACATCGTAACTCCGTTTTTTGGTGGGATTCCATCAACAGGAGCCATAGCCCGAACAATGGCAAATATAAACAACGGTGGCAAGACCCCCGTTGCCGGAATAATTCATGCACTGGTATTGCTTCTTATATTCCTCTTTCTGATGCCTTATGCGGTTTATATCCCATTGGCGACATTAGCTGCAATACTCATAATTGTGGCATACAATATGAGCGAATGGAGGACTTTTGCATATTTGCTAAAAGGACACAGGGCAGATGTTGCAGTACTTGTAATTACATTCCTTCTTACTGTTCTTATTGACCTTACTGTTGCAATAGAGGTAGGTGTTGTTCTGGCAATTATTCTATTTGTTAAAAGGATATCAGAAACATCAAGCATTACTGTTATTGAGCAAAGGGTTTCAGGTAGTGAGTCCGATGAAGCACCAAACGAAATAGATCTTATTTCCATCCCAAGAGGTGTGGAGATATACGAAATAGACGGTCCATTCTTTTTTGGACTAGCTAGCAAGCTTGATGAAATTGACAGAGAATCTTACCATCAGATCAAGGTAAGAATAATAAGAATGAGGAGAGTACCTTTCATTGACTCAACAGGGTTAAACAACCTTAGAAACCTCTGGAAGAGATCAAGAAAAGAGCGCATTCAGATAATTCTTTCCGGAGTTAATTCTCAGGTATTTGAATCAATGTCAAAAGCAGGTTTTGTAAATGAGATAGGTAGAGAGTATATATTCCCGCATATTCAGCTTGCCCTTGATAAAGCAAATGAAATAGTGAAAAAGAGTGAGGATAATAAGCGGTTTAAACCATCCGGAAATGTCTTTTAAAACACTCTCTTACGCCCCTAAGAGCAAAGGTGTGATAATCATACTGATTGCCAATATTTTTTTTGCTGTTAATATGCCTGTTTCAAAAGAGATTACTCCTGAATGGATTAATCCTTTCGGACTATCTCTGTTACGTATATCATTTGCTTTCATCTCATTTTTCATTCTCTCTCTGATTCTAAAATCCAGACAAAGATTCAGCCTCAAAGAGCATTTCACCCTTATGTTGTGCGGGCTTTTGGGAACCACTTTAAATCAAATGTCATTTTTGGGTGGACTGGCCAAGACATCACCGGTAGATGCATCACTCATCATAACTATAACTCCTATTCTGACAATGCTTTTTGCAGCACTAATTATCAAGGAGCCCATAACCTTTAAAAAAGCTTTTGGTGTTTTGGTTGGTCTTAGCGGTGCTTTTCTAATCCTTTATGCCTCATATAACGGCCATTTTGCACAGAACGGAAGCATAACCGGAAATCTTATAGTATTGATAAGCAGCTTTGTTTTTGCGCTGTATCTTGTTATTGTAAGACCATTAATGATCAAATACCCCCCGGTTGAAGTAATGAAATGGTCATTTTTTTATGGAATGCTCTTTTCTGCTCCATTCTGTCTGAAGTATGTAAAAATGGCAGAAGGGGCCGGTTTAACTCAGTATCTCCAATTGGGTTATGCTCTCTTTTTTGGGACATTTATTGCCTATCTGCTTGTCTCGTTTGCACTTAAATTGCTCAGACCAACAACCGTCAGTATGTTTAATTATGTTCAGCCCCTTATTGCATCCTTTATTGCCATAGCAATAGGTCAGGATACAATGAACTGGACAAAACCTGTCTCAGCATTTTTGATTTTTGCTGGGGTATTTCTTGTCATCAGATCAAAATCAAGAGATGACATAGAAAAGGTGCAAAACAGCACACAAAAAAATGACCAATAAGAGATTAATTATCTTATCGTAATTGATCTTGGAAAGCTTTCATTCTGAAGCCTATCAAGAGAAGTTACTACTACTTTTACCCCTCTTAAACCCCTGGAAGCGTAGCTTTTATCCTTTACAATTGCTAAAATTTTAGAAGCGTCATCGATATTAATTGTCTCGTTCTTACCAAAAACATAGATGCAATAGAGAAAGTGTTTTTGCATTGGATCGTTTTCCTCTTCTGTTGTCCAGCTAATCACTCCCCTTTTGTATTTAAGTTCATTGACAGGTTTTGGAGGTATAGTGTCAATGTTTTCATATACAGGCATTAATGCCGGATATTTTTGATAATTAAGTCTCAAACTGTCAGCAAGTTCATGTGACCGAGCAAAGCCCAACCCACTCCACCAGATATTTCCCTGAATGTTGGGGTTTTCTTTTACCATTGCCATTTTCCTGTGAAGTTGGTTGACAATGTCACCATTGCGGTTTTTGATTTCAAGCTGGTTCCAGATACTTTGACCAACATAAAGGTTTACTCCCCAATTATTTTCTGACCACCATTTTATAAGTGGAGCATAATCTGCTCTTGCATGTCCTATCTCCCAATAAAGTTGAGGAGCATTATAATCTATCCATCTGTTTTTGGTCCACTCCAAAACATCTGCAAAAAGGTCGTCATAATTTGTTTGAAGAGCTCTCGACGCTGACCCTTTTTCATCAACAGTGTTGTTTCGCCATACTCCAAATGGACTGATTCCGAATTTCACCCATGGCTTTATCGACTTAATGGTTTCATTCAGCTCTTTTACAAGCATATTTACATTGTTTCTTCTCCAGTTGTCTTTATCAAATTTGCCAAAACCATCAACTTCATGATATTTTTCAAATGAATCATTATCAGGAAACTCTTTAAATGGAACTCTGTAAGGGTAAAAATAGTCGTCAAAATGCACTGCATCAACATCATATCTGGTAACGAAGTCGGCAATTACCTTGTTGGTGTGCTTTCGGGATTCAGGATTTCCCGGATCGAAATAGATCTGATTGCCATATTTTATGAATAGTTCGGGTTTTTTGAAATAAAGGTGATTTGCGCTCAGTACCTCGTCTTTGTTTGAGGTAACTCTGTAGGGGTTGAACCAGGCATGCATCTCCATACCTCTTTTGTGGCACTCCTCAATAATAAACTGTGCAGGGTCGAAAAAAGGGTCCGGGGTTTTTCCCTGCTCTCCTGTAATAAATCTGCTCCAGGGTTCAAGATCTGAAACAAAAAGAGCATCGGCCTGGGGTCTTACCTGAAATATAACAGCGTTCATATTCAGGCTTTTAAAAAGATCGAGATAGAGAATTATATCGTTTTTGATCTCTTGTGTAGTCATGTTTTTCCATGTTGTATTAACAACTGTGGGAAACCACGCTCCTCTGAACTCTCTTTTTGGAGGGTTTTGTGTATTTGCCTCTCCGAACAGAAAGATAAATACCAGTACAAAAATTAATTTTCTCATAACTCAATATTATTAAGAAGACCTTTGGAACAATCTTCCAGTATGTCCAGAACATTTTCAAATCCTGCTGCTCCTCCGTAATATGGGTCAGGAACCTCGTTTGCACTACAAGTTATTGCAAAATCGGTCATTTTAAAGACTTTATCTTGTGCTCCAAAGGGAGAAGCCAGTCTTATTAACTCTTTGTAGTTAAAGTTATCCATTCCCACGATCATATCAAAATAAACAAAATCGCGGGAAGGGATAATCTTTCTTGATACAGAGGTTATTTTATAACCCCTTTGTGAAGCGTGCCTTATCATTCTTTGGTCAGCCGGCTCTCCGTCATGATACCCGTTCAGCCCGGCAGAATCTATCTCCAAACCTCCTGCAACTCCGGCAGAAGTAGCTTTCTGTCTGAAAATTGTCTCTGCAGCTGGAGAACGACAGATATTACCGAGACAAACGAAGAGTATTTTAACCTTTGAATTTTCCATTGGGCAGCTTCTTAAAGTGGCTTACTATAACGCTTTAATAATTATGGCTGTTCCCATTCCTCCACCTATGCACAAAGATGCAAGTCCTAATTTCTTATTATGGCTTTTCAGCAAATGGACAAGTGTAACAAGAATTCTGTTGCCTGAGGCACCTATCGGATGGCCTAATGCAATTGCACCTCCATTAATATTACATCTTTGTTCTATCCACTCCTTAGAAACCTTATGCTCGGATATTAGCTCTTTAATAACTCCAAGTGACTGGGCAGCAAAGGCTTCATTAAGTTCAAGTAATTCAATTTCTTCTAATTTCATTCCTGCATTTTTCAAAGCCTGTCTGATAGCAGGAACAGGTCCCATACCCATTATTGAAGGATCTACTCCACCTTGTCCGTATGCTACAATCTCGGCAAGAGGTTTGAGTCCATACTCCTTAACAGCCTCTTCACTTGCAAGCATTACAAAAGAGGCTCCGTCATTAACACCTGAGGCATTTCCGGCGGTAACTGTTCCATCTTTTTTAAACGCAGGTCTCAATGCTCCCAATTTTTCAGGTGAGGTTGAACGATTTGGATATTCATCTTTATCAAAAACGATAGTCTCTTTTTTTGTAACTATCTCAACAGGAATTATTTCATTATCGAAAAGCCCTGTATCAACCGATTTTGTTGCTTTTTGCTGAGATGAGTAAGCAAATGCATCCTGCTCTTCCCTTGTTATTGCGTATTTCTCCGCAATGTTCTCTGCGGTAATTCCCATGTGGTAGTTGTTAAACGCATCTGTTAATCCGTCGCAAATCATATGGTCAACAGTTGTTATGTTGCCCATTTTTACTCCGTTTCTTATTGCTCCACCCGGCATTACAAATGCAGCATTACTCATCGATTCGGTACCGCCTGCTATAACAATATTTGCCGTGCCGGTGATAATATCAGCACATCCATTCATAACTGCTTTCATGCCCGACCCGCATACCATGTTCAGTGAGTATGCAGGCACCTCAACAGGAATGCCGGCTTTTACGGAACATTGACGGGCAACGCCCTGCATATGACCAGCAGAGAGAATGTTGCCAACTATTACCGAGTCAATTTTATCGGGAGATATGCCAGTCTCTTTAACTATTCCGGCGATAACTTTTGCGCCCAGCTCTGCTGGTCCGAAACTTGAAAGTGAGCCAAGAAATTTGCCAATGGCAGTTCTTTTTGCAGCTACAATGTAAACCTTTTTCATATTTAACTCCTCATTTTAATAAGTTTATCCGATATTATCAATTTTGCCCCGGTTGCCTGTTGAACCTCTTCAACAGTAAAATCAGGATGTATCTCTTTTAATACAATTCCTTCGGGGGTGATATCCATGACGCCCATTTCTGTAATAATCATGTTCACCTGGCCCTGGGCTGTTAAGGGAAGATTACAGTCTGTCAAAATTTTTGGAGCTCCTTTAGTTGTGTGTTCCATGGCAAGTATAACCCTTTTTGCTCCTACAATCAGATCCATTGCTCCACCCATTCCTGGTGTCTTCTTCCCCGGAATCATCCAGTTTGCAAGGTTGCCCTTTTCATCAGCTTCAAGTGCTCCAAGTATTGTTACATCTACATGGCCACCTCTTATGATTGAGAATGAGAGAGCAGTATCAAATGTTGCTGAACCAGGGAAATAGGTTATGAATCCTCCCCCGGCATTAGTAAAGTTCTTATCCTCTTTACCAGGTTCAGGTGCTGGTCCCATACCAAGGAGTCCGTTTTCTGACTGAAGTGTTACCTTTACACCTGGCGCCAAAAAGTTGGGAATCAAGGTTGGAAGACCAATTCCCAGATTAACAACATCACCGTCTTTTAATTCGAGGGCTGCTCTTCTTGCAATGACCTCTCTGATCTGATTTTTATCCATATCTGTTTGGTTTATTTTTTTATTTTTGTTGAGTTTGCCTTCTTGCAAATTCCTGTGCAATATATGATCCTACATCGTCTGCATAGCTGTTCATTCCAAATCCTGCGTCGTACCCCAACTCTTTTGCAAGTTCGTGGGATAATCTTGGACCACCGCAAATTAAAATTACCTTATCTCTCAATCCTTCAGCCTCCATTAGCTCAACTAGCTCAATAAGATTTTTTATATGAACATCTTTCTGAGTAACAGTTTGTGAGACTAAAAGTGCATCAGCCTTCATTTCAATTGCTTTTGCAATAAAGTCTTCATTTAAAACCTGAGAACCAAGATTATACGCCTCAAACATCTCGTACCTTTCCAGTCCATAATGACCGGCATAACCCTTCATATTCATGATAGCATCTATACCTACAGTATGTGCATCAGTACCTGTGCTTGCTCCCAGAACAACAAGAGGTCGCCCGATATTCTCTTTTATAAATATGTCTGTTTCATGCATATCCATAACTGTACTTTCAACCTTGGGAACATATATTGTCGTGTAATCAACAGATTGAGTCGCATTACCGTAGCAATTGAAGAAAGTGTAGCCGGGTGTCAGCTCTTTGAAATAGACAACCTGAGGATTCTCAAGTCCCATTTTTTTAAGCATAAGTTTGGCAGCTTCAGTTGCCTCGGCACCAGCAGGTACAGGCAGAGTAAAACTTACCTGAACTTTTCCATCGTTCATTGTATCGCCGTATGGGGCGATTTTTTTTAAATCCAGTGTTTTGTCGAAATCTTTGGATTGTGTAGAATACAAACCTCCACTCATATTATTTATCTCCTTTCATTTGCTTAATAAATGGGTTTATGTAGTTGTTGCCCTTCGCTGCAACACCTTCAAGACCTTTTCCTCCTGTTTTTGATCGCTTTACGTCACCAAAGAGCCCTTGCTCAAGAGCCGAGAAGAGACCAACATTATTTATTTTCTCAAGTGTCTGTATGGCATTTTCCAAAACAAAGCGGGCACGCTCCCTAATTACTCCACCCTCTTTAAACTCTACCTCATCTCCCAGGTTTTTCATGTTCCCGAATATATACCTTGCATTTTCAATTGCAAGATATCTGTCAGACATAAATGGTGTGTGAATTGCTTCGGTAGGCATTCCCAGGAGTTGAATTCCCTGTCCTGTCCAAATACCAACAATATTGAACAGTGCGTCTTGTATGTGGCCTTTGAATATGTTACCTGTCATAAATTTAGTAGGAGGCATATACTTTAGAGGTGACTTGGGAAATATCTCTCTTGTCATCTGAGCCTGTGAAAGTTCGTAAAGAAATCCATTTTCAAGTTCAGGATCCATCTCGAATGCGTGTCCGAGTCCCATTTGTTCCTCAGGTATTCCTGCCAGAAGGGCTAGTTGCTCATTTATGAAATCTGATGCAAGCACTGTATGTGCCTCTTCGAATGCATCAGCGGTGGTAAGGTAATTATCCTCCCCTGTATTGATAATAACACCTGCAAAACCGTTGATTATTCTTGAAAAGTACTGATCAACAAGTGTTCTCTGCATGTTAATATCCCTGAAGAGTATGCCGTAAAGTGCATCATTCAGCATCACATCCAACCCTTCAAAGGCACCCATAACTGCAATTTCCGGCATACAAAGTCCTGAGCAGTAGTTACAGAGTCTTATGTACCTTCCAACCTCCTCTCCTACTTTATCCAGGGCACATCTCATAATTTTGAAGTTCTCTTGTGTAGCAAAGGTGCCGCCAAATCCTTCTGTAGTTGCTCCGTATGGTACATAATCAAGAAGAGATTGTCCTGTTGTGCGAATAACAGCAATAATGTCTGCCCCCTGCCTTGCAGCAGCTTCGGCCTGGATAACATCTTCGTAAATATTACCTGTAGCAACAATCACATAAAGGTAGGGTTTGCTTCCTTCACCTAGGGTTTCAAGATATTTCTCCCTTCTCTGTTTTCTGTCTGTAATTCTCTTAATACACTGCTCAATAATAGGCTTGAGTGCTTCTTTAATACTCTCTTCAGATACAATTGGCAATGTTGTAATGTCAAGCTGACCACCGGCAACCTTTTCTGCAATTTCCTGAGGTGAAAGTCCGGTATTGACCATCGCATTTGCAATGTAGAATAGTACACCCTGATTAATAACACCTCTCTCTTTCAGAAAGTCTGTCATAACATTTGGAAGTGGAACCTCATTACTGTCAGTTCCGTCAATCCCTGCCATTCTGCACAATGTTCTCTCTACTGCCACTGTTGTGAAGCTTTCTACAAATTCCTGAACATTGGATGCAATTCCAGAGGCCAATTCTCTGGCGTAATCCACTCTTTTAAAATCTAAACCTAATTTACTATGCATATTATTAAATACTTAATTTCTTTTATTTAGCTCTTTTTGAGCAAGTTCTATCCATTCAGAATCAATATCCAGGCTCTCTGCAATAAGAAGAGCTTCGTGTGGTGCCTCTGTTCCCGTATCCTCTACCAATGAATAGTTCATCTTGCCATTCTCAAAACCTTTTACTCTAAGTCTTGTACAGTAAGGGTTTGATATGTTATAATGAGTTGTGAGAACGTTCATTGATCTGTATTTGCTCAGAACTGTTATAAGTGATTCAGCCAGCGCAGATCCCTCGACAGGATTTGTTGTTCTGGCAGGTTCGTCTGTTAAAGAGAGTATGAATCGCCCTCTCTTGAGGCTTTTTATCATTTTATCCACCCTCTTCATATCAGCCGCAAACGAAGAGAGGCTTGCTCTGTAGTCCTGGTCATCGCCACATGAGAGGTAAATTTCATTCACCGGTGTTATATGCGCCTCTTCTGAAGGAATACCAAACCCATATTGAAACAGCAGTTGTGCCAGGGCAAGGGTTTTCAGAGTTACGGTTTTCCCTCCCATATTAGATCCTGTTATCAATAAGGGCTTTTGAGAACTAAAGGAGATATCTGTTTTTTGATATTCCCGCTTCTCATTTTTAAGTATGCTCTCAATCTCAGGGTTAAACAAACCACGGTATTCAGTTTTTTCATTTAACGAGACCTTTGGGACAACCAGATCTAAGCTCTTAATTTGCAGGCATTTTGCAATTAGTATATCTGCTAGTGCAAGAGAGAGCATTGTATTGTCAATCAACAAGTAATGTTCTCTTAGAGAAGAGGATAGTTGTTCTCTGATCTTCTCCTCATATTTGGATATCTCAAATGGAATATCTTGGTCCTGATAATTGCTCTGTTTGTAATCTCTCCTTAATTTGGTCAGCTCAGGGCTGTATGAGTCATAAATATAGAATGAGGTAATTCTGTTTCCATCCGGGTCTAATAAATTCAATACATGGGTTGTGTCATAAATTTTAAATGACTCTGTATTAAATTGGCTTAAAAGAGATGATATATCATTGTTGATTATGGCCAATGACTTTATTTCAAACAGCTCAATATCGTCAAGAATCGCCCCCTCTTTTAAACGGATTACTGAACTTCTAATATCCTTTAATTCTGAGAGCTTTATTTTTATGAGGTTTATTGCTGATGCGAATGTTGGTTTGTTCAAAAGAGGCAATACTTCATTGATATTGTCATAGGCTTTCTCAATATCATGAATTTTGGTACTCATCTCGCTATCGAGAAGAATTGCCCTAGACAGCGAAGAGCAGATATCAAGCTGGGAATAGATATATCTGATCCCACATGCAATATCTAAAACCGACCTAAACTTCATAACCATTTTTAATTATATCGTAAACAGGCAAATTCAATTTTTCACCCAAAGCTCCGCAAAGTTTATCAGAATTGAGAATTACGCCATTGGGGGCTGTTGGGTTCACGCATACGGCTATAAGGTTGCTTTTTCTTAAAACCCTGATTATACCACCCTTTTTTATAAAATTACGATAAGTTGCAGGTGTTACAAAAATTCTGGTAAAGTCTTTCACGATGATTTGAGCATGCGTATATTTTTTTTCTGTAGAGATCATCTTTAAAAACCTGTCTGTGAGAGCTCCCGCTACATAAAGAGCTTTAATATCGTTATTGTCTTTAATTTGTCCTGACTGAGATTCTCCATGGATAAAAGCAGATTCAAAAAGAGGTACTTCAAAATTTCCCTCTTTTCCTATTTGCCATATTCCCTTCTCCGGTGATTTGTCGTCAAACTTCAGGGCAATTCCGGTTTCAGGA
Organism: Rikenellaceae bacterium; assembly: GCA_003542575.1. Taxonomy (GTDB): domain Bacteria; phylum Bacteroidota; class Bacteroidia; order Bacteroidales; family UBA932; genus Bact-08. The sequence continues at coordinate 317,319 of DPKJ01000005.1, read as the reverse complement.
ATATTAATAAGTTCTGTAACAAAATGAGTTTTGTTTACGAGTTCCGGAATGTTTGACGATAATGCAGCCCCTGTTGCAAGTATCATAGATTCAGAAACAGCGGGTGATGCAAGACTAAGCCTTGAAAGCGCCCCATCAATTATGCATAGGTCAGTTGAGTAATCATCCTTTAACTTTTTTATCCATCTCATCAGTGAAGTTGTCTGAGATGGTCCGGAAAGTAATACTTTACCGTAACCCAGTGCTCTGGCAGTACATATTCTGCCTAGAGAAGTTTGTGTTTCATCTATATTTAGCAGTTCAGAATAGATTTGCCTCTCTCTGTAATGCTTTTCGCTTGTAGAGAATAGAATCCCCTCTCCAAGAAAAATTTCTGGCTTTGAACTTTGTGTAACCTGATCTACCTTTTCGCCATCTACACCAATTGACGTCACCCCTACTTTAAGGGGATAGCCTGATAATCTTCTTAAAATGTAGTTCAGACACTCGGTTTTGCCGGTATTTTTCTCAAGACCCACAATGGAAAGTGTTCCGGAGCTTAGGATCTTCTCTACAAACGGCATTATATATTTTATTTGTTATGTGATCTCGTTTTTCTCATCAGCACTTCAGGTTCAATAGCAAGTCTTTGTCCCTGCAAGAGTGATGCAACACCCTCTACTTTGGCATTTTCACGGCAATCTATGCAGTCACAACTATTGTGATATTCAGAAGGCTCGGTATAGGTTGTTATTACCCCTTCGAAATTTCTCAGAACAACTCTTCCCGGTGACTGCGAAATAATGTATGTTGGCATTACCGGTGTCTTTCCTCCGCCACCCGGTGCATCAACAACAAAGGTTGGTACCGCGTAACCGGATGTGTGTCCTCTTAAACCCTCAATTATCTCAATTCCTTTTGATACCGGGGTTCTGAAGTGTTCAAGACCCATTGAAAGGTCACACTGATATATGTAATATGGTCTTACTCTAATCATAACAAGCTTGTGAACAAGCCTTTTCATAATGTTTACACAATCGTTAACACCTCTTAGGAGTACCGACTGATTACCCAGAGGAATTCCTGCATTGGCAAGTTTTTCACATGCAGCTTTAGATTCTACAGTAACCTCATTGGGGTGATTAAAATGTGTATTTAACCATATTGGGTGATATTGCTTAAGCATATCAACCAGCTTATCTGTAATTCTTTGAGGGCATACAACAGGAACTCTTGATCCTATTCTGATAATCTCAACATGAGGTATGTCCCTTAATCTCTTAATGATAGATTCTAGTTTGGCATCAGAGACCATCAGGGCATCTCCACCTGAAAGGAGAACATCTCTAACCTGAGGTGTTTTTGCAATGTAATCTATGGCCTTTTGAATATTATCTCCCGGTGTCTCATCATCCTTATGACCTGCAAACCTTCTTCTGGTACAATGACGGCAATACATCGAGCACATATCAGTAATTAGCAGCAATACTCTGTCCGGGTATCTGTGTGTCAACCCCGGAACCGGTGAATCTTCATCCTCGTGAAGCGGATCAAGCAAATCGGCTGCTGAAACATGTGTTTCAGATCCCGTAGGAATTGCTTGTTTCCTGACCGGACAATTTGGATCGGCAGGATCAATGAGGCTTAAATAGTATGGTGTAATTGCCATTCTCAAAGTTTTAAGCGACTCTTTTACTCCCTCCTCTTCCTCTTTTGTAAGGTGTAAGTAACTCTTTAGCTGATCAAGTGTCTCAATTCTGTTTTTCACTTGCCATTTCCAGTCGTTCCACTGTTCGTCTGAAACCTCTGGAAACATTTTTAGTCTTCTGTTCTCAGTCATTGGATTAAACATATAATTTTTCAAAAAGCTCTCTAATCTCTTTTGATTCCCTGATAATATTCAGGGTTAGGTTTGCGTGACCCTTGGCATATCCGTTGCCCACAATCAGGTTAATATCTTTCCCTACTCCTTCGGCACCAAGTGCTGCTTTGGTAAAACTGGTGGCCATAGAGAAAAAGTATACATGTCCCTGCCCTTTGGTAATTAGGATTGATGTCATTTCGGTTGATGGAACATTAACGTTGTTTACAGTTACATCACAACCTCTTCCTCCGGTAACTTCCATTACCTTATTGTAAACGTCCATTACGTTGGTGGCATCGGCAACAATTATATCAGTTGCCAGATTCAAATCAGCGATTCTTTTAGCATTCTCTTTTGAAAACTCAACAACAATAACCTTTCCTGATGGTCCTGAGTTTTGCATTGCCTGATAGCAACATAAAATGCCCGATTTACCACCGCCTCCTATTATACAAACAATATCCCCTTCGGTTACAAGTCTATCAACCTGGGCCGGTGCTCCTGCAACATCAAGTGCTGCAAGTGCCAGTTTTTCAGGAATATCGTGCGGTAAAGTGGCAAAGAGGCCACTCTCAAAGAGAATAGCCTCTGCCTCAACATCTACCTGATCCGACTCCGGAACAAGTTTTTTAATCTTTTTAATCTTTAAAGGAGTTAATGAAAGAGATACTAGTGTTGCAATTTTATCTCCAACTTTAAGCTTGTTCTTTGGAAAATTCTCTCCAATCATTTTTACGGTTCCAATGAGCATACCACCTGACCCGGTAACCGGGTTCTGAAGTTTGCCTCTTTCCTCCACTATGGAAAGAATCATCTGTTTCATCTTTTCGGCATCTTTTCCACAAGCCTGCTTGATCTGCGTATAAGAGGCCGAGTCAACATTCAGTGTACTTACATCTATAAGAACCTCGTTGTCATAAACCTCCATTGTATTATCAAGTCTTTGTGCCGGCTGTGGTAAAGTGCCTGCCGGAGACAAAACCCTGTGGGTTCCGTATCTGCATCCCTTTTTCATCTTCTCTTTAAATCAATTATGCGTACAACTCTGTGAATACTTTTCTTAAAACCTCTGATTCTCTTAATATTTGAAGAGTAATTTCGGCATGTCCTTTTGTGTAACCGTTACCAACAATCATGTTTACGTCTTTACCTACACCCTCTGCACCAAGAGCTGCTTTAGTAAAGCTTGTGGCCATTGAGAAGAAATATACAATTCCGTTATCTTTTGTTGCCAGTATACTGATCATTTCGGTATCGGTAATGTTTACGTTATTGATTGTAACATCGCACAATTGACCTTTTGTGATCTCTTCCAGTTTTTCGAGAATCGGAACCGGCTGAGTAGCGTCTGCTGCGAATACATAATCGCAAAGATTCAGCTCCTGAAGTCTCTTTGTGCTCTTCTCGCTGTGGCAAAGACCAATTACAGTACCTGTTACGCCTGCACGTTTTTTTGCCTCATAGCAACAAAGCATACCTGATTTACCACCTGCTCCGATAATTAGAACGGTATCTCCCGGTTTAACAAGCTTGGCTGTTTGTGCCGGTGCTCCTGCAACATCCAAAGCCGAAAGTGCCAGTGTTTCAGGCATATCCTTTGGTATTTTGGCGTAAATTCCGCTTTCAAAAAGAATTGCCTTTCCGTTGATGTCAACCTGGTCAATATCAGGTCTGATATCTTTAATTTTATCAATCCTCAATGGAGTAAGTGAAAGAGAGACCAGTGTAGCAATTTTATCACCTACCATTAGGTCTGTTTTACCTTTAAGGGCATCTCCTATCTTTTCAACTGTTCCAAGAAGCATACCTCCGGAACCGGTAACAGGATTTCTGTGTTTTCCCTGTTTGGCAACAATATCAAGCATTATCTGCGCAATCTTCTCTTTATCGCCTCCGGCCTGCTCCTCTATTTGAGTAAAGCTTGCAGAGTCGATATTGAGAGTTTGAACATCGATCAAAATTTCATTGTCATAAATTTCGTCCATGTTGTTGTCAATTTTGTTTGCCGGTTGAGGAAGAACGCCCAATGGTTCTATCACTCTGTGGATACCGTACTTGTTTCCCTTTTTCATCCTGAGTTTAGATTAAATGTTAATAATGACTTTATTTGGTTATTGTCTTGGTTTCATGCCGAGGATTTTTCTTGCCTCATCCGGAGTGGCTATCTCTCTGCCAAACTCTTTGGCGATTCTTACCACCTTTTGAACGAGTTCACCGTTGGATTTTGCCAACACCCCCTTGGAAACAAAAACATTATCTTCGAATCCAACCCTTACATGCCCGCCATCAATAATTGCGGCAGTTGCAAGTGGAAATTCAAATCTGCCTACTCCGGCAACGGTATATGTTGCCCCGGCAGGAATACTCCCTCTTAAAAACACAAAATCTCTCAATTCTCCGGTTATACCTCCATTTACACCCATCACAAAATCAAAGTGCATAGGCTCCTTAATGTAACCCTTTTTGTGAAGTCTCAAAGCCATATCTATCATACTTTTGTCGAATACCTCAAGTTCGGGCTTAATGCCTCTCTCATTCATCCGTTCTGCAAAGTATTTTATTGTATTTTCTGTATTCATGAATACTTCATCTCCGCCGAAATTAAGAGTTCCACAGTCAAGTGTGGCAAGCTCAGGGTTAAGTTCGGTAGGTTGAAGTCTTTCGTCATTGGACATACCAACAGCTCCACCTGTTGAAGGCTGAATAATTACATCGGGACAAACTTTGTAAATAGCATCCATAACCTCCTTGAACCTGTTTTTGTCCTGTGTAGGTGTTCCGTCATCATACCTAACGTGAAGGTGAATAATACTTGCTCCTGCATCATACGCAGATTTTGCCTCCCTGACGCACTCCTCTACTGTGTAGGGAACCGCCGGGTTATGCTCTTTTAATACTTCCGCACCGCATATAGCAGCTGTAATAATTAGCTTTTCCATAATTTATCTCTTTTTTCTTTGACAATCTTTAGGAGTAACACATGTTCCGCTAGCTTTGCAAACAATTATCGGCTCTTCAAGAATATCAGCTGCCGAAGCTGAAATATCCGGTCTTGGTACTATGACCTTCTTTGCAACAAAGTGCATTTTTCTTGAGCTGCCTCCGGCAGAGACAATCTCTCCTGTTGCCTCGATATAATCACCGGCATAAACAGGTGCCAAAAATTCAACATTGTCATACGCCCTGAATAGACCTTCGTCACCATCATAATCGATTAACAATTCAGTTGCAACATCACCGAATAGCTGCAACATCTTGGCTCCATCTACCAGATTTCCGCCGTAATGAGCATCGTGGGAGCTCATTCGAACCCTTATCATCGCTTTTTGAGACATAATAAAACTATTTTTTGTAAATAAAATCAACCAGAATTGCAGGAGTATGCACAATATCAGGGTGTAGTTGTCCTGTTTCAACAATCTCTTCTGTCTCTGCAATTACAATATTTGCAGCCATAGCAACCAAAGGGTTGAAATTGCGGGTAGTTCCCTTGTAGTGAAGATTACCCTCATGGTCACTTATTGAGGCCCCTACCAATGACATATCTGCATTTAACGGGGTCTCCAGTAAGTATTTTTTTGAATCGACAGTTATTATCTGTTTGCCATTTTCTACTGATGTGCCCAATCCTGTTGGAGTAAGAACTCCCCCAAGTCCGGCACCTGCAGCTCTTATGCGCTCTATCAGAGTGCCCTGTGGTGAGAATTCAACCTCCATCTCTGAATTGTTCATCAGATCAATTGCAGACGGATTTGATCCAACATACGAAGTAATAAGTTTTTTTACCTGACCATTGGCAATAATCTTTCCAACACCTTTGTCGATAAAACCGGCATCATTGCAGATTATAGTTAAATTTTTAACACCCGACTCTGCAATGGTATTCAAAATTGTAAGAGGAGCCCCGGAATTCAGAAATCCTCCGACCATAATTGTCATTCCATCTTTCAGTTTTTCAACTACTTCCGGTAAAGAAACTAACTTATTCATAGATTGTGTTATTATATTTCAAAAATGTGGGAATATCAAGGCAAAATTAATAATTTAATTACCTTAAAACAACTAAATATATGCACAATTGAAAGGATTGTGTTCTGATTTGTAACTACTGAAATAATCAGTAAATTGCAAACCAAATATCTAATAGCCACAAGTAATGATTTTCAATATATTGATATTGAAAATATGTAACAAATATGTTATGTCATATAACATATTTGTTACAAATTGATAATTCCGAGCTTATCTATTTGTAATACTGACTTATATGAAGTAAAATCTAAACGTGTATGAGTTACTAAACAATTCCCAGTGGATTTGAATAAATTGAAAGAAAGATCTCTTTTATCTCTGAAATGTCACCATCGAAACTTGATATTTTGAAGTCACAATATTCTTCAAATGCTTTTCTCTCTTCGGATGTATAATGGGAAGAAAATTTGCTTGATGAATGTAAAATATCGTAGGCAATTCTATTAGTATTCCAAATATGATACCCCTCCTTAATTCTTTTATCAATAATATCTGCCAGAGCTTTAAATCTTTCGTTTTTCGCAAACCGGGCACAATTTTCTATGTCTGTACGTGAGAGAGGTTCTCTAAAATCAATATGAATACTACCTTTAAACTGCATTATTCCTGTTAAAATGCTGTTTAAATCCTCTCCGGGAGATTTTACATATTGGGTTCTTCTGCTTATGTACAGTTCTTTTGCTTTTAAAAAGTCACAAGGTTCATACTCATAAGAGATAGAAACCGGTACTATGGAGAGTAGATCAAAATCATTGATAAAATCACCGGAGCTACTCATATCCAACATCTTGAGCAATCCTTGTTCGGTTATGTCAATGCCGTCTTTTGTACGACCATTCCTTTGTGCTATCCAAACAGATGATGCTTGCGATGTTATTCTCTCTCTGATGAATTCAGACAAAAGCAGTGACGAAGCATATAGTTTACGAGGGTTACTGCTCCTGATGACCTTTATCATCTTATTAGATCTTGCAATATCTTCAATAAAGGGGTCGGTAACTAAATTGTCCCCTACCGCCATCTCTGATGTTTGCAGATTGTTCAGAAAAAAAATCATCTGAATTAATGCTGAATCCAGCAAAATGTCTCTGTGGTTAGATATAAGAAGATGCTTTTTACCATCCTTTAGCATATCAATTCCTGAGTATGATAATTCCTTTGCTGTGTCTTTGATGATTTTTTTTATTGCAGCGAGCATTACCTTGCCCTGAAACTCATCAACAGAGTTTAGAGAAGAGATGAAAGCCTTGAATTCTTCGTGGTCTTTGCCTGGAAAAAGATATGTTGAAATATTTTTCAACAAAGGGTGTGAAGCGATTCTTTTGAGTGCCGGAGCCTCTTCATCACCTATATATGGCTTGATTTCCTTGAATTTATCTATAACCATAGGTTATTTTATTAAAAGCGCAAAATTATAAAATATTTACACATTCCGTCTCACAAAACGATCAGTTAAGGGTAAAAGTAACCAGAGGTAAAGACCCCAAAATGCGGTAACGACAAATAATGAGCCGATTGCAAGTGCTACTGACAACGAATAAATAATTGGAGTTACGAACATCAACAGCAGTATCACTCCTAAAATATTGAGATACTTTGAATAATTAAAAATATTGAGAAGAAACATCACGACTGCAATAAATGAAGGAATGAAAAAGATTATACTGTCCCCAATTTTAAAGTAGGACACATATGAAAGAGTCAGCATCAGAATATTACCTGATGCTATGAAATTGAGACTGGAGATTTTTCTCCTTCTCATTATTATGATGTATGTAATTGTGTATAAAACAGTGAATAATAACAATGTAGCAAAAGTAAACACATATTCATACTCGACATAGGCAAGATTTATTACTCTATATGGTAATCCGTTTGCTTTTGCCAGGATATAGGCTACAAGGTAACCTGCGGCAGATGCCACTGCAATAATTAAGAGGTTCAGGGCCATAATCTGCCCTATACTCTTAAAGGAAATCCTGCTTTGTTTAAGGTATGCAACCAGAAGCATCAGAAAAACTAACGAGGTAATTATCTTTATAATCAGATAGATAGATTGTGAGAAGGAGAAAAGACCTAAAAACGGTATCGTGAAATAGACCCTGTTCTCATTTGATCTTAAATAGTTTGGATCTGAGTATTTTAGATCTGTAAGGAAAGCTGAAACCAATGGTAAAATCTGATCACCATAATGCTGAATTGATTTTAACGAGATATTTTCGAAGTTGTCAAGATTTGTATGGTAGTAATTAAGATTATCGATTACAGAGAAATTCAGACCCGGTAAAGTATCCTTTAAAAGTGTAAAATCGGTATAGTTTGGGAGAATATTGTAAACAGCACTTGTAAAAGAATATGCATAAGGGCTTGGAGAATATTTGTATAGGTCAATCAGGTTGCTGTTACCCGAAGTGGTCTCAAAAAGAATTGCCGGCCCCTTGACTCCTCTTGCCTCAATATTTATAACAAGACCAACATCCTCAAAAATATCGCGCTGGTAATCAAGTGCGCTTTTAATGCCCAGAAGACCATACTCTTCAGAGTCGGTAAACAGGATTTTTATCCCCTGGTTCCATTCTGCTCTTGTCGCTAGAACATTTCTGAGTATTTCCAATATTGTGGCCACTCCATATCCGTCATCAGCAGCACCATAGGAGACCACTTTCTCACCTTTAACATTTATTGCAGGGCTTGAGTCATAGTGAGCGATCAGCAAAATATATGAACTTGCTTTTTCAATCAGAGGTTCTGTAACAGAATAAATATTGGAAATATTAAACACATATCCCCTCTTGTCCTGAAGTGAATCATAATGGAAGATCTCACATTTTACACCCATATCCTCCAATCTGGAGGCAAGGTACTCTTTTACCTTTGCCCTCTCTCGGGGATGATAAATCGAGTGAGGCTCAGATGAGATGATTTCGATCTCTTTTGATGCCCTGATTGCCGAAAACCCATCAAAATCAATTCCTTTTGCTGAGGGTAGATGTATATCACCGATTGTTACAAAAATACAAGCTGCTGCCAGGATAATCGTTAAAAGCAGTCTGGCTCTATTCATTCTGTCCAGTATTATATTTATTGAATATATTTTTCCCTTCGGGTGTATATGCAAATGCTATTCTCTCTTTGTAAACTTCTTCTACCTTGGATCTTACCATCTTCATAGTTGAGTTTATCATTCTGTTCTGTTCTGTAAATGGTTCGTCTGCCAAAACAAAGGTTGAAGGGAGCCATCTTTCGGGGAATTGCCCTGCATATTCACCCTTGCCTTTGTATTTATCAAGCTCTCCCGATATTGCTTCAACCAACTCCCTTCCGTTTAGTTTGGTTCGGTCTGCAACAATCACTGCAATTGTATATGGAGATTGATTGTTATGCAACATTATCTGCTGTATTAGTCTGGAATTACCCATAATAGTCTCCTCAATCCCTTCAGGTGAAAATTTTTCTCCGTCACTGGATATCAGTAATGATTTAAACCTACCTTTTACATACAAAAATCCATCTTTATCCAAATAGCCCAGGTCACCTGTATAAAGCCACCCATCTTTAATTGTCTCCTGTGTAGATTTTGGGTTTTTCCAATAACCTGCCATAACGTTCTCTCCCTTAATGACTATCTCTCCGGACTCTCCTAAAGGAAGTTCCCTTCCTTCTGTATCAAGAATCTTGATTTCCATTGGCTTAACTAGAATTCCCGAAGAGCCCAGCTTATGTTTTAAAGGTGTGTTTGTTGAGATTACTGGCGTAGCTTCAGAGAGGCCATATCCCTGGAACATAGGCATTCCCAATGCATAATAAAACTGTTGCATCTCTATGTCCAGAAGTGCTCCTCCTCCTACAAAAAAATCAAGTTCCCCCCCCATGGCTCCTTTAACTTTTGAAAAGAGTATTTTATCAAACAGTTTAACAAAAGGATATAAAAGAAATGAGAGGCCTCTTCCCCTGTTCCACCCCTCTTTGTTGTACGCATATGCTGTCTCGAGTCCAAGGTTAAAGAGAGTCTCTGCAACCTTCCCTTTGGACTTAACCGAGTTTTCGATATTTTTTCTGAAGCTCTTTGCAAGTGCAGGAACAGAAAGCAAAATATTCGGCTTCACCTCATTGATATTTATTGGGATATTCTTTAATGTATCAAGGCCTGTTTTACCTGCCTGAACGGTAGCCACAATTGAACCGGTGGCTATCATAATGTAAAACCCTACAACATGTGCAAAACAGTGATCAAGAGGAAGAATGATAAGCATTCTTTTCTCTGGAGGTATCGACATACAGGATAGTGCCTGTTCAACATTGGCCGTATAATTTCTATGCGTTAGAATAACCCCTTTCGGGTCTGCAGTAGTCCCTGATGTATAGGTTATTGTAGCATAATCGTCATTATTCAAAGAGCGGGAAATTGAGAGGAAGGACTCTCTCTCCTTTTTTAGGTACTCTTTACCGGCTTCGATTAGGTCCCCCACAAAAATCTCTCCCGGCTCATAAGATTCAAGCTTATCAAATACAATTACTCTTTTAAGATCTTTAAGCTGATCTTTAATGGGTCTTAATTTTTTGAGTTGCCTTTCTGAAATGAGAATTGTATCAACTTCGGCATGTATAAACCTGAATAACAGATCAGAACTCTCTTCCAGCTTGATTGAAACAGGAACATTTATTCCACCGGCATAAAAAATCCCCAACTCACCGATAATCCACCAATTTCTGCCTTCAGACATTATTGAAGCATGGTTGTTTTTTTGAAAACCCAGTGAACAAAGGCCGGCACCAAATTGTTCTGCCATTAGCTTTGTCTGTGAATAAGTGGTTGGTAGATACTTGTCTGCTATTTTTTCCAGCAGCAAAGTTTTATCCGAGTATTTCTCAACAGATTCCTCGAACAAATCGATTATTGTTCTTTTTTTCATATTAGGTCAGGCTTTAGTTTAGCAAAAATATATAATAAATGTTCAAAAGTTGTTCTCCATACCTTAAAATGTTTAGTGAAGAAGGGATAAAATGGAATTTTTCACTTGATAATAAACTTCTGCATTACGCAATGGAAGAGGATAAGCTGATATTTCTACATATCGGATACTTCAGCAACATTTCGTTAAGAGAGAGTACCTATAAACTCTTTAGTGATCCGGAGACAATCTCATTGCTGAATGAAAATTTTGTGTGTCTGATTGAAGATAAAGAAGACAATCCTGAGTCATTTCTCCTTGCACAGGACCTTCTTTTGCTAAATCAGGACTTCACTTATGGACCGGTAAACATGTTTATTATGCCAAACAGAAGGCCACTTATAGCCTTTTCAAATTCTGATCCTGAGCATTTTAAGGAGTTGGCAAAAAGAATATTAATGGCTAAGTCAGAGAAGCGTGAAAAACTCTTTGAAATGTCAGAAGAGCTCTCCAGGAGAGTTCTCAGTATGGGTATAGCAAAAAAGAGTGAAAAGAAGCCGGAGATTGATTCCGTGTTTTTCAAACTGTATCTCAAAACATGGTTTGACTCAATTTTTCAAACAGACTTCCTGTCAGGATTTAAACCTTTTACTCCAAGCCCGGTAAGCCTCTTCACTGTAATTGAGTATTTAAAAACATTCCCTGACACCGAAATTTCAGAAAGAGTCGAAAATCTACTGGATCATTTTCAATATTCTCCACTTTTTGATGTAATTGACGGAGGTTTTTTCAGGCAGGCAGTAGACTACACATGCCTTCAACCTCTGTTTGAAAAGACATTGGCAGAGAACAGCCAGTTTCTTGCTCTTTATTCTCTTGCTTACGATTATTTCAAAAAAGATTCCTATAAAAAAACGGCTCTGTTAATTTCTGAATTTATTCAAAATGAATTGAGTAACGGGAAAGGAGGCTATTACAACAGTACCACCTTATTGGGAGATATAAAAGAGTCAGTTTATTATCACTATTCAATCAATGAGCTAAAAATTCTTTTCCCTGACAGGTACAACGAGGTTGCAGATGCTATTGGATTAGACCTTAACGCCAATCCCCAAAAAAGGCAATTACCAGTCAGAGGGATTGATACATTGAATGTTATTACTCTTGATGAACTTAAAAAATTAAGAAGCAGAAGAGCAGAGCACAGGTCATATTTTAAAGACGAAAGGTCCATTACCGCATCTAATTCAATGTGTGTAAAATCGTTTACTATTGCATCGCGATATTTATCAGATCCAACGCTTTATCAAAAAGCTGTTGAAAATTTTGAGTTTATTATTTACAACAACGTCAGCAAAGAGGATGCAAGGTTATTTAGATACACTTGCCGGTCACAAAGCTATCTTCTGGGATATCTGTCTGATTATGCCCATTTTATTGAAGCATCACTTGAACTGTTTCAGATAAAGGGAGACGTTGAATACTTTTATGTTGCCAAGAGGTATTTAGAGATGACAATAGAGAGGTTTTTTAAGCCTGAGAACGGCATGTTCAGTAAATCAGAAATTGGAACCCCAGGCCATACGGTTACTTTTAAAAGAGAGTCTAATATTGACTTTATGAAGCCATCGGCAAATTCAGTGATGGCAGGAAACTTACTCACGATGTACAGTATAACATCAGATGAATTACACCTCAAAATGGCAAGTCAGCAACTCTTAAATGTAGCCTCCAACCTTATGAATTCAGGTCCTATGCTTTCCAACTGGGCTCATAAAATTCTAATCTACATTAATATGGGGCTCTCTGCCAAATAATATTGAACTATCACCATAGCTCAAAAATCTGAAATTATTATTAAGCGCATATTTATAAATATTTCGCCACTCATCTCCCACAAAGGCAGATATCAGCAATAGCAGCGTACTTTGGGGCTGATGAAAATTTGTAATCAATATGTTGCATAATTTAAACTCAAATCCTGGTACAATAATAATCTCTGTACGTCTCTCTAAAGTTTCCCTCTTTTCACTCTCCATCCACTTTATTAATGCGTTAAGTGACTCCCTGACAGAGGGCTTGAGGCTGGTATTATATGGCTCCCATTGATTTACATCACCTGGCAGTCCAAGTTCAAGGCATTGAATACCAAGATAATATAGACTTTCAAGCGTTCTGACAGATGTTGTTCCAACAGAAATAATCCATTTTCCATTAGTGTGGGCATCTCTAATCTTCTTTAGCAGTGACAGTGAAACAGAAAATGGCTCCGCGTGCATTTTGTGATCCTTTATATATGAGGTTTTCACAGGAATAAATGTGCCGGCTCCAACATGCAGACAAACCTCCTCTTTTTCAACTCCAAGCTCTTCAATTTTGTCGAGTATTTGTTTGGTAAAGTGCAATCCGGCAGTTGGAGCAGCAACCGATCCCTTCTCCTTTGCGTAGGTAGTTTGATATCTCTCAATATCACACTCTTGAGAATCTCTTCTTAAGTAAGGAGGTATTGGAACCTTACCGCACAGGTCCATTATCTGAGAAAATGTATAATCTCCACTCCAAGTGAAAGTTACAATAGATTTATCGTCTTTAATGCCAATTAATTCCGCTCTTAATTCAATATTATCAAGAGTTGCATTACCACAAGTATCAAAATATATCAACCCCTCTTTCCATCGCTTAATATTTCCAATTACAGCAATCCAACTACAAGATCCGATTGACGAAAATGATTTATTGTATTCAGATGGTAAGTGTGGTTCTAGGCAAAAAATCTCAATATGTGCTCCGGTTGCTTTTTTGAATATTAAACGTGCCGGCACCACCTTGGTATTGTTAAAAATCATCAAAGAGGAGGAAGGTAACAACTCCGGGAGATTTAAAAATTTGCTGTCAGAGATGGTTTTGTTCTTAAATATTAAAATCCTGGAGTGATCTCTTTGCTCAGAAGGGTATTTGGCAATTTTCTCATCAGGTAGAATATAGTTGAATTGGTCAATCTTAATTTCAGGCTCCACAATCAATTATTTTTTACAAAACTATACAAATATACCTAACAAATAAAATCGTTGAAATTTAGAATTTTGTTTACAGATGTAATTCACATTTCTAAATTATAAGTTGTCATTATGTAAACATTAGCTGCCCGGACTGGACAGATTTTCAATGGAATTTTTATTACATTTGTAACCATAGCCTATTGTGAATTTTCATTAACTTACATGCCTAATACCCAGTGTTTTAATATGATTTAATTAAAGTATAATTCAGTTAATATTTGGACATTATAGTAAAAAATCAGTGAAATATGGCTGTAAATTCATATAATTAGCATTTTACTATTTGTAACCCAATGCTTTAGAGCAATTATTTTAATTAAATATTCTTAAACTGAAATCACCTCATCAAAACTATCCTTATACTCTAATTGACAGGCATTTTTGTACGAATAATTATGTTTTATATTTCACAAATGTGAACATACTAAATATTACATATGTAATTATTATTATGCTTACATTTGTGAAACTAATGTTTACAATTATGAAAGATCGTTTACAGAGATTTTTAGAGCTTGAGCAGCTCACTCCATCGCGTCTTGCAGATATTCTTGGAATACAACGATCAGGTTTGTCACACATACTATCTGGGAGAAACAAGCCCGGGTTCGATTTTATTCAGAAGTTAATTGTGAAGTTTCCATCGATTAATGCAGATTGGTTGCTCACGGGTAAAGGAAAGGTGTACAAAGAGAGCACCTCTACCCCTCTATCTTCGACAGAGGGTAATTTACACCCCAAAGAATCCCGTATTTTTAATCCTGAATCAGAAAATACTAATATTCCCTATCCTGAAAACACATCGGAAACAACATCTAATCAACATATTAAGCCTATTTTAAATCAACCTGAACTCTCTGAGATTTCAATAAACGACTTCAACCAAGCCATTCACTCAGAAAAAAAGAACCTAAAAAAGATAATAATGATTTATTCTGACGGCACTTTTACAGAATACATCCCTGGTAAGGAATAGCAACTAATTTTAATTACTATCTTTGGCCAAATTTTCCATTGATGTTTAAAATACTCAAACCAATCCTTTTTTCATTTTCACCAGAGACAGCTCACAACATTATTGTGAGGTTGCTGATAATTTTAAGATACATCCCTCTATCATCATTTGTTATACGATTGCTATACAAATACAGGAATCCAAAGTTGGAAAGGGAGGTAATGGGCATAAAGTTCCCCAACCCGGTAGGTATGGCTGCCGGATTTGACAAGAACGGAGAGATATATAACGAAATGTCCAATTTCGGTTTTGGTTTTATCGAGGTAGGTTCTGTAACGCCCTCTGAACAAGTAGGGAATCCGAAACCAAGATGCTTTCGGTTAGTTGATGACAAAGCCATCATAAACAGAATGGGAATTAATAATAAGGGCGTCAAGCATCTGGTTACCAACCTAAAAGAGAGAAAGCCAAAAGTAATTATCGGAGCCAATATTATTAAAAGCACTGCCTCTCCCAACGAGGCTGCTCCTCTTGACTATGAAAAGACATTTGCGCAGCTATACGATTTTGTTGACTATTTTGTAGTTAATGTTTCGTGCCCTAATGTTAAAGGTGTAACCAAACTTCAGGATATTAACTCTCTTTCCGAAATAGTTGACAGACTTACTGCACTAAGAAAATATTATGACGAATATCGTCCAATTCTACTAAAAGTCTCCCCTGATCTTGATAATGAACAACTTGATGAAATTATTGAGCTTATTTTAATATCAGGAATGGATGGAATTGTTGCCACCAATACTACAAAATCCAGAGAAAACCTGGTGACCATGGAAAACAGGATTAATTTCATTGGAGAGGGGGGTCTTAGCGGTGCTCCCCTTTACAGGAAGAGCCTTGAAATGGTTAGTTATATTAGTCAGAAGACGAAAGGTCAGCTTCCAATTATTGCAGTTGGGGGAATTATGACTCCTGCTCAGGCACGTGAGATGCTTCTTGCCGGAGCTTCTCTTGTACAGATATATACCGGATTCATCTATAACGGACCTGCGTTTGTTAAAAAGATACTGAAATACCTGTCAAAAAAGGGTGATGTATGATAAATGCAGCAATTTGTACAATTGGTGACGAAATTCTTATTGGTCAGATAGTTGACACTAACTCAGCTTATATTTCGCGTGAATTAAACGGAATCGGAGTAAGGGTTACAACAAAAATATCAATAGGTGACAACTTCGATGACATATTAAAATCATTACGAATATGCATCAGCGAGAATGATCTTGTAGTTGTAACAGGAGGTCTTGGTCCCACCAAAGATGATATTACAAAAAAAGTTCTTTCTGTTTTAACTAAGTCACAATCATTTTATTATCATGATGAACAATTGGAGTTCATTAAAATGATTTGTAACAAAAGAGGATTAGAGGTATCTGATCTAAATCGTGATCAGGCACTGGTTCCAAACAATTGCATTGTTATTCCAAACAAGATGGGCACTGCCCCGGGAATGGTATTTGATTTAGGAGAAGGGAGCAATAAGAAGATGCTTGTTTCACTCCCGGGTGTTCCATACGAAATGGAGGGAATGATGCCATATGTTAATAATTTGATCTCAAAGAAATTATCACCAGGTTATATCCATCATAAAACTATTGTAACTTATGGTATTGCAGAGGCATCACTTGCAAAGATGCTTGAGGAATGGGAAGATAATCTGGATAAAGATGTTAAACTTGCATACCTGCCAAATCCAGCTATAGGAATAAGATTGAGGCTATCTGTTTACAATAGGGAGAGAGAAAGCTCAATTAAAATTGTAGACAGGTATCTTACTGAGCTTAAAAGCAAATTGGGTTCTTTAGTCTATGGGGAGGGGGAAGATACTCTTGAAACACTTATATTCAGCATCTTAAAAAATAAAGGCAAACGTTTGGCGATTGCAGAATCCTGTACAGGTGGAACAATTATGTCAAGATTGGTTTCGATACCGGGCTCATCAGAAATAATTTGTGGCGGTGTTATTACCTATTCAAACGAATCAAAGATAAATCTTTTGAAGGTTCAACCTGAGACACTGGACAAATATGGTGCAGTAAGCAGAGAGTGTGCACAAGAGATGGCATTAGGAGTAAAAGAGCTATATAATGCCGATTATGCGATAGCAACAACCGGTATTGCCGGACCGGGCGGAGGTACCGATATGAAGCCGGTTGGCAGTGTCTGGGTTTCAGTAGCAGGTGATTTTGGTATTGATTCAAGCTATAAGGTCTTTACAGGTGACAGAACAAGGAATATTACAAGATTTTCTTCTGAAGCACTCAATTTCTTAAGAATTAAAATATTATGAGAAATTTAAACTATTTAATTATTGCATTGGTTATGGTTTTATCCTGCAAAAATTCAAACGACTCACAAAAAAGGGCTGTAGCTGACATTGACTCTCTCTTTACATCTCTCTACCCCACCGGTGAACCAGGAGCTGCTGTTCTAATCCTTAAAGGAGAAGAGATTCTCTTTCAAAAAGGATATGGAATTGCTGATATGAATACAAAAGAGGTGATTGATCAGAATACATTTTTTAATATTGCCTCTGTGTCAAAGCAGTTTTCTGCAGTAGCACTTATGATGCTTGCAGAAGAGGGTAAACTCTCTCTGGACGACAATGTCCAAAAATGGTTTCCGGAATTCCAATCTCCTTTGATGGAGAAAATTTCACTCAGACACCTTCTTTCCCATACATCAGGAATACCCGACTCAAGAGACAGAAGTGATCGGGTTTTTGTTACGACAGCAGTTGATACTCAGTCATATGCCTACATTTCAACATTGGAAAAACTAAATTTTGAACCCGGAACCTCATACGAGTACATGAATCCAACATTTCAGCTTATGTACTCAATAATTGAGAGAAGCTCCGGAATGTCGTTTGATGACTTTATGAGAGAGAGAATTTTTGACAAAGCATCAATGGAAGAAGCTACATATTTTGAAGCCGGCAAAGAGATCCCGAGAATGGCTCATGGTTATCTCCAGGATAAAACCAGTGGTATTTTTAACGAATATGATTACCTTGAAGAGTCATTTTTTGCCACAAAGGCAGATGGCGGACTTTATACATCAGTAACTGAATTTGCCAAATGGGAAATGGCTTTAAGAAACAATATTTTGATTTCAGAGCCGTCAAAACTGGAGGCTCACTCTCCAAAAATTTATATTGCCGATATGCAATACAACTCATATGGTTACGGATGGTTTATTGAAAATAGACCAGGTTTTCCCGTTAAGGTTTATCACACAGGTGATAATGGTGGTTTTCAGATATTTGCGGGCAGATACCCGGAAAAGAAAATTCTCTACCTCTTCTTTTCTAATAGAAATGACAGAGACAGAGAACAAACTGCAAGTAAACTGGAAGATATTATGAAATCTGCCGGTTGGCTTGATTAATCACAACTTTCTGTTAATAAGAGAGACTGATGCCTGAGCAGTTGGCATAATCACCACATCGGAGATATTAACATGTGGTGGAGCCAGTGCTACATATCTGACAACATCCGCAATATCTTCAGCCGAAAGTGGTGTAAAACCCTTGTAAACATCAGCAGCCTTATCCATGTCACCCTTGAACCTAACCTGAGAGAACTCAGTCTCTGCTGCACCGGGACAAACCTGAGATACCCTGATGTTGTGGGTGTAAAGATCCATCATCATACCTTTTGAAAGGGCATCAACTGCATATTTTGTGGCACAATAGACATTCCCGTTTGGATATACACCCTTTCCTGCAATTGAGCCAATGTTGATAATATGCCCTCCTCCCCTTTTTATCATAATATTGGATACTATCCTGGAGACATACAGCAAACCCTTAATATTGGTATCAACCATTCTCTCCCAGTCATCAACCACTCCTGAATTTATGGGGTTAAGTCCCACTGCAAGGCCTGCGTTATTGACCAAAAGTGAAATATCTGACCATTTTTCGGATAGTTTGCCCAGATAGTGCTCAACCTGAGAGGCATCTCTAACATCAAAACCAAGCGGAAGCACCCTCACTTTAAACTTAGCCTCCAGCTCTTTTGCCAGATCTGAGAGAAGAGATGCTCTTCGGCCTGTTGCGATTATATCATATCCCTCCTTTGCCATTATAAGGGAAATTGCCCTTCCAATTCCTGAAGTGGCACCGGTAATCAATGCTATCTTTGCCATAAAGCGCTGTATTAAAGTAATCTTAAGAAATTTCCTCCTATAATTTTCACGATATCTTCGTCTGAATAACCTCTCGATTTAAGCTCTTTTGTTATAACAGGTAATTTATCTACCCCTTCAAGACCCTCAGGTGTTACCTCAATTCCGTCAAAATCAGAACCTAAACCTACATGGTCTGTTCCTACCAACTTAACCACATGGTCAATATGATCTACAATCTCCTTATATGATGGCCTTTCTATTGCAAACATCTTTTCAGTTGCCTGGTTGTATAATGCCTCATGTTTAACGGGATCTTGTTTATACAACTCCTCAGCCGCTTCGAATTCGTCGCATAGTGGCCAGAATTTCTCAGCATATTCACTATTTAAAAACGGAGGATAAAAATTTATTTGAACCACCCCACCCTTTGCAGCCAGATCTATAATCATTTGATCTGTAAGGTTTCTTGGGTGATTTGCAATTGCCCTGCAACAGGAGTGAGTTGCCACAACAGGTTGGTCTGAATGTTTAAGCACATCGTAAAATGCTTCATCTGATATATGAGACACATCTACCAGCATCCCTAGACGGTTCATCTCTTTTATTACCTCGATTCCAAACGGACTCAAACCATTCCATCTCTTCTCCTTTGGAGCACATGAGTCGCAAATTTCATTATTCGCAGAGTGACAGAGAGTCATATATCTGATCCCCATATCATAGAATAGTCTGAGAAGACTCATATCTTTCTGAATTGGGGCTCCATTTTCCATCCCCAGGAAAATTGACAAAAGTCCATTCTCTCTGTTCATTAGCGCCTCTTCGGCATCCAATGCAATGGCCACTTTACCTGAGTTGGCCTCAACAGAGTCATATACTCCGGCAATTAGCTGCAGCGCCCTTCTTGTGGCAGCATCCGGCTCTAGCTTGCCTGATGTGTAAATTGCAAAAAAAACGGCATCAAGGCCGCCCTCTTGCATTCTGATATAATCAAAATGGCCTTTGTGCAATTTTTTTCCAAGATCAGATCCTTCAATTAATCTTAAAGGAGTATCACAATGGGAATCAAGCACAAAGGCATTTTGGTGTAGTTTCTTATAGCTCATTTTATCTATTTTTTTGTTAAAGATAGTAAAATGAGCATAAACCGAGTTAATTTATCTTCTTAAAAGTTGATATTGAGCTGATATCTACCTTTCTAATTTGAGGATCACCTTTATATCTGATGCTTGAACCTCCGCTAACCTCAACAGAGATGGCTTCAGTTACATTAACATTAACATTTGATACCCCGCTCACTTTTATATCCATCTCTTTTACAGGGTAGTCCGGTGCATCAAACTTAGATGCTCCTGACATCTCCAATATAACTTTTGTTGCCCAGCCTCCTGAAAATTTAGCGTTTACAGCACCTGAAAATGATAGTTCGGCATATTCGCTAATTCCTGTTACATCTATTTTAGCTGCACCACTTCCTTCTAATTTAAGGCCTCCAAAAGTCTGGTTGATTTTAATTTTACTGGCACCTGATAATTCAAATGCAGCAGTCTCTCCTACTCCTTTCATATCCATAGAAGATGCTCCGCTAAGATTTGCTTTAAATGATTTTGCGGTTATATTCAACCCTTCTACTTTAGATACACCGCTAACTCTGGCAACAAAGTCATTTACAGTAAATGCAGAGTTCACCTTCAATGTTGTTACTCCGGATAAATTAATGTTAGTTAGATTTTTAACAGATACATAAGCTTTTACAGCCTTCATGTTTCTTTTGAATTTTGATGGCAGATCTTTGGTCTCAATAGACAATCTGAGTACACCGGCAGTTACTTTGACCTTTACATGTGGCATTATATCTACCTCTGTTTCAATGGTAAGACTCTCTTTGTCACTTTTTACAAGTTCGATTTCGAATACACCTCCTGCATCTATTCCCTCAAAGCCGCTTACATTAAAACTCTTTTTTTCGGTTTGTGCAAATAGTGTCATTGTTAACAACATCACAACTGCAATCGTAAAAAACTTTTTCATTTGTTTGTTTTTTAAATTATTTAATAAATATTTTGTGTTAGTTTATATCGTTAATTTTCAAGAAGTTCGCTCACATAACCTCGAAGTCTTCCAACTCCGTCGATTTTTGGACCGTAGTACTCTTTGCTCATCTTTATTGCTGTTTTCCTGTCAAGATTGTCAGGTAGTTGCTCAGAAAAAGGTACAGCTTCGGAGGTTAGTTGATCCAATGTATTTATTACCATTGCCCGATTAAGAGGGTCAAGTTCCTGAGCCATAATGTATAGTGCAGAGCTCTCTCTTTCCAGTGTTGCTAAAAAGCTGCCTGGTTGTGTTCCTTTGAAAATCCATGGAACAGATACCGCTGCAAATATCAGGACTGCTGCTGCTACCTTGAAAACAAACTCTCTTTTGGCGGCGAATTTTTTTCTGGCAACTTTTTTAAGAAATCTATCTTTGTGTCCTTCGGGTAGTTGATTGTTTTCGAACATATCCCTGTTGTTTTTAATCATATCATTTAATGTCTCCATAACTGAACATTTAGCTTAATTCAATTTTTTTAATTTTTCTATCTCCTCAACCAATCTTGCTTTGCCTCTGATGTATTGAGAACGAACAGTAACTTCCTTTAAATCCAGTATCTGCGCTATCTCTTCATAATCATAACCCTCAAACAGGTTAAGAGAGAGTACAAGTCTGTAACCCCCCGCCAATCTCTCAATTGCCTCTTTGACCATGCTGATGGTTACTCCTTTGAAAGAGTATTCCGGTATATCCTGGGTTACGTTCTCTTCAATGTTTTCTCTTTTAAGTTCTTCAGACAAAAGTCTAAGTTCTTCTGATTTTCGTTTTCTCAGTCTGTCAATTGAGAGATTTATACATACCCTTGTCATCCAGGCATTTCTCTCTTTAAAATCTTTAAATTTCTCTCCTCTGTCAAAATATTTTAACAAAGTGTCGTGCATTACCTCCTCTGCCTCAAACTGGTTGTTTAAGATACGCAGACTTGTAAAATAGAGCCGTTTATGGCATTCATCATAAATTTTTTCCTCTTCCGAAGGAGCTCTTCTTGTTACCTGCTTAAAGAAGTGATTCATGTTTATTAATCTGTTTCTGCTTTTTAAACGAATTCATTTTTCAATTGTTGCATATATATTGAAAAAGAGTACCAATTTAATTAATTAAATATGAATAATTCATTACATAATTTTCCGATTCCGTCAAATGAGCCAATTCTGGAGTATTTAGAAGGGAGCCAGGAGAGAGAAGAGCTCGAAAAGGAGCTTAAGCGACAATCTGAGATTGTTGTTGAAATTCCTTTGGTAATTGGAGGGAAGGAGATATTCACTAATGATACCGGCAAGGTTGTTATGCCCCACAACCATAAGCATATACTGGCAAATTTTCATAAAGCGGGTGAGAAGGAGATTAAAATGGCAATTGATGCTGCTATTGATTCTCACAAAATATGGTCTGATCTTAACTGGACAACCAGAGCTTCAATTATGTTAAAGATTGCTGATTTGCTGACAGTTAAATACAGGGCACTGATAAATGCGGCAACAATGCTGGGGCAAAGCAAAAATATATATCAGTCTGAAATTGATGCCGTTTGTGAAACAGCAGATTTCTTAAGGTTTAATGTGTATTTTGCTTCTGAAATTTATAAAACTCAGCCGATTTCTTCATTTAATCAGCTTAACAGAATGGAATACAGAGCTCTTGAAGGCTTCGTCTTCTCTGTAAGTCCATTTAATTTCACATCAATAGCTTCAAATTTAAATCTCTCACCTGTAATGATGGGTAACACAACTGTATGGAAACCTGCAACAACAGCTTTGTTATCAAATTATTACCTAATGAAAATATTTCTTGAAGCAGGAGTTCCTCCCGGAGTTGTCAATTTTGTTCCGGGCAGCGGAGCTTTAATCGGAAAAGAGGTTCTTAAATCACCCCATCTTGCCGGAATACACTTTACCGGATCTAATTCTACTTTTAACTCATTGTGGAGACAAGTAGGAGAAAGGCTTACTAACTATCGCTCCTATCCAAGAGTTGTTGGAGAAACCGGAGGTAAAGATTTTATTTTTGTGCACCCATCTGCCAATGTAACAGAGGTGGCAGTTGCTGCCTACAGTGGAGCATTCGAGTATCAGGGCCAGAAATGTTCGGCAGCATCCAGGGCATATATCCCACAATCGCTATGGGAAGAGTTTAAAAAAGAGATCGTTAAAATTTCAGAGAGCGCAAAAATGGGAGATGTGGCTGAATCAGATAATTTTGTAAATGCAGTAATTGACAAAGCCTCTTTCGACAATATTGCATCTTATATTAAAAAGGCTCAAAGTTCGAATGAAGCTGAAATTATTTTTGGAGGAGAGTATGATGATTCAATAGGATTCTTTGTTAAACCTACGCTCATTCTCACTACCAATCCCCATTTTTTAACTATGGAGGAGGAGATATTCGGCCCTGTATTAACAGCTTATGTCTACGAAGATGAACAAATTGAGCAGACACTTGATATTTGTGACACGACATCACCTTACGGACTTACAGGTGCAGTTTTCGGACAAGACAGGGTTGCAGTAGCAAGTATTTGTAACAGACTAAGGTACGCTGCCGGAAACTTTTACATTAACGATAAGCCTACCGGTGCAGTGGTTGGAAAACAACCATTTGGTGGTTCAAGAGGTTCCGGAACCAATGACAAAGCAGGAGGAGTGTTCAATCTCATAAGGTGGGTCAGTCCAAGAACAGTTAAGGAGACTTTTATCCCGCCTGTGGATATAAGATATGGATATATGAAAAAGAGATCCTCTAAAAATTAAACTGATCCTGTTTAGGAAACAGCCCAAATAGTCCGCCGGTGTGGATAAACAGAATGTTTTTCGCACCGGTTATTTTACCCTCTTTTATCTGGCTATACAAGCCATACATTGCCTTTCCTGTATAAACAGGATCAAGAACCAACCCTTCCAGAGTTGCAATATATTTAATGAATTCCAGCTCTTCTGGACGACTTAATGCATATCCGATTCCCACATACTTGTCATTAATCTCTATCTCCTCTACCCTACTTTCAACCTCAAAACCAAGATGTTCAACAGCCTCTTTATTTATTGAATCTATTCTTTTGGCAAAATAATCACTGTTGTCGCAAACAGCAAATCCAATTATTCTTTTGCCTGAGTTGAAGTGTTTATTGGCAAGGTACAGACCTGAGTATGTACCTCCGGAACCCACAGCAACAACAACAGTATCAAATATAACACCCATCTCCTTCTCCTGTACAGCAATCTCCTGCATTGCTTCGAAATAACCTAAAGAGCCAATTCCAAATGATGCCCCTTCGGGTATCACATAGCAAATCTCCCCGTTTTTCTCTCTATCCTTAGCAAGTTTATGCATAATTTCATTTCTGGAGTTTCTGTATTCATCAGGATTACAGAAAACAACCTCTGCCCCGAACAATTTATCCAGAAAGTAATTGCCTTCAACTTTTGTCCCATCGGTAACTCTAAGTAAAACTGTAGTTTTCAAACCAAGCATTGTGGCAGCTGCAGTTGTGGCCCGGCAGTGGTTGGACTGAAGACCACCGGTAGTTATAATTCTGGTGCAGCCCTTATCAATAGCCTCTTTAAGAGCATATTCCAGTTTTCGGATTTTATTCCCGGAAATTTCTGATCCAGTCTGATCATCCCTTTTAATAAAAATGTTAACGCCAAGATCCTGTGACAATCTTTCAGCCCTTGTAATTTTTGTTGGCACATTTGCCAATGATAGTCTCTTTTTCATAGAGTTCAGTTAAAAGTGATGTAAAGTTACGCTTTTCGCCAGATTCCCAATAGCTGTTACTATAATTTTGACTATTTTTGTGCTCTTTAATAAATAAACTGATGAAAAAGATTTTCTCGCTTTTGCTGATCTCATTTATGCTCATATTTTCAGCAGAAACCTACTCTC
Organism: Rikenellaceae bacterium; assembly: GCA_003542575.1. Lineage (GTDB taxonomy): Bacteria > Bacteroidota > Bacteroidia > Bacteroidales > UBA932 > Bact-08. The sequence continues at coordinate 292,368 of DPKJ01000005.1, read as the reverse complement.
AGACAATCAGTAAAGAATTTGCGCCAATAGCTGATACTTTACAAAAAATACTTAGAAAGCAGGCCCTTGCAACCGGAAGAATAAGGGTAGATTCGGCAATTGCATACAAAAAAGATCTTGTTATATATTTTTCTAACTCACTGGCTGAATATCCATTCAGAGAAGATAATACAGAACTTGTATATTCTCTTGTAAAATCAATGCTGCCTGAGGAGTTTAGTTCTTTTAATTTAAGGATTGTAACCAACGGATTAGCTTTGGAAGAGCTAATTCCACCTTTTTATAACTCCAAAGCACCTGTAAAGAGCCGAAGAGCTATAAGGAATAACCAAAAAGAGCTTGAAAGCAGAGGAAATCTTGTAAGAAACAGTTCAAAACCTTACACTGTTTCTGCCGGACTAAACAACAGGCATATTGCCGTGTGGCAGAGTCACGGATACTATTATGAACAGAAATTACTCAGATGGGAATGGCAAAGGGCAAGAATATTCCAAACAGTTGAGGACCTGTACACTCAATCGTATGTTGTCCCTTTTTTGGTTCCGATGCTGGAGAATGCCGGGGCAGTGGTTATGATGCCACGTGAAAGGGATGTTCAAAAGAATGAGGTTATTGTAGATAATAATTCAGAGTATTCTGGTTATGCCGAACTTAACGGATTGGAATCATGGTATGATTCCTCTTTACCTGGATTCCACAATGCTCAAAACGTGTATGTTACAGGAGAAAATCCTTTTCAAATGGGAACAGCAAGAGTAATCCGGTCAATTAAGAAGGGGACTCAAAGCTACGCCCATTGGAAACCTCTGATTCCGGAGACCGGTGAATATGCTGTTTATGTATCCTACCATAGCTTCCAAAATAGTACTCAAGAGGCAAAATATACGGTTAAACATGCCGGCGGAGAGACCCATTTTACAGTTAACCAGAGAATGGGAGGTGGTACATGGATTTATCTGGGTACATTTCTTTTTTCCCGTGGTGATGAGGCCGGATATGAGGTTTCATTATCAAACCTGACTTCAAAAAACGGGGAAATTGTTTCTGCTGATGCAGTTAAGTTTGGAGGAGGAATGGGAAACATTGCAAGAAAACCGGCAACAGAGGGTATTGTACTTAACAGACCAAGTTCTTCAAACGAACCTCTTCAAAGAATTACCCTTCCAATTGATCCGGAGCCCATTATCAGCAACTATCCAAGGTTTACTGAGGGAGCAAGATACTGGCTTCAGTGGGCTGGGTACAGCGATACAATATACAGCCCCAACAAAAACACAAACGACTATAATGATGATTATATGTCAAGGGGTAAGTGGGTAAATGTGATAAGCGGAGGCTCTGTTAAAAACCCACAGGAGAGGGGTCTTAATATTCCTGTTGACCTGGCTATGGCTTTTCACACAGATGCAGGCACGACCCTAAATGATTCAATTATTGGAACACTTGGTATTTTTACCCGTTTTTCAAATGGTTCCGACAAATTTCCAACCGGAGAACCCAGATTTAATGGCAGATATCTTACGGACTTAATTCAAACTCAAATAGTTGAAGACATAAAGCAGCTCCATGAACCAATCTGGCAGAGGCGAGGGATTTGGGACAGATCATATTCAGAATCCAGATCACCTGTGGTTCCTACTATGCTTCTTGAACTTCTTTCTCATCAGAATTTTGCAGACATGAGGTATGGTCTTGATCCAACATTCCGCTTTGACGTTAGTAGGGCAATTTATAAAGGAATGCTAAAATACCTATCACAACAGTCAGGTCTGGATTATATCGTGCAGCCACTTCCGGTAAAAGAGTTTTCAGCCATAACAAGCGGACAGGTTGTCACCCTTAAATGGAGTGATACAGAAGATAAGTTGGAGCCAACAGCAAAACCGGAGGGGTATATAGTTTATACACGTGTTGACGGTGCAGGTTTTGATAATGGGACAGCTGTTACCTCAAATAAAATTGATTTCCAGATTGAGACAGGTAAAATTTACAGCTTCAAAATCACTGCATTCAACACTGGAGGAGAGAGTTTTCCATCTGAAATACTCTCTGTTTACAAATCTCCTCAAGAGAAGGGCAATATATTGATAATAAACGTATTTAACAGAGTTGCTCCACCACATTCTTTTGCCTCATCAGATACATCAATTGCCGGATTCTTTGACTATACAGATAATGGTGTTGCCTACTTGAAGGATATTTCATTCATCGGCAGTCAATATGAGTTCCGCAGATCTATACCCTGGATGGATGACGACTCTCCGGGATTTGGTTCTTCATATGCAAACTATGAAACCGAAGTTATCGCAGGAAACAGCTTCGATTATCCTTTTGTTCATGGTAAAGCATTTGCCTTGAACGGATACTCGTTTGTATCAGTTAGCAGCGAGGCACTGTTGAATGGCATTGACTCTATAGCCAAATATGATATTATTGACATTGTAGCAGGCAAACAGATTAAAACTGTTGTTGGACGCTCTACCAACCACTATAAATACGAAGTATTCCCTAAATATCTCAGAGATTTTATTGCACAATACTCTCAGACAGGTGGTAATATTCTGGTTTCAGGAGCATTTATTGCTACAGACCTGTGGGAAAGTGTGAAAAACGACAAAGATGCGCAGGAGTTTGCCAGGAATACTCTTAAGTACCAATGGAGGACAAATTGGGCTTCAAAGACCGGTGAGGTAAAAGCGGTGCAGAGCCTTTACGATTTCAAGGGGAATTTCAGCTTTCACACTACTCCCAACAGTTATTCATACAGTGCAGAAGCACCGGACGGTATTGAACCTGTTGGTCCGGGAGCATGGACAATATTCAGATATTCAGACAATAATATTTCTGCAGGTGTTGCTTATAAAGGAGATTACAAGACAGTATCACTTGGTTTCCCACTTGAGACATTAAAAGAAGAGAGCCAATTGAATAATATTATTGAGCAGATTTTAAATTTTTTTGAAACCAAATAAATTAAGGAATGACAAGGGAGAGGGAGTTGGAGATAATCGAACTTATTAAGAGAGAAGTAAAACCGGCTTTAGGATGCACCGAACCTGTTGCTGTATCACTGGCAGTTGCAAAGGCTGCAGAGGCCCTGAGAGAGATAGGCGTTGAGCCGGACAGGGTAGAAATTGCAGTAAGTGGAAACATTTTAAAGAATGGAATGGGTGTAGGTGTCCCGGGAACAGGCATGGTTGGTTTGCATATTGCAGCTGCTCTGGGTGTTACTTGTGGAGTTTCCGGCTATCGGCTGGAGGTTTTGAAAGATCTTAATAAATCCAGTATAGACAAGGCTAAAAAGATGCTGGAAGATAAGTTAGTGTCATTATCAATTGCCGAAACTGACAAGAAATTATATATCTCAGCAGAATGCACCTCAGGGAAACACTCTTCATCTGCAATAATCGAGGACAATCACGATAATATCACTCAAGTAATTAGAGACAATAAAATAATTTACAAGAGCGGATCTCAGGGGAGTGAAAGCAAGAATTCAAATAACGAAAACAGAGAGATTAACGATTTCAAACTCACTGTTAAGACAATAGTTAAGTTTGCCAAATCTGTCCCTTTTGGTGATATCTCCTTTATTCTTGATTCTGTCACCCTCAACAGAGCGCTTTCAGATGAGGGGCTGGAAAACAATTACGGACTAAAAGTTGGCAAGACCATAAAAGACAACATTCATAAGAATGTGTTTGGAGACGGACTTCTCACCCACTCTATGGCAATTACAGCAGCTGCTTCAGATGCTAGAATGGCAGGCTGTACCCTGCCTGCTATGAGTAATTCAGGAAGTGGAAACCAGGGTATTACCGTCACTATGCCTGTAATTGCTGCATCAGATAAACTGGGGTCATCTCAGCTCGAATTGGCAAGAGCTCTTGTACTGGCACATTTGATCGCAATACATATAAAAGGATACCTCGGCAAACTATCGGCCCTTTGCGGATGCGTAATAGCCTCTACAGGTGCCTCTTGCGGAATTGTATATCTTAAAGGCGGTAATTATGATCAAATCTGTTACTCCATTAAGAACATGATAGGTAACATTACCGGAATGGTATGTGATGGTGCTAAAGTGGGATGTGCTCTAAAAGTTGCCTCAGGTGTCTCCTCTGCAGTTCAATCGGCCATTTTGGCCCTTGATAATATTTGTATCTCTGATAATGACGGCATTATTGAAAAGGACATAGAGAAGACAATTCATAACCTTGGAAAAATCGGATCAAAGGGAATGCAGATTACCGATGACATGATTCTTGATATAATGGTCTGCAAATAAATCTGTCTATTTGTCAGCATATCGCCTTTGGTATGCCTTTTGAGTTTATTTATGCATAACATAAATGAATTTAACTATGCATAAAGGTAAAATTGGAGTTACAACGGAGAATATATTTCCGATTATCAAGAAATTTCTCTATTCTGACCACGAAATCTTCTTAAGAGAACTTGTTTCAAACGGAGTTGACGCAATTCAGAAACTCAGGGCACTCTCGGGAAATGGCGAATTTCAGGGAGAACTGGGAGAGTTAAAAATCCGTATTTCTGCCGATTCAAAAAAAGGTACAATTACCGTTAGTGATAATGGTATAGGAATGACCGAGGAGGAGGTTCAGAAATATATTAACCAGATTGCATTTTCAAGTGCAGGAGAATTTCTCGATAAATACAAAGATCAATTAAACAATATAATCGGCCATTTCGGGCTTGGATTCTACTCATCATTTATGGTTTCCAAAAAGGTTGAAATTCAAACTCTTTCATGGAAAGAGGGAGCTGAACCGGTTAAATGGAGTTGTGAAGGTGATCCCGAATATCAAATCACAAAAGGTAAAAAGAGTGAAAGAGGAACCGATATTATTCTATATCTGGATGATGAATCCAAGGAGTTTGCCGAGGAATCAAAAATTGAATTTCTATTAAAGAAGTATTGCAGATATCTTCCTGTCGAGATTGTTTTTGGAAAAGTAAAGGAGTGGAAAGATGGAAAAGAGATTGAGACAGATAAAGACAAAGTAATCAACGACACCTCTCCACTCTGGACAAGAAAGCCATCAGATCTTAAAGAGGAGGATTACATGAACTTTTACAGGCAACTTTACCCTGCCCAGGACGACCCTCTCTTTTACATTCATCTAAATGTTGATTACCCTTTTACTCTTACAGGTATTCTCTATTTTCCAAAGATTAAAGACAAAGTAGAAATTTCTCGAAACAAGATTCAATTATATTGTAATCAGGTATTTGTAACAGATTCTGTAGAAAATATCGTCCCTGATTTTTTAACTCTTTTACATGGTGTAATTGACTCACCGGATATCCCTCTCAACGTTTCGAGAAGCTATCTTCAGTCAGATTCAAATGTCAAAAAAATATCAAATCATATTACCAAAAAGGTATCAGACCGACTTGAAGACCTCTTTAAAAACGAGAGAGAAAAACTTGAAGAGAAATGGGATAACCTAAAGATATTCATTGAGTACGGAATGTTATCTGACGAGAAATTTAATGAACGTGCAGAGAAATTTGCTCTTTTAAAGAATGCCGATGACAAGTACTTCAGCTACGAAGAGTATCGCAAACTGGTTGAGGCAAATCAGACTGATAAACATAACAAAGTTGTCTATCTCTATTCAACAGACAAAGAGGAACAATACTCATATATTGAAAGTGCCAAAAACAGAGGATACGATGTATTAATATTTGACAGTCAACTTGATGCGCACTTCATCAACCATCTGGAAGCCAAACTTAAAGAGACTACATTTGCCCGGGTAGATTCGGCACATATCGACAGGTTAATCGAGAAAGATGAAGTTAAAAAACCTGAATTACCGCAAGAAGAGCAAAATGATATATCTGAGATTTTTGAATCGGTTCTTCCAAAAGGAGCTCACTACAGCGTAAGCCTGGAGTGCCTTGGAGAAAATGAGAATGCAGTTCTCATTACCCAGAATGAATTTATGAGGCGTTACAGAGACATGTCTGCATTGGGTGGTGGTATGAACTTTTATGGGTCACTGCCAGAATCGTACTCAATTGTAGTAAATTACGATAATCATCTTATCAAGAGAATAATTGAAGATAAGAGAGGAGCTACAGGGGCTAGAATTGAAGAACTGGCTTCAAAAGAAACTGAATCAAATCAAAAATTGACTGCAATAAACGATAAGACAAGTAAGTTAAAACCAGAAGAGGTTGATACTCTTGATAAAGATGAAAAAGAGTCGATTGAGAAGGAGATTCAGTCGATTAAAGAGAAGAGAAAGGAGATTAACACAGAATTTGGCAAGGAGAATCAGCTGGTTAAACAAGTGAGCGATCTTGCGCTTCTCTCAAACGGAATGCTAAAGGGTGAAGAACTCAGCCGTTTTATCAAGAGGACTCAATCGTTGATAAAATGATCTCCACGCCAGTTTATGGTATATAATTGATATAAAATATATTAAAAATGAGCCAGATTTCTAATAGAAATTTGGCTCATTTTTATTTTACTTATAATGTGAGTGTTACCACAAACTGACGCGGGGATTTTTTTTAGTATTTACCGTGCTCCCTGACAAGGTTGTAAAGCATGTGAAGTCTCTCGGCAGTGACTTTTGGGGCAATTGAACACGCTGTACTTAGGATAAAACCTTTTCCCTTTTTGCCCGTTTCAATTATCTTAAGAATGTCAGATTCTGCCTTTGAGTCGTCAGCATAGAGTAGCGAGTTAACTGAGTCAATATTGCCCTTAATGAAGAGTTGATCTCCTACTCTGCCGAATGCATTTTCCAGGTCAACATTGCCAACCGGTTCAGGATCGAGACACTCAAGCCCGGATGTCCCGGAATCACGCATAAGTTCAAGTCTGTCATCAATATGGCCGCAGGTGTGAATATATGAATGTTTACCATTAGCTCTTATTCTGGAGATTATCTCTTTTTCGTATGGAAGGACAAATTCACTGTAGTGTTCCGGAGATATAAAACCCATACCTGCAAAAGGTGACGAAATTTTGATTGCGTCTATATCGTATTTACACATTTTCTCTGCCAGGTCTCCCACTCCATTGGCAAATTTTGCAAGTATAGCTTTGCATTTATCAGGATTCATTATAAGTGACATGAGAGCCTCTTCGTAGCCGAGCAAATCAAGCAGATAGTCAAACGGAGATGTAATTTCGCCGTGAATTGAATACTTGTCGCCTGTTAGCTCCTTTATGTAATCAAATATATCAAAAGGGTGATCTTTGTCAATCATAAAGTAGAGATCCTGTGATACCGGAATATACTCAATACTGTCTGGAACATCTTTGTCAACATTAATTGTGTCAACAGGTGGTCTTTGGCCTTTGTTGTTGTATTTAACAAGCGGGAGATCGTCCCAGGAATGAATCTCAACACGATCTTCAAATGTAAGTTCCTGCTTGCCTTCAGATATCTGTTTGAAAGAGACAATTTTATCTCTCCAGTCAGGTGAATGTCCGTGAAGACTCACAAGGATTCCATCAAACGAAAACCTCTCGCACAATTCTACCAAACCAATAGAAAAGAGCCTTCCGTCATACCAAAATTCAGCGGGAGACGGGCGTAAAAGATTCATCATTGAACCGATGCTAAACTGGCACATAAGCGGAACCCTGTCGGGTTTACGGAGAGACATAGCACTCTGCACTCTCTCTCTTGAAGTCATAGTTGTCATAGAATGAATTTTTTTCTGTAGAGGCATATTTCATCTTTACAAATGCTACAGTCGTATTTCTGAAATCTGATATTTTTTCCGATTGCCACTGCTCCGCTTATTGATTTTACCGGTTTCATAAGACAGGAATCGGTAAGCTCAATTCCGCACGGAATCGGAGGCAAAAACGAGAAGAGGGCTCTTTGTCCGGAAAGCTTCCATCCGCAATATCCGGGACTATAACGGTTTGAACTCCCTAAACCTAGAGACGAGGCATACTCCGCAATTTTTCTGTTAATAACTTGGGCTATCACTTCTGTATACTCAGATGCAATTACATCGGTTAAATAATATAGTAATGAGTCCCCTCTGTAAGCATCGGCTATCTTTTCATAGCCAATTCCTAAAGTTAAGACAAACAATGCAGTCTTTTCAGATTTTTCAAATATTCTGGAGATCTTCGAACCCATTTCAGGAGTTGTTAATGGCCTTTCAATAACAGTAAATCCTGCAAGTGCACTAACTTTTAAAAAAGCCCGGTTTATCCTTAATATCTCGTCTTCAAATCCCGGCCCTGTTAACCGGACAATATCTTCGGTCCTAAGCGCATGTTCTGAAAGAGGAAAAGTATATCCGGTAAACGTTTCCATATGGTCTAACTGTTAAGATATTCTACAGCTACCTGAGGATTTGGAGCATAAAGACTTGCCCCTATCCTGCTGGCAAATTCAGAATTCAGAGGAGCTCCTCCTACCAGAATTCTTAAATTTGGGTATAAATCCCTTATGTGCCTGACTGATTTTTCCATTGATTCCATGGTAGTTGTGAGAAGCGCCGACATTCCAAGTACAGCATTGGGGTTACTCCTGACCGCCTCAAGAAACTGTTCGGATTTTACATCAACTCCAAGATCAATTACATCCCATCCAGAACCTTCAATCATCATCGATACAAGATTTTTCCCAATATCGTGTAAGTCTCCTGCTACTGTTCCAATAATGAAGGTACCTCTCCTTTTAATCTCTCCAGAAGTGAAATATGGCTTAAGGTGTACCAAAGCACTGTTCATGGCCTTTGCAGACATAAGTACTTGCGGGACAAATAGTTTTTTATCTTTAAACAATTCGCCGACAATACCCATTGCTGGTATCATTGCACCTGTGAGAATCTCATTTGCCTTTACGCCATTATTTAACGCCTCACCGGTTAGTTCGTCTGCTCCGGGCATCCCTTTCATATCCGGAGGATATGGGGAGTCCATATTTATTTTTCCCTTTTGAATACAGATGGAAATTTTCTCGATGTAATTGTCCATGCCTTTTATCTCGTTTAGGAATCAGTTAACAAATTTAATAAAATAGTATTTAGAACTTAAGCCTCTCAAAAATAGAACGCGGTATTAATCTGAGAAGAATTGAGACAATCCTCCATCTTTTAGTTACAAAGACAACACCCCGTTTATTATCAATTGCCCTGACAATTTGTTTTGAAGCCTTTTCAACCGGAGCAATCCAGAAAGCACCGTCACCATTGCCCATTGCGGTGTCAACAAATCCGGGACGAACATCTGTTACGCTGATTTTACCACCTGTAGTTTTAGCCTTTTGCCTTAACGCCTCAAGATACTTTATCTGGTATGATTTTGATGCTGAATATGATGGTGAGAGCCCAAAGCCTCTGGTTCCTGCAATTGAGCTTATGGATGCAAGTTTACCTCCTCCGGCATTTTCAAAATATTTATAGGCCCAGTTTACAGCAGTTGTGAAACCTGTCACATTAGTCATTATAGTATCAAGTTCCGGTTCAAGATCAAGGTCTTTGTTTCTTTTTCCGACTCCTGAACTGAGAATGAAGAGATCAACCCCGCCAAGTTGTGTTGCAAGATCTTCCAGTTTTTCCAGAACGTTTTGAGTATTGTTTATATCAAATGTGCTTACGATATAGGACGAGGGAGACGAAGCTTTTATCTCGTTAAGCAGATGCTCTCTTCTGCCGGTTATACCAACTATATAACCCTTTGATACAAGAAGCTCTGCTATACCTCTTCCAATACCTGAAGTTGCACCCACTACAATAGCTTTTTTGGACATAAATTTTAAATTTTATCAAGTTCTAAAGCCAAAGTTATGCAATATCCCGGTTAAACGAAACAGAGCCCTAAAAATTGACTACAAACCTGGGATCAATAAACTCATCGCCTCTATAGTCAATGGTCTCTCTGCTGAATAGCAAATCAATTGTAATTGCCAGATAGTCTTTTTCAATTTCAATCATGGTTGCTTTTTCAACTTTTTGATTTTCATTCTTTTTCATGATTTCCAATTTTATTTATAATACAAAAATATTGTAGTATTTTGTCAACTTGTGACAATAAAAAAAAAGAATAAGAATTTATCCTCAAAAAAATGAATTATATTTAATGCCTGAATCTGAATTATTAAATCTATGAACGAAAACAAAATCCTTTCGGTTACAGAAAACGGTATCTGCACTGTAACAATAAATAATCCCGAATCACTGAATGCTCTAAATTCACTTATTATTGAAGAACTTGGAAAAGTTTTTGATATTATTGCACAAGACAATGATATAAAGGTGGTTATAATTACAGGTGCCGGTAGGGCATTTGTAGCAGGAGCAGATATTTCTGAAATGTCGGCTATGAACCCTTCCCGGGCCAAAGAGTTTGGTATAAAGGGGTCTTCTCTCTTTAGAAAAATTGAGAAATTATCAATTCCTGTAATTGCTGCAGTGAATGGTTTTGCCTTGGGTGGAGGATGTGAACTTGCAATATCGTGCGATATCAGAGTTGCTTCTGAAAAAGCAAAGTTTGGACAGCCCGAGGTTTCACTTGGAATAATACCCGGTTTCTCAGGCACTGTCAGGTTGCAAAAAATTGTAGGACTTGCTGTTGCCAAAGAGCTGATTTTTACAGGGAGAATAGTTGATTCAGAAGAGGCATTAAGAATAGGTCTGGTTAACTTTGTTGTTCCGGCAGATGAGTTGATGAACAAAGCCAATGAAATAGCGGCAAAGATTGCAGCAAATGCTCCTCAGGCTGTAAGGATGGCAAAAGAGTCAATAAACCTATCATCAGAAACTGACACCGATTCCGGTGTGGGATTTGAAAATAACCTTTTCGGACTATGTTTCTCTACCGAAGATCAAAAAGAGGGTATGGAGGCATTCATTGCAAAAAGGAAACCTGACTTTAAAAACAAATAATACTTAATCAACAATAAATAAACGAATTATGAAAATTTGCGTTATCGGAACAGGTACAATGGGAAGCGGCATTGTTCTGGCATTTGCACAAGCAGGATTGAGCGTTGTAATGAAGGGTCTTACCGAGGCCGAACTTCAATGGGGACACAACAACATATTCAGAAACCTCACAAAGCTTGAGGAGAAGGGTAAGATTACTGCCGAAACCAAGGCAGAAATTATGTCAAACATAAAAGAGACTCTATCTTATGATGATTGTGCCGATTCAGATCTTGTAATCGAGGCTATTTTCGAAGATATCTCACTTAAAAAAGAGGTTTTCGGAGTGCTTGACAAATTATGCAAAAGCGAAACAATCTTTGCATCAAATACCTCTTCACTATCAATTACCGAAATCGCAGCATCTACCAAAAGGGCCGAAAGAGTTATAGGAATGCACTTTTTTAACCCGGCTCCCGTTATGAAACTTGTTGAGGTTATTAAAGGTCAGGTTACATCTGACGAGGTCCACAAAACAGTTTGTGAATTGGCCGTAAAAATAGGTAAAACGCCCGTCAGCGTAAACGAAGCTCCCGGATTTGTTGTGAACAGAATACTTATTCCACTTGTTAATGAGGCAGTTGGAATTCTTGCAGATGGTGTTGCAACTAAGGAGGAGATTGACGAAGCTATGAAAATGGGTGCAAATCACCCTATGGGCCCCCTTGCACTTGGAGACCTTATCGGTCTGGATGTATGTCTGGCAATTATGGAGGTTCTCTACAGTGAGTTTGGTGATACAAAATACCGCCCTCATCCGCTGTTAAGGAAAATGGTCAGAGCAGGCCATTTGGGAAGAAAAACAGGAATAGGATTTTACGATTACAGATAGTTTTATAATGTCGAGCATTAACTATAAGAGCCTGATGCAGAAACGCATCCGTAAAGTGCTGATGATATGCAGCAGTTACGATGCCTATACCCTTGAAGAGGATGGGAGGATTGAGGTACAGATATACAAAGAGTATACAGACCTTAACCTTAGCAACCCTCCTACCTTTACCTGGGTAACATCTTCTGCAGAGGCCTTTGTATTGCTCAAAGACAATGCAGATTTTGACCTGATAATAAGCATGTTCAACATTGGTGACATGGATGTTTTCCGGTTTTCAAAACTGCTTAAGAGAGAGAGACCGGATATTCCGGTTGTGTTACTTACACACTTCTCAAAAGAGCTTTATAAAAAAATTGAAGATGCGGATAAATCCGGTATTGATTATATTTTCAGCTGGCATGGTAATGCCGACCTTATTCTGGCCATAATCAAGCTCTTTGAAGACAGAATGAATGCTGACCATGATATTCTGGATGTTGGAGTTCAGTCAATTTTGCTGGTTGAGGATTCTGTCAGATACTACTCAACATATCTTCCGGCTATTTACAAAATTGTACTGCAGCAGGGTTCTGAATTTCTAAAAGAGACTCTCAACGAACAACAGCAAAAACTAAGAAAAAGAGCCCGTCCAAAAATCCTGATGGCTACAAACTATTCAGAGGCAGTTTATTTGTACGAAAGGTACAAGGAGAACCTGCTTGGAGTGATATCAGATGTAGCCTTTGTAATTAATAAAAATGACCCCGCCAGCAGTGAGAAAATGGATGCCGGGATTGATCTTTGTAAACTTATTAAAAGCGATGATCCTCATATGCCTTTCCTTTTGCAGTCATCCCAGGAGAGTATGAGAGATGTTGCCAGAGAGCTGGGCGTAGGATTTCTTGAGAAATATTCCAAAACATTGCTAATTCAATTGACTGAATATATCAGCGAAGAGTTTGCTTTTGGCGATTTTGTCTTTAAAGATCTTAAGAATGGCGACATTATTGGCCGGGCAAAAGATCTTAGAGATCTTCAGGATCTTATAATGGAGATTCCTGAAGATGTTTTGATTTATCACGGTTCCAGAAACAGGCTTTCAAAGTGGATGTACTCAAGGGGGCTTTTCTCCCTTGCGTCAAAGGTAAAATCTACTCACCAAAGCCACTTTGACTCTATAGATGAACTTAGGGAGTTTATAGTACAGGCAATTAAAGATTACAGAATAGTACTTGGTCACGGTGTTGTAGCCAGGTTTGACAAGAGCTCATACAGTAATTACATCTGGTTTGCCCGGCTTGGTGAGGGATCACTGGGAGGCAAAGCAAGGGGAATTGCATTTGTAAACAACATGCTCCAGAAGTACAATCTTCTTGAAAAGTATGAAGGGGTAAAAATAATGATCCCAAGGACGGTTGTTATTGCTACCGACTATTTTGACGAATTCATAAAAATTAACGGACTCCAGTATGTAATAAATTCAGATATTTCTGACGAAGAGATACTCTCTGAATTTGTAAGTTCAAGATTACCTGAATCACTTGTTACAGATCTCAGAGTATATATTGCAAACTCCTACGGACCACTTGCAGTAAGATCAAGCTCAAAACTAGAAGATTCCCATTATCAGCCATTTGCCGGAATTTATTCAACTTATATGATTCCTCACACAAGGAATTCAGACCAGATGCTAAGACTTCTAGGTAAAGCGATTAAGAGTGTTTACGCCTCAATTTACTTCTCCTCAAGCAGAGCATACATTCAGGCTACATCAAACCTCATAAGTGAAGAGAAGATGGCAGTAGTTCTGCAGGATGTGGTTGGAACCGAAGATTCAGGGTTCTTTTTTCCAACGATTTCCGGTGTTGCAAGAAGTGTAAACTACTACCCTATCGGATCGGAATTACCCGAAGAGGGAATTGTAAACATGGCTTTCGGGCTCGGAAAAATAGTCGTTGAGGGAGGAAAGACATTAAGATTTTCACCTAAACACCCTAAGCACGTTTTGCAACTTTCGACACCACAGTTGGCGCTGAGAGACACACAAAACGAAATGTACGCACTTGACCTTAAGCCGGAAGAGTTTAAAACATCAGTTGACGACTCTATTAACCTCAGAAAGTTTGATATTAACCAGATAAAGCACTTCAGGAATATGAACTTTGTTGCCTCCACATGGGATATGCAGAGTTCAAGACTTGTAGACAGCAATCTTGAAGAGGGAAGAAAAGTCATAACATTTTCTCATATTCTCAAATTTGACACCATGCCGTTGGCTGAAATGTTATGTGACCTGCTTCAGATTTGCCACAAAGAGATGCACTCTGCCGTTGAGATTGAATTTGCTGTAAATATGGACGTTCCAAAGGGAGAAGACAAAATTTTCAGTCTTCTACAGATCAGACCAATTACCAATAACAATGACAACAAATCACTTGAGTGGGATAGTATAGACACCAATGATTCATTGATATATGCAGAGAGTGCTTTGGGAATTGGCTCAATTGATGGCATAGAAGACATCATATATGTCAAGGAGGAGAGCTTTGACAGCGCCCATACACTTGAAATTGCCGAAGAGATTAACAAGCTTAACCAGCAGATAAGAGAGCAAAAGAGGAACTATGTACTTATAGGTCCCGGCAGATGGGGTTCAAGCGATCCATGGCTTGGTATTCCAATAAAATGGCCAAACATTTCAGAAGCAAAGGTTATTGTAGAGTGTGGACTCAAAAATTTTAGAGTTGAGCCGAGTCAGGGAACCCACTTTTTCCAAAATCTCACCTCATTTGGCGTAGGTTATCTTACAATAAACCCCTACATGAAAGACGGACTGTTTAATTCCGAAAAGCTTAATTCTATGGATGCCTTGCATGAAAGCAAATATCTCAGGCATGTAAGGTTTCAAAACCCTCTATTTATCTACATAGATGGGAGAAAAAACAGAGGTATCATCAGATAATAAGGATATTACCCTTATTAAAAAAGGTCTTTAAAGTATTTTTGAAATAAATTTGAGACCTCTGCAACTGGTGGCTTTAAACCGGTCTCCTTTTCGATTGATGTTACCCCTTTATCAATAAAACCACAAGGGTTGATATATCTATAATAATCAAGATCTGTCGTCACATTTAGCGCAAAACCGTGCATGGTAATAAACCTAGAGACCTTAACTCCTATGGCACAAATTTTTCTTGCCCGGGGGGTCTCTGAATCTACCCATACACCAACCGCATTTTGGGAGATTTCACCCTTGATACCAAACTGTTCAACCGTCTTAATAACAGCCTCTTCCAGACGGCGAATATACTCCTTTATACCTATTCTAAAGTACTCAAGGTCCAGTATCGGATACCCGACAAGTTGTCCCGGACCGTGATAGGTTACATCTCCTCCTCTCTCTATGTTGTAAAAGGAGGCATCAATACGTTTTAGCATATCAGGGCTGAACAGGATATTATTTTGGTTTCCGTGAATGCCCATCGTATATACATGGGGGTGCTCAAGAAGAATCAGAGCCATTGGTGAGTATGTTCCATCTTTTTTTGAGTCAAGCATGTTGTTAAAAAAGAGTTTCTGCATATCCCAGGCCTCTTTATAATCAACCAACCCCGGCTGAACTATTTTGTAGGGTTTCATTATACCTTACTTTTTAGTTTATCCAACGCCTTTTCAGCCATATATGATGATCTTACCAGCGGGCCGCAAAACGCGTAATCAAATCCTGTCTTCAAGGCATATTCACTGTAGTAATCAAATTGTTGAGGTGTAATATACTCAACTACCGGAATATGGTTGGGTCCGGGTTTAAGATATTGCCCAACTGTCACAATTCTGCATCCATAATTGTAAAGATCTCTTAGAGCCTCCTCAACTTCATCGGGTCTTTCTCCCAGCCCTGCCATTAGGCCGCTTTTTGTATATACCCCCGATTTTGACAAGTGTTTTAAAACGTTAAGAGAGGTTTGATAATTAGCGCCTGAACGGACGGCAGGTGTAAGTCTTTGAATAGTCTCTATATTGTGCCCTATAATGTGGGGTTTAGCACTTATGACCAAATCAATCATTTTTTTATCAGCTCTGAAATCAGGAATCAATATTTCAATAGTTGTTTCAGGATTGACTCGTTTACATTCGTTAATAACTCTAAACCAGTGATTTGCTCCCTGATCATCAAGATCGTCTCTTGTTACCGAAGTTATTACACAATGTTTAAGTCCCAATAATTTAACGGATTGTGCCACCTCATAGGCCTCATCGTCATTAACAATTGATGGTTTGCCTGTCTTGGTGGCACAAAAGCCGCATGAGCGGGTGCAAATATCGCCCAATATCATGAAAGTAGCAGTTCCGCGACTCCAGCATTCGTTTTGGTTTGGGCACCTTCCGCTGCTGCAAATTGTATTAAGAGAGTGCTCTCTGATAATTCTGCCCGTCTCTCCGTATCCTTTATCTGTACTAAGTTTTATCTTTAACCAGTCTGGCTTTAAGATATCTCTTTTTTGCATCTGTATTTCATTTTTGCAAAGATATCAAAAATGAATAGAGTTAAGTGATAGTTGCTATTTGATGAAAGGTGTACCCACAGGAATCACTGCTTTACCTGCAAGATCATTGATTATTATAGCTCCCATCATATACCATGCACCAAGTGCACAAAAGATTAATTCATATCCTGCAATTACATTGAACACTGGATAACCAAAGTGGCCTATTACAAGCAGAATAAATCCAATCAACAGAAGTCCGAAGGTTATAGCCATAGCTTTATGTACTCTAAGTGAAGCAATAAAAAGAATGACGGTGTATAAAGTCCAGGCAAGCATGAAGAATCCAACATCTGAATGGCTGGATTTATATACTTCAAAATGGTTTAACATCCAGATTATACCAAGTCCAATCCAGAAGCTTCCGTATGAGACGAATGCACTATAGCCAAAATTATTTCCATTTTTATGCTCCTGAAAACCTGCAATCATTTGCGCCAATCCTCCAAAAATAAATCCCATTGCCACAACTGGGCCCAACCCAAGCAGTCCGATATTATGAAATTGCAGTAGTAAAGTTGTTAATCCAAATCCAGCAAGGCCAACAGCCGCCGGGTTACCCATTTTTCTCTCCATTGATTGATAATTTATAATAAAAGGGTGCAAAGCTAAATCAAAATTTGGAATGTGAAACATTTTGGTTTTAAATTGATAGTAAGAATGTTTAAAAAAGATGGTTAACATAGGTGCTTTATGTTGGTCAATTCTTATTTATTCAATTGATTATCTTATGCTTAACTCAACTTTTCAATATCTGTAAAAATTATTACAAAAATTCTCAAGTATTTTGTTTTTTGTTACATTTGCAGGCATAACATATTTTGCGATGAGTGACCAGATAAAACATGAATGCGGGATAGCACTTATCCGTCTCAAAAAACCACTTAGCTTTTACAAGGAAAAATACGGTACTTACCTTTATGGGCTCAACAGGCTCTATATTTTAATGGAAAAGCAGCGTAACAGAGGTCAGGAGGGGGCAGGTGTGGTTGGTGTAAAACTGGATATGCCGGCGGGATACAAATACCTTGACAGAGTCAGATCTTGTGATTCAGAACCTATTCAGGATGTTTTTAAAAAGATTCAAGACAACTTTTCACCTGAAATTATTGCCGATAAAGAGACAGAATGGGCTAAACAAAACCTACCATTTGTATCAGAAATTTATCTTGGACATCTAAGATATGCCACCTTTGGCAAAAATAATATTGATCTTGTTCATCCCCTTAAAAGAGCTAGTAACTGGAGGTCCCGAAACCTTGCGCTTGCCGCCAACTTTAATCTCACAAATGTTGACGAGCTGTTTAAAAGTCTTACAGATAAGGGACAACATCCGCGGGACTATTCCGATACTGTTACTCTGTTAGAAAAAGTCGGATACTATCTGGACGACGAAATTCAAAACCTCTATCGTAAATACAGAGATTTGGGATACTCAAAGGAGGAGATAACTCCTCTGATTGAACAAAACCTTAATTTACAGAATGTTCTATCTCTTAGCAGCAAAAACTGGGACGGAGGATACGCAGTTGCCGGGGTTACAGGCCATGGTGACTCTTTTGTAATGAGAGATCCATGGGGTATAAGGCCGGCATATTATTACAACGACCAGGAGGTAGTTGTTGTTGCTTCTGAGGCATCTGTTATCAGAACAGCATTTGGAGCAGACGATTCTCTTATAAAAGAGATAGACCCCGGATTTGCTTTGATTATTAAGAAAGATGGAACGGTATCTCATCTGGAGGTTAGAAAGCCTGAAAAAAGGAGCAGTTGCTCGTTCGAAAGAATCTATTTTTCAAGAGGTAACGATAAATCAATTTACCAGGAGAGAAAAAAGTTGGGAATGCTGCTTGTTGATCAGATAATAAATTCTATTGAAAATGATCTTGACAACACCGTATTTTCGTTTATACCCAACACCGCTGAAGTCTCTTTTTATGGAATGGTTGAGGGAATAAGGGGGCATATGCTCAAGGATAAAAAGAGGTTAATAAAAGAAGGTGAAGGGAAGCTCAGTGATAACCAATTGGTTGAAATCATATCAAGAGAACCCAGAGTTGAAAAAATTGTTATTAAGGATGCAAAATTACGGACCTTCATAACCTCAGATAATGATCGGGACGAGATGGTTCGTCACGTTTATGATGTAACATACGGAGCTATAAACAAGAGTGATAATCTGGTGGTGATTGATGATTCTATTGTAAGAGGCACAACCTTGAAAAGAAGTATTTTAAGAATTCTGGACACACTAAATCCAAAAAGAATAGTAATAGTCTCCTCAGCACCACAAATAAGATATCCCGACTGTTACGGAATAGATATGACAAGAATGGGCGAATTCATTGCTTTTAATGCAGCTATATCACTGCTTATAGAGAGGGGAATGGAGAGCGTAATAGACGATGTTTACAACAAATGCAAAAAACAGGAGGGTCTTCCGAGAGAGTCATTTAAAAATTATGTAAAAGAGATATATGCTCCTTTTACAGACGACCAGATATCAGATAAAATTGCTTCTATGGTTAAAAACAAATCTGTAAAAGCCGATGTTAAGGTTATTTTCCAGACTGTTGAGAATCTTCATGAAGCCTGTAGAGAGAACAGTGGTGACTGGTATTTTACCGGAGAGTACCCCACTCCGGGTGGTAATAAAGTGGTCAATACTGCTTTTATTAACTGGGTTGAGGGGAAAAACGAAAGGTCCTACTGATAATCACCAATTATACATACTTATATGAGAAAAGAGATCAGAGTTTTTGCTCCGGCTACCGTCTCCAATGTCGGTTGCGGTTTTGATGTTATGGGTTTTGCACTTGATAATCCTGGAGACGAAATTGTTCTTCGTACAACGCAACGATCCGGCATTACAATTACGAAAATAACCGGAGACGATGGAAAACTCACTCTTTATCCCGAAAAAAACACAGCAGGAGTGCCCCTGATTGAGATGTGCCGGGAGTTTGACATCAAGTGCGGAATTGAGATGGAGATTCATAAAAGGATGCCATTTGGCAGCGGACTGGGCTCAAGTGCTGCAAGTGCAGTTGGAGCAACCTTTGCGCTAAACCACCTTCTTGAACTTAACCTCTCTAATAAAGAGTTGCTCAGGTTTGCTCAGGCAGGTGAAATGATAGCCAGCGGATCGGAACATGCAGACAATGTCGCTCCCTGCCTGTACGGAGGATTTATTCTGATAAGAGGATACAAGCCAGTCGATATTATTCCAATTTCTTCGCCGGAGAACCTTTTTTGCACGGTTATACATCCCCATATTGAAATCTCTACAAAAGAGTCCAGAAAACTTTTACCGGAATCTATCCCCGTAAATGATGCAATAGCCCAATGGGGTAATTGTGCAGCTCTTGTTGCAGGGTTGTTGACAGATGATTATAAACTGATAGGCAGAAGTATAGAAGATCGTTTTGCAGAGCCGGTCAGGGGAAAATTCATCCCTCAATACAGAGAGATGAAAGAGGCCGCTCTCAGGAGCGGAGCTTTGGGTAGCAATATTTCCGGTTCAGGTCCTTCTGTTTTTGCGCTTTCATCAAGTGAAGAGACAGCAAAAAGAGTAGGAATTGCAATGAAAAGTGAACTTGACAAAATTGAGCTTGCTTCTGATATATATATATCAAAAATTAATCGAAAGGGTCCAAAAATTATTGAACTTATATAAGACTCAAATGAAACTCTACAGCACTTTAAATAAAGATATTACCGCAAATTTCAAAGAGGCAGTTATAAAGGGAGTTCCACCCGGCGGCGGTCTCTTTATGCCATCATATCTTCCAAAACTAAGAGATGACTTTTACAAATCACACAGAGATTCATCTCTGCCTGAAATGGCGTTTGAGATATGTAAAATCCTTATAGGTGATGAAATTCCTGATGCCCATCTGAAATCAATAATTTTTGATAACCTTAATTTTGACGCTCCGCTTAAAAAGTTGGAAAACAATAAATATATTCTTGAACTGTTTCATGGTCCTACCCTTGCATTCAAAGATTTTGGAGCAAAATTCATGGCAGGAGTTCTATCATATTTTACCAAAAACAACAACAAGGAGACAATTATACTTGTTGCTACCTCCGGTGATACAGGAAGCGCGGTAGCAAATGGATTCCTCGGAAAAGAGGGAATAAAGGTGGTTCTTCTTTACCCTTCAGGAAAGGTTAGTAAAATTCAGGAACAACAACTTACAACTATCGGCGGCAATGTGACTGCTCTCGAAATCGACGGCACATTTGACGATTGCCAAAGGCTTGTAAAAGAGGCGTTTAGTGATACTGGTCTGAATAGTTTATTAACACTATCTTCGGCAAATTCAATAAACATAGCAAGATTGATCCCTCAATCTTTTTACTATCACTATGCATACAGTAAGCTTGAAAATAAAAGCTTACCGGTTGTATTTTCGGTTCCAAGCGGAAACCTTGGTAACATTACTGCAGGTCTGTTTGCAAAAGAGATGGGGCTTCCTGCCTGTAAGTTTATTGCGGCAGTTAATGCAAATAATATTGTCCCGGAGTACATCCGCACCTCTGTTTTTACACCTAAACCTTCTGTAGCGACTCTATCCAATGCAATGGATGTGGGTAACCCAAGTAATTTTCAAAGAATTTCATCATTGTTTAATAAAGATTACGAAGCTATTAAAGAACTGATTTACAGCAATTCTTACTCCGATTCAGAAACTCTCAAAGGTATAAAAGAGGTACTGGATTTGTATGATTATACAATTGACCCGCATGGTGCAGTGGGTTACCTGGCTTTGAAAGACTTTTTAAAAGAGCAGAATGAATCCTTTGTCTCGATTATTCTTGAGACAGCTCATCCTGCAAAATTCAATGATACAGTTACTTCAGCTATAGGCAAGAGTATTATTATTCCGGAGGGTTTAAAATCTGCTCTTGACAAGAAGAAGCATTCCATAAAAATGATAGCTGATTATAACCATTTAAGGGACTTTTTGAAAGGATTCGAATAGATATTTGTATATTTAACAGATAATTTGTACTTGCCTAGACAAACTAATCTGTCAAGGTATATGTAATACTGCTAAATTTCTATGTCACATAATACCAGATATATTTACATTATTATTTTGTTGTTGCTGTTTTCATGCAACAATTCAAAGACACCCGAAAATAACCTAACGCAATCAAAATCAATTCCTGCCAGAGGCAATGTTTTACTAACCAACAGCATAAACAAGCCTGTTGTTATTCCGGCAAAGTCTCCGATTGTCACCATTCCTTCAAAATCTGTCGAAATAGCTGCCCCAATTAATATTTATCCATCCACCCAACCCAAAACACTCACTATCAGCAATCCGGTTGTAAGGGTGATTGGGAAAAATGGTACAACTAAACCCTTAATTACACCTGCCACCGGTAATCCGATATTTTGCAAAGCACCTCAGGTAGTCGAAGTTAAAGACCCATACATTAAAGATATCAATCCTCACAATTTCAGCAGTTTCAGTAAGCTGCAAGGCCTCAGGCATGATCAGATAAGGTCAATGATTCAGGATAAAATGGGTAATATCTGGCTTGGTACAGATGACGGGTTAACTAAATATGATGGAAAATTTTTCTACCACTATACTACTTTGCAGGGTCTGAGTAATAATCTTATTCTTTCTGTAATGCAGGATAGTGAAGAGAATATATGGTTTGGCACCTTTCGGGGTGGTGTAACCAGGTACGATGGAAAGTATCTGACAACCTTTACTGAAAAGGAGGGTATGCCGGATAACATTGTAAATACCATTTTTGAAGATTCATACGGAAATCTGTGGTTTGGGACCGGTAAAGGTCTGGTAAAATATGACTCTGACATTTTTACTGTTTACAACACTGACAATGGGTTGGCAAACAATGATATCAGGGCTATTAGTCAAGACAATTCGGGGAACATTTGGGTTGGTACATATACCGGAGGAATCTCAGTTTTAAGAGGGAATGAATTTTGGAACTATTCTAAAAGTGACGGTCTTCCTTCAAATTCAATCAGCAAAATATTCAAATCTGATAATGGAGAATTGTGGATTGGGACAACTGATAACGGAGTTTTAAATTTCGACGGAAGCAGATTTGTCCTTTACACAACCAAAGAAGGGCTAAGCAATAATTCCATAAGAGACATAAGCCAGGACAGCGGAGGGAATATGTGGATAGGAACTGCTGATGGGGGTGTTTTAAAATTTGATGGTAAATTTTTCACCAAATTCGGGACTGAAGAGGGCATGAGTTCAAATTACATCCGGGCTGTAGTTGAAGACAGAACAGGTACTCTTTGGTTTGCGACTCGTGGTGCCGGCCTGGTAAGATACGACGGAAATCTCTTTACTCATCTGACATCCAATGAAGGTTTGGGAAACAGCAGAGTACTCAGTATACTTCAGGATAAAGCTGGAACTATATGGATTGGCACATTTGGTGGATATGTAACCAAATGTGTATTCAAAGAAAAAGATGGCATAAAGAGTGCCTATTTTTCTCAATTTGGTCATAAACAGGGTCTGCCGGGAAGTCGAATTTACAAAATCATAGAAGATTCCAAAAACAGAATCTGGTTTGGGACAGATGGCGGAGGAGTATCTGTTTATGATGGTAAAAAGACACTTACTTACAATACATCGCATGGTTTGGCAGATAACCTTATAAGAACAATCTATGAAGATACTGAAGGTAATTTATGGATTGCAACATATGGTTCTGGAGTCTCAAAATTTGATGGTCAAAATTTTACCAATTACACCATAAAAGAGGGATTAAGCAGCAATAATGTGTTGTCCATTTTGCAGGATAATGGAGGCAGAATATGGTTTGGTACAGATGGAGGCGGGTTAACAATGCTGGATGGAGAGCAATTTACTCACTATAACCCAGAAACGGGATTTTTTAGCAACACGGTGTACAGTATTATCCAGGATAACAGGGGTAATCTATGGTTTGGAACAGGTGGAAACGGACTTGTACTATACGATGGAGTTACCTTTCAACAGTTTGAGGAGGAATCAGGCTTAAATAACTATCATGTATTGTCGCTATTGCAAGATTCCAAAGGCAATATTATTAGTGGAACAAGGTTTGGTATCAATAAACTTAAAGCAGAGAATATTGAACAGGTTGTTAATCATACCGGAAGTCCGTTTTTCAAGAGTTATAATTTTGAAGATGGTTTTATTGGTATAGGCTGCAATATGGGGGCAATTGCAGAGATAGATAACGGAGATATCTGGATTGGGACTACTGACAGGCTTACAATATTCCAATACAACAGAAAAGAGATAATCACAACAAAGCCTTCGCTGATGCTTACAAACGTGCAGCTATTTAACGAAAACATTCCATGGGAGGAGCTCGCTTTCAAAAAAGACACTTCATTATTGCTTCAAAATGGTGTGAGAATTAAAAACACTAGTTTTGATGATATCTCAAGATGGTATGGCATACCCCAAAACCTCAAACTTCCTCATCATTACAATTACATTTCATTCAATTACAATACCATAAGCCACACGCAAATAAGAAAAGCAAGATACAGATACAAATTAGATGGGCTGAATGACAATTGGAGCTCACTTACCGACAGAACTGAAATCTCATTCGGCAATCTAAATCCCGGGAAATATACCTTCAATGTACAGGCTGTTAATAGCGAGGGTGTTTGGAGTGATGTAACTTTTTTCAGCTTTAAAATTAAACATCCATGGTGGCGCACATGGTGGTTTTACTCTGCTCTTGGATTATTGACAATAATACTAATTTTTAATATTGTCAGACGAAGAGAGCATAAACTTGTAAAAGACAAGCAATTACTCCAGTCTAAGGTAAACAAAAAAACACAGGAACTTCTTGATAAAAACGAAGAGCTGCAGATAATCAATCTGGAAAAGGATAAACTACTTTCAATAATTGCACACGATTTGAGAGGTCCTTTTAATGGATTTTTGGGTCTTTCAGAGATATTGGCACATAACCTGAAGGATCTAACAGGAGAAGAAATTAGTGATATTGCAACAAATCTCAACTCTTCTGCTCATAACCTATACAATCTTCTGGAGAATCTTCTTCAATGGTCCAGAATGAGGCAAACCTCCTACCCTTTCAATCCGACTGTAAAAAACCTCAGCACTCTTATTGAAGATAATATGGCCATTCTTTTACAAACTGCCGGTTCAAAAGATATAAAGTTACAATACAGCGTTCCGGAAAATATTGATGTTTTTGTTGATATCAATATGTTCCAGACGATAGTCAGAAATCTCGTTTCTAATGCAATTAAATTTACCGGAACAGGGCAAGAGGTGGCATTAATCGCACAAAAACTCAATGAAAATGAGGCGACCATATCGGTTAGAGATACCGGAATAGGTATGCCCAAAGAGGTTCTCGAAAACCTTTTTATGCTGAACACAATTTCAAACCGCCCCGGAACCGAAGGCGAACCAAGTAGCGGACTCGGATTAATAATATGCAAAGAGTTTGTTGAAAAGCACGGTGGAACTCTCTGGGCAGAGAGTGAAGAGGGTAAAGGTTCGTTGTTCAGTTTTACAATTCCAATACACGACACACAAAAAAATAAGAAAAAATGAAAAAAAGATACCTTCTGTTAATCTATACATTAGTTTTAACATTAACCGGTTGCGACAAGCTCAAAGAGCTGGCAACAATAAGAATCAACACAAAAATTGAGACAGAGATACCGATAGTTATTGCTGCAAATCTCCCTGCCGGTGCAGCATTCGGAGAAAATATCCATATACCTTTAACCTTCTCTGAAACTCACATTATAAAGCTTCAGGACAACTTTGATATTGAACCATATCTCAAAAAAATAAAGGAGATAGATCTTGGTTCAGTAGAGATTACTGCTTTGGGAATGCAGCCCGGGGAGGTGATAAATTCTGTAACTCTGGAGGTTGATGGGATCGGTCATATTTTAACTCTTACAAATATATCAGCAACCAATAATACCTTTAAACCAGCAATACCTCAATCATTGCTGGACGCTGTGTCAAATAAATTTTTAAAAGAAGAGAAGATAACTGTCACAGTTTACGGCAGTGCTAACTCTGCTATGTCTATTTCAGTTGGAGTAAGTATTGAGGCCGGTATAATCGCTTACGTATTAAATTAGCAACTCTTTATTCTAAAGCTCCTTTGATCTGCTTTGTGCCATATTAATAACATTTTCGAAATGTATGTCAATATGGTTTTCATTCAGGTAATTAAGTCCTGCCTCTGTGGTTCCACCTTTGCTTGCGATGTTTGATATTAGTTCATCAATAGAAAAATTGTTACAGTTGTTTCTGTAGTATGCTGCAGTGCCCTCCAGTAATCCGGCAAGCATGTTATTCATTTGGTTATCCTCCAGTCCCAGCTCTCTAATTTTCTCTTTTTGCACATCAATGAGTTTTAATAAAAAGGCCGGGCCACTTCCGAAGATTGCGGTAAAGAGGTCGAAATGGGCCTCTTCTATTTCAATTAACTGACCTGAGCTTTGAAGCATTTTTT
Source organism: Rikenellaceae bacterium (assembly GCA_003542575.1). Lineage (GTDB taxonomy): Bacteria > Bacteroidota > Bacteroidia > Bacteroidales > UBA932 > Bact-08. The sequence continues at coordinate 266,547 of DPKJ01000005.1, read as the reverse complement.
TTGTAAAATTTTTGTGTTTGTGCTCAATATTGTTGGTTGTATAGGCTGTGACCGAATTGCCATATTCCAGAGCCAGATTTGGCATTATTCTGATAATTGGCATTTTATGCCCCAGTGCTTGTTCAATGTAGGCAATTTTTTTTCCGGCTACAGGTGATACTATCAGTTTATCATTGATGTTGGTATTCGCAAGTTGAATTAGAACTTGGTCAAGATTCTGTGGTTTTACTCCAAACCATATTATATCTGAGTTGGCAACCAATTCATTTACAGATATGCTACATTTCAGGTTCTTCTCTTTGTTTGTTTTTGAGATATATGTAAACTCTTTTTCTCCAATTTTTTGTAAGTATGAGTGAATTGCTTTAATGACATTTCCATACCCGATAAATCCGTGTCTCATGTTATAATTTTAATAAGTAATTAAATGATTCTGCAGGTTAATTTTGCAGAAATTTTTGACTGAGATTGGGCATAATAAAGCCCTCTCTCCTACGAGATTGTTAGGAAATTATACCCCAAAGGGGGGGACGGGAGTATGAAAATGACGTATCAAGCTTAGCGTTAAGTAATTTTAACGGGACAAATGTAGTGATAAATTTTGGGATTGCCTCCTTTCAGTCGGCGTTCCCTGGTGGGGGGCTCTAACAAAGCAAAAAAACTAAAGCTCCTCTGGAACTCTTTTATTATGCGCTTTACGGCTTCTAGCGAGCTTGAGCCGTTAACGCATAATAAAAAAAGCCGCAATAAATTGCGGCTTTAGTTTTTTTGCTTTGTGATTCGGTTGGGATTCGAACCCAAGACCCACAGCTTAGAAGGCTGTTGCTCCAAAGTTACATACAATTGAATATGTTGTATTTATGAGCGCTAATTTGCGGCTGGTAAAACAATAGTACAACACTTTTAAAACTATTCTTTGCTGTCAATAAAATTAAATATTGAACTTCGCGATGTATTTTTGGTCCATTACACAGTAGCTATTAGAATTCAAAGAAGAAGTTTTATTGAAACAACCCTTAAATTTGTTAACAATGATGCTTTGGCACACATAATTATTCTTTGAAGTATCGAGATTTAATAAATTGGATATAGGTTTCTAGTACTTCCGGATTATCAGTATTTGGAATAAAAAGGTGCTTTATTATTCCTTTATTGTAAATGAAAATATAAGGATTTTTTAGTTCTTCAGCCGGAATATTAGGCAACTCACTTTTATCTAAAACAATAGTATTAGTATGTATAGGAGTAACGCCAAAAGGTAAGTCTGAGACCAAAAATACAATTTTAGGTGTACTACTATAATTTGGGAAAAAAGTTAAAACTTTTTTTATTACAAAATCCACACAACCCTTACAATCCAGTTGTGAATAACGTATAATCATTATATCGTCGTTTTCTATCTTATTGTAGGCAATATAACTATCAAGTTTTGTGTTATTAACCAAAGTATTGTCATTAAAAACAGAAAGATACATATGGCTCATAAAATGCAATCTATCTGCTGATAACTCGTTGTTTTTAATATTATGAGAATTACTAGTTATTTTAATAAAAGAAAGAATAGTAATTATCAGATTGATTAACAGTATCGCATATAGTATTTTATAGTGCTTCATAAAATTATTTATAAGTATATTTCAAAATAACATAGTTATCATCTGGATTGATTGAATTTAAAACGACTCGTTGGTCATAATCGAGGATTAATTCGTTAACAAAACAACGTAATTGATTCGGAGGAAAAAACACATAATGATACTGATTATCAGAATATCCGGGCCATATTTGAACACCTTCTTTTGTCTTGTGGAATACACGTGACTTACCTCTGTTTTTGTCATAAGCCAGAGTCATCATCTTACCTCTGAAGTCGAAGACTGATATTACAAAATTTTCTGATTCTGTAAAGTGTGCAAAACTTGATGCATACTTGAAAGAAATATTTTTACCAAGGCGATAATAATAAAAATCATTTTCATTATCAGGTATTTCGGACAATTTAAAATTGTACTTGCCGAAATCCCATTTAAAATTAGGTGTGAGGGATAAAGTTGCAGGATTAATTGTATAAATAAAACCGTTGTGTCCTTCAAAAAAACGGATTGTGTCTTTAAACTTAAAAAATGGAGATGAGACAAACTTCAATGTACTCTTTAGAAGTATATAATCAGGTAGTGTATAGTCGGTTTTAACTATTTCGTTCTTTTGTTTCGAATAATATAAAAGCTTTTTATCGTTAAATATTGAAAAAAAAACATAATAATCATCGGACAGTCTTTCAAATAAGTGTACAGATCTTATGCTTTCATTGAGTTTAATTGATTCGATAAAATCTTTTGTATAAAGGTCATAACGATAAAGAGCACCTGACGGACACAATAATTCTATTGTGTTATCGTGGTTGTTAATGCCAAAATCATAAAGAAGTGAGTACTCACCAGGTCCTCGTCCTTTTTTAATGATAGTTTCAACATATTTCCCGGCAGAATTAAATATTTGAATTAAATTTTGTTTTTTATCAAGGATATAAAAGTAATCCCCGTTGGGGATTACTTTTATAAAATTCATATCACTTAACAATGAGTGAGTATTTGTTTCAAGCGGGATTATTTCAATTTTTGAAAAAAAATCAAAAAAAGAGGGAAATTCTTCTAAATTATCTAAGTCAATATGGGTAGAATTGTCTTCCATCAGACCATTCTGCTGATCTTTACATTGCTGGTCTTTACATCCACTTTCAAACAACAACGTAAGAGAAAGTAACACCGCAATTGAAAAATGTATCGTAAAAGTTTTTTTTAATTGTTTCATCATATGACAAAAGGCTGGCAAAAATTTAAAAATATTATAAGTACTCGACTACAATAATCTGTTTGAACACCCGAAAAAACACAATCAAAAGGGCAGGGGTGGTTAAAAGGCCTAACCGGGAAAATATAAAAACAACGACCGGAAGAACCTGCACTACATGATATTTCAGCACCAGGTAACTCACCTCCTTCTGATTCTTCCTGGTCAATGGATTAAAGTTTATATACTTCTTGCTTTTTACTAGTACTAAAGGGCATTTTTTTATGTTTTTTATTTTTCATTTCAATTTCTTCTATAAGATAACTTAATCCATTTCCAAAATCGATTGTTAAAATTTTTCTAGATTTATTTACAACTACAACTTTTGCAGAAAAATCTCTCTCGAAAAGCTCTTTAGACTTGTCATATGAATAAGTTATCGAATATGCTGATTCCCCTTTATGAATTCCACCCTTAAATTCACCTTCGAATTTTACAATTGGTGTAAGGTACCCTCTATTATACTCTGGGCCATACTTCTCCAATGCTCTGTCGGCTATCTTGATTAAGAGGCTGTCTCTTACCTTTGTTGGTAGTTCATTAAAATTTTGAGAGAAAAGAGAATTTGCATTTATGGTAAAATACATAATCATAATTATAAAAATAATTTTTTTCATTATGTTATTTGTTTAATTAGGTAATGTTGTTCTTCTATTTGGACCATATTCGATCCCGGGGCATCGGATATTACTCGGCTGTTTTTGTCCATAATTTCTAAATCTTTTCAATTATTTCTCTCCTCACCACTTCCCAAGCATCCTCATTGGTATATTCTATTCCCGGCTTAAGGATAATATGAATATCATCTAAAAATTCGTGGTCAGTCATTTTTTCTGCCATATTAATAAGGAACTGTTTTTGTGTAGGGGGTTTGTCAACCGAAGACTGCATGTAGGTCTTGTAACAATGTATAAGTTTTTCAATATCGACTTGTTGGTTTCTCAAAGCCCAGTATAAATCGAATAAATCGCGACCTTTCCGTCGTTGATACAAGGCGCGTAGTTTTGTGCCCAAGAGTTCTTCTAATTCGTATCCCGTCAACATACATTCAGCGGAAAACCAACCGTTTTCTACTATGTAGGGAATTTGTTTTAATCCTAACACATGAAAATGTTCGCGTGTATTGATTTCTATTTTCAACCGCATATTGATTATCGGCTGTGTGCTTGTGTCAAAACGGTAAATGATGGTGTTGTTGTGAATATGTTGCTTAACTGTCCTCTTTGTACCAAGAAACGACAGTCGCTCACGGATTTGTTTGAGTATTGGGTTGATTGGTTCAGAATTGATTTGCACTAAATCAATGTCTTCGGAATAGCGCGCTTGTGGCTGTAAATACAACTTATGCAAGGCTGTTCCTCCTCGAAAAGCCAATGCATTTTTCAATAAATCGTCGGAAAATATTTCTACCAGCGCCCTTGTAATGATTAAATCTTGTTCGACTTGTGCATTAGCAGGCCAAGGGGCTTGCGTTTTCCATTCTTCCAAGTATCGTTGAGGTATCATAAATCGCTTTCTATTTCCATATTTTTAATTACTTTCCATATTTCATCTACCTCGCCTTGTTTCTCTTTTTGAACAGATAGCAAGACCGGGACAACGGTTCTACTATTTAATATTTTCAACAATGCTTCGGCCAATTTTTTTTCACCTAAAACTTTATCAAAAATATAGCCTAAGCGCTGAATAACCGGCGTACTTGGGAATCGCTTGGCCGTTCGTGAAAGCGCAGATACTTTCATTACTTGCGCCAATTCCTGCAATACGGTTGTCGCCCTGTTTAGTCCAATTTTTTCGTTATAAGACAATAAATCAAGTGCCGTCAATTCGGGAGAAGAAACATTGATGTAACCTGCATTGGTTGTCTTTTGTACAATATCATCCTGTTCCCAATTGTTTTTCGAGAAAAACAAAATTTTCAACTTCTTACTGTTAATGCTTCTTGGGGCAGGGGTTTGTGCTATCACAAAATACTCCATGGGCTGCTGATGTGCTGCGCCATTCAAAGCCGCCGCAGATAGTAATGCCACATAATATGGCTTATTTAGCGATTTCATTAAATCGTCGATAAACAAATATGGTGGCAACATTCCTTGCTTGGAATATTCGGGTGAAATAATAGCGTAAAAACCCTTACGGATTTGTGCTATCTGCTTCTTAACTTTATACCTGTACAATCCTTGCAAAAGCGTTTCTTCCGATAAATCGAACCGACCACGCAACTCATCAAAAGCAAAGGTGTAACGACCTTGTGATTGCAGTTCCACAAAGAATTTGTCCCAATTTGCAATCTTATTCTTTTCTATTAAATTATTCATGTTGTATATTTGCAAACCACTACATATATCGTAGTGGTATGTAAATATAGACTTTTGATTCATAACTTACAAAAGTTGCCATATTTTACAGCAGAAAATTATGGATCGAAATGTTAAATATCTGTAAAATAGTTGGTAGTAAATTAGGGTGGTTCGGATAGGATTGCCTCCTTTCAGTCGGCGTTCCCTGGTGGGGGGCTCTAACAAAGCAAAAAAACTTAAGGGCTTTGGAATATGCCCACCTTGGGATTGCCTCCTTTCAGTCGGCGTTCCCTGGTGGGGGGCTCTAACAACGAAAAAAACTTGAGGGCTTTGGAATATGCCCACCTTGGGATTGCCTCCTTTCAGTCGGCGTTCCCTGGTGGGGGGCTCTAACAAAGAAAAAACTAAATGGCTCTGCCATTTTTATTTCCTGGGGAAGCCGCAGCAAATGAATTTGCGTGCGGGCAGCCCCAGAAAATAAAAAAAGCTGTGCGATGCACAGCTTTAGTTTTTTCTTTGTGATTCGGTTGGGATTCGAACCCAAGACCCACAGCTTAGAAGGCTGTTGCTCTATCCAACTGAGCTACCGAACCATTTTCTGTTTTAAACGGGAGTGCAAAGATATAACTATTTTTTTATTTACGAACAGATTTGGCAATAATTTCAATGGCAAAGACTATTGCTATTCCTATCGTTGCGAATAGTAGTGCCCACATGAGTTGTGGGTTGGTCTCCGTAATGGTTTTGTAATGTGAGGGGAGCACGGGATGAAAGATGCCTTCATAGACCAGAGATTCGGCTTTCCATGGCCAAACTTTGACAAGTGAGCCTATCATAAAACCTGCAAGAAGCGCAATGGTTTGTTCGTAGTACTTTTTTAGAAGCCAGGATAAAAAATGGGAAAAAGCTATAAGGCCGACTACGGCTCCTGCTATAAATACCAGCATTACGGGTATGTTAAACTCTTTAATTGCTGACATCATAAAGGCGTATTTACCCATTAGGAGTAAAATGAAGCTGCCAGATATTCCGGGAAGAATCATGGCACAAATTGCTACCATACCGCAAACAAATATAAACCACCATGCATCGGTAGTCTCGGTTGGTGAGACAAGTGATATCCAGGAAGCAATGGCAACACCCGCTAGAAGGGCTGTAATATGCCCTGTTTTCCACTTTTTGACATCTCTTAGTATGAATATTGCCGAGGCGGCAATGAGGCCTAAAAAGAAGGACCAAAGGGGAATCGGATGGTTTATCAGAAGGTATTGCATAAGTCTGGCAAGTGTAAAAATGCTTACAAGAACTCCTGAGAAGACAGAAACAAGGAAGTTTCCGTTTATCTCCTTCCAAAATCTGCCGATATCTCCCTTGAAAATCCATTTAATTGATTTATGATCAATAGATTTGAGTGATGATATCAATTCGGCATAGATTCCGGTCATAAAGGCTATTGTACCACCTGAAACACCTGGGATTACATCTGCTGCACCCATAGCTATCCCTTTGATTGCCGTAAAAAGGTATTTTTTCATTTAGAATTTACTTTTTTCTGCTTTTTGCTATTTGTCCGGTCACTTTATCATCTTTCTTTAAAGATGGGATGAGTTCAAAAAGCCTTGCCAGCCAGATCTCTCCATAAGCAACCAATAGTTCAAGATACACAAGGAACAGTTCTGACTCCTGAGTATGGTAAAGTGCTGTAAGATAATAAACTAAAAATTCAGGCTCTTTGGTTCTCTTGTATGTCTTGAGCAATTCTGCCAGCAAAAAAAGATAATCTGCCCCTTCCAGACCTATTACTTTTCTTAAATATGGCAATGCAGCCTGGTCTTCGTGTTTAAGCATATGGATATATGCTACTCCTGTGTTTGCGTCTATGCTCTCATCAGAATTAATCAGAGCCATCATAAAGAATTTCATCGCATCATCCAGTCTGTCTTTGCCAAGGTATGCATCAGCAATACCTATCAGCGCAAAAATATTGTCCGGTTCCATCTTGAGGAACTCAGTGAAAACAGCAATACCCTCATCATACCTTCCGGTGTTAATCAGTAAAATTGCTTTGTTGTACAGTACAGAGGAGTTGTATGGATTTAATGCAATAGCAAAGTCAAATGCTTCAACAGCTTTATTTAGATTCAGATCTCTGGCGTAAATTGTTCCTATGTTAAACCAGACATTATCATTAAAAGGATCTTTGTCCAGATATTTTTCGTAGAACTCAAGGCTTTTTGACAGATTGTCTTTTCTTTCAAAGCAAAATGCAAGATCATTTATGATCTCGAGGTTATCAGGAGAATTTTTGAGGGCTCCTTCAAGAAGACTAATGGCAAAATCAAATTTCCCCATATCAATATAGTCCTGAGAAGCCGTAAGCAACATTTCGGTCTTTTCGTTTACAGTTAGCGAGAGTGCTCTCTGAACATATTCAGATGCCTTTTGATCGTCGCCAAGTTTTATATAGATTCTGCCAAGAAGGAAGTGAATGTCACTGTTGCCGGAGTCTAAATCCATTTGATTGTTTAATATATCCAGTGCTCTTTCCAACTCTCTGTTTACAATGAGAACATCGGCATATCTTATTATCAGATCAGTTGAGTACGGGTGCTGGGTATATGCCATCTTGGTGAGAATATACACAATGTCATCATCAACCTCGTCAATGAAATGGTTGATCAGAAACTCAAACTCCTCTTCAGTAAACTTAAGATTCTCCAGAGTGCCGCTTTCAAATGCCTCTTCGCACTCAGAGATCAGGTTTGAGAACTCCTCCTCTTCGTTAATATTTAAAAAATCGTCCCCTATCATTTAAGCAGATCTGATTGATGACAGATAATGTATTACTGAGTCTATAAAGTGTTTAGAACCTGATTCCGGGTCACTGGCCAAAACAAGATCAAAAGGGTTATTGTCATACCCGCATCTTCCTACCTTAAAATAGGCGTTGGATAGTCTTGATATATATTCGTAAGTAAAATTGTGTTGAGCAGAAAGATCGATATACAAATCATGGTTCTGATTTGCAAATTCAATTATAGCATCATCTACAGGGGCTCCAATGCTGTTGAATGATGTTCTGTTGATAATTTTTATTCTAAAATCTACAAAACCTTCGGGAAAGAGTGATTTGGTATAATTGACCGCCAGCGCCTGAAATTTTATTGACCTGTTGTCAAGGTATTCTGTAAATCTCTTGATCGTGTCTATAATATTGTCTTCGTTAATATCAAAAATTACACCTACGCTTCTGACTTCCGAAAGTGGCATAAACCGAACTACCCGGTCGGTTTCAATTTTCTTAAGTGCTTTTCTGCGACGGTTTTCAATAAAGAACATTTCTAATAACTTAACATTTCTCCCGCAAAATTAGCAAAAATCAAGCCATCTGCAATAAACCTCAGTTTAAGAATATTTTTATCTTTGTGTTAAAGACAATGCCTGACATGAAAAAAGAGAATGAAAACAACACTCTCAGGGATATATTTTCTGCAAGTGTAAAAAATTACGGGGAGAGAATGGCATTCTCCCTCCACAACAAAGAGATCATTACTTACAATGAGGCTTCATCAAAAATTGAAAATCTTATAGGTGTTTTAAACAAAGCGGGCATAGAGCCAGGTCAGAAAGTTGCTTTGCTTGGTAATAATATGCCTAACTGGGCTGTGTCATATTTCGCTATAACTGTATCAGGGAGGGTTGTGGTGCCTATATTGCCGGATTTTACTGCTTTTGAGATAATTAATGTTCTTGATCACTCCGATGCATCTGCAATTATTGTTTCATCTAAGTTAGAATACAAGATCCACAAACATATTTCAGATAAGTTACCTCTTATCATCAGGATGGATACCCTGGAGCCTGTAAAGATGCCAACAGTCAGTTCACCTGTCCAACCTGCTGAACCTAAACAAGAGGACATTGCATCAATTATCTATACCTCAGGTACTTCTGGTGCTTCAAAAGGTGTTATGCTAACACATTCAAATCTTGTTCACCATACAAAAATGACATACAAGCTCTTTCCGATAGTTAAGGAGGATACTTTTCTTTCGATTCTGCCCCTGTCACATGCTTACGAGTGCAGTATCGGAATGTTGTTGCCATTTTATTGTGGAGCATCTGTTGTTTATCTTGACGGCTCGCCTACTCCTTCGCTTCTAATGCCTGCATTAAAAGAGGTGAAACCAACAGTTATGCTAAGTGTTCCACTTATTGTGGAGAAGATATACAAACTCAAAATCAGGCCGATGTTCACCAAAAACATCATATTGAGAACTCTTTACTCAATTCCATTAATTAGAAGAGCGCTGCACAAACTTGCCGGAAAAAAACTATTAGAGACATTTGGTGGAAAACTTCGTTTTTTTGGCATAGGGGGCTCAAGAATCGATGGTGTGGTAGAGCATTTTCTTGCTGATGCCGGCTTTCCCTATGGCATTGGTTATGGTTTAACTGAGACATCTCCCCTACTTGCCGGAGCTATTCCCGGTAAAGTAAAATGGCAATCTACAGGCCCTGCGATTGAAGGAGTTGAGATTAAAATTATCAATATAAACAGGGAGAAGATTGGTGAGGTAATTGCAAAGGGTCCAAATGTAATGGCCGGGTATTACAAAGACGATGAAACAACCAAAGCGTCGTTTACAAAAGATGGATGGTTCATTACAAAGGACTTAGGGCATATCGATAAAAAAGGCAACCTTTTCATTAAAGGAAGAAGAGACAATATGATGCTTGGTCCTAACGGAGAGAATATATATCCGGAAGATATTGAATCAGTTATTAACGAATTTGATCTTGTGCTGGAGTCTCTTGTTGTACAGAAAAAGGGTAAACTGGTGGCCAAAGTACACTTCAATTATGAGGAGATTAAAAACGGTTTGCTCGAAGAGGGTAATGGCTCTGATAACATAACAGATAAACTAAAAGAGATAAAAGCTGAACTCATCTCATATGTAAACGAGAGGGTGAACAAGTTTTCCAGACTTTCTGAAATTACTGAACAACCTGTTCCGTTTGAGAAAACAGCAACACTTAAGATTAAACGTTATCTGTACAATTAATTTCTAAAGACAAGGTTATCTTCAAAATAATCAATAATAACCGGCTTGTCTTTGGCCAGGGTTCCCTTTAAAAGTAACCGGGCCAATTCGTTTACAAGTTCTCTTTGCAATATTCTTTTAAGAGGCCTTGCCCCATATGAGGGATCATAGCTTTTGTTACAAATATAGCTGAGTGCATAATCTGTGAACTCGAGCTGTATCTCTTTCTCTTTGAGGATTTTCTTAACTCCGTCTATCTGAAGTTTAAGAATATCTTTCATATTTTCTATAGAAAGAGGATGGAATACAATTATTTCATCTATTCTGTTGAGAAATTCCGGCCTTACGCTGTTTTTTAGTATCTCCAAAACCTCGTTTCTTGTTTTTTCCACTATCTCATCACTGTTATTATCATCTAACCTACTCAATTTGTCTTGTATAACTTCTGAGCCGGCATTGGAGGTCATGATAAGAATGGTGTTTTTAAAATTAACCGTTCTGCCTTTATTGTCTGTTAACCTTCCGTCATCAAGCACCTGAAGCAATATATTGAATACATCGGGGTGAGCCTTCTCTATTTCGTCAAGAAGGACTACTGAATATGGTTTTCTTCTTACTGATTCTGTCAGCTGACCTCCCTCTTCATAGCCGATATAACCCGGAGGTGCCCCAACCAGCCTTGATACAGAATGCCTCTCCTGATATTCACTCATATCAATCCTGGTAATCAGATTTTCATCATTGAACAGGAATTCTGCCAAAGCCTTGGCAAGTTCAGTCTTTCCTACACCTGTTGTTCCAAGAAAAAGGAATGAACCAATTGGTCTCTTTGAATCCTGCAAACCTGCCCGACTTCTTCTTATAGCATCTGAAACAGCACCTATTGCCTCGTCCTGACAAATAACCCTTTTGTGCAGAACATCTTCCATCCTGAGAAGCTTCTCCTTTTCACTCTCCAACATCCTTCTCACAGGTATCCCGGTCCATTTGGCAACTACCTCTGCAATATCTTCCGGCTCTACATATTCATTAATCAACGAAATTTCATTCCGGCTCTTTTTTACCATTAGTCCTTCAATTTCTCTCTCTGCTGCAACTATTTTACCATACCTCAATTCTGCAACTTTACCATAGTCCCCGGACCTTTCAGCCTCAGTTGCCCTGAATTTTAGATTTTCAATTTCAATTTTCTTCTTTTGCACTTGCTCTATGATTGCTTTTTCTTTTTTCCACTGTGCAGTCTTTGTCTCTCGTTCAGCCGACAACTTACCTATTTGCCTTGACAGCTCATCAAGTTTTTCTACTCCTTTTTCTCTCTTTACAGCTTCTCTTTCAATTTCCAGCTGACTGATTTTTCTGTTGAGTTCATCAATAGATTCCGGGACAGAATTCATTTCCAGTCTCAGACGGGAAGCAGCCTCGTCAATTAAATCAATTGCCTTATCAGGAAGAAATCTTGATGTGATATACCTGTGTGAAAGATCAACTGCAGCAATAATAGCATCATCCTTAATCTGAACTTTGTGATGGTTTTCGTATCTCTCCTTGAGACCTCTTAATATTGAAATTGCTTCAGAAGGCGAAGGTTCATCAATCAAAACCATTTGAAATCTACGCTCAAGTGCCTTATCTTTTTCAAAATATTTCTGATATTCATCAAGCGTTGTTGAACCAACTGCCCTAAGTTCGCCTCTGGCCAATGCCGGTTTGAGGATATTAGCGGCATCCATGGCACCATCACTTTTTCCAGCTCCAACAAGCGTATGTATTTCATCTATAAATAATATAACATCTCCGTTACTATCAATAACCTCCTTTATGACACCTTTTAGTCTCTCCTCAAACTCTCCTTTATACTTTGCACCTGCTATAAGTGCTCCCATGTCAAGAGAAAAAATAATTTTTGTCATGAGGTTTTCAGGAACATCCCCTATGACAATTCTTTGAGCGATTCCTTCTGCAATTGCTGTTTTTCCGACTCCGGGCTCTCCAATCAGAATCGGATTATTCTTGGTTCTTCTGCTTAGAATCTGCAATACTCTTCTTATTTCGTCATCTCTTCCAATAACAGGATCAAGTTTGCCCAACCTGGCCATTTCATTCAGATTGATAGCAAAGTTTTTTAATGCTTCATATTTGTAATTATCCATCTTTTCAAAATATTATAACCTATTGTAGTATTTGCAACAAATTTGCCATCAGTATAAAACTGACAAAAAGGCACCTGTTTGTCAATTGTTTTTAACTTTGCAAAAAAAGATGAAAATACCGGAACTCGACAACGGGAACCTACTCCCATTGGCAGAGGCATTTTATACTATTCAGGGAGAGGGCTTTAACACAGGGAAAGCTGCATATTTCATAAGACTTGGGGGGTGTGATGTCGGCTGCAATTGGTGTGATGCAAAAGAGACATGGAATCCGGGACTATATCCTCCTGTTGAAGTGGATAAAATTGTTGCAGATGCAATAATACACCCGGCAAAATCAATAGTTATTACAGGTGGTGAACCACTAAACTATCCTTTGGATATTCTTTGCAGGAAGCTAAAAAATCATGGTATAGAGATATTTCTCGAAACCAGCGGTTCAAGTCACATTAGTGGCAACTTTGACTGGATTTGTTTATCTCCAAAGAGGAAGAAACCACCGGTAGATGAGATATATGAGATGGCTTCAGAGCTAAAAATAATTGTTGAAGATGAGGTTGATTTCATTTGGGCTGAGGAGAACAGAAGTCGGGTAAAGCCGGATTGTCTGTTATACCTTCAACCTGAATGGAGCAAGTCAGGAGAGATGATGGAGAAGATTGTGGAATATGTAAAGACAAATCCTTGCTGGAATATATCTCTTCAGACACACAAGTATATGAATATTCCATAAGTGAAGTATGCTCTTCCATTTTTTTCATAACTTTGGAAAAACTAAATTATAACAAAGATTATGAAAAGATTCGCTGCAGTTTTAATACTGCTTTCGTTTTTAACGGTATCCTCTTTCAGTCAGGAAAATAACTCCATAAAAGAGGGTTACAAGTTTATAGTGGTAAAAGAGCATCCTGTAACAAGCATCAAAAATCAGAACAGAACCAGTACATGCTGGAGTTTTTCTGCCCTCTCTTTTCTTGAGTCAGAGCTTATCAGAACAGGTAAAGGCACTCATGACCTTTCTGAAATGTTTATTGTGTCAAACGCTTACTATGACAAGGCAGACAAGTACATTAGAACTTCGGGTAACATAAATTTTGCACCCGGTAGTTCATTTGGGGATGTTCTTGCTGTGTGGAAAAATTACGGGATTGTTCCGGATGAAGTTATGCCGGGACTCAACTACGGCGAAAAAAACCATATTCACAATGAGTTTGACGCTGCTCTTTCAGGTTATGTTAAGGCTCTTGTCAGAAATCCAAACGGAAAATACACTCCCGCATGGAAAGAGGGCTTCAGAGGGATTCTAAACGCATATCTTGGAGAGGTTCCACAAAAATTCACATACAAAGGCAAGGAGTATACTCCCAAAAGCTTTGCAGCTGAATTGGGCATTTTGTCTGATGATTATGTATCTCTGACATCATACACACACCATCCATTTTACTCTGAATTTGCTCTGGAAATACCTGACAACTGGAGATGGGACCGCTCATACAACTTGCCAATTGATGAGTTGATGATGGTATTTGACTTTGCAATCGAAAAGGGATATACTGTTCTTTGGGCTTCGGATGTTAGCGAAAAAGGGTTTACACGCAAAGGTATTGCTTTTGTACCTGAAACAGAAATTGCCAACATGTCCGGCTCTGATCAGGAGAGATGGCTTGGAGTTCCTAAAAGTGAGCTTGATGCAAAGCTTTTCAGTCTTGAACAGATTGTTCCCGAGAAAAAAATTACTCAGGAGGCTCGTCAAATTGCATTTGACAATGGTCAGACAACAGACGATCATGGTATGCATATATACGGTATTGCAAAAGATCAGAAGGGAAACAAATACTACATGGTAAAAAACTCATGGGGTGAAACAGGTGACTACAAAGGAATATGGTATGTTTCCGAGACATTTGCCAGATATAAAACCATGAATATTGTTGTGCACAAAAACTCAATTCCTGCTGGCATAAAAGCTAAACTTGGAATAAAATAAACTATCAAATTTTACTTTTACTATGAAAAATTCACTAAAAGCAACAATTACTCTGCTATTGCTTGTTTTAGCATTAACTGTAAATGCACAGGGGTACATCTTTACAGATGTGGTTAAAAATGCTGCAACACCGGTAAAAAATCAGGCAAGCAGCGGAACTTGCTGGAGTTATGCCGCTGCAGCTTTTCTTGAGTCAGAACTGCTGAGAACCGGAAAAGGAGAATTTGACCTCTCTGAAATGTTTGTAGTCAGGATTAACTACCTTAAAAGAATGGATGACAACTACCTGAGGAGAGGAAATGGTAATATTGGTCAGGGCAGCCTTGCACACATGTTTACAAACATTGTTAAGGAGTACGGAGTTGTTCCACAAGAGGTTTATAACGGGATTAATTATAACTCCCCACTAAATAATCACAAAGAGCTAAACAAATTCGTTAATGTTATTTCTGGAGCAGCCGTAGAGCTTAAGCAAAGGAGCCCTGAATACTACAAACTTGTTAACTCACTAATGGACATATATCTGGGCCCTTTACCTGAAAAATTTGATTTTAAGGGCAAACAGTACACTCCTGTTTCATTTGCAAATTCACTGGGTTTGAATATGGAAGACTATGTTGAAATTACAAGTTTCAACCATATCCCTTTTTATAAAAAATCAGTTATTGAGGTTCCGGATAACTGGGACCATGAGAAGTTCTACAATGTTCCGCTTGATGAACTGATGTCAATAATTGACAATGCCCTAACAAAGGGTTACACAATTTGCTGGGATGGTGATGTAAGTGAGAAGGGTTTTTCGCATGCAAACGGTGTTGCAATCAATCCTGAAATTGAAGATTTGTCCGGATATCTTGGAGAAGACAGGGCTCGTTTTGAGAAGCTTGCTACCGAAGATAAATATGCTGAGATTTATAAATTTCAGAACATTTATCCGGAGGTTAAGGTTACTCAGGAGATCAGACAAAAAGGATATGAAAATTTCACAACAACAGATGACCATTTGATGCTGCTTATCGGTATTGTTAAGGATCAGAATGGAAATAAGTATTACGTTACCAAGAACTCATGGGGCACCCAAAGAAACAAATTCGGAGGGTACCTAAATATGTCCGAGAGTTTCGTTAAGGCTAAAACTATCTCAGTTATGGTGCATAAAAGCTCAATCCCTGAAACTATAAGAAAAAAGCTCGGTATATAATCTATCAAATTAACCAATCAACCTGAAATAAATAATGAGACTAACAAAACATATTCCCAATACTATTACTCTTGTTAACCTGTTTTGCGGAATTCTGGCCGTAATATTTGGATTAAAGGGGTGGCTCCATTTCTCTGTCTATCTCATTATTGCCGCAGCAATATTTGACTTTTTTGATGGATTTGCCGCCAGGTTGCTTAAAGCATATTCACCTTTAGGAAAGGAGCTGGATTCTCTTGCTGACCTTGTCAGTTTTGGTCTGGCTCCTTCTATTTTAATCTATTACAGATTCAGCAGTTACCTTTCTCCTCAAATACATTCAGGAAATATGGTTCTGTTTGAAATACTTTCGTTTACACCTCTTCTTATAGCTCTTTTCTCTGCCCTGAGACTTGCCAAATTTAACATTGACACGCGGCAAACTACAGATTTTATTGGTTTGGCAACACCTGCAAACGCTCTTTTGATTGCAATGATGTTGCACTATTCATCCTATAATGTAAAATTTGATTTTCTTTTTGACAATCTGTGGTTTTTTCCGATGATTTCAGTGATATTGTCACTATTGCTGGTTAGCGAAATTCCAATGTTCTCACTTAAGTTCAAGAGCCTGAAATTTGCCGATAACAAGGCTAAATATCTCTTTTTTATATATTCTACTCTTCTTGTTATACCAGTAGCTGCAACCGGCTCAAAATGGTCTTTATGGCTATTTCTGGTACTGTTTTCCTACATAGTGTACAATACTTTTAAATATCTGTTAAAAAGTCGATAACTCTTCTTCTAAGATTGTCTCCAGTATTTATTTTCTGAGATTCTGCCATTTTTGAGTCATCCTTGTCATTCAGGAAGATAAGGGCTATATCTTCTTTATCGTCGTACCAGACAATGCTTCCATTGGGTGATACGGAGTAGTAATGCATCATGTTCAAAATCCACTTTGCACTCTCCTCCCCTGCCAGTTCCAACCCTCCATACACTCCCTTTGATCTTAAAAACGAAATAAACTTCGCAATGTCATTTGCGTTTGAAAAGGCAAAATCTCCTTTAATGTACGTTCTGTCCATTCCAATTAACGAAAGGATTTCATCCTTCACGAAATCTTCAAAGTTATGCAGCGTTACATATTCTACAACCCTTCTTAAAGCCTCTTTATTTGATTCAGAATATCTGAATTTATAGGAATCGGCATCAGAAATATCTGTTCTGTGCATTAGTAAATCTGAAAGAAGAACATTACTCAGACGGGAATCTCCCCTTCGTTTTAGATATTTCCCGGCAAAATCCTCCAGTGATAGCTTCCCTCTCTCGGCTAATAGTGTTATTGCAGGCAAATGGGCAATCATCCCTGATATGCGGTTAATTTTTACCTGCATATCTGTTTTCATTGAACCATATGAAGTGTTAATAATAACACGATTATTTTTCATGAGTATTAACTGAGCACCATTATATCGCCCTGCCAGTATGTCGTCATTGATAATGGTGTCAATTTCTGCTCTCAGTTTGTTACCAGCCAGCTTAAAATCTTCAGGAATGCCGTATGAAATTCTTAAATCACCCTCTGTTCTGACCGAGTATCCGGGTGAAAGAGTTCCGGAGGTAACCGGTAACCTTCCCTCCGCCCCTATTGAACCGAATAATATTCCGGCCACCGATTTGTTGTTGTAAATTGTATTTGAGTATCCGATTATCACAGAAGAGAAATTCTGGTAGTTTTTTATTTGTGGCAAAGCTAATGGATTACCAAAATAAGCAAACACAACTCTTTTATTTTGGGCAAAATCAGTTAATCGCTTTATCTGGTTGCTGTCTATTCCAAAATCTCTCTGAGGTCTTGCATCAGTGTTATGCATAGCAATAATTATGACCGAATTATCAGAAAGTTGGTTTAAAGCTCTGTTCAAATCGTTCTGTGAATACTTACCTCTTAAAACGATTGTATCAATATGCGTATAAAGCTGTAATTGGGCTGCCAGCTCTTTACCATTTCTGTCGCCACCTAGTGATAAATATCCGATTTTCTCTTTTTTTAACTCTTTGATCGGAATCAGGTTACCTCTATTATTCACCACTGTTACAGACTTATCAGAAATTGATGAGACAAGTGATAAGTAATTGGGGTCGTTAAGATCTTCGTAAAGATTTTGATTGGAGATTTTATAATAATCTTCAAGGATACCTTGTTTTAGCTTTACAGATAGCATTTTACGAACTCTCATATTCAAGCTGTGAATTGAAATCTCCCCTCTTTCAACAGCTTTTTCCATAACGGTTATAGCTTCGGTGACCCTTTCTGGCATCAGTATGAAATCACATCCTGCTTTGTAGGCTTCCAATGGTAACAATTCCGGTGATATGTACTCTGATACACCCTTCATATTAAGTGCATCTGAAATTATTATTCCTTCATATTCAAGTTCACCCCTCAAAAGACCGCTGACAATTGGTTTTGATATTGAACTTGGTCTTCCCGAACTGTCTAGAGATGGAATCTGAAGATGACCAATCATAACCATATCTACACCTGCTTCAATAAGAGCCCTAAAAGGGTATAACTCAAGCATATCAATCCTTTCTTTAGAGAAGTTCAAAAGAGGAAGTGTATGGTGAGAGTCATCCTCGGTGTCCCCGTGTCCCGGAAAGTGTTTTGCCGATCCCAATACCCCGGCATCCTTCATTCCAAGCATATATGCCTTTCCGTATTTTGCAACAATCTCCGGAGACTCTCCGAACGATCTGGTGTTTATTACCGGGTTTCTTGGATTGCTGTTAATATCAATTGTAGGGGCATAGTTTACATCTATTCCCAGCCTTTTGGACTGTCTTCCTATTGCAGCTCCCATCTGATAGACAAGAGATTCATCGGTTAAAGCGCCGAGTTGCATTTGTCTGGGAAACTGAACAACGGAGTCAAACCTCATTGCAACTCCCCACTCACCGTCTATTGTAACAAGAAGAGGAATTTTTGACAAACTTTGAAGGCGGTTTATCATGTTTGCACCGGATGTCAACCCCGAATTCATTATAATCAAACCACCAACTCCCTCTTTTTTAATAAGAGCTTCTGCCTCGATGGTACTACTGTTTCTGGGATCAGAGGAGAAGGAGACGATAAACAATTGCGCAATCTTCTCCCTTACAGTTAATCTGGAGATTATTTCGTCAATTTTTCTTTGTCCGTTTATAGAATTGGTAAAGCTCTGTGCAGTGACTGTTAAACTAATAAATGAGAGCAACAGCAAAGGGATATTCATAAGGTACTTTTTCATTGCTTGCCTGTTGTCTGGTAAGATATCATCTGGTCTGATAAAATTTCAATTTTGTGGTTTAATTCTGCTTCTGTTTTTTCGAACTCAGAGACAGATATTAAACTGCCCTTTACTCCAAAGTAGAACTTAATTTTTGGTTCAGTCCCTGATGGCCTTACTGAAACTATTGTATTGTCGACACTTACAAACTGCAATACATCCGATTTAGGTAAATTGATTTTATACCTAAGGTCACTTACCATATCAATAGTCTCTGAATTGAGATAATCATGAACAAGTACTACAGTCGACCCGGCAAGATGCTGAGGAGGTGAACTCCTGAATGCCTTCATCATTGATTGAATTTGTTCAATACCATCTTTACCTTTTTTTGTAATGGAGATAAGGTGTTCTTTGTAAAAACCATGTTTTAGATAAATTTCCTTTAACAAATCTGTCAGGGTCATCCCCTTCATTTTGGCCCAAACGGCTGCTTCGGCCAACAAACAACATGAGATAACTGCATCCTTATCCCGGACAAACTCTCCTGCATTGAAACCATAACTCTCCTCTCCACCTCCGATAAACTTGCGTTTTCCTTCAAGATTCCTGACAACCTCAGCAATATATTTGAATCCTGTTAAAACATTCATCATTTCAACGCCATAGCTTTCAGATATCGATTTTAGAAGATCTGTGGTTACGATTGTTTTAACCATATAATGCCCGTTGTTTGCTCCCGCTCCAATAATTCCAAGCTCTTTACTCCTTGCTAGCAGGTAATAAGTTAATAATGAGGCCGTCTGATTTCCGTTTAATATTTCAATCTCTCCGGCTGAATTTTTAACTGCTACGCCTAATCTGTCACCATCCGGGTCTGTTGCAAGAACAATGTCAGCACCTGTAAGTATAGCTTTATCAATTGCCATTTGCAGAGCCTCTCTCTCTTCAGGGTTAGGGTATTTGACTGTGGGGAAATTACCATCGGTTACATCTTGCTCAGGAACATTTATAATGTTCTTGAATCCAATTCTTTTTAGAGCTTCAGGTATGAGCTTTACGCCTGTACCATGTATCGGTGAATAAACAATTTTCAAAGAGCTTTGGCTGTTCATCTCTTTGGTTAAAAGCGTGAGGGAGAGTATAGCGTTAAGGTACTCATCATCTGTCTCAACACCAATGTTTTTAATGACACCGGTTCCATCTTCAAATTTCACCTTTGATGGCTGGTCAATTTTTAAAACCTCCTTAATAATATTGTTGTCGTGTGGGGAGGTAACCTGTGCACCATCATTCCAGTATGCCTTGTAGCCATTGTACTCTTTTGGATTATGCGACGCAGTTACCATCACCCCGGCAACACATCCGTAATGGCGAATTGCAAAGCTGAGTTCAGGTGTAGGGCGTAAGCTTTCAAACTTATAGACAGTAAATCCGTTTGCGGCAAAAACATCAGCTGTTATCCCTGCAAAATATGAACTGTTATTCCTGCAATCGTATGCAATAGCAACTGAATGCTGAATGTCACCTCCAAATGTTTTTATGATGTAGTTTACCAGACCCTGAGTTGCCATTCCAATGGTATATCTGTTTATCCGGTTAGTTCCAACACCCATTATTCCTCTTAATCCACCGGTTCCAAATTCAAGTGATTTATAAAAGGAGTCTTCAAGTTCTTTCAGGTTGTTCTCTATCAGATATTTAACCTGGCCTCTGGTTTGCTCGTCAAAATCATTAGTTAACCACGAATTTGCTCTCTCTAAATATGATGCTGCCATAAGATGTCTCCTTCCTTTAAATTTATTGCCTCCGTAAAATTAGGGAAATGAAGCCAATTATCAAAAATAGAACAAACTCTTGTATATTTGCCCAATGAATTTTAAGGAGTATATTCCATTTTACAAGAGAAATATGGTCGTTGCAGTGCCTGTAATTCTTACCCAGGCAGGGCAAATAACGGTACATTTGGCCGACAACATAATGGTAGGTCATCTGGGAACCACAGAATTGGCTTCAGTATCATTTGCCAATTCAATTTATATCCTTGGGATGGTCTTTGGAATTGGATTTACACAAGGTTTGACTCCTCATGTAGGACAATCTTTCGGTAAAGGAGATCATAATAATGTATCCTCTCTACTGAAGAATTCACTGGTACTCAATTTTGGAATATCTATACTGCTCACTTTGGTTATGTTTGGAGCAGGCAATTTAATGGGATACATGGGTCAGACAGAAGCTGTGGTTGAAACCTCAAGTCAATATTACAATATAGTTCTTTTCGGGTTGATCCCCTTTCTAATGTTTTTTGGTCTTAGACAATTTTCCGAAGGGATAGGGATAACCAAATATGCAATGTATATAACACTGTTTGCCAACCTTATGAACATACTATTAAACTGGGTGCTTATTTATGGACATCTGGGATTTGAAGCTATGGGAATCAGTGGAGCTGCAACAGCAACACTAATCAGCAGAATTCTTATGCTGGTGCTGTTTCTGATTGTATTTTTCAGATATGAGTGCTATAACAAATATTTCAAATTAATAAAGTGGCCAGTAATTGACATCAGTCAGGCCGTAAAAGTTCTCAAGACATCTATTCCCTTATCATTCCAAAACCTTGTTGAAATTACTGCATTCAGTTTAAGTGCTGTAATGATAGGTTGGTTGGGAGAGACTCAACTGGCGGCTCACCAAATTGCAATGAGTATGAGTAGTTTCTCATTTATGCTGGCTCTTGGTGTAGGCGCTGCTGCAACCATAAGAGTTTCACATCAATATGGTTACGGAGACTTCCGCTCAATGAGAATTGCAGGCTTTGCGGCAATTCACCTCAGTGTCTTTTTCATGGCTTTGTGTGGCTTAGCCTACATTGTTTTCAGAGAACATATACCCTATATTTTTTCAGAAGATCCTGCTGTTAGATCTCTGGCAGCTTCATTGCTGATTGTGTCAGCTCTTTTCCAGATATTTGATGCAACACAGCTTGCCAGCCTTGCATGTCTCAGGGCATTGGCAGATGTTAAAATTCCACTTTTACTTTCAATAATTTCCTATTATCTGATATCTTTGCCAATGGGTTATTTTTGCGGCTTTATTCTCGGTTTCGGAACAGTCGGAGTTTGGATAGGGTTACTGGCAGGGCTCGGATTTGCAGCAATACTATTCCTGCTGAGATTTAGTAAGATTTCCAACAAAATGATTGCAGAAAACAGCTAGTAATGAAAGATTTGAATTATAAAAGATATGTCATCCTGCTCATAGCAATATCAGCTGCAATCAGATCTCTTCTGGCAATTGTTTTGAATTTAGGTGGAGAAGAGGCATATTACTGGACTTTCTCTCTTTTTCCTGAGCTAGGCAGTTTCGACCAACCTCCTATGATTGGATGGTTTATCCAGCTTTTTACAAACAACCTTGCTCTTGGAGGTGAATTTTTTCTGCGGTTGTCATCTATTGTTACAGGATGTGCCAACATATGGTTAATATATATAATTGGAAGGAGGATCAAAGGAGAGGCAGCAGGTTTTTACTCAGCTCTCCTATACAGTTTCTCATTTTACCTAAGCCTTGTTGCCGGACTTTTCATATTGCCGGAGGGTCCTCAAACATTTTTTTATCTTCTTTCTCTCTATTTTCTTCTGGAAGGGTTGATTCCTCGAGACAAAAATTGCGCAGAATCGAGGATGCTTTGCAGAATGGCACTAGTCCTTGCCGGGCTTTTCATTGGATTTGCCACCCTTTCAAAATTTTCATCATTCCTTTTGTGGTTGGGTGTTGCAGTCTATGCGATTTCTAATGACAGATCTCTGTTCAAACGTACAGACCTATATTTAGCTGCTTTTGTAACATTAGCCTCGTTGTTCCCTGTTATACTATGGAATGTGAATAACGATTTTCTGGGGGTTGAGTATTTGGCCGGGACAATGAAATTCTCGGGAGGAATAAACTTACAGGCATTCCTGAAGGGTATTTTTATACCTTTTTTGATTAATAACCCGGTTAACCTGTATATTATATATTTATCGTTAAGAGCATACTCCAGGTCACCTTTCATAAGCAAAGAGCATTTGTCACTGCTATTATCCCTATCAATTCCGGTAATAGCTGTCTCGATTGTTTTTTCTCTGGTATCTGATAGTTTTATTTATGCTACTTCACTCGGAATTATTCCCTTTATTATAATTGCAGGTTCGTGGTTATCTACAGAGCATATTAAAACCAATAAAATATTAAACCCTAAATCTTTAAGGGTTAGTCTATACCTATTTGCAATAGTAGTAACAATCGCTTTAACACACCATTACACAGGTATGCTTAACTACCTGTTTTCTGTAAATAAAGAGGGGTACTCCATAGGTAGTAATGACTTCACCCTGGATAGATATGGACTGAAAAAACTCTCTTATGAGTTCAAAAAAATAAGAGATATTGACATTGCAACCGGCAGAATATCTGCACATTCATATATAATTGAGTTTGACTACAAAAAAGCAGCTCTCAAGGATTACTACCTTGCAAGACCAAATAAAACATTTGTAAAAACATGGGGTCCGCTAAGCAAAGTGAGAAAGTACAAATGGATAACAGCCAAGCAGGGTGGTTTAAAAACTGGAGAAAGCGTCTATTATGTCCACTCATCAAGAGATGATAATAAAGGAGTTGAATTTGGCTATAACAATTTTGAGAAGGTTGAAATCGCAAAGGTTCTTTATCTGAAGAAGTTTAGGAAACCGGTTATACGCTATACAATTTATCGCTATAAAAATCTTGTTAATGATCCGTTAAAGACCAATTAACATCTATGCTGACACAACAATTAAAAGAGTTTATCTCAGCTCACTTTAATGAAGATACCGGTACAATAATTCTGTCGGCTTCTAAATACCCACACATTGATGTAAAATTGGCAGCAATAATAATTGAAGCCCGAAAAAAACTCATTACTAAAGTGCCGGAATGGGCAGAAAACGCAAATCTAATCTATACTGGTTCTCTGTCAACAGAACAATGCAGCTCGTCTAAAACTGCAATATATAAGCAGAATTATTGTAAAAACGGTATTGTGGCAGACCTTACTGGAGGAATGGGAATAGACAGTTACTTTTTTTCCAAGGTTAACAAAAAGGTTATTTACATAGAAAAGAACAGAGACCTTTTCAATGCTACAGTTAACAATTTTCAAGAGCTTGGAGCCATCAATATAGTTTCGCTAAACCAGGAATTCAACATTACAAATGGTGACAATCTGATAAGAGATGTACTGAATATTCATGGAATCAACAAACTGGATTTGATTTACCTTGATCCGTCAAGAAGAAAATCAGGGGGCAAAAGGGTTCATTCCATTAATGAATACGAGCCAAAAATCAAGGAAATTAAGGAGATCCTTTTCAAATACTCAGATAAAATTCTTGTAAAGATCTCGCCGATGGTTGATATAAAGTCTGTCAAACAAGAGGTTAACGAGATTAAAAGTGTCCAGATTATTGCTGTTAATAACGAATGTAAAGAGCTGCTTATTTTACTTGAAAAAGGGAGTAACCTTGACTTTGATAAAATTGAAATAGGGGCTGTTAATCTTAAAGACAAAAATTCTGATGAGCCGGTAATTTTCACTCCGGAAATTGAAAACGAGACAAAAAGCACTTTCGGGATGCCACTTAACGGCAATTACCTTTACGAGCCAAATGCTGCAATATTAAAGGCAGGAGCATTCAAATACATCACGTTTAAATATGATGTTCAAAAACTTGAAGTTAATACGCATCTGTATACTTCCGATAAAATGATTGACAATTTCCCGGGAAGGCGTTTCAAAATAAAAGAGGTTGCCGATTTTGATAAAATCACAATCCGCAACCTCCGTAAAACATACCCTAAAGCCAATATCTCCATCCGCAACTTTCCACTTTCAGCCACCGAACTTAGAGATCGGCTTAAGATTGAGGATGGAGGAGGTATTACCATCTTCGGGTGCACACTTTCAAAAGGCGTTAAAAAGCTGGTTACCTGTATATCTGCAAATTAAAGATCAATTCTCTCTCCATTTTTGTCCAACCAGATTACCTCCAGCAGGGCATTGTTTGATGATGAAGTCACTTTCAATTTACATTTATACTTGTTTGACCATTTAAACCTTAAACTAAAGATACCTTTGTTAAGGTAAGCTTCAATTATTGGATTAACTTTCAATACAATGTAATTGTAACCTTTCTCTTTCACATAAAACGCCAATTCTCTTTCAATAATTTCATCCACCACAATGCTGGATGTAATTTTACCAGTTCCGTTACAAGAGGGACATACCTCACTGGTGTTTATTTCGGTTGCCGGCCTCACCCTTTGACGGGTTATCTGCAAAAGGCCGAATTTTGTAATGGGAAGAATATTGTGCTTTGCTCTGTCCTTCTCCATTAATGTTTGCATGTGCTTAAAGAGCTTTACTTTATTTTCGTTGTTCTCCAAATCTATGAAGTCAACAATAATAATTCCGCCCATGTCTCTGAGACGAAGCTGTCTGGCTATTTCATCAGCCGCATACATATTTACATCAAAAGCATTTTGCTCTTGATCTGCTCCGGATTTCGCCCTTATTCCGCTGTTCACATCAATTACATGCAGTGCCTCTGTATGCTCTATTACCAGATATGCACCCTGTTTGATTGGTACAACCTTTCCAAAAGCTCCCCTAATCTGCTTTGCCACATCAAAGTGGTCAAAAATAGGTTCGCTTCCCTTGTAGAGCTTAACAATTTTTTCGTGCTCCGGAGAGATTACTGTTATGTAATCTTTGACTTCATTGTAAATATTTTCGTCATTAATATAAATGTTCGAAAATGAGTCATTCAAGAGATCTCTTAAAATTGTTGTTGTTCTGCTGTTTTCCGTAAAGAGGAGCTGTGGGGGGTTGGGTTTTGCGATCTTAACCCAGGAATCCTCCCATTTCTTAATCAGAGACTTAAGTTCACCATCCAATACAGCTGCTTTTTTTCCTTCAGCAGCTGTTCTGATAATTACTCCATAATTAGGTGGTAAAATACTGTAGACCAGTCTTTCAAGTCTCTTCTTTTCCTCTTTGGAAACAATTTTTTGTGAAATACTTACCTTGTCAGAAAATGGCATTAAAACCATATTCCTTCCGGCAATTGAAATTTCTGCTGTCAGTCTGGAGCCTTTTGTCGATATAGGCTCTTTCACAATTTGAGTGACAATCTGCTGACCAGGTTTCAGGACATCTGCTATTTTTCCCTCTTTTTCAAGAATATCGCCCAGTTTGATACCGGAAAACAGTTCTTTATAAGATTTCTTGCTTTGGCTGATGTGCCTGATAAAGTAATCAAGGGCTTTAAACGATAATCCAAGATCCAGATAGTGTATGAATGCATCCTTCTCGTCTCCGACATCTACAAATGCAGCATTAAGAGCAGGCATAATTCGCTTGACTCTTCCGAGATATACATCTCCTACCGAAAAACTACCATTGTTTTGCTCTTTATTTAACTCGATGAGTCTATGACCCTCGAGAAGAGCAATGGATACCTCCGTAGAACTTACATCAATAATTAGATCTTTATCCATCTACGTTTTTAAATAAAAAAGAATCTAAAGCAAATCTCTCGACTTGCTTTAGATTATCTCACACATTGAAGACCAAAAAAGCAACTATTTTTTCTTTTTATGTCTGTTTTTGCGTAAACGTTTTTTACGCTTATGTGTTGCCATTTTGTGTCTCTTCCTTTTCTTTCCGCAAGGCATAACTATAAATACAGTTTAATTAAAATTATTAATTATTTTTTAACGTTGTTCTTCACTTTATTCATAAACACCTTCGCAGGTTTAAATGAAGGGATAAAGTGCTCAGGAATAACCAACGTTGTGTTTTTAGAAATGTTTCTGGCTGTCTTTTTTGCACGTTTTTTAACGATAAAACTGCCGAAACCACGAAGGTATACGTTTTTGTCTTTTGACAATGAGTCTTTTACGCTATCCATGAAGCTTTCAACTACATTTTGAACAGCGATTTTTTCCATTCCTGTTGCTTTTGCAACTTCGTTTACGATATCCGCTTTTGTCATGATAATAAAAATTAAAGGGTTAGTCTTTTTTGGACGAACAAAAATACTATTATTTTATCGATAATTCCAAACATTGTTCAATTTTTTTTACTTTATTTAACACTTATCGTTCAGCAAAATAGGTAATATTGCGTATATTTGCACATGAAAAAGGCGTTTTCAATTCTCTTAATCCTAATAGTGGCGCAGTTTCTTGCCACAGAGCTCTTTTCTCAAAAGCACGCTTTTGTTTCTGATATCAGAATAATCGGAAACCAACATACCAAAGATGCCATCATTATACGAGAACTCCCTTTCCGGAAGGGTGATTTTATTGAAATGGAGTCACTCGAGCAACTTTTCAGAATTGGAAGAGACAATTTACTTAACCTTTCGCTTTTTAATTTTGTGTTTGTAACATATATAGCCGATGCTTCAGACCTGGACAACGAACATTTTAATATTGAAGTTGTTATAAGAGTAGATGAGCGGTGGTACTATTGGCCGAAACTGAATTTTAGTCTTGACGAACACAACATAAATACATGGATAAGAGATCCTGACTGGAGCAAATTTACTGCAGAAGCCGGAATAAGTTTTAATAATCTTTTTGGGAGAAATCAAAACCTAAAGGCGCTTTATACCATGGGGTTCAGGAGAGGCTTCATTTTCAGTTACAAAAATATCATTTTGGACAGAGAGGGTAAGCACTCACTTGACCTCTCTCTATTACAAGAATTCAGCCGGCATCTGAACATTGGTATATCGGATAACTCACCTGAATCATTCAGATCTGATTCGCTTTTTCTGATAAAAAGATACAGCAGCTCTGTTTCATACCAGTTCAGGCCGGGTATAAGATTTAGAAACAGGTTTACATTTTCATATGAATATGCCGATCTCGCTCCTGAGGTGTTTGTAAAAAATCCTGATTACTGGGGAGGTGATGAACACCGCCGTAGTATTCTCTCTTTTATTTATAATGCTACAATCGATCACAGAGATAACAGGCAATACCCTCTTGATGGGTATCTGCTCTTCTGTCAGATGAAGGGAAGTTCAAACAGCAGATTCAACATGCAATATGGGCAAATAAAAGGAGAATTTCATTATTACAAAGAGTTGGCAAAAAGAATTAACTTAAATGCCAGAGTTCAGGTAGGGACTTCTGCTAAGAGCAAAGAGGCTTATATATTTGACAGAGCAATAGGATATAACGAAGTCAATATGAGAGGATTTGAGTATTATGTTGCTGACGGACAACACTATGTAACATTCTCTCCGACTTTTCTTTACAACATTATGCCACAGGCAAGCTTCATAATTAAACCATTACGAAAATTTCCAAGCTTCAATAAAGTTCACGCTGCACTTTACACCAAATGCTTTGTTGACATTGGCTATGCATCACATAAATATGCATCTGTCCAAAATGAGATGTCAAATAAATTACTCCTAAGCGGGGGAATAGGACTTGACCTTGTTGCCTATTACGATATTACACTATCTTTTGAATACTCTCTAAATAATTTTGGAAAACACGGTCTGTTTGTAGCGTTTAAAAAACCTATGTTTTAGTTTGGCATAATGATTGACATTTATAATAATCGGGGGGAATAAGACTTTTTATGAAATCCCCTTATGACAAATTGACATTAATATACTATTCTATATGAAGTTTTCAGATTACATATTACAGCACACAGTTTCGGATGAAGTAAACATAATACCTGTATTGGGTCTTGAGGGCGAAAATGAACTGGGTGAATCTGAACTTCCCGACACATTGCCAATAATTGCATTAAGAAATGCAGTACTGTTCCCCGAAACGATTATACCAATAACTGTTGGAAGGGAAAAATCTATAAAGCTTGTAAGAGAGGCATATAAGGGAAATAAAATTCTGGGTGCTGTTACTCAAAAGGATGCTAAACTTGAGGATCCAAGGCCTCAGGATCTTTATGATATTGGCACATTAGCTAAAATTATCAAGATCATAGAAATGCCGGATGGAGGTCTTACAATCATTCTCCAGGGAATGAAGCGCTTCCATATTCTGGATTTAATAAGTACAAACCCATATTTCATTGCCTCAGTCAAGTACATAGATGAAGACAAAAAGCCAAAAAGCACCAAAGAGTTGGATGCAATTACCGGCTCGGTAAAAGATCTGGCACTCCAGATTATTAAGCTTTCACCTCATCTGCCTCAGGAGGCTTCTTTTGCAATAAAAAACATTGAGGGATACAGCTTTTTGATCAATTTTATCTCTTCCAGCATGGAGTTAGATAACATTTCAGATAAAATTGCGCTACTAAGAGAAAATAAGATTAAAGAACGTGCTCTTAAGTTACTTGAAATACTCAACAGGCAAATTGACATGCTTAAGCTGAAAGATGATATTCAGCAAAAAGTGCGTACAGAAATTGACCAGCAGCAAAGAGAGTACTACCTGAATAGTCAGCTTAAGACTATCCAGGAGGAGCTGGGAATGAACAATAATGTTCAGGAATTTGGGGAGATCAGGCAAAAGGCTCTATCTAAGCTTTGGCCTAAGTCTGTTCAGGAGGTGTTTGAAAAAGAGATCCAGAGACTGGAAAGATCTAATCCAAACTCTCCTGATTTCAATGTACAGCTTTCATATGTCAGATTTCTTGTTGAACTGCCATGGAGCGAGACAACCAAAGATAATCTCGACTTAAAACATGCTCAGAAAGTACTTGACCAGGATCACTTTGGTCTTGAAACAGTAAAGGAGAGAATCATTGAGCATCTGGCAGTTTTAAAACTAAAGGGCGATATGAAATCTCCAATTTTATGTCTTCATGGCCCTCCGGGTGTTGGAAAAACATCGCTTGGAAAATCGATTGCAAAAGCGCTTGGAAGACATTACGGCAGAATTTCTCTGGGAGGCCTGCATGATGAGTCAGAAATCAGAGGACACAGAAGAACCTATATTGGTGCTATGCCAGGAAGGATAATCAGCACTCTGAACAAAACAGGTACGTCAAACCCTTTAATTGTCCTGGATGAAATTGACAAAGTAAGCAGCGATTTCAGAGGAGACCCTGCATCAGCATTGCTTGAAGTTCTGGACCCTGAACAAAACACAACTTTCCATGACAACTATCTTGACATAGACTACGATCTCTCCAAGGTGCTTTTTATAACAACGGCAAATAATATCGGAACTATACATCCTGCACTTCGAGACAGAATGGAGATGATAAATGTAAGTGGTTATCTTGCTGAGGAGAAAAGATATATTGCAAAAGATCACCTGATTCCAAAGCAAATTGAGGCTCATGGTCTTGTTGCCAGCCAATTAAAGATAAATAAGCAGGGTATAGACACAATAATTAATGAATATACCCGCGAATCCGGAGTCAGGGGGCTTGACAGACAAATAGCAAAGATTGCAAGGGTTACTGCCAAGAGGGTGGCAATGGGTGAAGCGAGGCCTCCGATACTGGGAACTAAAGAGGTGAAGGAGATATTAGGGCTTCCCGTATATCAGCCTGATATTCAAAAAGGTAACGAAGCACCGGGAGTTGTTACCGGCCTGGCGTGGACTCAAAACGGAGGAGAGATTCTCTTTATAGAATGCAGTCTTAGTAAAGGAAAAGGGATTTTAACAACAACAGGCAATCTTGGTGATGTCATGAAAGAATCAGCCACAATTGCTTACCAGTATCTAAAGTCCAATCCACAATATATGGGCTTAAACAGTAAGGAATTTTCAGAGAGGGATATTCATATTCACGTACCTGAAGGTGCTATTCCAAAAGATGGCCCATCTGCAGGAATCACGATGGTATCAGCAATGGCATCAGCCTTCCGTAAAAAAGCTGTTAAGAGTGGGATTGCAATGACCGGAGAGATTACACTAAGGGGAAAGGTACTTCCTGTTGGTGGAATTAAAGAGAAGATTCTAGCTGCAAAAAGAGCCGGAATCAAGGATATAATCCTATCTGCAGATAACGAAAAAGATGTAAAAGATATAAAAGAGATATATCTAAAAGGGTTGAAATTCAGATATGTTTCAACAATTGATGATGTGCTTGAATTTATTTTCTAATAAATGGATGTTGCAATTGATAGTTCATGGAAAGAGCTCCTCAGAGAGGAGTTTGATAAGGAGTATTTTTTAAGACTTACTGAAGCAATTAAAGGTGATAAATCCTCGGGAATAGTGATCTATCCCCGGGGATCTCATATTTTCAATGCCTTTAACCTTACTCCATTTGACCAGGTTAAGGTTATAATTATCGGTCAGGATCCATATCATGGACCCGGACAGGCTCACGGTCTCTCATTTTCTGTCCCTGACGGGGTTACTCTGCCTCCCTCTTTACAAAATATATTTAAAGAGATTAAGAGTGATTTGGGATTAAATCCGCCTTCTTCAGGGAATCTTGAGAGGTGGGCATCACAGGGGGTGTTTCTTTTAAATGCAGTTCTTACAGTTAGAGCCGGTCAGGCAGCATCACATGCCAAAATAGGGTGGACAGAATTTACAGATGCAGTAATCTCAATGCTTTCAAAACATAAATCAGGCTTAGTATTTCTTTTGTGGGGTAATTACGCAAGAGGAAAAAAAGAGCTGATTGATTCAACAAAACATCTTATTCTTGAAGCAGCTCACCCATCACCTCTGGCAAGGGGAGCATTTTTTGGTTGTAAACATTTTTCAAAAACAAATGATTTTCTAAAGTTGCACGGGAAAGCTCCTATTGAATGGTAGCCTGTCTCTCTCCAAAAATAAGAGAACCTATTCTCACAATTGTACTCCCCTCTTCTATCGCAATCTTATAATCACCGGACATACCCATTGAGATTTCACTGAACTGTGAATCTTCTGAAAAGTAAGTCTGCTTAACAGAGTTGAATAAATCTCTCAGATACTTAAACTCACCTCTTACTTTATCCTTATTGTCAGTAAATGAAGCCATTCCCATTAACCCTTTGAAGTTGATATTGGTAAACAGGTTTTTAATGTCGAGAATTTCGTTCAATTCAGCCTCAGATAATCCTTGTTTTGTCTCTTCGGAAGCAATGTAAATCTGAAGCAGACAATTAACAGTAATATCTCTTTTCACAGCCTCTTTATTGATTTCTGTAAGCAATTTTAAACTATCGACTGAGTGGATAAGGTATACCTTATCGATTATCATTTTTATTTTATTGGTCTGTAAATGACCAATAAAGTGCCAGTTTATCTCTTCCGGCAATTCACTAATCTTTTTGTTTAACTCCTGAGGTCTGTTCTCTCCAAAATCCTTAACTCCATATTTAGAAACCTCCAGAATCTCTTCGATAGGCTTAAATTTGGAAACTGCCACCAGTTTAACACCTGGTGGCAGATTCTTTCTAATACTATCTATATTCTCTTTAAGAATCATTTTTTATTTTTCAGTTGTTGTTGCTGAGCTTTGTAGGCAGAGTCAAGTCTCTCCTGAAATTTTGATTTTTTCTTAGGTGTGGCTGCCCTCTCCTGTAGTTTAGCGTAAATCTTTTTCTCATCAACAAAATACTTCCTGATAATCCATGTCTGCCCCATAGTTATGAGATTTGACAACAGATAATAGTAGCTTAGTCCGCTGGAGAAGTTATTACCCAACACCATAAGGAAAAGAGGCATAAAGTAAAGAGACATATATTTCATCCCTGCCATCTGAGGTCCGGCACTCATCTGGTCGATATTCATCCTGGAATAGAAGTACATCGATACTGCCATCAAAAGAGCAAATAAACTCACGTGGTCACCATACAACGGAATCGTAAAAGGAAGGTCGAGAATAGAATCAAATGCACTCAGATCTTCTGCCCATAGAAAACTCTCCTGTCTTAATTCAAAAGAGGATGGGAAGAATCTAAACATTGCAAAGAGAATCGGAAACTGCAAAAGCATTGGCAAGCAGCCTCCAAACATACTTACGCCGGTTTTACTGTACAACGCCATGGTCTCCTGTTGCTTTTTCATTGCATCCTCTGTTTTCGGATACTTGGCGTTTATCTTGTCAATTTCGGGTTTTAAAACCTTCATCTTGGCAGATGACATGTAAGACTTTATTGTTAAAGGAGATATTACCAGCTTGATAAGAATGGTAAGTATTAGAATTATCAGACCGTAATTTCCAATAAAGCTACCCAGAAGGTCAAACATGAGAATGATAATATACCTGTTTATCCAGCCAATTAGCCAGCCACCCAGCGGTACAATTTTTTCAAAGCCCATATCGTAAGATTTAAGGGTTTTGAAATGGTTTGGACCATAGTACAACTCAAGAGGGATATTAACTTCGGGAGCGTCAGTATAGGAGAGCTGCATTTTTGCAGTGCAACGCATAAGGTTTCTGTCTGGATCTGCTTCGGGGAATACATTATATGAAAGATTCCCACCGTTAAAGTTATCCTTTGCAACGAGAATGGCTGAGAAGAACTGTTGCTGAAATGCAAACCAGTTTACCTTTGTCCTAATCTCTTCGGTAGCATCATCTTTTCTAAGTCCAAGATCTTCTACCGATTGAGAATTGGGAAATTTATATACAACAGTTGAATAGTTTTTCTCATTGCCATATCCCTTCTCCTGTCTTGGCATATCAAGTGTCCACTCAAGATCAAGATTAGTGGTGTTTCTTGGAATATGCCTGTTCATTCCGGATAGTCTCACATTGAGGTCAAGCATAAAGCCATTCTCCGGCAATGTGTATGTATATTCTATAAATGATAAAGAGTCAAGATATAACCTATATATTACGGTTGTGTCGGTCTGGGAAGCAAGATCAAATGCAAAATTTGAGGTATACAGATCCTGATTGGTGAAGAGCCTTAAAGATAGTCTACTGCCCCTCTCTTTTGTCATCATCAAAGGAAGACTGTCGTATGTAAGGTAATCCTTTAACAGAACCTGCGATGGCTGGGCACCGATATTCGTAAACTCAATTTTTATCTCTTTGTTTTCAAGGACGGTTTTCTGCTCCTCTACCCTGCTTGCAATATTCAATAAAGAATCTTTGTAAATAGAAGATATCTCTTTTGAAGGGACCGCATCTGAAACCTGTGCAGTTGGCAGAGTTGAGTCTTGGTTTTGAATCTGGAATGTTGCTATCTCTGCTGCTTTGTTCACGGATTCTGCAGCAGCGAGAGAATCTCTCTGAAATTGCAGTCTCTCCTGCTCTCTTCCAATTTTCGCATTGTACCAGCTGAATGCAATCAGAATTATTCCGATTAGTACAAAGCCGGCAATTGAATTTCTATTCATATCGGTTTACTCGTATTGTTTATCAATAAGTTTGATCTTCTCCTCAATCTGTGTAAGTTCTTCCCTGGCTCTTGCAATCTTTTTTTCAATATCGCTCAGAATAGAATCTGCGTTTTTTGATTTGGTAAAGAATCCCATATTATTTTCCCACAAGGCAATATCCTGCTCCAATTGTCTGAATTTTTGCAAAAGTTTATCTCTCTCAACCTTAATTCCTCGCTCTCCTTTTGATGAATCCTGTAGCTCTTTAATGTGTTTTCGGAATCTTACAAGTTTATTCTCATTTTCGCTACTCTTTATATCGGAGAATTTAACATCAATGGCATGTCTGTATGCAGACTGTATCCTCTCTTTATCTTTAAGAGGTACATAACCTATTTCGTTCCATCTGTTCTGGAAATCCTTGAGAGCCTCAATGTTTTCAGTTTGTTTGGTGTCAGGTTTGTACTCGTTAAGTTCTTCAATAAGAGCAAGTTTCTTTTTAAGATTATCTTCATAGCTCTCCTCTACTGTCGAGAAAAAATTTGATTTATTTTCAAAAAAACTGTCACAGGCTGCACGGAAGCGCTTCCATACGACATCTGACTGTTTTCTTGCAACAGGACCAATCTCCTTCCATTTTTTCTGAAGCCCGATTAACTGATCTGTTGTCTTTTTCCAATCCTGACTCTCTTTTAGTGATTCAGCCTGTTCGCAGAGAGCAATTTTCTTCTCAAGATTCTCCTGCATTACCTTTTTAAAGTTCGAATAATAATCCCTTTTGGCATTATAGAACTTATCGCAGGCTGCCCTGAATCTGTCATATATTCTCTGATTGTCCTTTTTTGAAGCAAAGCCAATTGACTTCCACTCCTCCTGCAACGCCTCCATATCTTTGGTAAGCTGATTCCAGTCTTTATCCTCCCCTTCAGAAGCAGCAATTACCTCTGCTTTTTCACACAGTGTTGTTTTGTGCTCAAGATTTTTCTTTTGATCAACTTTAAGTGTCTCAAAATAGTCTTGCTGTCTCTTGTTTACATTTGAAGTTGCAAGTTTGAATCTGCTCCATATCTCCTCTCTGAGCTCTTTTGGAACAGGCCCCAATTCTCTCCACTCTTCATGAAATTTCTGAAGTTTTCTGAATGCCTGAACGATATTTGGTTCGTTCACAAGTGCCTCAGCTTTTTCACAAAGTTCGGTTTTAACTTCAAGATTCTTCTTAAGGTCAAGGTCTCGTAATTCGTTATTTATCTTAACAAAATCATAGAACTTTTCAACAAGAAACTGGTAAGTATCCCAAAGATCTTTGCTGTTTGCCTGAGGAACAGGACCTGTAGATTTCCATCTGTTTTGAAGTTCTCTGAATGTAGGAAATGTATGTTGAAGGTCTTCCTGTTTTTCTAGAAGATCCTTTAACTCTTCAATAATTTGCGTTTTGTTTTTTAGGTTATCCTCTTTATGTCTCTCAATCACCTGAAGAAACGAAGTACGCTCAATTTTATACCTGTTGTACAACTCTTTAAACCCCCTCTCCAACTCAGCAAAAGGGTTGACTGAGATGATATTGTCCTCGTCTTCCTCTTTGTGAACACTATCCTCAATCCCTTCGGAAACCGGAGTTGTGAGGCCTGCAGCAATCTTCTCCTTTTTTAAAGTTTTGTAAAATGCCGCTTTAATATTATCGGCACATCTGTACATTTCCTGCTGATCTCCTCTGTCAATCATCTCCTGAAAAAGCTGGATAATCTCTTTTAGGTTCAATTCAGAGTAATCTGTTGTAGCTGGAACAGATTCTGTACTTGGCGTATTTTCAAGGGCTTTGCTCTCCTCGAATTGCTCTTGTGGAGCAGAATTGTTAATGTCTTGGGTCATAAATTCAGGCGAAATAAAGATTAATAACTCGCAAATATACAAAAAAAGTTTGCTAACACTGTGATTTATGTAAATTTGCACCCATTATGAGAATTGATATCTTAACTGTTGTACCTGAACTGCTTGAAAGCCCGCTAAATTACTCTATTGTCAAAAGAGCAAAGGAAAAGGGTTTAGCCGAAATCCACATTCACAATATTCGCGATTATGGAAAAGGCAACTACAAGCAGGTTGACGACTACCCTTTCGGTGGAGAGGCAGGGATGGTAATAATGATTGAACCAGTATACAATATTATCTCAAAATTGCAGAAAGAGAGAGTATACGATGAGGTTATTTATATGAGTCCCGACGGTGAAATCTTTGATCAGAAAATGGCCAACATGCTGTCTTGCAGGCATAATTTAATATTGCTCTGCGGGCACTACAAAGGAGTTGACCACAGAATAAGAGAGCATCTAATAACAAAAGAGATCTCCATTGGTGACTACGTCCTGAGCGGTGGAGAACTTCCTGCTGCCATATTATGCGACTCTATAATCAGATTAATTCCGGGAGCAATATCAGATGAGACATCGGCATTAAGTGACTCATTTCAGGATAACCTGCTGGCACCTCCTGTTTATACCAGACCTGCAGATTTCAGAGGATGGAAGGTTCCTGATGTTTTGCTATCCGGAAATCCTAAACTCATATCTCAATGGCAAGAGTCTCAATCTCTTGAAAGAACCAAGAAATTGAGACCCAACCTCGGTAAAGAGGATTATTAAAATCCAAAATCGTCTACTTTTACCTTTTCCTGCTTATCCAATGTTGGTTCAGCAGCAATTTGATGAACCTCCAGGGCATGGATTACCATTGCCTTTTCAGGGACTGCCGGGCAAATGTATTCACAGGCACCACACCCAATGCACAATTCAGGTTCAAGGTTTGGAATGAATAGTCCTGAATCACCGTAAGGCACCATAGTTATGGCCTTTGTAGGGCAATGCTCGTCGCATGCACCGCAATCGGTTCCGTCTGTATGAACTATACACTTCTCAAGATAAAACTGAGTCTGACCTATCTGTGCCAATTGCTTATCTTTAACGGTAAGCGGTTTAAGAGCATCATTAGGGCATACCTGAGAACAGACATTACATTCATAACTGCAGAAATGGTGTTTGAAATTTAGCACAGGAAGTAGTATTCCATCAATACCATACTCTGTTGTTGCAGGTTGAATTATATTATTTGGACAGGCTGCAACACAAGCATGGCATGCGGTGCAATTTTTCTTTAGATGCTCAATACTCATAGCTCCCGGAGGGGCAATTCCTGTTACCTTAGGGCGCGAAGAGATCACCGGCCCGGCGTTAATTGCCTTTGCAGCCAAAGCTGTCCCCATAAGACCCATTGCAATCAATGCGTTTCTTCTTCCTTCACTTCTAAGTTTTGTGGTTTCGTCTTTGATGTCAATAGCCTCTTTTTTTCTGTTCAATGTATATTTGTAAACTATTGAATTAGTTTTACATACAACCGTACAGTTTAGGCATGCGACACATCTGCTCTCGTCAACTGTTTGAGTTTCAAGATCAATACACTGACTTTTGCAATTGATAACACAAAGACGGCACTTTGTGCAAGTCTCCTTATCAATAACAGGTTTGAAGATTGCAAACCTGGAAAGCAGACCTAAGAAGGAGCCGACAGGACATATTGTATTACAGTAGAGCCTTCCTTTGAAGGCGCTTAATAGAGTTACTGTTATAAGAAAAAACAGCGCGAACAAAAAAGATCCGATAGCAAAGTGGGCATAACTTCTAAAAAAAACTGCATCCGGCATAACCGCAGCAAGTCCATTGTGAATATATTGTTCAGACCTGCTTATTATCTCGTTTGATATTTTTCCCCAGTTGGAATATGGGTCCAGAAAGGCAAGAGGAAGAGAAATACCTCCCACAAAGAGAACTCCAACAATCAGAAGAATGCCGAATCTGAGCTTGTTAAAAGGTTTGTCGTAGCTAAAACGCCGATTTTTTTTACTCTTGAAAACAGAAGCTGTTCTGGAGACAATGTCCTGATAAGTACCAAGCGGACACAGTGTCGAACAGTATGCCCTGCCGAAAAGGATAGTCAACACCAAAAGCAGGATAAAAACAATAGCCCCTCCTGAGAAAATTCCCAGCATTGAAGGTACAAACTGGAACTTCAGGAACTCTGACATTAGCAGAGTCTCTCTGTTTATGAAAAAAATAAACGAGGAAGTAATTAGTAACAAGAAGATAATTGAAAATACAACTCTTCCTTTTTTTAAAAATCTGTACATTTCAACCTATCCAATTCGTATTCTCTCAACTTTCAGTTTATCAATATCGGTTGTTCCGATATTCATTTTTTCTCCAATGCCGATATGGCTGACATCTTCTAACTTCATGTCACTCCTGAACTGAGCAAAAAATCTGACAGCTGCAGTATCAACAGCTACAATATCAGTTGACATGAATATTGCTTTTGGAGTTTGAACGTCCTCAATACTTTTTCCTTTCGGTCCATTTTGAGTCATGATTCTGTATGCATCGACAATGTTTAGTACAGGCATTTTTGAGAATGTAGAACAATCAGCAATACATTGTTGTAAATCATTTGAATGCCAGAATCTTCTGTCCCAAACAATTCCCATAAAATTTTTCATGGCAATTGTCATTCTTGCGCCACCATGGTTTTTAAGAACAGGAACATTTATCCACACATCACAATCAAGTATTGATTCATGAATCTTGGCCTCTTTTAATCTGGATCCCTTTGGAAGCTGAACATTTCTGTAGTATTTTTCGTCATGGGCAAAGGCAACTTTTGCACCGGCAGCTTTTGCAGCAGCCTCTATACCACTGTTTCTATAACTTGCCTGCCATTCGTCGCAGGTATGGTCAAATACCGTAACCTCAGAAGCACCCGCAGCAAGACAATCCTTTACTATAGCAGCTACAAGGTCAGGATTTGTGTTTGCGGCAAATTCAGGTCTTTTATCCCACCCGATATTTGGTTTGACAACCACTTTGTTCCCTTTTTTAACAAATCTGGTCATTCCGCCCATTGCCTCAATGCCCTTTTTATACATTTCAGCCGGCTCACCTCCCATTACTGCAACCAGGTCATTTGCAGAAGATACAGTCATCTTTTCTGCCGCCATAAGGCCGTTACCTTTCAGTTGAACAGCACCTGCTATTCCACCTAGAATCGCAGTCTTTAAAAAATTTCTCCTTTCCATATAAGTCGGTTTGTTTTTTACAAATATACTATTTCAAGTTAATATTTATGGCCTCTGCAAATCGTTTTTATAATTTTATTAGTATCTTAGAGCAAATTTATTCTATGAAAGAGCCACTTGTAAAGCGCATTTGGTTATTCTATTATGACGGTTTCAGGAGCATGACTCTTGGGAAAACTTTATGGTTAATTATTGCCATTAAGTTGTTCATAATGTTTTTTATCCTTAAACTTTTCTTTTTTCGAAGCGAACTCGGAGTTTACTCTTCACAGGAAGAGAAAAGCGAACATGTTATTAAAAATTTAATCAATCCTAAATAAAATGAACAGTTAAAACTTCTATCTCAAACCTAACCAAAACTTAAAACCTAAACTATACTCACTATGTTATTAGCATCTTTACTAGGTCTTTCCAGACTTCAGTTTGCTCTTACCGCTATGTTTCACTGGCTATTTGTACCTCTGACCATTGGTTTGGGGTTTATTATTGCCATAATGGAAACATATTATGTCAGAACGGGAAACGAATTCTGGAAAAGGACCACAAAATTCTGGATGAAGATTTTCGCAATAAACTTTGCTATCGGGGTAGCTACCGGTATAATACTTGAGTTTCAATTCGGAACAAACTGGAGTAATTACTCATGGTTTGTCGGAGATATTTTTGGAGCACCTCTTGCCATAGAAGGAATTTTTGCATTCTTTCTAGAGACCACTTTCTTCGCAATAATGTTTTTCGGGTGGAATAAGGTCAGCAAAAATGTTCACCTTTTATCAACCTGGCTGGTTGCCTTTGGAACCGTACTTTCGGCTTTGTGGATTCTGGTAGCAAATGCATGGATGCAATATCCGGTCGGAATGGAGTTCAACCCTGATACGGCAAGAAATGAAATGGTAGATTTTTGGGCTGTTGCTCTTTCGCCGATTGCTCTTAACAAATTTATCCATACTGTTACTAATTGCTTTGTTGTTGCAGCCGTTGCCGTTACGGGAATCTCTTCGTGGTATCTGCTGAAAAAAAGAGAAGAGGAGTTTGCCCGTAAAAGTATTAGGATAGCTTCAGTATTCGGGTTGATATCTCTAATTGTACTTATCTGGTCAGGTGATGGCTCGGCTTATCACGTAGCAAAGAAACAGCCAATGAAACTGGCTGCAATGGAAGGGCTTTACAGGAGTCAGAACGGGACCCCGATTGTTGCATTTGGAATACTAAATCCCAAAAAGAGCATTTCAAGGCTGGAGAGAGATTCCCTGGGATTCGCACTGCAGGAGCCATATCTGTTTAACATATCTATTCCCAAAGGTCTTTCTCTGCTTGTTGACAGAAAAAGCAACACTTTTGTACCGGGCATTGAGGATATTATTCAGGGAGGTTATACATATATAAATGATTTGGGTGAAGAGGTTGTAGCTCTTCCTGTAAGGGAGAGAATGAAAAGAGGCCGGATAGCCATAGAAGCACTGGCCAACTACCATAAGGCCAAAGAGGTTGGGGATGATCATGGCAAAGAGTTGTCACTTATAGCATTAAAAGAAAATTTTAGCCACTTCGGTTACGGTTATATTGAAAAGCAAACAGATATTGTTCCGAATGTTCCGCTAACATTTTACGCATTTCGGATAATGGTTATTCTCGGAGGTTTTTTTATTCTCCTCTTCTCCCTTGCAATATATTTGGAAAGAAAAGGAATAATTTATAAAACCCGCTGGTTTCTGGTATTGTCAATAATCAGTATACCATTGGTATATATCTGCACTCAGGCAGGATGGATTGTTGCCGAAGTAGGAAGACAGCCCTGGACAATCCAGGATCTGCTGACTACCGGTGCATCCTTGTCTGGGGTTAGTGCTTCGTCGGTCATGACAACAACAATAATGTTCTTTGTTCTGTTTTCTGTTTTGCTGGCTGCAGAGCTTACAATCTTATTTAAAGTTATTCATAAGGGTCCTGCACAATAAATCAACCATTATTTTTAAAATTATACTTATGCTATACTTACTTCAACATTACTGGTGGTTACTGGTATCTCTGCTTGGTTCTATACTTGTTTTTCTTATGTTTGTGCAGGGAGGTCAGTCATTGCTTTTTGGAATAGTTAAAAGCAAAGAGGAGAAAACCCTCCTAATTAATGCCCTTGGTCATAAGTGGGAGCTTACATTCACAACCCTGGTCACTTTTGGGGGTTCAATATTTGCCTCTTTTCCGCTCTATTACTCAACAAGTTTTGGTGGCGCATACTGGCTTTGGATGTCGATACTCTTTCTTTTCGTAGTGCAGGCTGTTTCATTTGAATACAGAGGGAAAGCAGGCAATCTGCTAGGCTCCAGAACCTATGAAATATTTTTATTCCTTAACGGCTTTTTTGGATCATTATTACTTGGGGTTGCCGTAGGTACTTTTTTCACCGGAGGTTCATTTGTAATGAACAAGATGAATATTACAAACTCAATTCATCCTGTAATTTCCTATTGGACAAACGGATGGCACGGACTCGATGCTATTGCAAATCCATTTAACCTGCTTATGGGTATTGTCGTATATCTTGCAGCAAGAACGCTTGGACTCCTGTATGTGATTAAACAAATTGACCTTGACTCATTGGTCGCCAAAGCAAAAGTACAGATTAAAGTGACAGGAGTCGCCTTTATACTTGGGTTTGTAGGTCTTCTGATTGCTCTCTTTACAATGACCGGTCATTCTGTAAGTCCTGAAAATGGTGTTATAAGTGCCGTTAAATACAAATACTTCTTTAATATGGCTGAGCTCATATGGCCTGCCATAATGCTAATTTGCGGAGTTTTGCTGGTATTGTACGGAATTGGAACATCTCTTTTTTCAAAAGGGAAATTTAGCTTTTACATTACAGGAGGAGGAGGAGTTCTTGCAGTCTGGAGCATACTTATATGCGCTGCGTTTAATAACACCGCTTTCTTTGTCTCCACTGTTGATATGCAGCAATCCTTAACCCTTTATAACAGTTCATCCAGTGAATTCACATTAAAAGTGATGGCATATGCATCTCTTTTTATTCCATTTGTGATTGGATATGTAATCTTTGTCTGGAGAACACTATCAAAAACCAAGATAAGCGATACAGATCTTGACAGACCTGATGCTCACAAATATTAAGAAAACAATAAAGAGGTTATCTTCCTGTGACTACCTCTCCCCTTTCATGATCATACTCACTACCTCCGGTACTGTGAGGAATAGAGTAAACAAGAAGAGTAAGAAACGCAGCTAAAACCAGAAGAATTCTTCTGGTTTTTTTCCTGTTAAGCAGCCATGCCGTTAACCAAACGATGAAGATAAAAAGGGTTTTATTGTCGGTTAAATCCTCACCAAAAGGCCAACCGGTCCAGAATGAGCCAAATGCAAATTTTTGTACTAGAGGGCCCAGCAAAAGACCTCCTGCTCCAATGGCAATCATCACATAAATGGCGTACCTGAGTGCCTTTTCTCTATTTTCAAAAGCAATTATACCCGTATAATTTGACAGCAACATTCCAATAAACATCAATAAAATATGTGGAATAAGCACATATCCGGGTACAGGGGATTTAAATCTCATTCTTACAGTGTCATCAAACAGTACCTTGCTGTTTGATGAATCATTAATTGATACTTTGTACTCAATTTTACCTGCAGGTGGTTGTGAAGGAAATAAAATAATATAACCATCTGACTCTTTAACAACCTCAGCAGCTTTTAATGTGTCACTGCCGGGATATATCCTGTACATTACATCAATCTTAAAATTCTCATTTGATGGAGATACTTTAATTTTCATAGGTGATGTTTTGTTCAGGGTAAGATAATCTCCCTTTGCCTCATCAAGAGTTATTGTCGTTTCAAGACTTCTTGTCAGTTTTGATTTATATGATGTACCATCAAAATCAAAGCTTACTCGCTTAGGATTTGTTGGCCCGGTAACTCTCTGATAAACAACTGCCGATAATGTTATAACAATTGCAGCAAACCAAAATAAAAAGTTCTTCATTTATTATAGATTTAATGTTAATGATATCTTTTGACCATCTCTTAACAACTCAACAACTATGCTCTCTCCCGGATTAAGATCTCCCAAAGCAGCCATATAATCGTATATATTGCCAATTTTTTTCCCTTTCATCATTGTAATAATATCGCCCTCTTTGAGCCCGCCTCTGGAGGCAGCTCTCCCCTCTGTTACTACACCAATTCTGAAACCGTCACCTTTTTCGTATGTGAAATCAGGTATCAGGCCAAGTGTAACTTTAAAAGACTGCCTGCCCGGGGAGGTTGGGGCTTCAGTTTTTAAATAATTTGGTTTAAAACCACTATCTGATATATTGGTAATCAAATGCGACACAAATGTTGAAATTTTTGAAAGGCCATCAAAATTGATTAAATCAACATCATCGTCCGGTGTATGGTACTCACGATGAACACCTGTTGTCAAATAGAGTACAGGAACCTCTTTTCTATAGAATGAAGCATGATCAGATGCACCATAGCCGTCCGCAGTTGTGGTTATCGAAAAATTATAGTTTGTATTTATATGTCTTACAATACTGTCTGCCCCTTTAAAGGTACCCACTCCCCCTATTTGAAGTTTTTCATCATTTAACCTTCCCACCATATCCATATTAACCATAAGGTTAGGGAGTAGCCCCAAAGCCGAAAGAGTGTCTGCCAGAATTCTTGATCCGATTAAACCTCTCTCCTCCGCACCAAATGCTGAGACAACCACTACCCTGC
Organism: Rikenellaceae bacterium; assembly: GCA_003542575.1. Classification (GTDB taxonomy): domain Bacteria; phylum Bacteroidota; class Bacteroidia; order Bacteroidales; family UBA932; genus Bact-08. Next base: position 222,598 of record DPKJ01000005.1, on the reverse strand, counting down.
TATTATTTTTAAGTAGTCTTGCAGATTCAAGAACTGCTGCTACTCCACTGGCGTTATCGTCTGCACCGTTATGTATTTGGGTTACACCTCTGACCATGCTGCCACTCCCTCCAAAACCCAAATGATCGTAATGCGCTCCAACTAAGACAAAGGGTTTACCATTACCCTTTAAATTAACAGCGGCAACATTATATGTTTTTCCTTTTATAACATTTACTTCAGCTACAATATTAAGAAGATTATCGCTCCCCTTTAATATCTCCTCAGCTACCGGTGAAGTTACCTGAATAACAGGAATCATAGCACCGTTTACTCTTGCCGTTGATGGTGTATTAAGGGAATCCCCGTTGTAAAAGATAATTGCAGACAAGCCAAGTTCTGCCATAGGAGTAATTATGAACATAAGAGAATCATCAGGGCATTCGACAACCCCTATTGCTCCTTTAATGCTATTCCCGTCACTTTTTAAATCTCTCCGGTCAATTTTTACTACTCTGGCGCTAATATTTGCAGTTGATGAAGAGGGATGAACTGCAAAATGAATATTTTTCTCAAATATTTTGTTTTTATTCCATAGTGATACATCTTTCGCTACTTCTCTGTGTAGAGTAAATTCAAAAGGAATCATAGGAGAATCGCCTATTAATGGAAGGTACCCTGCCTTTGTAAATTCATTGGAAATGTATACTGCTGCGACTGAATCTTCAAATGTTCCGGGATATCGGCCCTTTAGCGAATCAGATGCAAGAAATGTGAGGTCTGTTTTAAGTCTTTGTATGTCAGATTTGTTAAACTGGGCTCTTAGAAATATTGAGCTAAAAAGAAGTATTAAGAGAAGAATATGTTTTGATTTCATCCGGTTATGTTTTCTGTTAATAAAAATGTTAATTTTTTTATCTCTCACTATCAATGATTTACAAATATAATCAAAATATTTTTAAAAAAAATTTAAAAAAAATTTGGAGATAAAATAAATGTACTTACATTTGCAGTGCACTACTTCACTAATACACCAAAACGGACTTAAAGTATTTTATTATGATCAATATTGAAAATCTTAGTTTTAGTTATTCAAGACATACTGTCTTTAATAATATAAACCTAAATCTGGAGGCAGGAAAAATCTATGGTCTCCTTGGGCAAAACGGTGTCGGAAAGACGACATTGCTTAAAATTATCGGAGGTTTTCTAAAATTGAAGACCGGTAAATGTGAAGTTATGGGTTTTACTCCATTTGAAAGAAATCCGTTGTTTTTTGAACAGATGTTTTTCATTCCGGAGGACTTTGTAGCTCCTGATATAGTTGTAAATAAGTATGCAAGGCTTAGAGGTGAGTTTTATCCGGGTTACGATGAAAATAAATTTCATAAGTTAATGACCGAATTTGATGTTAACGGAAATTCAAAATTTACAAAACTCTCTTTTGGTCAACAGAAAAAAGCTCTTATTGCCTTTGCACTCTCAACCAATACTAAGCTGATCTTAATGGATGAGCCTAGCAACGGACTTGATATTCCATCAAAGGCTCAACTAAGAAAGGTAATCGCTCAGGCATCAAATGATCAGAGTTGTATCGTTATTTCGACTCACCAGGTAAGGGATCTTGAAAACCTGATAGACCCAATTATTATTCTGGATAGTAATGGAGTACTGCTTAATGAAACCATAGACAGGATTTCAGAAAAGCTGGTTTTCCGTTTTAACTCCAAATCTTCTAAAGAGTGTCTCTGGAGTGAGAGTTCACCGGGAGGTTATGTAAATGTTGAGAAGAATAATGAGTCAGAGGAGTCAAGGGTTAACATCGAGGCGCTTTTCAATGCAACATTAAGCAACAAAGAGATAATCCGCAATATTTTTAACAGCTAAAGCGAATCAAAATGAAAGATATATTTAACATAAACAGATTTGGAAGTCTTCTTAAAAAGGAACTTTCCGAAAGGTTACCAATAATGCTTAAGATAGCTGTAATTCTGTCAATTAGCTTAATCGGTTTTTGGCTTACCTACATTATATTTAAAACAGATCCTCAGGTATCATCACATGGAAGAACTGTATTTCTATTGCTGGTAACATATTTCACCGCAGTTATGGCCCCGTTCAATTTATACAAAGGTTTTAACCACCCAAAGAAAGGAATAGATTATATATCATTGCCTGCTTCTGTTCAGGAAAAATTTTTATCAATGTTAATTATCTCATTGATAGCAATGCCACTCATAGTGTTGACATCGGTTTTGATGACTGATACCGCTATTGCCATGATTAATCCATCTGTGTTCAAGGGCTTTATTTTTAGCGATAACTCTTTCATTAACTCTTCGACAACATCGTTTGCCGATATGATAATTTTGCCGCTGTTTTGTATGCTTGGAAACCTTCTTTTCAGAGGGAATAAAGTGGTAAAGACTTTTTTGTCAATTGCCGGAACCTATATAGTATTTATATTAATTGTAGCATTCTTGTTTCTGTATGCATTCAAAGATCAGATGACAGAAATTCAGGGATTACAGTTACAGATTAAACTAAGTGTTGAAAATCTGACAGAATTATACAGAAATGAGGTTTTTGAAGGATACCCAGCAATTAAAATCACAATAGCAGTTCTTGCTGTTCTATACAACATTGGTTTTCCGGTAGGTGCGCTAGCCGGTGCATATTACAGAATGAAAACAATACAATACTAGCAATCATGGATTTTAACGAACATAAACCAATATATCTTCAGATCTCCGATAATATCTGTGAAAAGATACTTACGGAAGAGTGGCCGGAGGACGAAAGAATTCCATCGGTCAGGGAACTGGGAAGCAATCTGGGAGTTAATCCCAATACAATAATGAGAACCTACGAACATCTCGAAAATCTTGACATAATTAGTAATAAAAGAGGTGTCGGATTCTTTGTTGAAAACGAAGCAAAAAGTAAAATTGTTAAGATTCAACGGGATCAATTTCTGAAAGAGGAGCTTCCTTTGATAATCAAAAAGATGTCTTTACTTGGAATTAAACCATCAGAAGTCTTTAATTGCTGATATTCAATTTAATCTTAGCTGGAGAAAATGAAAAAAGAGAAATTAATCCGTAAAATTTTATTACCGGTTGCAGCAACTACTCTTTGTACTATCCTACTGGCAATCTCTCCAAAGAAAATCGGTACTGGAGAAAAGGGGATACAAATATACAGAGAGGGACAAGAGATTGAAATTACTCAGAAAGAGATGGAATATATTCTAAATGAGAAGATTCCTTCAATAATTAAAAAAATATCAATGGTCATTCAAGACACAACTCAATTATAATATTTTTAAATTTTTAGTAACAATTATTGGTAACAATCGTCTTAAGGTGTATAGTGAATAGTGTGCAATGCCATGTACCTTAAAACAAAAACTACCATGTATAACAAATCAATCACTTTACTTTTTTTAACACTTTTTTTATCATGCAGCATGGTTGCTGCAAAGAATAACGGAATAATAACCGGAAAAGTTATCGAGAAAGAGAACGGACAGGCTCTTCCTTACGCAACAATTAGTCTTCACGATTTAACCGAAAAGGTTATAGGCGGTACAACATCATCCGACGACGGAACATTTAAAATAAACAATCTTAGTGCCGGTGAATGTAAAGTTAAAGTATCATTCATAGGGTTCAAGGATACAACATTTACTGTAAAAATTGAGGAGAATAGCAGTTCTTTAGATTTGGGTATCTTAGCCCTTGCTCCAGATGCCGTTGCCCTTAAATCTGCGGTAGTTACTGCAAAAGTACCTGTTATTGAGCAAAAGCTGGACAAAATCGTAATGAATGTCTCTGAAGCAGTATCAACACAAGGCAGCAACGCGCTTGATATATTAAAAAAGGCACCGGGTGTAAGCATAGATCCTTCTGGAAACATTCTTCTTAACGGCTCGGCTGTTCAAGTGTGGATTGACGGAAGACCTTCCAATCTTTCAGGACAGGAGCTTGAAGCTCTGCTAAGTGGCACTGATGGTTCTAATATTGATAAAATTGAGATTATCGCCCATCCTTCGTCAAAATATGATGCAGCAGGTTCAGGTGGAATTATAAACATCAAAACAAAAAAGAATTTTGCAAAAGGCCTTAGCGGTTCAGTTAGAGGTTCATATAATATTGCCGAAAACGATAAAATATTTCATGGAGCAGATGGTACTTTAAATCTCAACTACAGAGGCGAAAAGACCAACACCTCAATTTCATACAGTCCAAGGCATAATCAGGGTTTTGAAAGAATGTCAACTTTTACTAACATGGGATCAGGAGTAACACTTGATGGTATAAGTGATTTAAGATTTGACAACACAGGGCAGACATTGAGGATATCAAATGACTACTTCGCCAACAAAAAAAATATTTTCGGATTCATAGTGACCGGAATGCTTAGTGATGGCAATTTATACCTTGGGGAAAAATCCGGCAGTTTACTAAAAAGAGACGGAGTCCTGCTGGAGAAAACAGTTTCTGATATTGATGGTAAGGACGAATTTAATTATATAAATACCAATCTGAACTACACTAGAATTTACAAAGAGGGACAAGAATTAACTTTAAATGCAGATTACGGGTACTACGATATTACTAAAAATTCAAATCAAGAGAATCAATTCTATGACATAAACGGAACCGTTGCAAGAACACCTGATATTTTTAGAAGTAACTCTCTGCAGTTTATTAACATATTATCGTTTAAGGTGGATTATGAACAAATTATGTTCAAAAAATATAAAATTGAAACCGGTTTAAAATGGGCAAGAAGTATAACTGACAACAACCTTCTAAGAGAAGATTTTACAGCAGGATCATGGGTTAAAAACAACCAACTAAGCTCGCTCTTTATGTACAACGAGGATATTAGTGCAGCCTATATTTCAGCGGCAAGGCAGATTAACGAAAAAATAAGTGCAAAAGCTGGATTGAGGGCTGAGATGACAGAAGCCAAAGGGGAATGGTTAAGTGCAGATACGGTCTCTTCAAAGAGCTATGTAAACCTCTTCCCTACCCTGTTTTTAGGCTATAATCCGAATAAAAGCCTAAGATTCGGACTCTCATATACACTAAGAGTAAGGAGGCCAAATTTCAGACAATTGAATCCATTCAGAATGTACATAGATGCAAGTAACGCAATTGAGGGAAATCCTGACTTGGATCCACAGTACAGCAACCAGATCTCTTTGTCATTGGGAATTAAACAACACTTTAGTATTGCACTAAATGGACAGTTTACTGACAATGCAATTATTCAAAGTCCATATTTTAACAGCCAAACAGGAGAAAAACTTATTGTTTGGGAAAATTTTGGGAAGCAGAATTTTATGGGAGCCTCATTCTCCGTAACCGAGTACCCTGTCACCAAGTGGCTTAACCTCAACGCAAATGTTTTTCTAGCGTCACTTTCAAACAGTTCGGGTGATTACAAAAGTGAGTCTCTGTTTTCTCAAGCCTATATGAACACAACATTTATTCTTCCAAAAAACTACAAAGTAGAAATGATAGGTACATTCCAGTCAGGTCTGCCATACGGTTACTTCACAGTTAAACCATCCGGAGAATTGAGTCTTGGTGTTAAGAAAGGAGTAATGCAAAACAAGGGCACAATTTCAATTATGGTAAACGACATCCTTAATACGCAAAACACAAGGATAAGGCTGGATGATGGATCAATTGAAGAGTATACCCTTCAAAATAATTACAAAAGTCAGAGAGTTACAATTACATTCAGTTTACGTTTCGGTCAGGCAAAAGCCATAAAAAAGAGAAAAGTTGGCGAACTTGAAGAGGGTTCAAGGGTAGGTACATCAAACTAAAGCTGATTATTAAGTTAATATAATATTGTTTTTGAAGAAAAGCCCTCCGGAAATTAACTTCGGAGGGCTTTTTAACTATTAATTTTAAAAAAAACGAAAATATTTTTAAAATACTGCAACTAATCGTGCATCTCTTTCGTCTAATTGTGTGAAAAGAATATTATGCATTACAAACTACCAAAATTTTCACACTACTATGTTTAACAAATTTATTGCACTGATTTTATTAATCACATTGGTTTCGGTCGCTTCGGCCAAAAACAATGTAACGATACACGGAAAGGTTACAGAAAAAGAGAACGGAAAGGCTCTCCCATTTGCTACAATAGTCATTCATGCGAATGATAATAGAATTATAACCGGAACAACAACTGGTGATGATGGAAGCTTTAAATTAAACAATGGAGAATTAACCGGAGAATATAAAGTTAAAGTCTCGTTCATTGGCTTTCAGGATACAACAATTAATCTTGTATTAAAAGAGCAGGTATCTAACATTGATCTTGGCATTATACAATTGAAAGGTATGGCAACCTCACTCGGATCAGCTGTTGTAACAGCAAGAGTGCCTGTAATTGAACAGAAACTGGATAAGATTGTAATGAATGTAGCTGAGGCAGTAGCTACTCAGGGAAGTAACGCTTTGGATATACTTAAGAAGGCACCGGGAGTAAGTGTTGACCCGTCAGGCAACATTCTGCTAAACGGATCAGCTGTTCAGGTTTGGATAGATGGAAGACCTTCCAACTTCAGCGGAGCAGATCTTGAAGCACTTTTAAGTGGTACAGATGGCTCTACTATTGATAAAATAGAGATAATTGCACATCCCTCTTCAAGGTATGATGCAGCAGGTTCAGGTGGTATTATTAATATCAAAACCAAGAAAAATTTTGCCAAAGGTATAAATGGTTCAGCGAGGATTGGTTATTCGGGATCGCCATACAAGCACTATTATCAGTCTGCAGATGGATCTTTAGTACTGAACTACAGAACAGATAAAAACAGTACCTCCCTGTCATATAGCCCTAGATATAACGAGGGTTTTAACACCTTCGTTACAACAACTGATATGGGAGGGGGAAATACTGCTGAAAGTGATACCTACCTTAACAGGACAACAGATGCTCATAGCTTTAAACTATCTAACGACTTTTTTGCGAATAAAAAGAATATTTTCGGATTTGTGGTTGGAGGAACCCTGCGTGAAACTAATGATTCCACCCTTTATCCAGCGACAAGCAAACTATTCCAAAGCGGCAATCTGGTTGAAGACTCTTACGCTGATATTAAAAACAAATTCGGATTTAATGGTTTGTCGGCTAATCTGAATTATACCAGAATTTTTAAGGAGGGTCAGGAGATTACATTAAACGCAGACTATTTCTATTATGATCTTGGCAATAAAAGTAACCAACTCAACACATACCTAAACGATGCAGGTCAGGAGATTAAAGATCCTCTCAATTTCAGAATTAACTCCAGCCAGTTTATAAATATCCGTTCAGCTAAGGCTGATTACGAACAAAGTATTAAAAAGAGTGGTAAAATTGAAGCGGGTGTAAAATGGGCAATGAGTACAACCGATAACAATCTTTTAAGAGAGGAGAAAAGCGGAGCAGTATGGCACCCAAACACCGACCAAAGTACAATATTTTACTATACTGAGAATATTAGTGCTGCTTATGTTAGCGTTGCAAACCAATTCAGCCCAAAATTTAATGTTAAAGGTGGATTGAGGGCAGAATGGACACACGCAAAAGGAGAGTGGATTACTGCTGATACAGTAACAAAAAAGAGCTATTTGGACCTTTTCCCTACCCTTTTTGTAGGGTACAACCCAAATCAAAATATCAGACTGGGACTTTCATACACTTTAAGAATTCAAAGGCCTAATTTTGAACAACTTAATCCTCAAAGATTTTATATTGATGTAAACACGTCAGCATTAGGTAACCCAAATATCGAACCTCAATATGGGCATCAAATGTCTCTCTCTCTTGGATTAGGTAAACATTTCAATTTCGGTATAAACAGTCAACTTATAAACAAAGCAATCATACAAACTCCAAGCCTTGACACTCAGACAGGAGAAAAACTGATGACATGGGATAACTTTGGAAAACTTAATATGATTGGAATAAATGCTGCAATTACCGAATTACCTGTTGCCAAATGGTTCCTGATAAATGGAAATGTTTATATGGCAAATGTGTCTACCAGTATGGATGATTATTCAAAATCTAAAATATTTGCGCAGGGTAATTTCAACAGCACCTTCCTTCTGCCAAAGGATACAAAAATAGAATTTACAGGGTTCTTTTCGTCGGGGATACCATATGGTTACTTTGATATCAAACCAAGGTATGAATTTTCATTAGGGGTTAAAAAAGGGCTGTTTAACAATAAGGGAAATCTTGCGCTGTTGGTGACCGACATTTTTGGAACAAATGTTAACAGAGTCTCTCTTCAGGATGAGGTATTCAAAGATTATCAGTTTGAATCAAAATACAGAAGCCAGAGAGCAACTCTAACATTCAGCTACAGATTTGGCCAAAGCAAAGCAGCCAAACAGAGAAAAGTTGGCAATGTAGATGAAACATCCAGAGTTAATTCAGGAAATTGATTACTTTAACAATGAAGCTTTTAAAGTATTTTTCAACAAAGAGATAATTGTCATTGGCCCCACACCACCCGGAACCGGGGTAATATATGAACACTTGGGAGCAACCTCGTCAAAGAGAACGTCTCCCGCAAGCCTGAAGCCGGTCTTTGTATCGGCTTCTACTCTTGTAATACCCACATCAATTACAACGGCACCCTCTTTTACCATATCTCCCTTAAGAAAACCGGGTACACCCAGTGCTGCAATTATTATATCTGCATTTAGTGTGTGTTCCTTTAGGTTTTTGGTGCGACTGTGGCACATTGTAACAGTACAATCTCCCGGGTTTGCTTTTAATGAAAGCAAATTTGCCATTGGTTTTCCCACAATATTACTTCGGCCGATAATTACACAATGTTTTCCTGACGTCTCTACACCGTATCTTATCAGTAGCTCCAATATTCCGGCAGGCGTCGCAGATATAAATGAAGGGAGGCCAAGAACCATCTTACCTACATTTACGGGGTGGAAACCATCAACATCTTTTTTAGGATCAATTGACTCAATAACCTTCTGTTCATCAATATGTTTAGGCAAAGGCAACTGCACAATCAGACCATCAACCGAACTGTTATTATTAATTTTTTCTATCTCTTCAAGAAGGTCATTTTGAGAAATGGTCTCGTCAAGCCTGATGACTGTTGAGTCAAATCCCACTCTTTTGCAGGCACTCTCTTTGTGCCCAACATAGGTCATTGAAGCTCCATCACTTCCAACAAGTATTGCTGCCAGATGTGGTCTTTTACCGCCTGATTCAATAATCTTTTCAACCTCTGCTGCAATCTCTGCTTTTATGCTGTCTGCAGTCGCTTTTCCGTCAAGAATAACCATTTCTGTAAAATTATGTATTTAAAACTATCGTCTTTTCATTGAGCCCATCGCTCTCATCGCTTTGGTAGCTCCTCCTCCCGTCATGCTCTTCATCATCTTTCTGGTATCTTCAAACTGTTTAACCAATCTGTTAACCTCTGCAATAGATGTTCCACTACCCTCTGCTATCCTCTTTCTTCTGCTTCCGTTAAGCAATGTCGGATTTTCTCTCTCCTCCATTGTCATTGATTGGATTATTGCTTCAATTCCTTTAAAAGCAGAATTGTCCATATCAACATCCTTAACCATTTTACCCATTCCGGGAATCATAGAGGCCAGATCCTTAATGTTACCCATTTTTTTAATCTGCTGTATCTGAGCGTAAAAGTCACTTAGGGTAAACTGATCTTTAGCCAGCTTCTTTTGAAGTCTCCTAGCCTCCTCTTCATCGTACTGTTCCTGTGCTTTTTCGACAAGTGAAACCACATCACCCATTCCTAGGATTCTGTCTGCAATTCTTTTTGGGTGGAATACATCCAGTGCGTCCATCTTTTCACCGGACGAAACAAACTTGATAGGTTTATTAACAACCGCGCGGATTGACAATGCAGCTCCACCCCTTGTATCACCATCCAGCTTTGTCAGAACAACACCATCGAAATCAAGTCTTTCATTGAATACCCTTGCAGTCTCAACAGCATCCTGACCGGTCATTGAGTCCACAACAAAAAGAGTTTCAGTTGGATCAACTGCCTTTTTAATTGCAGTAATCTCTTTCATCATCTCTTCATCAATTGCAAGACGTCCGGCTGTATCAATAATTACAAGAGAATATCCCTCCTGTTTGGCCTTTGCCAAAGCATTTTTAGCAATTCTTACAGGATCTTTTGCTTCCTCTTCATGATAAACAAATACTCCAACCTGCTCACCAAGTACCTTAAGCTGCTCTATTGCAGCCGGACGGTAAACGTCGCAGGCAACGAGCATTGTTTTCAAACCTCTTTTTGACTTGCAGTTGAGAGCCAGTTTACCACTGAAAGTAGTTTTACCTGAACCTTGGAGACCGGCAACCAGCACAACTCCCGGATTTCCCTTAACAGAAATGTCGGTAGCTTCACTACCCATTAGAGCTGTTAGTTGATCATGGACAATTTTGGTCATCATCTGACCGGGGCGAACCGCTTTTAGAACATCCTGTCCCAGTGCTTTTTGCTTAACGTCATCACAGAAATTCTTGGCAATTTTATAGCTTACGTCAGCATCCAAAAGAGCTTTTCTGATCTCCTTAAGAGTCTCTGCGACATTGATTTCCGTAATTCTCCCCTCACCCTTGAGCAGTTTAAAGGAGCTCTCAAGTCTGTCAATTAGGTTTTCGAACATAATTTTAAAAAAATTTAGGGTGCAAAATTAGTCATTTTTGAATAAACGACCTTAGTATTTTTCTTCCCTCTTCATTTACTATAGATTCAAGATGATATTTGACCAGTTCGGAATGGAACAGGTATGGATCTTTAAGATAAACGTAGGAGCCATTCCATGAGTAGATTTTTGCCATAGCCGAAGTAAAGAAAAGAGTTACCAACTCTTTATTAAAGTCCTCTCTGTACAGACCCTCAGAAATTCCTCTTTCAACATTTTCGTAAATAATTTTTGAGTAGAAACTAGTTCTGTTTGAATGATCCAGCACCTTCAAATCCGGGAGGTATTTTGATGAATCGGATAAAAGTAGTGGACCGATTGCCTCTAATGTCTTATTCATCATACTGCTGGTATGAAAAAGAGCTTCTATAGCATTTTTACCCTGGCTGAGTGCCAGATTGATTCTGAATTCAATGTCCTCTATAACATACTGCATAACTGTTCTCATCAGCTCTTCTTTACTGCTGAAGTTGTTATACAGCGTCTTTTTAGTAAGCTTTAGAGAGGATGCAATATCATCCATCGTTAGTTTGAGCCCCTTTTTTCTGAAGAGCTCGTATACCTTAACGACATAACGGTCTTTTGAACTTACCCTTGCCATATTATTAAGTTTTGGTTAATCGGAATAGTACTCTGGAGCCAAATCTTTTTGATTGTAGCGCATTGCCATTACCTGCCCGTATGCCCCTGCTGATCTTATTGCAAAAATATCTCCTCTTGAGGTTTCCGGTAAAAGAAGGTTTTTTGCAAACCTGTCACTCGATTCACAAATTGGGCCAACAACATCATATCTCATCAATCTTCCTGAAGATGTCAGATTTTCTATCTTGTGAACAGCTTGATACAGTGCCGGTCTTATAAGGTCGTTCATTCCGGCGTCAAGTATTGCAAACTTTCTACCTTTTCCAACCTTTACATACAATACTCTGGTTATCAATGACCCACACTGACCTATAATTGCCCTTCCCGGCTCAAAGTGAACTTGTTGATAAGGTTCTTGTCTGAGATTTTTATTGATTATTGAAAAATAGGAAGCAAAATCTGAAATAGGATTTGCATCAGGATCATTATAGTCAATTCCAAGACCACCTCCAAGGTTAATGTTTTCAACCCTCAATCCCTTCTCCTCAAATCTAACCACAATTTCGTTTATCCTCTTTGCAAGCATACTAAAGACATTGTAGTCAGTAATTTGTGAACCAACATGAAAGTGAAGCCCGGCAAAATGAATATTGCTGCAGCTGTTAAGAGTTTGAATTACATCATCAAACATCCAGTGGCTTATGCCAAATTTATCCTGTGATCTTCCGGTAGTAATATATTTGTGTGTATGGGCATCAATATCAGGATTGATTCGTAATGATATTGAAGCTGTTTTCCCCATAGAGCCTGCCAGCTGGTCAATAATCTGTATTTCAGGGATTGATTCGCAATTAAATGAGAAGATATCTCCTTCCAGCGCTATCTTAATCTCCTTATCCGATTTACCAACTCCGGCATATACAACCGCAGATGGGTCAAAACCGGAATTCAGAGCCAGTTTTACCTCATTACCACTTACACAATCGGCACCTAAACCATAAGATTTTACAATTGAAAGAATCTTTGAATTGGCATTAGCTTTAAGAGCATAGTGAGCATGGTAGTTATGCTTTTTAAGCTCTTTGGTATAGATATCCAAAGTTTGCCTGAGGAGTGCCAAGTCATAGTAGTAAAAAGGAGTTTCGATTTCACTGAACTTTTCAACAGTTTTTGAGCCGAACATAGTGTATTTATTGGTTATGATTTAATATCGGCAAAAATAGTAAAAAAGTTGTTCTTAATTTAAAATATCTATCTTTGCAAAAAATTAAGATACAGATAATGAAACCAACAAAGAGAGAATTACTGAAGGATACCGTAAAGCATATTGATGTTACAGCTTTTGATTCCTCATACATAATCGACTCAATGAGAGATATGTCTTTTACATCTAGAGATACTGCTTATGCAGCAGATATTCTTCAAATGATGATTAAAGACAAGGAGAGCACAAATTGGCTGGTTCTTGCAGGCAGTACCTCAGCAGGTGGGTGTATGCAAGTATATGTTGATATGATTCGTTTCAATATGATTGATGCTGTGGTTGCGACCGGTGCATCAATAATTGACATGGACTTCTTTGAAGCTTTGGGTTACAAGCACTATAAAGGATCTCAGTTTATTAATGACACTCACCTTAGAGACAATTATATAGACAGAATCTACGATACTTTTATAGACGAAGAAGAGCTTCAAAAGTGTGATGCAACAATTAAGGAGATTGCTGATTCGCTGGAGCCAAGACCATACTCTTCAAGAGAGTTTATCCATGAAATTGGTAAGTGGCTCACTAAGAATTCAGTAAAAAAGAACTCTCTTATCCAGACAGCTTACGAAAACAATATTCCAATATTTGTTCCTGCCTTTAGTGATTGCAGCGCCGGATTCGGCCTTGTGATGCACCAGGTAGAGAGAATGAAGCAGATGAAGCCATATATGTCAATTGACTCAGTAGCCGATTTCAGAGAGCTTACAGAGGTTAAGATGGCAGCAAAAAGCAGTGGTCTATTCATGATTGGAGGAGGTGTTCCTAAAAACTTTGCTCAAGACACAGTTGTATGTGCTGAGTGCCTCGGTTTTGACGTTCCAATGCACCGCTACGCTGTTCAGATCACTGTTGCAGATGTTAGAGACGGGGCATGTTCATCTTCTACACTCAAAGAGGCTAACTCATGGGGAAAGGTTGATACAGCTCACGAACAGATGGTATACGCCGAAGCAACAACTGTAGTTCCTTTGATTGTCAGCTATGCATACAACAAAGGAGACTGGAAAAACAGAGAGAAGAAGAACCATTCACTGCTATTTAAAGACGGTACCCGCGGTACCGGAATTTTACTAGGAGAATAAGCAAAACATCTATTGATAAATATAAAAGAGGATGACATATACTTTATGCCATCCTCTTTTTCTTTTTTAACAATTACTAAGTATCTGCCCGGAAAATTACTCATTTTTGGAGAGAATTCTTTCAGTAATAAAACCGGCAATCAGACCAAGTCCTCCAAAAAGCAGCGTCGAAGAACCATAAACAACGCTCATTGTTTGTCTTATTTCATAAGAAGCTCTTTCGAAACCACCTATCGTATTGTTAATGATTAAGTAACCTACAAGTAGACCTAGACCAAGTCCGGCAAGTAATGAGCCAATTCTAAGTGAGATGTAAGCATTTTTGAAAGTCTTTCCATCTCCGAAAATATTAGAGAGATTAAGATTCTCAATATTTGCCTTTTCAAGTTGACTTAGTTTGTCAATAATTAACAGACGCTCTCTCTTTCTTACAAATAATTCAATAAGTTTGTAGAAAGCATACGCTCCTATACCGAAGGTTAAAGGTATTGTAATAAATTCCATCATAATTTTATAAATTTTTAGTATTTGATCTTTTGACGACTTTATCATATAAAGGTTACAAATTTCCCTGAAACAACTAATTATTTAAATTTGTAACCACAAACAAAAAGCTGCGTCTAACCGACATATGTGCAGAGAAGAGGAATTAAAAATCATAGAGAAGATAAAAGCTGGTGATAGTCTGCTATATGATCGGCTTGTTCTTGAGCACTCTCCAAAAATAATGTCTGTTATAAGAGGCGTTGTTGGAAACATTGAGGACTCAGAAGAGATTGCACAGGATGTTTTTGTAAAGGCCTTCTTTTCTCTTGATAAATTCCGCGGTGATAGCTCTTTTGCAACATGGCTGTTCCGGATTGCCTATAATATGGCTATTTCAAAAATGCGAAAAAAAAGGTATATCCATGTAGATATTGAAAAAATCAGATTACCGGAATCAGTGAACGATCAGAATAACCAAAATGAGGCAGAGGAGAGAGAACGCAAATATATAATACTTGAAAAACTATTGAAAAATCTGGAGACACACGAGAGATTTCTGATTATTTTGTTTTACAATCAGGACAAAAGTATAAAGGAGATTTCTCAAATAACAGGTATGGGAGAGTCAAATGTTAAGGTAACTTTGCACAGAATTAAGAAAAAGCTTGCAGTTATTGCAGATTCAAAAATGGAGGTAAGTTATGGATAGTGAGGATAAATTTTTAAAAGATATATTTTCTGACAGTATCAGTGATGCTGTACCATTCTCTTTTGTGACCAGTGTTAACAGAAAAATTGAGATTGAAAAGGTATTGAGAGCCAGAAGAGACTCAAGAAGAGAGATTATGACCCAAGTTGCGTTTTTTATGACTGCGTTGGCAATTCTAATTGCAGCATTCATTTATATTGGTAAGAACTACTTTGATATAAACTTTACATTCTCTGCAGCAGAGAAGTTCAACTTGGGAGTAAAAAGCGCGGGACTTAGAATGAGAGAGGTTTTTCTGAATCCCGATTCCATCATATGGTATGTGATTGCAATAAACACAGCGTTGCTGGTCGTTTTACAACAAGTTATCCAAAAGAAACCATATACATCCGAAAAGAAGAGCAAATAGAGATTAATGAAAACACCACTACTGATGCTCCTCTCTTAAAAGATCAAATACTGTTTTAACCGGAGTAAAGGTAGAGAGAGGAACTTCAACAAATACAGTATTCCAGTTACTCATTGCTCCGTTCCATAATCCCGGTAATTCCAATGCTTTCAAACTCCTTCCCTCAAGACTTTTTTCAGAGATAAATCCTGTTTCAGGGTCAGTAAATAGCTTTAAATTAAACTTTTCGCCTTCGTGGTCTTTAAAGGAGCAGACAATATCCACCGGATTAAAATGGGTTGATTCTGTAAGAATTTCTAATGTTCTCTTATCATTAATGTTCAGTTGTGCTCCCTCCAGAATCTGAGGAGAAACAGAGCCATCTGAGTCTCTTACTAAAAAAGGGCCTCCTCCCGGCTCTCCAAGATTTTTCACAACACCGCAAACCCTTATAGGCCTGTCTAGTTTTGCTCTCAGGTAATCTCTCCTCAATGCATCCGGGACCTTTGGTAGTTCGGTAGAAAGTTCTAACTTGAAAAATTCATAAATTTCTTCAGCTACAAGTTCCGAGTAATCGCTCTCAATCTTCTGTAGATAGCCAAACAACATATCTCTTTTTTCGAGCAGAACTCCTGTGAGTATTTTTTTCCATAATGAATTATTGTCCAAATATCTCTCCTTTGGAATATTATCAATGTTTTTGATTATAACTATATCAGAATCCAACTCATTCAGGTTCTCAATTAATGCACCATGACCGGCCGGTCTAAAGAGTAATGAAGAATCATTAAGCCTGAATGGATTATTTGCAGGATCAACAGCTATTGTATCTGTAGATTTTTTCTGTGTAGTGAAAAAGATATCAAATTTGCAACCGTATCTCTTTTCATACTCTTGCTCAAGCTTTTCGGCAAGCCTTTTAAAAAGTTCTGTATGTTCCGGAGACACTGTAAAGGTTATTGTTGCTACTCCAGCTTTAGTACGGGCATATTCAGCAGCCTCTATTAAGTGCTCTTCAAAAGGTGTTCTGGTCTCTTTTGGGTAACGGTGAAATTTTAACAGACCTTTTGGAAGTTGTCCATAATTTAAGCCATCAGGGTTTAGAAGCTTCCTGATGATTTCTGACTTGTTATCACTTTTAAATACTTCAAGCTGCACCAGGTCATCATAAAAAGGGAACCTTTTCAGTTCATTAAAAAACCTTACAGCTAGAGGATTATGGTCATCTTGTCGTTCGTTTTGGATTTTCATGATATCATAAAGCTCCTTAAACATTCGTGTTGCCGCCCCAGAGGCAGGAACAAATTTGCTGATTGTACCCTCAAAGGAGCTAGATCTTTGAACAGCTTTACTTTTTTCAGCCTCAGAGAGAACTTTTACCCCCTTTTTTGGGGTTGCTGCTGAGTCAACTTCAAGATAAGGAAAGCCTTTTTTAAAAATATCTATTTGATTTAAAACAACCTCCCTGCTTATGCCAAGGCTGGCCATCTGATTGTAATCTTTTAATGAAAACATAATGCTCTAAACTAATTTAAATTAGCAATTATCTCCAGCTTTTTCAAAAAAGAATCACTGAATTCCCGTCTATAATTATACTCAGTTCTCAAATTTTCAAAATTTTGCGGATTATCTCTCAGTTTCTTATCCTGCTGCATAATGGGAAAGCGATCTTCTGTCATGCGAGCTATAATTTCAACTTTTGATTGCCTGCTGTCAATTATCAAATCTGAGTTAACTTCGGGCGGGTAATTAATTAAGAAATCAATTAGTGAGTCTATTTTAAAATATTTTGCTATATTCCTTACTGTAAACACAGTGGCATTGATTTTTCCTTCGAGAGAGTAACCGGCAATGTGGGGAGTTGCAATGTTGGTTACCTCAAGATATTTGAGATTAATGTCAGGTTCAGCAGACCAGACATCAGAAATGAGTGCTCCCAGTTTTGATCTGCCTCTTATGACCTCATCCTCGTCAAAAATTTCTCCTCTGGAACTGTTAATAAGTATAGATCCCTGTTTTATGCTGCTCATGAATCTCTTTGAACAAATTCCGATAGTCTCTGCGTTAAGAGGTACATGAAAAGATATTACTGAACAACTGTTTATAACCTGATTAAGTGAAAAATAATCTGATATGCCCAATCTTGTTCTGTCTGGATAAAACGAAGTATCTATGCCTTGTTCGATAAGCTTTTCCTCTGAAAAACAGTGAGGATCTTCCTGAAGTCTCATTTTAAGAGGCGGATCACATCTCATAACCTCAATTCCCAACTGGGATACTGTTGCAGCCAACCTCTCTCCTACATTCCCGGCACCTATTATACCCAGCTTATCTTTAAACACATCTCTATTTAACATTCTGCCGGTTATAAACAACGATGTAATCACATACTGAACAACGCCGTTTGCATTGCAACCTGCAGCATTATAGACAGCAATACCATTTTCTGTACAGTATTTCATGTCTATATGGTCATTCCCTATTGTAGCAGTAAATATCGATTTTATTGAAGATCCGTCAAGTAATTCACGATTGCACCTTGTTCTGGTTCTTATGACAAGAGCCGTTGCGTTTTTTATTGTGTGAGAATTTATATCAGCCGACTTAAGATACATTGTGCCAAAAAAAGGTTCCAATACCCCTTTAATAAACGGAATATCCGAATCAATTATTATTTCGGGCTTGTTATTGCTCATCTATTTAAATATAATCTCTTTGACAACCCTGAATCCCATTAAATCATTAATTTTCTTAATTATATCTACTCTTTGAGTGAAAAGTTGAGTTCTTGCAACAGAGGACTGAATTTTACAAAATAACCTTCCATCTTTAAAAAATTTCTCCGTAGTCAGCTCTGCAATCCGAGCTCCTACAACAGAATCCCAGGCCTCAAAAACCTCCATCCTCTTAATACCCTGTTCAAGGCCTTCTGATTTAAGAAACTCTCCAAAAAGATCACCCAGTAAAACGACTTTCTGTCTTCTCATAACAACCTCCCCGAAACAATTTCAAAAGATTTGGAATTTCCGTTAATTTTATCAAGAATTCCCCCTACTCTAACCTTATTGCTGTCAGTAATAAATATCTGACCAAAAAAGTCAGAAGAGACCATATTCAGTAACGACTCTACTCTTAGCATGTCCAGTTTGTCGAAAACATCATCAAGAAGCATTATTGGGGCCTTTTGGTGCATTTGACGTATTATTTCAAACTGTGCAAGCTTAAGCGATATGAGAAATGTCTTTTGCTGTCCCTGAGATCCGCTTATCCTGAATGGATGATTATTCATCAAAAAGAGAAGGTCATCACGCTGTATACCGGCAGTGGTGTATTTGAACATTTTATCTCTCGACTCGCATTTTTTGAGCAAATCACCAAGTGAACCACTCTCAAGGTCAGATTTATAAATAATGTCTATTGTCTCTTTTCCCTCCGATAGTAAGTTGTAGTATTTCTTTGTAACAGGCAGAAGTTTCTGAGTAAATTCGGCTCTTTTTTCAAAAATGTAAGCAGCATTATGAGAGAGCCTATCTGTAAAGGTGTCCAGCAAGTCGTTGCTGATATTATTCTCTTTCAGGTATCTGTTCCTCTGCTGAAGAAGGTGATTGTAATTCTGCACCCTTCTTAAATATTCCTTATCAGTCTGGGAGATAATTGAATTAATAAACTTCCTCCTCTCTTCTCCCGATTCATTTATAAGGCATGTATCATATGGTGAGACCATTACTATGGGAATAAGTCCTATGTGCTCCGATAGTTTCTGATAGGATTTTGAGTTTCTTTTGATGTTTTTTTCACCACCCCTTCCAAGTGATACAGATATACTTTCAATAGAACTGTCATCTTTAGAATAGTCGCCTCTGAGAACGGTATAATCTTGCTCGTATGAAATATTTTGCTGATCAAGATTAGAAAAGTAACTTTTGGTCATTGAAAGGTAATAAACCGAATCAAGCAGATTTGTTTTACCTGATCCGTTATTGCCGGTAATACAGTTTAATTTGGAAGAAAATTCTGCTTCTGCCTCCGTTATGTTCTTAAAATTTGAAATAATCAGCTTTTTGAGATACATCTGTTAAAGAATTGACAAACAAAGTTACGCTTTTATCCATTAATAATTTGAGATTAGATAAAATATTGTAATTTTGCACCCTGCTAAAAAATTTTTGAAATGTCAAAGAAAAATAAACATCAGGATCCCGAAGAACAGGTAGAAAATGCTCTGAATCAAACTGAGCACTTTATCGAAAAACACAAAAATACACTAATTTACACTGTTATCGCCGTTTTGGCAGTAACTGCAATATGGTTTGCCTATCAGCAACTCTACCGCAAACCGCTAAAAGAGGAGGCACTTGCTCAGACCTTTGTTGCAGAGCAGTACTTTAGAGCTGACTCATTTAACCTGGCTTTGAACGGTGATGGAAACTCACTTGGGTTTAGGCAAATTATGGATGAATATGGTTCTGCTGCTGCAGGATCTGTATACATGTACGCCGGAATATGCGAACTTCAGCTTGGCAATTTTGAAGAGGCAGTAAAACACCTTAAAAAATTCCGCTCCAAAGATCCTATTCTCCAAGCCAGAGCTATTTCCAACATTGGAGATGCATACGCGGGATTAATGAACTACAAAGAGGCACTTAGCTTTTATCTAAAGGCTGCTGCTCACTCTGACAATGTTTTTGCCTCAACCTACCTTTTGAAAGCCGGCCTCATGTACGAAGAGCTGGGTAATAAAGATAGTGCAATTAAAACATACGAAGAGATTAAGGTAAAATATCCTCAAAGCCTTGAAGGGTCAGAGGCTGATAAGTATATTGCCAGAATTAAGCAGCAATAAACTAATTCTCTGTTATTAAGATTCTAGGATATGGGAAGAGCATTTGAATTTCGCAAAGAGAGGAAGATGAAGCGTTGGGGTAATATGTCTAAAGTTTTTACCCGCATCGGTAAGGAGATAACTATGGCCGCCAAAAGTGGAGGTCCCGACCCGGATAACAACCCCCGTTTGCGAGCCCTTATCTCTACTGCACGATCTGAAAATATGCCCAAAGACAATGTCGAAAGGGCTATTAAAAGAGCTGTTGAGAAAGAGCACAACGATTACAAAGAGATTGTTTATGAAGGATATGGCCCTCACGGCATAGCTTTTCTTATAGAGACCGCAACCGACAATCCAACAAGAACAGTTGCAAATGTCAGAAGTTATTTCAATAAATACAGTGGTTCATTAGGCACCTCGGGAAGTGTAGAATTTATGTTCGAACACAAATGTGTTTTCAAGGTAAAATCTGCAGATACCGTAAATCTGGAAGAGCTGGAGCTGGAGTTGATCGATTTTGGAGCTGAGGAACTTTTTATGGAAGATCAGGAGATTGTAATCTACGGAAGTTTTGAATCTTACGGTTCTATTCAGAAGTTTATTGAGGAGAAGGGGTATGAAATTGTCTCAGGCGGGTTTGAAAGGATTCCCAATACAGAACTAAAGCAACTTAACGAGACAGACAGAGTTGAAATTGAAAAACTCATCGACCGATTTGAAAGTGACGATGATGTTCAAAATGTATATCATACAATGGCAAACTAAATATAGCGCCATCAAAAAAGTGATTGGAAATCCAGTCACTTTTTTTTTGGGATAACTTTATAAATACATACCTTTGCCGGATATTTTTTTTAAATTTATTATCAAATTCATTCTACTGTTATGAAACTATCGCATATTGAGCACATCGGTATCGCCGTTAAATCATTGGAAACATCTATAAAACTTTATGAAGAGATGCTTGGTATTAAGTGCTATGCCGTTGAAGAGGTTGCTGAACAAAAGGTTAAAACTGCATTTTTTAAAGTTGGAGATACCAAAATCGAACTTCTTGAAAGTACAGATCCGGAGGGACCTATCGGCAAATTTTTGGAAAAGAAAGGAGAAGGGGTTCATCACATAGCATTCGCAACAGAAGACGGACTTCAGCAAACCCTTGATGCTCTCGCAGAGAAGGGTATTCAACTAATTGACAAAACACCAAGAAAGGGAGCCGAAGGCTTGAACATAGCTTTCCTGCATCCAAAATATACAGGTGGAGTTCTCACAGAACTATGTGAAGATCCAAAAAAAGCATAGATCAATCAATATTAAAAATATAAAAAATGAGCCAACAACTAGAACAGGTCAAAGCGCTTATTCAGCTTCGGGATAAAGCAAGATTGGGAGGAGGACAAAAAAGGATCGACTCTCAGCACCAAAAAGGTAAATATACTGCCCGTGAAAGAATTGCCATGTTGCTTGACGAAGGCAGCTTCGAAGAGTTTGATATGTTTGTTACACACCGCTGCACAAACTTTTCGATGGAAAAAGAGACATTCCTCGGAGACGGTGTTGTTACGGGATACGGAACAATTGATGGAAGGCTGGTCTATGTATTTGCACAGGATTTTACTGTCTTTGGCGGTTCTCTTTCAGAGAGTTTTGCAATGAAAATTTGCAAGATTATGGACCAGTCAATGAAAATGGGAGCTCCTGTTATAGGTATTAACGACTCAGGTGGAGCGAGGATTCAGGAAGGTGTAAATGCACTTGCCGGTTATGCTGAGATATTCCAGAGAAATATTCTGGCTTCAGGTGTTGTACCTCAGATCTCTGCAATATTTGGCCCTTGTGCCGGTGGAGCAGTTTACTCCCCTGCCCTTACAGATTTTAATATTATGACCAAAGGCACAAGTTATATGTTCCTGACCGGTCCTAAAGTTGTCAAAACCGTTACCGGTGAAGATGTAACACAAGAGCAGCTTGGCGGAGCAAGTGTTCACGCAACAAAGAGCGGTGTAGCCCATTTTGCAGTAGATACAGAAGAAGAAGGGATAAAAGTTATCAGAGATTTACTCTCTTTTCTGCCTCAGAACAACCTGGAGGAGGCACCACTGGTTCCGACATCTGATCCAATAGACAGACTGGATGACACCCTCAACGAAATAATACCAGACAGCCCAAACAAACCATACGATATGTATGAAGTAATCGGGTCGATTGTTGATGATGGGAAATTCCTTGAAGTTCACAAAGATTACGCAACCAATATTATAGTCGGATTTGCACGATTCAACGGAATTTCTGTCGGAATAGTTGCAAATCAACCAAAAGTACTTGCCGGGGTGTTAGATAATAACGCTTCAAGAAAGGCTGCAAGATTTGTACGATTCTGCGATGCATTCAATATTCCATTGGTTACACTGGTTGATGTTCCGGGATTCTTACCGGGAACACAGCAAGAGTACGGAGGTATTATTCTGCACGGCGCAAAACTTCTGTATGCATACGGCGAAGCTACTGTTCCTAAAGTAACTGTAACCCTTAGAAAATCATATGGTGGAGCATACTGTGTAATGAGCAGTAAACACCTAAGAGGAGATATAAACTATGCATGGCCAACTGCTGAAATTGCAGTTATGGGGCCTTCCGGAGCGATTGAAGTTCTGTATGGCAAAGAGGTTGCTGCATCTGAAAATCCTACAGCACTTGCTGCCGAAAAGGAGAAAGAATACAGAGATGCATTTGCAAATCCTTATAATGCAGCCCGCTACGGATACATTGACGATGTAATTGAGCCTAGAAATACCCGATTCAGGATTATTCGTTCACTTCAGCAATTGGCAACAAAGAAACTTGTCAATCCACCTAAAAAGCACGATAACCTGCCGTTATAATCAAATGAAAAAAATGATGAAAAAAGGCTTATTAATTCTTTTGTTATCGATATTTGTTGCGTCTGTACAAGATCTTGGCGCACAAAATATGTCTGATATAAGAATCAACGAAATTCTTGTTATCAATACAGATGATTTCACAGACGATTACGGCAACAAGAGCGGATGGATTGAACTGTTCAATACATCATATGGTACTGTTGACATCGGTGGATGCTATATTACCAACGATCCTGAGAATCTTACCAAGTACATGATTCCAAGGGGAGATGTGCTTACAAAGATTAAACCCAGACAGCACTCGCTGTTCTGGGCAGATTCAAAGCCCCACAGAGGCACATTCCACCTAAATTTCAATCTGGATGAGTCCAAAGAGATACTGTTTGTGAGCAGTGACGGAAGGACAATAGTTGACAGAATTGAGATCCCACACGGAATTATCCCTGAAAATGTCTCCTACGGAAGGTTTAAGGATGGAGTATCTGTGATGGCCGATAAAAAAACGGTTGATATTGCCAATACCTGGGGAGTACTTGAGAGGACCTCTCCAAGCACAAATAACTTTGGTGCAGATAAAGAGCCTCCGGGTATGTTGTTTATGAAGATTGACCCTTATGGTATAATCATGGCTTTTACTGCAATGTCGGTTGTGTTTCTTTCGCTTATTATTTTATACCTGGTTTTTAAGCACATAGGAAAATATAATATTAAAATAAGCAGAAAGAGAGCAGAGAAAGCAGCTGCAGGAAGTAAACATATTGTGACTGAAGAGGAGACATCTGCTGAAGTATTTGCAGCTATATCTATGGCACTTCATGCTTTTTATGAAGACAATGATGCTCACGATGTTGAAAATACCATCCTGACAATTCAGAAGGTTACCAGAAACTACTCTCCGTGGAGTTCAAAAATATACACTCTAAGAGAGAGACCATTTAAAAGTAGATAATCCAAAGTCCATTCAGAAAACATATTAAAATGAAAGAGTACAAACTAAAAATAAACGGTAACGACTACGCAGTAACAATTACCGATATTGAAGATACAATTGCCGAGGTTGAAGTCAATGGCATCCCGTTTAAGGTTGAAATTGAAAGAACTTCTAAAAAACCAACGGCATCTCTTCCAAAAATGAATAAACCTGCTCAGGTTGAGGCGAATGTGACCCGTCCTGTAGTTTCCGGATCTGAAACAGTAGTTACCTCTCCACTCCCCGGAGTAATCCTGGAAGTTGTAGTAAAAGAGGGAGAAGCTGTTAAGAAAGGTCAGAAGCTTATGGTTCTTGAAGCTATGAAGATGGAGAATGTAATTGAATCCACAGCAGATGGAAAAGTAATCAGCATTAAGGCAAACAAAGGAGATTCCGTGTTAGAGGGAGCTCCGCTAATAATAATTGGTTAAGATGGAAAATAAAGGTGTTTTTTCCCTGCTGACAGACAATCTGGAGACATTTCTTCAATATACCGGGTTTGCTAATGCTACTCCCGGGCATATCCTGATGATCCTCATAGGACTTCTGTTTATATATCTGGCAATTAAAAAGGATTGGGAACCTTTGCTTCTTATACCTATTGGTTTTGGTATAGTAATAGGTAACATTCCACTATTTCCCGGACTAAGTGTTGGTGTTTATGAAGAGGGCTCTGTGTTGAATATCCTTTACCAGGGTGTCCAAAAAGGTTTCTATCCGCCACTGATTTTTCTCGGCATCGGAGCAATGACCGACTTCTCTGCCCTAATTTCAAACCCCAAACTAATGTTGATAGGGGCAGCAGCTCAATTTGGTATTTTTGGTGCATACGCAATAGCACTTGCAGCAGGTTTTGCACCTGCAGAAGCGGGAGCAATAGGCATAATCGGAGGAGCAGACGGCCCTACAGCTATCTTCCTCTCTTCAAGGCTTGCACCGGACTTAATGGGGGCAATTGCCGTCTCTGCCTATTCATATATGGCTCTGGTTCCGGTAATACAACCTCCTATTATGAGGTTGCTGACAACCAAACAGGAGAGGCTCATTAAAATGAAGGCACCGCGTGCAGTTTCACAAACAGAAAAGAAATTGTTCCCGATTATCGGATTCCTGCTGACTGCTTTCATTGTGCCTTCTGGTCTTCCACTCCTAGGTATGCTTTTCTTTGGAAATCTTCTAAAAGAGAGTGGTGTAACAAGAAGATTAGCAGAGACAGCAAGAGGTCCGCTGATTGATATCGTTACAATACTAATTGGTGTAACTGTTGGTTGCTCAACTCAGGCTGACAAATTTTTACAGATGAAATCTGTCTATATTTTCATGTTGGGTGCAGGCTCTTTCGTAATTGCAACTTCAGCCGGAGTTCTTTTTGTGAAAGCATTCAATATGTTTCTTAAAGATGGAAACAAAATCAATCCTCTTATCGGAAATTCCGGAGTCTCTGCAGTACCTGACTCTGCAAGGGTTTCAAACAATGTAGGCTTGGAATATGACAGAACAAACTATCTACTGATGCACGCAATGGGTCCAAATGTTGCCGGTGTAATTGGTAGTGCAGTGGCAGCAGGTATTTTACTGGGATTTCTCTCATAAAATAACAATATTATGTAAAAAAGCACCCCATAAGGGGTGCTTTTTTTTTATTTTTCGTATCTTTGAAAAATTTAAAAACCGTTTGAGATATGCAAAATAAATTGCAAGAGCTTACCAGTAAACTTTATGCCGAAGGTCTTTCTAAAGGAAAAAAAGAGGCCGAAGATCTTAAGGCAAAGGCAAAAACCGAAGCTGAGGAAATAATTGCCAGGGCAAAAGAGGAGTACAAAGAGATTCTCGAAAAAGCAAAGAAAGATGCAAATGATTACAAGGTTAAAATTGAGAACGAGGTCAAGATGGTGTCAAGGCAAACTCTTGCAACCGTAAAGCAGAGTATCGAAGAGGTAATCGTTGTAAAGGCTGTAGAAAAACCGGTTAAAGAGGCTCTGGATAGTAAGGATTTTCTTGCTTCTGTAATTAAAACTGCAATTGCAGCTTTTGACCCTTCCAAAGGCGAAGCAGCAACTCTGGAGATTCTTCTTCCTGAAAAATCAAAAGCAGAACTTGACTCATTCATCAAAAACGATATCCAGAAACAACTTGGAGCAGGAATTGAGGTAGCTTTTGACAAAAAAATTCAGACTGGCTTTAAAATCGGCCCTAAAGCAGGCGGATATCATATTAGCTTTACTGATAAAGATTTTCAGGAGTTATTATCTCAATATCTCAAACCAAAAACCCGCGAATACTTATTTTCAGAATAGCGATGGCAAATTATCATTACATCATCGCGGGACTCCCAGATCTGGTATTAGACTTCGAGAGCTCAGGGTTCGACTTTGATTCTTTACAGGATCAGATTATATCCATGAGTTCACCAGAGGACTCCCGGTGTATTGAATGGCTTCTCTTTGCACAAAAAGAGGAGTACCTTAACCGCCACTTCTATAGAGCAGCCTTAAAATCCAAAAACAAATTCATACGAGAATATCTTAAATTTGACTTGGAAATCAGAAATATACAGGCAGCATTTATAGCCAGAAAAAACTCTATAGATGTCTCAGAACAGCTTGTTGGCGAAAACGAATTTACCGACCTGCTCAAAATCGGCAAAGGAGCCGATTTTGGCCTCTCTTTTATTTCTGAGAGTGCTCCCGCTATCATTAAGATTCTCGAGAATGAAAATATTCTGGAAAGAGAGCAGCTTCTTGATAATCTTCGCTGGAACAAAGCGAATGAAATATGCACATTTAACTACTTCGACCTTAACGTTATTCTTTCATTTTTACTTAAGGCATCCATTGTTTCAAGATGGAACAAGCTTGACAGAAAGAGAGGGGCACAGATATTCAGGCAACTGGTTAACGAGGTAAAAGGTACATACAAATCGGAAAACAATTATTAATATATGAAAACCACAGGAATAGTTACAGGGATTATCTCCAATCTGGTTACCATTGAGGTAGACGGCCCCGTTTCTCAGAATGAAATCTGCTACATTGATCTTTCAGGAACAAAGCTGATGGCAGATGTTATCAAAGTAAACGGGAAAGAGGCATTTGTACAGGTTTATGAGAGTACCCGGGGGTTAAAAACGGGTGATAAAGCAGAATTTCAAGGACATATGCTTGAAGTATTATTAGGACCTGGCATCCTTTCAAGTATTTACGACGGCCTTCAGAACAATCTGGTAACAATGGACGGAGTCTTTTTAAAAAGAGGAGATTATACCATTGCATTAGATCAGGATAAAAAATGGGAATTTAAACCTTTGGCTTCACCGGGTGATGTAGTATCTGCTGCAGACTGGTTGGGTGAAGTAAAAGAGGGATGGCTTCCTCACAAAATCATGGTTCCTTTCACATTTGAAGGCAGCTTCAAAGTAAAATCCATTGCATCTGAGGGTGAATTTACCGTTAATGAAACTATCGCCGTTCTGGTCAATGAATCAGGTGAAGATGTAAATGTTACAATGAGCCAAAAATGGCCTGTAAAGGTGGCTATTACAAAATATGCCGACAAACCAAGGCCGTACAGAATAATGGAGACAAGAGTAAGGGTTATAGATACTTTTAACCCAATTGCTGAGGGTGGAACAGGTTTTATTCCGGGGCCATTCGGTAGCGGCAAGACTGTTCTTCAGCACGCAATATCAAAACAGGCCGATGCAGATGTAATAATATTTGCTGCCTGCGGAGAGAGGGCAAATGAGGTTGTGGAGATCTTCACTGAGTTCCCTCTTTTGGAGGACCCAAGAACAGGAAGGATGCTAATGGAGAGAACAACCATTATCTGCAACACATCAAATATGCCTGTTGCTGCACGTGAAGCATCAGTATACACTGCGATGACAATCGGAGAATACTACAGATCAATGGGTCTTAAAGTTCTCCTGCTTGCAGACTCAACATCAAGATGGGCACAGGCACTTAGAGAGATGAGTAACAGAATGGAAGAACTTCCGGGAGCTGATGCTTTCCCTATGGACCTTCCCGCAATTATCTCAAGCTTCTATGCAAGGGCAGGATTGGTAAATCTTAATAACGGACAAACAGGTTCCGTTACATTTATCGGCACAGTATCTCCTGCCGGAGGTAATCTTAAAGAACCGGTTACCGAATCAACCAAAAAGGCAGCCAGATGTTTCTTCGCTTTGTCACAAAGCAGAGCTGACAGAAAAAGATATCCCGCTGTTGACCCCATTGATTCATATTCAAAATATTTGGAATACCCCGAAATCATTGAAGATTTTAAAAACAGAATCGGAGAGGATTGGGTTGAAAAAGTACTTAAAGGTAAGAATATTGTACTTAGAGGTAAAGAGGCATATGAGCAGATAAATATCCTGGGAGATGACGGAGTACCTCTCGAGTATCACAAAAGGTACTGGAAATCTGAATTGATTGACTTTGTTATTCTTCAACAGGATGCATTTGATAAAGTTGATGCCAACTGTCCTATGGAGAGGCAAAGTTACATGTACTACCTCGTACTTGATATATGCGAAAGGGAGTTCGATTTTGACAACTTCGAGGAGTGCGGCAACTTCTACAAAAAGATCATTAACACTTTGCGTCAGATGAACTATTCAAAATTCAGGAGCGAAGATTTTAACAAATATCTTGAACAACTAAATAACGAGTTAAACGATGGCAAGTAAAGCATTTCAGAAGATATATACTCAACTGGAGTCAATAACAAAGGCAACGGTTGCCCTGAGAGCTCAGGGTATAACAAACGAAGAACTTGCAACTGTCGGTGGAAGGCTGGCTCAGGTTGTAAAGATAAAGAGAGATCTCGTTACTCTTCAGGTATTCGCAGGCACTGACGGTATTCCGACAAACGCAGAGGTTGTCTTTTTTGGAGAACCCCCTACCCTCAATGTTAGTGAAGATCTGGCAGGACGTTTTTTCAACGCGTACGGTGACCCTATTGATAACGGCCCCTCAGTTGACGGAGAGAAAAGATTTATCGGAGGCCCATCCGTTAACCCATACAGAAGAAAGCAACCATCAGAACTTATTCCAACCGGTATCGCAGGTATTGACCTGAACAACACCCTGGTTTCGGGACAGAAAATACCTTTCTTTGCCGACCCTGATCAACCATACAATCAAGTTATGGCGCAGGTAGCACTTAGAGCCGATGTCGACAAGATAATTCTTGGAGGAATGGGTCTTACTAACGACGACTACCTTTACTACAAGCAGATATTTGAAAATGCCGGTGCACTTAACAAAATTATAAGTTTTGTTAACACTACCGAGCAACCACCTGTAGAGAGACTTCTGATCCCTGACATGGCCCTTACAGCTGCAGAATATTTTGCAGTTGATAAAAACGAGAAAGTTCTTGTACTGCTTACAGATATGACACTGTATGCTGATGCCCTGAGTATTGTAAGTAACCGTATGGACCAGATTCCATCAAAAGACTCTATGCCAGGCTCTTTATATTCAGACCTTGCAAAGATTTATGAGAAGGCTGTACAACTACCGGACGGAGGTTCTATTACAATTATTGCAGTAACTACATTGAGTGGCGGTGATATTACCCATGCTATTCCTGACAACACAGGCTACATAACAGAAGGTCAGCTTTTCCTTAGAACAGACTCTGACACAGGAAAAGTTATTGTCGATCCATTCCGCTCACTTTCAAGGCTTAAGCAGCTGGTTATCGGTAAGAAAACAAGAGAAGATCATAACCATGTGATGAATGCTGCAGTAAGGCTGTATGCTGATGCTGCAAATGCTAAAACAAAAATGGAAAACGGTTTCGATCTTAGCGACTATGATGTCAGATGTCTCGAATTTGCAAAAGACTATTCAAACAAACTTCTGGCTATTGAGGTAAATATCAACACAACCCAGATGCTTGATACAGCATGGGATCTGTTTGGAAAACATTTTACAAAGACAGAGGTAAGTATCAAAGGTGACATTACCGAAAAATACTGGAAAAACTGATAATATAAGAGTATGGCAATAAAATTCCAGTTTAATAAGACATCACTCAATGACCTTAACAAACAGCTTAAGATCAGAGTAAATGCCTTGCCTACGCTCAAGAACAAAGAGTCTGCGCTTCGACTGGAGGTTAAGCGTGCAAAGGATCGCTCAGATGAACTGGCAGAGAAACTAAAATCTGCCCTTGAATCTTATGATTATCTGGCCGGACTTTGGAATGAGTTTGAAGGCGGGCTCATTAAAGTTCTTGATGTAGAGTTGGAGATTATTAAAATTGCCGGAATAAGAACCCCGTCACTCAAAGAGGTAAAATATGAGGTTAAACCATTTAATCTTTTTATAAAACCACTTTGGTACAACGATGGAATAAATATTCTGAAAACCCTGGCTCAACTTGGAATTGAATCAGAGATTTACCTTGAAAAAATGAGACTTCTTGACCACGCGAGAAAGAAGACAACTCAAAAAGTAAACCTTTATGAAAAAGTTCAAATTCCTGGTTATCAGGAGGCAATACTAAAAATCAAACGATTTATGGAAGATGAAGAGAACCTCTCCAAAGCTTCACAGAAAATCGTTAAAAAGAGAAAACAAGAGGAGGACAGCGTATGATAACAAAAATGGATAAATACTCCTTTATTGTATTCCACTCCGATCTTACCCCGTTTCTGGAGAGTCTACAGGGACTTGGAATGGTTGACATTACAAGAGATAATAAGGCTGTTGATACTCGTTCAAAAGAGCTTTTTGATTTGAGTATTCGTTATAACCGTATTATTAAAAAACTAAAATCAACCATAGTCGAATCTTCTGATGGTGATTCATCAGTTAAAAAATCTGAGGAGTCATATTTTAATGAATTTTCTGATTTAGAACTACTTGAAAAAGCAGAGCTCTCCTTTTTAAATAAAGAGCAGTGGGAACAGGAGGGAGAACAGCTAAGAAGAGAGCTGTATGATTCATCAGTCTGGGGTGCACTCCACAAAGAAGATTTGGAGAAGATTGCAGCCTTAGGCTATAAAATCCATCTCTTCTCTGTTTCAGAAAAGAGCTTTAAACCACAATGGGAACAAGATTATGCGATTCATATACTTAATGAGATAAACGGTAAAATTTACTTTATTATACTGTCTTATAAGGATGAAGAGTTTCAATTTGAGATACCGGAAAGCAAACAACCATCAATGTCTTTTGACATTGTTGAGGAAAAAATTGCCGAACTAAAAATCAGGACAGAACAAAACAACACTCTGATTACCAGCCTTACCGGGGAGATTGAAAGACTTGAGATAGAAGCCAAAAAAGTCGGCAGCGATCTGGATCTCTATCTTGCCGGAGCAGCTTCTCTAAAAGAGGCAGAAGATACAATTGCTGTTTTGACCGGTTTTGCCCCTTCTGACAACAAAGATGTCGTACGTGAATTCCTTGATAATGAGCAGATATATTATCTTACAGAAGATGCGGTAAAAGAAGACAACCCTCCGATTAAACTGAAGAACGGATTCTTTTCAAGACTGTATGAACCGATAGGAGATTTATATATGCTGCCTAAATATGGCGAAACTGACCTGACTCCATACTTTGCTCCATTCTACATGCTATTTTTTGGATTATGCCTTGGTGACATGGGTTATGGTCTTGTTTTGTTGATTGGTGCAGGCTTAGCTAAGCTGAAGTTTCCAAAATTCAGGAGTTATCTGACTCTTGTTCAATTTTTAGGTCTCGGTGCAGTACTAATGGCTCTTTTGCCGGGAGTTATTTTTGGTGCCAAGCTTCAGGATATATTCCATCTGCCGGTTTCTGTTAATGAACTATTCTTCTCCGATCTTAAAATGTTCTGGTTTGCCATTATTTTCGGATTGGTTCAGATAGTCTTCGCCCGCATGTTAAATGCAGTCACATCTATCATTAAAAATGGATGGCAATATGGAATGCATAATATTGGATGGTCTATTGTAATTATATGGGCAGCTTTTAAGTATGCCTCAACAATGGTCCCTGAGCTCATCATTCCTGCATTTGCCAACTATATAGCAATAGCAGGGGCATTACTGATACTCTTCTTCTCTGAAGTGAAGGGGAATATTTTAGTAAGACTTGCAAAAGGAGGTTTAGCATTTTATGACATAACTTCAATATTCGGAGATATGTTGTCTTATATCAGGCTATTCGGTCTGGGTACAGCAGGCGCAATTCTTGGCATGGTAGTTAACTCAGTAGCAATGAGCATGGTAGGGATTCCTTACCTCGGATGGCTATTTGCCGGTATTATGTTACTTGTAGGGCATATAGCAGTGCTTGCACTATCAAGTCTTGGAGCATTTGTACATCCTATGCGTCTGACATTTGTTGAATTTTATAAGAATGCAAGTTTCTCAGGTGGAGGAAGAGCATTCAGACCTCTTGTAAAAGATAAAGAATAATAAGATTATAAACTAAAAAACAATTTTTAAAATTATGGAACAATCTTTACCCCTAATCTTAGCTTACTCAGGTATGGCCATAATGCTAGCACTTGCTTGTATTGGCAGCGCCATTGGAGTAACAATCGGCGGAAACGCAGCAATTGGCGCAATGAAAAAGAACCCCGATATTTTCGGATCATCAATGATTCTTTGTGCTCTCCCTTCAACTCAGGGACTGTATGGTTTCGCCGGATTCTTCCTAATGCTTAGTCAGATTAAAGAGATGACAGCTCTTACTCTTAATCAGGGTTTGGCTGTTTTTGCTGTTGGTCTTGCTCTTGGATTCGTAGGTCTTTACTCTGCCATTAAACAGGCATCACTTGTTGCCAATGGTATTGTTGAGATGGGTAACGGACATGATGTATTTGGTAAAACAATGATTCTGGGCGTATTCCCTGAATTATACGCTATTCTTGCATTTGCCGCTGCATTCCTTGCACTGCCTGCATAAGTGAAATTGCAATAAAAGATTGGGTGTTAGGGTTAAATTTCGTACCTTAACACCCTTATTTTATTATTGAATCTAATTCATAACAATCTAACATTATGGCACTTATCAAATCAATATCGGGAATAAGAGGTACTATCGGAGGAGAGGCAGGCAGCTCATTTACCCCGCTGGATATTGTCAAATTTACCTCAGCATATGCAATATTAATAAAAAAAGCATCCGGGCTAAAAAGCAGGTATAAAGTGGTAGTTGGAAGAGATGCAAGAATTTCGGGAGAGATGGCAGAGAGCATAGTTTGCGGAACATTAATGTCATGCGGCATTGATGTTGTAAACGCAGGCCTGGCCTCAACTCCAACCGTAGAAATGGCTGTTGTCTTTGAAAAGGCTGATGGAGGAATAATTCTTACTGCATCACACAATCCAAAAGAGTGGAATGCACTTAAGCTTTTGAACAGTAAAGGAGAATTCCTAAGCGCATTGGATGGAGAGGCTCTCCTATCCATGATAGAACAAGGAGTGTATGGATACGTTGATGTCGACAATCTGGGAATAATAAATAAAAAAGATTTTACAGCTCAGCATATACAGGCTGTCCTATCCCACCCCCTGGTTGACACAGAGGCTATCTACAGAGAGGGGTTTAAAGTAGTTTTAGACGCTGTAAACTCAGTAGGAGGGATTGTAATGCCGGCTCTTCTTGAAGCACTTGGTGTTAACGTGATTAAGATTAACTGCGAGCCAAACGGAAGGTTCCCTCACAATCCTGAACCTCTTCCTGAACACCTAACAGAGCTTTCTGCTGCAGTCGTAAAAGAGAATGCAGATCTTGGCATAGCTGTAGACCCTGATGTTGACAGACTTGCCCTTATTAGTGAAGATGGCAACACATTTGGTGAAGAGTACACTCTTGTTGCAGTTGCAGATTATGTTCTGAAATCAATAAAAGGGCCAACCGTCTCAAACCTCTCTTCTACAAGAGCCTTGAGAGATATAACTGAAATGGCAGGAGAAAAACATTTCCCGTCTGCAGTCGGAGAGGTTAATGTTGTTGCAGAGATGAAGCGTGTTGGTGCTGTGATTGGAGGAGAAGGCAACGGTGGAGTTATTGTTCCCGATTTACATTACGGAAGAGACGCTCTGATTGGCACTGCGCTCTTTCTAAGCCACCTCGCCAGGGAGAGGGTAACAATGACAGAGCTTAAAGCCAAATACCCTGCCTACTTTATGACAAAAAAGAGAGTGGAAATCCCCGCAACTGCCAATATTGATAAAATATTTGAAGAGATTAAAAACATGTACTCCGACTGCAAAATTGACATTACAGATGGGGTTAAAATTGACTTTGAAGAGGAAAAAATGTGGGTTCATTTGAGAAGGTCAAACACCGAACCTATAGTCAGACTTTACTCAGAAGCCCTTACAGAACAAAAGGCAGAAGACATAGCGCAAACGATTATTGACCAGATAAATAAAACAATATAATATGTTTTCATTCAGAACAACCCCATTACTGGAACAACCCGATCTGGTACTGAAAGGAGGTAAATTAGGGCTGTTATGCAATCAGGCAGCCTGGCATCCCGAATATGGAGAGTATCTATTTGAAACATTATACAAAAAGGGGCTTCTTAAAAGGGTTTTCATGCCGGAACATGGACTTTTCGGTGAACTCCAGGATCAGGTAAAACTAGATAAAACCGATGCCTACAAAAACCTGGAAATGGAGGGTTGTGAATTTGTATCGCTATACGGAACAGGTGAAGAGTCACTGAGTGCCAGGGCTGATAAACTGACAGATATTGATGCCCTTATCATAGAGCTACAGGATGTTGGTTCAAGATATTACACATTCAACACTACTATCCTTAATCTTTTTAAAACCTTAAAAAAAGAGAATATTAATCTGCCTGTATACCTGATTGACCGGATTAATCCGGCAGGAAGGCAGGTAGAGGGCACAATGCTAAGAAAAGAGTACGAATCCTTTATTGGAATTGAGGGCATTCTTCACAGACACGGTCTTACCATTGGAGAGGTTGCTTATCTATTATACAATGAGTTAAATGCAAAATTCCCACTTCACATTATCTCATATTCTGCTCAGTCAATTTCCAGAGAGATGCTGCCATGGAGTATTTCGCCATCACCAAACATACCCGGGTTGTTCACCTGTCATTTTTACAGCGGACAATGTCTTTGGGAAGGCACCAATGTGAGTGAAGGAAGAGGTACTACCAGACCTTTCGAAATATTTGGAGCTCCTTTTATGGAAACTCTTACAAAATACAATAAATCAAATAATTACTCTAACTGGAACATTCCGGAACACCCTATTCAAGACCCTGCTGTTTTTGTGAGATGGACAAAATACATTCCTGTATTTCATAAATATGCCGGCGAAGTTTGCTTCGGGTTTCAACTTCATCCTATCCCTGGTGTTCAATACCACGCACTGGCACACAATTTGCGCATAATCAATTTCGTTCGTGAAAACTGCCCCGGATTTTCCTTCAGAGAGGGAAAATATGAAGCAGGGAACGATAGAACAGCAATTGAACTTCTACTTGGTGATCAGGTTCTTTTAGATTATGTAAATGGCAAAAATTCCTGGGAAGATGCCAGAGAACATATGAAGATAGAAGAGCAGAAGTGGATCAGAAAAGCAAAGAAATTCATGCTTTACGAAGAGCAGCTGTTCAGAAGTAAATAGTGTGAATTATAAAACATTAAGTTTAAAATGGCAAATCCGGTTTTAACAGAAAAAATTTTTAGAGAAGCATCTGCAGATCACGCAAGTGGAGTTATGACGATAGGTGGAACAGCAGTAAAATCTCTTGTATTAGTTCTTATGGTGCTCGCAGGAGCCTCTTACACATGGAAGGTATTTTATGAGGCAATCAATCCGGCATCTGTTAACCCATGGATGTGGGGAGGTGCTATCGGAGGTTTTATCACAGCAATAATAATAAGTTTCAAACCTAATCTGGCGCAGTATCTAGCTCCTCTTTATGCTCTGTTGCAGGGCCTATTTCTTGGGGCTATTTCTGCCATGTTTAATCAGGCGTTTGCAGAGAGTGCGCCCGGTATAGTGATGAATGCTACCCTGCTTACCATCATAACAGCAATGGTAATGCTGTTGATTTACCGTTCCCGGATAATTAAGGTTGACGGTAAGTTTACAAGAATTATGATTATTGCAGTGGGCGCAATTGCTTTCTACTACTTTATAAACATTATCCTGTCACTGTTTGGTGTCAATTTGACCATGTTACACAACAGTGGCCCGTTGAGTATTGTAATCAGCATTGTAATTGTTTTTGTTGCAGCATTTAGCCTTTTGCTTGATTTTAATTTTATTGAAAAGGCCTCAGCTGCCGGAGCCCCAAAATATATGGAGTGGTATGCTGCATTTGGCCTTATGGTAACTATAATCTGGCTCTATCTTGAAATACTCAGACTCCTGGCTAAGTTTGCCGGAAACAGAGATTAAAATGTGTAAATGTTTGCATAGTTATATTTATTTTGTACTTTTGCAACCCCATAATAATTAAATTTTAAAGTAATGAAAAAAGGAATCCATCCCGAAACCTACCGTCTTGTAGCTTTCAAGGATATGTCAAACGACAATGTATTTTTTACACGCTCGTGTGCAAATACAAGAGAGACGCTTACTCATGAAGGTGTTGAATACCCTTTGATTAAGCTTGAGATTTCAAATACATCTCACCCATTCTACACAGGTAAGATGAAGTTGGTAGATACAGCAGGTCGCGTTGACAAATTCATCAACAGATACAAGAATGTTAAAAAGTAATTTTTAAATATACACACTCAAAAAAACCATCTGATAAATCAGGTGGTTTTTTTGTTTTCTGGATATTGGCTCAAATGTAAAGTGTACTTTAGACTAAGGTTACTGCAGATCAATCACTGATCACTCAACTCCGGCAACCGATTGTTTTAGGGTATCATCAATTACTTTAAAGCAAATGCTATCGGTAAATTGAATTGAACCTTTGCTTTTTTACCTTTAACAATTCCAGGCTCCCAGACAGGCGACTTTGATACAACTCTGAACACCTCCGCGTCTATCTCTTTGGTAACACCTCTTAAAATTTTAACATTGCCAACTTTACCCGTTTCGTCAACTACAAACTGGACAATAACCCTACCTTGTACTGAGTCCTTTTTTGCTTTTTCAGGGTAAACAATATTTTCAGCAACCCATTTTGTAAACATAGTCGGAGCATCACCACCCTGAAACTTTGGCTTAACTTCAACCAAATCGTATGGTAAGGTTTTTACTGAATCAGGCTTTTGTGTCTGAAACAACTGGTCTGAAACAATTGCCGGAATTCCGGATGAATTGTCCGGGATAACTGATTTACTGAATGATGTAACAGAGAAAAGGAGCAGAATTGCTGATGCGAAAAGTACAATTGCACTCACACCTGCTTTCGATTGTTTTAAATTTTCCATCTTAATGAATCTTTTAAAAGTTAGTGATTTATGGAAACTGTTTGAAATAACGGGAGCTACTCCAAATTGAGAGAACAGAAGGAGTTCCTGGTATTTAATTATATCGGTACCGCATTTTAGCACATCCATGTCAGCTTGATATTCATGTATTTCTACAAGTTTGCCTTTAATCAGGTAGACAAACGGGTTAAACCATTGAACTGCTGTTATGATGTTCAACAACAGGATATCGGCTGTGTGGTTTCTTATTATATGTGACACCTCATGTTTTGCAATCATCTCTCTATCTTCACCTTTATAAATTAGCGGAATAAACAGAGATTTACCGAAAGAGAAAGGTGATTCCAGATTAGAACTGATGTAGAGTGAATATATTTCATTCTTATCTATCAAAGAGCTTTGTTTTCTGATTTTTTGCACTCGCTTAAGATTCATAAATGAAAAAGTCAGATGTATAACAGAGATACTCAGGTAAAATACAAGAAGATAGTCTATACCTGCCAATTCACTTAAATGCGTTTCTGCACCTTTGCCGGAGTTACTTATTATATACACTGGATCAAATACATAAACAGACATATAAGGATCATTAACAGTTATGTTTATTAGTGGAAATATCATCACAATCAAAGAAGATGTGAGAAGATATATCCTTTGATAATTATAGTCCCTAATCCTAGTAATGAGGAATCTGTAAATCAAGTAGGCAATTAACCCACAAAAAACTGATTCAAGAGCATAACTAACAATTGCGTTCATGAGATTATTTTTTGTTCTTTGATATTATCTCCATTAGTTTATCCGCCTCATCAATTGGTATGCCCTCTTTCTTTGAAAGAAAAGAGACCATATTTGTAATTGATCCGGAGAAAAAGGAATTCATTATGCCCTTCATCATTGAATTGAGATAAATATCTCTGTCAATTAAGGCATAATAAAGGTGTGTTTTGCCGTAAGTTTCGTGTGATACAAAACCTTTTCGTTCAAGTATTCTAACTATTGTAGATACTGTATTATATGCCGGTTTTGGCTCCGGCATTCCATCAAGCAGATCATTAACATAGGCCTTTTTCTTTGACCATAGCAAATGCATGATTTGTAGCTCTGCTTTAGTAAGTTCTTTGATCTTCTCTTTATCCATAGTAATTCATTTAAATTATAACTATAAATGTAGTTTTATAACTAAACATTTAGTTACAAAAACTATGCCATCAGTTCAAACACCAATTATACTTCCGGCACTTTCCATCCTCATACGCTAACTTGTTCGCTCCTTCCGGCTGAGGTGCCTACAGCACAGTTGGCGTTTGAATACTTAAATGCTTAAATTTGCACTTTAAAAT
This sequence comes from Rikenellaceae bacterium, assembly GCA_003542575.1. Classification (GTDB taxonomy): domain Bacteria; phylum Bacteroidota; class Bacteroidia; order Bacteroidales; family UBA932; genus Bact-08. The sequence continues at coordinate 183,950 of DPKJ01000005.1, read as the reverse complement.
TCTAAATTAGAATGACAACACTGCAAGAGCTTGCTGATAAATACAACGATTTGAAGTACTTCATAAATGATCCTGTGATTTATCCTCGTCATTTTAAAGAGCTTTATCTTCAAGGGAATGCATCTCTGCAGGATGTAGAAATTGCTGCGCTTTTGTGTGCTCATTTGGCATGGGGGCGCAGGGAGATGATTGTGAGGGATTGTAAAAGGCTTATGGATGAGATGAATTGGCAACCATTTAATTATATAATGGATGCAAATTACAGATGTGACAGTGAGAGTCTTCACAGAACTATAAAATGGTGCGAAATCGCCCGAATAATGGCTAACCTTAAAGCGTTTTACAGCAAGGAGAGCACTTTGGAAATACTCTCCGTTGATGAAATAAGAGTAAGCATATTTGGCCGCAAACCCGATTTAAAAGCAGCAAATAAGAAGATTCACATGTTCAGAAGATGGCTGGTGAGAAATGACAATATTGTTGATCTTGGCCTATGGAGTAATACAGACCCTGCAAATCTGATAATTCCCCTGGACGTTCATGTACACAGAACAGCTCTTGATCTTGGAATTACATCAAGAAAGAGTGCTGATATTACAACAGCAATGGAAATAACAAACTATTTAAAAGAGGTTTTTCCCGGTGATCCATGTAAGGGAGACTTTGCCCTGTTTGCAAATGCTGCTTCCAAAAATGATATATAATGCGTAACTTTGACAATAATGTTGGTTTAAAAAATGGCAAACCTTTATATAATATCCGGGTGCAACGGGGCGGGAAAAACAACCGCTTCATATACTATTTTACCTGAGATGCTTTCTTGTAAGGAGTTTGTCAACGCAGATGAGATAGCAAGAGGGATCTCTCCCTTTAAGCCTGAGAGCGTTGCCATCCAGGCGGGGAGGATTATGGTAGAGCGCATTAAAAATCTGATTGCCAACGGCACAGATTTTGCACTAGAAACTACATTGGCAACACGCACACATGCAAAGGTGATCAGGTATGCGCAGGCCAACGGATATAAAGTGACATTGGTCTTTTTTTGGTTAAGCCTCCCAACACTTGCAATAGAGAGAGTTAAGATGAGAGTTGCCTCGGGGGGGCACAATATTGAAGAAAAAACTATCCGTAGAAGATACGACTTTGGAATAAAAAACTTATTTTCGCTGTATATTCCACTATGTGAATATTGGATGATAATAAATAACTCCTCGATCCCTCAAGAGCTTATTGCTGAGGGAGGTAGTATCTTAGAAACAAAAATTTATAACAAAACCACCTACAACAAAATTGCTAACTATGAGCGAATTAGAGACTAGAGAACTACGAGAAAGTATTCTCAATGGTTTGAATATTGCCCTACATCGCCTTATTCAGGAAAAAAAGAGAAACAATTCAGAATTGGCCATCTCTACCAAAGGAAAAGTGGTAAAGGTAAGAGCCAGTGAACTGTAATCTTTCATTCGTTATGTTTAAAAGAATAATTTTAACACTACTGCTGGCATTGTCCGGCAGTAGTTTTTTATTTTCACAGGTCAGAATATCAGCAGATTTCGACAACGGAAGCATTGGAAAATATATACTTCTGGACTCTGTCTGGATTAAAAGAGGTGCAAATGATTCCATTCTCACCCTTACCTATGAGATACATTCGAGATTTGACCCTCTAAATCCTGTGGATACCTCTTTAAGGCCAAGCGCCAGATGGTATCATTTTAGAATGGAGGGAGTTAAGGATAAACAGATTTTTTTGAATATTAAAAATTCCGAGGTTATCCGCCCTTTTTACTCCTATGATGGGATTAATTATAGTCGGGTTGAAGAGGCAGAAAACCAGTTTCGCGGAACTATCAATAAAATCTTCACTTCTGATACTGTGTATATTTCACATTTTCTGCCATATACTTATACACGGAATATGCAAAAGATGGACTACTGGAAATCGCTTGATAATGTAGAATATGAAGTTATCGGCGAGAGTACACAGGGTCGCAGAATTGAGATGCTCACAGTTACGGACAACTCATACGATAATATTGGCAAAAGACTTATTTGGATTCATGGACGATCGCATCCGAGCGAGTCTCCTTCAAGCTGGCACTTAGAGGCAATGATTGATGAGATAACATCTGATTCTCCTTTTGCAAAAGAGTTGAGAAAGAACGCTGTCTTTTACATCATCCCCTACATTAATCCTGACGGTGTCTACGGAGGTTATTCCAGATCTACCTCCACCGGAGTTAATATAGAAGTTAACTGGGATAGCCCTGACTCTTTAACAATGCCGGAAGTTAAGGCACTTAAAGCCACTATGGAAAGGGTTACAAAAGAGAGACCTCTTGATATGCTTCTGAATATGCACTCACAAATAGCCAGCTCAGTTACTTACTGGATTCATACAGCAGAGTCAACAACAGATCGCTTTCTTAAGGAGCAGCTGATGTTGTCATCATTAACAATAAATTATACTCCATACTACCGCCCTAAAGATCAGAGCTTTTCTGCCGTTGCCCCCAGATATGTAGAGGGATGGATATGGGATCGCTTTAAAGAGTCAACAGTAGCAATAACCTTTGAAACACCTTACACATACTATAATGAGGACAGATCCGGAACCTGGGTATCCTCTGAAAACCTGCAAGAGCTTGGGTACTCTGTACTTTATGCAGTAAGCGATCTTTTGGATCTTGATGGGAAAAACAGAGTGTTTGTAAATATGTCCAATCTAAAGAGAACAAGAGGATGGGTTAAAACAGATGCCGGATATAAAAGACTGTTTTTTGGTGATTCATACCTTATTTCTCAAAGAGAAAACTCAAGACTCAGAGTTGTTATTCCTTACCTTGAAAAAGGTGATTACGAGCTCTACGAGTGGGTTGTTGGCCCATCAGCAAAGGTTTTCCCGGACGATGTAAACAGATGGATAAAATCGGCTGAAATCACTCAAAAAAGGGATGGCAGGTATGTTTGGAGAATCCGTGCCCGTAGAGAGGGAGATGAACAAAGTGCAATTCTTCTTGTAAAGAAGAGGTAGTTTTAACGCGGTAATAGCTCAGTCGGTAGAGCATCAGCTTCCCAAGCTGAGGGTCGTGAGTTCGAATCTCATTTACCGCTCAAAAGAGAGATCAGAATTTACTGTTCTCTCTTTTTTTATTCAAAAACATAAGAAAATCATTAGATTCCAGCACCTCAACCTCGTTGCACAGACCAAGAACAAACCTCCCTACCCCTTCAAAGCTGCATACAAAATCTTCAAAAATATATTCATTATCGGAGATCCTCTTCACTCTCTTCTCAGAGAGGGGAAACTCCTCCATTAAAAGATTGGCAGCCAGCATTGACAGCTTCAGTTTTATAGGGAGATGGTCTGTACCTGAGAACCTGAACAAGTCAGTTTTTATACTTTTATGTCTATCCTTATAGCGAAAACTGCTCCCTGTTGCAATTGCCTCTTCAATTCTTGAAACTTTGTAAAATTTGCATGAATCACTAGCCAGTTCGTAACACAGAACATCAACCATATTTATTCCAAAACCAATCGGTTCAACAAGGCGGTCAGAAATTGCAGAACTGTGTGCGGATCGGTAATTTTTAAGAATAACCTGATTTTCGCCGGCAATTGAATCAAGAATGACATTTACAACCCTGCTTTGACCCTTATGAACAACAACTTCAGCCACTCTTTTAAAATCGTAAATTGAATATAGTTTACTCTTTATCCCTGCTATGGCCGGGTTTGTCCCATCTATTGATTCAATAGCTCTCTTGAGGATATATGCCTCCTCTTCAGTGAAATAAGCAAGGTCGGCAATTGTTTTAAAGTGCTTTGACTCCTTGGCAAACCACACCTTATTATCATCTTTGTTAACTATAAAACCAACTGATTGAAATGTGTCAATATATCTGTAAACACTTCTGGGTGAAATATCAAGAATTTCAGAAAGTTCTCCGATAGTGTACTTTCTGCTCTTATCTGTCATCAGTTGCATTATTCTCAGAAGTCTCTCCAGTTTGGGCTGATCCATAATCAATTGGTTATTATTTTGCTAAATTAGCCATTTTTCAATTACTTTGTGTAAAATATAAGGATGACTGAGACCGGTAAAATGATGGCCCTGTTCGGAGTTTCCACAGAGGACCTCCAATTTCTTATCAAAACAGCACTTTCCGAAGGGGGTGATTTTGCTGACCTCTATTTTGAGTACAGTACAGCCAACGAACTATCTTTAAGAGATTCTGAAGTTAACTCAACAGGCACTCATATCGATTATGGAATGGGTGTCAGGGTTTTGTATGGCGATCAGACAGGATATGCCTATACTGAAGTAACAACAATGGAGGAGATGATTAAAGCAGCCAAAGTTGCTTCAAAAATTGCATCTCACAGTAATGCAAACAAATCTTTTATAAACCCCGGCTTGTATAACTTACAGGAAAATCCGGGATATCTATCCCTTTACCGGGTTAAGGAGAACTGGGAAACAACTGCAATTTCTCAAAAAATCCCCTATCTCAAGGAGTTGAATGATCATATTTTTGAAGCCGACAACAGAGTTAATAAAGTCATGGCAAGAATATCAGACTCTAACTCTTCAATACTGTACTATAACTCTGAGGGGACCCTTGCATCAGATGTAAGACCAATGTTTTCTCTTGTTGCAACATGTATAATGGAGAAAAACGGCAGAGTTGAGAATGGCAGTTCATCCAGAAGTTTCAGAGCCGGATTTGAATTTCTGACAAAGGAACTTGTTAAAGAAATAGCTCAGGATGTCGTTAAAAGGACCTCTTTTCTGTTTGAAGCTGTTCAGCCAAAAGGTGGAGAGATGCCTGTAGTTATGGGATCAGGCAGTTCCGGAATACTTCTTCATGAAGCTATTGGTCATGCATTTGAGGCTGATTTTAACCGGCAGGGGACATCAATCTTTGCAGATAAATTGGGTAAAACAATCTGTTCAAAGGATATCTCCGTTGTTGACGATGGCACAATACCTTTCAACAGAGGTTCAATAAATTTTGATGATGAGGGAATCCCATCTCAAAAAACATATATGGTTACTCAGGGAGTACTTACATCTTACCTGCATGACAGAATAAGTGCCTCATATTACAAAACATCTCCAACAGGAAACGGAAGGCGCGAATCATTCCGATATATGCCTTTACCAAGGATGCGGGCCACCTACATGGAAAATGGCAATTCAACAGAGAGTGATATAATCGCCTCAGTTAAGCGGGGTATTTTCGCGGATAATTTTTCAAACGGTCAGGTTCAGATTGGTGCCGGGGATTTTACATTTTTTGTTAAATCAGGCTATTTGATAGAAAACGGAAAACTGACAACTCCTGTAAAGGATATAAATATAATCGGGAACGGTCCTGAAGCACTTGCAGATATTGTTGCAGTTGCCAATAACAGCAGGGTTGATAACTCAACATGGACCTGTGGTAAAGAGCAATATTGTGCAGTCTCTTGCGGAATGCCATCTGTGCTTGTAAAGAAATTAACTGTTGGCGGAATTGACTAATCAAGAGACTATGATTAAAAACAAGATTAAAAATATTGCCGGATATGCTTTGGACAGTTGTTTAAAAAACGGTTGTACCGCTGCCAGATTAACATTGAATAACAATATTCAAAGCTCGTATTCTGTTAGAAATGATAAATTAGACAGACTTCAACAGGCAAATGGAAGCTCTCTTTATGTACAAATATTTACTGAAGGTAAATATGGAGCATACTCAACAAACAGAATGGAGAGGCATGAGCTTGACAATTTCATTTCAAACGCGGTTGATGCCACAAAGTATCTTACCCCCGACAACTGCAGAGTGCTTCCTGATAAATCATTATATTTTAAAGGCAAAGGAGAAGGCTTAGAGCAGTATGACAGATCTTTTCCATCAATTGATCCCGATAAAAAATGCGATATTGCATTTAATTGTGCAGCAGAAATTTACAAAAAAGACCCAATGATTATCTCTGTTAACTGTGAATACGGTGATAGTGATGATTATACATATATTATAGATTCTCAGGGATTTGAAGGAGAAGGTAGTCAAACAACATTTACCTTAAGCGCAGAGTGTTCTGTTAAAGGAACCGGTGATTCAAAACCTGAGGGATGGTGGTATGAGAGCTCAATTTTCATTGATAAACTGTTAAAAGAGGGTGTTGGCACAAAAGCTTTTGAAAGGGCAGCCTCAAGGCTAAATCCGAGAAAATTAAAAAGTGGGAAATATAATCTGGTTGTAGAGAACACAGTATCCAGCAGATTAATTTCACCAATAATATCTGCTCTTAACGGCACCTCGATTCAGCAAAACAACTCATTTCTAAAAGGAAAAATTGGGGAAAAGGTATTTTCAGAGGGCTTTACACTTACAGACAATCCACACCTGAAAGGTGCATATGGCTCCAGATTCTTTGATAGCGAAGGCATTGCAACTAAGAATATGAATATTATTGAAAAGGGAATCGTAACCAATTATTATATAAATACCTACAACTCACTTAAGTTAAAATTACCCGTGACAATTGAGGGACCTTCTGTACCTTCATGTGTTTTCAATTACCCCGGTAAAACAACAGAGAGTCAAATTAACATCGAACATATTCTTAAAAAATGCGAAAAAGGTATACTGGTGACTGGTTTTAATGGAGGAAACAGCAACAGTTCTACCGGTGATTTCTCATTTGGCGTACAGGGTTTCTATTTCGAAAACGGAATAATCCTTTACCCGATAAAAGAGATGAATATAACCGGAAACATTGTTAAACTTTGGAACGGAATTGCTGAAATTGGCACCGATCCCAGAATGTCAGGCAGATGGCTCATCCCTACACTTGCATTTGAATCTGTAAACTTTAGTGGTATCTGATAAACTTGTACGAAATGAAAAAACCCGGAATCATAATCTCCCTGATCCCAGTAATAATTTTAATTGCAATTATTTTCACAGGCGTTAGGCTGTTTGGCGAAGATGTAACAGCAGGCCCATCTCAGATTGCGCTATTGTTCACAAGTGTTTTAACAGCAATTATTGCAATATATCACCTGAAAATTCCATGGGAAAAGCTAGAAGCAGGAATTATGGATCACCTTACCAAAACTGGTTCGGCCGTTTTCATTCTGCTTATGATTGGTGCACTTACAGGTTCCTGGATGATCAGCGGAGTGGTGCCAACAATGATTTATTACGGTCTAAAGATGATCCACCCCTCTGTTTTTCTTGTTGTCTCATTTATTCTTGCCGGAATAGTATCTGTCATGGCTGGAAGTTCCTGGACAACCATAGGCACAATTGGAGTGGCAATGCTTTCAGCGGGTCAGATTCTTGGTTTTTCAGCACCATGGTTGGCAGGAGCAATAATCTCCGGAGCATATTTCGGGGATAAAATATCACCTTTATCTGATACTACAAACCTCTCTGCCTCCGTAGCCGGAGTTGACCTTTATAAACACGTAAAGTATATGCTCATAACTACTATTCCCGGCTTTATACTTACTGTTATATTTTTTAGTATAGCAGGATTTATTATTCCTGCCGGAAACTCACTGGACATTGAGAATCAACTCCATAACATTTCATCTACATTTAACATCTCTCCATTTTTGCTATTAGTCCCTGTCCTTACTATAATAATGATTGTTAAGAAGATATCACCATTTATCACACTGTTCATATCTGCCCTCACAGGAGCTGTTGTTGCCTGTATTGCTCAACCTGAAATATGCAGTCAGATAAGTCCTGCAAATGTTTCAAAGGGAGCCTCCTATATCTATGCTTCACTTAAAATGCTATCCGGGAGTGTGTCAATTGAAACAGGAGATCAGATGCTGAATACTCTTACCTCTACCAGAGGAATGGCAGGTATGCTCAACACAGTTTGGATAATATTATGCGTTGTTACATTTGGAGGAATAATGGAGGCGAGTGGCATGATAAAAACCATTACTGAAAAAATGATGTTTATGATGAAAAATACAGTAAGCCTAATAAGCTCAACTGTAGGAACAACCATTTTTTTTAATATGACGCTCTCTGATCAATATATGGCAATCCTGCTTCCGGGAAAGATGTTCAGCGAAACATATGACAAGCTCGGATATGAACCTGAGGTTCTGAGCCGGACTCTTCAGGATTCAGCAACAGTTACTTCGGTACTTGTTCCATGGAATACTTGCGGTGTGGTACAGTCAAGTGTTTTGAATGTAGCAACCCTTGCCTACCTGCCCTACTGCTTTTTTAACCTGATTACACCGGTTATCACAATAGCTGTTGCTGCAATTGGCTATAAAATAAGAAGAAAAAAAGTAGCATAATTTTTGCATATAATCACACTTTAAAATATTACCAAAATGAAAATTGAAAAAAACAAAGTTGTCTCTCTTTCATACACTCTTACAGTAGAAGGAGATACAATCGAAACCGTAAATGCTGAAAACCCATTAAAATTTATATTCGGTACCGGTTACCTTCTTCCAAAATTTGAAGAGAATGTTCTGAATAAAGTTGTTGGAGATACATTTGACTTTACACTTTCGGCAAAAGAGGGTTATGGAGAGGTTAGCAGTGATGCAATTGTTGAGCTTCCGATTGACATGTTCAAGGTTGACGGAAAAATTGAGGATGGACTGTTAACAGTAGGAAATGTTCTGCCAATGCAGGATTCAGACGGTAACAGACTTCAGGGAACAATTGACGAGATCAAAGATAGCGTAGTGGTAATGAATTTTAACCATCCACTGGCAGGGTCTGAGCTCCATTTTAAAGGAGCAGTTGTTGAGGTTCGTGAATCTACACCCGAAGAGCTTATTAACGGACTTCACGGTGAAAAAGCGTCATCTTGCAGCAGCGATTCTTGTTCAGGCTGTTCAGGCGGTTGCTAAACAAATTATAGATTTTAAAGAAATGGAGCTACTAAATAGCTCCTTTTTTATTGCATAAAAAAAGGGTGCCAGAAGGCACCCTTAATTATAATCGCAAATCCAGAATTACGCAGGATTCTGAGATAGATTTGGATTGGTATCAATCTCACCTCTCGGAATCATCCATGTCCAGTTGTTTGTTCCGGCAGGTTCGGTAAGTTTAATTGCAATAGAAGCAACGTGACCTCCCATACTACCGCTCGCTACCTCCGGTCTCTCCAATGGCAAACCAAGTCTCTTAAGGTCAGTAAAGTTTCTACCTTCGCCCCATAGTTCAACTCTCCTTTGAATCAGAATCTCACTTATCAGAGCTTGTCCTGTTTTGGTAGATTTTACATACTGAGGATCCCTGTTTTTTGCAAGCAGTAAAAGTACATCCTTAGCCAAATCTTCTTTACCCGCCTGTCTTGCCAAAGCCTCTGCTTCAATCAGATACATCTCTGCAACTCTGATCCACGGAAAATCTCCACGGCTGTCAGAAACCGAAACAGATTGAAACTTTGAACTCATGTAATTATATCTGACTCCGTTTGATTGAACAAATGGTTGTTTGTCAGCTACAGCATTCGGATACCAGAACGTCTTTCTAACATCAGTAGGAGTAATTTGGTCGTACAAATCCTTCAGTATTGATTTTGGACTCTGTCTGATTGCTGTTGAGTTAAAATTATTTGACATGTAAGCATAGAAAGAGTAGAAATATTGAGTTTGATCTTCCTGAACAAAAGAACCCCACATATACTCAGGATTGCTAATTGAATTATAACCATCCTGATGTTGAGCTGTAGTCATAAAGCTATAGCCTTGTCTTGCAGCATTTGCAGATGTTGCAGCAAGATTCCAGTTACCCTGAACCAAAGCAATCTGCGCCTGTATAGCCTGAGCTACAGATTTGTTGATGTGTGATTTGTTCGCTCTTGTAAAGCCTTCTAGATTTGTTATAGCTGCGGTTATGTCTGCGTTAATCTTAGCGTAGGTTTCAGCAACCGAGAGTCTCTCCTGTCCGTCGAAAGAAATTGCCTCCATATATGGAACACCGGCATGAGAATTTGCAGCTCCCGGAACAAATCTGTCGGCATAAAGCTGAACAAGCATAAAATGCGCCCACGCTCTGTAAGCCAGAGCCTGCCCTTTTATGTGTCTTTTCTCAGCTTCTGATCCGGTTACATTATCAATGTTGTTAATAATTTGATTTACATTACTAATCAATCGATAAATATTTGTCCAATACAGAACCTGATTTGACCTCTCATTTCTATGATCTACCCATCTGTATGTTCCAAGATACCAACCATTTGCTGTTGTATTAAACAGTACATCGGTACCCATAAAATCAATATATCTAAGCATGCCGTCCATACCACCATGAGCCTGAACACTATTGTACTGGATGTACATCGAGCGATGTACTCCGTTAATTGCACCCCAGGCACCAGTTAATGAGCTAAATACGTCTCCGGCAGCAAGCTGGTCTGTGGGGCGGGTCTCCAGAAAATCTTTTGAACAAGATGTAGATAACACCAAAAGCCCTGCCACCAATGCCAAAATGTATATTCTTATTTTTTTCATATCAGTTTAATAATTTAGAAGTTAACATTAATACCAAAGGTAACCACTCTGTTGAAACCAACATCATTCAAGACACTTCCACTAAAGTTCTGTGTAGGATCAAGACCCTTTCTTGCTGAGAAGAGTGCAAGATTTTCAGCAGAAGCATATACTTTTAATGCTTTAACATCAAGTGCCTTTAATACGTTTGGTTTAAAATTATAAGCCAAATTAATGTTTCTCAATGAGAAAAATGTAGAGCTTACCAGCCATCTGCTTGATGCAGCATTGAAGTTGGTAGTCTGAGCATTATCCATTCTTGGAACATTTGTAATCTGGCCTGCAGTAGTCCATCTGTCAAGGATATCAACATGTTTTGCAGTTCCCATTCCTCCTGTTGACATTAGAGAAGCATAGTTATAATCGTATGCTTTACCACCAATAGAGTAATTAAACTGCACTGAAATATCAATACCGTATACTTTAAAGATTGGAGTAATTGACCCGAACAGATCAGGAATACTTGTACCTGACCAGTCGTATTTTGCTTTAGCCTGACTGCTTGTAACAAGAGTACCATCAGCTAAAGTTTTACAATCTGCATCAGCCCAAACTGTGATATAATTACCGGCATCGTCCTTTGCGTCATTAAACAGATAAAGTGCATTACCATTTGTTGGGTCAACACCATACCACTGACGGAGCCAGTAATCATAAATAGAACCACCTTCAACACGTTTAAAATTACCTGATATAATTCCAAGTTCGCGATTCTCTTCAGGAAGCGATTTAATCCTGTTTTGGTAGGTCGTTGCATTAAGATTCAGGCTAAAGCTGAAGTTCTTGGTATTAACAATACCTGCAGTAAGATCAAGTTCCCAACCACGGTTGTAAACAGCACCAATGTTTCTGTCCTGTGATGTATAACCGGTAGAAGGAGCTAATGGAAGAGAAAAGATCAAATCCTTTGACTCTTTGTTAAACCAGTCAACACTACCTCTAAGCTTATTGTTAAAAAGTGCAAAATCAAGTCCAATATCAGTCTGAACAGAGGTCTCCCATTTTAGCATCGGATTACCCGGTGCTGTATCCTGGATATAACCCGGCTCAGCCGCGTTGTTTCTGTAGCTGTATAGAACTTGCCAGGCATAGTAGCTGATACCACCGTCATTACCATTAAGACCATAAGAAGCTCTTAATTTCAAATAATCTGCCCAATTCTGTCCTGTCATAAATGACTCTTTGTCAATTCTCCAACCACCACCAACTGACCAGAAGTTACCCCATCTTACGTCACTTGAGAATTTTGATGAACCATCTCTTCTGAAAGAACCTTCGGCAGTATATTTGCCGTTATCAAATGAGTATGTACCTCTTGAAAGAAAACCTTCAACTTTATGTTTATCAATATACGAATAGAGACTGTTTGTAGTTGTAAAGTTTATCAACTCGGTGTTGCCCGGGATAATTTCACCCTGACGGAAGCCATAAAGATACTGATATTCATTCTCATAGTTTTCGTGAGCTGCCATAAAATTAAACTCATGCTTTCCAACAATTTTATCATAGTTAAGCATCTGTACAGTTGTACGAGTGTATCTCAACGAGTGCTCTTTTCTTGAACGACCCTGAGGAGCACCGTCTCCTACTAATGTGTTTTCGTATGTTGAATTAAGGTAGTTGTTAATATCAAATGAGTGCTGAACCTTAAATTTGAAATCTTTAAGGAAAGAAAATTCAGCATATGCTCTCGACTGAATAGTGTTTCTTTGGAAATCTCTGATATTAAGCATGTGTTCTGCAATACCGTGACGTCCGTTATTTTGTGTTCTGGCAGCATATGTTACACCACCTTCAACAACCTGTGCACCTAAGTCCCATAGTTTGTTACCCTGATCATCAGTAATATAATCACCGTTAACACGGCTGTGCTGATACACAGGATAGATAGGACCCATAGTTCTTGCAAAGTAAATCGGGTTTGCATAACCTGTATTACTTTCTGTATTTGCAGATGATGAAGTGTTGTATGAAGTATTTAAGTTAACACCAAATGTAATCCACTTTTTAGGAGTGAAGTTAAGGTTAGCTCTTGCTGAAATACGATCATAGTTTGTCTTTTCAAGCCATCCATTATCGGTTGTATAACCTACAGACAGGTAGTAATCAGAAGTCTCTGTTCCTCCGCTGGCCGAAACCATGGCTTCAGTTCTGTGGCCAACTCTCTCAATTGGTGAATACCAGTCAAGGTCATCACCCCAAAGCAGAGATGTTGCTGCAGGATTAAGTTTACCGTCTGTACCCATAACTTTATCATTGGCAATTCCTCTGAATGGGTTATAACCAAGATTTGTAACAATACCGTTTGATGTTGCTCCCGAAGCAAGAATACTTGCCTGATCAATAGGTCTTGATGAGGTAATTAAACTGTTTCTGAGTGATTCCCACATAACAGGATAGTAATCGAATGCATCAATTCTATCATACTCAGGAAGTCCTCTTGCAGAGAAACCCTGGGTTACATTGGCAGTAATGCTTAATTTCTCTTTCCTACCTTTTTTAGTAGTAATCATTACAACACCGTTAGATCCTCTTGATCCGAAAAGTGCAGTTGAAGCAGCATCTTTAAGAATACTGATTGACTCAATGTCAGATGGGTTGATGTTAGCCATCACTCCGTTGTATGGAGATCCATCCAGTACAATAAGAGGAGCTGATGAGTAGTTAATTGAACCAAATCCGCGAATACGGATTGTAGGGTCGGCACCGGGCTGACCGTAAGAGGTGTTAACCTGAACACCCGGAGCTGCACCTGCAAGGGCAGCAAGAGCATTGGTAACAGGTCTCTTATCGATATTTGCTGAACTAACCGATGTTATTGATCCTGTAACACTGGATTTTTTAGCTGTACCGTAAGCTACCATCACAACCTCTTCCAGAGCAACGGCGTCTGTCTCCAGTTGAACATTAATAACGTTTCTGTTGTCAATCAGAACTTCTCTTGTTTTATAGCCGATAAAGCTAAAAATCAGGGTACCTCCGGCAGGAGCGTTGATAACATAGGAGCCATTGTCCAATGTTGTTGCACCGCTTGTAGTTCCTTTGACCTGGATACTCACGAATGGAAGCGGAGCTCCCGTTCCCAATTCAGTCACAGTTCCTGTTATTCGTATGTTCTGTGCAAATAGCACATTACCAGCTACAAACAGCAGAGCTGCAATTACAAGGCTGAATTTTTTCATGTAATAAATTTTAAGTTAATAATTAAGTACATATTGTGTTTGCGTGCACAAAGATAATTTGAATTTTGAATTTTCAAATAGGTATTACGCACAAAAAGCAGTTTTTTTTGTCGAATTTACGTTATTTTGTTACCTATAATCTGCAGATCTGGAAACAGGGGTAATATCAAAAGTTGCCCTATAACCTGACATAAATTTATAATAGCCAGCAATTGCAATCATAGCAGCATTGTCTGTCGTATATTTTATTTCCGGAATAAAGGTTTTCCAGCCCCTTTTCAACCCCTCTTCAAAGACTCTTTGCCTTAGGAGAGAATTGGCGGAGACACCTCCTGATAGCGCTATACCTTTAATATTTTGCTCGATGGCTGCCTTATTAAGTTTCTCCATAAGAATATCAACCAGATGTCTTTGATAAGAGGCACAGATGTCATTAATATTCTCATTTATGAATTTCTCATTCTCTTTAATTCTATCACGCAAAAAATAGAGCAAAGAGGTCTTTATTCCACTGAAGCTGTAATTCAGCCCTGCAATTCTGGGTTTTGAAAACCTGAATTTCATTGGATCACCAGATGAACTGAGTCTGTCTACAACCGGTCCTCCGGGATAACCAAGGTTAAGAAGCTTTGCACATTTGTCAAAAGCCTCTCCAACAGCATCATCTATTGTCTCACCAATAACCTCAAATTCAAGAAAGCTCTCTACCTTGACTATTTGAGTATGCCCCCCAGACACAAGAAGAGTTAAGTAAGGAAATTTTGGCAGATCTTTATCAGAACCTTTTTCAATAATAAAATGAGATAAAAGGTGTCCCTGGAGATGGTTGACATCAATCAACGGTTTCCCGAGAGCCATGGCAAACCCTTTTGCAAAAGAGGTTCCAACGAGAAGTGACCCTAAAAGGCCAGGTCCTCTTGTAAAGGCGACAGCATCTATCTGCTCTTTAGTGATTGAGGCACCTTTTAAAGCTGCGTGAACAACAGGCACAATGTTCTGCTGATGAGCTCTTGATGCGAGTTCAGGTATTACTCCACCATATTTTTGGTGTATATCCTGAGTTGCCATTTCATTTGACAGTACCACTCCGTCTTTTACAACCGCCGCTGAGGTATCATCACATGATGACTCTATTGCTAGTATAGTAACGCTCATTAACTTTTAAATATTTCGCAAAATTGGTTTTTTTTTAACAATTCGCTCTATTAAAATGATTATTTTTGTTCCAAAATTAATTATATCAAAACATTCAGAAAAATAGCTGTTGCGCTCCTTTTTATCATTGCATTAATGCCATTGGGAGCCTATCTTGCTTTACAGATACCTGCTCTGCAGACTTTTGCTGCTAACAAAGCAGCAAAAAACCTATCCGGGAGACTCAACACTGAGGTATCTATAGGCAGGGTCTATTATGTATTTTTCAATCGCCTGATAGCTAATGATATCCTTATAAAATACAATGATAACGACACACTGTTAGGATGCAAAAAATTATCTGTTAGATTTTCTGCCGGAGATCTGTTAAGAAATAAAATCAGATTAAATCACCTTCACCTGTACGATGGCGTGATAAACATTGTAAACGAAACAGATTCCACAACCAATCTCTCCAGAATTTTGTCACTGATTCCCAAATCGGAAAAAAGTGACACAACCAAACAGTCAACCAACATATTTGCCAGAGAACTTATTATTGAAAACTTTAGACTTACACTTAAAAACCCTTTTTCAATAGATGAAACAAGAGACAGCTCCTCAGTTAACTTTAAAGACCTCTCTTTAAGTAAAATAAATTTCAACTTACGCAATATCTCCTATATGGGAGATATATTAAAAGCTGAAATCAAAAATATATCCTTCGAAGATAAAAGCGGCTTCAGAACAGAAAAACTCGAAGGTAATCTGACTTTAGAACCTCATAAAATCAATATTCAGAATATTATAATCAATGACGGCGTATCTTTTTTAAAAGGGGAATATTTAAGTTTCAGTTATGATTCTCTGGCTGATTTTAATGATTTTGTGAACAAAGTCGTAATTGACGTCCATTTTGAAAATTCACTTTTAAACTTTCGTACAATATCTAAGTTTGCTCCCTCTCTTAAATCAAACATACTTAAGCTTTACATCACCGGTAATATAAGTGGTTCAATCTCAAATATCCGCACTCAAAACCTCAAAATAACCTCTGAATCGGGACTAACATATGCTGATCTCAACGCCAGAATTTCCGGATTGCCCAATCCGGATGTTACAATGGCTTTTGTTGATATAAACAACAGTGTAACCACAACTACTGACCTTGCCTTTATTATCTCGTCTCTTAACAGTACAAAGCCAATGAAGTTGCTTACCCAGCTTTCACCACTTGTCAGGTACAATTTCAAAGGAAGACTTGCAGGATTGCTTGATGATTTTGTAGCAAACGGGCATTTGAATACCAATATTGGTCAATTGTATGTAGATGTTCTCCTTAGAAATAATGATAAAGAGAGGGGGCTTGATCTTCTTGGAAACCTTAGAAGTCAGAGTTTTAATATAGGCTCACTTATTAAGAGCAGCACAATTGGAGAGTTAACTCTAAATACTCACTTCAGCGCTCTTTTAAGAGATGAAAATTTGGGAGGCAGCAGATTTTTAATTGACAGTATGTTTATTCAAAAGTTGCATTTTAACGGTTACCCGTATAGTAATATCACGGCAGTCGGGAGTTACACAAACAATACTTTTGATGGAAAAGTTATATGCAGAGATCCCAATCTGGATTTTCTATTCCAGGGAATTATTGGAATGTCAACCGGAAGAAATTCATATTATGACTTTTATGCTGATGTTATTTATGCCGATCTGGCTGCTCTTAACTTTGACAAGAGAGATAGTGTTTCAAGTGTATCATTGAGGACCCTCGCAAATTTCACTCAGGATAGGAAAGGTGATATTGAAGGTACAATTAATATAAGGAATCTTAATTTTAGAAACAGCAAAGGTGCTTTTCCTATTGGAGATATTAACATACAGTCCAGTTCGGCACAGGATAATTTTTCTATTTATCTTAAATCCTCTTTTGCAAATGCCACATATAAAGGCACTGATTTCTTTACCAATTTTATCAATAAATTTTTCAATGTCACACTTGCCGACAATCTTCCGGCGGTTTTTCCAAATCTGATGGGTGAAGGGCCTCGTGTAAAAGGCAAAAACTACTCTTTTAATGTAGATTTTAATGATACACGCTCAATTGCTCAGTTAATA
Organism: Rikenellaceae bacterium; assembly: GCA_003542575.1. Taxonomy (GTDB): domain Bacteria; phylum Bacteroidota; class Bacteroidia; order Bacteroidales; family UBA932; genus Bact-08. The sequence continues at coordinate 166,975 of DPKJ01000005.1, read as the reverse complement.
TTACCAGGGTTACAGATTGCCAGCAAGACATCCGTTAAGGTAACAATTGACGCAAAGGATAATATTAAACTGCATCTGAACAGCAATAAACTCGGATATAATAATATTTACGGGGATAAAATAAATCTCAATATCCAGGGAAATTCAGAATCTGTAAATGCTCAGATTGAATCTGACAGGATTCATATTGGTGGTTTGAATCTCGACAGCAGCAAAGTTTTCCTGGGACTGAAAGATAATCTGTTCAGTGTAAAAAGTGAGTATACTAATACAGGGGACCTCGAAAACAGATTGGATTTCACATCAGAAGTATTGTTTACATCAATGGGCGAAGGTAACCCGGCTATTATGGACCTTTCAATTAACCCTTCTGAAATTTATCTTAACGGTGTAAATTGGACCATTGGGAAATCAAAAATAGTTTTCCAGGACAGCACCTATGTATTTCATAATTTTAACTTAAGCAGAGAGAATCAGCTGCTCAATGTTGACGGGATGATTTCCCGTAATCCATACGACACTCTTTCGGTAATTATTGAAAATCTGGATATAACCCCATTCAACTCTCTTCTTAACCTTCCACTTCATTTGCAAGGTGTATTTAATGGGAATGCCATTGCAGTAAATATGCACAAAGATCCAAAGATCTTATTTGACATCAGGGGAGATAGCGTAAGCCTTAATCACCATTACTTTGGAAACCTGGAAATCAACAGTGAATGGGATAACGCTGAAAGCAGTTTTAAATTGTCATTACTTAACAGATTAAATGACAGTATACCTTTAAAGGCTACCGGTTTTTATAAGCCCTCTGATAATTTTCTAAGTATAAATGCAAATCTTAACAACCTGCAGCCAAAATACTTTGAATCGTTTCTTACAGACATAGTTTCTGAAACTGCAGGAGGTGTGACAGGTAACTTGATTCTTTCCGGTAAAACAGACAAGCTGAACCTTACAGGCAGAAATGTTATGCTTAACAACCTCGCCTTTAAGGTTGATTTTACTAATGTTTTTTACACCTTAAACGGTCCGGTTAATCTGACTGAAACAGGTTTATATCTAAATAATGCCATTATACGAGACAGAGCCGGCAACAGTGGAAGAGTAAGCGGTGGTTTGCAGTACATACACTTCAGAGATCTCAGACTCAATACAACTGTTACTTTTACAAACCTTGAGGCACTTAATACAAGAGAGGAGGACAACTCATCATTTTACGGAACGGCATTTGGAACAGGAAGATTAAACATAAGTGGTCCGCTTGATAAAATTTTAATGGACATTAACGTAACAACTAACAGGAACACCTCTATCCACATACCATTATCCTCTGCAACAGAGGTATCCAGCAACAATCTTCTGACATTTATCCAACCTGCAGCTGAGTTGTACAGCAATGACCCCACATACAATGGAAATACAAAGCTAAAGTCAGGTACTGAACTACAGGTTAAATTAAGGGCAAATATGACTCCTGATGCTGCAATGTTAATTGAGATTGATAAGACAGTGGGAGACATAATTACAGGCTATGGAAGCGGATTAATAACACTTGACATCAATCCATCAAAGGATATTTTCAATATGCAGGGAGACTATATTATCCAGAGTGGATTTTATAAATTTGTGCTTCAGGGAATTTTTGAAAGAGACTTTACCATACAGGAGGGAGGCAACATTGGATTCAACGGAAATATTGATAGGACTAATCTGAACATTACCGCGAATTACAGAACGAAAGCATCCATAAACACTCTGATTGCCGATACAAGTTCGGTATCAAACAGAAGAACTGTTGATTGCCAAATTAACATGAGTGGAAATTTAATGAATCCAAGCCTGAGATTTGCCATTGATATCCCAGATATTGACCCTGTTACAAAATCCAGGGTTAATGCTGCCCTAAATACAGATGATAAAGTAGTAAAACAGGTTATGTCTTTACTGATTTCAGGAAGTTTTATACCTGATGTTCAGTCCAGTATAGTAAATAACTCAACAATCCTTTACTCAAATGCAACTGAAGTTCTTTCAAACCAGATCAATAAAATATTTAACCAGCTTGATATCCCGCTTGACCTAAGTTTTAATTATCAGCCTGGTCAGAACGGAAGAAATATGTTCGATGCTGCTGTTTCAGCTCAACTCTTTAACAATCGGGTGATTCTTAATGGAAATATTGGAAGCTCCAAATACATGAATAAAGCCGGGGAGGTTGTAGGAGATCTGGATGTAGAGATAAAACTGGACGATAAGGGTCGATTCAGGGCAAAGGCATTTTCACATTCTGCGGATCAATATTCCAACTATCTGGATAACAGCCAGCGTAACGGAGTTGGTCTTGTATACCAGGAGGAGTTCAGCTCGTTCAGAGAACTCTTCAACAGAATGTTTTCAGGGAAGAAAAAAAGAGAGATCACTCTCCCTGACAATTCCCCTGCAATAAAAGAGGACCAAGATTATTCTGAGGAGAGTAAGACTGTCAGCTTATTAGAACTTCGGTAATTTCTCCAATAAGATTCTTATCATACTCCCTCTCTATCCTGATGTAATTTCTGGTATATCCATACATCTTTCCTCCCTTTTGAGTGCTTTCGAACAGAACCTCCTCATTTCTTCCAATATTCATCTTTTTAAATTCTAAATAGAGCTTATCAGATAGTTTGGTTAATGCCTCAACTCTTTGACTCTTATCCTGTTCTCGCACCCGTCCGGAATATTCAGCAGCAGGAGTATTGGCTCTTCTGGAGTATGGAAAAACATGAAGAAAAGAGGGAGAAACACTCTCAAGAAACCCAAATGTATCCTCAAAATCTTCGGACGTTTCGCCCGGAAAACCTACTATCACATCTATTCCAATAAAAGCAAAGGGCATATATCTCCTGATTAACTGAATCTTCTCTGAAAACAACTCCCTGTTATACCGTCGCCTCATTGCAGCCAAAATTTTATTAGACCCGGACTGAAGGGGGATATGGAAATGTGGAAGGAATTTTTTACTCTCTGAAATAAATTTTAAAATTTCTTCTGACAGCAGATTAGGTTCTATAGATGATATTCTTATTCTTTTAAGCCCTTCAACCTCATCAAGAGCTCTGAGAAGATCTTCAAATCTCTCGCCTGTACTTTTCCCAAAATCACCTGTATTAACACCCGTTAAAACCACCTCTTTAATCCCTTTGGAGACAATATCTCCGGCCTCTTTTAAGATGAACTCAATCGAATGATTTCTGCTTTTGCCTCTTGCTAATGGAATTGTGCAGTAAGAGCAATGGTAATCACAACCATCCTGAACTTTTAAAAAAGAACGCGTTCTGTCGTCAGATGAGTACGCAGGGAAGATTGTTTCAACCTCTGAAATTGCGCATGAATAAGCTCTGGAAGCTGAATGAACAACCCCCTTTGAATCTTCGTCATTCTTAAGTCCGGAAACTCTCACAAAAAGATTTGATTTTTCGTCGGCTCCAAGAACAAGATCGACACCCTCAATTGATAAAATTTCCTGTGGATTCAGCTGGGCATAACAGCCGGTAACTGCAATAATTGCGTCAGGATTCAGCTTGTGCATTTTTCTAATTGCAGTACGACATTTTTTATCAGCATGTTCTGTTACTGAACACGTGTTTATAACAAACACATCTGCTGTTTCACCCGGCTTAACCTTAGTGTAACCATGCTCTACAAATTGTCTTGCAATTGAAGATGTCTCAGAATAATTCAGTTTACATCCGAGAGTCATAAATGCCACCCGGTTTCCTCTGTTACTTTCCATTAATAATTAATTATATTTTCTGGAAGAGACAACTCTTGAACATTCTGCTTTTCCTCCTAGCGGAGGATTGATCTTGGAAATTACCACCTCTGCCCCGGCAATTTTTGGAAAAAGCTCCCCTGCCCTGTTTAAAATTCTGTATGCCACATTTTCAAGCAGATTAGAGGGAACAGCCATCTCACCCTTTATCATATTGTATAGCTCCTGATAATTAAGAGCGTCTTCAAGTTTATCACTTTTCCCCGGTGTCTCAACATCTGTCTCAGCAGAAAAACTAACTCTGAAATGATTACCTATAACCTTCTCTTCACTGAAACACCCATGATATGAATAGAACTCAAGATTTATCAGTTCTACTCTGTTTTTATTGTTATCTGTCATAATATAAATACGCAAGGTTTTTTGTTTAACTCAGGCTTATGCCTTTTCCATTCGCCAATGCTCTTTGTTTTAATAAATTGGTTTTCGCATGTAATTTCAGAAGCAATAGTCAGCATTGTGCTGTCTGAACAAATTTGCAAAAAGTCGGACAGAAGAGAATCATTTCGATAAGGGGTTTCGATCATTATCTGACTTTGCCCACTTCTGGACGCAAACTTTTCAAGTTCTTTAATTTTCAATCTCCTCTCCTCTGTCTTGGCAGGAAGATAGCCGATAAAAGCAAAGTTTTGACCATTTTTCCCGGAGGCCATTAAGGCAAGAAATATTGACGAAGGTCCCGTTAAAGGTTTTACTTCAATATTGTGTCTGTGAGCACTTTCAACAAGATTTGACCCGGGATCTGCTACGGCAGGCAACCCGGCTTCACTAATTAAGCCCACATCTGTCCCCGAATTCAGAAGTTCAATAATCTCAAATGTCTCCTCAGCTTTGGTATGCTCATTAAGCAGAAAGAACTGAAGTGAGTCAATCCGGCCTTTAAAACCGGCCTTGGAGAGATATCTCCTTGCACTCCTAAACTCCTCCACAGCAAAATGAGTCAGAGAAGAGATTGCCTCAATTGTACCGGCAGGAATAACATCGGAAATATGCCCATCGCCCAGAGGAGCAGGTATAAGAAAAAGTCTCCCTTTCACTTTAAAATTTTCGCAAAGGTATAAAATTTCCTACCTTTAATATAACATAACACGAAACCATAGGTATGTCAACGATAACTTTTCTGGGAACCGGCACCTCACAAGGAATACCGGTTATCGGTTGTAATTGTAGGGTCTGTCTATCGAAAGATAATAAGGATAACCGTTTAAGGTCTTCAGTAATAATTGAGCATAACGGCTCAAGATTGCTGATTGATGCAGGACCGGATTTCAGGCAACAGATGTTACGTGAAGGAATAAGCTACGTTGATGCAGTACTGCTGACTCACGAACATAAAGACCATACAGGAGGGCTTGATGATGTAAGAGCTATAAATTTCATCAGAAAAGAGCCGTTTGCCATATATTGTGAAGAGAGAGTATTGGAGTCGCTAAAAAGAGAATACTCTTATGTTTTTGAGGAATATAAATACCCCGGTGCACCGGAATTTGATATAAAAATTATTGACTCCACACCTTTCATCATTAACTCAGTACAAATTATACCCATAAGGGCATTTCACTATAAACTGCCTGTTTTAGGTTTCAGAATTGGAGACATTGCCTATATAACTGATGCCAATTCAATTCCTGATGATCAATTTGATAAGTTGCAGAATCTCTCTATTCTGGTTTTAAACACTGTAAGAAAAGAGAGGCATATTTCACACTTCTCTTTGGATGAAGCTGTTGAAATAGCAAAAAAGGTAAAACCAAAACGATGTTATCTTACTCATATGTCTCATCAGATTGGTATACATACAGATCTTGAAGCATCGCTTCCTGACTGGATTTCACCTGCATACGACAGACTCTCCATCACAGTATAAAAACCATTTTATGCAAGAGATAAGAAATAGTAAGATTGTTGTGGGGATCACAGGAGCTTCCGGACTAATCGGAAGCCATCTTACAAATGTTTTGTCAGATAAAGATTATACGGTAATACCTTTGAAAAGAGGTTTTGATACCGGCTCTGTGCAAAGTTGTGACATTGTTATTAATCTTGCCGGAGCCAATGTTGGCAAGAGATGGAGTAAAAATCACAAAAAAGAGATTTGGTCAAGCAGAATTGAGACAACCAAAAAGCTCTCCGATGCCTTAAATGATATATTTAAAAAGGAGTCAGAGCTGGGAATAAAAAAAGAGAGACTACTGATAAGTGCCTCGGCTACTGGAATATACAAATCTGATTCAGATCAAATATTTACCGAAAAAAGTTATGAATACGGTGAGGACTTTCTGGCAAATCTCTGCAAAGCATGGGAAGAGGAGGCTATGAGGTCTAAAGATTCAGCAAAAGTCGCAATCGTCCGTTTTGGAGTGGTAATGACTAAAGATGGGGGAGCTCTGCCCAGGATGATATTACCATCAAGATTAGGGATTAAAATAATTTTTGGCAACGGTAATCAGAAAATATCATGGATATCTTTGGAAGACCTTGTAAGAGGAATACTCTTCATTATTGAAAACAAGCTTGATGGGCCATTCAACTTTACTGCCCCGGGGTCATTAACCTATAGCGCATTATCGGATATTATATCTCATCGTTACAAAACTTTCATAAAGATTAAAATCCCTGATGTAGTGCTTGGTTTGATTTTAAAAGAGGGTTCAAAAGTTTTGACATCAGGTCAGATAACATATCCTGAAAGGCTAATTGAAAGCGGATTTAAATTTAACAGCCCCCTTTTTACAGTCTGAAAAAGTAGGAAAAAACGGCTTTTTTTAGTAAATTTGTACGAATCACCCCAAATTTATATAAAGGATGACCAATACAGTTCTAAGAAAATTCCAGCATAAATTCCCTGACCTTTGCAAACTTGCAATTGATTCCCCGGACGAAGAGCACTTTGTCTCTTCTCTTAAAGCCTACTTTACAATAAAAATAAGCGAAAGCACAAATAATGAGACAACTGAAGCCTGCAAGCTTCTAATATCGATGCTTGAAAACGAATCATCATATATTGAAGAGTTATCAAGAGGAGAGAAGATATATATTGAGACCTTTTCTCTGCTTTGGAGTTTTTTAAACGGAGATATTAAGAGCTCAGTAACTGATTTGTATGAAGACCTTTTTCATCTGTTTTTACACGCAGAGGGGATGGAGACTATCAAGCCATATACAGAAGTTAAACTCCAGAGGCATATGAAGAGGTGGGCTTCGGGGCTTGATCGCGAAATAAGGCAAAAACGCATCTCAAACAAAGAGAGAATCATAAGATTACTTGTAAAGAAAATTGACCGAAAACTGATACTTGCATCAAGGTATCAATTTGAAGAGGGACTCTCGCACGAAGAGAAAATAAAAAAAGTAGAAGAGTGGTGGAATGATTTTCGTTTCCATCTATCAATGGCAATTAAGAGTCCTGGTGAATTAAACACATTTTTAGGTGAAAGCCTCTCAACAGGAACACTCAAGCTGCTAAACCGGGCAAAAAGAAAAAAAATCCCATTCTTTATTACTCCCTACTACATTTCCCTTTTAAACACAGATCAGGCAGGATTCGACGATAATGCCATAAGAAGCTATGTTGTCTACTCAGAATCCCTGATTGACACATACGGTAACATCAAAGCCTGGGAACGTGAAGACATGGTTGTTCCAGGAATGCCTAATGCTGCAGGCTGGTTATTACCGGACGGACACAATATTCACAGACGATACCCAGAAGTGGCAATAATGATTCCCGATACCAGGGGACGTAGTTGCGGAGGTCTTTGCGCATCATGCCAAAGGATGTATGATTTCCAGAGTGAAAGGTTAAATTTCGATCTGGAAGCATTAAAGCCAAAGGAGAGCTGGGATAGAAAATTGCACAAACTGATGGACTACTTTGAGTCTGACTCGCAAATAAGAGATATTTTAATAACCGGTGGAGATGCTCTTATGAGCCGAAACAAAGTATTGGAAAAGATACTTGATGCCGTTTATAAAATGGCTCTAAGGAAAAGAGAGGCAAACAAACAAAGAGCAGATGGCGAAAAATACTATGAAATACAGAGGGTTCGCCTCGGTTCCAGATTACTTGCCTACCTTCCTATGAGAATAGATTCTGAACTTATTGCAATACTTAAAGAGTTTAAAAGGAAAGGGAGTGAAGCTGGCATTAAGCAATTTGTTATCCAAACTCACTTCCAGACACCTTTGGAGGTAACTGTAGAGGCAAAAAGAGCAATAGACGAAATTATTTCAGCAGGATGGATTATATCAAATCAATTGGTATTTACAGCCGCCGCATCAAGAAGGGGGCACACTGCAAAGTTGAGACAAACACTTAATTACCTTGGTGTTGTAACATACTATACATTTACAGTTAAAGGATTTGAAGAGAATCAGCAAATGTTTGCGCCAAACTCAAGATCAATTCAGGAGCAAAATGAGGAGAAGTGCTTCGGAAGGATTAATGAAGAGAAGCAATCCGAATTGGTATCAATTTTCGAAAAAGGCATCAACACAGCGTCTGAACTCAATCGCTTTATGAAGGAGAATCATCTTCCATTTCTACCCACAGACAGAAATGTCCTCAACCTTCCTGCGATTGGCAAGAGCATGACCTTTAAAATGGTAGGTATCACAAAAGAGGGTTGCAGAATTCTTCGGTTTGACCACGATAGGACACGGGAACACAGCCCTGTAATTGATAAAATGGGTGAGGTATTTATAGTTGAAAACCGATCTATATCATCATATCTTAGAGAGATAGAGGTTATGGGAGAAAAGAGAGAAGAATACAATTCCATCTGGAGTTATACATCAGGCGAAACAGAGCAGGTTTTCAAACTATTTGACTACCCGGATCCGGGATTCACTCCAACAAAAGAGATTACAAATTTCAGAGAGAGTTAACTCATTATGACCCCTGAGCCAATAAGCTCATCGTTTTCATACCATGCAGCAAACTGGCCGGGGGTAATACCTCTCTGGGGCTCGTTAAAAACAATATACAGCCCCTCACTCTTCATAAATAACTTAGCTTTCTGAAGCGGTTGGCGGTATCTGATTCTTAAAAGGTACTCCCTGACCTCTCCGATCGCCATTTCAAGATCGGTTCTAATCCAGTGAATCTCTTTTGAGTCAATAAACAGAGCCTTTCTGAACAAACCCTTGTGGTTTTGACCCTCACCTACAAAAATCAAATTCTCGTTAACATCAGTAGAGATAATAAACAGAGGATCTTTGTGACCACCAATATTAAGGCCCTTCCTCTGCCCTATAGTATAGAAATGGGCACCTTGATGCTCTCCAATTCTCTTTCCCGACTCTTTTGTGTATTTGACAGGGTTAGATGCAGATTTTAAGAACTCATCATCGATATTTTCATATCCTGAATAATTATAATCAGACTTTGTTTTATCATCAAAAAAAGAGGAGAAAACCTCAATTACATCACCGCATTTAGTTTGCAGCTTTTGCTGCAGGAATACAGGTAAATCAACCTTACCTACAAAACAAATCCCCTGAGAATCTTTTTTATCGGCAGATGGAAGGTCAGCCATTGCGGCCATCTCCCTAACCTGAGGTTTAAGTAAATCTCCTATTGGAAACAGGGCTTTAGAAAGTTGCTTTTGAGTAAGCTGGCATAAAAAATAGCTCTGATCCTTGTTAGGATCCTTTCCTGCCAGTAATCTGTATGTTTCAGATCCACTACTGTCAATTATTGTCTCTTTTCTGCAATAGTGCCCTGTAGCAACATACTCTGCTCCAAGATCCAGAGCACTTTTCAGGAAGACTTCAAATTTTATCTCTCTGTTGCACAGAACATCCGGATTTGGGGTTCTTCCCTTTTGGTATTCACTGAACATATAATCAACAACCCTTTTGCTGTACTCAGAGCTAAGATCAACAAAGTGAAAGGGAATGTCAAGTTTTCTCGCAACCAATTCAGCTATGGCTCTGTCATCTTTCCATGGACAATCGCCATAAAGCGTACCTGTAGTATCATGCCAATTTTGCATAAAAAGAGCGATCACATCGTGTCCCTGATTTTTAAGAATCAATGCAGCAACACTGGAATCAACCCCGCCCGATAAACCAACTGCTATTTTCATTGCCGGGAATGTGTAGTTTAAAAAGAAAAAGGGTAAGCTTAATATATCGCACCGCTACAACCACCTACCCTTGCTACCTTCCGATCCTGGGGGAGTTCAGTGGGAGCTGGTCGTATATGACTTACCCCGCACAAAGGTAATACAATTTCCTTAAAAGTTAAAAAACTATTTAGGCAGATTATCGAAAACAAAGGGAAGAAGTGAATCAGTGCTGTTTACAACCTGTGTAATTTTTTCTCCTCCAATTATTATTTTTATAGGATGTCCACCCCTTAACTCTGATTCTGCCATTACCTGCCTGCATGCACCACATGGGTATGTTGGGCTTTCGCACTGTTTCCCTTCAACCTTGGCTGTTACTGCCAATGATTCAATATAGGCATTGGGATATTTTGCATGAGCATAGAAAATTGCTACCCTCTCTGCACACAGGCCTGAGGGATATGCAGCATTTTCCTGATTGCTGGCTGAGATAACCTCTCCGTTACTAAGTCTTACAGCTGCCCCTACATGAAAATTTGAATAGGGCGCATACGCAGCACCGGCTGCCTCCATGGCAGATTCCAGAAGCTTTTTGTCTTTAATATCAAGCCCCTCGTTTTTTTGATATTCATCATAACGAATAACAATACTCTTTTGCTCCATTTAATTTTATTTGAGATTGTTGCAAAATTAGTAATTTTGCGGATAGAGTTTATCTGTTATGCCATTTTTAGCAAGAAAATTAATCCTCCTTACCACTCTGTTAGTACTTTCAGGCACCCTATTTGCCCAAAGAATTACAAGAGAAGAGTACATTAAAACATATAAAGACCTTGCAATAAGGCAAATGAAAAGCCATGGAATCCCGGCCAGTATTATTCTTGCCCAGGCTTGTCTTGAGTCCGGTGACGGCAATTCCCGTCTTGCCAAAGAGGCAAATAATCATTTTGGAATAAAATGTCATAACTGGACAGGTGAGACCATCCTTCATGATGATGATGAAAAAAATGAATGTTTCAGAAAATATTCACATCCAGAAGGGTCTTTCACAGACCACTCAGAGTTTTTGAGATACAGAGAGAGATATAAAACACTTTTTGACCTTGACCCTCTGGATTACAAAGCGTGGGCACACGGTCTTAAAAGTGCGGGTTATGCTACCAATCCAGACTATGCACGCCTGCTCATAAAAATAATTGAAGATTACAGACTCTATCTTTTTGACAGCTCCTCTTCAGAGCTTCCTCCAAGCCCAACAAAAGTAGAAAATGAGTACGAAATAGACATGAGAATAGCTTCTGATGTTTATCAATTCTCATTAGCAAGAAAACTTCTTAACAGAAACGGAATAACATTTATTATTGCAGGTGAAAGAGATTCATATTCATCTCTAGCCAAAGAATACAATCTATTTACAAGAGAGTTGCTTCGCTTTAACGACCTTAATTCAGAAGTTCCTATTAGTGAAGGGACTATCGTTTACCTCGAGAGAAAGAGAGAGAGAGGAGACAAAGATCTTTCAAAACATATTGCAGAATCAGGCGAGACCATGTATTACATATCACAGAAGTACGCTATAAGGCTTAGCACTCTTTATAAGATTAACAATATGAAAAAGGGAGATGAGCCTTTTGCCGGATATGAAATAAAACTGAGATAATATGAAAAAATATCTGTACCCTACTCTCCTGTTGGTCATACTATCAATCTCACTATTGATGTTATCTGTATGGTCAACTCATTTTAAATCAAACACAAACGAAGGCACATCATATATTTTTGTATATCAGAATACAGACTTAACAAAACTTAATGAACAGCTTAATGAAACAGGTAGAATGATAAACCTTAGAAGATTTTCAAAAGCTGCAAAGTATTATAATCTGGAGGGAAACATTAAACCTGGAAGATATAAGATAACCGAGGGCATGAATAATCGCTTGCTTGTCAGAACCTTTCGTCTTGGATGGCAAAGTCCTCACAATCTGGTATTATCGGGGAACATTCGCTCGATGGACAAACTGGCCTCAATTATTGCAGGTAAAACAGAGAGTGACTCACTTGAGGTGCTGCAAACCCTTACTGACTTTAATCTGGTCGACTCACTTGGACTCACAAAAGAGTCATTTCCTGCAATCTTCCTTTTAAATACATATGAAATTTACTGGACAGTAAAACCAAAAGATCTGGTATTAAGATTTAAGAAAGAGTTTGACAGATTTTGGAATGAAAACAGAGTCAGAAAAGCTTCTGAGTTGGGGCTTAATCCTCTTCAGGTGACAACATTGGCATCGATTGTGGCTGAAGAGAGCAACCTTTCAACAGAGCACCCCATTATTGCAGGAGTTTACATAAACAGATTAAAAATTGGAATGCCACTTCAAGCAGATCCAACGATAAAATTTGCACTTAATGACCCAACAATTAAAAGAATACTATACAAGCATCTGGAGATTGATTCTCCATATAACACATATAAAATCAAAGGCTTACCTCCGGGCCCTATAACACTTCCCTCACCTCGGATAATAGATTCTGTTCTCGAACACAATAAACACAACTACCTCTATTTTTGTGCAAAAGCTACCCTTGACGGGTCACATGTCTTTGCATCGAATCTTACAGAACATAACAGAAATGCCAGAGCTTATCAGAGGGCTATAAGCCGCTTGAAATAACCTCTAGGGCCTTTGTGAAAATAGGGTCGTTTGTGCTGTTTATCACTCTAAAGTAACCGTTTGAACCAAAAAGTGACCTGGCAGTAAGTGCCTTCATAAAGAGCTCAATTTCGTTTCTCGATCTCTGCAATTCATCATCTTTAGCCACAACTCCTTTTCCTGCAGCAAAGTCAACCAAACTTTTCATCAACGCATTATCAATTTTGAATCCTTTGAAAAATGAGTCGAAACTACTGTAAGATGCTTTTAAGGATTCTCTTTGTGAATCATTATAGTCATTCATAAAGTCGGTAACAATACCTCTCCTTAAAAGATTTCCATAAAAATTGGTGTAGTATGAAGTATCTGCCGGGATAAATATATCGGGCATTATACCACCACCGCCATACACTGTTCTTCCCTTAACAAGAGTTTTAAACTTTAATGAATCAGGGAAATGTATACTATCTCTATTGAAAGACTCGCCTCTTTGATATCTCTCAAGAATTGCCTTGTAATATTTATCTGATGAACCTGCTTCATAAGGGCTCTGAATAACCCTGCCCGAGGGTGTATGATACCTTGCAACTGTAAGTCTAAGCTGAGAACCGTCATTCATTGGTAACATCTGCTGGACAAGACCCTTTCCAAAAGATTTTCTCCCTATAACAACACCCCTGTCCCAGTCCTGAACTGCTCCTGCTACAATTTCGCTTGCAGATGCCGAATTTTCATCAATTAGTACAGCAAGAGGCCCTTTTTTATAGAATCCCGTCCCTTTAGCCCTCTCTGTCATTGTTGGTATTTTAAGACCCTCTGTATAGACAATTGTTTGTCCTGATTCAAGAAAGAAATTTGATATCTCAAGAGATGTCCCAAGAAATCCACCTGAGTTACCCCTTAGATCCAGAATAAAACCTCTTATTACGCCAATATTCATCTCAATGAGGGAATTTATAATCTCCTGAACAGAATTTTGTGCAAAACGGCTCAATTTCAAATATACAACCCCTGGAGAAGCCTCATATGCAGCATCAACACTGTTTATAGGAATCTTATCTCTCACAACCTCAAAATTGATAAGATCATTAAAGCCCCTTCTTACTATGGAGAGGTTAACCTTGGTTCCTTTTGGTCCCCTAAGGTATTTAAAGACCATATCATTCGTGAGCCCGACAGAAGCAATGTTGTTACCATCTATCTGCACAATTTTGTCCCCTGTTCTTAATCCTACTTTATCAGAAGGACCACCCGATATTGGAGTTGCTACTGTAAGGGTATCACGTACAATAGAGAACTCAATTCCCACCCCTTCGAAGTTTCCCTCAAGAGGTTCATTCATAGCCTTCACATCTTTGGCGGAGATATATGATGAGTGTGGGTCAAGTTGTTGCAAGACCCTTTTAATTGCCTCTTCTGTAAGCTTTTCGTTATCAAGAGAGTCAAGATAGTAATTGTTAATATAAAACAGTAACTGGCTGAACTTTGTAGCCTGTTTGTTTATTTCGTCTGACTGACCGGTCAGTTTTGCGGGTACAAGAGCAATTAATGCTACCGCAATAAAAAGTATTATTCTTTTGTTCATTGTTGTCAAATTTCTTTATGCACTCTCTGGTTTTACAAGATCAATGTTGTACTCCTTTCCTGCCTCCGCTGCCTCGCTGCTGGCAAAAACAGCACCTGCCTCATGCAATATAGTTAAATTATCTTTATATCTTGACGAAAAGTGACCCATTAACAGTCTTTTAGCTCCTGCATTTAGTGCACATTTTGCCGCATCTGTTGCTGTAGAGTGAAAGGTCTCTTTTGCCATCATTTTCAGATCATCTGCAAATGTTGCTTCGTGATACAGAAGGTCTACACCTTTTACGTACTCATGCAATTTATCAAAAGGAGCGGTATCGCAACAATAGGCAAAAGATCTAGGAATAAAGGGCTGATATGTAAATTCACTGCTTATAAGCATTTCTCCATTTTCTCTCACAACATCCATGCCCTCTTTCAACCGTGCAATTTCATAAAGGGTGAGAGAATCCGTTTCAATTTTGTATTTATGAACATTTCTTAAAGGCATCTTTTCTCTAAAAAGATAACCGTAACACTCAATTCTGTGGTTAAGAGGAAATGCCAAAACCTCAATTTTTCTGGTTTCAAAAACTAGTTTTGGTTCGTTACACTTAATAACAATGTGATTCACTTTAAAGTTAACTGAAGCACCAAAATGTTCCATAAACGACTTTAAAATCCCGGCAAATGCACCCGGTGCATATATGTCAATTTGCGAATTTCTCCCTAATAATGACATTGTTGATAAAAGTCCGTAAATACCAAATATGTGGTCTCCATGTATATGGCTAATAAAGATTTCGCTGATCTTCAAAAATGAAAATCCTGCTCTCCTTATCTGCATCTGGCAACCCTCTCCGCAATCGATTAAAAACAAGCGCTCATGAACATTAAGAACATGAGCGCTTGGAAATCTATTCACGGTAGGGAGTGCAGATGCACAACCCAGCGGTGTGAACGAAAATTTCATCTATAAGGTTTACTTCTGAGAATCCTTGTTTTCCATCTCACTCTTAAGTGCTGCAAGTTCGCTGATGTCACCCAGGGTTGTCTTCTCCAAGTTGGCTTTTAGTTTCTTTACAGCCTTTTGAGTTGTATCACCTTCTGATGACTTCTCTTTTGGCTCGTCTCTTTTTTGTTCATCAAACATCTTACTGTGAGATAGTACGATTCTCTTGGTGGTTTTGTTAAACTCAACCACTTTGAACTCGAGTTTATCTTCCAGTTTTGCCTGACTACCATCCTCTTTAATAAGGTTTTTCTGGCTAACATAACCCTCTACACCGTAAGGCAGGGCAATTGTAGCTCCCTTATCAACAAAGGCAGTAATAGTACCTTCATGAACCGAACCGTTTGAAAATACAGTTTCAAAAACATCCCAAGGATTCTCCTCAAGTTGTTTGTGTCCAAGACTCAAACGACGATTCTCCTGATCTACTTCAAGAACCACAACCTCAAGAGCTTCACCAACCGAAGTAAATTCAGATGGGTGCTTAATCTTTTTGGTCCATGAGAGATCGCTAATGTGAACAAGACCGTCAACTCCCTCTTCCAGTTCTACAAATACACCAAAGTTGGTGAAGTTGCGTACTGTTGCAGTGCATTTTGTACCCACAGGGAATTTTTCATTTATACTTGTCCATGGATCGCTCTTTAGTTGCTTGATACCCAATGACATCTTTCTCTCCTCTCTGTCAAGTGTAAGGATCACAGCCTCTACCTCATCACCAACTTTCAGGAAGTCCTGTGCGCTGCGCAGGTGAAGTGACCATGACATTTCAGAAACGTGAATAAGACCTTCAACACCAGGCTGAACTTCTATGAACGCACCGTAGTCAGCTATAACTACAACTTTTCCTTTAACCTTGTCACCTACCTGAAGATTCTGATCAAGTGAATCCCATGGATGTGAGCTAAGCTGCTTCAGACCAAGTGCAATTCTCTTCTTGGTGTCATCAAAGTCAAGAATAACAACATTGATCTTTTCGTCAAGTTGTACAACCTCCTCAGGGTGGTTAATTCTGCCCCATGAAAGATCAGTGATGTGAATAAGTCCGTCAACACCTCCAAGGTCAACAAATACACCGTATGATGTAATATTTTTAACAATACCTTCAAGTATCTGTCCTTTTTCAAGTTTACCGATGATATCCGCTTTCTGAGCTTCAAGTTCTGCCTCGATAAGGGCTTTGTGAGAAACGACAACATTGCGGAATTCGTGATTAATCTTAACAATTTTGAACTCCATTGTCTTGTTGACATAAATATCGTAATCACGAATAGGTTTAACATCAATCTGTGAACCCGGAAGGAATGCTTCAATACCAAATACATCCACAATCATACCACCTTTGGTTCTGCACTTGATGTAACCTTTTACGATTTCATCTTTTTCGAATGCCTCATTAACTCTGTCCC
The DNA here is from genome assembly GCA_003542575.1 of Rikenellaceae bacterium. Lineage (GTDB taxonomy): Bacteria > Bacteroidota > Bacteroidia > Bacteroidales > UBA932 > Bact-08. Next base: position 150,449 of record DPKJ01000005.1, on the reverse strand, counting down.
ATGAACGCAGTGAACGGGCTTTTTTATGTGAGAGAAGCAATTGACCTTTTTTGTCCTCGGCATTCTCTACATAAACTTCAACTTTATCTCCGGCAGTAAGCTCCGGATTGTAACGAAACTCATTAATACTGATAACGCCTTCGCTTTTATAACCAATATTAACAATAACCTCTCTTTTATTAAGGGCAACTACAGTTCCCTCAACAACTTCATTTTCAATAACTTTTGAAAGGGTCTGACTGTACATGTCTTCGATAACCTTTTTGTCGGTATCATAAACATGCTCTTTTTCGAAAGATTCCCAGTCAAATTTGTCAGTAGCAACAGAGACGTTGCTTTTTCTTTTTTTAGCACCTTCTACAACAGGTGCAGCATCATCTTCGATGAATGCTTCAAGTTTTTCGTCAGCTTTTTTGACGATTTCAATTTGCTCTTCCTGATCGAGCAGCTCTTTTTTCTCTTTTGTCATTTTTGTAAATAATTTAACAACTAGTAGTTAGACTTTATGTATAAGCCCAAAAATGGGAACCCCAAAAGTATAGTTTTTTTTACAATTTGACAAATATTAAAAACAACTTATCTTTGAAAACCAAAATTATTAACCTTTTACTATGACAACTCAAAAATCAGGGATTAAATCATTCCCGAAAAATTTCTGGACAGTAATTGTAATGGAGTTCCTTGAAAGGGGTTCCTACTATGGTGTAATGTCTGTGCTTTCGGTATTTCTAATACTGGGGCATGAAAGTGGAGGACTTGGATTCAGCAAGGAACAGGCAGGAGCTGTACTGGGAACAATACCCCCGTTGCTTTACTTTTTGCCCATTATTTCAGGTGCTATAGCAGATAGGTACGGCTATAAAAAAGTTCTCTCCTTTGCATTTGTATGCATGATTCTGGGGTACTCACTTACCGGAATTGCAAATAGTTATGTTCTTATTTTCGGATCACTGATAATTATGGCAATCGGAGCGGGGTTCTTCAAACCTGTGATATCGGGAACCATAGCCAGAACAACCAATGAATCAAATTCCGGACTGGGTTTTGGAATTTTTTACTGGTCTATAAACCTCGGCGCATTCCTTTTCCCTCTAATTCTGGTACCAATACTAAAAAAACACTCCTACAGCTACATATTTTATATGGCAGCTATAACAGGTATTGTTCTGCTAATTGTTAACCTGTTTGTATACAAAGAGCCACAAAGAGAGAAAAGTGATAAAACTCTTGGGAAAGTATTCAAAGATATGGTTCTTGTACTAAAAGACTGGAGGTTTATTCTCATGATATTCCTATACTCTGCTTTCTGGATTCTCTATTTTCAGATGTTTGGCACTGTACTCTGGTATGTAAGAGATTTCATAGATATGACAGCAGTAAACAATTCGGTGAACTCTTTTTTGGGACTTTTCGTAAACAACCCTTCGTGGGAATTTGATGTTGAACATGTTACGGTAATAAACGCCGGCGTTATCATAGTATTGCAACTCCTCGTTTCGAATGTTGTTAAAAAATGGGCAGCATTACCAACAATGATTACCGGAATAGGATTTGGAACTCTGGGAATGGCGATACTCTCTATCTCATCTGCTCCATGGATATTCATTGCCGGTATAATGGTGTTCACTCTGGGAGAGATGACAACACACCCGAAGTTTATCTCCTATATCGGCCTTATCGCTCCTCCTGACAAAAAGGCACTCTATCTTGGTTACTCCTTCCTTTACGGAGTTATTGGAAGCAGCATCGGTGGATTTTTAGGATCTCACCTCTATGTCAAATATGTTGATGAACTGAACAGACCTCAGACTTTGTGGTTGATTTTTGCCTCCATTGGGGTTGCAAGTATGATCTCTCTTGTTCTATACAACAAGTTTATAGCAAAGGGAGTTGGGAAATAATAAAAAAACTGAAATACTTGATTATATCTAAGGGAAAAGATGCTCTATTTGAGCATCTTTTTTCTTTTAAACAGTATCGAAACTGTTACAACAGAAATCATCATAACAACCATGATGAGAGCAAAGTCAACCATTCCACCCATAATTGGCAGATCGACATTCATTCCGTAGATACTGGCGATAACAGTAGGTGGCATGAACAAAAGGGAGACAAAGGTGAATATCTTCATAATCCTGTTCTGCTCCAAATTGATAAGCCCAAGAACCGTATTCTGCATATACTCAAGCCTTTCAAAGCTAAAATTGGTATGGTTGATAAGCGAGTTAACGTCTTTTATCAGCACATTAAGCTTTGCGTAAACGTCTCTTGGAAATTTATCACTTTTTAGAATACTTGAAATCATCCTCTGTTTATCAACAATATTCTCTCTCACCAACATTGTATTCTCCTGAAGTTGGTTGATGTCCAGAATGAACTCCTCTCCCATCTCGCCACCATGGCCCACTTTTTTGCTAAACAGAGCTATCTCCTTAGACATAAGCTCTATCATATCAGCATCCAGGTCTATTCTGTTCTCCAGAACACCAATCAGAATGTGGTAGCCTGTAGGCATGGATTTGTAATTTACAATCAGCCTTCTCTGAACATCTGTAAAACTTCTCAAAGGGACATGCCTTATCGAAACGATTATTCCTTCACACAAAATGAAAGATACCGCCTCCATACTATAATTATCCGGGCCGGGTATCAGGAAGTTTGTGTTTATAAAAATTGTGGTTTCAGACTCAGAATAACGCGATGAGCTCTCAATCTCTTCTGCCTGTGCACGGCTCTGAAGGGTTGTATTCAGATAATTCTCTATACCCCGCTTCTCTTCACCCGAAGGGGATAATAGATCAATCCACAGGATATCGTCATAGCCAAGATTGTCAAGCGCACTTAACTCATTTGTCGTTACAAGCTGACCTTTGTTTTTGTAGAATATTTCGAGCATAATTAATCCGTTTTTAAGGTTTGTACTTTAATTTACCGGTCAAACCATCGGACTTTTGATTTAAGCTCTTCAAGTGCAAGGCACCAAAATTCAGAGAGTCCTTCTCTTTTGTCAGGACTTAGATTAAATGATATATTCTTTGTAAGGTAATTGTAGGCTATCTGGTAATCAAACTTGTGAGGGATTGATGTGAGGGCTTTATCAATATTATTGAGCCCAAGCCTCAATGCATCGTTAAATTCTTCTTTGAATTCACTACTTAACTTCTTGTTTGCAACCCAGCATGCAAAAACAAAGGGCATTTTTTTAAATTTAATCCACTCAGCAGCCAGATCATAGATAAAGTTGAATTTATGCGCATTCAACATAGCTTTATCACCTATAAGCACATAAGATTCAGAAGGATCCAGTTCATTTGACGAAAAATTAAATTTAGCAAACTCCGGATCGATTTTCCAGTATTTTCTGCAGAGAATCCTTGCAAGTAAAACGGAGGTCATAGATTCTGTATCAAGATAAATTCTGTCTATCTGTTCAACTGGTTTTCCACTACACAACAACACGCTTGCGACATCTGTATCTGCAGCAATACAAAACTCAGATATAATTCTGCCGTTTTTTAGCTGAGGAATTACGGCCGAAGGAACAATACCAATATCTGAAGTTCCGTCAATCAGAGTACGGGCAGCCTCTTCCGGGGTTGTCATTCTTAACTCAATCTTTTCCGATACAGGATGATTCATCAACCCATACACAAAAGGTAGAGTATTTAAATATGATATTGCAGAGATACGTACGAGCATTATCTTAACTTTTGCCGGGGCAAAGTTAAGATAATTTTCTAAAAAGCTCAATTAAAGTTACTGGGCCTTAACCTTCCTCACTCTAAGCAGATACATACCTGCAAAGGTAAATAGTCCGTTCATGATCAAAATGGTAAAGCCAAATCCGAAACCAAGGTATTGCTTGCCAAAAACATCAAGTATGTAACATAGTATAGGTGAACCTATAGCTACATACGGCATATATTTATCCTTAACCTGATATTTTGTAAGTAAACCAAAGAAGAAAAATCCAAGCAGCGGACCATATGTATAAGCTGCAAGCAGATATACAAGGTCTATTACAGCTTGATTATTAACAATATGCAGCACGACGATAATTATAAAAAAGAGCACTGCAAAACCGGCATGAGCCATCTGGCGGATTTTTTTCTTTCTTGTTTCTGTAAGGTCGTTTCTACTGTTGAAGCCAACAAAGTCAATACAAAATGAGGTTGTAAGTGAAGTAAGAGCACCTCCTGCACTAGGGTACGATGCTGAAATTAATCCTATTATAAAGAACAGACCAACTCCGAGTCCCAGATATTGACTTGCAATGGTAGGAAATAACTTGTCTGTTTGTGCCTTCGTAAACTCTCCAAGGTCGTTTGCAAGTCCTATACCCTCCATTCCTCCATGTTTTGAACTTACATAAAGAGCAAGTACAGCACCTAGTAAAAGGAAGAAATAATTGACAACCACGATGGTTACACTTGTAGTATAGACATTCTTCTGAGCCTCTCTTATGTTTTTGCATGAGAGATTCTTCTGCATCATCTCCTGATCAAGGCCTGTCATTACTATTGTAATGAAGATACCGGCAACAAATTGCTTGATTACATTAGTAGTGTTGCTCCATTCCCAATCAATCCAGTTTGAAAAGGTTGACTTTCTGACCTCTGTAAGCATCTCCCCTACACTCCAGTCCATTGCCCTTGCAATTGAAAAAATTGTAAGAAATACAGCCAGAAGCATAAATGTTGTTTGCAATACATCTGTCCAGATAATGGTTTTAACACCACCTTTAAATGTATAAAGAAATATCAGGAACATGAATATAAAAGCCACACCCCAGAACGGAACCGATCCCTCAGGCAGAAAAGTGTGCAGAACAAGAACTACAACAAAAATCCTTACAGCAGCACCCAGTATTCTTGATACCATAAAAACTGAAGCGCCAGTTTTGTAGGTAAAAAAACCAAACCTCTTCTCCAGATAGGTATAAATGGATGTGAGGTTCATCTTGTAGTACAATGGAATTAACACCTGGGCAATCAACACATAGCCAAGTAAAAATCCCAGAACCAAAGGCATATAGTAAAAATTCTGATTCAGTACATTACCCGGAACCGAAATAAAGGTAACTCCGGAGATGGATGTACCAACCATTCCATATGCTACTATAAACCAGGGAGATTTCTTATTACCAAGAAAATATGACCCCGAATCGGCCTTTCTTGATGTCAGCCATGAAACAAAAAACAGTAAAGCTGTGTAAACTGTAAAGGCCGTTAAAAGCCATGAAAGTGGGAAAGCATGCATAATATTAATTTTTTACAAATTTGACGGAATAAACGGTTGCCTGTTTGAAACAGACCTGCCAAGAGTTACTTCATCGGTATACTCCAATTCATCTCCAAACCCGACACCTCTGGCTATAGTGCTTATCTTTAAAGGGAACTTGCTTAATTTCTTGTATATATAAAACGACGTTGTCTCGCCCTCCATGGTTGTGTTAAGGGCTAGGAATACCTCATTGATTTGAGAATTTTCAACCCTTTTAATTAGCGATTCTATAGCGATGTCAGACGGAGAGATACCATCCATTGGAGAGATAATTCCACCTAAAACGTGGTACAAACCATTAAACTCTCCTGTATTTTCAATGCTCAGGACATCTCTTATACTCTCTACAACGCATATTAAACCTCCATCTCGAGTCTTGTCACTGCAAACAGGACAAACAGGTACGTCCGAAATCATATTGCAAACTTTGCAATACTGAATACCTTCTCTTAGCTTAATTATTGATTTACCGAATCTGTCCACATTCTCTTTAGGCTGCCTGAGCAAATGTAGCGCAAACCTTAAAGCACTTTTCCTGCCGACTCCCGGAAGAGCAGCGAGCTCATCTACGGCAGCAGACAATAAAGCAGAGGATAGATTCTGTCTTGACATTGAGGTTCCTATTGTTGATTTATATGAAAATCAACTGCTTTACGTACAGAACCATGAGTAAGCAGAAGTTGTTTTGCTATATCGTAATCTGTTATTGAGGCCTCCTCCATTATCATTCTGGTTCCCCTGTCAACAAGCTTTGCGTTGGTAAGCTGCATGTCTACCATCTTGTTTCCCTTGACATGTCCCAGGCGAATCATAGTGGTTGTGGTAATCATATTAAGAACAAGTTTTTGGGCAGTTCCTGATTTCATTCTTGTACTTCCGGTTAAAAACTCCGGTCCCACAACAGCCTCTATTGGAATATCAACTTCTACAGATAGAGGACTATCAGGATTACATGTAACACAAGCAGTCAGAATGCCTCTTTTCCTGGCCTCTTTAACAGCTCCGATAACATACGGAGTGGTTCCAGAAGCGGCAATGCCTATTACGACATCATCTTTCCCAACACCATACTGCTGCATATCGTTCCATCCACCTTCCCAACTATCTTCGGCAGCTTCAACAGCTCTTCTGATAGCAGAATCACCTCCGGCAATAAGACCTATTACAAGGTCAAAAGGGGCACCAAAAGTAGGGGGAATTTCAGAGGCATCAAGTATACCCAGACGACCGCTGGTTCCAGCTCCCAGATAAAACAGACGACCTCCTCTGATAATTCTGTCTACGATCTCGTCTACAAGCTTCTCGATTTGAGGAATACACTTCTCAACTGCGTATGGTACAGTTTTGTCCTCATTGTTCATATTGATTAGCAGATCCAGAGTGGACATTTTGTCCAAATGATCGTACTTTGATGATTGTTCAGTTACTTTCATAATTCAATTACAGGGATTTATGATACTCAGCTAGACCATCAATCGGAGACTGAAGAATATTTCCGATTTTTACACCGAGCCCTTTTGCAACATCTTTTATAATATCTTCATAATGGAATGCAACAGAGCCAACAAGGTTCACAGGATATTTTTTGTAATCATACTGCATTACGTTCCTTGTGAAAAACTCTTCAAAGCTGTTTTTGAGCAACTTTGAAACATAAGGATTGGTCTTGTTCTGATGTAAAAACACCGAGAATGTTGCCAGATACCTATTGGGGAACGGCTGTCTGTAAACCCTTTCAATAATTGAGTTGTAATTAAGGTTGTATTTCTGATCAAACAGCGTATTCAAATCCGAAGGAAGCTGTCTTTTAAGGTAATCAGAGATAAATTTCTTTCCAAGAACAGCACCGCTACCTTCATCACCCAAAATAAAGCCACACGCCGGAACATTATCTACTATCTCGTTACCGTCATAAAAGCAAGAATTTGCACCGGTTCCAAGGATAGCGGCAATTCCGGGTTTCTTTCCACAGAGAGCCCTGGCTGCAGCCAGAAGATCGGTATATGCATTTGACCTTGCTTTTGGGAATACCTTCCTGAAGCAATTTTGTAAAACCAAAACCTTTTCAGGAGAGGATACGCCGGCACCGTAAAAATGTATTTCATTAACTGAAGCACTGATATCAGGCAGAAGATTCTGCTGAAGTTCATAAACAATCTGCTCCTCTGTCTGGAAAAACGGGTTAATACCTGCCGTAGTTATCTCCTGTACTGAACCATCACTATGGATGGCTCTCCAATCTACCTTTGTAGAGCCGGAATCTGCAATTAGACGCATATTTCAATTATTTAGTGGGGCAAAAATAGGAATTTTAGGGACTAATTCAAAACCCGCCTGAACTTTCTCCAGTGAATATAACCTACAATTGCGGCAACCGTGTATATAATATAAAGAACAGTAGTGGCATAGAGTCCCTGATTTAAATACATATAAACAGCAATAATATCGGCTACTATCCATAAGAGCCAGTGATAAATGTATCTGTTGGCAACCCAGTATGTGGCAAGCATGCTTATAGCAGCAATAGAGGCATCGCTTACCGGCATTGGATCAGAACTGAACGTGGCTAGAAGGTACCAAACAACAAAGAATCCTGCAAGAGCAAGCGCAGATGATATAAACACCTTTTTAACAGGCATATCCACTACCATAGGTTTATCATCACCCTCAACCTTGCTCTGCCTGTTCCAGACAAACCAACCATAAAAACTTGCCCACAGATAATAGAACTGCAGTGCCGCAGCAGCATAAAGTGATGCATTAAAAAAGAGTAAAATATAGAAAAGAGCAGAAATTCCACCCACAATCCACATAGCTTTTTTTTGCCTGATTTCAAGGATTACATATAAAAATCCTGCAACTGCACCAATTACCTCTGTTACGTCCATATAAAATCATCTACATTAAAATCTTAAAGATGCTTTAACTGTGAAGTTAATTCCCGCCTGAGGGTAAAGACCCTCTTCGATATAAGGAGTTCCGTTTGTAAACTCTGCACTATATATCCATCCATTGGAAAAATACATCTTATTAAGCAAATTATCAGCAAAAAAATGCAAATCCAGATATCTGTTGCCTTTAAGCTCAAAGCTTCTGGTGGCTGAAAAACCAGTCAGAAAATATGATGGAACAGATTTACCTTCGTTAGATGTATTGTCTAAATATTGCTTTCCAACATATTTACCATTCAATGAAAAAGTTGTATTTGCAAAAGGATGAATTGTAACCATAACCATTCCTGTAGCAGAGGGTGAAAAAGAGATATCTGTTTTTGAATATGTTACCTGTCTCTGAGAAATAAGATTCCAATAACTGTCAAACTGATCAAGAAACTGCGTATAATCAAGTATTTTATTACTGCTAATTGTAATGTTTCCATCAAAAGAGAGCAAGTTTAATGGTCTCCAGGATGCAGTTATTTCTAACCCTCTTCTGTAGGATTTATCAACATTTTCTTTGATCACATAACCGGTCTCACTTAACCTGCCGGTAGGGACAAGCTGGTCTCTATACTCCATAAGAAAGAGATTTGCAGAGAGAGACAAGTTTTTAACGGCCAGTCGGTAACCCATTTCATAATCTGTAAGCCTTTCCGGAGTGATATCAGATGCTTTTTGAGCTTTAACAGATTCTTTAATATCTGATCTGCTAGGTTCTTTATGACCGATTGCAACAGATGCATAAAACTGTCCTGCACCGGTATTAACTGTTATACCTGTTTTTGGATTGAAAAAACTATATACTCTATCCCAGTTTAGTGAAACAAAATCTTTATCATCTCCTCTCAGAGAGTAGTTAACCCTTCTGAGCTGAAGATCGCCATATGCAACAAAATGATCTCCTATACTTACCTCCGAACGAACAAATGCAGAGAGATCTCCTTTATACCCACTGTTGATGTACCATGTGAAATCATTTGGTACATTTCCGTTGTACATTGCCCACAAAACCTTCCCAAAGTGATCTCCGTCATAGTATGAATATGAGATCCCTGCTGCCGAACTTACATTTTCCAGATTGTGCTTTAATGTCCCGTTAAAAGCATAATAATTGTTATCAAGAGCTTGTCTGATAATTATGTCAGATCTGCTGTATGTATTTGCTCCCAATGTTTGAGAGGGTAATCCATAAGAAGAGAACTTTCTGTTGGATTTATAATTTTCATAATATCCATCTCCTTTGGTATAATGAAAAGTTCCTGAAAACAGCAGCTTTTCGCTAAAACTGTGTGAATATACAAACTGAAGATGGTGTTGTGTATAATTATCAGTTTCGTTATCGTAATAGCGTGGATTTCCTGCAGCGTCATAATACTCACCGGCAGGATTGTACCTTCTGTCCAGAGCCATCTGTTCTCTTGAAATCCCCTCCCAGGTTATTCCCGTCTTCTGATCACCGTAAATGTAGTTTAGTTTAATAGAATTTTTGGGAGTGTGGTAACCTGCTGATGCAAACAATGATTTTACATCAGCTTTGGCGTTTCTGATATATCCATCTGTCGTATTACGTGAGAATCTCACATCAAACGAAAACCCCTTTTCAGATATGCCTGTGCCTGCACCAATAGAGGTTAAGAAAGTGTTGTAGCTGCCTGCGCCAAAATCAGCAACAGCGTATGCATCGGAATTGGGATGAATTGTACGCATATTGATACTTGCACCAAATGCTCCCGGTCCGTTGGTAGAAGTGCCCACCCCTCTTTGAACCTGAATATCCTGAATAAATGAGCTGAAAGATGGGATATTAACCCAGAAAACCTCCTGTGATTCAGAATCATTAAGCGAAATACCATTGAGTGTAACATTAATTCTTGAACCTTCACTGCCTCTTATCCTCATGGAGGAGTAACCAAGTCCGTTACCGCCTTCCGAAGATGAGACAACAGATGGGAGCAGTGAAAGAATCATAGGAACAGAGTGAGCCGGTGAACTTTTTAAAATCTCCTCTCTGTTTTTAGATGAATAGCTTACAGGTGTATTCTTGCCGGCTCTGAAAGCCTCAATAACAACACTGTCGAGTTTTGTCTCCTCTGTTTTCGTGTTTTGCCCCGATATATGAGGCTGGGATAGAAAAGTAAATAAAATAACCCCGCTTAATAAAGTTAATTTTTTCATAATTAAAAATTTATTAAATGCAGGGGGGTTGTGTTGTGAGAAAGGCTTTCCCTTCGCAGGCATTATCCTGATCAGGTGAAAAGGGTATAATCTCAGCCCAAAGGGCACCCCCAAGCATGTAAAATGCACTGCAAATATATAAAATAATGTCTGATGATGCATTTTTTCTAACTTTGCACCCGGCGGGCCGCTCTGTCGCCTTCGCTTTTGCGGGGGAGGAAAGTCCGGACAGGAAAGAGCAAGGCTCTGTGGAAAGCACAGTCGGGGGAAACTTCGGGTAATCCGTAACAGAAAAAAACCGCCCTATGGGTAAGGGTGAAAACGCGGGGTAAGAGCCCACGACCGTTATTGGCGACAATAGCGGGGTACGGACAGCCTCCTGCAAGGCCATGTATACCGGCGTATAGGACTGCTCGTCTGTTGCCGGGGGGTAGGCTGCATCAGATAGATGACAGAGGCTCGCAAGGGTACAGAATCCGGCTTACAGGCCCGCCTTTTTTTATAAAAAAAATTGAAATTAGAACAGTTTGGGGTGATCTTCGTCAAACTGTTTAAGAATAGTTGAGATGATAGCCTCCCTGCAGAATTTTGTTTTGGACTTAACCTTGTACTTACTGCAATAAAACTCCAGCGCGGCAAGTTCCTTATCATTGAAAAGAACTGTCCTGCGATGCTTCCTTTTAGCTGCCTCTTTTTTATCTGGTGCTTTTTTCAAGCTTATCTGTCAATAGCTGTTTATACTCTGATACACCCGGAAGTTTGAAAACTTTAAGGGAGAATTCAGCCCATTGTAGAGCTAACTCGTGTCTGTCAGTAAGTTCACACGCAATTGCCACGTTGTATGCCGCAGCAGCTGCCTTGACAGGATCTTTGTCTTTAGTCTGTTTTAACCAAAACTCCATTGCCTCTCTCCACCTAAACTCTCTGGCATTGTCAATAGCATTTACCCACGGCCGAAAAGGAAAATAATAGAGTGTTCTTTTTTGTTCCTGCCATGCAGGAAACAAAGCCTTAACAACCTCAGCACCAATCGACTGAGAAACACTTGGCATCGATTGTCTCGCCCTTATTGCCATAGCTTCGGGACGGAGGTCATTCCTGGAAATTATCTCCCAAAAAACGGTATCTCTCTGGTTTATATAGGCTAACCTATCGGTGCTAATAGCGTCATAAGCCTTTATTATTGATTGATAAGGGGCATAAATATAGCTGGTTTTAAATTCACCTGCCGAGTTGTAGGTAACACCATTTATGATGCCTACATTACCAACCTGAACCGAATCTACAATAATTATGATATCAGAATTTGAACTAAATGATAACGAGTGTATGTATGGCATATCATATTCAGTACTGTCATCCGGAAAATGTTTAAAAACATATACACCCCCTTCGTCAATAGCCAGGTTCTTCTCAATTGCAGAGGCTATTCCGGTAGCCATATGCAACATTAGAGTGGAGTCGTTATAAAAAAACATGGAGTCATTCGGTTCGGAATTTCTGACTGAAGTGAAGACAGCAACCGCTTTACCACTAAAATCTATTGGAATTTCTGCAGGAATTCTGGCCTCTACATTAATAATTTCAGTTACCGGGCCACATGCACTCAAAATAATTGAGAGTGTTCCAATCAGTAAAATAAACTTTATAGATGCTCTTTTCATATGCTATAATTTTTCCCAAAATTTCTTCATTACAACTTCAAGGGTATCAGATGTATGAGAATATATCTCAACGCTGCCAGGCTCTTCGCCCTTGACTTTAACCTCCATACGGTAAGGCTTTTCCATAGTAAAGATCTTTGCCTTATTCAGGTTTTTTAATGCTCTTTCAACACCTGTTCTGATTTCTGCATATACTATTTCAGGTGATTTGCTTGTTGCACAAGTTCTTCCAAAAGAATATTTTGTAGTAACCGTCTCAATATCTCCAAAATTTTCAATTGCCTCCCGGCAGGCTGCATCATCACCGGCTAAAAAGACTGAAGGCACACCAAACTGACCGGCATACAGAGCATTATAGGCAGCTTCGAAAAGAGGTTTGTCATTTATAGAGAAATCCAGCACCTTTAGTGACATAGTATGTGACAGAGTACCATTTTCTACACCTGCCCTTGCATGGGCTCCAATAAACAATAGTGCATCAAAGGTGGAATCTATCCCGAGAACCATAGTATGAGGCGTCCCGGGAAGTCTTCCCCTTGTAAGTTTTGCTCTTTTGTCCAGTAGTACCGGGTTAACGTTTATGTTTCCTGCATGACCATCTCTCACTATTACCTCTACGGCACCGGCAGCAAAGGCACCCTCTACTGCTGCATTAATCTCTCTGGTGAGTATTTCGCAGTTCCTGTCAAAATGTATGTGGCCGGGGTAAATTTCATCAAAATTTACAACCCCTGTTACACCCTCAAAATCAGTCTGAATCATTACTTTCAAACCCTCTTTTGAATATTTTTCCGAATTAGCGGAAGTGCTGCAGGAGAGCAATAGCAACCCCATACAAATTAATGACAAGAATTTTTTCATATTTTAAAAATTACATTTTCATTCCACCGCAAACCGATATAACCTGTCCGGTAACATAGCCCGACATATCAGAAGCCAAAAACAGACACACATTTGCAACATCTTCCGGAGTACCGCCTCTTCTGAGAGGAATCTGCTCTGCCCATGATTTTTTTACCTCTTCCGGCAATTTATCTGTCATCTCGGTTATTATAAAACCTGGTGCGACAGCATTTGCGCGAACACCTCTTGAACCCAACTCCTGAGCAATAGATTTAGCTAAACCAATCATTCCCGCTTTAGATGCAGAATAGTTCGACTGGCCTGCATTCCCTCCTACTCCAACTACAGAACTCATGTTAATAATAGAACCGCATTTTTGTTTCATCATAACAGGTGTTACTGCGTGAACATAGTTAAATGCACTTTTAAGGTTTACATTGATAACCATATCCCATTGCTGTTCTGACATTCTCATCATGAGGCCGTCTTTGGTTATCCCGGCATTATTTACCAATATGTCAACTCTCCCAAACTCCTTAACAACATCCTCAACAACTTTATGAGCCTCTTCGAAAGAGGCAGCATTTGATGATATTGCAAGAACTTTTACTCCGTATCCTTCAAGCTCTTTTTTGGTTGCCATAGCATTCTCATCTATAACAAGATCGGTGAAAGCTATATTGGCTCCTTCCGATGCATATTTTACTGCAATTGCCTTGCCAATTCCTCTGGCCGCACCGGTAACTATAGCGACTTTTCCTTCTAATAGTTTCATTTTCTTAGGTTTATAGTAAAATTAAATTTATAAAAATTTTGCCATCAAATCATACTCATCTGCATTTTCGATGGTTACATGAGCAAATGTACCAATTATTTTTTTAGCATCTGCCTCTGAATGTAATCTGTCAGGGGCAATCAGAATCTCTCCGTCAACCTCCGGACTCTCATTCTGACTCCTTCCGACAAACACTCCATCGTTAAAATTATCAATCAGTACCAACTCGTTCTGACCCGTTCTTGACAAATTATAGTTTAATGATATTTTTGACTGTAATTCCATCAGTTGCAGGTATCTCTCCTGCTTTTCCTTCTCTCTGACGGTATCTTTGAGATTATTTGCTCCCCATGTTCCCTCCTCCTCTGAATATGTAAATGCCCCAAGTCGTTCAAATTTTGCCTGGGAGACAAATTGCAAAAGTTCATTAAAGGCTGATTTTGTCTCACCGGGGTGACCTATAATCATTGTGGTTCTCAGTATAATACCGGGAACTTTTTCTCTAAAATTTTCGACAAGTCTCCTGGTTGCATCACCATTTATGTTTCTTCTCATATTAGACAGAACCTTGTCGTTAATATGCTGCAACGGGATGTCAAGATATTTGCATATCTTTGGATTAGATGCCATTACATCTAAAACTCTCTCCGGAAAGGCGGCCGGGTATGAGTAGAGTAATCTTATCCACTCAATACCGTGTATTGCAGAAAGTTTTTCAAGCAATGATGCTAGTTTTCTCTCTTTGTAAAGATCAATCCCATAATATGTTGTGTCCTGAGCTACCACAATCAGCTCTTTAACTCCCATATCTGCCAGGTGCTTAGCCTCGTCAATCAGATCAATTTCCGGCACTGATGTGTGTGCCCCTCTTATCAGCGGAATTGAACAATAAGAGCAAATCCTGTCACACCCCTCAGATATTTTCAGATAAGCATAGTGTGATGGTGTGGTAAGGTATCTTCGGTTGTTTAGCTCCTCGTTCCATGTATGACCCAATGCCAAAATTACTGACCTAGCATCAAAAGCACCAAAAAAACCATCTACTTCGGGAATTTGTTCTTTAAGATCCTCTCTATATCTTTGTGAGAGACAACCAAATACAAATATTTTATTAATATAGCCTCTGCTTTTAGCCTCACAAGCGTTTAAAATTGTTTCTATGGACTCCTCTTTGGCATCCTTGATAAATCCGCAGGTATTTATTATTACAGTATCAATGCCTGCAACAGATAAATCCTCTCCTTCCGGTATAATGGAGACTCCACCCGAATATATTTGGCGTAAGAGATGCTCTGAATCAACCCTGTTTTTTGAGCAACCAAGTGTTATAAGTTGTACTTTAACAGCCATTACTCTTCAGTTGTACTCTCCTCTTTTTCTGGCTTTTCAAAGTCAAGTGAAGCATATTTTTTAAGCAGATTATACCAATCTACCACCTTTTTCATATGAGAAACATAAAATCTGTCTCTGTCATAATCAGGCAACACTTTTTCAAAAAATGCCTTTAACTCTTCCGGTTTTGATTTTGCCTCAGGTGCGAACTCCTCTCCCAATGTCTCTTTCATCTTCTCAAAAACAGAGACGAGGGATACCTCCTCAGATTCAGTGTATATTGAGATATCTGATAGCGAAGTCAGCTTGGCGCTCATCCCAAACATGTTTCTTGTCTTTGATGATAGCGATTCTGCAATAACTCCTGCATTAGCCTGTGCAACAAAATGAAATAGTCCGGGCTGACCCGAAACTGCCAGAATTTTTTGTAAATTAGTCTTATCCATCTATAATCAATTATATATTAATTTATTAAATAATTCCTCTCTCTTTTTTTATATTCTCGTAGGCAAGAGAAATACTCTTGAAGCGCTCCTCAGCCGCCCTCTGTACATCAGGGCCAAGGCTTGAAACTTTGTCAGGATGGTGTTTAACTGCAAGTTTCTTGTACGCTCTTTTAATCTCTTCGTCTGAAGCATTTTTGTCAATCTCCAGTACTCTGTAATGTGCATCAACATCCACCTTAAACATTGCAAATACAGCTTCACTCTCTCTTTGAGATACTCCCATAGCAATTGCAATTTGCCTTAGGATTCCAAGCTCGGGTTCACTAACTCTTCCGTCTGCTTTTGCAATTCCTGTTAGGTAGTGAAGTAACTGAATTCTGGCTTCATACTCCATGTTCATCCCGATTTGAGTACCCACTGCAGTAATGTCAATCTCTTTACCCAATAATTCCTTTAAGTATATGAGTGCTTCAGCAGCTGCATCAGTTCCGAAATTACTAATCAAAAAGGCTTTAACGTAGTCAAGTTCAGATTTTAACACCTTTCCGTCAGCCCTCATTACGGCAGATGACAAAACCAGCAGGCTTACAAGGAAACTGTTTCGCTGTTGATTGCCATTTCCGGATATAAATTTACCGTTCTCTAAGATTGACGCCAAAGCGAAACCCAAAATTCCACCGATTGGCCCTGCTACTGCCCAGCCTATTGCCCCACTAATCCACTTACTGAAACCCATATTTATTAAACTTTTTCAGTTACTCTCTTTAAAATCTCTGAAATTTGCGGTAAAACAGCCTTTATACCATCAGTATAAATAACAAAATCAGCACCTTTAACTCTCTCTTCATCTGAACATTGGCGGCTCATTCTTTCTCTGACCTCATCTTCGGTAATTCCGTCTCTCTTCATTACACGCTCAATTCTCACATCTTCAGGGGCTATTACCACAATTACTTTATCTTCAATCCCATGAAAAATTGGTGTTTCAAAAAATATTGCACTCTCAAATACTACAACCTCTTCACCCAAAGATACTTGGTTCTCCTTCCAGGCTAGAAAATCTGACAATACCCTTGGGTGTACAATCTCATTAACCTTTTTTAAAAGATTAGGATCAGGGAATATTTTCATAGCCATCGCCCTTTTATCCAGTCTGCCCTCTCTGATAATCTCTTCGCCCAACAAGTTGACCAATTCTCCAAGCAGTGAACTGTCAGTTTCGTATAGCTCCTTAGCTCTCTGATCAGCAATATATGAAGGTACCCCCAAAGCCTTAAAAACTTTGATGGCATATGATTTTCCACTGCCGATACCTCCTGTGCAGACTAAGCAGATCATTAGAATATTTTTATTGCTGATTTATGTTTTTTGGAATTTCCAGATTTATTGTGTCTGAATTGATGTATTCAAGGATAACCTTATCACCAAGACTCTCAATAATCATAGCTCTTACATCGTTTGAGAGAATGTAGAATTTATCGTTATCTCCGGGATTTCTTCTAAAAAATCTGCTTTCAGGTGAAATATGAAGAGTTTTACTCTTTCTGCCATATCTCTGCTGGAGAATATAAAAACCGGATGCCCTCCCTCTTATTGAGATCATCTGTTCTGAAGCCGACTCACCTGATCGACCCGGCAGAGAGCTTTTTACTACAATTTTATACTGAAAAAAGTGGCTGTAATTTCCTGATAACTTATGTACAGACCAAATTATAAACGCAAGAAAGAGACAGAACAGGAATAATAATATCTTTCTGCCTCTTTCGTAACTTATCAGTTTTTTGTAAATATTTCTCATAGAGCCCGCGTCTCTATTTTCCGGCAGGTATGTCTGTTATATCTTTTACGATTGCCGATTTATCAATTCTTAGTTTAACATTGCTGTCAACCTCCACCAGAATGTACTGATCTTTAACTTCAGATACAACTCCGTAAATACCGCCCAGGGTTACAACTTTGTCTCCTTTTGCAAGACTGCTGCGGAACCTGGCAAGCTCTTTTTGCTTCTTCTGTTGTGGTCTTATCATAAAAAAGTACATTACGACAAATATAAGACCCATCATAATCAGAAAACTCCAGTTTCCTGTTTGAGCTGCCTCAGCTAAAAAAACATTAAAATTCATTTTTATCTTGATTTATTTATTTATACAAAATTAACTATTCTGATGACCCTACCAAACCTCTGCCCCTCTTTTCTATCTTGCCTTCGTCTTTCAATGAAATAAGTATTTTATCAAGCATTCCGTTAACGAAGACTTTGCTGTTAGGTGTACTGTAATATTTTGAAAGCTCTACATATTCATTTATGGTAACTTTTAAGGGAATATCATGGAAAGTAACCGCCTCGGTTATTCCCATTACTATAAGTGCAATGTCGGTTGAAGCAAGTCGGTCGGTTTCCCAGTTAAGAACATATTTCGAAATCAGATCTGTATATTCGGAATATCTGATTAAAGCTACATTTAATAGCCTGAGTGCATAATCTCTGTCATCATCTTTCATGAAAACCTGAGGGTGATCTAATTTTGCATCAGGATTAAGCTGAGATAATTTTTTAAGTATTATGTTTATTACATAGGCAAGATCGTCTGACCAATAAAGATTGGCATCCTCAACAAAACTGTTTAGTTCATCACACTCTTCAAGCTCCTCTTCAAAGATTGAAACTATCAGTTTCAAATCATGTTCAAAACTAACTTCAGAAGACTCCATATACGATTTATAGTAATCCTTCTTAAGCATGGAGTTGAAAATTCTCTTTGCAATTGAACTGTGGTCTGACCATCCCAGGCCCCGTTTACTGCAAAAGTCCCAAATCCTTATATCATCCTCAAGGAGAGAGATCACTTTATTTTCTAGAAATTTTCTGTTGGGATTTGCCTCTTCAGGTGTAGGGTGGTACTTCTTAAGACCCAAGTCAATCTTATTTTCTGCTATAGTTTTAAGTGCTCCCGGGAGGGTCAGAAGGAGATAATACAACTCCTGAGTTTTACTGCAGCTCAATAAGAGCTCTTTTTCAGCTCCTGTTATGGAGTCCGAACCTGAACTAATACGACTGAAAAGAACTTTAAAGACCTTGATACGAATCAATCTCCTGCTTATCATAAATGGACAAATTATCAAATATTTCACAAAGATAGATTTTTGTGCTTAAAAAATAATTTTATCTTTGTAAAACAAATTTAAATATGACAAAAATGTACTTCGAGGATTTTGACAACACGGATACGCATGAGCGCAACGGAGATGATGTTTTTTCAAAACCGGTAAGAGCAGGGAAAAGAACCTATTTCTTTGACGTGAAGGCCACTAAGAACAGCGATTATTACCTTACAATTACTGAAAGTAAAAGGAGAATCGACAAAGATGGCAGGTTTGTTTACGACAAACACAAGATCTTTCTTTACAAAGAGGATTTTGAAAAATTTAGTCAGGGCCTTGAAGAGATAATACAATACATCCGTGAAAGAATCCCGGCAATCAATGAGAGAGGTCCTAAAGAGGCCGTTGCTAACTCATTCTCAGATGTCAATTTTGAAGAACTTTAATATTAAATGTTACAAAAAAAGCCGGCTTAGCAAAGCCGGCTTTTTTTTTGAGGTACCCAGCAGATTCGAACTGCTGTACACGGTTTTGCAGACCGTTGCCTAACCACTCGGCCAGGGTACCATTAAGAGTGCGCAAAGATAGCCTTTTTTTTTTACCCTCCAAAAGGATTAATCCTGTTTTGCAAATTTAATACTGCTGAACAATATACCTCCTATTATCAGAAACAGACCAATAATTGTAGCAACGCCAATACTCTCTCCCAGAATGAAATGGATAAGAAAGAGGGAGAGAACAGGCGAAAGATATGTCAACTGAGTGACTGTCACTCTATTAGTAGCAATATTAAGCGCTTTACCCCACAGGATAAATGTCAGCCCCATCTCAAAAACACCTACATACATCCCAGCAAAAAGGCCCTTTAAAGATGGCAGCTCAGGTTGCGTAAACATTAATAAAGCAACAAGATAGATGCTTCCAAAAAGAAAATTTGCAAACAAACCGGCAGAAGGATCATACTTGGTATCAATTTTTGATAACCAGTATGTAGCCCAAATAAATGCACTTCCCAGAGCCAGAATAATACCAGTTAGTGAGAGTTTTCCTTCCGGAGATGCAGCATTGTTTCCCGACAACATTAAAATACCCGCAAAACTTATAATTACTCCCAGAACCTGATACCATCTCATTTTCTGTTTCAGAAAGATTGAAATCATAATTATTAGAACAACCTGCCAGGAGTAGTTCAATGGCTGAGCAATCTGAGCAGGTAACAAAGAGTATGCTTTAAACAGAACCATGTAATACAAAAATGGATTTAACAGGCCCATGAATGCGCTTTTAACTAGTGTTTTAGGCTCAGAGAAAATCGTGATTATGCTACTCACCTTACCTCTTATAAGAAGGTCTGCAAAGGAGACTACAAGGGCCGTTACAGAGGAAATCAGCAGAAGCATTGTAAAGTGCATCTCTTCAAGAGCTATTTTAAAAGCAGTGGCAACAGTCGACCAGAAAAGCACAACTAATCCTGCCAGTATAAGTGCTCTAGTTTGCCCTGTAACCCTTTTCATATCTGTACAGATGATGTGATTGCTGTCGTATTTTTGAAACAAGCATAGGATTCAATCCCGGTTTGTCAATCAGAAACCTCTCCACCATATCGCGGGCAGCAGGTGAGTTGTGAGAACCCAAAAGCGATCTAAGCCAGTCTTTTGGAAAAAAGATATCTCCAGTTTTTTGAATCTCTTCTAAAATTTCAAGAGCAGGAATAATATATTTTACAGACTCATCTCTTCTTGAATGGTGATTAAGCAGTGCAAGGGAAGTCGCGGTCCAAGGCTCAACGCCTCTGTTTTGGGCATTTTTAAGTGAATTAAAGACAGAATCCCTAACGGATGATATTGGAGAGGTTGATGGGTAAATATATTTGAACTCCCCCCTTCTAAGATCACTTTTTAATCTTGAATATTGCTTTTGATAAATGTATTGCCATTGCCCGGCATCTCTTACAGCCAGTTCGTATGAGAGTCTCATAAGGTCTCTCTCCCCAAGATTAACCAGCTTTTGGTTATCTGGGTTCTCCCACATTTTAAAAATATACCCGGTAATTTCCGGAGAGACCGAAATTTCAGCCAATACTCTTAAAACCTGCATCTTTCTTTGTCGGTCAGGGTCTTGAACCAGAATATCCATCAGGCATTTTTCAACTTCTGATGGCAACAGATACTTTTGAGCTGATGACGAAATGTAACCAAGTAATCTTGAAAAAATTAATGGGTTTTTCTCAATAATCAGCACGTCGCAGGCATTAATCATGAATTCATTTGAACCAAGATAGCCCTCCTCCATATTTTCATAGAGGTTAATTATCATTGATAGTCTGGCAATATCGCTATCTATCTCTCCTGATTTTATTTTCTTAAACTGCTCAATTGCTTCCTCTTTTGTGAGTAAAAAGAGCCCATATCCAATTCCGTCTGAATTGATTATTGAATCAGAGTTAATATCTTGCTCCCAAACCAAACCTCTTTCAAGCGGATCATACTGTTTATAAGATATATCCCCATTTTCCCTGACTGCCCTTATGTGCGGTCTGCCTCTCTCTTCAATCCAGACACTGCTCCATTTTTTGAGATCTTCATCTGAAAGCTTGTCCAATATTTCGATAAGCTGACTCCATGATGCATTTGAATAGGCATAGGTACTTAAATATTCCTTTATTCCCAATCTGAAATTGTCATATCCTACTTTCATAACAAGCTTTTCCATTACAATAGGAGCCTTGTTGTAGATAATGTTGCCATAGACCAGGCCTGCATTTTTTAAGTTATCAAGTCTCTGTTGTACAGGGTTTGCTCCTACAGTTCTGTCTTCGGCATATGATGCAGGATAGTAGGCGTTTACAAAATTAACCCGATGATCAACATCTGGATACAATGGAGAAACAATCTGGGATGCAAACCAATTTGCAAATACCTCCTTTGTCCAGACATCATTGAACCAAGGCATTGTTACATAATCACCAAACCACATATGCGCAGTTTCATGAGCTATAAGCTTCGCTCTGTCCATTCTTTCGTTTAGGGTAGCCTCCTTCTCAAGAAACATTGTTCTGTCGGAGTAAAGTGTTGCTCCTGTATGTTCCATTCCCCCGTACTGAAAACCCGGTATAATTGCAATGTCGTATTTTTCAAAAGGATATTTAACGCCGGTGTATTCCTCCATCCATTCCAGCGAATGAAAAATCTGATCTGATATATCTTTCCACTGAGAAATTTTTTCGGTGTCTGTCTCCTGATGATAGCCATTTATAACTCGGCCGGCCTTCTCTGCTTGCATTACATTTAAATTCCCTGCAACAAACGAAAAGAGATAGGTCGGAATCGGATCTGTCAGATTAAATTTAATGTTAACTCTTCTATTCTCGAGTGTGTCTGATTTAAAGAGGCCTCCGTTTGCAACAGCATTCCATCCCTGAGGAATATTAAGAGATAAATTATAACCGGCCTTAAGGTCCGGTTGATCAAAACAGGGGAAGAGTGTCCTTGCTCTGTCGGGAACAAGCAAAGAATAAAGTAAATCATCTCTCCTGTTTAGTGATTGCTCCCCTGCTCTAAAGGCAAACTTTAACACATTATTTCCCCTTTTAAGATACTTTTTGGAGACTAATATATGCTCATTTAGAAACTCCGGATCAATAGATACACCATTTACCTCAAGCTTTCCTATTATTCCGGAACCCTCATACTCCGGTTTAAAGTCAAGTATAACCATCTCTTTTTGTGACAGAGAAAAGTTTATCAGGGCACTTGCGATTATCTCAGATGTTTTCTCTTCAGGTATTTCAAAATGGAGGCTGTAAACCAAACTATCTATCAGATTTTTCCTAAAAATGGCTAGTTCATAGCTCACTCCTTCATCAAAAATTTTATTATTTTGTCTGACGCAACTTGTTATAAACAGAGATCCAATTATTATATATTTGACAAATTTAGTCATCATCTTAAACTGATTAACCCTTATACATTATTAATAATCAACTCTGAAAGCATATCTTCAAGATATTGGGCATCAATTTGATCGAACGAGTTTAATTCATCACTGTCAATGTCCAGAACGGCTGCAACAATTTTGTTTTGAAAAACAGGGACTACAATTTCTGACTTTGAGAGGGAACTGCAGGCGATATGGCCAGGGAACTTTTCGACATCAGGCACAATAAGAGTCTTCTGCTCTTTCCATGCAGTACCGCAGACACCTCTCCCGTATGCAATTCTAGTACAGGCAACCGGACCTTGAAAAGGGCCTAAAACCAACACCTCTTTATTGTCTTTAATATCCCTCTTTACAAGATAGAAGCCCACCCAGAAAAATCCGAATGCCTCCTTAAGTGCTGCAGCAATATTTGCAAGGTTGGCTATTGTATCAGGCTCGTGTGCTGTGAGGGATTTAATCTGAGGAATCAGCTCTTTGTAAACATCAGATTTATCAGATGACAAAATCTCTATCTTTTCCATAAATGCAGTTTAGGCTTTATTCACCACAAATATATGAAAAGAGAGGATAATTTACTCAACGTACAATACGAGGCCTTTCAGGTATTCACCTTCGGGGTGATATATACTCACGGGATGGTCTGCAGGTTGAGATAGTCTTCCTATGATTCTCACCTCTCTTCCCGATAGAGCTGCCGCCGAAAAGACAGCCTCTGTAAATGACTTTCTGTCAACAACCTGAGAACAGCTGTAAGTAAAAACAACACCTCCGGGGGAGACTTTATTGATTGCCTCAAAATTAAGTCTTTGATAGGCCCTTAGTGCATTATGAAGTGAATCTCTGTGTTTGGCAAATGCAGGAGGATCAACTATTATCATATCATACTTATCTGCCGGTGATTGCTTTAAAAATTCAATTGCATCTGTACAGTATGAATTGTGTATTTGCCCGGTGCCGATTATTGCAGCCTCTCTGTTAAGAGAGACATTCTTTTCAAGCATATCAACAGCAGGTTTTGAACTGTCAACAGAGTCAACTGATAGGGCACATCCCGCCAGAGAGTAAATTGAGAAACCTCCTGTATAAGAGAAGAGGTTAAGTACCCTCTTGCCATTGGAGTGGCTTTTAACAAGCATTCTGTTCACTCTCTGATCCAAAAAGAACCCGGTCTTCTGGCCACCTTCCCAATCGATCATAAACAGATGTCCATTCTCTTTAATGATTGAATTTGCCAGAGACTCTCCCCATATATACCCATCTCCAAGATTAAGTCCAGCTTTGAATGGAGCGGTTGAAGAACTTTTGTCATAAACAGCTCTGAGTGAACTACCGTAAACATCCCTTAATGCCTTGGATATTATTTCACGGGAATGGAACATGCCGGCAGAATGAGCCTGCATTACCGCAACACCATCATAATAGTCAATTATTAAGCCGGGGAGCATATCACCCTCACCATGGATAAGTCTGTAAGCATTGGTTTCAGTAGTTCCTTTTAAAACCTCTCTTTCTCTCATTTTAAGAGCAGCAGAAATTTTATCTCTCCAAAAATTATCTCCAAATACAGATTGGTCAAAGCAAAGCATTCGTACAGCAATACTTCCCCTTTGGAAATGGCCTGCTCCAAGATACTCTCCTAATGAAGATACAACCTCACAAACATCACCCTCCTCAGGGTTCCCCTCAATTTTGTTTATTGCTCCGGAAAAGATCCAGGGATGAAATCGTTTTAAGGAGTCTTCTCTTCCCCTCTTAAGGTAAATTTTTGACATCAGGTTTTGGGGTGCTTAGTAATTTAAGGTACATTTTAAGACATATCCAGGCATCAATAGCCGCGTAATTTATTTGAGCAGGAGAGAGTTCTGCTGTTTCCCAGTTTGATAATTGCTGAGATTTTGAGACTCTGATACCTAGAATAATAGCTGCCATTTTTCTTACACTTTTATCCATTATTCCCCACCCCGATGCAATTGTCTGCAAATCAACAAATCCTCTGGCAATAAATTTAGTATGAACCTGTAATGATTTTATGTCGTCGTTTACGGCAGCGCCTACTTTTATAATTTTTGTGGTTGAGAGAATTTTTGCAAGTTCAGGAGGAATCCCGGTATTATGAAGTCTGAAAATATAAGCCCTCTCAACACCTGCCAACTGAAGTAATGCAACGCTGTTCCTTTTTGTGTTTGCTGTAAAAGATGGTTTGGTTTCGGTATCAAATCCAATAATTTTTTGCGTATTTAAATAGTTTACAGCTTCGTAGTAAAGATTGTCTATCTCATTAACAACCTTTACAGGGCCATTAAATTCAGCAGTATGTAAAACCTCAACCTCTTCGGGCTTAATCTTGGGACTAAAACTCATCACTTTCCAAATAATTCTTAATTAATGCATAACTATATGGTAATCTTTCTTTTATTCTTGAGAGATTGTCAGAATTTATATTTTTTAACGAAAATGGTTCAACAAGTACAGATTGTTCATCTGACCCAATACTCCTCCCATATTTGTACTCAAATTTAAGGTTATTGTTTTCGTCTTTAAATTCACCAGATAAATTGGGATGAGCAACTGATATATAACCTTTTAGTGTATTTCCAACAGTTGTTCTTTTCAGGTTTTTATCTGCAAAAAGTGTCTTGAATGCCTCCTTGGCAGTATTAACAGCCGGATCAATAAAAACGACCTCCTCGGCAAGGACCTCATCATATATATTTACACCATCCTGAGAGTAAGTTCTGAGCTCATCCACAACCTTAATCAAAGTATCTATAAGGAATGGATAGTGAGTACATCCCAGAATCACACTGCCCATCTTAACTCCCGGATTATCTCTTCTATGCTTCTCTATTAGAGTTACCATATGGAATCTGGCATAATTACCCGTAGAATTCAATTGTATGTTTTCAACCTCTCCCTTTTCATTTTTACTAAATAACAAAGAGTTGCCGGAGGTATCAAATTTGTATAATCCCAATAAATTTGTGTCAATTCCTTCAGGGAACTCGCCCAGACCTGGACCTCTGTAATTCGTTCTGGGCTGAGATGCGCCTCTAAGAATATAATCAGTCTCTGAGTCTACTGCCTCTGCAAAACCAAGACCTCCCTGATTAACAACCTTCAAGGGAGATTTAAATCTCTTATCCGAGACATACTTCATCAATGCATTTTCATATCCTCCCGATGATATAGTACCAACAGTTGCCAATACACCAACAGCAAAAGGATTCGAAGAATCAGGCGATATTGCCGACATCGCGCCATCTACTCCGGCCTCTATTACTCCAATTGGTTTTACACCGGTTCCGCTTAAACCAAGGAGAATTTTTACATCATCCAAACCATAGGCAGTTGCTGTATTACAAGCTATTACAACCATTTTGGTTCTATTAGGCTCAGTTGTAAGAAAAAGAGCATCTTTAATTATGAGTTCACGTAAATAGTCTGTTTTACTTTGGGAAGAGTAGACTCCGTATGGCATATTCGCCTGATCAGCAAGATAAATAAAATCCTCTCCGTCAAAATCAGGAATTCCGTCAGGAATCTCTTCTCCGGTTTTATTATCAAAATAGTCCACTGACAGGAATTGTTCCATAACAGTCAACCCCCCTGTGCCGGAATCAAACATTCCTATCGGCAGGTTTTTAAGTTTGGCCGGGTAATTATTGTAAGAGGCATAAAAAATTGAAGAGTGGTCGTTGAGTGCTTTATCTGAAAGGGCTACTTCAATTTTTTTTGTGTTTGTTGCGCAGGAGAATAATACTCCAATACAGATCACAAATAGTGTTAATTTACTTTTCATAGCTAAATTCTCCGTTTTCGGTTACTAATATAACTTCTGGAGAAGAAGATTTCTCTACTCTTCCAATAATTCGCGCATCAACACCATATTTTCTTGATATGGCAACAATCTCTTCAGCAAACTCCGGTTTAACATAAAGCTCAAGTCTGTGACCCATGTTAAACACCTTGTACATCTCACTCCATGAGGCCGAAGACTCCTGTTGAATATGTCTGAATAGTGGAGGAACAGGAAACATGTTATCTTTTATAACTCTGTTTTTGTCAATAAAATTGAGCACTTTGGTTTGACCGCCTCCTGAACAATGAACCATTCCGTTCACAGAATCTCTGAACCTGGATAAAACCTCCCTGATAATCGGTGCATAGGTCCTGGTAGGAGATAACAATAACTTTCCAAAAGTTAATCCTGTCTCAGGATCTAGCTCATCAAGTCTTCTTGAACCTGTATACGCCAAATCTTTAGGAATCTGCGAATTATAACTCTCAGGATACTTCTCTCCGATATATGATGCAAAGAGGTCATGTCTGGCAGAAGTAAGCCCGTTGCTTCCTGTGCCTCCGTTGTACTCCTCCTCATATTCAGCCTTGCCAAATGAGGCCAGACCTATAATCACATTACCGGCCGATATTTTTGAGTTATCTATTACCTCAGACCTCTTAATTCTTGCACATACAGTACTGTCAACAATCACTGTTCTCACCAGGTCACCCACATCAGCAGTTTCACCTCCGGTAAGGTGGATATGTATGCCATATTCAGCCATTTTACCGGCAAATGATTCAGATCCTTTTATAATTGCTGCAATAACTTCACCCGGGATTCTGTGTTTGTTACGACCTATTGTCGAAGACAGCATAATATTATCAACAGCACCAACACAAATAAGATCATCGGTGTTCATAACAATTGCATCCTGCGCTATTCCTGCCCAAACACTCATGTCAGATGTCTCTTTCCAATATACATAAGCAAGTGAAGATTTGGTCCCTGCCCCATCAGCATGCATTACAATGCAGTAATCAGGGTCGTTGGAGAGATAATCGGGCACAATTTTGCAAAAGGCTTTTGGAAAAAGCCCTTTATCAACTTTCTCTATTGCTTTGTGTACGTCCTCTTTGGAAGATGATACCCCTCTGCGGGCATATTTCAATGCGTCTTTACTGCCTTCTGTCATATTTATTATCTTAAAAAGAGAAGTTCCCTGTACTTTGGAAGTGGCCATAACTCATCGTCAACCAGCATCTCCAGTTTATCTACCGTTATTCTGATTTTTGATATGTACGGAAGTACGTTTGCAGAGTATGACTTTGCCCTTTCGGGATAAGAGACAATTACGTTGGCCTCCTTTCTTGCCTGTACAAGTGCGTGAAAATCTTCTCTCAATTGCTGAATGTAGCCGGAAATTTTTCTAATGCTAATAAGCTGGCGCTCCGACATAACCTTATATTCCTCTTCTGAGAATAGCTCTTTAAGCCCTAATACATTTTGTATAAGAGAATTTTGAAACTTAATTGCGGTTGGAATAATGTGATTGACAGTTAGGTCTCCAATAACCCTGGCCTCAATCTGCAATTTTTTGATGAAAATCTCATTCAAAACCTCATATCTGGCCTCTACCTCTCTTTCACTCAACACCTCGGTCTCTTCCATCAATTTGATAGTTTTTGGATTAAGGTAAGCCTTGAAGGCTTCAGGTAAATCTGATATTCCCTTAAGACCCCTTCTTGCAGCCTCCTTATGCCACTCTTCGCTGTAACCGTTACCCTCAAATCTTATTGCCTTTGATTCAATAATAAACTGGCGGATAATTTTTAGCAGAGCTTCATCTTTATTCAGCCCTTCTGATATCTCCTTTTCTACCAAAGACTTAAATTTCGATAGCTGCTGTGCAACTGCCGCGTTAAGGACAAACATAGAGGAGGCAACATTAACAGAAGAGCCTACCGCCCTGAATTCAAATCTGTTGCCTGTAAATGCAAATGGAGATGTTCTGTTTCTGTCGGTATTGTCAGGCAGAATTTCAGGAATCTTCCCTACTATATCAAGTTTAATCGCTTTATTCTCGACAGAGTCGTCGGAAATCAGCATTTCCTCAATTGAATCAAGCAACTCGGTGAGTGTTGTTCCGCAAAAAACAGACATTATCGCCGGAGGTGCTTCGCTCCCTCCTAAACGATATGAATTGTTAAGAGAGGCCGTACTTGCCATAAGCAGGTGATGGTGTTCATAAACAGCTCTGATTACAGAGACAAAAAAGCTGAGGAATTGTATGTTGTTTCTTGGAGTTCTACCTGGAGATAACAGATTAACTCCATGATTTGTAACCATTGACCAGTTACAGTGCTTACCCGAGCCGTTTATCCCGGCAAAGGGTTTTTCATGGAAAATAACCTTAAGTTTATGTTTTTTGGCTATCTTTCTCATAAGAATCATCATCATAAGATTATGGTCTACAGAGAGGTTAGCTTCCGCAAAATAAGGTGCAAATTCAAACTGGTTAGGGGCAACTTCATTGTGTCTTGTTTTCAAAACAACACCCAATTTAAATGCCTCTGTCTCGAAATCTTTCATAAAGCACATAACCCTTGAAGGTATGGCTCCAAAATAATGATCTTCAAGTTGCTGATCCTTTGCAGATGTGTGACCAATTAGAGTTCGGTTACAAAGCATAAGGTCGGGTCTGGCTCTGAACAATGCCTCGTCCACAACAAAATACTCCTGTTCAATTCCAAGCATCACATTAACCCTTGAGGTCTTTGCGTCAAACATTTTTGCAAGATCTGTTGCTGCCTTATCAAGTTGCTGCAGTGATTTCAGGTGCGGAGTCTTCATATCAAGAGATTCACCTGTATAGGCAACAAAGACAGAAGGAATACACAACGTCTGATCGATAATGAATGCAGGAGAGGTAGGGTCCCATGCAGTATAACCTCTGGCCTCAAAAGTGTTTCTTAAACCTCCATTAGGGAAGCTTGATGCATCAGGCTCCTGCTGGACAAGGGCTTCACCTTTGAAATTTTCAAATACTCCCCCGTTTTTTGAGGGATCTACAAAAGCCTCATGCTTCTCTGCTGTTGCGTCTGTGAGAGGATGAAACCAGTGAGTGTAGTGAGTCGCCCCCCTTTCAATTGCCCACGCTTTCATTCCTGAAGCAATCTGGTTTGCAACTCCTCTGTCTATCTTAACTCCGTCATTAACTGCCAGTTGAACTGCATCAAAGGCTTCAGCCGATAGGTATCGGCGCATCTTCTCTACATCAAAGACATTCTGACCAAAGTATTGAGAAACAGGTGCGCTTTCAAGGTAAAATCTTTCGGCCTTATGGCCCGAAAACTCATCTAATGCCCTTTTTCTGAAACTACTCATTGTCTTTACGAATTAACCTGATTTATTAACCCGCAAATGTAATTATAATTTTACAAAGAGATTATATTTTTTGTACTTTTGCTCAAATAACTAAACTCATTAAAAATGAAACAGACTGCCACTTTCCTGACAATTTTCATGTGCTTTCTTTTTGGAAGTTCACTCAGTGCTCAAAACAACAACATTCAGAAGTATATCGAGTCTCTTAAGCGAGACACTCTTTTTACCGACGCAGTAGTTGGTATAATGGTTACTGATTCAAAAGGGAAGATAATTGCCTCTTGGAACCCGGACATGCCGTTGCTGACGGCATCAACAATGAAAACAATCAGTACAGGAATGGCTCTTACCGTTCTTGGGAAAGATTACCGCTTTTCGACCCGGCTTGCCCACGACGGTTACATAAAAGATGGGGTTCTTTATGGTAATCTGTACATTATAGGTGGTGCAGATCCGACCTTGGGTTCAATGGACACCCTGGCTACCCCGGTCGTTACCCTGTTTGCAAAATGGAAAGAGGCAGTTGTTGCAAACGGAATCAAACGTATAAACGGGAATCTTGTAGCCGATGACCGCTTTTTTGAACCGGAAATTGTTCCTGAGAGTTGGGCCTGGAACAATATCGGGCCATCTTACGGTGGGGGAACATCAGGATTGTCATTTAACGAGAATTTGCAATACTTCAACTTCAGACCCGGTCTGAACAAAGGAGACAAAGTCTTTTTCAACAAGGTATATCCCGAAATTCCGGAAATGAAATATATAGTAAATCTGACGACTGCAGACAAAGACAGAGGCAGGTCATCTTATCACGTCTCTGATCTTGCAAAGGTAGGTCGTTTTTCAGGTAGTGCAGCTCTGGGTGCAGATTCGGTAATAATAACAGTCGCCAATAAATATCCACATTTAAGTTGTGCTCTCGAATTTCGCAAATATCTTGAAAACCTGGGGATACACAGTAATGCTGAAATTCTGGATGCAAGGGAAAATAATTTACCGACAGAGGAGAGTATGACAATAATTGATGTAACATACTCCCCTTCTCTCGCCTCAATTATCAACGTAACTAATCGAATCAGCAATAATTTCTATGCTGAGACACTCCTCAAAATGGTTGGCAAGCAGATGACAGGAGTTGGATCATATGACTCATCCAGAGTTGCAGTACAGAGGCTTTTTAGAGAAATGGGGCTTAAAACAAAGGGGTATACTCAGGCTGACGGAAGTGGTCTGTCAAGACAGAACTATGTATCAGCGAGATTTTTCTGTAATTATTTCGCAAAGATGAAAGAAAACCCTAACTTTGATTTGTTTTTCAATTCACTGCCACAACCGGGAAAACCGGGAACACTCAGAAGTGTTCTAAGTGATGAAAAACCCTCTGACAAAGAGAGAATTCACGCTAAAAGCGGTTCTTTGGCCAACGTCAGGTGTTATGCAGGATATACTGTCAGAAAGAATGGGGAGTTAATTCACTTTGCCATTCTTGCGAATAACTTTTCTGCCAGAACTGCACAAATGCAGGTAGGAATTGAGGGATTTATGAGAGAACTAACAAAATATTAAAATAAATAAAACCAACATGTTAACACTTTCCAAAAAAGCTAATGAAATGCCGGCTTCTCCAATCAGGAAGCTTGTACCTTATGCAGACCAGGCCAAAAAAAGAGGAGTAAAAGTCTATCACCTGAACATAGGTCAGCCTGACATAGCATCTCCTAAAGAGGCTCTTGATGCTGTTAAAAACATTAAACTTGATTTGATCTCATACCCTCATTCTGCAGGTATTGAATCTTACAGAGATGGACTTGTTAAGTACTATGAATCTGTAAACATTCATGTAACCGCAAATGAAATTAACATAACCAACGGTGGCAGCGAGGCTCTTCAAATAGCACTTGCCGTTACCTGCAACCCGGATGATGAGGTAATTGTTATGGAGCCTTTCTATACCAATTACAACTCCTTTGCCGTTCAGAACAGTGTAAAATTGGTTCCTATTGCAACCAGTATCGATAACGGATTTGCTTTGCCTGAAATCAGCGAATTCGAAAAGCTCATCACTCCAAAGACAAAAGGGATAATTATTTGCAGCCCGGGAAATCCTACCGGAACCCTATACCCAAAGGAGGCAATTGCAAAACTTGGAGAGATTGCCAAAAAACATGAACTTTTCATATACTCCGATGAAGTTTACAGAGAGTTCTGCTATACAGATGACCCTCACTTTTCTTGCATGCACCTTAAGGGACTAGAGAACAATGTAATCCTGATTGACTCAGTTTCAAAAAGATACAGCTTGTGCGGAGTAAGAATCGGAGCTATTGTCTCAAAGAACAAAGAGGTAATGAGTGCAGTACTAAGATATGCCCAGGCAAGACTTTGCTCTCCTGCGCTAGGTCAGATTGCGTCTGAAGGGGCACTTGCCACTCCAAAAGAGTATTTTGAGGCTGTTCGCACCGAGTACATGAACAGAAGAGATGTAATGGTTGAAATGCTTAACAAAATGGAGGGTGTTAAAACGCCAATGCCAATGGGAGCATTCTACACAATTGCCAAGCTTCCTGTTGACGACAGCGATAAATTTGCTCAATGGCTTCTTGAAGAGTTTCAGTATGAAAATCAAACAGTAATGGTTGCCCCTGCAGCCGGGTTCTATGCCACCAAGGGTAAAGGTACTGATGAGGTTAGAATAGCTTATGTTCTTAAGATAGAGGATCTCAAAAATGCAATGAAATGTCTTGAAGTTGCTCTTAAACAATATCCGGGACGTACAATTTAATATTGAATTTTTAAATTACAGACTACCGGCTTAAAGCAATTTAGGCCGGTTTTTCTATATTAAAACAGAAAGTCTGCTCATAGCTATTAATATAAGTAATACCAAAAATTCAACCCGTCTGTTTGAAGTGGTTGACTCATGGGTTACATATTCAGATACTATCAGGGAAAATGGGATTGAAATCAGAAAGAAGAAGCCCGGCTGTACTGCAGGATATAAAACAGAGACAACACTCAAAACTATTAAAAAAGAAATATTTCTGGAAACAGCTGCCGATTTGAGAATTTTATAGGTACCGGATAGTTTTCCTACCATAATTATTGACCTCCAGAATATTAATACAAAAGAGAGGATAAGTATTCCTCCGGCAACACTGTCTACCCTTATGACTGGGGCAGAAATTCTCTTAAAATCATTAACTACTCCATCGAATATTATGCCGGAATCTCCAAAAAAGAGATGCCGTGCAGATAAAGCAAACACATAAGGTAAAGCAAGCATAAGAAGAGCAATAACAATGTTTCTGAGCTCAAAGGAGCTTGATTGCAGCGAATAGTAAAAGACCAACGGAACAATTACAAGAAGGTGAAAGTCAAACAAGGTTGCTGCAGATACCAGAAAAACAGAAAAAACAATGTTCCTGTCATTATCCTTTGTAAAAAGCGATATGTAAATTGAGGTGAGTACCAGAGGAGCGGCAACGATACTCCCGGTAAAGATAAGAGCAGAAGGTGGTGTCAATACAAAAATCATAAACATTAATGGCGCTATTAATGAAGGATTGCCACAATTAAATACTCTGCTGTTAAAAAAAAATAAAAGAGCTGATGTCAAAAGAATTAGACCTATAACAATTAGTGCTGATAAATCAGATGTTAATGACTCAGTATTAAATATTTTCGATAGAATTGGAAGCGTTTCCGGCTTTAATTTGTCAAAATTTAAAACATTCAGTCTAACCGAAGAGACCAGCATCAGAATCACATACAAGCCCAGGAAGATGGGTGAGTAAACAAATCTGTATCTTGCTGTTCCTCTCATAATAAGTCAAGCCCTATATCCCTCCTGTAGTATTTGTCCTTAAAATCAATCAGCTCAATAAGATTATAAAGCCTCTCCCTACCCCTGATGATGTCTGATTCGGTTACGGTAAGAGCCAGAACTCTACCTCCGTTTGTAATAACTTTACCCTCTTTATCTGCTGTTCCGGAATGGAAAAGAGTTTCGCCCTTAAATGACTCGAAACCTGTAATCTCATATCCTTTATGGTACTCCTGAGGGTAACCTCCTGAAACCATAACCAGAGTAAGAGCTGTATGGCTATATATTTCTATCTTCTCCTTGCCTAACTCACCCTTTCCCAGAGCAATAAAATGGGCAAGTAAATCACTTTTAATTCTTGGTATCACAGCCTCTGTTTCAGGATCTCCCATTCTAACATTGTACTCGATCACATATGGAGAACCTCCGCAATTCATAAGTCCTATAAATACAAAACCCTTATAATCAGGGCACTCTCTCTTTAGTCCCTCAACAGTTGGCTTGATTACTCTCTCCTCAACTTTTGACATAAAGAGTTTATCTGCAAAAGGTACCGGCGAAACTGCACCCATGCCTCCGGTGTTAAGTCCTTTGTCACCATCACAAATTCTCTTGTAATCTTTTGCTTCGGGAAGAATAAGATAATCATCTCCGTCTGTTAGTACAAAAACCGATAATTCTATACCTTTAAGAAACTCTTCAATAACAACCCTATCGCCTGCTTTCCCGAATTTCCCTGACAAAATCTCTCGTAATTCCGATTTTGCCTCTTGAAGGTTGTCAATTATCAGAACACCCTTTCCTGCTGCAAGCCCATCTGCCTTTAACACATAGGGAGCTTCCAGTGATTCCAGAAATCCATCAGCTTCATTAATCGAAGATGAATCAAATGATTTATACTTGGCAGTAGGTACTCCCCATCTCTGCATAAATGCCTTGGCATAGTCTTTACTTCCTTCAAGTCTTGCTCCACAGGAGCCTGGTCCTATAAAGATTACCTCTTTAAGCAGCGGATCAGATTCAAAATAATCTCTCAAGCCATTTACCAGAGGATCTTCGGGACCGACAACAACCATCTCAATTGAATTCTCAATAGCTGCTTTTTTAATAGATTCAAAGTCCTTGATATCAATTGGAAGATTCTCCGAAACAGCAGAGGTACCCGGATTACCGGGAGCACAGAAAAGTTTTGTTAAAAGTGGACTTTTAGAAATTTTCCAGGCAATTGCGTGTTCCCTGCCTCCGGAACCGATAATCAGAACTCTCATCTTTTTTGGGCAAAAATAATAATAAATTACCTTTGTGGGACATTTTAGAAAAGCTATGAAGCATATTCGATATTTGTTGACATTTTTTACCCTATCCATTTTCTCCTGTTCAGGAGATTTGATTCCCACCAAGGATATGCCCGGGATCATTGCCGACATCTATATGGCTGACAGATATGTGACATCCGATTACAAGATGGTTTTAATGGCAGATACTGCACGAATTTACGAGGCAGTATTCAGCAAATACGGCTATACTTCAAAGCAGTTCACTAAAACAATAGATTTTTATATAACACGTCCCACAAAACTTAAGGAGTTCTATACCAAGGCAAAGGCAATACTTGAAGAACAGGAGAAGGAGATCTCTTCATTTCTTGACATGAAGAGTCTGGAAGAAAAAAAATCGGCTTCATTCAAAAAAATTATTGACCGGGCAGGTGAGATTATCCTCTACAATAAAAGCGAGAGAGCCCTAAGGTGGATTTTAGTTCCGGAGAGGTACCCCAGTTTTAATATTTCGGCGGGAGATTCTTTGTCTGAGATCTTTGAGACGCCCCTTATGGCAAAGTGGTGGATTAACAACTTTAAACAAGACACCACAAAATTTACAATGATTCTGAAAAATGAGAAAAATCGCAGCACAATACATATTCCCTCTGAATTCACAGAGTCCGGTCCAAAGAGGGACGGTGACCTTAGATAATGATGGCACAATACTCGAAATAGGAGTATTGGAAGATGAGACAGAAAGTACTGAATTTTACAACGGTATAATTATACCTGGATTTGTAAATTCTCACTGCCATATTGAACTCTCCCACCTGAAAGGTCACTTTGCAAAAAAAACCGGTATGGCAGGCTTTATAAGCCAGATAAGAGAACTCCGCTATATAGCAAACGAAAATGGCAGGTCAGAGGCTATTGCTACTGAGATGGAAATGCTTTACAATTCAGGAGTTTCTGCAATGGCAGATATAAGCAACAGCTCAGAGAGTTTTGATGCAAAATCAAGGTCAAAAATGTACACCAGAACCTTCCTTGAAGTTTTTGGCAGTGAAGAGACAGACATGCCAGAAATCATGTCTTCGGTAAGAGAACTTACAAGATTGGCCGCTGAGTTTGGAATAGATGCAGCACCAACCCCACACTCATGTTACACAATGAGTCCTTCTCTTTTAAAGGAGTCCTCATCTGATGCCATTAAGGCAGGGTGGCTATCTTACCACAATCAGGAGAGTTGGGAAGAAGAAGAACTGATTATGAAAGGTAGCGGTCCTCTGTACAATGATTACAAATCAAGAGGATTAAGCACTCCACCTGTTACCGGTACACCATCCCTGCTCTATTTTCTTGATACTATCAAAAAAATCAAGGGTGAAATTACAGAAAACATACTTCTTGTTCACAACACCTATACCGATGAGCAGAGTGTCATGAGCGCAATAGAGAGGCTGCAAAACCCCTACTGGGCAGTTTGCCCCCTGTCAAACCTCTTTATCCATGATGCACTCCCTCCGCTTGACCTACTGAGAAGACTCAACACAACCATAACTCTGGGAACAGACTCGTTATCAAGCAATGACACATTATCTATGGTTGATGAAATAAACTGCATTCATAGATTCTTCCCTACGATTCCACTGAGCGAAATATTAGAATGGAGTTCATTTAATGGTGCACGTTTTTTGGGGATTGAAGATAAATTCGGATCTTTGGAAAAAGGCAAGAGGCCTGGCATAGTTTTGGTTGATAACATTGACTGGAACACCATGAAACTTACAGAAAAGAGTAAATCAGTAAGGCTTGCTTAAATTTAAAATGTATGTCAACGATTCTGTTCAATGAAATAGTATTCGGGCCGGTAAAAAGCCGCAGACTGGGAGTTTCACTGGGAGTGAATCTGCTCCCGAGATTCGGTAAATATTGCAATTTTGACTGCATCTACTGCGAATGCGGCTTTAACAGTGACGGCAGATCAGACACCAAACTTCCCGAAATTCTGCAGGTAAGAGAGGCTCTTCTCAATAAAATTGCAAACCATGACAGAACATTGGGAGATATAGACACCATAACCTTTTCAGGAAATGGAGAGCCTACAATGCACCCCTCATTCAGTGAGATAATTGATTTGACACTGGAGATAAGAGACCTCTATGTACCAAAAGCAAAAGTTTCTGTACTGACAAATGGGTCCGGGCTATCAAAACCAAAAATAAAAGAGGCCATAAAGAGAGTTGATAATGCAATCATAAAGATTGACTCTGCTTTTGACAAAACAGTCAACCTTATTGACAGGCCCCAATTTCCCTACTCTGTCGAAAAGGTGATAAAGGATCTGGAAGATCTTAAGGGAGTTTTTGTATTGCAGACAATGTTTCTTAGAGGAGAGTACGACGGAGTTAAAATTGACAACACCACAAAAGAGGAGATTGAGGGTTGGTACAAAGTTGTAAAAAGGATAAATCCAAGAGAGATAATGGTTTATACAATTGACAGGGATACACCTGCAAAAGATCTTCAAAAGGTAACGGTTGAAGAGATGGAATTGATAGTAAACCCTCTGAGAAATTCCGGCTTTAAAATCTCGGTAAGCGGATAGCAATAAAAACAAAATCAATATGAGAATTCTAATACAGAGAGTCACATCTGCATCAGTTATTTCAAACGGATTAAAAACAGGTGAGATTGGAGAAGGATTGCTTCTCCTGGTAGGATTTGAGGAGTCAGACACCCTTTCTGACATTGATTATGCGGTAAGAAAATGCACAAATCTTCGTATATTTGATGATGAGGCAGGGGTAATGAACCTATCTGTTATAGATACCAATGGTGATATTTTAATTGTAAGTCAGTTCACACTACATGCAATTACAAGAAAAGGCAACAGACCCTCCTATATTAAGGCAGCAAAGCCGGATAAAGCTATTCCACTTTATGAAAGTTTTATCTCTGCAATGAATGCCCAAACAAGCAAGAATTGTCCTACCGGAATTTTTGGAGCTGACATGAAGGTGTCGCTTGTAAATGACGGTCCTGTAACAATCTGGATTGACACAAAAGAAGAAAATGAATAAATTTTAAATATAAATATGCAATTTAATTTTAACGAACTTGAAGCAATAAAAGCGAATACGGGCAGATGGGACAAGCCTGAGACTCTTTCGCGCTGCATCGGACTTATGGATCTGACATCTTTAAACCATACCGACACTGTTTCAAAGATTGAATCCATGGTACAAAAGGTAAACAGTTTCAAAGAACAATTTCCAAACTACCCTCAGGTAGCTGCAATTTGTGTTTATCCCAATTTCACAAAAACAGTAAGGGATTTATTGAAAGATAAAAATGTGAAACTTGCGGTTGTCGCCGGAGTTTTCCCAAGTTCTCAAAGTTTTTTGGAGATTAAATGTGGTGAATGCAGAATGGCCTCCGATGCCGGTGCAGACGAAATAGACATTGTCTTGTCTTTGAATCACTTTCTGGGAGGAGATTACAATAAAGCCTCAGGTGAGATAGTGGAGATTAAAAAAGCTGCGGGAAAGGCCCATCTGAAAGTTATACTTGAATCAGGTACTCTGAATGATCCAGAGCAAATATACAAGGCATCAATGCTTGCAATGGAAGCAGGTGCAGACTTTATAAAAACATCAACCGGAAAAACAGAACCTGCAGCCACTCCTGAAGCCGCATTTGTTATGTGTTGTGCAATTAAGGATTTTCATGATAAAACAGGAATTAAGGTAGGTTTCAAACCTGCGGGAGGAATAGTAACACCAAAAGATGCAATTCTATACTACGCAATTGTAGATTCTGTTCTCGGGGAAGATTGGCTTAACCCAAATCTCTTCAGATTGGGTGCCAGCAGGCTTGCAAATAATATTTTATCAGAACTTGAAAATCAAACAATATCTTATTATTAACTGTTGTAAATTAATGAGCAACATTAAAAATATAACAAATATGAAAAAGAGATTACTTATAAGTTTTTTAATGCTGAGCATTGCCACACTGGCTTTTTCACAGGATTACACAAGAGCAATTGGGCTCAGACTGGGCTCAAGCGTTGGTGCAAGTTACAGGCAATTTATAAGTCCGGGAAACGCAATAGAGGGAATACTGGACCTTGACATACTGCATAAAGACCATATGAAGATAAAGGTTACCGGTATTTATCAGTTTCACAAAAACATCAATGTTGACGGGCTTTCATTCTACTTTGGTCCGGGTGCCTCAGCAGGCATTTATGTTGGTGATTCGAGCGGCTTCTTAATGGCAATTGACGGCATGCTTGGTATAGAGTACAAGTTTCCAAATGCACCAATTGCACTGTCATTTGACTGGAATCCAAAGGTTCAGATAATTACTAATGCAGGTTTTAAGTCTGATAATTTTGGGCTTACCGTCAGATTCACACTGTAAATAATTAATAACTAAATATATAAAAGATGAAAAATTACATTCAGGAGAACAATGAGAGATTCCTTTCGGAGCTCTTTGAACTTTTAAGAATTCCCTCAATCAGCTCAATGGCAGATCATAAGCCTGATATGCAAAAAGCAGCGGAGAAGTACGTTCAGCTTTTACTCTCAGCCGGCTGTGACAGAGCAGAAATATATCCTACCAAAGGGCATCCTGTTGTGTTTGCAGAGAAAATTATTGACAAAACAAAACCTACAATTCTGGTTTACGCACACTATGATGTACAGCCTGCTGACCCCCTCAACCTTTGGACAACACCTCCATTTGAACCACAAATCAGAGACGGTGCAATATATGCAAGAGGTGCAAACGACGATAAAGGTCAGGGATTTATGCACGTAAAAGCATTTGAATATCTGGTTAAAACAAATCAGCTGAAATGTAATGTCAAATTCATAATTGACGGTGAAGAGGAGATCGGTTCTCCAAGTCTTCCAGAGTGGGCAATTGCACACAAAGAGATGCTGGCATGCGACGATATTCTCGTCTCTGACACAACCATGATTGATGAGAAGATTCCTTCGATTAATGTAGGTATGAGAGGTCTTGCATACCTTGAGGTAGAGGTTAACGGCCCAAATAAAGACCTTCACTCAGGTCACTACGGAGGAGCTATTGCCAACCCGGTTAATGTTCTCTGCGGAATGATAGACAAACTTATTGACGAAAAGGGAAGAATAACGGTTAAAGGCTTCTACGATGATGTTGTTGAACTAACCAAAGCTGAAAGAGAGATGCTGGGAAGAGCACCATTCGATGAAGAGGAGTTCAAACATTTTCTTGATATAGATGCAGTTACAGGTGAAGAGGGATACACTACTATGGAGAGGACAGGAATACGCCCTTGCCTTGATGTTAACGGAATCTGGGGTGGTTACACAGGAGAGGGAGCAAAGACAGTACTTCCTTCAAAAGCAACCGCAAAAATTTCTATGAGAATCGTTCCAAATCAGGATAACAAGAAGATTGCCAAACTATTTGAAGAGCACTTCATCTCACTTGCGCCAAAGGGTGTAAAGGTTAAGGTGACACCTCATCACGGTGGTCAGGGATTCCTTTGCCCAATATCGTCAAACGTTTATAAATCGGCATCCAGAGCAATAGGTGAGGTTTACGGCATAGAACCAGTTCCAAGTCGCGGAGGTGGAAGTATTCCGGTACTTGCAGACCTTCAGCAAATTCTTAACGCTAATCCATTACTTATGGGATTCGGTCTTGAAAGAGATGTTATACACTCTCCAAATGAAAGTTACCTTTTGAGTCAATTCTACAAAGGGATTGAATCGATTGCGTTGTTTTACAAATATTACACAGAATAACGTTTGATTATCTGATAGTTATATCATATTTTGCAATTTTTTTTAAATTTTGGTTTCATATTATAAATTAATCTTTAACTTCGCAGCCAAATGAGAGCTATCAATTCATATTATTTCTTCTTTTTCTTTTACTTTTTTCACACGAAAGAGGGACTAATATGTTATTGAATATGATAAACTAATAATGTAGAGGTCCCTTGATGAGGGGCCTCTTTTTTTTGTAACAATATGAAAGCAGAAGAGTATTCAGAGGTAAGCGTAGCAATCCAGGGAGGGTTCGGTGCATTCCACGAAATTGCAGCAAAAGAGTTTTTTAACGGGAACAACCTTAAAATTGTCCCATGTGACACATTTACAGATCTTTTTGATGAACTTAAAGAGAATAAAACTGACTGCGGAATTGTAGCGGTAGAAAACTCTGTTGCCGGAAGCCTGCTTCAAAATCATACATTTCTTCACGAGTGCAATCTACCGATTGTAGGAGAGCAGTACCTGAGAATTGTTCAGAACCTGATTGCCCTGCCGGGGCAGAAAATTGAGGATATCAAGGAGATACACTCCCACCCCATTGCAATTCAGCAATGCTATCTATTTCTGAATGAATTAAGAAAAAAGGGAGTCAAGATTATTGACTCGGTAGATACTGCACTAAGCGCAAAAAGAATCAGAGAAGAGAATCTCGCCGGAGTAGGAGCTCTTGCCAGCACAATGGCGGCTGAAATGTATAACCTTGAGATAATAAAACCATCAGTGGAGAGCAACAAACGAAATTTCACAAGGTTTGTAATTGTAACCACAAACGGAAAAGTAAAAAAGATACTCAATATTACTCCCGAATCCATTAATAAAGCCTCTATTTGCTTCTCTCTCCCACACCTGCAGGGAAAACTCTCCCATGTTCTATCTGTATTGTCCATTTACGGAATGAATCTTACAAAGATTCAATCTCTTCCGATTATGGGAATGGAGTGGCAATACCTCTTTTACGTTGACCTTATGTTTGATGCTTATGACCGTTACAGACAAGCTCTTGAGGCAATAAAACCAATAACAGAAAACCTTAAAATACTTGGAGAATACAGAAATGGAACACAACCAATTCAAAATTGAACCGGCAGCCAGAACTACACTGGTCAATGAGTACTATTTCTCCTCAAAGCTAAGAGAGGTTGCTGAACTGAGAGCTCAGGGAAGAGATATCATTAACCTGGGAATAGGCAGTCCCGATCTATCACCCTCCGATCTTACTCTTAGCACACTTTGCGGGGATTCTGCTAAATCAGGAGTTCATGGATACCAAAGCTACTCCGGAATTGAACCCTTAAGAAGAGCATTTGCAGATTGGTACAAACGATATTTCAAAGTAACCCTCAACCCGGATAATGAAATCTTACCACTTATCGGTTCAAAAGAGGGAATAATGCATATTAGCATGGCATTTCTTAACCCTAGAGATAAGGTTTTGGTTCCGGATCCTGGATATCCCGCATACCGTTCTGCTTCACTGCTTGCCGGTGGAGAGGTTGAGAGCTACAATCTGACAAGAGCAAATAATTGGTATCCTGACTTTGAAGAGTTGGCAGGCAGAGATCTGTCTAAAGTAAAAATAATGTGGATTAACTACCCGCACATGCCAACAGGTCAACCTGCAAGCAAAAAGGTTTACGAAAAGTTAGTGAAGTTGGCACATGACAATAACTTCTTGATTTGCAGCGATAACCCCTACTCTTTTATCCTAAACAACAAACACATAAGTATTCTGTCGACAGATGGAGCAAAAGATGTTGCCATCGAGTTAAATTCACTTAGCAAATCTCATAACATGCCCGGCTGGAGAGTTGGAATGGTTGCAGGAAAAGGCGAATATATCGCTGCAATCCTAAAAGTCAAAAGCAATATGGATTCAGGCATGTTCTACCCGCTCCAGACTGCAGCAGCTATGGCACTGAATTCTAAAAACGAGTGGTATGAAAGCCTTAACGCCGTATATTCAGTCCGAAGAAAAAAGGCAGAGCAGATGATGGAAATTTTAGGCTGTAATTACGATAAATCTCAAACAGGGCTCTTTCTTTGGGGAGAGATACCTGAAAATATTGAAAACGGAGAACAGATGTGCGATAAATTACTTTATGAGAAGAGTATATTCATTACACCTGGTTCTGTTTTTGGCAAAGAGGGAAAGAGGTATGTAAGAATCTCACTTTGTACCGATGAAAAGAAGTTTGACATATGCTTATCACGAATAAAACAATAAACTTAAATATGGAAAAGATGGTCGGAATTATCCCCATTAAGGAGTGGGAAATTTACAAACAGGCGCCCCTTTTGATAACCGGTCCGTGCAGTGCAGAGACCGAAGAGCAACTCTATGCCGCTGCAAATGAACTGATAAAATACAACAGAGTTGATGTTTTCAGGGCAGGTATATGGAAACCCCGAACACGCCCTGATACCTTTGAGGGTGTTGGCAGAGAGGGATTAAAGTGGTTAAGAAATATTAAGAGAGATCTTGGACTCCCTATAGCAACCGAGGTGGCAAATCAATACCATGTTAATGAAGCTCTTAAGTTTGGAGTTGATGTTCTCTGGATTGGTGCCAGAACCTCTGCAAACCCATTCTCTCTTCAGGAGATAGCAGATGCTCTACAAGGGGTTGATGTCACTGTTTTGATTAAAAACCCAATAACTCCGGATCTTGATCTTTGGATTGGGGCAATAGAGAGAATTTACAAAGCAGGTGTAAGAAACGTTGCAGCCATACACCGTGGGTTTTCATCTTACGAAAAGAGCAGATACCGTAACCAACCAATATTTCA
Organism: Rikenellaceae bacterium; assembly: GCA_003542575.1. Taxonomy (GTDB): domain Bacteria; phylum Bacteroidota; class Bacteroidia; order Bacteroidales; family UBA932; genus Bact-08. The sequence goes on along the minus strand of DPKJ01000005.1, from coordinate 107,075 downwards.
ACTACCTATTGAACTTAAAAGAGCTATCCCGGAAATTTCTCTTATTTGTGATCCAAGTCACATCGGAGGAAGCAGAGAGTATATTTATGAACTCTCTCAAAAATCGATGGATCTCAATTATGACGGATTGATGATAGAATCTCACTGTAATCCGGACATGGCCCTAAGCGACAGCAAACAGCAGGTAACCCCTGCAGATCTTGATGCAATTCTCACAAGAATAACATTAAGGCAACCCGATACAGATAATCCTGTATATAAGGATGTAATCGCTGAACTAAGATCCAGGATAGATCAGTATGACGACCAGCTGCTTGATCTGCTTGAGACAAGAATGAATACAGCAGAGACAATAGGTAAATACAAAAGAGAGAATAATATAACTATTCTGCAGAGCAACAGATGGGAACAAATTATAAACAAAGCTGTTGGCAAAGGAAAAGATAAAGGATTGAGTGAAGAGTTCATATGCAAGGTATTCGAAGCCCTTCACCAGGAGTCAATTAACCACCAGAATCAGGTAATGAACAGCTAAAAACCGTTATTGATTATTGATTCCTAGAGTCGAAAGAGGCGATTGCATCATTTGTATTAACCTAAGCGATTACATAATTTTTATTCAGAAGGTTGCTCTGGGTTAATCCAGGCAACCTTTTGTACAGATTTGTGCTCTTGGCCAATAATTTTGGAATAGAGCTCCGGTCTTCTGGCCTCTGTATAGCGATGTCCACCTGCAAGGGTAAGTTTATCTTTGGATAACTCTGCTGTAACCAAACAGTCGCCCAATTCTGTGCACTCTGCAATAATATCTCCAAAAGGGTCAAGTATCATAGAGCACCCATTTTTAAGCTGGTCATCATCCATCCCTATAGGATTTGAGAAGACTGCATATACCGCATTATCGTGCGCCCGTGAAGGAAGCCACCTCATAAGCCACTCCCTGCCTTTTGGACCGTTAAATTCACTTCTCAAAACCTCTTGATTCTCAGCTTTTTTAAACCACAGTTGTGGGTCAACAAATCCTGATCCCGGCCGTGCAGAAGGGGTACACATTGTTACATGTGGCATAAAAATAATCTCAGCACCAAGAAGCTTGGTAGCCCTCACATTCTCCACTACATTATTGTCATAGCAAATGAGAATACCACACCTCCATCCCCTGAGGTCAAATATTGTGTAGGAGTTTCCCGGTTTAATTTCAGGATTAATAAAAGGATGAAGTTTTCTGTGTTTGGCAATCAATTTACCATCATCTACACATACATAGGCTTTATATATATCGTTTTTCTCATCTCTTTCAAACAGACCGGCCAGCACAGCAATTTTGTATTTAGCCGAAATCTGCTCCAACCTCTTTACAGAAGAGCCACCCGGAACAGGTTCAGATAAATCCAACATCTCCGCAGGAGAGAGATTCCTCGCAAAAGAATATCCTGTTACCGAACACTCATGAAATACAACCGCATCTGAACCCTCTATGGCAGCAGCTGCAGCAAAACGCTCAATAACATCAAGGTTGTACCCCTTGTCACCCGAACGATTCTCGAATTGGACTGTAGAGATTTTGATATTCTTCATAATTCACAAAATTAAGAAAAATTTTCTCCGCGCCAGTTTGTGGTATATTAGTGCTTTACAGGCAATTAAAAATGAGCCAATTCCTGAATTGGAATTGGCCCATTTTTATATATTTGAAATTTAATATTTTACCACAAACTGGCGCGGAGATTTTTTCTAAGCCTCCTTAAGCATTTGTAGTGACCCGGTAAACTTCTCAACCATTTTGCGGGCATAAGGCAGTTTAATTGTGAGAGACTTCTTGGTTTCAGACGGTGAATTGTACATCGCATCAACCATAATAGCTTCACAGATCGATCTCAAACCTCTTGCACCAAGTCTGTATTCCAAAGCAGTATCAACAATATATTCAAGTACATCTTCTTCAATCTTCAACTTTACCTTGTCTAAATCAAATAGTTTGATATACTGTTTAATCAGAGAGTTCTTAGGCTCCGTGAGTATGCTTCTTAGTGCTTTTCTGTCTAACGGCTCAAGATATGTCAAAACAGGAAGCCTTCCAATAATTTCCGGAATAAGCCCGTAAGCTCTCAAATCCTGTGGGGCAATATATTTTATAAGATTCTTTGTATCAATCCTTTCTTTAATTTGCAGAGATCCGTAGCCTACCACCTGAGTGTTCAATCTCTGAGATATCTTTCTGTCTATACCTTCAAAAGCTCCTCCGCAAATAAAGAGGATGTTCTTGGTATCAACAGCAATCATCCTCTGCTCAGGGTGTTTTCTGCCTCCCTGAGGTGGTACGTTTACAACGCTTCCTTCAAGAAGTTTAAGCATTGCCTGTTGTACACCTTCACCTGAAACATCTCTTGTTATTGAGGGGTTGTCGCTCTTTCTTGCAATCTTATCAATTTCGTCAATGAATACAATTCCTCTTTGCGCCCTTTCGACATCATAATCTGACTCCTGAAGCAAACGGGTAAGTATGCTCTCAACATCTTCGCCAACATATCCGGCTTCGGTAAGAACGGTTGCGTCAACTATTGTGAACGGAACATCAAGCATTTTTGCAATAGTTCTGGCAAGAAGAGTTTTACCCGTTCCTGTCTGACCCACAAGCAAAATATTTGATTTTTCCAGATCGAGATCATTATCAGATGGGTTATTTATCCTCTTGTAGTGATTATAAACTGCAACTGCAAGGTATCTTTTGGCCTCTTCCTGACCAATCACATACATATCCAAAAAAGATGTTATCTCTTTTGGTTTAAGGAGTTTACCTTCGGTATTACCTTTTTTATTATTAGCTCTTTTTGCACTGAGTGCCTCTTTTGTATAATCAATAGCCTGCTGTGCACAATCGTTGCATATAGAGGCAATATCACCTACAATCAGGACATCCACCTCATCTTTGCCTCTTCCACAGAATGAGCAGTAATCGTTGTAACCTGATGCCATCTACTTTTTGTTTGGGTTGGTAAGTATTTCGTCAATCATGCCATACTCTTTCGCCTCCAGCGCTCTCATCCAGTAATCTCTGTCGGCATCTTTTTCGATAACTTCAACCGGTTTACCTGTATGGTATGAAATAATCTCATAAAGCTCCTTTTTGAGAGATACAATCTGCCTGGCAGTAATTTCGATATCGCTTGCCTGTCCCTCTGCACCACCCATAGGCTGATGAATCATCACCCTCGAGTGTGGTAAAACAGATCGCTTGCCTCTTGCTCCGGATGTGAGAAGAATAGCAGCCATAGAGGCGGCCATACCTGTACAGATTGTTGCAACGTCTGAACTAACCAGTTGCATAGTATCATATATTCCCAGACCGGCATGAACGCCACCTCCCGGTGAGTTAATATACAACTGAATATCAGACTTTGACTCTGTTGAATCAAGGTAGAGTAATTGTGCCTGAATGATGTTTGCAACATCATCATTAATCGGCACACCAAGGAAGATGATCCTGTCCATCATAAGACGGGAAAATACATCCATTGCAGCAACATTCAGTTGCCTCTCCTCAATTATCGTAGGGTTAATGTAAGCTCCGTAAAGAGAATTAACCCTGTGAAGAGTCAGACTGCTTATACCTTTGTGCTTGATTGCATATTTTTCAAAATCAGTAGCCATAACTCATTTTTTAATAATTATTTATTTTGTAAGCTCTTGCAATTTTTCAATTGTAATGCTTTTCTTATCAAGTGTCACAACAGAACGAACATAGTCAAGTACAAGATCATCCTCTACCTTTTCAATTATTCTTCTGCCCTCTTTCTCATTCTTAAGAAGCGATTCGGCATACGTGTCAATTTGCTCCTGAGGTGCATTTTGCAGACCATACATCGCAAACTGATATGCTGCAATCTTTCTTGCATGGTCAAGAAGGTGTTCTCTGGTTAACTGAATATTCTGCTCCTTTGTAATAAACTGACGAATCATCTGCCAGCGGAAATCTTTCAGAAACAGATCAAAATCCTTCTCAATCTCCTCCATTGTAAATTTACCTTCGTTTGCGTTATGCAACCATCTTTTCAGAAACCCTTCAGGAAGTGCAATTGCAGCCTTTTCAATCAAAGCTTCTCTGGCATCAAGCATAAATCTGTAGTCACTCTCTTGTGCAAATTCTGATTTTATCCTGTCAACTATCTTGCTATCAAACTCTTCTTCAGATTTTACATTGCCCGGACCAAATGCTTTATCATACAGATCCTGGTTTACCTCTGCCTCTGCAAATCTCTTCACCTCTTTAACAACTACAGTGTAATTAGGTTCAATTGTTGCAAGCTCTTCTTTCTTGATTTTGAGCATAGCAGCTCTGTCTGTCTCATTTTCGAAAGCTTTGTTTACATCAATAGTCAGCTCATCACCGCTCTTTTTGCCTATAAAGCTTTTCTTAATTTTCTTATCAGCAATTGATCTGAGTGCTACATATGTGCCTTCGATTCTTGTCTCACCCTGTATAAGGTCGGCAATAATAAAGTCGTCTTCTTCAATGGCCTCAGCATTAACAAGTGTACCGAACTGTCTCAGTAGGTTGCTGCGGTATTTGGTTTTCTCTTCGTCAGTAATCTTTGGTTCGTAATAGGTAATTTTATCCTTTGAAGTAAGTTCCAGTTCAATTTTAGGAGCAATCGCCAGGTCAAAAGAGACTTCAAATTCTGTATCATTCTCCCAGTCTATGTTCTTTTTCTCATCTTCGTGTGGCAGTGGTTCTCCAAGTATGTTAATCTTGTTATCTGTGATGTAGTTATTCAAACCATCAGAGATTAAATTGTTGACAGCATCAAGCATAGCGCTTTTGCCGTGCATCTTTTCGATCATGCCCATGGGTGCCATTCCCTTACGGAAACCTTTGATATCGGCATTCTTTCTGTAATCGCTAAGAATTTTCTTTGTTTTCTCCTTGTAGTCATCTTTTTCGATATTCATGGTGACTACCATTGTCAGGTCATCTACATTTTTCTGTGTGATCTTCATAATATGTTTTTTTCAAAATCTTACTAATAAGTAAAAGGCAGATATCCCAAAGGGTATCTGCCATTTTTTCGTGCGGGCAAAGGGACTCGAACCCCCACGCCTCTCGGCACCAGATCCTAAGTCTGGCGCGGCTACCAATTACGCCATGCCCGCTTTCTTTGAGGACTGCAAAGGTATAACAAAAAATTATTTCTGCAATAGTCTGAATGATAAAAATATTACTTTTTTACCATTTTTATTACTGCCCAGCTGTCAAGACTTCTGCTGAAAACAGGGTTTAGCCCAAACTTATTTGCCTCACTGATGATTAGCTGAGAATCATCTTCGTAAAAACCACTCAAAACAAGATAGCCACCAGAGTTAAGTCCATTTGAGTATGTTTCTATATCAGACAAGATTATATTCCTGTTTATGTTTGCAAGAATGATATCGAAAGATGATTTCATTATTAGCTTAGCATTGCCTTCAATTGCGTTAATCTTACCATCCAACCCGTTTCTGATTGAATTTTCTATAGCCGATTCAACTGCAATATCGTCAATATCAATGGCAACAAGTGGAGTTGCGGCTCCCATTTTCGCACCAAGTATGGCAAGTATTCCGGTTCCGCAACCCATATCCAGCACCCTTTTGTTTTTCACATCCATTTCAAGCAAGGTTTCAATCACCAATCGTGTAGTTTGGTGATGGCCCGTCCCGAATGCCATTTTGGGATCTATAATAATAGTGTATTTTGCGTCAGGAAGATCTTTATGGAAACTTGCCTTTATAATACATCTGTCATCGACAATTATTGGAGTAAAATTACTCTCCCATAAAGCGTTCCAATTTTGATGTTCAATAATCTTAGCTGAACTCTTTATAACACAATCGGCTTTTTTAAATTCTGAAATGAGTGATATCACAGCTTCCGGCGAATACTCATTCTCTCTTATATAGCATTTTAGCAAATTACCTTCTGTAAGAAAGCTTTCAAAAGCCATTTCTGACAAATGTGCTACTACAAGATCAGCAGTCTCTTCTGAAAAGGGAGTTATCTCTATACAAACCTCAGTATAATTCATCAGAAAGCTTTGATGATTGAAATAAAGTCCTGTGCCAAAAGTGATGCTCCACCAATAAGTCCGCCATCCACATTCTCTTTTCCGAACAATTCGGCAGCATTTGAAGGTTTGCAGCTACCTCCGTAAAGAATTGAAATTTCGTCTGCAAGAGTCGGAAATTTATTTCCGATAACTCTTCTTATGTATGCATGCATCTCTTCTGCCTGATCAGATGTCGCAGTTTTTCCTGTTCCAATAGCCCAAACCGGTTCGTATGCAACAACCACTCTATTCATATCAAAGCCCTTTAGTTTATAAAGCACCTCTTTGATCTGCTCTGCTACCACCTCAAAGTGTCTGTTCTCCTCTCTCTCATTAAGTTTCTCACCAACACAGTAGATTGGGCTCAACCCCGCCGCCAGGGCAAGTTCAATCTTCCTTAACAGAATTTCGTTTGTCTCTCCGTAATACTCTCTTCTTTCTGAATGGCCTATTATAACATATTTACATCCAACATCTTCAAGCATTTTGACAGAAACCTCACCTGTATATGCACCCGATAACTGATCTGCGCAATTTTGAGCTGATAATGATACCCTGGAAGCCTCCTGCTTTAAAAGTGAGGCTATGCCGGCCAAATGTGTATAGGGAGGTGCGATAATAACCTCTACTTCTGTTTCTAGTTCTTTTGTTAAAAAGTTTATCTGTTTTGCCAGAAGTATTCCCTCAGCAATGGAGGTATTCATCTTCCAGTTACCTGCTACAATTTTCTTTCTCATCGATTTTTTCTTTTAGTTAATTAACGGAGGCTGCAAAATTACTAAAATAAAAATAAAACACATTTATCTTTTTTTGCATTATCTTAGAGGCCTCAAAGGATATATAATTGAGCATAAAGCCTTCATATTTGGGATGGTATATTTTCATATTCATCTCTTTGATAATTTTCGTCTTACTGAACCTCACACTAGGGTCGGTTATAGTCCCTTTTAAGGAGATATTAAATTTTTTCACAGGAGAAAATACCTCAAAGTTTGTTCAGGACATAATGATCCCATATCGTATTCCAAAAGTCATTACAGCCATCCTATCGGGTGTGGCACTATCTGTGTGTGGTTTGCAGATGCAGACTCTTTTCAGGAATCCTCTTGCAGATCCTTTTATCCTCGGAATAAGTTCCGGTGCAGGACTGGGTGTAGCAATATTTGTAATGGGATTTTCGGCATTTGGAATAACACTGACATCATCATTGCTTGCATCGGTCGGTACTGCTGCTGCTGCATGGCTCGGGGCCTTTGCAGTAACAATCCTTTTACTGATGGTCTCTTCCAAACTTAGAGATAACACATCGCTGCTCATATTTGGAATTATGCTCGGCAGCGTCGTTAGTGCAATCATCTCTCTTATGCAGTACCTCTCTTCGTCTTCTGCCCTTAAGGTATTTGTATTGTGGACAATGGGGAGTTTTTCCGGGTTAAATCCTGCCCAGATCTGGGTTCTTTTTTCGCTGGTGCTTGCCGGTTTAGCTCTGTCAGTTTACAACATTAAAGACCTTAATGCCTTGTTAATGGGAGAGGCATACGCCAGAAGTCTTGGAGTAAATCTTGAGAATACAAGAAAGCGGATACTCATTGCAACCACATTACTCGCAGGCAGTGTAACAGCATTTTGCGGCCCAATTGGTTTTATAGGAATTGCTGTTCCACATATTGCAAGAATGTTGTTCAGAAATGCTGACCATAAAGTGCTTTTGCCTTCAGCAGCACTTCTTGGAGCAGTAATTATGGTTTTTGCAGACACAATAGCCCAGCTTCCGGGACAACCCGGTGTAATTCCAATCAACACTGTCAGTGCACTGATTGGTGTTCCCATAATTCTGTTAATAGTATTAAAAAGCAGATTTGTATAGTATGAGCCGGGAAAAAGATATAAATAATGTACTTGAGCTGCAGAACGTATCCCTGGGTTACGACAGAGTGATTTATTCGGCCATTAATGCAACTGCAAAAAGCGGAGAGATGATTGCTATTGTGGGTGCAAACGGAATGGGCAAAAGCACACTCCTGAGATCTGTTTCAGGAATTCTCAAATATCACGGAGGAGTTATAACAATTGATGGAGAGAATGTCAATAGTTATACTCCGGGAGAACTCTCAATTAAAATATCATACGTCCCATCACAAAGTCCAAAAACAAAAAATCTCTCCCTTTTCGATATGGTTGCAGCAGGGTGTTACAACAGATCAAACTGGCTGGGAATAATCGATAATCACGAAAGAGAATTTGTGAATTCGACAATTGTAAAAGTAGGACTAGCTGAATTTATTTCCAGAGACAGCTCTATGCTCAGTGATGGCGAATTTCAGAGAGCAGCAATTGCCAGAAGTCTTGTTCAGAACAGTAAGATAATGTTACTGGACGAACCAACAGCCTTTCTGGATATTGCGAACAGAATTACGACAGTAAAACTTCTAAAGGAGATTGCGTCTAAAGAGGAAAAAACTATTATCTTTTCTACTCACGATCTGCTGCAGGCCATAAAGTTGTGTGACAAAATCTGGGTAATGGGTCACGATAGCTTTATTGAGGGAACACCCGATGAACTGATTGAAAAAAGAGCCTTTGACAAAATGTTCAAAGACTCTTCTCTTAAATTTGATGCTAAATTATTTACTTTTCTCTAATCAGAACGATGTTGGCGACTCTATCTGAGATTGTTGAAACATCTTTTCAATTGCCCTTGCAAGTCTCTTAACACCCTCTTCTGTTCTCTCCTCATTCATGAATGAAAAGTTAATTCTCATTGTATTTTTGCCTGATCCGTCACAGTGGAAAGCCTCCCCTATTACAAATGCAACATTTTCTTTAATAGCCTCATTAAAAAGCACTGCCGAATCATAACCCTCAGGAAGAGTAACAAAAAGGAAAAGACCACCTTCCGGTTTTGTCCAGGTTACACCTTCTGGCATATATTTCTCGAAGCAGGCAAGCATGTGGTTACGCTTATTCCTGTAGAGGTCTATTGTTTTGCTGAGATTCTTTTCAAAGTATCCCTTTTCAAAGTATTTGGTTATAACAGCCTGATCAAACACCGGTGTACAAAGGTCTGCCGACTGCTTGGCTACCACAAGTCTGTCAATTATATTAACAGGAGCAATTATCCATCCTATGCGGAATCCCGGAAGAACAGTTTTTGACAGAGTTCCAAAAAGCATCACCCTTTCGTTATCCATGGAATACATAAGCGGTTGAGCCTCTCCTTCGAAACGCACCTCTCTGTATGGACTGTCTTCAATTATCAGAAGATCATATTTTTTGGCTACATTAAGAACCATTTTTCTCTGATTAAGGTTCATTGTAACCCCTGAAGGGTTTTGGAAATCAGGAATCGTATATATGAATTTTGGTTTTCTTCCACTGGCAATAAGTGTTCTGATAACCGTTTCCAGCTCCTCATCCTTTTCAACGCCTATAGGTTTTGCCTGATATGACCAGAATGACTGAAGTGCTCCCAGGTATGAAGGCAGCCCGCATACTATGGTATCGCCGGGGCTTATAAATATTCTGGATGTCAGGTCTATTGCCTGCTGAGACGATGTTGTAATCATAACATTGTCCTTAGTGATGTCGAGCCCTTGCTCGCGGTATCTCTGAGCAAGAATCTCCCTTAGCTTACCATTACCTTCAGTTGGTCCGTACTGTAAAGCAGAGGTGCTCTCATTCGTTAAAACCTCCATCATAATCTCTTTTAAATCCTCAACCGGAAAGGTGTCCGGATTTGGGAAACCACCGGCAAATGAAATCACCTCCGGCCTGTTGGCAACGCTTAAAAGATCTCTGATAGCAGATCTTCTCATACTTTTTGCGTTGTCCGATAAAATGTTCTGAATGTTTATTGCCATAACCTGGATTAATTTTTACAAAAATACTGAATTGTAAGAGAAAATCAAATTTTAATTCTATTTGTTATTATTTTTATTACAAACTATAATTAAGTAGCCGAATTATTCTTTTAATAATTAAGATTAGTAACTCCCTTTTCCTCTCAGTTTATAAAAAATATTAATACTTTTGCAAAAAAAGCATGTCAATTATAAGAGTAACCAAGGAGTTCAGATTTGAGGGGGCACATGCTCTGCAGGATTACGATGGTAAGTGCAGACACATACACGGTCACTCATACAGACTGTTTGTAACAATCAAAGGCAAACCCAACGAATCTCCAAATCACCCTAAGTCGGGTATGGTGATGGATTTTTCAGAACTCAAAAAGATTGTCAACCAAGCAATTATTGAGCCGTTTGACCACGCTTTAATATTAAGAAACGACTCTGCACTGGTAGAAGAGATTGCAGCGGCCTATTCAAATGTAGTAGTGGTTGATTTTCAGCCTACATGCGAAAATCTGGCACTCTATTTTGCTCATGCCATAGAAGGAAATCTTCCTTCAGATGTAAGGTTATTTTCGGTAAAATTGTATGAAACCCCCACTTCGTTTGTAGAGTGGATAGCAGATGACAATCAATAATTCAGAGATGAAAAAACTTCTCCTGATAGATGGGCACGCCCTAATCTTTAGGTCTTACTACGCTTTCCTGCGAAGGCCTATGGTTAACTCAAAGGGAACAGATACATCAATTCTCTTCGGGTTCACAAAAACAATCCTGGAACTTCTTGTAAAAGAGAGACCAACACATTTTGCAGTGGCATTTGATCCTCCTGCAAAAACATTCCGTCATGAGATGTTCCCCGAATACAAGGCCAACAGAAGTGAGACACCGGAACAGATAAAATCAGCTTTGGAGCCTTTGATAGAGATGATGGAGGCAATTTCGGTACCCGTTTTGATGAAAGAGGGATTTGAGGCCGATGATGTTATTGGCACTATTGCGTTAAAAGCCTCACAGGAAGGATTCAGCGTCTATATGGTAACACCGGATAAGGATTATGGCCAACTCGTTTCGGATTCGGTTTTTCAGTACAAGCCCGGTAAAAATGGTGGTGAAGCTGAAATTCTAACAAAAGATGACATCTGTAAAACATACGATATTGAAGACCCTAAACAGGTCATTGACATCCTGACAATCTGGGGTGATAGCTCTGATAATATACCGGGAGTGAGAGGTATCGGCGAAGTTAGCTCCAAAAAACTTATAAATAAATACAAGTCAGTAGATAACATTTACAACTCTCTTGGTGAGCTCCCCGAAAAGCAAAGATTGGCATTCGAAGATGCTAAACAACACATAGATCTTAGCAAAAAGCTTGTTACCATTGAAACAAATGTTCAAATCGGTTGGAATGAAGAGAGCCTGAAGCTTGAAACACCTGATTTTCAAAAAATAAAAAGTCTTTTCGGCAATTATGAATTTGGATCTCTTATTAGAATGTTACCACAGTTAGAGAGCCTATTCTGCTTCTCACCATCTTCAAATTGCCTTCCCGGTTCAATTAACACTTTTGAGCAACCAAAAATTAAAAAAGCAAAAGCAGAGCAAAAACTCACCGATATTAATACATTAAAAAGTGTTGCAGAGAAGAGTTCTCAGGTGGGGATAAAATTATTTGAAAATAGCCTTGTTATTGCAGCAGATGGTTATGTTTGTCAGTTTATCCCTTCTGAAAGCAAAGAGATAGCAGCTGCAGAAGAGTTGCTGGAAAACAGCAGTATTACTAAGTGCGGTTACGAAATTAAGCAGATAATAAACTTCTTAAAGCAATACAGGATAAACCTAAAAGGCTATTTTGCAGATATTGAGCTCATGCACTATCTTTTAATGCCGGAGAGATCGCATAAAATAGAGATCCTGGCTAAAAGCTATCTTGACCATGAATTTGATGAGGATGAAGATGTTCAGCCAAGAGACCTATTCAGTGATTCTTCACATGACAATAAAGCAATGCTAGAAAAAGCCTTTGCCGAGGCATCACTGATGGTTCCTCTGTACGAAAAACTTTTACCCGAAATAAAATCCGGAGATTTATTGCCTCTATACGAAACAATCGAAATGCCACTTATTGAGGTATTGGCAGATATGGAGCACCAAGGCATAAAAATCGACAGAAAAATGCTTGCCGAATACAGTCTTCAACTGACAGAAGAACTTAATACAACAGAGATATCTGTCAGAGAAATAGCAGGAGATCAATCACTTAATCTCTCCTCTCCAAAGCAACTCGGCATATTGCTCTATGAAAAACTGAAGCTTGTTAAAGATGCTAAAAAGACAAGTAAGAAAAATTACTCCACAGACGAAGAGACTCTCTCTGAACTAATTGATTTTCACCCTGTAATTTCAAAAATTCTGGACTTCCGAAATCTTAAAAAACTGCTCTCAACATACATCGACCCTCTGCCTACCCTGATTCAACCTGATACAGGCAAGATTCACACAACCTACAACCAGTCACTTACTGCAACAGGCCGTTTGAGTTCTGTAAGACCAAATCTTCAAAATATTCCAATCAGAACCGAAAGAGGAAGAGAGATAAGAAAAGCATTTGTACCCTCTTTTGAAAACGGTTTGATTATGTCTGCCGATTACTCACAGATAGAGTTGAGACTAATGGCACATATGAGCGGAGATTCACTATTTATTGAAGCATTCAGGGCAGGAAAAGACATTCACGCAGCAACTGCGTCAAAGATATTCGGAGTGCCTGAAGATCAACTTACAAGAGAACAGAGAAATAGAGCAAAGGTGGCCAATTTCGGAATTATTTACGGGATCTCTGCCTTTGGCCTATCTCAAAGGCTTGGTATACCCAGGCAAGAGGCAAAGCAGCTGATTGAGGGATACTTTTCAAGCTATCCGCAGGTTGAAAACTATATGAATCAAATGATTCAATCAGCAAAAGAGATTGGATATGTTACAACCCTTTATGGAAGAAAAAGGTATCTGCCTGACATAAACTCAAAGAACCCTACTGTAAGAGGGCTTGCAGAGAGAAACGCTGTAAATGCACCAATCCAGGGAAGTGCTGCAGATATTATAAAGGTTGCGATGATAAGGGTTTTTGAAAAGATAAGTCAAAACAGACTCTCAAGCAAAATGGTTCTCCAGGTACATGATGAGCTTGTCTTTGACGTATATCCCGGAGAAGAGGAGAGGCTTGCAACTATAGTAAAAAGAGAGATGGAGGGAGTTATTGAACTCTCGGTACCGCTTACCGTAGATTGCCGTTACGGTGAAAACTGGCTGGAGGCTCATTAAAGATAACAAGTATGAAGTTTACAGACAATGACGAACATGAATTGATACAGAGGGCACTCAGCGGCAGGCAGGAGGCATATACTCAGATAGTAAACCACTACAGGAAGTCAGTAATTTCATACATCTCTACTATTGTATCAAACCCTCAGGATGCCGAAGATATTTGCCAGGAGACCTTTCATAAATGTTTCAGATATCTGGAGGCTTACAACTTCAAATACGCATTTTCTACATGGCTCTATACTATTGCCCAGAATACTGCTCTTGACTTCCATAAGAAAAGAAAGATCCCTCAAGTCACATCAGGTTCTGTCGGTCAAGAGAATCCTGCTCCCGATATTGAGAGTACAGTTCCAAGTCCCGAGGAGAACATGATTAATGATCAGGCTTTTGAAAATTTAATAAAGTCAATTCAAAATCTTGATTTAAAGTATAGAAAAATTTCAGAGCTTAGATTTATTCACGAATATCCACTGGAAGAGATTGCCAAAGAGCTGAATATTCCCTTAAATACAGTTAAAACAAGAGTCAGCAGGGCTAAAAAATTATTGAATGATATATGGAAGAGTTAATTCTAAAATATTTTCCCGAAATTACCGATAGACAAAAAGAGATGTTCGTATCGCTGTTTCCCGTATACGAAGAGTGGAACCAAAAGATTAATGTAATCTCAAGAAAAGACATTGGGAACCTTTATCTTCACCATGTTTTACACTCCCTGGCAATTGCAAAGAGAGTTAAGTTTCCGGCCAATTCAAGGATACTCGATGTGGGCACAGGCGGAGGGTTTCCCGGAGTCCCACTTGCAATAATGTTTCCGGAAGCCAATTTTACACTATGCGATTCAATTCTTAAAAAGATAAAAGTTGTAACAGAGGTTAAAGATGCTCTCGGGCTGCAAAATGTTAATGAACTCAGAATGAGGGCAGACGAAATTGATGGTATGTTTGACTTTGTTGTGTCAAGAGCTGTAACAGATCTCTCCTCTTTCGTTCCCTGGGTCTGGAATAAAATCGAAAAGGGAAGCATCCAGGGTATAAACAGAGGAATTATCTATCTTAAAGGTGGGGATATGAATGAAGAGATGGCCACTGCAGCAGAAAAATTGAGAATTCCCATGAATAAATTCTCCAAAACCGAAATATCGGACTGGTTCGATGAGGAGTGGTTTATTGAAAAAAGTGTCATATTTATCAAACGATAGTATAAATATTTGCTATTAAAAACATTTTATTTATCTTTGCACTCCCTTTTTTAAGTATTATAATAAATACAGTATACATATTATGAAACGCACTTTTCAACCATCACAGCGCAAGCGTCGCAATAAACACGGCTTTCGTGAGCGTATGTCTACACCTAACGGACGCAGGGTACTTGCAGCCCGTCGCCGTCGTGGCCGCAAGAAATTAACAGTATCATCTGAAGAACGTTTCTAGAAGAGAGATTACTACCGACACACGATTAAAGGCGCCTTGAGCGTCTTTTTTGTTATATTTGGACTAAAAATGAGAGGAAGAATCGGGAGAGATGAGGCCATGGCACTATGGGAAATTCAGGATATGAACACCCTGTCTTCTATGGCTACTCAAATACGTAAAAGCATAAATGGTGATTCTGTTTTTTACAACAGAAACTTCCATCTCGAACCAAGCAATGTATGCATACACAGATGCAAATTTTGCTCATACAGAAGAGAGTGCGATACAGAAACAGGCGCCTGGACTATGAATATTCAGGAGATTAAAGAGTATTGCAAAGAGAAATATGAGCCGGGAATGACAGAAGTTCACATTGTAGGTAGCGTTCATCCGGGAAAAGATTACACTTACTATTATTCTGTCATCGAAGCGGTCAGGGAGGTTTTGCCACCAGATGTTGCTATCAAGGCATATTCGGCTGTTGAAATCGACGACATGTCCATAAGTTCAAAAAAATCAATACATGAGATACTTTCTGACTTAAAGTCCAGAGGTGTTTCGGCATTACCCGGCGGAGGAGCTGAAATATTTGCACCTGAAATCAGAAAACAGATCTGTCCAGACAAAGCTGATGGAAAAAGATGGCTCGAGATTCACAAAGCAGCACACAATATAGGGATGAGAACCAACGCAACGATGCTTTTCGGACACATTGAGAGTCGTGCTCACAGAATTGACCACATGATAGCCTTGAGAGACCTGCAGGATGAAACAGGAGGCTTTGACGCATTTATTCCCCTTCTCTTTAAGGCAGCTAATAACCCAATGTCACATCTGGGAGAGGCAAGCTTCATTGAGATTCTAAAAACATTTGCAATTTCACGAATTGTACTGGATAACATAACTCACCTCAAGTCATACTGGCCAATGTTGGGTAAAGAGCTTTGCCAGCTATCGCTTCTTTACGGGGCTGATGACATTGACGGAACAATTAACGACAGCACAAAAATTTACAGTATGGCCGGTTCGGGAGAGAAGAATCCCAACATGACAGCCGGTGATCTTGAGAGAATTGCTGCCGGATGCGGATACATAGCTGTTGAGAGAGACAGTTTCTACAATAAGGTCACAAAAAAATTGTAATTTTGTCTAAACTTTTCATTTATGAAAAAAGATAACTGGATTATTAAAAATCTGTTAAAAGCCGCAGGTGTGGTTCTTTTAATACTGGTACTCCTGATTTTGTTTCTGAAACTCATTACCCGACACAACCAGGAACTTGAAGTACCTGACTTTGCAGGGCTTACCATGGGAGATGCCATTAAAGTAGCATCCACATCAAACCTGAGATTAGAGGTAACAGATTCTGTCTTTTTACCAAGGATGGGAAGAGGCATTATTTTCAGACAGAATCCACAGGCAGGGAGCTATGTTAAGAAGAACAGACGAATATTGTTGACAATAAATTCATTGCAACCTAAAAAAGTTAATATGCCTTCTGTTACGGGATACTCTCTCCGCCAGGCAAAGGCAGAACTTACAGCCAGACAACTCAATGTAGGAAGGCTTATATATGTTAATGATATGGCTACAAATAATGTTTTGTCTCAGAGGTATAAAGGGCAGATAATATCTCCCGGAACTGCCATCGAGACAGAGAGTGAAATTGATCTTGAACTCGGCCTGAGTTCATATAATAACATGACATCAATACCCTCTGTTACAGGGTTTTCATTTGTAACAGCAAAAGATATAATTATTGACAACTCCTTGAATATAGGGAGATTAACATTTGACGAATCTGTTAAAAGTTACTCTGATACTATCTCTAGTTTTGTAATTAAACAGTTCCCTGAGCCAACAGACCGCCTCTCCTTTATTTTGGGAAGCAGAGTAGATCTGATACTGAGTACAGACAAAACTAAAATTGTGGAGACAAAAAAGAACTGATCCCTTATGAAGGAAGAGCTGGAAGAGATATATACCGATGCTGATGGCATTGAAGATGATTATGATGCAGGTGAAGAAGAGGATACAGTAGGCTCTTTTGAACACTTCAGATATGTCTCCGATAAAGGGCAGAGTCAGCTCAGAGTTGACAAATTCATCACCTCACGTATGGAGAAAACCTCCAGGCACAGGATACAACTTGCAATCGGAGCAGGTTATGTGCTAGTAAACGGTAAAACAGTAAAGGCAAATTATGTAGTTAAGCCCCATGATGTTGTTACTATTGTAATGCCTTATGAAAGAAGAGGTTTTGAAGTAAAACCCGAGAATATTCCGCTTGAAATTCCATATGAAGACGAACATCTGCTGTTAGTAAACAAACCTGCGGGTCTGGTAGTACACCCCGGACACGGTCACTTCTCAGGCACACTTGTAAACGCTCTAGCCTTTCATCTGGGAATCAGTCAGCCTGCTGATGCTGATGATGAAAGAATGGGCATTCTGGTTCACAGAATTGATAAAAACACATCAGGACTATTACTGGTAGCAAAAAACGACCAATCACAACTTGCTCTGGCAAAACAATTCTTTGACCATTCAATAGAAAGAAAATATGTAGCTCTGGTATGGGGAAACATAAAGGAGGATAGTGGAACGATAACAGGACATATCGGAAGAGACCCAAATGACAGAATGCGGTTTAAAGTATTCCCTGACGGGTCATCAGGCAAACATGCCATCACCCATTACAGAGTATTAGAGAGATTTGGCTATACAACACTCACTGAGTGTATACTTGAAACAGGGAGAACACATCAGATTAGGGTTCATATGGACTATCTGGGACACCCCCTTTTTAATGATGATAGGTATGGTGGGGACAAGATCTTAAAAGGCCCCCTATACGCCAAATACAAAAAATTTGTTGAAAACTGTTTTGAGATAATGCCCCGTCACGCTCTTCATGCAAAAACCCTGGGATTTATACATCCGGCGACCGGGCACCGGATGTTTTTCGAAAATGAAATCCCTATAGATTTAAAGAATGTTATTGAGAAGTGGAAAAATTTCTCATCGTCAAAAAACGATTAATACATTCCCATGTGAGACCTGCCAAATCCGCTACCTCTGAATTGCTGTGGTCTTCCTGAATCACCCCTGCTTGATCCGAATTTTCCGAATCTAAAAGTGAAACTTAACATAAAGTACTGTTGAAGCGTGTTGTTCTGAACATCCTCAATGTAGTTATCTGTTGTGGTCCTCCACATATTTTTTGACTGGTTCAGAATGTCATATACCTTCAATCTTAAAGTAGCAGCATTTTTAAGCATCAGCTTTGAAATTTCGGCATTCCATACAGCAGATGGTTCGTTATAACCATCTCCAAAACCAATGTAAAACTGGTAGTCAAAGTCTGTTACAAGGTTAAAACCTTTTGGTAATGTCCAGTTTGCATACATGTTTACCGAATTTGTCCAGGTTGCAGGCTGGGTGGTCTGCTCAATTGTATACCAGGCATATGAGTATGAAGCTCTTCCGCCAATACCTGTTTCAATTTTATCTCCTCGGTAAGTGAGTCTTAACATCTCAGTCAGTGACAGACTCTGTGTGCGGTTTCTTAATCCATTAGAGTAGTTTATACCATTTCTAAAAGAGGTTCTTGTGTTTGTTGAAGCATAAAATTTTGATTTTTTGATTGGAGTACTGTACATCATGTTTGCATACATCGAATATACTCCGCTCTCATTTACAGGTTCACTATACTGCACACCTCCCTCGTCATACCAAGTCTTGTTAACAATTTTATCCATCGTGTAATCTCCACCAAGCCTCACATTTAATGATCGGAATGTCTCTCTTTTTGTATCCCTGAACTCAACAGACATACTGTGTTCAAATTCAGGAAGAAGGTCAGGATTACCCAATGGGATATAGAGAGGATTTGAATTGTCCGGAACAGGCTGCAATTGGCTAATTGAAGGCTGTCTTGTATTACCCCTATACCTAACCCTCATATTGCTTGCATCAGAGAATCTATAGTCAAACTGAGCTGAAGGCGAGTAATTTACCACACTTCTTGAAATGTCATTCACACCACCAATACTTTCTGTTAAAGATGGTTGCACATTAAATCCCACAACATAGCTGTACTTCTCTTCATTCTTTCTTATATTGATCTCTGCCTGTTGATTTACAAATGTGTTTTTGAAAGTATTGGAGTATGTACTGTCATAAATATCATACTGATTTGTAATGTCATTAAAGTTGTAGGCCTCTTTTTCAGAGCTGCTCCTGCTGTAACGATATCTGTAAGCCAGCTCCATAAAGAAATTCTTGCCCAAAGGCTCAGTATACGAAGCTCTTGCACTCATCGAGTAGGAGTTGTTGTTGAGGTCAAATCTTTGATCGAGCTTTGTTGTAGAAGGTCTATTGCCATAAACATTTGTCTCTGATAGATTTCTGCCATCAAGATCATTATTTGAATAGTTATAGTTCATGTTTACGGAGAATGTCCTGCCAGGTTTACCAAGTCTTTGTCTGAACAAAAACTCTCCACCCGCACTTTGAGATGTGTTATCTCCGCTTGAAAGACTGAATCCGTCGTTAATTTTTGTTCTGTTAAGACCATCTGTTGAAAAGTCTCTTCTCTCCTCAAACATGCCTGTTCCTATACTAACATTCGGGCGAAATATGATTGATGTCTTATCTGAAATTGTCCATTCCAATTCAAGCGCAACTCTATGATTTTCAGAAACATTCTGCGATCTGCTTGTATCTCTGTTAAAGAAACTGCTGTCAGGAAGAAAATTCTGCCTTACCCTGGTACCCTCGGCAATATTATCATTACTTCCGTAAAAGTAGTTACCCCCAATCTTTAATTTGCCGTCATTAAGTTCGGTGTTAGCATTGACTCCACCCATCCATGAAGTTGAAATTCCACTTCCGCCAAAACTTAGAGTGGTGCCACCTATCCTTACTCCTCCTCCTCCGGTAGTTCTGCCTCCACCCATCGAACCTCTCATTGTTCTCATCATATCACCGGCCAAATCAGAAAATGCCCTGTTATTTGTATTATTTCCATTACCGATTACACTTATCTGGCTCTTTTTGGTAAAATTTCCTACCATACCTGCTGCCTGAAATCTGTCTTCAGTACCATATCCGGCCGTTGTATTACCAAACCAACCATTCATCATACCCGGTCTTATCGAAAGATCTATCACCGTCTCTTCATTTCCGTCATCAATACCTGTAAATCTGGCCTGATCTGATTGCCTTTCAACAACTCTTACCTTTTCAATAATGTTGGCAGGTAAATTTTTTGTAGCTAACTGGGGATCATTTAAGAAGAATGGTTTTCCATCAACCATTATCTTGTTGATTTCTTTACCATTAGCAGTTATTTTACCATCTGCCGAAATTTCGATTCCGGGAAGCTTCTTAAGAAGCTCCTCAAGCATATCATTATCTGTAGTTTTAAATGAGGATGCATTGTACTCGATTGTATCTTTTTTGACAATAATCGGATTTCCAAGAGCAGAAACAGTTACTGATTCGAGCATATTAAGTCGCTCAATCATCCCAATGTTTCCTAACTCAACAACCCTCTGTGCAGAAACGGAGATCTCTTTTTCTACGGTATTATATCCCATGTACTCAATTTTCAGAGTATAATCTCCGGCTGTTACACCGATAATTTCAAATTTTCCCTTGCTGTCGGAGAGTGCGTATTTTGTAGGTGTAGTTGTACCTTTTGGTGTGACGGACGCTGTTGCAAATTCTACTGCTTCATTTCTTACACTATCTATCAGTGTGCCCCTTACTCTATAATCTCTTGTCTGTGCGGTAGTTATACCATTAATTACAAAAATCAGAAAAAGTAAAAGAAAAATCTGTTTAGTATATTTCATATCTATTATTTAGTTACAATTATTATGTTTTGCCAATAAACATTTATTTGACTGTTAAAACAGCCAAAAGTTAAATATGGTTGTAGAAAAATTGAGATTATTTTATTCTGGAAGGATTGTTTTTTACAAAGGCATCCCAGCTACCCCCGGCTTTTCCCTTTGAAGTTCCGGATAAGCTTGATTTTGCTGTTGATTCATTTATGAGTGATGACCTGTTTAAACAATGACAGAAAGCAACGGCAAGGCCGTCGGTAGCATCATATGAACCTGGTTTATCTTCAACAGCCAGTATACTTAAAAGAACTGTCGCAACCTGCTCTTTTGATGCAGCACCTTTTCCGGTTATAGACATCTTCACCTTTTTTGGTGCATACTCAGTAATAGGCATATTGTGGTTAAGTGCTGCTGATATCGCTGCACCCTGGGCTCTTCCAAGTTTGAGCATCGATTGAATGTTTTTTCCATAGAAAGGGGCCTCAATGGCAAGTTCGTCCGGCTTGTATTTGACGATTAATGCGTCAACCTCCCTGTAAACAGAAGCAATCTTTGAAAAATGGTCAATCTCTTTTTTTAGGTTAAAAACACCCATTGAAATATAACGAGTCTTATTTCCGTATAGACCAATCACTCCCCACCCCAACATCTGAGTACCGGGGTCGATGCCCAATATAACCTTATCAGGTTTCATATATTGATTAGTCAATCTTTGAGAATCCGGTGTATTGTTTCAGAACTTCAGGCACCTCAATGCCATCAGCTGTTTGATAATTTTCAAGAATAGCGGCAAGAATTCTTGGCAATGCTAACGAGCTTCCGTTGAGAGTATGAGCAAGTTGCGGTTTGCCATTTTCATCTTTATATCTAAGTTTGAGTCTGTTTGACTGGAATGTCTCAAAGTTTGAAACCGAGCTTACCTCCAGCCATCTTCCCTGAGCAGCAGAGTATACTTCAAAATCATATGTTAGTGCAGATGTAAAGCTCATGTCGCCTCCGCAGAGTTTAAGAATTCTATAAGGAAGACCCAGAGAGCTAACGATTGACTCCACATGAGAAACCATCTGCTCAAGTGCATCATATGATTTATCAGGATGGCATACCTGTACAATTTCTACTTTATCAAACTGGTGAAGGCGGTTAAGCCCTCTCACATCTTTACCGTATGATCCGGCCTCTCTTCTGAAACATGGTGTGTATGCAGTGACTTTCACTGGCATATCACTCATTGAAAGAATAACATCTCTGTATATATTGGTAACAGGAACTTCGGCTGTAGGAATCAGGTAAAAATTATCGAGACCAACATGGTACATCTGTTCACCCTTATCAGGTAATTGACCGGTTCCGTAACCCGATGCCTCATTTACCATCAAAGGTGGTTGTACTTCGGTATATCCAGCCTCAGTGTTTCTGTCAAGAAAATATGAAATAAGAGCTCTCTGTATTTTGGCACCCTTTCCTTTGTAAACAGGAAAACCTGCACCAGTAAGCTTTACTCCAAGATCAAAGTCGATAATGTCATATCTCTTTGCAAGATCCCAGTGAGGGATTCCATATTCAAGTTTAGGTATTTCGCCACCTCCCCTGACAATTAAATTATCTTCGGGAGTTTTGCCTGCAGGGACAGAGATATGTGGAAGGTTTGGTAAAAGAAGAATCAACTCATTAAGCTCGTTTGAATACTCTTCTGTTTTGCTTTCCAACTCTTTAGATAACTCTTTAAGCTGAGCAACACGCTCCTTTGCAATCTCCGCTTCAGCTTTATTACCATCCTTCATCAGCTTTCCAACTTCACGTGATATAGAATTCTGCTCTGCCAGTATAGTATCAGCTTCTGTCTGGGAATTTCTTCTTTTAACATCCAGATCAAGAATTTTTTCAATAATCTCTTTAGCATCGAAATTTTTTACGGCAAGGCGCTCGGCCACAAAAGCGGGATTATCCCTGAGGAGTTTAATGTTTAACATCGTAAAATAAATGTGAATTTTAAGTTGCCAAAGTTAAAAAAATTAATCTACTCAAGACAGAAAAGGATAAAATATCTTAAAATGTAAAAACATTTTATAGAATTCTATATTTCGGATTTTCAGGCTTTTATTTCATTAAAACTAAGAATAGATTTGTTTGGAATTAAAAATCCTAAGCAACTATGAAAATCTGTACAGCATGGATTGTTCTCATTCTGCATTTACTGTGCAGCTGCAGGAACATAAATATTGAAGAGAATAATAGATACAATTACCTGACTCTTGAATTTATAAGCTCAAAAGTCAAACATGAACCAACTGAAGAAGCTGACAGTAAGGCATCTTACTTTCCATATGGATTTAAAACCACAATTTATATTTTTAACAGTAAGACATTTTGGCCTTATATTGGAGGAAGCCCCATAATTGCAACTTCGTATTGTGGCAGTGAACTCATTCCGGAAAAGGGGATTTTTCTTCCAAAAGGTATTTATGATATATACTCAGTATCTGACAATACCCCCTTTCCGTTATTTCTAAACATCTTTCAGGGAACAGCAACCGGTTTAGTTAACAGACAAGATTACCTGTGGGCTAAAAGAGAGAATGTTATATTGCTTAAAAGTGAACAAGTTACTTTGTCTTTTAACCATTTAGCATGCAGACTTTTGGTTAACATATCGGCTGAAGATATCAGCACCTCAGTTATTGTTAACTCTTTTAGAATGACACTACCCGAAACTCATTCCAATTTCCTGAGCCTTGCCGATGGATATATCTCATCATCGAATAATACCCAAAACCTCTCCCTAATTGAAGGATATGGAAACTCAAGAGAGGCTCTTATGCTACCCTGCCTCGCCAAACTCACTTTTGAATTTGATGCTGCAGTGTTAACAGAGGGGAGTGTGCCTGTTCACAAAACATTTTTTGGTGAAATCGACAAACAATTTACTGGTGGCAACTCTTATGAACTGACAATTAAAATTAAACGTGATTTGACAATTAAAACAGAATTAAGGTTTTATCCTACCTATACAGTAGATAACCATATAATATTCAAATCAATAAACAACTAAAAAAAACAAAATTATGAGAAAGAGAACTGTGCAGTTGACAATAACGTTGGTTATGTTTTTTTTATTATCCTGCAAAAAAGAGGGGAATGATTTAGATGTGAGGGAGACAAAGTTTTATGCCTCATACAACACAAACTATTTCACAAAGGGAGAGAGCGAGTTCCCTTCGGGAAACAAGGTCAAAATTTACTGCTATAACTCGGGTTCAGAATTATCACTGTCGTTTCCATTGGCGGGAACACCTAAGCTGGCCACGGCCGGCTCTTCCGGTAATCTTACTCCTACGGGGTCTATTGTTTTACCAAAGGGTTTGTACGATTTCTATGCAGTCTCACTCAATAATAACCTCAACCCTGAGATTGAGTTTGATTCCGGGCATTCTCAAATCCTTGAAAACGGTAAAGACTACATTTGGGCAAAACAAACAACCATAAATGAGGGTGCAGCCGTAAGTTTTTCACTCAGCCACAGGGCTGTGGGAATAGATATCAAATTAAACTCCGTTGAAGGGGTAGAAGATTTGAATGTAACTTCAGTAAGAATTACTCCTCCAAAACCGATTGCAACTTCAACCATGAATTTACAAACGGGCATAATCGGATACTCTTCTGAAAAAGAACCTTTTATCACAATTCCACTAAACAACGGAAAATATTTTTGGATAATTCTGCCGGCCGAATTGTTTGCAATGGAGGTAGAGGTAACTGTAAATGCAATAATCGGAGGAGTAAGCGTTACCAACAAGGTTTACAGGGCAACTGTCCCACAGCAGACATTAAACGGAGGTATACTTTACTCTCTTAACCTTAGTGTTGGTGCAAATTCCATGAGTTTCACAGGCTCTGTAATCCAGGATTGGACAACACAAACAATTGGTGATATTATTTTAACGGAAGATTAAGGATGAGAACTCTGAGCATGATAAACCTTATTGGGGTTGTTTTAACAGTCTATTGTCTTAGCTCCTGCTATCCGGAAAAAAATCCGGAGAATGATTCAGTAAAAATTGTGCTCAGACAGGCCGATCAGCCCCCAAGCAAGTCTGCCGGAATATCAGACAACATTAATAACCTTGAAATTTTTCTATACAACAGTGAAGAAAATCTCTTAATTCACAAATCATTTAAATCAATAACAGGCATTGAACTGAGACCTCCTAAGGGTCACATTACATTGGTTGCAATTGCAAATGTACAAGGTATAGACCCATCTCAATTTTCAACTTTAAGTATGGCAAGAGAGTCCGGTACAACATGCAGTACAGGCTCCGGGAACTACCCGGTTTACACAGGAGAGGCTACATTTTTCAATAATGGAGGAGGCGTAGAGGTAGTGGTGGAGTTAAACACGCTTACCGCTAAAATAACATTTGTATTTGACAAAAGCAGACTTGATGCTGATGTCTCGATAAATATACGGTCTATCGAGCTAATGAATGTACCTCTCTGGTGTAGCTTTCTCTCTGCCAACAAAGCCGGAGAGGGAAATCCTGTCGGACAAGGAGAGTCAATTTTTTCCAATACAGAGCCTCCGTCCCACAATAGCGCCACACCCCTGTACATGTTTGAAAACCTTAAAGGCACAATACCCGGTTTGAATGAACAGAGTGATAAAAAGCCTCACACTCAGGAAAACCTTTATACTTATGCAGTTATAACAACCGAATATGCAAGTCAGTCAAAACAGGGCGAGGTAAAATTCATCTATTACCCGGGAGAAAACACAACAGATAATTTTAATATTCCAAGGGGTGCACATCTGAGAGAGACAATTTTTTTTGAAGGCAGTTCAATTTCAGAAAGCTCTCAGAGAGTTAATATAAGCATGCTTAATACAAGGAGTTACACAATTACGGCATTGTCAGATCCCCCGGATGGAGGAATTACAGGCGGAGAGGGATTATATGAATATGGATCTATCCCAACACTTACAGCTGTTGCCAACCCGGGGTTCAAATTCATTGAGTGGCAGCCATCTCTGGGGACAGTCTCCCAAAACAAGAACTACACAGCAAAATTTGAACAATTAACTCAAATCATTTCTCCTTCAAAAATATCATTGGATTTTAACCATATAAACATCTGTATCGGAAATCAATTCAAACTGAGTGAGAATATTGAACCTTACAACGTTACGGAAAAAATGGCTATATGGAGCAGTACAAACAATCTGGTTGCAACAGTAAACCAAAATGGATTGGTAACAGGCAACAGCTGTGGTGAGACACAAATAAAGGTAACCACTTCTGATGGATTGCTAAGTGATGAATGTACAGTCAGGGTTTATAAGAAAGTTGAAGTATATGCTGATAAACATATAAACTACATTTATGATCAGACAAGCGGCCAGATTACAAGTGCATCAATGGTGGTTTATCTGAGAGTATTATTGCCGGTTCCGTCTGACATGGAAATTGTAAGGGCAATTTTACCAATTGTAACCGTTAGTGGTATATGCAGTTACAATAATAATGGGTTCAACCATGAAGAACAAATCACTCTTTCACTGAGCTTTAGCAACAATAACGATACACCCTGGCTCTTTACAGAGGGAGAGTCTCAGGTAATTTACTTCAACTCCGGCAATGACGAAGAAATTCTACAGAATCTGGACTCCGTTCAAATTATAATAAATCCGGGGGAGGTCTATTCAGGCAACTATTACATATACTGGAATTAAAGCAATCACAAATAAAATACTAATTATTAACTATTTAAATTTTAAATTATGCTAAAATTTCAAAAATGTTTTATCGGACTGGTTTTAAATCTTATGATCTTACTCAGCAGTTGTTCTAAAGAGAACCCGATCTCAAATGTCTCATGGAATGCGCTCTCATTTACTGAATCAGAAAATTCTGATTATTTTTCATATATGAATCAACCACATATAAATCTCACCTTTCCCGGAATTATGACCACAAGAGATATTACTTTTGAAAAAGGTATACTTATTCTTGACAGCAGGTACTATTCAATCACCGGACATAATTGGGATGAGAAATCTATTGTACTTATTATACAGAAAGATGGCGTTGAGTTTAAACGTCTCAACCTTACCCCCGAAGTACCAGAGGGTGCAGATAATGCAGAAATTCCCGGAATCAGGACATTTTCACTCTCGGTAACACTGCCTAAGGGAGACTACACATTCGAAGCCTCTGTCCGCGAAGACTCTGGAAATGAGCGATTGCTTAAAACACACATTTTACACAACACACAAAACAGGTTAAAGGTTTTGTAGATAATTATAAAAAAAGAGGCTGCCAATAAATGGCAGCCTCTATCCTTTTGTGATAATAAATTACATCGGGCTGATTGCACTCACCGGACATACATCTGCACAAGTACCGCAGTCTGTGCAAATATTTGGATCAATTACATAGATATCACCGGGAGAGATTGCCTCTACCGGACACTCGTCAACGCAAGTTCCACAAGCGGTGCAGTCTTCAGAAATTTTGTAAGCCATTATAACTAAATTTTAAATTGGTTTGATTGTTGCAAAGATAAAAAATAGGTTGGAATAGAACAAATACAAATTGTATCTTTGTAGAACCACTTTAAAAATCATAGCATTGAAAATGAGAAGATCTTTGTTTTTTTACATTTCACTTGCCGCTTTTATAACTTTCGGCACAAATAATATGGTCGCCCAAACGCCCAAAGTGGAATTCGATAAAGCTGTCCATGATTTCGGAGATATTATGATCACCTCCGGCCATCACAGTTGTACTTTTACCTTTAAAAATATTGGTGACCAGCCAGTTATCATACAAGCAGTTATTTCGTCATGTGGCTGCACAAATCCTGTGTGGACCAAAAGCCCCGTACTTCCGGGAAAAACAGGAAAAATTGATGTAACCTTTTTAAATGATCAAGGTCCCTACCCTTTTGATAAATCCATTACAATTTATATAAGTGGAGAACAAAGACCGGTAGTTCTGAGAATTAAAGGTGTTGTTCATGATAAGCCAAAAACTTTAAAAGAGCTGTTTCCGGAACAATTCGGAGATGTTTCATTCAGAAGGTCCTCAATTGATCTAGGAAACATTGCCCAGGGAGATAACAAAAGTGAAATAATTGAGGTTGCCAACACTTCAAACCGGACTGTAGACATTTCATTTACAAATCTTTCGAGAGGACTTTCCATAACTGCTCAACCTTCGAAAATTGGTGCAGGCAGCAAAGCAGGAGTTAAGATTGAGGTAAGTACAAAAGAGGCCAAAAATTGGGGAAATACCGAATATAGAGCAGACATTGCTGTTAATGGCACTGTTGTACAAGGCAAATCATTGAGAATCGCAGCAAATATTCGTGATAACTTCTCTTCATACACAAAAGAGCAGATGGAAAATGCTCCGCTTCCAATGGCAGTATCCAGTTCATACGACTTTGGGAGAATTAAGGCCGGCACCGAGGTTAAACATAACTTTACAATAAGAAACCTTGGAAGGAGTAATCTGCTATTACACAAAGTTGATTCAGGCGACAAAAGGGTTACCGCCAGGTATCCCTCAAAAATTGAGCCCGGCAAAACAGGCAATATTGAGGTAACAATAAATACTGAAGGAGATTCCGGAGACAAAGGTTTGATTTTATCGGTTATAACCAACTCCCCCACCAGACCCGTTTTCAACCTCATAATCACAGGAAACATTTCTAAATAACTGTTATGCAAAAAAAGAGTATTGACAGTGCGTTAAAAGTAAATCAGGGGATTGAACAACCACCTGTTGTTAACCCTTACTTTGATAATTTTTATTCAAAAAAAAGAACCGGACTTTTAAGTAAAGATGAATACCTTAAAGGAATCCTCTCCGGAAATACAACAATATTAAGTCAGGCAATTACTTTAGTTGAAAGCTCAAGAAACGACCATAGAGCAATTGCGCAAAATCTTATTTCCGAATGCCTTCCACATGTTGTAAAATCCATGAGAATTGGCATAACTGGAGTACCGGGAGCGGGTAAAAGTACATTTATTGAGGCCTTTGGAGGGCTAATTACTGCTATGGGACACAAACTGGCAGTTCTGGCAATCGACCCAAGCAGTGAAAGAAGCAAAGGCAGTATTTTAGGTGATAAGACCCGAATGGAGAGTCTATCTGTTGATCCCAGAGTATTTATAAGACCTACTCCAAGTGGAGGATCTCTTGGAGGTGTTGCAAGAAAAACCAGAGAGAGCATCATCTTGTGCGAGGCAGCCGGTTACGATGTAATATTTATTGAAACAGTAGGTGTCGGACAATCAGAGACAGCGGTTCACTCAATGAGTGACCTCTTTTTGCTACTTATGCTGGCAGGTGCCGGAGACGAACTCCAGGGTATAAAAAGAGGCATTATGGAGATGTCAGATATTATTGCAATTACAAAAGCCGACGGCTCAAACAGAGAGAAGGCTTCTCTTGCAAAGGCGTTGTACAGCAATGCTCTTCATCTGTTTCCCCCTCCTGAATCAGGGTGGGTACCAAGAGCGCTTACAACATCATCTGTAACAAAAGAGGGTCTTAAAGAGGTTCTTGATACAATTCTTGAATATTTCAGATTGACTGAGAGCAACGGCTATTATCTTCATAAAAGGAGAGAACAATCACGGTTCTGGATGTATGAATCAATACAGGAGGAGCTTAAAAACAGATTTTTTGATGATCCGGCCATCGCCCAAAGGATTCAGGAGTACGAACAAAAGGTGCTAAACGGTGAAATGAGCTCATTTGCTGCCGGGACTGAACTATTAAAAATTTATAACACAAAATGAATATCGCAATAGAAGCATTAAAAAACAGCGTACTCATTACGGGACTTGTAATGATAATGATGCTGCTTATAGAATACATTAATATTCATTCCCACGGGAACAGTTTCAGAAAACTCAAAAAATCACCAATAAAACAGGTAATCGTAGCAGCCTCATTAGGACTGATTCCCGGGTGCATCGGTGGATTTGCCGTAGTGTCGCTCTATACACATAAACTACTGAGTTTTGGAGCACTGGTAGCAATGATGATTGCCTCATCGGGTGACGAAGCATTTATCATACTGGCAATGATTCCAAAAACTGCAATTATCCTTTTTGTTGTTCTATTTATTGTGGGAATAACTGTGGGGGTTATTACCGATAGATTTGTAAAGAGAGAGGATGCCCCTTTTAACCCGGATCACTATGAGACCCATGATGATTGCTGTGGTAATAGTGCCAAAAAACCGGGAATTTTCTCCGGCAGCATAATTGGGAATATGAAACATATCTCACGGCAGAGATTTTTCATAATGGCAGGGATATTTGTATTCATTGTAGCAGTCGTTGCGGGGATACTCGAACATGATCATGCAGCAGATCACGGACATGAACATGCAGCTGTCACTACTTCTATTCAATTACCTGACGCTCATGTACATGACAAGAGCTGCATACTTGATGAGCATGACCTTCCGGTAATCTCATCTTCAACAGATCACGATCATGGTGCACATTTTAATATTTTTAGCGAAAGGTGGATTAACCTGATTTTTGCAGGAATCAGTCTGCTGACTTTGTTTCTTACTGCACGGGCAAGTGAGCATTTTATTAAAGAACATTTATGGAACCATGTGGTTAAGAAACATTTGAAATCAATTTTCCTGTGGACATTCGGTGCACTTCTGGTGATTCATTTCGGTATGAGATTTCTCCATATTGAAGAGTGGCTCGCACAAAATGTTTATATAATGATTCTTTTAGCTGTTGCAATAGGTCTTATTCCGGAATCGGGACCTCATATGGTGTTTATAACCCTGTTTGCCGGTGGCCTTATCCCATTCAGTGTACTGCTCGCAAGTTCAATTGTTCAGGATGGACACACCGCATTACCTCTTCTAGCTGAAAGTAAAAGGAGTTTCTTTAAGGCCAAGCTTATAAATATGGCAATAGGACTCACCGCAGGTGTATTGCTACACCTTGCGGGTCTATAGTCCATATATTTTTTGGGGATTATTCTCCGTTCATTGAGAACAGGAACTCGAGATTATTCTCGGTTCTTAGAAGTCTGCTCTTCATAAATTCCATAGCCTCAACGGAGTTCATATCGGCTAGATAGTTGCGCAGGATCCAGATTCTGTTAAGAGTCTCTTTATCAAACAGAAGGTCTTCTCTTCTTGTGCTGCTGAGTGTAACATCAACTGCAGGGAATACCCTCTTGTTAGATAGTTTCCTGTCAAGTTGAAGCTCCATATTACCTGTTCCTTTGAACTCTTCAAAGATAACATCATCCATTTTTGAACCGGTCTCAGTAAGTGCTGTAGCAAGAATTGTAAGTGAACCACCATTTTCGATGTTTCTTGCAGCACCAAAAAATCTCTTAGGTTTGTGAAGTGCATTTGCATCAACACCACCACTAAGAACCTTACCCGAAGCAGGTTGAACAGTATTGAATGCCCGTGCAAGTCTTGTAATTGAATCTAAAAGTATTACTACGTCGTGACCACACTCAACAAGTCTTTTTGCCTTTTCCAGCACAATATTCGCAACCTTCACGTGTCTTTCGGCAGGCTCATCAAAAGTAGAGGCAATAACCTCACCTTTTACGCTTCTGGCCATATCAGTCACCTCTTCCGGACGCTCATCAATGAGCAGTACAATAAGGTAAACCTCAGGATGGTTATCGGCAATTGCGTTGGCTATATCTTTTAAAAGTACTGTCTTACCTGTTTTTGGCTGTGCTACAATAAGTCCTCTCTGACCTTTACCAATAGGCGCAAACATATCTACAACTCTGGTAGATAAATTATTATGACCATTTGATGTAATGTTGAATTTTTCATTCGGGAAGAGAGGTGTCAGAAAATCGAAAGGAACCCTGTCTCTGATATATTCCGGACTTCTTCCATTTATCTGCTTAACCTTAACAAGCGGGAAATATTTATCACCCTCTTTTGGAGGTTTAATCTCTCCGATAAGAGTATCTCCGGTTTTTAATCCGTATAGCTTTATCTGAGATTGTGAAACATAAATATCATCCGGAGAGTTTAGATAGTTGTAGTCAGAAGAACGAAGAAAGCCATAACCATCAGGCATTATTTCGAGAACACCGGTTGCATCTACAACACCTTCAAACTCAAATTTAACCTTCTGATGTGTCTCTTTATTAGGATTTTCGGGATGAATGTTGTTACGCTTTGCATTATCACGTATTATCTCCTGCTCAGGCTTCTCGTCTGCCCTGATAATAACTGTTGCAGCTTCAGCAGCAACTCCCCTCTCTTCAAGTACTGCAATAACTGCGGCAACCTCTTCCTCTTTTACTTTAACAGTGGCTGGAGGAATTTCCCGTGAAGCAGCACTCTTTCTGCCCCTCCTTGGTCTCTTAAGTTTATCGTCAGTATTTTGTGTATTTGAAACGTTTGCCTGAGGAGTTTCTGATTTGACTTGTTGCTGAACTGGTTTTGCCTGCTGAACCGGCTTATCCTGTTGAACTGGTTTTGCCTGTTGAACCGGCTTATCCTGCTGAACAGGTTTAGCTTGCTGAGTAAACATCTCCTGTTGCAAAGGCTTCTCCTGTATTACCGGCCTCTCCGGCTGACCACCCTCTCTCTTAGGCTCGATTGCCTTAGGCTGCTGATTATTTTGCCTGTTTTGATTAAACAGAGGCTTTTGATTGTTTTTCGGTTGATTATCGTTTGGCCTTTTGTCTTCGGGTATGTTGTTCACGGCAGGCTTTACTGTTTCTTTTGGAGACTGTTTGGGCTCGTTGCCTTTTCTAGCCCTTGGCTCTCTTCTTACCAGAGGTTTTTTTGAAATAGGCTCGGTTGATTTGCTGCCTATCTTTGCCTGCTCGTCTAGTATTTCGTATACCAGCTCCTCCTTGGTGAAACTTTTTGCTTTGCTAATCTTAAGATTATTAGCAATAGCAATTAAGTCATCGTGACTCTTTTTGCTTAACTCTAAAATGTCGTACATTGATTTAATTGTGTGGATGTATTTATCCTGAAAGATTATTGAAACCTTTTGCAAAAATAGAATAATTTGTTAAATAAACAAAATCCTTGCCAAAATTAGAGTGAAATAATTATCTGGCAGCAATTACATCTATCTCAACAAGAGCACCTTTGGGAAGACTGACAACAGCATAAGCCACTCTTGCCGGAAAAGGCACCGAATAAAATGTGGCATAAATCTCGTTCATAGCCGCAAAATCTTTGATATCAGACAAATAAACTGTAGATTTTAAAACATTTTCAAAACCTAAGCCTGCCTCTTCAAGTATGTAACCAATATTTTTCAGAACCTGAGTTGTCTGCTCTTTGATACCACCCGACACAAACTCTCCTGTTTCCGCATCAATCGGAAGCTGACCTGAAACGAAGATCAATCCGCCGGCCTCTGTAGCCTGACTGTAAGGACCCACTGCACCCGGGGCCTTAGCTGATGATATTATAGTTTTACTCATTTTATATGTTTGTTTAAAATTAAAATTTAATTTACTTAAAATCAGAAACCTGCTCCTCTATCCCAATAACTTGCGCTTTTCTTAAATTGCAATAAATCAGCTAAAGCAGAGGCTTTTGCATTAATTCTGAAACTCCAGCTCTCCCACATACCATTTGGAATCCACGAGGCTGATATCACAAAACAGTGGAGATCATATGTCGCACTCAACTGAGTAGTTGTTAACGCCATTTTAGTGAGGTCGATTCCAGTATTCAGGTTTATACTTAAGTCCCTGCCCATCTTCATCTGAGCAGAAATACCCAGCGTTTGCATGTGATTATGCTTTGTACTCAACTCACCACCAACCATTTGGTAAGATCTGTTGTAGCTGTAGTTATAATTGACATTAACTGACCATGGATTATCCGGATCGATATAGTAAACCCAACCACCGGGAATATACTCCCCGGTTACAGGGTGATTGTAAACCCTTATATAATCAGACCCCTGCTGAGTGCGACCACCTGATGAACCGGGTTCAGGCAGACCCATACCCGCTCCTCTTCTGGAACCCTTCCCTGAAAATTGGTAGGATAGTGACATACTTGCATTTGTAAGCCTTGCAAAATTCAGCCATCCCTCTTTAACAATATTGAGTTGGTTATACCTTTTGCCGGTACCATCAACAGCATATGGGTCCAGGTTTGCATTTGCGTTAAATGCAAGTGAACCGAATATTGTAGTACTGAGCGATGTAGAGATATTTGACAACTTCATTGAATCTGCAAGGAAGTTATATGAGCCCCCAAACGATAGATTATCAATTATTTTAATCTTTTGAATTCCTCCATTGGTCGTATCTTTGTCACTCTTAATTTTTGCCTCAAAATTATTACCCAGCGAGAAGTTCATAGATGCAGACCTTCCCTTTGAGGGATACCCAAATAACAGACCTTCATATTGATTGTACTCGACCTGGTGCTGTACACCGTTATTATCTAAATAATTAAGAGTTCTGTAGCCATTTGAGGGAGTTCCAAGTTCCGGAGTATAGCTTATACTGAATGATGGTTTAACCATGTGTCTTATGGCCTGGAGCTTTCCCCTTGATCCAAAATTGAACATACCATATAAAATAGTATTCATCGACAGTGATGCAGAAAAATCCTGAGTAGCACCAAAATGGCTGAAAATATCCCCTACATTTGTCACAACCTGTTCTGTTTCAGTATCATAATACCGCTCTGATTTCTGAAAGTACCAGTTCATTCCATATCTGACACCGGGAGAAAATTGAAGATAATTAAAGAGGTTAAATGACGGTAGACCAATAGTAAAATTATGCTGCATCCCGCTTTTAAATTTTGACAGAAAATCTGGCTCACCAAATTCGCTTGCCTTAAAATTCACTTTGTTATCCAGATTGGTACTGTAACTAAGTGAAATATCCTCATAAAATTTTGCTTTTCCCACAGCCTCTTTACTTTTAAACGGAAAAATCCTGTTCATTGTAAGAGTCATATTGGGAACTGTGAAAGCATAGGAGCTGTCAAGTGAGTTCTGGCTGTGAAGCATGTTCAGAGAGAGCGAGAAGGGAGAATCGGCAAAAACTTTTGAATATGATATTGATGAAGATATTTGATTTTGAAGGCTTTGTTGAATATCATAGGAGTTAAAACGATTATTCATTGGTGTCGCAAAATTAACCGAAGCCCTAAAAGACGAACCCGGTCTTGCCTTTGCATCCTGAGAGTGACTCCACCTGACAGAGAAATCCTTAGATTGGTAATAATCCGGGGACCCCTGCTCTCCTATTTGATTAACAGAGTAGTTCAGGTTAACATTGCCATCATACTTATACCTCTTTTTATATCTGGAGGTGAGAACTGCATTCCATGAACCAAGAGAGAATATGTCTCCGGTAAGAGATGCATCAAAATGGTCTCCAAATACAAAATAATAACCAAGTCCCTTTAAGGCAAAACCTCTTGCTGCCTCCTCATTGAATGTAGGAACAAGTAATCCGCTTGCCCGGGTCATCCTGTCAGGTACAAAGCCAAATGGGAGCGCAAAGGGTGTAGGTACATCCTCTATAACCAGGTACGCCGGACCAAATACCGTCACCTTATTTGGTGTGGTAACCATTTTAGCTTTTGTTAACTGAAGATAGTAGTGAGGATGCTCGTGATCGCACGCGGTATACTTTCCTCCACTTATATTAATGGAGTTGTCTGCTTGCTTTTTCATTAAATCTCCGTGAATAATACCCTCGCTCTCCTGTGTAATCAAATTGGTGAAGATTGCCTTTTTGGAATCGAAATTGTAACGAAGGGTCTCCATGGTGTATTTTTCTGTCCCATCTGACATCACAGGCTTGCCCTGCAGAACGCCGGCGGTATCTTTAACTCCTGATGCAAACACAGTTTTGGTATTCATATCATAGGCCATATACTCTGCAGTAAGCTCTATGCTTCCGTATTTAACGCTAACATCTCCATAGTAATACATCATCTTCTTACCATTCATAAAATCCTCTACAATCGAATCTCTTGCATCAGAGAATGCCGGTTGTGTAAGAAAACCTCTCTGTTTAGTGGTATCGGCTGCAGTTTTCGATAAGGAGTCTTTTATTAGAACAGTATCTCTTAACGCAGATCTAAGAACAGTATCTTTGACAGCAGATGTATCGACAGGCTGTAAAGAATCTCTTATTAACAGCTTAGTTCTGATAGTATCGTTAACACTGTCTGCTTTATAATTATGATTAGTAGCTGCCCCGGGAAACTGGGCAAGCATCAGAAGAGATAAAATAAGGGCCGTAAGTGGAAACCGCTTTCTCAAAACCAAAATGGTATAAGGTTTAACAAAAATGTACTACATTTGCAGTTCGCAAAGTTAATCATAATTAACAACAATTATGCCTCACAGAATACTTTTGGCCACAATTTCACTTTTGTTAATTTGCTCATCGTTACAGGGACAAGAGAGAGCATCATTCCAGCTAAGAAAAGTTGTGATTGATCCGGGTCATGGAGGCAAGGATCCGGGAACTATCAGCCCTGACGGAAAGGTTTTTGAAAAAAACATAACCCTTTCTGTATCTCTTAAACTCGGACAACTGATAAAAGACAATTATCCCGATGTTGAGGTTATATACACACGAAAAACAGACATCTTCATACCCCTGAACGAAAGAAGCCGTATTGCAAACAAACACAAGGCAGATCTTTTTATCTCCATACACGTTAACGGAGTCATATCCCGAACACCCTCAGGATTTGAGACATTTGTAATGGGTATAGATAAAACAAATTCCAATTTTGAGGTTACTATGCTGGAAAATAGCGTAATTATGCTTGAAGGAGATGATTACAGCACCAAGTATGAAGGCTTCAATCCGAACGATCCGGAATCATATATTGTCTTTTCACTTCTCCAGAACGCGCATCTTGAGCAGAGTCTGATTATGGCGTCATTAGTTCAGAAACATTTCGCCAATGGTCCAATAAAAGTAAACCGGGGTCTTAAGCAGGCACCATTTCTTGTATTGTGGAAAACCAGCATGCCGGGAATACTCGTAGAGTTGGGTTTTATTACAAACCAGAATGATTTAAGAGTTCTGAACGATAAAAAAAATCACGATAAATTTGCAGAAAGTATCTTTAACGCCTTCAAGGAGTTCAAAACTCAATATGAAAAAGGTAATGATATAGGGAATTATTTACCGGTTCCTATAAAGGAGACTGATACTTCACAACAGGCAAAACCTGCAGCAAAAGCAGATACCACCGAACATTTCAGAGTACAAATACTCGCAGTCAGTAAAGTTTTACCATCCGGTTCACGCGATTTTAAGGGGAGAAGAGATATCAGTTATATTAAGGCAGGAAATTTGCACAAATACACAATCGGGAAATACATAACAATTGATGAGGCTAAAGAGGCACAGAGCGAAATCAGAAAACAATTTCCTCAGGCATTCATAATTAAGGTCAGAAATAATACAATAGTACCACTAAACAACTAACTCCAAAATGAAACTCAGACTTACACGAGAACAGAAGATAGGACTTTTCGCAATTATTACACTTGCTTCGATATACGTAGTGGTCAACTACCTTAAAGGAAAAGATCTTTTCAGCAGCACTAATACCTATTATACAGTTTACCATAATGTTGAGGGACTCAACTCTACAGGGCCTGTTTATATCAGAGGATTAAAGGTGGGTACAGTAGTATCTGTTGATTATTTACAGGAGAGAGACGAATTTATTGTAAAACTTAAATTAAAAAGCAGTTATAATATCCCTGACAACTCAGTAGCCGAAATATACAGTACCGATTTATTGGGGACCAAAGCGTTAAGAGTAAATATCGGTAACAGTACTACTTATCTTAAAGATAAGGGCACAATGCAATCGACAACAGAAGAGGGGCTGACAGATATGCTTAAAAGCCAATTTTTACCCCTTAAAGATCAGATTTCAGATCTTGTGGCAACTCTTAAAGCAACACTTGAAAATGTGAACGGAATGATTGATGCCGATGCAAAGAGAAACATTTCGGCATCTCTTGAAAATCTGAACAAAACATTGGCAAGTGCCAAGGCTATTGTTCAAAACCTTGAAAAGAGCGGGCCGGAGATAACACAGTTAATTTCCAACATTAATTCATTATCGGGAGAACTTACACAAAGTACCCAAAAATTAAATTACGGTCTGGACAATATTGGCCAAATTACAGATTCACTAAAAACAGCCGACCTTGCAGGCACCGTAAACTCCCTAAAAGAGCTCCTCGAGCAGATGAATAATCCACAAGGAACAGTCGGAAAACTTCTCAGAACAGACTCTGTTCATAACTCAATCGACCAACTGATAAGGGATCTGGATATCCTTATCAAAAACATTACCGAAAATCCAAAAAAATATATAAAAGTTAGTGTTTTTTAAAAAAAA
The DNA here is from genome assembly GCA_003542575.1 of Rikenellaceae bacterium. Classification (GTDB taxonomy): domain Bacteria; phylum Bacteroidota; class Bacteroidia; order Bacteroidales; family UBA932; genus Bact-08. Next base: position 69,129 of record DPKJ01000005.1, on the reverse strand, counting down.
CTTTTCTTATATTTAGCTGATTTTAAAGAAATTTAAAATCCAGATGCGATTTTAAAATTTTTGGGGTTGAATTCCAATGATTTGAAAAAAAATTGAATTTTCCAATACTTAATCTATTTTTTTTTACAGAATTTATCACCAAATTTGTTACCCCAAACCTAAACTAATCTTTTACTATGACCGAACCTAAACATACTTTAGTGTGGAATAACTGTCTTAACATCATTCGTGACATAATCCGCCCTCAAAGTTATAGGACATGGTTCGAGCCGGTAAAAGCAGTAAGGATCTCAGGAGCGGTTCTTACAATTGAAGTTCCATCAAATTTTTTCAGAGAATATCTTGAAGAACATTACATAGATCTTATAAGCAAAGCTCTCAAAAGGGAGTTGGGCAAAGAGGCCAAACTTGAATACAATGTAAGAGTTGTTTCAGGAGAAGATATGGTGACTTTTCCACAACAACCTACTCAGGAGATTAAAAACAAGTCTGTTCCTTTCCCCAATCAGGCAGGCAATATTACCAATCCGTTTGTTATTCCGGGACTTCAGCAACTGGAGATAGACCCTCAGCTTAATCCTCATTACTCTTTCGAGAATTTCATCGAAGGTGAATGTAACAAGCTGGCGAGGTCAGCCGGTTTAAATATCTCTGCAAACCCGGGCAAAGGCACGTTTAACCCGCTCTTTCTATACGGAGGTTCGGGACTTGGCAAAACACACCTTGCGCAGGCTATTGGCATATCAATAAAAAAGCAGTTTCCGGAAAAAATTGTGCTCTACGTAAGCGCCAACCGCTTTCAGACACAATATATGGACGCCACCACTGTCAAAAACAAACTTACCGACTTTCTTCACTTCTATCAGCTTATTGATGTTCTCATCATAGATGATGTGCATGAATTTGCAGGAAAACCGGGTACTCAAAATGCGTTTTTCCATATTTTCAGCCACTTGCACTCAATGGGTAAGCAGTTGATCCTTACATCTGACAAAGCACCTGTAGATTTGCAGGACCTTGAAATGAGGTTGCTTTCCAGATTCAAATGGGGTCTTCTTGCAGAGCTTTTACCACCTGACTACAACACAAGAGTTGAGATACTTAAAGCCAAAAGCTACAAAGATGGAATCACACTACCCGAGGAGGTTACCAATTATATAGCATCAAGAGTATCAACAAATATCAGAGAGATAGAAGGGACACTTATTTCACTTCTTGCACAGTCAACTCTTACCAACAGAAAGATAAACCTTGACCTTGCAGAGAGTCTTATCGAGAAACTGGTAACAAAGAACAAACCTGAAATTTCTGTAGACAGAATTCAAAAAATTGTTTGTGAATACTTTAGAATAGACCCTCAACAGTTTTTAAGTGCATCCAGAAAAAGAGAACTTGTTCAGGCACGTCAGATTTCAATGTATCTGAGTAGAAACCTTACAAAAAGTTCTCTGGCATCGATTGGCACACAAACCGGCGGAAGAGATCATGCAACTGTACTGCATGCATACAATACAGTCTGTGATCTGCTGGACACCGACAGATCTTTCCGAAAATATGTTGTTGACATAGAAAAACAACTAAAATCAAACTAAAATGGATAATTCAAAAATATTCGAAATATTTGACCAAATCACAAAAATTCCAAGAGAGAGTGGTAAAGAGGAGAAGATTACAGCATTTCTTATAAATTTTGCCAAAGAAAGAGATTTGGAATACAGGACTGATTCTGCAAACAATGTGGTTATTATCAAGCCTGCGACAAAAGGAATGGAGAGTGCCCCGGTGGTCGTTCTTCAAAGTCACTCCGACATGGTTTGTGAAAAAAATTCTGACAGCAGCTTCAATTTTGAAACTGACCCCATAAATTATATTGAAGAGAATGGCTGGCTCGTTGCAAAAGAGACAACCCTTGGAGCAGATTGCGGAATAGGCATGGCAGCACAACTTGCTATTCTCGCCTCAAATGATGTAGTACACGGCCCAATCGAGTGTCTTTTTACAACTGAAGAGGAGACAGGTTTAAAGGGAGCTAAGGAGTTAAAACCAGGCTTTATTACCGGGAAAATGCTTATCAACCTCGATTCTGAAGACGAAGGCGAACTCTTTATCGGATGTGCGGGTGGAATTGATACAACAGCAAGGTATTCATATAAAGAGGTTGCCGCTGATAGCAGCAAAATGTTTCTTAAGGCACTGTTCTTTGGTGCGACCGGAGGCCACAGCGGTGACGACATACACAAAAACAGAGGAAATGCAAACCAGTTCCTCTTTAGGTTTTTATACAATTTGCTCAGTAAAGCAGAATTTGATATCTGCCAGATTGACGGAGGGAACAAACGCAACGCCATTGCCAGGGAGGCCTATGCAATTATTGCTATTGACAAGACAGATTTTGAATTGGTTAAATCACTGTTCAATAGATTAGTCGCTGAAATTAAAGATGAGTATGGCATTTCAGACCCAAATATTGAAGGTACAATTGAGATTAGCGAATCGTTTGCCACTGCAGTTGAAAAAAAGGTTGCAGAAAAGCTGATACTATCGTTAAACGGTATACCTCACGGAGTTCTGGCAATGAGTCAGGAGATCGAAGGGTTTGTTGAAACATCAACCAACCTGGCAGCCGTTAAAATGGATGAATCCCAGATTATTAGGGTTAGCACAAGTCAGAGAAGCTCTGTAAACTCAGCCAGATATAATGCAGCAAACAGAATTGAGTCAATATTCAAACTGGCCGGTGCAAAAGTAACTCACGAGAGTGAATACCCCGGATGGAAACCAAAGTTGAACTCTCATCTTCTTGATGTATCAAAAGAATCGTACACTAAATTATTTGGCAACCAACCAATTGTACGTGCAATACATGCCGGACTGGAATGTGGTCTCTTTCTTGATATTTATCCATATCTTGACATGATCTCTTTCGGTCCCACCATCAAAGGAGCACACGCTCCCGGTGAAAAACTGGAGATAGCCTCTGTAGACAAGTTTATGAAACTCTTGCTGGAAGTTCTGAAGAATTTAAAATAGAAAAAATGGCACCAATTATTGCCCCATCAATGCTTTCTGCCAATTTTGGAAAGCTTGAACAGGAGATTGAAATGATAAACAACAGTCAGGCTGACTGGATTCATCTTGATATAATGGATGGAGTATTTGTTCCAAACATTTCATACGGTTTCCCTGTAATAAAGGCAATGGCTAAAACTGCAAAAAAGCCACTTGATGCACACCTTATGATTGTCGATCCAGACAGATACATAACCCATTTTAAAGAACTAGGTACAGAATATCTGAGTGTTCACTACGAGGCCTGTATTCATCTGCACCGCTCAGTTCAGCTGATAAAATCCTTGGGAATGAAAGCCGGAGTAGCGATTAACCCACACACACCGGTTCATAACCTCTATGAAATTTTACCCGATGTTGACTTTGTTCTTGTAATGTCTGTCAATCCGGGGTTTGGTGGCCAAAGTTTCATAGAAAACTCACTGACCAAAATTTCAAAACTCCGGAAAATGATTGATGAGCGCTCACTGAAGTGCATGATTCAGGTTGATGGAGGAGTTAACATAAAAAATGCCCCGGCACTTATAAAGAGCGGAGCAAATATTCTTGTTGCAGGAAATTCTGTTTTTGGAGCCATCGATCCGCTAAAAGCCATTGCAGAGCTTAAATCACTGTAAACAATATCCTTAATAATATTTAAAGGAGATACTTCACCTCTTTGAAGTGGTATCTGCTTCTTGTACCATCTCCCTCTTCCAGAATCAAACACGCATTTGAATCAATACCCATAATTCTGGCCTCAATTATTTTACCATCCTTTGATATTTCATATTTATGAAACTCTTCAAGCCTGTAAAGCGAGTCATGATACTCTGTGTCTAGTCTGTTCTCCGACGATCCGGAAGAGTAATTTCTGTATGAAAAATAGATTTCATGAATGAATCCGGCAAGAGATTCAAGTTGCTCTTTAATATCATACTCATTACCTGTAATTAGCGAAACAGATACCGGATTTGGCGCATTGGAGTTAAAAACTCTCTGATTCAGATTTAAACCGATTCCAACTATTGAACCTGACAAAGTGTCTCCTGACAGAAAATGTTCAATTAAAATACCACATATCTTTTTGTCCCCAACATAAATATCATTTGGCCATTTAATCTTAGCATCAATACCGAGATTTTTAAGGTACCTCTTGATTCCAATTGTCACTATCTGAGCAATTAAGAATTGATTCTCAGCTTTGATGGAGTTATTTTTAAGAAGGATTGAAAAAGTAAGATTACGGCTAGATTCACTCTCCCAGCTTGTCCCCTTCTGACCTCTGCCGTTTGTTTGAAATTCAGCAGCAAAGACTGAAAAATCGTCAGACTGGCTGAATTGCCTAAATGCCTCACTATTAGTAGAATCAATGGTATTATACCATTTTATATTGTGTGCCATATTAATAATTTTGTTATTGGCCGCAAAATTGCAGTAAATTTGTAAAAAATTACAAACCAAAAGACAATTATTGTGCCAATAAAAAAGAATACAGCAACATCTGAAGGCAACATTACTGCCACAGAAAAGAAGATACCCGCAACAAGAAAAAAGGCGGTAGTCTCTGCAGAGAAGAAAGAGAAGAAGGAGAAAGTTGTAACAGCAACTAATAAGAAAGTAGTTGTAACAGCTGAGAAAATAGAGACAAAAGTATCTGCAGCTAAAAAGAAAGCCGTTGTAACTGCTGAGAAAAAAGAGGTAAAAGCAACTGCAGCTAAAAAGAAAGCCGTTGTAACTGCTGAGAAAAAAGAGCCGGTAGCTTCTAAAAAGGCTAGTTCTCCCAAAAAGAACGTTTTAGACGAAACTGAAATTAAGTGCATTGCAGACGCCATTCTCGATAAAAAAGGCAGTTTTATATGCTCACTTGATCTCAGGCCTATTGGAACAGCAATATGTGACTATTTTGTTGTATGTAATGCCGATTCAAGCACTCAGGTTAATGCCATTGCTGACAATATTGAGGAGATGATGATAAAGAACTGTGGCAGAAAGGTTATCAGGAAGCAAGGTAAGGAGAATGCATTTTGGATAATATTGGATTACGCCAATATTGTGGTTCATGTATTCCAGACTGAATACCGCCAGTTCTACAGATTGGAAGATTTGTGGGCAGATGCAAAAAGAACAGTATATCAAGAATAATTGTAAAAATGGAAATACCTAAAGATAAAAACAATCCCAATAAACAAATGCCCAAAATGTGGCCTCCAAAATTTAATGTATTATGGATATACATTATTCTTTTGGGCGCTATAGCATATATGTGGAGCTCTTACGACGGAGGAGAACCTCTAAAATCAGAGTGGCTTAAAGTTAAAGAGCAGTTAATCACTAAAGGAGACGTTGAAAAGATAATTTTTGTTTCCAACCAGAACCGAGCAGAGGTCTTCATTAAAAAAGACAGTCTTGCTAAATTCAAGGAGAAATTCGGAGGTAAAGAGCCAAAGTTCGGCCCTCATTTTTACTTTGTTGTCTCCTCTAATTTTAATCCTGAAGAGCAGTTTGAACAGGTTCTGGAGCAAATTCCAGCTGAGCAGAAATTCTCATTTGAGGTAGAAGAGAGAACCAACTATTTTAGTAAAGCACTTGAATGGTTGCTGTTCCCTATTCTGCTTATTGGACTTTGGATATTTATGTTCAGAAGAATGAACAAATCTATGGGTTCCGGTGGTCAGGGAGGAGGAATCTTCTCAGTTGGCAAATCTCAGGCAAAACTTTTTGACAAAGATGGAAGCTCTACAAAAGTTACTTTCAAAGATGTTGCCGGGCTTGAAGAGGCCAAGGTAGAGGTAATGGAAATTGTAGACTTTCTAAAAAATCCAAAGAAATATACAAGTCTGGGAGGAAAAATCCCTAAAGGAGCGCTGCTTGTTGGCCCTCCGGGTACAGGAAAAACACTTTTGGCAAAAGCTGTTGCAGGCGAAGCCAATGTACCTTTCTTCTCAATTTCAGGTTCTGATTTTGTTGAGATGTTTGTGGGTGTAGGTGCCTCAAGGGTAAGAGACCTGTTCAGACAAGCCAAAGAGAAGGCGCCATGTATTGTATTTATAGACGAAATTGACGCCGTAGGTCGTGCAAGAGGTAAAAACGCCGGTTTCTCATCAAATGATGAAAGAGAAAATACTCTAAATCAGCTTCTTACAGAGATGGACGGATTCGGCTCAAATTCTGGCGTTATAATACTCGCGGCAACAAACAGGGCAGATATTCTTGACAAAGCACTTATGCGCGCCGGAAGGTTTGACAGACAGATCCATGTAGATCTTCCCGAACTTAGAGAGAGGGTTGATATTTTCAAAGTCCACCTTGCAAACCTCAAACTGGTTGATGGTTTTGAAATAGAGTTTCTAGCCAAACAGACCCCGGGTTTCTCAGGTGCTGACATTGCAAATGTTTGTAACGAAGCAGCACTTATAGCTGCCCGAAAAAATAAAGAGTTCATTGAAAGACAGGATTTCCTCGATGCAGTAGACAGAATTATAGGAGGGCTGGAAAAGAGGAGTAAAATTATCTCTCCCGACGAAAAGAGGACAATTGCGTATCACGAAGCCGGTCACGCTACAGTAAGCTGGATTCTTCCGCACGCCAACCCGCTTCTTAAAGTAACCATAATACCAAGAGGCAGGGCATTGGGAGCAGCATGGTATCTTCCCGAAGAGCGTCAGATTACCACTACTGAGCAGATGATGGACGAAATGGCAGCAACCCTGGGAGGAAGAGCAGCCGAAGAGATTATTAACGGCAAGATATCAACAGGTGCATTAAGTGATCTGGAAAAGATTACCAAACAGGCATATGCAATGGTTTCTTACCTGGGTATGAGCTCAAAAATAGGCAACATATCTTTCTACGACTCAACTGACTCTGCGGGCTTCACAATTGGTAAGCCATACAGTGAAAAGACAGCAGAATTAATTGATTCGGAGGCTAAGAAACTTGTTGACGATTCATACATAACTGCAAAGAAGATTTTAAGAGAGAATATGGAGGGATTCACCAAACTTGCTGAGCAACTATTGGAAAAAGAGGTAATTTTCTCCGAAGATCTTGAAGTTATATTTGGTAAAAGAGTCGGCAAACAGCCACCGGTTTCTGAGGCAGAAACCAAACCGGCAGCTGAAGAGCCCGTTTTAAGTTAAAAAATGAACAATACAATTGTCAGATCGCTCAGTGGAGCAATCTTTCTTATAGTAATGACAGGGTCCCTGCTATGGAACCCTGTCGTTTTTGCTGCTGTAATGCTATTGTCTGTAGTTGTTATGATGTGGGAGTATCTCACAATTTCGCTCGGCAAAAATTTTAAAACAGGCAAAATATTATCAATAATTACCGGAGTCACCATTTTCGTCCTATTCTTCTTAGCCAATGCATACACAATTGCAGACAGGTACTTATACCTTGCTGCTTTACCTGCAGCACTGCTATTCTGCTCTTTCATTTTTGAAAAAGACAGCAAGGGAGAGGTTATGGGAGAGGGCTATGAGAGGGCATTTTTTACTATTACTGCCATCGTATACATAGCACTTCCCTTTGCCCTTACAAATACAATCCTTTTTAATAACAATAACATTTATAGTCCCAACCTGCTGCTCTTCCTCTTTATCTTGCTGTGGAGCTCAGACGTTGGAGCTTATGTATTTGGAATGTCTTTTGGGCAGAAAAACGGGCACAAGTTGTATCCTGAGATTTCGCCAAAGAAGTCATGGGAAGGCTTTTGGGGAGGATTGGGAGTAACACTGCTTTCGGCACTAATAATTGAGTTAACAGGATTCATTTCAATCGGCATTATTCACACACTTGCCATTGCCATTATTGTTTCTGTATTTGGAGTATTGGGTGATTTGGCAGAGTCACTCTTTAAGCGTAATTTTGCCGTTAAGGATTCAGGGAGTATACTTCCGGGTCATGGCGGTTTGCTTGACAGATTTGACGGTGCACTGATTGCTTTTCCGATTGCAATTGTCTATCTCAAGATTTTCTGCCTTATTTAATATATCTGACTTAAAAGTATGAGAATACACAAAGAGGGTTACAGAATTATATTCAACAGTCTCCTGATAATAACGGTTATTGTTGCGCTCTTTTTCATTTTTACAAACTCATTGATGGTAAGATCTATTGTTGGTACTGTGGGAGTACTGATACTGATTCTTATTGTAAGATTCTTTAGAGAACCTCACAGAGAACCACTTAATGAAGATGATTCAGTAACATCTCCTGCAGATGGAACCATAGTAGAGGTAAAGCCTGTTTACGAAGGAGAGTTCCTGAAAGCTGAATGTATTCAGGTCTCTGTGTTTATGTCGGTTTTTAATGTACACGTTAACTGGTTTCCGGTTAAGGGCTTTGTTGAATATTACAAATACCATCCGGGTAAATACCTCGTTGCTATGCACCCCAAGTCCTCAGAGAAGAATGAGAGAACGACAGTTGTTATAAACAATTTGGGCACAAGGGTATTGATCAGGCAAATTGCAGGGCTGATAGCCAGAAGAATTGTATGTTATGCAAAAGAGGGATCTGCTGTATCTCAGGGAGATCAGGTAGGATTTATCAAATTTGGTTCCAGGGTAGATATTTTTCTTCCTTCTGATGCAAGAATTCAGGTTACAAAAGGGCAGAAGGTGAAAGGAAACATTACAATTATTGCAAAATTACCCCTCTCTTAATAAGGGCACATTTCATTTCAGAGGCCAAAAAATCGGCTGCCTCAGCTGCATCTTTTGAGAAATTTATACCTGTGTTATCGCCGGTTTTTTTGTCTTTATAGGCGAAAATTACAGATCTTGAGGCATTTATTAAAAGACCGCATCTGCTGTTCATGCCATAGGCAGAGACCTGCTCAACGCTACCGCCCTGGGCTCCGACACCGGGAACAAGAAGAAAATTATCGGGACAGATATCTCTTATTTCAGTTAATTTCTCGGCTTGGGTAGCTCCGCAGACAAACATTATATTCTCCTTGCTACCCCACTCCATTGTCTTTTTAATAACCTCTTTATACAGAGGATTATTCTCTCCTGAAATTTCCAATGTCTCAAAATCAGAAGATGATTTATTCGAGGTGAGAGCAAGAACAATAGCCCATTTACCCTTGTAGTCAAGAAAAGGTTCTACTGAATCTCTTCCCATATAAGGGGCAATTGTTACGGCATCAAAATCATTATGTTCGAAAAATGCAGCTGCATACTTTTTGGCTGTGTTTCCAATGTCTCCCCTCTTTGCGTCTGCTATGAGAAACTGAGCAGGATAATTATTTCTGATATAGTTAGCCGTCATCTCAAACTGTATCCAGCCCTTAAGTCCCTCGCACTCATAAAATGCAAGGTTAAGTTTAAATGCAACAGCATATTGAGCCGTAGCATCAATAATCGCTTTGTTAAATTCAAATAGTGGGAATTCCAACTCTTTAAGATGAACCGGAATCAGAGACATATCGGGATCAAGCCCTACGCAGAGAAAACTTTGTTTGGCTTTAATTCTGTTATATAGCTGATTATAATCCATCATTTTATGAGTTTAGATTACTGGCCGCTCTCCTTAAGTCTTTCGGCATTCTCTGCAATTTGAAGTTGATCAATCAATTCCTGAATAGCACCATCCAGAAAGACAGGTAAGTTATACATAGTGTAGTTAACCCTATGGTCAGTCACCCTTGACTGAGGATAATTGTAGGTTCTGATCTTTGCAGATCTGTCACCCGAAGAGACCATCGTTTTTCTCTTTGCAGAAATTTCGTTAAGATATTTCTCGTATTCAAGGTTATAAATCCTTGTGCGAAGCTCAGCAAGAGCCTTTTCGTAATTCTTTATCTGAGACTTCTCATCCTGACACTGAACCACAATACCTGTTGGAGCGTGAGTCAGACGAATTGCAGAATAGGTCGTGTTAACTGACTGACCACCGGGACCCGATGAACAGAATGTATCTTTCCTTACATCACTAATATTGAGGTCAATATCGAATTCATCTGCTTCCGGTAAAACAGCAATCGAGGCTGCAGATGTGTGCACCCTGCCCTGTGTCTCTGTCTGAGGTACTCTCTGAACACGATGAACACCGCTTTCATACTTAAGAACACCATAAACTCCGGTGCCAGAAACCTTACAGATTAGCTCCTTAAAACCACCTGATGTACCCTCGCTCTGACTGTTAATCTCCAGCTTCCATCCCTTTCTCTCTGCAAATTTTGAGTACATTCTGAACAAATCACCTGCAAAAATTGAGGCCTCATCTCCACCTGCTCCTGCTCTTATCTCAAGTATTGCATTTTTTTCGTCCTGCGGATCAGCAGGAATCAGAAGTAACTTTATCTCGTCCTCAATTATAGGAATCTGTTCCTCAAGCATTGAAAGCTCCTCTTTAGCCATCTCTCGCATCTCTTCATCCTTCTCAACCATCAGCATCTCTTTAACAGAATCAAGGTTACCCATCATCTGTCTGTACTTCTCTCCTGCCTCGACAAGTGGCTCCAATTCACGGTACTCCTTATTCAGGGATACATATTTTTTCATGTCCGACATTATAGATGGATCTGAAAGCTGCTGTGACAGAGATTCAAATTTCTCCTTAATTCCGGAAAGTTTTGATAATAAACTGTTATCGATCATATATTTTAAAATAGTCTGCAAAAGTAATCAAAACAAACCACATACTAAAATCAAGTCTCACAGTACAACTTTATAAGCTCAGGAAATCTTATATCTGATCCTGAGTATTTGGGTTTGCTCGTTAAAGTCGGTTGAAATAATTGAGATTACTCCAATTTCAGATGTTTTTGAAACATGTTGTCCAATGCAGGGACAATAGTCGTAATCGCCAACTGCAATAATTCTTATTTTATCTCCTACATTTTCAGGGAGCTTAGAAACATTATATTTCTCACCTGCTTCCTTTCTGGAGACAAAACTCTCCTTTACATCCAGGTTCAATGCAATCACATCATTAACAGCACTCTCCAACATTCTGACTTCTTTTTCTTCAAGTGGTCTGTTGAACCTGTAGTCGCATTTAGATTTCTTATTATTTACTTCTATTGTACACATATAAAAAAATGTTAAATTTGTGCATCAAATAAAAATTACTGATATGAAAAATGCAGCTATTTATTTAAGGGTTTCTTCTGGAGATCAAAATTATGAAAGACAAGAAGTAGAACTAAAAGCATTAGCACAAGCACTTGGATACAATGTATCACATATTTTTGAAGAAACTAGATCAGCAGTTCTAAAAATGGATACAAGAGAAAAGCTAACTGAAATGAGAGAGTTAACTTCCGCTGATGTAGATAGAATTTTTATTTGGGATATTACAAGATTAGCTAGAAGGGCTATTGACTTTATTTCAATAATAAATGAATTTACTGAGAAAGGTATTTGTATTTATTTTAAAGATAAAGAAATTAGAACTTTAGATGACAATGGCGAACAGAATATGTTTACCAGTATGTACTTATATATTCTTGGTTTATTTGCTCAAATGGATGGAGAAAATCTAAAAGCAAAGATGCTTTCAGGGAAAGAATATGCTTTGTCAAAAGGTCATTCATATACTAGTAATGCAGCTTTTGGTTACTACATAAAAGATAAACACTTATTTATTAATGAAGATGAAGCAATTTATGTAAGACAAGCGTTTGAACTATATAAAGAAGGTAAAGATCTTCAATATATAACTGATATCTTCAATGCAAATAAAGTTCCTTTAAAGAGTAAAAAAACAAATATAGTTTGGGTTAAAGGAACAATTTCACAATTACTGGCTAATTCTGTTTATTATGGTAAGGGTAAAAGAGTACTAAATTCTAAAAAACCAGAAAAAATTACTAGATACTTTGATGCACCTGCAATTATAAGTAAGGAATTGTATGATAGTTGTAGAAAAAGAGCTTCTGAAAATGCAAGTTTTCAAGATAAGAGTAAGAAGATTGTTTCACTATTAAGAGGATTATTAGTTTGTGGGCTTTGTGGTAAATACTATGTTATGGGTTCTAACAAACATAGAGATTATAGGGATGGAGATATTAGAGCTAACAGAAATCGAAGATTAGGCTGCAAAAATGGATCTATTAAAGGAGATGTAGCTGATGATTTAGTTTGGAATGTTATTAAGGGTGTTTATGATTACAGAACCTTTAGAGAGAAAAGTATAATTGAAAAAGAAAAGAGCAAGATACTTTTAGAGAAGAATCAAGATGATATTGAAAAATTTAATAAAGAAATAAGCAGTTTTGACATTAGATTTTCCAGATTAAGTAACGCATACTTAAAAGGACTGTATACTGATGATGAGTTTACTAAAGAAAAAAAATCTATTGTGGAGGATAAAGCAAGAATAGAAAAAATAATTAGTGAACTAAAATCTAGCAATTTAATTTTAAATGATATAATAAATGCCGATTTTGATTATTCTCAACTTCAAGCAAGAAATCTTAGTAGAGAAGAAAAAAAACAAGTATGCAATGAACTTATAAAAGTAGTTAGAATATACAATTATGGGAATTGTAAGAGATTACTTCATATTGAACTAAAAGTAGGTTTATCATTCAACCTATTTACAAATATTGTTGGTTATGTTAAGGATTATATTGTACTAGATGATAATATTGTAACTTTTAACAATCCTTTTAATTCTCCAGAAGAAGTTAGATCTATGATTCCTGATTTTACTGTGACAAATAACAATAATGAATTATTCAATGAAGAAATATTTGGGGAATATTCGTTTACAGAAATCTGGGAAATCTGTAAAAAATATGATTTAGTAAAAAAGTATTAAAATACACGAATCCCCATTTAAAGAATTGACTATCTTAGCTTTGCATTGTAAGTATAACCAAAAATATGTTTGTTTGGAAATCAATAATATAGCCAAAATCACATATAAAAAAAGTATCTCCTTATAAAATTAGAGAACTCAATTATTATTTACACAAAGTCCTGGACAGTGCCAAATTAGAGGTTATTTGTCAACTCAAATAACTTTAACTTAATATTAGCAATTAGATTTTGTCTTTTTGTTTCCTGTTTTTCTGGCAAGGTACCAAAACCATTTTCTAAGTGACTTAAAGACAGTTGATAATTTCTAATTGCTGAAGCAAAATCCCCTTTTTCAACATCATACTCAGCAAGGTTCTTATACTTCTGAAATAGTAATGGATAAGATTGAGAAGTCTTTTTTGCACCATTATTTTTGACAATCAATAATATAACTCCTATTAAGATCATCCCTAAAGAAATAATCGTATAATTTGATTGATCATTCATCAATCCTATATTATTTACTCTCTCAGGTAAACCAAGAGAATTACCATTGTCATATTCAACTGCTACGGTTGTATCCATCGTAACTGCAAGAAACAAGAATAGTAATCCAAATCCTAATAAAATTCCACCAAGTGCTTTCATAGTTAAATTTTTTAGTTTATTGTGTTATAATTTTCACATTTTATTGGATAGTGCCTACCCATATATGGTTAGTTCTAAGTGAAAATTCAATTCTACTACATTTCTCTTACCATAATTTTTAAATTCCTCAATAGCTCCTTTTTTTCTGATTCTGAAAGGCTTACTATTCTGAATTCATTGCTTCCTATAGTACCCCTATCTTCGTAAATTACAATTCTTGTTTCATTTGTTGTTCCCACACTTGGAAATGAATCCCCTTCTTTTTTTATTATTTTTAAATCTACTTTATAAACAGCTTTAGGATTTTTAAAATACCTTAATCCAAAAGGGAATGAACCTAAACGATATAGTCCAAAAAAATAATGATTTGCAAATTGACCAGTAATTTTACACAATGAAGCTTCAACGTGATTTCCGTATGTTTTTGTCCACAGTAATTCGTTACTCGGTAGAATTACAACATTATCTTGTTGTCCATCAACAGTTTTAGTTAAAAATATAATATCATCAAACTTAACGGATTTAATTACAAATCCTTTGTATCCAAAGAATAATAATATACATAAAGCTGTAATTGGCATTAAATAACTAGTAATTGAATTTTTCTTAGACATATATAAATAGGTTAATTAATTTCTTATTTCTGCTGCATTTTTTAAAGACTTTGCAACAATTGAAGGCGCATATCCAGTAGCTTCTGCTAATAAAGCACAAGCTTCAATAAAGGCATCTACTGAAGCATCATCATCTATCTCTATAGAATGTTTAATCTTCTTTGTTTTAAGTATTACTTCCATTATTCTTTGTTCTCTTTAATGTTCCTAGTAATTCTTTGTGTTGATCTTTTTGGTCAATGATGCTGTTTTGGACATTATCATTAATATTCTCTAAAAGTGTTATTATTTTATTGTTTTGCTTAATAAGCTTATGTTGGTTTTCAACTTTTTCATTAATCCTATAATACCAGAGAATTAATGTTCTAAATAAGAAAAATAGTCCAACCATAACTGCTAATACAATAGCAATAATAATTAAAAGAGTAAAATTTTCCATAGCTCTATATTAAAGGAATGTTTGGAATAACTTGAACTATTTATAGCATATTTTACAAGCTCTCCTATTCATTTTTTGAGCTTCCTGTAAAGTAATTTTCTTGACAGTTCCTTTGCAATTTCTTAAACCACTACAATCAGAAGTTTTATGATATGCAACAGAACTACTTCCAGTACATATATAAACATTTTGTTGTGCTGAGAATGCACTAAAAGCTAAAAAAGCTAAGGTAATTAAAAGTGTTTTCATAGTCTTGTAAATTATCTTATTTTAAGTCATTAAGTAATAAATTTACTTTTTCGATTTCAATATTAATCGATTTAATACTTTCTTCTAAATAATAATCTGAAGTATTTTTCTGAGCTTGTTCTATACTTTTGTTTAAGTGATATAATGCTCTTAATAACCATTCTTCCGCTTTCTCTTTATTACCAATGAATTTTTCTTCATTTGATTTCTCTACATAATCATTAATATCTAATGATTTAGTAAATTCCTTTTTTATTGCAGCAATATTACCTGCCATTACAAAGAATACGATAAGAACAATAAAATTTATTATTGCTCCAACTATTAAAATTGTCTGTAAATCTTCCATACTGATATTTTGATTAATAGATTCCTACCAGAAATATGTAAATAAACCAGATTACTCCAGCAATCAAACTAGCAAAAAAAGAAATCACAAATAATGTTGCAGCAAAATGGATTCTTTTAAGTGTTTTTGCTTTTAGTATTGCTCTATATTGCTTTATTATGTTACCGTATTTTTCATTATACAATGTCAGGAATTCATTGTACTCCAGTTCTGCATTTTCCTTAAAGAATTTCAATACTAAGCCTCTTTGATCACTTGGAATTGATTCTTTAGTACTTGTTGCTATTACTGCTTGAATAAGCTCTGAAAACTCTTTTGAGTTATAATCACCTGCTCTCATAATTCTATGTTTTATTGATTGTTCATATTCATTATGTAGTTATAAACGAACCACCCATCTAATCCCTTGTACACTTGTGGTTTCGTACTATTTCCGTCTTTTTGCAGTCCTATTCCATCATCATACGGATCAATTGATAGTAGTTTTGTGAATGCAACTTTTATATTTTTATTGGAAGAAACGAAGAAGAAGTGCTTATTAGTAATAATTACTGATCCATTTGTTATATACATCATTGCCTCCGTTCTAATTGGATTACCCTTAAAAGCACCTGTTCTATAATATACTCCTTTTGCGACTCTTATACTCATTCCTTGACTAGATCCTTGATAAGTAGTTTTACTTCTTTGTTCATAAAACTGAACACCATTAAAAAGCCATACTACATATTCTGATTTCTGTAATAAAATTGGTAACGGTGTTGTGATATTAATTTTCGCTGTGGGTTCTTTCCCTTCTGTAACATCCCTAAGAATTGATGCTTTAACTATTTTTTCCATTGTATGAAATTCACTCAGATCCTCTTGGTTAAAATCATAATGGTTTAGAAACTCAGTTAATTTATCTTCTTCTTCAATACTTAAAACACCATCTTCCAAATAATGATCAACTACCCTATTAAATCCTCTTATAACATATTTCTTAATAACACTATCATCCTTGATAAAATGGTGTGATGCTATTTCTCCTATGTCATAATCAAGTTTGGTAAAATCACTTTGCTCAATAATAGCATTGAAAGTTATTTCAGGTATCTTATAAGTTCCAGATAAATATTTAGAATGACACTCTTTGTGTTCATTCTTAAAAAGTCCAGCTTTATTACCACAATATTTACAAGTTCCCATAGCTTAAAGTTGTTTGATTAATCCAAATTTTCGCAATAAAGTTATATATAAAATTCTGAACATCAAACAAAAAAAGGCTTACAACTTTCGCTGTAAACCTTTTTATTAGTAAGAAATAATTTTGAACATAGTTTAGAAATCAATCCCGATCACCAGCAATTCTCCCAATAAACCATAATACTAATGAAATTATAGCAAGTATTCCAAAGATTTTTAATAGGACTACCATAAGAGTTATGAATCCTTCAAATATTGAAGAAACCCCATCAACCACATCATCACAACCTGTAAATAGAATTAGAGAGATTATTACAATAACATAAAAAATTGATCTGTTTTTCATATTGGATTAGTTTTAGTTTATAGTTATATTCGATTAATATTTATCAAGAGCAATCTATAGTATTTACATCATATACAATTAGTTACTTTATAAGCTCATACTTGTACAAAGTATCAGCAAAACCTAAAATAATGTATGACTGGTTTTTCCCTATATAGATTAATAATTTTACTGGTCTATTATATTGGTCAATTGCTTTTGATGGATAAAAAGAACCACCATCTTCATTATCATAGGCAACTGTAAAACCTTCGTACTTTATTCTAATATTAGATTTATTAGAAATTTTCAATGTCTTGTTGTTTTCATCTAACTCTATCTTAACATTTTCATACTCCCAGTCAGACCAATTTTGATCATTAGTTTTTTTCTTTGAAAGTCTGTAGCTAACCAAGTTTGAAACCTTGTTCAAAGCACTATTTGAATTAAAAATTTGCTCTACAGGTTTCTGCTTTGATTGAGAATTAGTTGATGGATTTTTGTTTTTTGAATCTGTACTAGTGATTTGTGAGTAAGCTGAAGTTGTACACAGCATTACCAAATAAATTAAAAAAAACCTTTTCATACGTAGCTTTTAGGAGTATTAAACTAGAACTATCTAGTTATCATATATGATAACCTTTGTGCAAATATATTAAATTTTCTTTGTATCCAAATATGATAACATAAATAAATGACAGATTCTGAGCTTTATATTGCAATCGGTAAAAAGATCAAAAGCATCAGAGAAGAAAAAGGTCTTACTCAGCAAAATCTTGCTGATTTATGTGAATTTGAAAAGTCTAACCTTAGTAGAATTGAAGCAGGAAAGACTAATATTACAATCAAGAATCTTTATAAGATTAGTAAAGCTTTAGGGGTACAAATAAAAAGTTTGGTAGATCTCAGTTAAGAGAATTCAAAAAAAACTTATCACTGGTTATTGAATATCTCGATTCTCATAAATTGAGCTAGATTCAATTATATCTTTTTGACATTCTGTTATTTTAATTGTCAATTCTGAAATTAATTGTTTCATAAAATGATGCATCTTCCCAAATAATGATATATATGGTATGACATTCTTAAAATTTGAACTAACATCTTCAATTTTAATATTAACAAATGTTTCGTACACTTTTATAGGTTCAATGTCATAGTGTATTGAAATATTTCTAAAGACATTATTTAATGTACCATTTGATCCAATTTCCTGTATATCTGATAGTATAGAATTAAATTCTTTATTTAATTGATCGTATTCTTTTTCAACAAGAGGTTTGATCTTAGAAATCCATAAAGAGTTATTTATTTTATCATTAAAACCGTAAATTTTTTTGTACCCTTCAATCATAATGACATTTATTTGTCTTAACGAATACATTGCTTCATATTTATATTTTGCATTGAAATAGTGATTAATACAAACGCATAAGTCTGTAAACACTAGAGCAATTAACATCCCTAAATCAAGAATATCTTCAAAATCGTTTGTTAAAATAAGATTCCTTTTATAGATGTCTGTTTTAGAACTAACTTGATTATTATACTTAGTTATGTCTTTTTCAAGTTCGGTTTTTACGTATTTACATATATACTTTGTCTTTGCTAAATGATCAATATAAAATGGAGTTTTCTCCAAGTTTTTAATTAATCTTTCTTTTAAATCAACTAATTCTTTTAAATCAAAGAAGTCATTATTAAGGTTTTGATCTTTAACAAAATTTTCAGTCCTCATTGTAAGATCTTTTAAGTACAATCCTTATAACCTTTAATTCAACTAATTTACTATCAATAAAATTTATTACAGTTACACTTACTACATTATCTGAGAACTCAGGTGTATCATAAGGGTTAATAAATCCAATGTCCGATATTATCCCACCTTCAAAACTAATTGTTATATCATTTAATAGATTAATGATGCTAGATTTTAGATCATTAGGGATCAAATTAGTACTCTTGTTTAAAATAAAAGTGATTTGCTCTTGATAATTGTGAATATAAGATAGCATTTGGTTAATAATTTGTGTAAACTCATTTCTATCCTGTCTGTTTTCAAGAGCGTTGAGAAAAAACGATTTAACATTATCCAAGTGTAAATCCAATGTCCTAATTTGGGTGTTTGAAATTTCTTTTTTAAGCATAAATACTAATTTTAAAATATTACACCGATTTCGAATTACTGATAATAATCGAATTAAATATAGTAATATTTATCATCTAGCTCAAACTTCATCCTCTTTTTTATAAATTCAACCTAAATCTTTTGGGATATAATAAACTTCCTTATCTTTTTTGCCTGTATTAGCAGAAGTAGTTCTATTGCATCAAAGGTTGTCTTTTCTAGAATACTCTAGAATTGAATTTATTGTATAGATGATTACAATATTTTCACCAAAGAAATTTACATAATAAGCAATATGACAATTCTCCTTTTCTTTTGCACTTAATAATGCTTGAACTTTTATAGATTCAATTATATGATCTGGGTAATCCAGATACTTTATATCTCTACATTTTATTTCTGCTACTATCTTCTTCTCTTTATGAGTAAAGTATAAATCAACAGGATCAAATGGATCTTCAGTAAATGTTATATCTGTTGCACCATATTGTGTTAGGAACTCGCCAAATCAAGTTCTTCCTTTAATTTCTCAATCTTGAAAGCTGTTCATATTAGTATCTTTTAAATCTAATTTTTCCAGCCTTCTTTACTATAACCTTTAAAGCTTCAGTTACTATTGCAAGAGTAACATTAATTGTAAATAATATTATCCCTGCTAATTGTCAATATTCTATTGTTATCATAATGTTTTAGTTTAATGTAATTTGTTTTACTTTTTGTTTGAATGGCACTCCTGATGCTAACCAGTAAGACCAACTTTCTATATTCTTTATCTCTTTAAAGTCAGATTTCTTTGCTTTTAAAAAGATCATTTCCTGTATGTTTAACTGTATTCCCTGATCTTGTTTAAAGGTTACTATTGTATCAAAATCATTAAGCATTTCCTTTGCTTTTTCTTCACTCTTAGGTGAATCAATAATTAGAGAATCAATTTTTAATAACATTCCATCTTCTGTTATTTCTAACAAACCTGCTTTTTCAATTATCTCATTGTATTTTTTAATTGTGTTTTTACTCATTTTAAGCAATTTCTCCATCTCCCTTAATGATTTATCAATCTTAAATGTTCTAGGGGTTGTAATGCTACAAAGCTTTATAATGTATCCTTTAACCTTAATATCTAAATCCAGAAAATATAATCCCTTAGCTAGTCGAGTATATTTAGTAGCAACAGGTTTTTTAAAAGTGTAAATGTTTCTTTGAACACTTTTATCCCCATTAATGGAACTTCTTCTTTCTGTTTCAACAATTACTTCTCCTGAAGCTTTTAATCTCTCGGTAAATGATAGTGATTTGTATTTATCTGTTTTTCCACCTTTATAAGCAGTAGGTTTTTCACCAACAAACGCTGCTAATTGCTCTAGTGTAGTATCTGTTTTTAACTCTCTATCGGTTGTTAGAGATAATATATAAAGTCTATACACATCAGGACAACTAAAGTGTTCTATCAAACTATTATTCATAATAGTATACCCTTTAAATGGTAAGTTTGTTGGTTGATTCATCATATAGCAAACGCTTATTATAAGTTAGGATTACATCTTTAGGAGTTATCTCATCATCTTTAATTAGTTTTATATAGTTGTTTCTAAGCAACCATTTCATATCTGATGTACTTAATCTGTTTAGCTTCCTTAAAGAGCTGAGTTTATCATAGATATTATTTGCATAACTCCACATAATTTTAAAAGGTTAATTGTTAATGTTTTAATTGAAAAACAAGAAAGTCCGAAGGACTTTTTTGTACTAGTAGAATGTAGATATAGAATGTAGTACACCAGATAAAAAACCCGTTTTGAGGGTAGAGAAAAAACTATGGGTACTGAGAGTAGAGAAAAAACTCATTTTTGATAAAATAAAACCAGAATTGCTTCTGGTCTTATTTCTTATCCAAGTAAAAGATATATTTGAAATTTTTACTTTAAAATCTATCTGAATCGGTTATCTGTAGCAAATTACAACTTATAGAAATTAGAGGTCTTTAAATAGTTTTTAAGCAATTATTATTACCTCTTTTTCTATGATACAAAATTACGGAATAAAGAAGAATAAAAATCATAAATAGCTATATTTCTGCATATTGACTATTTAGGAGTATGCCAGATCTTTATTCTTTGGTAAAAGGTCTTAAGATCAACTTCTATTGTACTCAGGCAGCAATTAGTATTGCCTGTTATTGTTTTGACATCTAAGCCGATAATCCAATTATTTTATTATACTTTTGTATACCTAATGCTTCAACTTATGGCAACTTTCAAAAACATAATAATTAAAATTTCAATAATTATTTTTTTAATAGGAATTATCCTAGTCTTTGTGTTTTTTCAATCTATTGCAGAGTTTCTTTTTAATTCTGGAAATCCAAACGGTGAGTTTGTTAAAGTTATCTTGTCCGTTTTTGGTGGTCTTGGACTTTTTTACGGGTTATGGATCAATAGTCAAAGGATTAAAGCTCAAAATAAACAGAATGAATTAGTAGAAGGAAGAAATCAAGATCAGAAATCTTATGATGCAGATAAAAGATTTGGAGAAGCTATAGGTTATTTGGGGAGTGATAATACATCAATAGTTTTAGGTGGGATCTATTCTCTATACCAACTAGCTAAAGAAGACAAAAGATATAAGCCTATAGTAGCAGGATTGTTTACTAGCTATTTACAAGATAAATCTGAACAATTATACGAATTGACCGATAACGAAAAAACTGAACTTAGAAAAATGAACATTGCTCCAATAATTATTAGAACAATAGTTGATTTGTTATTTAATTCTGAAAAAGTTTTTACAGGCATAAAGCTAAACTTATCATCTGTATTATTTAAACACATTGTATTTAACGACGATGTATGTTATTGCAATTTCAATTATTGTGAATTTATCAATTGCACTTTTAATTCAAATCTCATTGATTGTTCATTTGAAATATCAGAAATTGCAAATTGCACATTTGGTAATAAGGAAAGTAAAATTCTGAAATGTAATTTTTGGGGTTCAAATATAAAGGATATTACTTTTAAAGGAGTCTTGATGAATAATGTGAATTTTGATCTTGTAAATTTTGACAAATCAAATTTCAAAATAACTCAATTAATTAATTGCAATTTTATTAGTGCTTTTTTTAGTAATAAGGCTTTATTCTCTGATATTAATTCATTTGAAGGTACAATGTTCACTAAAGATAGTAAGGATAAATTAACATTTAAAAACTGTAATAACCAAGAGAGAATAGTCTATTATTAAGAATTATGTTCCTTCTGATGGCATTTTTTACATATACTTTCTAGGTTATTAAAATCAAATGAAAGTTCCTTTCTTCTTAAAGGATCATCAGTACTTAAGAATGAAATAATATGATGAATATCTTCAGCTGGTGTAATAATACCCTTCTGTAAGCATTTTTCACAGAGAGGATTCTGCATCAACTTTATCAATCTCAGTTTTCTTCATCTTCTAGTAGCATATACAGCCTGTCTTTCTTCTCTTTTAATTGATTTATAGGCTGATTTTTTCTGTTTAACAATTGTTGGCATTCTCCAGATTTATTTGATGTTTATAAAGCTCTTTTTGATCTTGCTTTGTCTGATAGTTTATCATTTTAAACCTATAATCTATATACTCTAATATCTGTTCTTCATTCATAACAGAAAGTTCTTCCATTATTTTTAAAAGAGTATTGTGGAATACATCTTCTGATGTCTGACACATTGATAAAGTTGATTTATCTTTTACATACTTTAAAAGTAGTGACTCATAGTTCTTAGTTATGACTGATGATACTTTATCATCTAACTGGATATCCTTTTTCCCATATGATCTAATCTTAGGTGCATCCGATAATTTTGGATTAAGAATCTTATCAATATCATTCCTGTTTATATTTCATCAGGAACAAGCTTCTTCTATTCCATTATCATATATAAATTGAAGTAGAACTTCTTTATTCGGTTTTGTTTTCTTCATAGTATTCATCAAGTTTGTCTGTATTGTTTTTAAAAAAATCTTTAAGAATCATTCTGACTAATTTTGCTTTATTAATCTTTGATCATTTATGTAAAATATCAAGCTCTTGATCAAGCTCATTATCTAATCTTACTGTAATTCTGGTCTGCATTGAAGTAGGTTTCATAATTGATTTTTTTGGTTATTTGCAAAGTTACCAACTTCATAAGTAAAAATTTCATTATCAGTAAAATATGTTTAATTTTGAAATTGAGAATGATCCTAAACAAATTATTTAAAACTTCCGTATTATGAAACTTAAAGAATGGATTAAAACAAAGACTCCTTTTGACTATCTAATCTATGTGGTGCTTACTGTTTGTATAATTATGATAGTTACGTACTTTTTAAACTTTAACGGCAAACCTTCAAAAAAATTAGAAGATTGGAGTATGTTTGGAAATTACTTTGCTGCGGTATTTGGATTAATTGCTTTTCTTGGTGTTTTATATAACGCTAGGCAGTCTGAGATAAGAGCTAAGAAAGCTGAAGATGAAATGATAAAAAGAGAAGAAAGAGATCAGTTTTTTAAAATGTTAGATTTACATTATTTGAAAGGGAAAGAGTTAAATTTAAAAGGGGATAAAAAGTTATCTTTTTATTCAATTTCAGATTTTGCAGGTAATACTCTGATTAGCTATTGTGTAATCAAACGTTTTATAGAATATGAATTTGATTTATCCCGTTTTAATTCAAATGAAAGAACTTATGCGGAAAAATGCTATGATGACCTTAAGGACGAATTAAAATTAGTTGGTGAAGGATCTAATATGGATGAAAAACAATTATTATGTGATTCTTATACATCCAAAATAGAAAAACACTATATACTCCCTAAACTAACCTATATGAGTAGGTATTATTTTAATATGATAAAATCTAATATAACTAAGGAAGAAAAATATGAAGCTTATCAGTATTCCAGTATTTTAATATTAAAATTTTATAGAGATTATATTGAACCATATTACAATAATTTTAATTCTATTCTTGATACTGTCCCTAAATTCAAGCAAGATGAATTCTTTATGAAATTCTTACAATCTCAGCTATCAAGCAGTGAACAATCATTATTATTATACTATTATTTGGGACAAAATGTTTATGTTGATAGAATATCATCATTATTAAAATATAATATGTTAACACAAATATCAACTAGTCAATTTCATTTTTGTGAATCAGAAAGAGAAGTTAAATCAAACGTGAACAAACTGCTTAAAGAAAAATATTCTCATACTTTACATAAAATGTGTTCTGAAGAAAATTGACAGCCAATAATTTGGTTAAATATTGAAAATAAATAAAATACATTTTATGAGTAAATACAAAATACCAAATGATATAGAAAACGAAGCTCGTCTTTATATGGAAGAAGTAGTATCAATGCTTGAAGAAAGAGGTGTTATGGAGAATATTGATAATGCTGCTTTAACTATGTTAGCAAGAAACTATTCCACATTTATAAGAGCTTCTAAGCAAGTAGAAAAAGATGGAATGATGATTACCAACAATAAAGGTAATCTAGAAGCACATCCAATGATCAAAGTAGCTAAAGATGCACAAGTTCAAGCTATGAAAGTAATGGTTGAATTTGGTCTAACTGCTAAATCAAGAAAGAAGCTTCCAATGATGGAAAAGAAGGAAGAAGAATCTCCTTTAGAACAATTTGCCAGAAAGAAGAAAAGCAAAATAGAGACTAGATAATTATGAAGTATTATCAGTATGCTAAAGATGTGGTAAGTGGGGTAATAGTTGCTGGTGAAACAATTAAATTAGCTTGTCAGAGATTTCTAAATGATCTAAAAAGAAAAGATCTATTCTTTGATGAATCTGTAGTAGATAATGCAATAGAGTTTATTGGAACATTAAAGCACTTTACAGGAAAGCACTCAGGAAAACCATTTATATTAGAACCTTGACAGGAATGAATTGTAGCTAATATTCTTGGATTCTACTGGAAAGAAACAGGAACAAGAAGATTTACCAGCTCATACATTGAAGTTTCAAGAAAAAATGGCAAAACAGCACTTGCTGCTGCTTTATCTCTTTACTATTTGATTGCAGATGGAGAAGATGGAGCAGAAGTATTACTGGCTGCAAATTCAAAAGAACAGGCTAAAATCTGCTTTGGTATGTGTTCAAATTTTGCAAAAGGATTAGATCCTAAAGGGATTTATCTTACAACATATAGAGCAGATATTTTATTCAATCTTACAAAGAGCAATCTGAAAGTATTAGCAGCAGATGATACAAAACTAGATGGTTTTAATGCATCATTTGGGCTGCTTGATGAATATCACGCTGCACCTACATCTAAAGTAAAGGATGTTATCAAATCATCAATGGCAATGAGAGAGAATCCTCATTTATCAGTAATAACAACTGCTGGATTTAATAAAGATAACCCTTGTTACCAGTTAAGGACAGTGGCAATTGAAGTATTAAACGGATTGAAGACAGATGATGAAATGTTCATTGCTTTATACTCACTTGACATAGATGATGATTGAAAGAAGCCTAGAAACTGGATTAAATGCACTCCAAATCTTGGAGTAACAGTAAAACCTGATTTTATAAAAGGAGAAGTTCAAAGAGCTTTGAATAACCCATCTGATGAAGTTGGTGTAAGGACTAAAACATTAAACCAATGATGTGATAGTTCTACTGTATGGTTGTCAGAAAATCAAATTGTTAAATGCAGTCAAAGAATTGATTTAGAAAGCTTCAAGAATCAGAACTGTTACATTGGAGTTGACTTAGCAGCAACATCAGATTTAACTGCTGTTTCGTTTATGTTTGTTGATGATGAAGGAAAGCTTTATTTTAAAAATCATTATTACTTACCTGAATCTGCACTAATTGAAAAATCAGATAAAGAACTATATAAAAACTGAAGATTACAGGGTTTGTTAACTGTCACTTCTGGTAATGTGACTGATTACGATTACATAACAAAAGACATACTTGAATATTCAGAGAAAGTAAGTATACAGGGTATCTACTATGATAGCTATAACGCTACTCAATGAGCAATTTCTTGTACTGAACAAGGTTTACCATTAGAACCGTACAGCCAAACATTAGGGAATTTCAATAAACCAACTAGAGAACTGGAAAGATTAATTCTATCCAATAAAGCTGTAATTGATAATAATGAGATTACTAGATACTGTTTTAGAAATGTTGTTCTAAAATCGGATCATAACGGTAATGTCAAACCTATTAAACAAATTGATAAGAAGAAGATTGATGGAACAATTGCTATGCTTATGGCTTTAGGTGGTTATTTAACTAAACCTAGATATACTAATACAATATTAACAATATAAATTATGGAATTTAAGTTCTGAAAGAAGAAAAAACCAGTAGAAAAATTTGAAGAAAGAGGTGGCTTTTTTGAAGCCTTATCATACTCGAATGTAACAAACTACACTACAAATAAAGCTATGTTATTAAGTGCTGTTTATAGGTGTGTAGATGTAATAAGTGACGCTGTAGCCCAACTACCATTAGAACCCTATTTTATAGATAAACAAGGGTATAAAACAAAATTTACACAACATTCAACATATAACTTATTAAACTATGAGCCTAATCATCTAATGAGCAGGTTTACTTTTTTAAAAGCTCTTGTAGTAAGTGTATTATTAAAAGGCAATGGTTATGCTTTAATTGAAAGAGATAAATCTGGAAATGTAAAATCAATAAATTTCTTAGAAGCAGATTCAGTAACTCCAATATATGAGAATGGGAAGCTGTCTTATTGTATTTCAGGTAAAGAGTCTCTTGTTGAATCAATAAATATGATTCATATTTTAAATTTCAGTTATAATGGGGTGATTGGGATTTCTACTTTACAACATTCAAAATTAACACTTGGGTTAGCATTAGATTCTGAATCACACGCTTCTGGATTCTTTAAAGGTGGAGCTAATTTAGCTGGTATTTTAAAGGTTGATGGATCGTTAAACCCTAAGCAAAAAGCAGATTTAAAATCATCTTGACAGGCTTCATTCAGTACATCAAGTGGGACACCAAATGGTGTAGCAGTTCTTGAGGGAAATATGCAATTTCAACCTGTAACAGTAAGCCCATCAGATGCACAACTATTAGAAACAAGAGAATTTAATGTTATAGATATTTGTAGGTTTTTTGGAGTATCACCAGTAAAAGCTTTTGATCTCAGCAAATCCTCATACTCTACTGTAGAAGCAACTCAATTAGCTTTTCTAACAGATACTATAGCTCCTTTATTAGAGAAGATTGAACTAGAGTTTAAAAGGAAGCTTTATAAGCCTTCAGAAAGAGATTCTATTGATGTTAAGTTTAATTCAGCAGCTCTTTTAAAAGCAGATAAAACATCACAAGCTTCATTCTACAGTACAATGTTTCAAATTGGGGTTATTTCTCCAAATGAGATAAGGAAAGAACTTGATCTACCCGCATTACCAAATGGAGATCACACTTTTGTTCAGGTAAATACTATGACATTAGATAATGCAATCAATCCTAAAAAACCAATTGAAGATGGCACAAAAATTAAACCGCAATAGTGATGCAATACTTAATATCAAAGTAGTGGATAAAGATGGAAATCCGTTTAGAGTTAGAGATGTCAATGTTTTTAGTATTAAATTATTTACAACAGATCCAGCAGTAAATATTGAATGTATATATCTAGATTCTGTATATACAGGAATAATTGAAGGAGAAACAGCTGATAGTTTAATTCTAAACTCATCAGATATCAATAAACTGGAACAGGGAATTTTAAAATATATCTATCATATACAAGTAAACAATGAAGTATTTAATGATGGTATTTATAATGAAGTAATAGAAGGGAGTACAAACATCTATTTATTATAATTTATATGGAATATAATTTAAACATTACTTCAGACAATCAATTTAATGTAGGTCTTACAAAGTCAACTGAATATAATGTTGAATTAGAAAAACCATCTTTTAGTATTACATCTATAACAGCAGTTGTTAAGGCTGAATGAGGACAAATTACTGGAGATTTTTCTGAACAAGAAGATCTTAAAAACACATTAAATGAAATAGATCGAAGATTAGATATTTTAGAATCTAGATCATCAGATGTTTTGACTTATGAAAGCTATCTGGTATTTCCCAATATTGGATTAGAAAACACGCTTTATCTAGATGAAGAAAGTAATCAATCTTACAGATGAGATTCAGAGAATACTAAATATTATAAAATAAATGATTTGGAAGAAATTATTGAAATAAACGGAGGTACAGCTAATGGCAAATAAAACTCTAACAACAAAAATTATCAATAGAAATGATGTAAAAGCAAATTGATCATCAGTTAACCCAGTTCTATCTATTGGTGAAATCGGCATTGAAAAAGATACTAGAAAATTTAAAATTGGTGATGGAATTTCAGCTTGGAATACTTTAGAGTATGCTTCTGCAATTCCAGCAGTTATTAAAACTACTAATCCAGCAACTTCTGATAGTAGTTATGATGTAGGTACAACTTGGATAAATAATACCTTAAATCAAGCTTACATTATCTATGACAATACTCCTAATAATGCAGTTTGGAAAAGAATCATTACATCAGAAGATGTAAGTGGTGCTGGAGATATGCTAAAAACAACATTTGCTACAATTGATCCAGTTAATGGTTATGTAGACAAATCAAAGACTGCTGACAAACTAAAAACAGCAAAAACTATAAATGGTGTACCTTTTGATGGAACTGAAAATATCACAGTTACAGATTCTACCAAAGAACCAACAATAACACCTGATACTGTTTCAAAATTCTGGTCAGGTACAAAAACTTGAAGGGATTTAGCAACTGATGTTAGAGCTATTGTTTTAACTGGACTTTCAACAGCAACTAATGCTGTTATAACAGCAACAGATTCCTTACTTGTTGCATTAGGGAAACTACAGAAACAAATTTCAGATAACCTTGCAACCCTTAATTCACACACAAGTAATACATCAAATCCTCATAGTGTTACAAAAACACAAATAGGATTAGGTAATGTTGATAATACATCTGATGCTACAAAATCCGTTGCTTCAGCAGCAAAATTAACTACTGCTAGAACAATTGGTATCACAGGAGATGTTTCTGCAACAGGAGTTGCATTTGATGGAACTTCAAACATATCTCTATCAACAGTTTTAGCGAATGTTGTAACAGCCGGTACAGGGTGTAAATTAACTGTTAACTCAAAAGGATTAGTTACCGGGATTGCTCCATTATCTGCTAATGATATTCCGGTTATAACAGCAGATAAAATTTCAAATCTTGGTACTGCTGCAACTAAAAATGTTGGAACAAGTTCTGGTAATATTGTAATGGTAAATGCTTCTGGGAAAATTGATGATTCTCTTTTATCTTCTTTAGCAATTACAGATGTTTTTGAAGCTGCTTCTCAAACAGAAATGTTAGCATTAGCTGATGCAAATATTGGTGATGTTTGTATAAGAAGTGATATTAATAAAACCTTTATTTTAAAGGCTACTCCATATTCATCATTAGCAAACTGGAAAGAGCTAAAAACTCCAACTGATACGGTAATTTCTGTAAACGGTCAAACAGGAGCAATATCATTAACAACATCAAATATCTCAGAAGGTACTGGATTATATTATACAGAAGCCAGAGCAACAGCAAACTTTAATTCAAACTTTGCAGCAAAAGCATCTACTGGTTTAACTGATGGTGCTAATATACTTAGAGATACTGATACATTTATACTAAATGGGGGTAATGCATAATGGCTAAGAATTTACCAGTTACACATAAGCAAAGAGCAGATACTTCAGCAAATTGATTAACAGTAAACCCAACATTACAATTAGGTGAAATTGGATTTATTTCTGATTCAATACCTTTAAAAATGAAAGTTGGAGATGGTGTAACTCAATGAAATTCTTTACCCTTTATAAGTGTAGAAGATAATTTCTTTTATGGACTTAACACCGTAAATACTCTTACTTCTTTACCTGTCTCTAAAAGGCTTATAATTGCATCTGTTACATCAGCAACCACACTTTCACTAGCAGCATCATTACCAGTAGGTAGTGAATTGCATATTAAAGTATATAATACTGGAGCAACTGCAATAACACAACCTTTACCTACAACAGCTCCTTATGAGTCAAAGAAAACCGATGGAGCAAATATTACTTCGGTTTCAATTCCCGTAAACGGATCTATTGAAATAAACATACTATCAGCAACAAATAAATATATAATTAAAACAGATGCTTAGAAGTAGATTAATGAAAAAAGGTAAACAGATCTGATATACAGATTCGTTTTGAGAACTGGATGAATGGGTTTACACTTCTACAACAGAGCGAAATACGATGATGTATTTATACTCACAGCCTGTTTATACCGATGGTACAAGAGGAGAAAAAACCCTACAACAATCCCTAAGATATTATGATTCGGCTACATATGTTGGGATACGCTATGGTGATTGGAATTATTACCCACCTCAATATTATAGTAATCCATATTATGATGGTTACAGAGTCAGATGGAATGATAATGTTTGAGTGTGAAACTATGATGGTTCAGAAACGCTGGAGTATGCAGATTACGAAAGAGAGAACGCTACAATCACATACGATGAACCAAGCTATTGAACATACTATAATTACAATGCATATCAACTTTCCACAACTACACCACCGAATGGATGGAGAGCTTGTGATACAACTGTATATAGCAACTATTCAGACTATACCCAGATTAGTTACAACCATATGTATAGGGACTATCAATCATCATATCAGCTTGTATTCGTTTCAGGTCAAGGTAATTATTATTTAATAACATTTGCATCAGGAGCGACATATCAAACACCTTGATTTTAAAAAAGCTTATGAAATACTACATACAAAAAAGCAATATATACAACATAGATGGCGAAGCACTTGGAGAGGGTTATGATCTTTCTTCAACTAAAACCCTTGATGAATTTCAAGCGGGTAAAGTAATTGAGTTGAATAACGAACAGACCGAATTTATGCTACTGAATCCATCTGCAACTACTATTGAGATTTTTAACTGCAAATTGAATGAACAACCTGAACCAACTCTTGAGCAAATCAAAGCTGAGAAGATTGCAAAGCTTGTTTTATTTGATTCTTCACCAACTGTAAACTCATTCATTCTTTTTAATCAAAAATTGTGATTGGAGAGAAATACCAGAGTTTCTCTGATGCAAACTGCAATAATACTAGAACAAGCTGGACAAACAGAAACAATATTATGAACTGAGGGTAATAATCCTCAGTCAATACCTGTAACAATCTCAAATTTGAAGCAGTTTCTTGGAGAATTAGAGATTTATGCAAAAGCTTGTTATGATACTACTGCTCAACATAAACAAAATATAAATCAACTCAACAGTATTCAAGAAATCGAGAATTACGATTTCAAAAGGAATTATCCAAGTTATATCAATCTTATTATCTAGATATAAAAGACTAATTATACTGAGAGATTCAATAGTATATTATTAACAAAATTAAAAATTCAATTAAATGAAAGAATTAAGAAGTTGCAATTCAATTGTACAGAGTTTGCCAGATAGCAGATGAGTTGAAGGATACGCAATAGTATTTAACAAAGAATCTAGGGATTTAGGTGGTTTCTATGAAATCATAACTCCAGAAGCAGTAAATGGAATTTTAGAGAAATCTGATATTCTTTGTTTGTTAAATCATAACGAAGATCGTGGAGTATTAGCAAGAAGTAAATATGGCTCTGGAAGCTTGGAACTATCATTAGATGAAACAGGTTTAAAATACCGCTTTGAAGCACCAAATACAGCATTAGGAAATGAATTGCTGGAAGGCTTGAAAAGAGGTGATATCACAACTTCTTCATTTGCATTCACTACTGAAAGTGACGAATGGGAAAAAAGAAGTGATGGTAAATATCTGAGAAAGATCAACAAGTTTAAAGAGCTTTTTGATGTCTCACCAGTATATCAAGAAGCTTATCCAGATACATCTGTAGCAGTCAGGATGATGAGTTCCATCACTAAAGAGAACTTAGAAAGTTATTATCAAACATTAAAAAACAAGCTTATATAATGGTAAACACATTAGAACTATTAGACAAAAAAGATTTGCTTAAAAAAGAAGCAGAATCATTTATTAATGATGCTCAAAAGGAAGAAAGAAAGTTAATTGATTCTGAGCAATCAAGATACAATGAAATAACTAAAGAGATTGAACAGATAGATAATCAAATAAGAGAGATTGAAAAAGCAAATCATAGAAATTATAAAAAAACTAACAAAACAAGTATGGAAAAATTTTCACTATTAAAAGCTATTAATGATGTAGTAAACAACAGACCTTTAGATGAAAGATCACAAGAAGTAATAAATGCTGGTATTGAAGAATTTAGGAAGTCTGGACAAAATGCAAGTGGACAAATTGTATTACCTATAGAAGAAAGAGCAACAATACAAGCAACCATAGCTACAGCTGGTCAAGAAAATGTAGCTGAAGATAAACTTGGTATTCTTGAACATTTAAGAAACAACCTAGTACTGATCAAAGCTGGAGCAACACATTTAACTGGTTTATCAGGTAGTGTTTCTATTCCAGTATATTCTGGAAGTAATGTTTTTTGAGCAGGTGAAACTGCTGATGCAACTGATGGAGCTGGTACTTTTACAGAAATCAATCTTGAACCAAAGAGATTAACAGCCTATATAGATATATCAAAGCAGTTTCTAATTCAGGACTCAAATTCAGCTGAAGAAATGTTAAAAAGAGATATCATTAGTGCTATTCAAGAAAAGCTTGAAGCAACCATACTTGGGAAAGCATCTGGTAGTACAACCCAACCTGCTGGATTATTTGCAGCCACTCCTTCAATCTCTGGAACTCCTACATACTCATCAATAGTTGAAATGGAGACAGCACTAGAAGAAGCAAATATTACTGGAAATAAAGTGTTTATTGTGCATCCAAAAGCTAAAGGAGTTTTAAAGATAACTGAGAAATCAGCTGGAACTGCAAAATATTTGATGGAAGGTAATGAAATTGATGGGTATAAAGCTCTATCTTCTAATGGCGTAGCAAACGGATTACAAACTGGAACTGATGAGTCAGGAATTGTTTTTGGTAATTTCAATGATTACGTAATTGGTCAATGAGGTGGTATTGATCTTACAATTGATCCATACACACAAGCAGCTAATGGGAAAGTTAGAATTGTTATCAATGCTTTCTTTGACGGAAAGCCTAGAAGAACTGCTTCTTTCGTTACTGCATCAGTAAAATAATATTGAATATATGCTATGTATATAAATTTGGATCTAGCAAAAAAACATCTGAATATAGATAGTGATTTCATTCTAGATGATCTTTATATATTGGATCTAATAACAGTAGCTGAAGATGTTGTATCTAGGAATTTAAACATAGCATTGAAGGAATTAGAAGCAGGTGGTCAATTACCACCTGCAATAATTCAAGCTATGTTGTTATTGATTGGTAACTTCTATGCAAATAGAGAACCTGTATCATATGGAATTATGGCTAAAATCCCTCTTTCATTTGAATACTTAATAAGCTTATATAGAAAATATTAAGATATGAAAGCAGGAAATCTAACTGATATAATAGAATTCTACTCACTTTCTGATGTGAAAAGTGCATCTGGAGCAATAACAAAGAATAAAACTTTAGTCTTAAAGTCAAGATGTCAAGTAGTATCTAATACTGGAAAAAACACAATCCAAAATAAGGAAGATTATAATACTAACTTCTTAGAAGTAAAAGTTAGAACTAATCCCCTACTCAATGATGGATTAATTGTAGTATTAAGAGGTAAAACATATAAAATTGAAAATCTCTTTTTCAATAGAAAAGATAATAGTATCTCAATATCCCTTAAAAAAGAAGATAAGTAATGTTAACTGTTCAAATGATAGATATTAACAGAGTTCACTTAGCAATTTCTGGATTATCAGATATTGATAAGAATAAAACTGTTAAAAAAGGATTACGTCAAGCTTCAAAATTCTTAGCTAATAAAGGGAAATCCAATCTGAAAAATATCAAGTCTGGGAATCTTTTTAGCTCATTAATAAGCAAAGTAAAAAGAAAAAGATTAGGAGCTTTAGCTGGTTTTGGATCATTAGGTAAACACGCACATCTTATAGATAGTGGTACAGATAAACGCTATACTGCAAGAGGTTTCTATAGAGGTCAGATAGCAGGGAATAATTTCTGAACAAATACTGTCAATACCAACAATAAACAATCATTAGAACTGCTATATGATAGTATTGAAAATGCAGTAAATAAAATAACGGAACGAAATGGCAAGTAAATTTAAAATAGGAACAAAAATTAGAGAATGATTATTAGCTAGTAGTTCCATAACAGAGAAAGTTGGAGATAAAATATATCCTATTCTTGCTCCACTAAATACTACTGGAAGTTTTATCATTTACCAGAGAGATGAATATAGTAAAGACTACACAAAATTTGGTGTTCACTCTGAGAAATGCAAAGTCTTTATTACTGTAGTTTCTGAAACATATGATGAATCCCAAGAGATAGCAGAATTATTAAACAATGAACTGGAAGGTTTAAGAGATGGATTTACTATTAGATTAATAGATAGCACAGAAGAAGCTATTGATAATAAATTTCTTCAAGTGCTTTTGTTTCAAATTGATTAAAAAAATAAAATTATAATTATGGCAATAACTACAAATGATACTGATCTAGTTCGTGGACAAGATCTCCTTATTTTTATTGGAACTGATCCAATTGCTTACGCAAAAACTTGTTCATTAGAAATGACTATGGACACAATTGATACTTCAAATAAAATGTCTGGAGCTTTCAAAACATATTTAGTTGGTCAGATGGGTTGATCCTTATCTAGTGATTCGCTGCTTACTTTTTCATCAACAGCTGGTGAAAGTATGTCAGACTTATTTACAGCTATGACTTCTAGAACTCCAATAACTGTAAAGTTTGCAAAAGCTGATACAGGATTTGCAGCTGGAGTTCCAAGCTTTTCAGGATCTGCACTCATTACATCATTAAATATTCAAGCAGATAATAATGAAGTTGCTTCTTTATCAGTATCTCTTACTGGAACTGGAGCTTTAACACAAACTTTAGTTTAAACACAACTCATAAGGGTAGGGTTTTTCTCTACCCTTTTTTTTAAATAAATAAGTTATGAAGGATTATATTTTGAAATTTAATATTAAGTCAATAATCCATTTTGAAAAACTAGCAAGAAAAGCATTTTCCAGATTAGATTATTCAGATTACAAAGATATATTAAGGCTTATATATTGTTGCTATTATTGCAATAATGAAGATTTTACATACACTTATGATGCATTTGAAAAAGTAATCCTGAACAATCAGAAACTATCTCAGAAAGTACTTAAACAATTTCATAAAACTGTAGAACTTCAAGAGCAGTTTTCTACTAAACAAGAAGTTTCTGATGAACCATCTTTGGAAGTTCATCAAGAAGCTGAATTATTTATCTATAAGATTATCCCAATACTTACTGCAAATTGTGGATTAGATATTAATTATATCCTCAATGAAATGTCTCTTGAAGATGTTGGCTCTTATATAAATAATTATAATTCAACTAAGCAAGAAGAACTTCAATTGCAAAGATTATGATGCTACTATTCAATTCTGCCCCACGTAGGGAAAAAGCTAAAATCTCCTAAAGATCTCATATTATTTAATTGAGAGAAAGATGAAGAAGCAATAAGATCAAAGTCAATTGCAGACGAATATAAAGATAAACTTGAAGATATTCTAAAAAACGCTAAACTATAAAATATGGCTAAAAATTTATCATTTGCAGTAGCTTTAAACTTGATAACATCAGGTTTTACAAAGGGAGCAAATAAAGCAAACACAGCATTAAAAAGCATTCAATTACAAGTTCGGAATTTATCTATGGCATTTGCAGCAGGTGCAATTGGGATAGGTAGTTTCACCAGCCAAGTATTACAGTCGATAAAAGGGATGTCAAAAGCACAACAAACCCTTAAAAACGTAACTGGAGACAGTTATACTTATGCTACATCTTTAAAATTTGTATATGATACAAGTAAAAAATATAATCAAGAGTTAGTTAGTTTAACTGGAAATTATGCAAAATTCTTTGCTGCTGCTAGAGGATCAAATATAAACTTGAGAGACACCCAGAATATCTTTGATGCATTAACACAATCTTCTGCATATTTTAATCTTTCAGCAGATGAAACTAGTGGAGTAATGTTAGCAGTTACTCAAATGATGTCAAAAGGTAGGATTACAGCAGAAGAATTAAGAGGTCAATTAGGTGAAAGATTACCAGGAGCAATTGGAATAATGGCTAGAGCAATAAATGTTTCTACTGCTGAATTAGATGATTTGATGAAGAAAGGTAAACTTGCAGCAAAAGAAGTACTTCCTTTATTTGCCCAACAGTTGAAGATTGAAACAATGAATTTCAATCCAAATTCAATTGAAGGATCTATCAATAAATTAAGAAATACAATATCTGATCTATTTGCTACTGAGAGGATGCAGAAAATAATGGCTGATATAATCAACTCAATTACTAGTGCTTTTGAAGTTGTAGCGAATAATATTAAAACAATTTGAGCTGGTGTTTTGGGAACTATTGCTGCATTAACAGCCAACAGAATCAAAAGTATCTTTGTTGCTTTTAACAATAAAGTTAAAGATCAAGTACTTGAATATGAAAGGCTAAACAATAAATTTGCTGCTTTAAACAGTAAGGCAGGTGTATTAAGAATAGTTGATACAGGAACACTTGAAAGTAAATTAGCAAGGTTAAAAAAGAAAGCATATGAACACAAACTTCCAGATCATAAAGATGTACCTTCAATAGTAGCTTCAGTTAAAGAAACTAACAAACTCAAAAGAGAAATTGAAAAATTAGAGAAATATTATAATAGGCTAAATAGAACTGCAAATAGTAATATTGAAGGGATTGTTAAGCAAGAAGCAGCTACAAATAAACTATCTAAAGGATGAGAAAGAGTTAATACATCCTTCTCAAATTTTGGAGCTTCAATTAAATCTTTTTTTGCTTCTAATTGGATAACACTTCTAATAGCTGGATTAACTATTGCTTTTGTAAAAATTAACCAAATGGTTAATGAATGAAAGAGAGTTAACAACATAGTTAAAGATACTACTAAATCAATAAATGATGCAGGGATTGCATTTAGTAAAGGTGGTGCAGAATATACTAAAGAACAATCCAGACTAGAGTACATCAGAAACCTTTGATATGAGAATAGTAAGGATATTGAAAAAAGAAGATCATTACTTGAAATTATTGGAGAATCTACAGAGAAAATTAAGGGTTATACTGCTGAGCAATTATCAAACGATTCCTTAATTAATAAAGCTATTGAAGATCGCTTAAAACTAATCAAAGAAGAAGCTTTACTAAGAGCAAGATCTCAGGAGTATTCTAGATTGCTAGGAGAAAAAGATAGAGTTGATTCAGAAATTCAGAAGATTGGTAGAAAGTATTCAACAGGTACAGTTACTCCACTAGAATCATTCAAGCTTAGGCAACTTAAGAAAGAGCTAAATCAAATAAATACAGCTCTGAATGATCAAGAACTGCTTCTTAAAAAAGCTAATGATGAAATTGAGAGAAGAAAGACAGCAGAACTACTAAATTCTAGTGCAGGTAATAAAACTGAAGAAGATATTACTACACTAGAGAAGTATGCAAAAGAAAGAAAGGAACTAGAAAACCAGTTAAGAAACGGTGCTGTATCACAAAAAGAATACTATGAAGGAGTATTAAAATTAACTGATTCATTCATAAAGCAAATTGGTATACTTGACAGGTTAGAAGGAAAGTACAAAGAGCTTTTCTATAGCTTGATGCAAGAAAATTTAATCTTACAAGATTTTGAGATTGAAATAAAAGATCCAGAACTAAAGTTTGATACAGATGGCTTCTTTGATAAACTTAAAAAAAGCACATCTAAAGACTTATATATTCCAACAAGACCAGATAAAAGGGATAGAACATTTGACTATAAAAAGTCAGATATGGATATACTGGAAGAAGAATATAAACTAGCAAGTAAGTTAAAAGAAGAACTTCAAAAAGCAGTTGACTCTGGTTTTTCTAATTATCAGATTGAACTTGATGTAGCAATTAAAAATGAAACAGATCTTGGTAAAGCTTTAAAACTAGCAGAAGTACAAGATGACATTAGAAAGTTCAATGAAGAATTCAAAAATGGCACATACGATACTATAAAAGATGTAGCAAGTGCTGCTGATAGGTTAGTTAATGCTTTCAGGAATATGAACGAAGTATTAGCTGATACTGATGCTTCTGGTTTTGAAAAAGTAATGGCAATAATTAATGCCTTGATTCAAACAGTTGATTCAATAATGTCTGTTACAAAAGCTATTGAAGCTACTATTGAGCTAACTAAAAAACTTACCGCTGCTAAACAAGCTGAAGCAATAATAACAAGTCAAGCAGCAGCACAAAAAGTAGCATCAACAGGTGTTTCTATGGCAGCAGAAGTTGCAGGGGCTGCAACAACAGTTGCAACTACAACAACAGAGGTAGCTGCAAATACTGCAAGTGCTGCAAGTTCAGCAGCAGCTGATACCGCAAAAATCCCTTTTGGATGATTAGCAATACCAGCAGTAATTGCAGGTGTTCTAGGGATGATGTCAGCAATTCCAAAATTTGCTAATGGTGGTATAGTTAGTGGTGCTACACTTGGTATGATGGGTGAGTATGCTGGAGCTTCTTCTAATCCAGAGGTTATTGCTCCTTTAAGCAAACTTAAAAACTTATTAAAGGTTGATGAAAAACCATCATCAGGTGAAGTTAAATTCACAATAAAAGGTCAAGATTTAGTAGGTGTAATAAATAACTATTCAAAGAAAACAACTAAAATAAAGTAGGATGAAATATAAAGGATATTTTAAAAATCTTGATGAAATACCATATATGGTAGTTATTGATACTGGTGGATCTGGAGAAACAGAGATATTACTTGGTTCTGATCCCTTTATTGTAAAATGAGAGGGATCTGAGACAATATATAAACCCTTAAAGTTATCTGGAGCAACTACATCTATTGTTTCTAATAACTACTTATTTGATATCTACAATCCTACAGCTAATGGAATTAAAATTCAGCTATTTAGTAATGATACGGTTTTAGAATGAAGTGGATATGTAGAACCTAATATATATAATCAGGATTTTAATCAAGAATATGAAACAATTGAAATAAATGCAATTGATGCATTAAGTACATTAGAGTATTATAAATATGAAACAGATAGAAAGAAAATTGTTTCATTCTTAGATATCATAAGAACAGCCTTAAAAAAGGTATCTGGAGATTATACAACTATCTATGAAACTAAGAGTAATAACCTATCTCTATCTGAAATGTATATTGCTGAAAATAATTTCTTTGATGAAGATGATAATCCTATGACTTATAAAGAGGTGATAGAAGAAATAATGAAGTATATGGGATACACAATGATAGCTTACAAAAATTCTATTTATATAATTGATTATGATGCTATAAAAAGTGGACAAAATACATTTAATATATATAATAGCTCAGATAACTTTATAAATTATACATCATCTTCAGGTACTCTTTTAAACATTAAAACAATTGCAGAAGGTGATGTAACAGAGACTGGTGCT
Organism: Rikenellaceae bacterium; assembly: GCA_003542575.1. GTDB lineage: Bacteria > Bacteroidota > Bacteroidia > Bacteroidales > UBA932 > Bact-08. Next base: position 29,622 of record DPKJ01000005.1, on the reverse strand, counting down.
TCTCTTTCACTAGATGAAGTATTCAATAAAGTAAAAGTAGAATGTTCATTATATAATTTCCAGTCTCTCCTACCCGATATTTGAAGTGATTTAACTAATTATGCAGGTAACTGAAATGCAACCGAAAAGAACCAATTTACCCACAATGCAGATAAAACGACATATAATAGAGATCACTTTTACAGGTATTATTTAAATAGTAAGTACAAAAGCTTTTACTACAATAAGACTAATTGAGCTGAAGTAGAATTGCCAAATTATGTACTTCCAACTGGTAGGACTAATGGAGACATTCTATATAATTTTATGAAAGAGAATATTGGTGCAACCATTTTAAAGTATGTTAGTTATAAAACTGATGAAATTGTACCATCATTAGAACTTGAAAACTACTTAGTAATTCACAGACATTTAGGATTACCACCTAGTGATGGAATAACAAAAAAGGTCTTTGAATTAAAAGCTGAAAAAATACCAGAAGCATCCTTTTCTGGGAAATATTTCTTAGTTGTTTCTGGAGAAGGATTATGAGATGATCGGTTAAATGCCATCTACTTAGACAGCGATTACAAGCCTGATGGAGATAGCTTTAATGAGAGTAACCTTAGATTGATATGCAAACTAAAAGTGGGTAATAAATACTGAAATGGTAGCTCTTGATCCATATATGATCAAGGTGGTTTTTGAATACCATTTAAAAATACAGAAGGTAATACTGATCATTATATAAACAAATGGTTTCCAATTAAAAATACAGTAAGTTATATAGATGAGATAGATGGGAATGGTTACGCTATTCCAATTAAAGAATCTGATAATTTATATGGTAATGTTGAGTTTACTATTTATAGTCCTAATTATGTCAATACATCAAAAAGGGTAACTGCACTCTGATTGAAAAATTTAAAGCTGGAAATCTACTCTCCAAATCCAGAAAGGGAAATTGATACTGATACAGTTTATGAGAATATTATAAATGAAGATTATGTAAAAGAAGGAGAAACAATAGGATTAAAAATATGTACATATACAGGTAAAAGTTTATCGTATAGCTCTCCCTTTTTATCTAATGGTAGCTACATATTAACACTTACTAATAGTGCATTAAATGTTACTCAAACTCCCGAAAAAACAATAATTCAACGGTTAGTAAAACAGTACTCAACACCTTCCAAGATTCTGGAGATATCTCTTAAAAACAATATTTATCCATATTCTAAATTGATAAATAATACATTAGATAGTGAGTTTATAGTTGACTCAATGGAAGTTGATTATTTTTTCAATAAGAGTACATTAAAATTAGTGGAGAAGAAATAAATGGAATTTAATAAAATTAACATCCCAAAAGTATATAGGAGTAAATACAGAACAAACCAGAGTACAACCGCTGGAACTGCTGTAATAAATAGTGGTAGCTCTTTTACTGGCTTTAATGAGAATTCAGATCTTGCTTGTAAGATTCTAAAAGCAAAAGTGTTATTGATACCAGATAAAACCCCTAATGAACTTGAAATTCAAATCCCAGATGATAGATTTTCATTAAGTATATCTGATGCTGGAATTACTGGAGAAGAGCCTGATTTACCTGTAATAAATGTGATTAACAACTTATTATCTACATCAGCAAATGATGCATTATCTGCTTATCAAGGTAAGATTCTAAAAGATATGATAGATGGTATTGGATCTGGTGGAATCGCAACAGAAACAGATCCTACTGTTCCAACTTGGGCAAAACAACCTACCAAACCAACTTATACAAAAAGTGAAATAGGTTTAGGTAATGTTGATAATTCACCAGATTATGCAAAGTCTGTTTTATATGCTGCTACTGCTGGTTCTGCACCTGCTTCTGATGTGTATAGCTGGGCAAAACAAGTAAGTAAACCTGCATACTCATATGCAGAAGTTGGTGCTGCTGCATCTAACCACGTTCACAATTATTTACCATTAAGTGGTGGAACTATGTCTGGTTCAATTGATGGTGTAATTAATATTACTGCATCTGGGAAAATTGAAGCTCAAGCATTAGCTATTCCAAATGCAGCTCCCAATAATTCAGATCCAAATAAATGATATTTATATATTGAGTAATATGGCTGCAAGTGTTTTTGATTTTATAAGTAAGACTTTAAAAGCTACTAAAGGAGCTATTTCTAGAAATATTAATATTGGTAAGTTCTTAACCTCATATTTTGGACTCACAGACTCAGATCAAGAAAAAGTAGATCAGATTAAAAAGCTATTTAAGATTGATGGTATATTAAGAATTGTTGGCGCTGAAAATGGTTTTGTTGGTTATGTAAACTGACAGGGTGTTAATGGGAAATACCACAACCAAACAACAAGAGATTCAGGAGTCAAAATTTCTAAAAACGGATTTAGTTATAATTTACTTAATGATTCAGGATTGAACCGTAAAGGCGATTGTGAGATTATTAGTATTGTTAACTCTAATTCAACTTCTCCAAGTGATGATCCAGCTCTATATATACCAAGCATTAACTCCTGTAAAGCTTATATAAAGTATTCATCTTCTGTTTATAATCCTACTTTAGCTTGTAAAATGAGAGTTAATAATTATACAGAACAAACACTAAGCTCTGTACCAACATTAAACAATGAACTAGTTATTGATTCTGGGAATTTATCTTCATTATATTCGTTTGAATCAGGAGTTAATACAAGATTTACACCTTCAATTAGTAATGAAGAAGGAACATATGCAGGTGATTTTATTGATGTACAATTAAACCCAGCACAATATTCATTGAAGTATGGAACAACTATAGAAAATGCTTTTAATTCTACTTCAATGGTAACTGTTTATGTCAATAATTATGATGAAAGTAGTGATTATGCACCGTTTAGAAACCCAATTGAATATACTACTGGTTCTATTCTATTTAATAGTTCCAGTATGCACAATTATTCTCCTTTTGGATATTATATGGATCAAAATAATCATTGATATTACTTTGGATATAGTGTTTTATATGATCAAACTATTGTTCACAATACAGGTATTTATAATGAACCTACTCCATCTACTAAACCAAGAATATTAGACTCAATTGAAAGTGAAGGGATCTCACTACAAGTAATAAATACTGCACTTATGTTTAATGTACAAGAGCAAGAAACTGCTCCATATTACAATAAGATGGCTTCAATTAACTTTAGTTTCCAAGTTCCTGACTTAATCCCTTATATGAAGTTTGTTTTAGTTTCACCTGATGGTATTCAATATTTGATTCAGGAGTATTATAATTATGACAATATAGGTTGGAATAGTGTTTCAGCATATATAAGCGGATTAACACTTAATGATAATGAAGTATGGCAAATCAGATTATTAGACTATTAATTAAATATATAACTTAATGCATAAAAAGGATATTCAACTTTGAATGGCAGTTTTTACAATTGTTGTTGGTTGTGTTTTACTTATAACTGGTTTTATTGTAAAACCTACAGGAATAATAGATAGCTCTGTATTAATTGCATTTGGAGAAGCAGCAACATTTTGCGGAAGTTTGCTAGGGATTCATTATAAGTATAGAAAAACCGAATAGATTTACAACCTGTAGTTCAACAGACTACAGGTTTTTTTTATCTTTGCATCTATGAAAGAGATAGAAAGACCAGAACAAGGTACATATGAAGTATATCACTTAATTAGTGAAGAACACTCATATACTGAATATGTACTTGAATTGGCTGAAGCAATAGCACCATTTTGTAAAGAAGTTCATTCTCAAAATTATTATTGCTCTCCATTATATGTTGCATTTTTATTTAGATATTTTGGCAATAAGGTAAACAAGTCTTTCTTAAAAGATTATGAGAATGATAAGGAGTTAAAAGAAATGATAATTGCCTTAGGTTATGACTTTGAAAAGTTCTGGTATTTACTCCTTTTCATTTATGATTACACCTATAGTTCTTGTAAAAAAATTTTGGAATTGGAGGAAGATAATACTGACAACTTAAAGGATATTTGTAAATATATATGTGAAGAAGGAGCAGCCTTAACTCTAAAGGTTAATAAGGAAAAAAAGGTTGTGATAAAAAATAGTCGTTCATTACATATAATTCATAAGATGCTAAATCAACACTTAGAGTCGAAAGAAGGGGATTCATTTAGCGTTTATAGACCAAAAAATAATGATTGGAATGCTACAAAAGAAGGAACAGACTCTTATCATATTTGGTACTTTACACTTATATTCTTAAAATTCTTTAAAGTTTGTCCTCCCTTGAAAAAAAGACAAAAAAAAGGAGAAATAATTTCACTTAACAAAAGGTTATTGATTTCCAAATTAGTATACTTATTGAAAATTAGCAGAACTGGTAAATTTGAACCTTCTGAAAGTATTCTTAATGCATTTCTAAAGCAATATAAGAATGAACCTACGCCTAGATTTAATAAAGATTATCTATTGTATTAAAAGGTAATACTTTTCCCATCTTTTTTCAAAAAACTTATTACTTGTTAGCACTTTATAAAGTGCTGACCTTTGTACCGTCTTAAAGACACAGAGGAGCTCATCTGTATCTTAAGCTATGGTTAATCTAACCATAAAATAAATTATTAATTATAATAATCAATCAGTATGAAAATACATACTTTATTAGAAATCTTAAATGAAGGTAAAAAAGTTGCCTTTGTAAATGGTAACAGAGCCATTGACTCAAAAAACTTAAAAAAGAAAATGTTGTCAATAAAAGAAAATGGGCAACTCTCACCACTTGTAATAGTGAGTGGAACAAAAGTAATTAATGATAACTTATCATTAATTGATGCAATAACTGAATTGGATATTCCATCCTCTGAAGCAAATAAATATGTAGCAATTGTAGAAGGACAACATAGATTCTCTGCAATAAGAAAACTGAATGAAGAGAATAGTGAAAAGATCGACATTTTCTTTATTTATGCTCTTAATCAAAAGTTAAGTACTCAAAAACTTTTATCTGAGATGAATAGTCAGTCTATCAATTGGGATGGACAAGATTACATTAGGGGTGCATACCTCTGTAACTCGACAAGTGAACTATTAGAGTTTGCTAAAGAACTAACGGATAATAAAAATGTTCCATCTGGGTATCCTATTTCAACTATTAGTAAGATAACAACATTTAGTGATAAACTTACTAAGACAACATTAGCCAAATCAATGGATGAAGGCTTAGAAGTATTACCTTCTGCTGATATAGAAAGAGGCAGAAAATATTTATCCATTGGTAGATCCGTAGGATTTACTGATAAGTATCTAGCAAAAAGATACTTAATTGAGTGGGCTAATGATGAGTTCACGAAACTAGGTGAAATTAACTTAGTCTTTAATAAACTGCAATCTCTTAATAAAAAAGCAGTTGATGAGATTTCAAAAATAAAAGGAGAGAACTCCTTAGTTGAGATACGAAATATTATTGATAATCAATAATATAAACAAAACAAATGGGAGCTGATTATCAAAAGATAGTCAGCTTTTTTGTTTTTTACAGGACACGATATTTTTTCTTATACACTCGGACACGATAGACACGATGTATATCGAGTCCGATTGGAACATTTTTTATATTTTGTTGCAAAACAAAATGACTATTAACAAAAAAGTTAGTAGTTTTTTTTGGGTAATGAGAGTAGGATAACAACCAGCAGCTTATGTAGTTGATTGAAGTTATTCTAGGGGGTATGGGTGTTTTTTTTATGGAATTATGAGCGGAAACCTCAGCTCTCCCTTCTTTCTACAAAAGTTGATTATTGAGAATTTTGAAATTGGCATCAGATACATCTCAATTTATGAATTACCTTCTAGTTTAAACCTTATTCTCAGCCTACCTTCTGAATAGTCTGTACTTATTATAGTGAATTTACCAATCTCAGAAGTATTATTAATATGCGAACCGATACAAGCACAAACATCATACTCTCCTATTTTGACTATTCTTAGCAAATTACTTACATCATCTGGTAGTTTACTTAAATCAACACCATCTGGCGCTTGTGATCTATCAACAAAATAAGTAGTAATTGATAAATTCTGTTGGATTATATCATTTACTCTATTTGCAATTTCCTTTATTTGATCTTCAGTTGGGTTGTTTGCTAAAAAATAATCACACTTACTTTTCTTTTTTTCTATATGTGTTGAAGTAGATCTTTTACATCCAAACATTCTTATCATAGTCTGATTAAGTATATGCTCAGCAGAGTGCATAGGTGGATATTCTGCTTTATTATGTTCATTCAAAATATTTGCTTCCATTAAGACTTGATATTCAGATAGTTATTATATATGTACAATCGTTGTTGATATTTTCTTCTCAATATGGTTAGTCACAGAGCGGCCTGTCCCAAACTTTCTTATCATTGTCTGGTTAAGAATATGCTCAGCTGTGTGCATCTCCCTGTTATAATCTTTTTTAGGCTCGTTTATCATATTTAGGTTCATTAAATGTGTAGCCTCAAATTTATGAAAAATGAGACCGGCATAAAAATAATTTTTAGCCGGTCTCTTCAAAGCTGTTTGGAATAATTTTAAATCAAATATTAACCCAGAAACAACTTCATATCTTCGTCAACGGTTCCTATCGGTGCAAGTCCGAAATTCTTAACCAGTACAGATGCTACATTTGGAGAGAGGAAACCAGGGAGTGTTGGGCCCAGGTGAATATTCTTCACTCCAAGAGCAAGCAGGGCAAGTAAAACAATCACAGCTTTCTGCTCATACCATGCGATGTTATACGCAATCGGAAGTTCATTAATGTCATTCGCATTGAATATCTCTTTCAACTTAAGAGCAATAACAGCAAGTGAATAAGAGTCATTACACTGACCGGCATCAAGAACTCTTGGAATTCCTCCGATATCTCCCAAAGGAAGCTTGTTGTATCTGTATTTTGCACAGCCTGCAGTTAGAATAACGGTATCTTTTGGCAAAGCCTCTGCAAATTCTGTATAGTAGTTTCTGTCCTTCATTCTACCGTCACAACCTGCCATCACAAAAAATTTGCGTATTGCACCTGATTTTACTGCATCAACAATCTTATCAGCAAGTGCAAATACCTGAGCATGAGCAAATCCACCAATTATTTCACCTGTTTCAATCTCGGTTGGGGATGCGCATTTTTTTGCATGCTCAATAATTTCAGAGAAATCTTTTGAACCACCCTCCGGTCTGTCAGCTACGTGCTTGAATCCTGGGAAACCTGATGCTCCTGTGGTGTATATTCTATCCTTGTAGGTTGCATTGCTTTTTGGAGGAACAATACAGTTGGTTGTAAAGAGAACAGGTCCGTTGAAAGATTCAAAATCCTGAGTCTGTTTCCACCATGAGCTGCCATAGTTTCCTACAAAATTGCTGTATTTCTTGAAAGCCGGGTAGTAGTTTGCAGGTAGCATCTCAGAGTGGGTGTACACATCAACTCCTGTACCCTGAGTCTGCTTGAGCAGATCTTCCATATCCCTAAGGTCATGACCCGAAATAAGAATGGCAGGGTTGTTCTTAACACCAATGTTAACTTTGGTAATCTCCGGGTTGCCGTATGCAGAAGTGTTGGCTTTATCGAGAAGAGCCATTACCTTAACTCCATGATCACCTGTCTTTAAAACCAAAGCAGTAAGTTCGTCAGCACCAAGAGAGTCATTTGTTGTATCAACTAGAGCCTGCTGCATAAATGCATATATAGATACATCTTCATGCTTCAGGTTAAAGGCGTGCTCTGCATATGCAGCCATTCCTTTAAGACCATATATGGTAAGCTCACGAAGTGATCTTATATCTTCGTTTTCTGTAGCAAGAACTCCAACTTCAGTAGCCTTTTGTTCCATTACTGCAACATCTCTTGAAGTCCAGAAGGCTCCTTCAAAAGTAATATCTTCAATCCTTCCCCCTTTGGAGATAAACAATGCTCTTGTTGCCTCTCTTAGGTCAATAGCCTGATTTAAGCGTGTAATAAATCTATCTCTGTCAAAGTTTGCATTGGTGATAGTCATAAAGAGTGAATCAGTAACAAATTTATTTACCTCGGCACTCTCTACACCCATCTCTCTCAAACGAACAGAGTAGTGTGAAATTCCTTTGCACAGGTACATCAGCAAATCCTGAAGATTGGCAACATCAGAGGTTTTACCGCATACACCATTTATCGTACAACCGGTATTCTTTGCTGTCTCCTGACACTGGTAACAAAACATTTTACTCATAATGTATTTTTTATTAATTGGTTAATATTTGATTTATGTGATACAAAAGTACCCGGTTATATACTAAGATAGTGTAATAGTTGTTACACTTGGATCTTTTTTTTGTATTTTTGGGAGGTTTAAATCAAATAAAGTGTCGTGAAAGAGAATTCGGATAATAAAAGTCCTAATAAAAGTCAAAATAAAAATTTTAGACTAAACTTCTCCGGCCAGGATCATACAGGCCAGGATCATACAGGGCTGAATGATCCCGGATTTGTCAATTCCAAACTTGATCATTCATATCTTAAACAGTCAGGTCTTGAACAACTCTTTTCAAATTTTTCAAAATGCCCAATTTGCAGTGTAATACCATTAGATAAGGCCGGAGAATTCTTTAAAGACATAGATCTTAATATTACAAACTACTCAAAAGGTGATGTTGTTGCACGGCAGGGAGACAAGTGTAACCACCTGTATATCTTATTACAAGGCTCTGTAAAAGGAGAGATGATAACCGAGAGCGGAGGGTTGCTTACTGTTGAGGTTATGCTGGCTCCAAGGCCTCTGGCCTCTGCCTTTTTGTTTGCTGAGAATAACACCTTCCCGGTTGATGTAACCTCTCTTGAAGATTCCAGGATACTTAAAATCAGAAAAGATGACGTCATCGAACTCTTCCGCAGAGATGGCAAGTTCATGGAGCGCTACCTTAAGTACAACTCCAATAAGGCACAGTTTCTTTCCAATAAACTACAGATTCTTACCATTAAAACCATCAGAGGCAAACTCGCACATTACCTTCTTGAACAGCTAAATTTGTGTCACTCTGTGAATCCCTCCATTAATACTTTCATAATGGACAAGAACCAAACAGAACTTTCAAAATACTTTGGAGTAAGCAGACCTGCCCTGGCCCGCACATTCTCTGAATTACAGCAGGAAAAGATCATTTCTGCCGACCGCAACAGAGTAACCGTGATTAAGATACAGGCATTACGCAATTTAATTCTTTAAGCCTTTTTTAATCATTTTAACCAAATTTCCCAAACAGTCTTTTGCCTATAAAATAAAAGATCAAAAAAAGCAGTCTTTCGACTGCTTTATTATGGGTACGGATCAAGCCCTGTTGGACCAAGCTGGAAATCTAAATTGGCTTTCCCTGCTCTGCCTCTTTGATCATCGTTTCATTTGCTGTGATATAAACCTCCACCCGGCGGTTCATTGCCCTACCGCTAACAGTAGTGTTATCACCCACGGGAAAGTCCCAAGCTTTCCCCTCTGTGTCCAAACGCTTCATTTCGACACCGTTTGAGTTGAGAAAACCGGCAACAGCCACAGCTCTCTGAAGAGAGAGTTTCACGTTGAAGTCTCTTGATCCAGTATTATCTGTATGCCCATATATTGTTATATCAGTCTCTGTTGTGTTTTTGAGAGATTCGGCAAATTTCAAAAGTGCATGTTTTGAAGTAGCATTCAACTCACTTCTGCCAGTCGCAAAAAGTATTCCATTATCGAAAGTTACTTTTATTGCCTTTAGATTGTTCGCATCAGTGATAAGCTCAACCTTAGCCCCTTCAATCCTCTCAAGTTCGGCCTTCTGCTTATCCATCTTATTGCCGATAAGGATTCCGGCACCTCCCCCCACTACTCCGCCAATTGCAGCTCCTATTGCAGCACCTTTCCCGTTTCCGATAAGAGCTCCAATACCAGCTCCTACTGCTGCTCCGGCACCACCACCTATTAAACCACCTTTAGTTTTATTATTCATTGTTGCACAACCACTGAACATTATGGCGGCAATCATTGATACAGCTAAAATTTTTTTTGTTTTCATTAAACTCGTTTTTAATTTAAATAATCTTAAAAACAAATGTGAAGATTTTATATGAGCCGTGTGTTACATAATTTTATTTACTATTTGCACAGTTCACATAAATTAACAAACTCTTGACGACTGCATATATAAACAGAGGCTGCCTACTTTTTAGACAGCCCCTATCAATATTTAACTGTTAAGTTGCTTACTTCCTGTTTTGTAGCATAATAATTCTATATCGCTCAAATATTGCACACAATATAGTTTCTTCAGCTGCTAAAGCGCTACAATATAATCAATTGTGCAGTATTTAGCCAAACAGGAGAATTTGCTACTCGTAGCTTTCAAGAATTCCTTTAATCTGGTGAGCCTCTACTCTTCCGTAAACTTTCTCACCAATCAAAACTACCGGAGCAAGACCACAGGCACCTACGCACCTTAGGCAATCAAGTGAAAACTTACCATCTTCAGTAACTCCGCCAACTTTAATCTTAAGCTGATCTTTAAGTTCATCTACAATCTTCTCAGCTCCGCGAACATAACACGCAGTACCTGTACAAACAGATATTGGGTATTTGCCCTTTGGAGTCATAGTGAAGAATGAATAGAAAGTGACAACACCATAGACCTTGGCAACCGAAATTTTCAGGTTATTTGCTATTTCACGCTGAATCGCTTCGGGTAGATATCCGAACTCACTCTGTGTCTTGTGAAGAACACTGATAAGCTCGCCAGGATTGTTGTTAAACGACTTGCAGATATCTTTTAATGTTTGCTTGTGACAATCTTGTAATTTGAAAGTGCTCATAGCGGTCTATATTTTATGTTTGTCAAAGTAGTGAGTATGGAGCAGGTGGTGTGATTTCTCACTCAACGGCTTGCCGAGGAAATCTTCATATAGTTTAATTATATAAGGATTTTCATGAGATTTACGAATGGTTTTACCTGTATCCTCTTTGTATATTGCTTCGTAGCGAGCTTTAATGACGCTTGAATCACCATGGTGTAGAGGCTGACCTGCACCACCGATGCAACCACCCGGACATGCCATGATTTCAATAGCGTGGAAGTTATACCTTCCCTCTCTGATTCCATTAAGCAATTTTCTTGCATTACCTAACTGGTGAGCTATACCAATGTGTATCGGAGTCTCTCCAAAGTAGATTGTAGCTGTACGAATACCTGCCAGACCGCGTAACTCTTCAAAATTGATTCTGTTAAGTTTATTTCCGGTAAATACTTCATAAGCTGTACGTACAGCTGCTTCGATTACACCACCGGTAACACCGAAGATCACAGCTGCGCCTGTTGATTCACCCAATGGAAGGTCAAACTCTTCGTCTTCAAGTTTATCAAAGTTGATATTGGCTGATTTGATAAGCGAAGCCAGTTCTCTTGTAGAGATAGAGTAGTCAACATCAGGATTTCCGTCTACTGAGAACTCTTCTCTCTGACACTCATATTTCTTGGCAAGACACGGCATGATTGAGACAACTACAAGGTCTTCTCTTTTTACTCCGATAAGGTCGGCGTAATATGTCTTGGCAATTGAACCAAACATCTGCTGAGGAGAACGAGCTGTTGAAGGAACATCAAGCATATCAGGGAAGTAAACCTCAAAGAAGTTAACCCATGCAGGGCAGCAAGATGTTAGAATAGGTAGTTTAACCTCCTTGTCACCGTTTACATATCTTGTAATCCTGTCCAGAAGCTCTGCACCCTCTTCCATAATGGTAAGGTCAGCAGCAAAGTCTGTGTCAAATACCTTATCGAAACCTAATGACCTTAGAGCAGCCACCATTTTGCCGGTAACAAGAGTTCCCGGATTCAATCCAAATTCTTCGCCAAGAGCAGCACGTACAGCAGGAGCTGTTTGTACTATAACGGTTTTTGAAGGATCGGCAAGCGCTCTGATAATCATTGGAGTGTCATCGTAAGGAGTAAGAGCACCTGTAGGACAAACTGCCACACACTGTCCGCAGAAGGTACATGGAGAGTCCACAAGGTCCTGCTCAAATGCCGGAGCTACAACAGACATAAAACCACGGTTCACCGCGCTCAAAGCGCCAACTGTCTGAACATCGTTACAAACAGTTTCGCATCTGCGACACATGATACATTTGTCCATGTCACGGTTAAGTGCAGGAGAAGCATCTTTTCTGTATGTAGATACCTCAGCATTCTCAACCATATGAACCTCTCTGATTCCGAAACGCTGAGCAAGCTCCTGTAGGTCACATTTACCTGAAGATGAGCAAACAAGGCATTTTGGCGGGTGGTCAGAAAGAATCAGTTCAAGAACTGTTTTTCTTGCGTTCAGTACCCTGATGCTCTTGGTTTTAACAACCATTCCCTCAGAACATTCGGTAGAGCATGAAGGAGCAAGGTTTTTTCTTCCTTCAACTTCCACAACACAAATACGGCATCCTCCCGGACGGTTCTCAATCTGCATGTGATTTAAATTCATATAGCAGAGAACCGGAATGTCTATTCCGATTTGCTTTGCTGCCTGGTAGATGGTAGAGCCTCTTTTAACCTCTACCTCAACATTATCTATTTTGACTTTAATATTTCCCATAGCCTCGGATTATTGAACATAAATTGCTGAAAACTTACACTTGTCGTAACAAGCACCACATCTGATACATTTGTCAACATCAATGACGTGCGGTTGACGTTTCTCTCCGGTAATTGCAGCAACAGGACAAGCTCTTGTACAAGCTGTACATCCTGTACATTTATCGGCGATAATAGTATATAATTTAAGTGCTTTACATTTGCCTGCGGTACAAACTCTCTCTTTTACGTGAGCAAGATACTCATCATAGAAGTGCTCGAGAGTAGAAAGAACAGGGTTTGGAGATGTCTGACCAAGACCACACAGCGATGTATCTTTTATAACATTGCTTAGGTTTTTAAGGTGTTCCAGATCATCTTCAGTTCCCTTACCATCACAAATCTTCTCCAGAAGTTCGTGAAGTCTCTTATTACCGATGCGACAAGGTGCACATTTTCCGCATGACTCCTCAACTGTAAACTCAAGATAGAATTTAGCAATAGAGACCATGCAGTCATCTTCGTCCATTACAATCATACCACCTGATCCCATCATTGAACCGGCAGCAACAAGATTGTCAAAATCAATTGGTGTATCAAGGTGTTTTTCAGTAAGACATCCTCCCGAAGGGCCTCCGGTCTGAACAGCCTTGAACTTTTTACCATCTTTAATACCGCCTCCGATCTCGAAAATTACCTCTCTGAGTGTGATACCCATAGGTACCTCAATAAGGCCCACATTGTTTATCTTACCTGCAAGTGCAAATACTTTTGTACCTTTTGACTTCTCAGTTCCAATACTTGAGAACCACTCTGCACCTTTAAGGAAAATAACCGGAACATTGGCAAATGTCTCAACGTTATTAACGTTTGTAGGTTTTCCAAGGTAGCCTTTTTCTGCAGGAAACGGTGGCTTAACAGTAGGTTCTCCCCTCAGCCCCTCCATTGAGTGAATAAGAGCAGTCTCCTCACCACATACAAAAGCACCTGCTCCGTATTTCAATTCAATGTTGAATGAAAAACCTGTTCCAAGAATGTTATCTCCAAGTAAACCATACTCTTTAGCCTGCTCAATCGCAATCTGCAATCTCTTGATAGCAAGTGGATATTCAGCCCTGATGTAAACCAGACCGTTTGAAGCACCAATACAGTATCCGCAAATTGCCATAGCCTCAATAATCGAGTGAGAGTCTCCCTCAAGAATCGAACGGTCCATAAAGGCACCCGGGTCTCCCTCGTCTGCATTACAAACCACATATTTTTCATCAGATTTGTTGGAAGCAGCAATTTCCCACTTAAGACCAGTAGGGAAACCTCCGCCACCACGACCCCTTAAGCCTGATTTCTTAAGAAGATCAACAGCCTCAGCAGGAGTCATCTCTGTAAGAACCTTTCCAATAGCAGCGTAACCATCTCTGGCTATATACTCATCAATATTTTCAGGATCAATAAAACCGCAGTTTCTAAGTGCAATTCTTATCTGCTTCTGATAGAAGCCCATGTGCTTTGAATCTTCGATATGTTTAAGAGTCTCAGGATCTTCATAAAGAAGTCTGTGTACCCTGCGTCCCTTGAGAACATGCTCGCTGATAATTTCAGCACAATCTTCAGGTGTTACCTGAGTGTAGAAAGTGTTATCAGGGATAATTTTTACGATAGGACCCTTTTCGCAAAAGCCGAAGCAACCGGTTGTAACAACCTGTGCATCATTCTCAAGACCCTGTTTTTTAATTTCTGTGATAAGATTTGCTACAACCTCTTCACTTTGTGAGGCCCTGCAACCGGTACCTCCACAAACCAGCAAATGCATTTTGTATTGTGCCATAATTCTACTTTTGCTCATTAATTGATTGATAGTTCACAGGAATGATACCGTCAATAAGTTCACCGTTTTTGATGTACTTAACAACAATATCCTCAGCTACTGCTGAATCGACTTTACCAAAGACAACCGGATCTTTGCCGGGTACCTTAACTTCGATAGTCGGCTCTGCATAGCAGTAACCCATACACCCACCCTGTGTCACCACAGCGGGAATCTTTTCCTTCTCCAACTTCTCAATGAGAGTGTTCATCACCGTTCTTGCACCGGCAGCAATGCCGCAGGTTGCCATAGCAACTCGGATCTGAACAAGAGACTCCGGCGAATTGCTATTCTCACGGATTGTCATTCCGTGCTCCAGACTTTGCTTCATCTTTCGCAAATCGTCAAGGGATTTGATCTTATTCATACTTGTATTTTGAATTGGTTATAAATCCTGGTTTGGGCGGTAAAAATATTAATAAAAGAGCTAATTACAAAAAATATTAACCAAAAAGTTAACAATTGAAACAACAATTTTCTTAGTATTCTGTATTTATCAGTTCTTCAGCTAATTGCGGCATTCCAATTGCGAATCGTTCTCTAATATATTTAACATTTTTCGCTCCAATATCAACTTGGTCAGGGTCAATTACATAAATTATTGCCCCTTTAGGGGCATATCTGACTAATCCTGCTGCAGGATAAACCGCCAGTGAAGTTCCGGCAACAACTACAATCTCTGCAGTCGAAATAATCTCAATTGCCATATCCATTAATGGCACCTGCTCTCCAAAAAACACAATATGTGGTCTCAACTGACCACCAACCGGACACAAATCACCTACATTCAAATCACCCTCCACGGTGCAAATATATGAACTATCTTTCATACTTCTGCACTTGGTTAATTCGCCGTGCATATGCAAAATTCTTGCCGAACCTGCCCTTTCGTGCAGATTATCTACATTTTGGGTTATTATTTCAATATCGAAAAATTGTTCCAGACGTGCAATTGCAAAATGTCCTGTATTTGGCTCAACTTCTTTCAGTTGCCGTCTTCTTGCATTGTAAAATTCAAGAACCTGAGCCGGATTTCTCTCAAGAGCTTCAGGTGTGCAAACATCTTCAATTCTGAATTTTGCCCACAAGCCATCAGATGCGCGAAATGTTTCCAAACCGCTATCGGCACTAACGCCTGCTCCGGTAAGGAAGACAATTTTCTTAAGCTTTTTCATGATTAATCAGACTGAGTTTTTAAATCTTTGATGTTCTCACTAATCATTTCAGTGAGCATTCTTATTACAGCAGGGTCATTAAGCGATAGCTCTTCAAGTACAGCCTTAATTTCAACTGTATCAAAAATATAGCTAATACCATTATAGATATATTCAAACACAAAATCTTTGTCAGGATTTGAAGATATCATAAGTACCATTGTGTTGGCAATATCTCCCATTGGAGGCCTGTCAATATGGTCATTTAAAAAGCTTGCTTTGACTGTTGTTCCGTATCCGGGTTCAGAGGTAACCACAAGTTCTCCCCCACTCTGTTCGGCCGATTGTCTGAAGAGAGGAATGCCCATTCCAACTCTTCGTGTAGTTCTTGAGGTAAAAAAGGGATCATCGAGCCTATCTATCTGCTCTTTTGTCATCCCTTTTCCATTGTCAATAATAGCTACGGAGAGTAAATTTTGAACAATATTCTCCTCAATTACAACACGAATAAGCGAGGCCCCGGCAGAGAGAGAATTTTGTATGATATCAATTATATGAAGAGATATTTCATTCATTTTCAGTTACTGTTTCATCCATTTTCAATTGCTGTTTAATGCAATTTTTATACCCTCAAAAGAGAGTTCCTTAACCGGAATATCTGTATAAACTCTCCCTATGTCTTCAAGGTAATGCGCGTCAGAGGAGTGAATCAGATTGAACCCGGAGAGGTATTTGTTTTTAGACCTGAATATCTCTGCATTGGTTCCCGGAGAGAGCTCAAGCGCATCCGGTTTGAGTCCGGGAGGCATGAATCCAAGCTGACTCATAACAGAGTTCTGTTTTTTGTCAATGTGAGCAGGAATAAATATGCCATTTAAAGTGTTGATAAATTGCTCAACCTCTTCAATAGTCTGGTCCAGTGCGCTAATCAGCAAGCAATCTTCCTGATACAAAACTTCTTCTTTTTCGTTTACTACAAGCTGATAACCAAATACATCTGTATTATTTAGTACACGAGGTAAATGATCATTCAAATAGTTTTGCAATTTTGTCAGATTAGACTCGCCATCTACAAAAGCCAGCACATGAACCTCCTCTTTTGTAGTGATTTCTGCTCCGCAAAGAACAAAAAGCCCTTCACGTGAAGCAATTCTAACAATCTCTGCACACTGGAGTGTTGAGTTGTGGTCTGTTATGCCTATCACAGACAAGCCCTTTCCCAACGCCTTTGTTACAATGTTAAAAGGTGTCATTTCGATGTCTCCGCAAGGAGAGAGCAGGGAGTGAATGTGCAGATCGGCTTTCACAGTTTTAAACTGACCCCTATTTCAAAAGGTTATATAATACCCCGCAAAACTCAAATGTCTCCATATCTGTTCCCAGAACCGGAATGTTTTCATTTTCGGACATCACAAGAGTATCCTGGTCGGGAGTGAATCCCTTCACAAGAATGATGGCTGACAAATCTTTAAGAGAAGCTACTCCAACCACATTTTTATGAGTCTGTAGTGTAATCCAGATCTCTCCTTCTGAAGCATAGCCCATAACATCTGACAACAGGTCAGAAGCATAACCGCCGGTCACCTCATTTTCCAATAGGTTTTCACCAGAAAATACCTTGAGGTTCAAACTCTCTTTAATCTCTCTAAGTGTCATTATTTCAATTATTTATTCGTTTTTATCAAATCTCTCTTTGCCCCAGATATCTTCCATAATTTTTATGGCCTCTTTTATGGTAATCTCTCCCCTCTTTTCAAAAATTGTTCTTAAAAAGATACAAGCATTAATGTCTGCCTGACCTCTTACCACATCCTCAGCAAGTGCCTCACAACTTGGGGCTCCACATGCACCGCAATCAATGCCAGGGAATAGCTCTTTAAGCTCACGGGCATTCTCCATTTTCTTTATGGCAACCTCAATATCTCTGTCATACTTTACCATTGACCGAGGTTCAATCTTGTCCATATGAACCACAGCAGAACAGAACTTTTTGTACTCTTCTACCAATTTGTGTGTACCAGGAATTTTTGTTGCGAAGTTTCTCAGACTATCTGCGGTAAGAAACCTGTTTCGATGAGAGAGTATTCCACCGGCACACGACTCATCACAGGCTCTGATCTCCAGAAAATCAACATTTTTAATCTCCTCATTCTCCAACATCTCCAGAAAATCTATCACGTTTTTCATCCCGTCAATTGCAAGAGCCTTTCCCTTAATATGTGAAGATTCGCCTCCGGTAGTGGGGAAAAGAACTCCCTTAGATGACAATTCACTGTTGATTATAATTGAATTTGTTATTGGGATTCTCTGTTTGTATGCAAGGTATACCTTATTGTAAAAATAGTCCATATTTATCACACCATGTATTGGCGAAGTATAGCCTCCAACAGGAGATTTAACAGCAGCAATCTTGCCAATGCATGGTGTCAGATAGAAAATTCCATAATCTTTTTCTGAAATCCCATCTCTTTCAAACCTCTTCTTGTAATATTGAGCAGTTATCTCAATTGGTGGAAGCAACTTCATTATATGATCTACCAGGGATGGGAATCTTACCTGAATAAGCCTTATTACAGCAGGGCAGAAGGATGATATTACAGGTTTTTCTTCGGTTTTAACGTACTCGTTTATCTCGTCAATTAGTGTGTCAACACTTTGCTCTACTGCACATACTTCAGTAAACCCCAACTCACCAATAATATTAAAAATTGACTCTCTGGATACAGATTCACTGAATTGGGCAAAGAAAACCGAAGGAACCAGTAAAACACGATGCCTATAGTCGAAGATTCTGTTGAAATCATCATCCATTACCCTTATTGCTCTTGTAGGGCATACTCTGTAACACTCACCGCAATCAATACACCAATCTGCATGAATGCCTGCTTTTCCACCTGCAACTCTAAGTGCTTCTGTAGGGCAAACTTTTATGCAATGAGAACATCCAATACAGATATTTTCTGTAATCTCCAGTGCTCTATGATATGTTGAGTGCCTGATATTCAACTCTTTTTAATTTGTAATTTAACCTGATTATTTAAAATTAATTCCTATTGTTAATGTGGTTCCTTTGTTAATCTCTGTCTCTATCGAAAAAGAGTCAGCATTCTCACTTATATTAGGGAGTCCCATCCCTGCTCCAAAGCCCATCTCCCTTACCTGAGGTGATGCCGTTGAAAAACCCTTTGTCATAGCCATCTCTACATCGGGAATACCCGGCCCTTCGTCAACCAGTCTTAGTGTTATGCCTCCGGGTTGTATATCTGCATAGATAACGCCCCTGTATGCGTGGGCAACAATATTTACCTCGGCCTCATACAAAGCAACAACAACCCTTTTTATTACGGCAGGGTCAGCTCCCAGTTGCTTTAGTGTCTTTTTTATCTGAGACGAGGCATATCCTGCCAATGTAAAATCTCCTCCCTCTACCTTGTATTCAAAATGCATACTAATAAACCGGTTTTATGCCCGCACTGTACAAAAGTCCTGCACATTTAAACATAGAAAAAGGGCTTTTGATAATTAGAATATTATTCTCAATAGCTAATTTTAGCATCTCTT
Source organism: Rikenellaceae bacterium (assembly GCA_003542575.1). Classification (GTDB taxonomy): domain Bacteria; phylum Bacteroidota; class Bacteroidia; order Bacteroidales; family UBA932; genus Bact-08. The sequence goes on along the minus strand of DPKJ01000005.1, from coordinate 10,474 downwards.
CACTCACCTCTTTACCTCTGCATAAAAGTAAATAAGGGGCATCTGACATCTCAGCAGTACGAACAGACTGTACATTTGCCAGCCCCGTAATCAGAATAAAATGGTCAACCTTCAGAGTGAGAACATCACTCATAAGATCTGAAGCAAAGGCATATTCAGCCTTCTGACTAAGCCGGCTTTCGCCCGAAACAACAGTTCCGTTAACAATTCCACAAATCTCACTGAGTAACATATTCAATATCTTTTATAAAACATTTTCTTCTCATATACGGCTCATATCCATATCTGTCCCACACTTTATATGCAGAGTTGTCCTCTGCCTGCGGATTTGTAATTGCATACTTTATTGTCCCTCTCTCCAGATTGGTTGCAATAAATGTATGGTAAATCGATGATATTCCTTTGTTCTGCCATTCAGGAGCAGCACCCAGAATCATGAGATCTATGGTATTATAATTTTTAAACTCCCTGAGAATATGAAAGATGCCAAATGGATACAGTTTACCCCCTGCTTTCTTAAATGATGCTGACAGATTTGGGAAACATACCCCAAAAGCAGCAATATTGTCCTGCTGGTCAACGATTATACATGTGAGCTCTTTTCTCAGCTTAGGAATATAATCTTTAGCGATCTTTCTGACTTCACTTTCTGTAAGCGGGATGAAATTATCAATATCTCTAAAACTTTGGTTATAGCTTTTAAAGAAATTGTTCAGAAATTTTGGATCTCTCTTTAACTCTTCTACATCTAGAATCCTTAACTTGTACTTATCCAGCAGCAACTGATTAATTCTCTTTATTTTATCAGGCACACCACCGTCTGCTCTAAGCTTTATCTGAATCCATTCTACCTGCTTTTCGAATCCAAGCTCTTCCAGGATTTGAGGATAGTAGGGATAATTATAAAGGCAATTTACAGGCGGAGTATTTTCAAAGCCCTCTGTGAGAGTCCCCTGACGATTCCATGTATTAAATCCAAGAGGACCGTGTATCTGCTCCATACCCAACTCTTTGCCCCAATCTTCAACACAGGCAAGCAACGATCCTGCAACCTCTTTACTGTCGATATGATCAAACCAACCGAAACGAATCCTTTTTTGGTTATGATATTCATTGGATCTTGGGTTATAAATCCCGGCAATTCTTCCAACAATCTCTCCATTTGTAGCAACTGCAACCCAAAGTTTAATCTTTGCATACTCCAAAGAGGGGCTGCTTGTAAGTACCCTTATTTCATCCGAATCAAGGACGGGTACATACTGTTTACTTGACTTATAAAGTTTATGTGGAAATTTTACGAACTCTTTTATCTCTTTAGAGGTGCTAATCTCCTTTATGGCAAAATTCATCAGAAGTAAGTTTAGGGTTGATATCCATTACAAATATACAAAAAAATCATTCCTGAGGGTAGTTTAGGAGTGCTCCAATCCAAGTATGGATGATATAGCAGCCTGCGCTGCAATACAGCCAAATACAGCAGGAAGGTATGAAATTGTGCCAACTCTCGATTTTTTGTTTTGCTCTTCAACCGGTATTATTGCCTCACTATTTGGTAGTTCTTCTGAAAAGACAACCATAAAACCCTTTGAAATTCCCTCTTTTCTCAATTTTTTTCTTAGAACATAGGCAAGAGGGCAATTAAACGATTTTGATATATCTTTAATTTTAATCCTGGTGGCATCTGTTTTTGCCCCTGCACCCATTGAGCTGACCAAAGGAATCTTTGCGTTTACGGCAAATTTAATAAGGGCAATTTTTGGAGAGAGAGTATCAATCGCATCAATCAGAAAATCAATTTTTTGATCTCCCAAGAGCTCATTAACATTTTCTTCGGTAAGATATCTATCAACTGATACAACCTCCAGATTAGGGTTTATGTCCAAAAGCCTCTCTCTCATTATTGATATCTTAGATTTGCCCATAGTACTATCTAAAGCCAACAGTTGACGATTTTTGTTGGATTCATTAACAACATCTGAATCCAGAATAACCATTTTACCGGTGCCGGCTCTGGCGACCATCTCTGCAGCAAACGCACCAACTCCCCCAAGGCCTATAACTGCAATGGTTGTGTTATTTAGCCTCTCCAAACTCTCTTTTCCCAAAAGCAATTCGCTCCTTTCCAGCCATGCTGCAGTCTCAAACTCTGTTTTACTATCCATATTAATCAATTGTTTTTGCCTCTTCCCATATCTTATCCATCTCCTCAAGAGTCATCTCTTTGAGAGAGATTCCTCTCTCTTTTGCAACCTTCTCAAGGTGGGCAAATCTTTTTATAAATTTTTTATTTGTCATCTCAAGAGCAGTATCCGGATTGATATTATATAATCTTGCAGCGTTGACAAGCGAAAATAACAGATCTCCAAACTCCTCTTCTGCCTTACCACCATAGCCACCTTCTTCTCCTGATAATTCTGATTTTTCAACCTCCTCTTCAAACTCACCTATCTCTTCTCTTACCTTTTGCCATACCTGACTTCTCTCATCCCAGTCAAAACCCACTGCCCTTGCCTTATCCTGAATTCTGTAAGCTTTAATCAATGCAGGCAGAGATGCCGGCACACCTGACAGAAGGCTTTTGTTTCCATTTTTCTCTGTGCTTTTAAGGCTTTCCCAGTTTTGGATAACCTCTTTTGTTCCGGAGACCTCTCTCTCGGAGAAGACGTGGGGATGCCTGTATATTAGCTTTTCACATAACCTTTCGATAACATCCTCCATACTAAAGGCCCTCTCTTCGGAACCAATTTTAGCATAAAACACAATGTGCAGAAGAAGATCACCCAACTCCTTACTAATATTAAAATTATCCCCGGCCAAAATAGCGTCGCTAAGCTCATATGTCTCCTCAATTGTAAGTGGTCTTAACGACTCTGCAGTCTGTTCACGATCCCATGGGCATTCAGCTCTGAGCCTGTCCATAATGTCAAGGAGTTTTTCGAAACTTTTAACAGCCTTCTCTCTGCTCATATCTTTTATCAATTATTTTATATATTTAATATTCAATCATATACTCATTTGTCAATAAATTTCACCCTAACCTCAGACGATGGTGTAAGGTTCTCGAGTTTAGTAACATCCCCTTGATTAACTGCGATTTCAAGTAATCCTAGTGAGTTAAACAGGGCAATTACCTCTCCCGGCCTGCTATCCCAATACCCTCTTGCTATCTTGGTGATTTTCATATATGGCCCTTGTACAAAAATTGTAAAACCCCTCCCTTTTCTGGTTGAGTCAAAAAGGCTCTTTTCGATATTTGTAATTGCATTGCCGAATGAGTCACAGAAAAGCACCCTTCCGGTAATTGCATCGGCAGTATTCACAACTCCGGCAACAGTTTCCCTTACCGTATCACATGCTATAGTTCTCTTTTCAAATGTATTGGTAATAATAATGTCAACTGCCTCCCTAAAAAGGTCAAGTGAAGAGAATGAGCCTGAGCTCTCCCGCCCTTTAAGAATTTCGAAACAAATAGGTGGAACATTATTGAACAGGAGTGAAAATCTCCCATCATTTAGCCCGACAAAATAGTGACCCTCACCATAGAGAATTACCATTGGCACATTCGGCCTTGGTTCACTCATTACACCCATAAGGTGAATAGAAGATTTAGGAAAATGACGAAAAGTTCCCTTTAATATGAAAATTTCCTGTAAAACATCAAAACTCGGAATGGAATTTGTAATATCGACCACACGAACATCAGAACTTAAGCAGAGAAGGGCACCCTTAAGAGCACCCAGATAGTAGTCGCCGTTTTTCCAATCGCTTGTGATTGTAACTGTGGTCATCTGATAGATGTAAATATTATGCAAAGATAGAAAATTTTAATACATTTGCGGCTTAGTTTTCAGAATACAAAAACGCTTCTATATAATTTAATTTCAAGTACTTATTATGCACACAAATCTAAAATTCGTCAGTGCCGACGAAGCAGTTAAAGTGGTAAAGTCGGGTGATCACATTCACCTGAGCAGTGTAGCCAGTGCTCCAAAAATCCTGATTGATGCGCTAATACGCCGGGGAGAGAGAGCCGAATTCAAGGATGTCAGAATTCATCACCTGCACACCGAAGGAGAAGCACCGTATGCTGAACAGCGTTTCGAAGGGATCTTCTTTCACCAGGCCTTTTTTGTCGGAGGAAATGTAAGAAAAAGTGTTCAGGCTGGTTATGCAGATTATATTCCCATTTTCCTTAGTGAGACCCAGAAACTTTACAGATCGGGAGTTTTACCATGCAATATTGCTATGATTCAGGTGTCAACACCCGACAAGCATGGATTTGTGTCACTTGGCACCTCTGTAGATGCAACACTAGCTGCAATTGAGACAGCAGATTATGTAATAGCTGTTGTAAACAGCAATGTTCCAAGAGCATGGGGAGATGCAATGATCCCATTAAAAATGATAGATTTTTTCGTTGAAGACAATACACCTCTCGAACCTGCCCATTTTGCCGAACCTGATGCACTTGAGACAGCCATTGGCAAAAACTGCGCAGCTCTTATTGAAGACGGAGCTACTTTACAAATGGGAATCGGAGCTATTCCAAACGCAGTATTGGCACAGTTGGGAGGCCATAAAAACCTGGGTATACATACTGAGATGTTTGCCGACGGAGTTCTTCCGCTTGTTGAAAGCGGAGTTATAAACGGAGCAGACAAGGCGATTGACAGAGGCAAGATGGTTGCTACATTTCTGATGGGTTCGCAAAAAGTTTACGATTTTATTGACGACAACCCTATGGTTCTTATGCAGGATGTTGCTTACACAAACGATCCCTTTATAATTGCAAAAAACCCAAGAGTAACTGCCATTAACTCTGCACTACAGGTAGATATTACCGGACAGGTTTGTGCTGATTCACTCGGAACAACATTCTATTCCGGAGTAGGAGGACAGGTGGACTTTATTTACGGAGCATCAATGTCCAAAGGAGGAAAGGCAATTATTGCCATGCCATCAGTTACCAATAAAGGGATAAGTAAAATTGCACCTGTACTTAATTCAGGAGCAGGAGTGGTTACCACCAGAAACCACATTCACTGGTTCGTAACTGAGCACGGAGCTGTCAATCTGTATGGTAAATCACTTCAGGAGAGAGCTAGCCTTATAATTAGTGTTGCACACCCTGACCACAGAGAGGCCCTTGATAAGGCAGCATTTGAAAGATTCGGCCCACATTTTCACTTTAAGGGCTAACCTAGATAAGTTTATTCTGACAAACACAAATATTGTCCCAATCAAAAAATAAAAGAGGGTGACTGTTAAAGTCACCCTCTTTTTACTTATATCTTTATAACTTGGCTTAGTCTTCGAGAACCTCAATATAAAACATCATTTGCTGTTTTTTCCCTGTACTCTGGGCATTCTCTCCGTAACCCCATCCCGAAGAGAAGAAGGTTACAGCTTTTCCCCCTTTTTTCATCAGCAAAAGAGTCTGTGCAAAACCATCAACAACTGACGACCCCGAAGAGCCGACCTGGCCAACTTCGTGAAGTTCAAGCGATAATGGATTGTATTTGCTAACATCATCAGAACTGTAGATTTTGTATTTCCTTGCAGTATCCTCAATATTGGTATCAAAAACGAATCCGTTAAGGAGTTTACCTACATAATTATATTTAACGGTTGTACCAACTTTAAGTGAATCCCCGGTTCCCTCTTTCAATGAGTAATAGTAGTAGCCTCTGAACAGAGAATCGATGCCGTCATAATATAAATTACTAAATCTCTGGAGAGTGTCAAGCTCATATTGCGGATAATCATCTATTACCTTCACAATCTCAACATCATAAACAGTGGTTGTGGCGTGATACCTGTCACTGTTTTTGTAACCAAAATCTGACGCCCATGATGGAAGGATGATTCTTACTATGCTTCCCTCCCTTAATGTGCCAAAGGCCTCTTCGAGCCCTCTGATAAGAGTATAGTTGCTCATTTCAAAAAGCACAGGTCCATAGTAATTTGCATAAGAGAAACCCCCTACTTGTTTTGCAATATCGTCCCTGCTGGTTGTAATGTAATTATTCTTTAAGTCAAGAGTAGAGTACCTGACAAAAAAAGAACTCCCTTCTTTAATCTCTCTTCCTGTTCCTTTTTTATTGGTGATAACATACACACCGGTTGACAAGGGAGCTATTGTATCGTTGTAAACAACCTTAATATGCGCTTCCAATACTTTCTTTTCGATAGAATCTGAACTCTCGGCTACATCTTTTGCACATGATGACACTATAAACATTGCCGCAAAGGCTAAAAAGAGAGGAGACAGTAAATATTTGGTATTCATTCGGTAAATTATTTCCAGTTGATTATTATAAAAATCGTACAAAGTTAGAAAAAATTAGTTCTTTTTAACATCAGTAATCCAAACCTCATAAATTAAGGGTGACAATTTTGGTACCAGACCAATTTGAACAGGGCCGAAACCTTTTCTTGAAGAGAAAATCACATAGCACCTTTCTCCTCTCTTTACTCCTGCAAGACCCTCTTCCAAGCCTGCAATAAGTTCACCGCTTCCCAATCGCACTCTCCACTTTTTAAAAAGAGAGACATCCTGGGTCATTTCTGCACTTTCTGCAATGGACCTTTTGTTTGTTGAGAATAGAAATCCTTTTCCTGAATTGAAAATATAAGCAGCATAATCAAAGAAAACAGAGTCACCTTTTTGAGCCTCAGCAGACTCAGCACCCTCTTCCAGAACAACTCTCCATACTTTATTGTAAACTTCTACCCTTTTATCGCTAAAGGTTTTAACATAACTCTCAATTGAGGTCTCCTGCTGAAGCAAATTAATCTCACGGTCATCTTTTGCGCAAGAGAGCACTAAAGATGTAACAGCAAAAACCAAAAGAGTATTTAAAATCAGTTTTTTCATCCGGGTTATGATATCCAAATACCGTTCCACAATTAATTCTTTTTCATGCATTCATCAAAACTGACTGCAAGAGATTGCTCAAAATAGGCCGGAACCTCTTCAAAAGGAATATACAACTTACCTCCGGCAGCCCTTTCATGCCCTCCTCCGTTAAAGTGTAGCCGGGACAGACGGTTAACAGAAAAATCATTTGTCGACCTGAGTGAAACTCTTATATGATCTTCTTTTTCAGTAAACAAAGCAGAGATATTTATCCCTTTTATACTCAATGGAAGATTAACAAAACCTTCGGAATCTCCTTCAGAAAAGTCGTATTTAGCTTGCTCTTCTTCTGACAGAGTAATATAACCGGCTCCATAGGAGTCAATTATTATCATTTTATTTAACAGCATATGCCCCAACAAACGCATTCTTGATTCAGAAAAACCACCAAACACCAAATGTTGCAGCATATCTTTGTCAACACCCGATTCCACCAAAATTGAGGCCATTAAAAATGTAGCTGAATTAACTGAATTTGAGAAATTATTGGTATCAGTCATCATTCCTACATAAAGTGACCGGGCAACATCTTCATTTATAACAGCCTTGCGATTATGCTCTGCTTTACATCCATTTTCTGTTTCAAGGGTTATTAAAATCCAGAATATCAGTTCAGCAGTAGATGAAACCTGAGGATTTGAGATTACAAGGTCAAACGAATTCACATCAGGCATAGGATGGTGATCAATGAGCACTTTAAACGCACTTGAATCAAGAACATGCTTCTCAAGCTCATCTACCCTCGAAAGTTGGTTAAAATCAAGGGCAATTATCAAATCGGCTTTATCTGCCAGATCAATTGTCTCCCCGGGTTTATCGCTGAAAATTTTTATCTTTTTTGGGTCATCCAAAAATGCGAGATATTCAGGATATGAATTGGGGACTGCAATTTCAGAATCTATACCACTGTTCTTCAAATAGTTTCGCAGACCTGTCACAGAACCTATAGCGTCGCCGTCCGGGCTGGAATGACTTATTAGCAGAATACGGGAAGAGTTTTTGACCCTCTCAAAAAACTGCTTTGCCTCCTTTATAAAGATGTATTGACTCATATTAAAATAATTGGGACAAATTTAGAAAAATATATTGCGGGGTCTAAATATTTATTTTACTTTTGTGGAACTTATTTAGCACCAGACCCCGTTTTCGTAAGAAGATTAATATAAATTCAATAATAACAAATGAAAAAGATCTTAATTTTAGTTGTACTGCCTGTACTGATAATAGTTTTAGGCTTTTTGATTTATAAAAGCATTCAGCAGCCTGTTGAATTCGAAAAGCAAAGAAAAATCAGAGAGACTATCTGCATCGAAAGGCTAAAAGACATTCGTACGCTGCAGGTTGCATATAAATCAAGGTACAATAAATTTACATCCGATATGGATTCACTGATTGATTTCTACAACAACGGAACAATCACAATCATCAGACAAATCGGATCTTTCGACGACTCGGTAGCAGTAGCTCAAAAAAGAGTATTTCGTGACAGTATTCCAATTGCTGTGAAAGATACACTTTTGAAAAGAGCAGGTTTTAATGTAGATTCACTTGCTTTCATTCCTTTCAGCGGTGGAGAAAAAATGTTAATGAAAGCTATTATTGCCAAGGTATCAGGTGTTGACGTGCCTCTTTTTGAAGCATCAGCTCCATACGACTTACTTTTAAAAGGCCTTGAAAGACAGCTTGTTGTTAATCTAAACTCCGATCGTGATATTGCAGGTCGTTATCCGGGTATGAAAGTTGGTAGTATTGACGCTCCTAACAACAATGCCGGAAACTGGGAATAAATAATATGCCTGTAATTGTCAATAGTCAGCTTCAGCTGGGGAAGACAACGGAATATAGACTATCCATTCAAGCTGACTTGAATGGATTTTCTTTTTCGATTGTAGATGATAAGCAACACAAACCGCTTTATGTGTATGCTTCCGATTTTTCAATGGACAGAGACGATATGGCTCTGTTTTCAAAGAGGTGCTCTGAGGTATTAAAAAACACACCTGTTTTACGGGGTAATTTCAGGAAAGTTGAGATTATTTACGGAACAGAAAAATACTCTCTGATCCCTGCCTCTTTGCATGAATGTGGCAACGAACTAAAAGAGCTCTCTGCACTACATAAGCTAGATGATCTTGATGAAATAAATGTTGCTGAGGTAAAGAGAGAGGGCATGAAGATTCTTTTTGCTGTAAACAGTACCTTCCTGAACATAATTAAGGAGTATCAGCCACAGTTTGACATATTCCCTTCTGTTTACCCATTTATTAAATTTTTGCCCTATTTCAGCGAACACAATAAAATTCTTTTTCATTACATAAAAGGTGCAGTGAACATAGTTGCTGCAGAGGGAAACAGAGTTATCTTTTGCAATACCTTTCCCGTTATTCATTTTAACTCTGCCCTCTATTTTCTGTTACTTGCTTTAAAGGAGACTCAATTCAATTCAGAACTGACAACAGTCTATGTAGGCGGTAACATTAAAGATCTCGAGATTTTTGACATTTCAAAATATTTTTCTTCGGTCAAATATTTCAGAAATCCATCAACCCCTTTGCCTGACCAGTTTTCAGAGATGAAATACTCCTCTATGATGTTTGATCTTTAGTATACTATGAGGATAATAGGAGGAGAATATAAAGGGAGGCAGATAGTTCCGCCAAGGAATTTTGCAGCAAGACCAACCACTGATTTTGCCAAAGAGGGGCTTTTCAATACACTTGTAAATTCATATGATTTTGAAGAGATATCTGTATTGGATCTCTTCTCCGGTACAGGAGGTATCAGTCTCGAATTCTCATCGCGAGGATGCCCTGCCATAACAGCAGTCGAGATGAATATTGCACATGCAAACTTCATTAAAAACACTGCTGCATCATTAAAAATTTCAGGGCTGCATGTAGTTCGCCATAATGTATTTGATTTTCTCAACCTGTGTAGTGCAAAATATGATATCGTTTTTGCAGATCCACCTTACGATCTCGATAATTTAAAATCAATTCCTGATAAAATTTTAAGCTCCTCCGTTTTAAAGGAGGAGGGCCTCCTCATATTTGAACATCCTGCTGCTCACAATTTTACGAAACATCCCAATTTTTTGAAAGAAAAAAAGTACGGTAATGTTCACTTTTCATTCTTTGAAATGCATAAAAGTCAATAGAAATATCAATAATTGGCTCAATTAATTTTGCAAATATTAAAATAGTGCCTATATTTGCAGTCCCCAAAAGGGAAAACTGGTGTGGTAGTTCAGCTGGTTAGAATACCTGCCTGTCACGCAGGGGGTCGCGGGTTCGAGTCCCGTCCATACCGCCAGAAAAAAAGTCTGTAAGTTTAAACTTGCAGACTTTTTTTATTCTCAAAAATTTAATGATTTCGGTTGTGGAATAATAAAATGGATCACGAGCAAAAGTTGAGGGATTCCGTATTTAGGCATAAATTTTAGATAGTCTAAAAAGGAAATATGTTTTATTTTCCCATATCACTCAACTCCGGCAACCGATTGTTTTAGGGTACCCTCAAATTTTCCTGGTACTTTTCGGCGACTGCGGAACTCCT
>DPKJ01000002.1 GCA_003542575.1 Rikenellaceae bacterium | reverse complement strand
TATATTTTATTTGTTCGGGTTCGTGATTATCATGACTTAATCCTCTCATTATGTGTTGTTTATGGGATTTTTAAAGCCGGTATAAATCTATTCCGAAAATTAGTATGTGTAAAAGAAAGATGAATGAACACGAACATATAGCAGGTGAAACAGGAATAGAAGCTCCTAAGAGCGATAATTATTGGCTAAACTTTAATAGTTATTGGTTCTAGAACAACTGTGCATTATCCCAATAAAAAAAGACCACCCCGTTAGGAGTGGCCTTTAATTGAATATTAAAGCAGTTCTACACTACATTTGGTCTTTTGTAGTACTTTGCTTCTGATTTAGGGACGATCTCACCTGAGAATTTTCGGGCTACCCCTTTGGTTGGTGTTACGATAATATCAGCGTAATTACCTCCCTTTCTCATCTGAATCTCGATCCTTGCAGTTATTGCACTACCTGAAACCTGCATTGTAATTGACAGATTCCCCTTTTTATCTAACTTCTGATCAAAACTGTTTACTGCTGTTTTGTTGGTGTAGCTGTTTCCACAGATAATCATACCTTGCAGAAATATGCTGCCATCTTCAAAAGAGAGGAAATTGGCCTCGTCAGTGTTAGTTTCGGGGGACCCGTCACTTTTTTCATAGGAGTCAGGAACCACAACAAATTCTTTAGCCTCTATTGCGGCTTTTGCCTTTTCGAACTTTGCAATACCCTCTGCCTCTTTCTCTGCCTTTTTACTCTGGGCCGAGATAAAAGCAAACGGAAAAATCAAAATTAATGCTGCTAAAAGTACTTTTTTCATACCATTTTAGTTTACAGCAATCGTGCTTACACGTATTGCCTGTGTTGCGTTATTGGTACCCTCTTTACCGTTCAGGTGGAATATATAGTTAACACCTTTTGTTAAGGAATATCCCGATACAGAGTGAGCAGTTTTTGTCGTTGCAGATGTTGTTGCAAAATGGGTTAACTGCTGACCGCTGGCGTCAAATAAAGCAAACACCATTGATGATTCAGTTCCTGACCAAACTGCTATTCCTTTTCTGTCCAAAGTGTACGGCATATAGTCAGAAGCCTCCATGTAATTTGCAGAAGCTATGTCAATATAAGTTGTAACACCTCCAACAGTTCTTACACCCTTAAGAGTAAGCCTGCCAAATGGAGTAACTCCGTCAGCTTTGTGGAAAAGGTTAACAAAACGAATATAGGCAACTGTGTCATTCCATGGATGGCCGGTCTGGTACTCTTCAGGATCTTGTACAAGAAGTGGCGGTTGACTTTCGTTGTAAATAAAAGCGCTCCATTTACCCTTTGCAACAGTGAAGTTGCTTGAGTATGCAACCACATCCTTGCCGGCACCCTTAAAGGCATCAACCTTATTTGCACCTATAGGAATTCTGTGGTATTTGGCAATACTGTTAGGAAGAATACTTCCAAGAGCAGTACCTACCTGAGAGTATATCTGATCGTTATACTTTAGCAGGGTAATGTTGTGTGTAGTAGATGTTACTAGTGGTAAATCGTACACAAGTCTTACCTGCGCAAAAGCGTTTTCGTCCAAATCTGAGTGATCGTATGTAATTACATTTTTCTCGCAAGAGTAAAGTAAAAACAACGAGAGTACAGATATTATTGATAATATTTTTTTCATCTTCAATTGTTTTAAATTATTCATTACTAATTACCAGGTATTGCAAACCATACGATAGATGTGTGGTAGTTATCGGCATCTCCCGGAATAGGTTGAAGTTTCTTGAGTGACCCAAGATTCCACATATACTCTGAGTTGTAACGAGGGCGAAGACGATAGCATGGTGAACCGTAGTTCCACTGAGCAAACTTCTGTCTCCTGTTAATAACATCAGATGGCTGAAGATAAAAACCTTTGTAAATTCTATCCGGACTGGTGTTCAGCTTATGGTAAACGACATCCGTTGTATAAGATGTTCCTTCAACAGGTACTCCACCGGGACCAAGAAGGAGATCATAGTGATACCTTCTAAGGTCATTCCACGTATCAAGACTCCAAGGGAACATTGAAACATATTTCTGCATCATAATGTGAGACAGAGAGAAGTCCGCCAAAGGCAGGTTATTTACAAATTTACTGTTCATATATTCGGCAGCAAGCTGATTGAATCTCGCAACAGTAATTTTGTCTCCTATAACTGATGTCTGTTTGTTGGCAGCATTTTTAACAACTGTTCCCGGAGCTATGAGCGATTTAGCCCAATCCATATGTCCGCTTACACCATTTTTAAAAGCTTCAAAAGCAGCAGCTTTTTGATTTTTGCGGAAAAGAGCCTCAGCTTTAACAAACTGAAGTTCTGCATATGTTGTGAGTGGCCATCTGGCATCATCTCTGAATAACCACCTGCCTGTTCCAGAGGAGGCCTCTGTTGGAGCTGCGGTCAATCCGAAGAAGTTAGTGTGAATGCTGTAACCCTGTCTAACACCTACAAAATTAAAGGTACCCTTTTTGATATCATTTTGGTTGGCAGGCATTGTATCACGCGAACCAAACATAAGAATTGTACGAGGGTCCAGAGTTGCAGTATCTGTTATGATCTGATTTTCAAGAAGACCTTCAATTGCACCTTCTGCATTGTAATTAGGCACGGTTCCTGTCATAATCTGAACCATATAGTCAGACTGGGTATAAGTGTTTGCGATATTACCCCTTAACCTTCCGAAGAAGTTTGAATTATTTGAAACACCTGTTGCATCAAAACGTAAAGTAGCATCATCAGCAGCATTAGCAAAAGAAAGATCAACGCAAGCTATTGCAGAGTCAAGATACTTGGCATCCTTCATAGACATTGCAATATAGTTTCTTGCAAGAACAGCATAAGCAAATTTCTTCCATCTTGCTACATTACCTGCATAAATAATATCGTTTGTTGCTAAAGTAGGATATACATTTTTGTCCTGTTTGTCAAGTTCGGCAATCGCCTGTCTTGCCCATGATCTTACCTGTGCAAATGCATACTCCTGATCATCGTAGTTGTGAGCAAGTAATCCCGGCACAAAAGCGTCCTTTACAGGAAGATCTCCGTGAAGAGACGCAAGAAGGTGCCATGAATAAGCTTTAATTGCAAGACCAATCCCTGCAAGCGTGTACTCCTCTCTATCGCGACCATCATTAATGATGTGCTCGATATTCATCCCCTGAAGCCAGTATACAAATCTCCAGGCCTCTCCTCCGGCATCAGAACCTGAGTAGTAGCTGTGTACTCCGAAGACTCCGGAATAACCGGCACCACCAAAGTATTGAACCATCGGCGCAATAGCTCTAAGGTCAAATCCAATTCCCTCATAGGCAGCCATAGTTGGTGCAAGCCTTAAAATTGGCGGAACCCAGTCCGGCGCGTCGACGTTCTTATTAACATCAAGCCATTTGGTACATGAGGTACCTATGACTAGAAAAAGTGTTAATGATATTAATATTTTTCTCATTTCTAAATCAATTAAAAGGTTATGTTTACACCAAATGATAATCCACGTGGAGCGGCAATAGCCATCATGTCGAAGCCAACACCACCTGTACCACCTAATGCAGCTGAGTTAGAGTTACCTACTACGTCAATTCCGGAGTAGTTTGTCAGAACAAACAGGTCTGTACCTGTTGCAAATACAGAGGCAGCAGAAAGAACGCCTTTTGAAACTCTCTCCAGCCATTTTCTGTTAACATTGTAGTTTAAACGAACCTCACCAAGTCTGATATAGTTAATATCTGTCTCAATCCAGTTAGGGTCTGTACCTGTAAAACCATACTGAAGGTCACCCAGTTTAACTGCGATATTGTTTGGAGTTGGGTTATCAGTATTCTGCAGACCATCATTTAATACTCCATTGAATACCTTAGGACCGGCTTTTCTCATCTCAACAGACTCAGTACTGTAACCATTCTGCATCATAAGACGTTTGGTTCCGTTTACAACGGTTGCTCCCAATCTACCGTCCAAAAGGGCAGAGATTGATACATTCTTATATTTGAATGAGGTTAGGAAACCGAATTTCAGATCTGGTTCACGGTCTCCTAAAACAGACCACGCACCTGATGATAAAGGAAGTCCTGATGAAGGATCAATCAAAACCTCACCTTTATCGTTTCTCTGGAAATCATTACCTGTAATGGATGTGATAGGATATCCTACCTTAATACCGTTTCTTATGTTACCTGAAACCCATGTATAAGGGTTGTAGTACTCGGTAACATTCTCAGGAAGACTCTCTACATTACTCCAGTTTTTGCTGAAATTGAATGACATATTCCACAACATATCGCGTGTTTTAATAATGTCACCACCAACTCTCATCTCAATACCGTTTGTTTTGAATGAACCAACGTTCATGTTATTCAAAACGAAACCGGTAGCGTAACTCATACGGAAACTTGTGATGATTTGATCTTCTGACAATGTGTTGTAATAAGCAAAGTCAAAATCAAGTCTGTTGCGGAAGAGACGACCCTCAATACCAATCTCCCAGGCTGTGTTCATCTCAGGTCTAAGATTAAGGTTTGGACCTGTGAAACCATAACGGTATCCACCGGCAGTTGTAGATGTTGTCTCGAGTGCGGGGTAGATTGACAACGGCGGAGCATCTTTACCCACCTGTGCAACCGAACCTCTTAATTTCAAATAACTGAAAGTTTCTGAGTGGCTCTTGAAGAATGAAAGGTCAGATACAATAAAGCTAAGCTCAACACCCGGATAGAAATACTGATTGTTATCCATCGGAAGGGTTGACGACCAGTCATTTCTTGCCCTGAAGGTAAGGAATGCCATATTGTTGTAAGACATTTCAAATGAACCGGAAACAGCCTGAAGCCTTCTCTTGTAATCATTTGTTCTTGATATAAGTGTAGTTATATCACAGTTTGCAATTGACTGGAAATCTCTTACAAGGAATTTCTCACCTTTTACAGAGAGAGTCTTGTTTGCGTTCTCCTGCTGGTGGTAACCAACCTGAGCACTTGCAGAGAATTTACCAAAATCTTTTTTGTATGATGCGATAAGGTTTATTGATGGATTAGACTGAGCAACTCTGGCTTCGTCATAAGATCCTGTACCATTTCTGTTATATGACCAGTCCGGGTGACGAACAATCTTAATCTGAGTGTTGCTTATATCCATACCAACCTGACCACGGATAAGAAGGTCCTTCACAGGGGTGAAGTTTAGGGCGAGGTTTGAGATAAAACGCTCATTCTCGTCATAGTTAACGTTCTTATATAGATCAAAATACGGGTTTAGGATATCACCGTCAGCATAGTTATTTGGATAACGAATCTGTCCGGCTTCATTAAGCCATACTCTCATATCATCTGTCAAAGGCCAAATCATAGCTCTCTCCAGAGGGCCACCAGAACCTTTACCAACCTTATTATTGGTAGTAGAGGCGTACTGTAGTGAAGTCTCTATGTTAAGCCAGTTATTAAGTTTGGCTGTTCCTGAAACAGTTATGTTTGTACGGTTGTAGTCAGATGTTGGAACGATACCTGTCTGATTGGTTGTACTTGCTGCAGAACGGAATGTCATCATCTCGTTACCTGCCTCGAAAGAGACATTATGTCTTTGAGTGACACCTGTCTGGAAGAAGTTTCCAAGGTTATCATAAAGTTGTGTTCCTGGAAGATAAGGAGCACCGAATTTTCTGGTAGTGTAATAGTTGGTTACACCATACATACCATTGTCAAATTCAGTCTGTAGCTCAGGATATCTGTACGCTTTATCAAAACGGAACAGATTACTGTAACTGATAACTCCTTTACCTTTTTTACCTTTTTTGGTTGTGATAATGATTGCACCGTTAGATGCATCACTACCGTAAAGAGCGGCAGCTGCAGCTCCTTTAAGGATAGTCATACTCTCGATGTCTTCCGGGTTGATGTCTGAACCCCTGTTTGAGAAGTCAAGGTTACGGTCAGCAACTGTCTCACTTCCTCCTGTTCTAACCGCGAGGTTTCCAACAGGGTTAAAGGTAGAGTTGTTCATCGGGATACCATCTATTACATATAGAGGTTGGTTGTTACCTGAGATAGAGGTTGCTCCGCGGATCAGCACTGAGCTGGATGCACCGGGAGTTCCTGTTGAGTTGGTGATTTGCACACCTGAAACACGACCTTGCAGTGCTACTACAAAGTTCTCGCGACCAGACTCTGCTATCTCTGCTCCTCTTACGCTCTCAACGGCTCCACCCACAGCACGGGCTGCTCTTTTAACACCGAACTCAGCTACTACAACAGCCTCTTCAAGCAATAGTGCATCTTCTCTAAGTTCAATTCTCAAAGAAGTTCTATTTCTTACAGAAATGGTCTGTTTCTCGTATCCGATTGCGGATATTTCCAGAACTGCGTTGCCCGGAACTTCGAGTACAAATCGCCCATCAAGATCAGCAGATACACCTGTTCTGGTTCCCTGAACAAGTATGTTTGCACCGATGACAGGTTCTCCCTTGTCATCAGTTACAACTCCTGTAACCTTGATGTTTTGTGCCCAAATTGTGCCTGCAAAAAGCAGAAGGGCGAAAATCGCAAGAACTTTACGCCCTATACGATCTCTTTTTCTTGAAACATGCATGAGTTAAAAATTTTAGGTTAATAATTAAGTTTTATTTTTTGGTTGTTTTTTCACATAGTTTGTCGAACTATACCGGACAAAAATAGTAAAAAAACTATAATTAAATACCTTTTTATTATATTATCCTGTTATTTGTTAAAGTAGTAAAATAAGGGCAAATCAGTGATTTCTACACTGAAAGAATTGACTGTCAGATAAGTTCTAATAGATGTTTATAATAATTTTTAAAATGGTATCTCGACTGTATTCAAGAACCACTACTTTACTAATGATTTGATCGTTAAATCCCAATTTTCATTAAGAATTGATATCTCAATCGGGAAATAAAAAATTTTTCTTCTGGTTTCCTCTGTAAATGATTTCAGATTTTTTAGTCTTTGAGAATCCTTTTCTGTGGTAAAAATCACAGCTTTAGGGTATCTTTCAGCAAGTTTGTTTAAAGTTTTAGCGTCAGATTCTGAATAATAATAATGATCTCTGAAATGAACTCTTTTGTCAATTTTATAATTATCCGAAAGGTGATACTCAAGAGGTTTAGGATTTGCTATACCGGTTAGAAGTATAACAAATCTTGAATAGGTGTATCTTTTATCTCCATCTTCAAAAATTGCTTCAGGTTCTCCGTAGTTAATCTTTGAAAAGAGTAACTTTTGATGTGGAAGCACTCCAAGTTTCTGTGTCCACGACAGTATTGCATCGTCAGAGACCTCAGGAGGACATTTTGTTACAATAATAAAGTCAGCCCTTTTTATCTGTTCGGGTAAATCTCTCAGGCGACCAAATGGAAGAAGATTATCGCAATATGGGGGTTTGTCGTGATCTATCAGCACAATATTGGTTTGTGGAATGACTCTTCTGTGCTGAAATGCGTCATCCATGATTATAACCTGTGGCCTGATCTCCTCTTGTAATGCCATTAAACTCCTAATACCACGTACACGGTTTGCATCAACTGCAACAATTATTTCCGGAAATTTTCTTTTAATCTGCAACGGCTCATCTCCAAATTCTTCTGCGGAGCCGTTTGCATCCACAAGATTAAATCCCTTGCTCTTTCTGCCGTAGCCCCTTGACAACACTGCAACTCTTTTATCTTTTGAAAGCTCTCTGACAAGTAGTTCTGCATGAGGCGTTTTCCCGGTTCCTCCAGCAGAAACATTGCCTATACATATTATTGGAACATCAAAACGGTACGATTTGAATACTCCATTGTCATAACACCAGTGCCTTAATTTAAGAACAGTGTAATAGGGGAAAAGAAGAATCTTGTTTAAAAAAAAGGATTTCATATATTTTTCAGGCTCACCTGTTTAGTTTTATATAATATTAAAAATTTCTAATTGAGTCTTACTATTTAATATTATTAATTAGTATTCCATTTTGTACTTCGGTAAATAGTTTATGTTGTAACTATTTAAATTCTTAATAACTACCGTAAACCTCTTCAACTCTGTTGATTATATTGATTACCTCTCTGTAGTCATTCTCCGTAACCAGTTTCATGCGGTACTCCTTAAAATCGGGAAGCGCTTTAAAGTAGCTTGAAAGGTGCCTTCTCATCTCGAGAACTCCCACTCTCTCTCCTTTTACCTCAACCGACTTTAGCAGATGCTTTCTGGCAATATCTGCCCGCTCATTTACTGTAGGTTCTGGCAACAACTCTCCTGTTGTAAGATAGTGTTTTACCTCTCTGAAAATCCATGGCCTTCCGTAGGTGGCCCTCCCGATCATAACACCATCAACTTCATACTTGTCAAAAGCCTCTTTTGCCCCTTGCGGCGATGTAATATCACCGTTGCCTATTACCGGAATTTTTATTCTTGGATTCTTTTTAACCTCGCCAATCAAGGTCCAGTCTGCCTCACCTTTATATAACTGCGCACGTGTTCTGCCATGAATAGTGATAGCAGCAATGCCAACATCTTGTAATTGTTCAGAGAGTTCTACAATTATTTTGCTGTTCTCGTCCCAACCCAGACGAGTCTTTACCGTAACTGGTAAATTTACAGCTTTTACCACAGATGCGGTGATATCAATAAGTTTTTCGGGGTATCTCATCATCCCCGAACCTGCACCCCGGTTTGCAATTTTGTTTACCGGGCAACCGAAGTTAATGTCAATAAATGCGGGATTTACTGCCTCTGCCATTTTTGCCGCCTCTATAAGTGGTTCTTTGAGATGTCCGTAAATCTGAATACCTATTGGCATTTCATATGGGAAAATCTCAAGTTTTGCAAGGGATTTTTTAGCATCTCTGATAAGACCGTCAGAAGAGATAAATTCAGTAAAGAGAACATCTGCTCCAAACTCTTTGCATATATAGCGAAATGAGGGATCTGTGACATCCTCCATTGGTGCAAGAAAAAGGGGGTACTCCCCCAGCTCAGTTCCGGAAAATTTCATTCAGGCAGTAACTTTATTGGGCAAAAGTAGATATTTGCCACTTAATAAAAAAATGGAGTATTTATATACTATTTTGTCACTTTCAAAAATAGTTTTAACTTTGCAGCCCCCTATTTTATGGGGTAATCGCAACAAATATAACGTATTAATCTAAAGATCAACAAAGTGGACACATTGAGTTACAAGACTGTATCGGCCAACAAGGCTACCGTCACAAAAGAGTGGGTAGTTATTGATGCCACCGATCAGGTACTAGGACGGTTTGCTTCCAGAATAGCACTTATTCTGAGAGGAAAGCACAAACCAAGCTATACCCCACATGTGGACTGCGGCGATAATGTAATAGTTATCAATGCCGACAAAGTCCGCCTTACGGGTAAGAAGATGACAGACAAGGTGTATGTTCGTCACACCGGTTATCCCGGCGGTCAGAGGTTTGCCACTCCAAAAGAGTTGCTAACCCGTAAACCGTTGGCTGTAGTTGAGCACGCCGTAAAAGGTATGCTTCCGAAAAATCGCCTTGGAGCAGAGCTGTTCCGCAACCTGTTTGTTTATACAGGTCCGGAGCATCCGCATGAGGCGCAGCAACCTAAAGAAATTCATTTAAACGAAATTTAAACAAAGAGCATGGAATTAATTAACGCCCTTGGAAGACGAAAATCAGCAGTTGCTCGCGTTTATGTAAACTCAGGTAAAGGTAACATTACGATTAATGATCGTCCCCTTGAAGTATACTTCAAAGCGGAGACTCTTCAGTACATCGTAAAGCAGGCACTTGAACTAACCAACACAATCGGAATGTTTGACATTAAAGTCAATCTTGATGGTGGTGGTTACAAAGGTCAGGCAGAGGCACTTCGCCTTGCTATTGCCCGCGCTCTATGCAAAATTGATGCAGAGCAGTACCGCCCCGTACTTAAGTCTAACGGTTTTCTTACCCGCGACCCTAGAGAGGTTGAGAGGAAGAAACCTGGACAACCTGGTGCACGTAAGCGCTTCCAATTCAGCAAACGATAGACTTTGCAGCTGATTGAACAATGCACAGCAGGGAGAAAAACGAAGGATCTTAAATAAGCTACCCCAGTTTGTCCCGCTGCGGAAAATCCAAAAGACCTCTTATAATATATTTATAAAAGTTACTTCGGATTGATGAAAAGAGAATCAAAAATTATTAAAAAGAAATTTTAAAATGCCTAGAACAAATTTCCAAGAACTCCTTGATGCAGGTGTGCACTTCGGTCACCTTAAGAGGAAATGGAATCCTAAGATGGCTCCATACATTTTTATGGAGAGAAACGGAATCCATATCATCGACCTGCACAAGACCGTTATAAAAATAGATGAGGCTGCAAATGTGATGAAGCAACTTGCCCGCGCAGGACGCAAAATCCTTTTCGTAGCTACAAAAAAACAGGCTAAAGACATTGTAGCCGAAAAATCAAAGGCTGTAAATATGCCTTATGTTACTGAGCGCTGGCCGGGTGGAATGTTAACCAACTTCCCTACAATCCGTAAAGCGGTTAAAAAGATGAACACCATCGACAAAATGATGGTTGACGGAACCTACGAAACTCTTGCTAAGCGTGAGAAACTCCAGGTTACCCGCCAGAGAGCCAAACTTGAAAAAAACCTCGGTTCTATAGCAGACCTTAACCGTCTGCCATCTGCACTGTTCATAATTGACATCCAGAAAGAGATGAACGCCGTAAAAGAGGCAAACCGTCTGAATATTCCAGTAATCGCTATGGTTGATACTTGTTGCGATCCGGGTCCAATTGATTATGTGATTCCTGCGAATGACGATGCCGCTAAATCTATCTCTTTGGTAATGGAGGTAATATGCCAGGCAATTACAGAAGGCCTTTCAGAGAGAAAGCTTGAGAAAGAGAAAGAGGCCTCTGCTGCTCCTGAAGCAAAAGAGAGTGCAGATAGCTCAAAGAAAATCCGCCCAAGAAAAGGGATAAAAGGAGAAGACAAGCCTGAGGTTGAAGCAGCTCCTGCAGCTGTAGCACCTGTTGCTGTTGAAGAGGCTCCCGTAGTTGCTGAAGAGGCTCCTGTAGTAGTAGAAGCAGCTCCTGTAGTTGCTAAAGAGGCTCCTGCAGCAGTTGAAGCAACTCCCGTAGTTGCTGAAGAGGCTCCGGCAGCAGTTGAAGCAGCTCCTGCAGATGAACCTGAAGTAAAGGCCGAATAATTACAACATTTTATATTATAAGATATGGAAATCAAAGCAACAGATGTTGCCAAACTGCGCCAGATGACCGGCGCCGGAATGATGGACTGCAAAAGCGCCCTTGTTGAGGCAAGTGGTGATTTTGACAAAGCAAAAGACATTATCCGTGAAAAAGGTAAGCTGGTAGCAGCTAAGAGAGCAGACCGCGAAACTACCGAAGGTTCTGTTATCGCATTAGCAACAGAAAATAACAATAAAGCAATAGTAGTATGTCTTGGTTGCGAAACTGACTTCGTTGCTAAAAACAGCGAATTCCAGGCACTTGCAAACAAGATAGCAGAGACAGCACTTACTTCGTTCCCATCTGATCTTGAGGCGCTTAAAGCCACTATGATTGACGGACAAACAATTGAAGAGGCTGTTACTCAACAAACAGGCAAAAGCGGTGAAAAGCACGCCATTCCTTTCTATGCAAAACTTGAGGCACCATACATTGCAACCTACATCCACACAAATGGAAAGCTTGCAACAATAGTTGGTTTCTCTAAAGAGATTTCAAAAGAGGTTGGACGTGAAATAGCAATGCAAATTACTGCAATGAACCCTGTTTCTGTAAGCAAGGACTCTTGCCCTCAGTCAGTGATTGAAAAAGAGCTCGAAATCTACAGAATTCAGATTCGTGAAGAGGGTAAGCCTGAGAATATGGTTGAACAAATCGCACAAGGCAAGCTTGCCAAATTTTTCAAAGAGAGCACACTGGAAGATCAAACATTCGTTAAGGATGGTAAAATCACAGTAGCACAGTACCTCAAAACAGTTGACCCTGAAGTAAAGGTAACCGGCTTTTTCCGCTTCTCTCTGAACGACTAAGCAACCACTCCGGATGAGCAACACTAAGCAAACTTGCCAAAAGGCACCAACGCTTAAGTAAACTCAACCAAAAAGCAAATTAGGTAAAACGCCCCGTACTTCGGGGCGTTTTTTAATTTCATTTGGCAAGTACAATCCCATCGCCACTTCTGCAATTTAAATGCTCACCTGAAAGCAACATCTGATTTTTAGCTTGTTTTCTGAAGTGTTTTTCGGAAAAAGGCTGAGGACCGTTCAACGACCAAAGGGAGGCGTTCCGGAAGCCCCGAAAAGCACAAAGAAAAAAGCGTTAAGAAAAACTGCATTGCGCTAGGTGAACATTTAAAATTGTACAAAATGATTCCGAAGGGGTGGGGAAATTGTGGTTTTGTAAAATTTGATTACTTTTGCGGCCAGTATTAACAAAAAAATCTTCGGGGCAGGGTGTAATTCCCGATCGGCGGTATAGTCCGCGAGCCATCATGGCAGAACCGTTGCAACTACGGTACCGACAGTAAAGTCTGGAAGGAAGGAGATAAAAAATGAGAAAAAAACAATTCCCTTTTAACGGGGTGTTTGTGCTGTGCGCAACCCTGTTATGTCAAACAAATTCAAATGCCTTATCGGCAAATTCTTTTTTAACAACTTCTCAGGAAACCATTCATCAACAAAAAAATGAGAATGAGCAGAGAGCTGACAGTTCAGAAAGAACAGACAGTATCCAGAGAGCAGACACTACAAAAACAATCTACTCAAATTTAGAAGAGATTATTCTCTCGGCATCTTTTATCAGAGAGAGGCAGAGTCCTCTCAGATTGAGTACTGTTGACAGAAGTGCAATCGAGAAAAAAGGAATAGGTCAAACCTATCCCGAACTTATCAAAAACATTCCCGGAATTTATGCCACAAGCGAATCGGGTAGTTACGGTGATGCAAAAATCAATATCAGAGGATTCAAGCAGGAGAACATATCTGTTCTGCTTAACGGAATACCCATTTCGGGACTTGTGACAGGGAATATGTTCTGGAACAACTGGCTCGGTCTTACTGACGCAACACACTCCATACAGGTCCAGAAAGGCATTGGGGCCTCTATGCTTTCAGACAACTCTGTTGGAGGGACCATTAACATTATTACCAAAACTACCGAAAAAACACCGGCAGCTTCAACAGGTTACTATTTGACAGACTACGGGCAGATGAAGAGTTTTGTTGCACTTAACAGCGGAGAACTCAAAGGAGGATGGTCTCTCTCTGCGATGGGTTCATACGCATGGGGAAAAAGCTACGCCGACGCAACTGATGTAAATTCATGGGCTTATATGTTTAATGCCGGAAAGAGAATAAATAACCACCACTCCCTATTATTTACTGCTCTTGGCTCTCCCGAAAGGCACCAGCAACGATCTGCCAGACTATCTGCAGCAGAGATAGAGACCTACGGCAGAACATACAACAAAAACTGGGGTTATATTAACGGTCAGGCAAGAAACCTGAGCGAAAATTTTTATCATAAACCATACCTCACACTGCATCACTTTTACAACAATGGCTCAGGGATTGAGATTTCGAATGCTGTTTA
Organism: Rikenellaceae bacterium; assembly: GCA_003542575.1. Classification (GTDB taxonomy): domain Bacteria; phylum Bacteroidota; class Bacteroidia; order Bacteroidales; family UBA932; genus Bact-08. The sequence goes on along the minus strand of DPKJ01000002.1, from coordinate 63,825 downwards.
CCTCTCCGTAGGGCACGGAGGAGGAAGGTGGTCTGAATCAAAGGGCAAGCGAATTCTGGATTACAGAAGAGACGGGCTGATTGATTGGGATGCCGTAGTTGAAGATAACGTTTCAAATGGCGGACCAGCGAAGAACATACAGAGCGATTATCTTGCCGGCCATACACAAACAGGACTCAAGAGTAACATCTCATATAAAATCTCTCCGGTGGTCACTCTCCAGAGCGGGGTTCATTATCAGTACTATTCAACATGGGAAAAGGAGATTATAACCGATTTGCTTGGAGCAAACTACTGGTATGAAGATTACGCCAACAGCTCTCTTGCCGGTATGGCAGGCAGAAATCCTATAAAGGTAGTAGGAGATTATATCAGAACAGATAATGGTAAAATCATAAATCACCTCACACTTTACTCAACCATTAACTACAAAACACCTGTCTGGGACATAAGAGGAGGAGTTTCCGGAATGGGGAGTATAAACCAAAGGTGGGACAGATACAATTATGTGACCGACTCAAAAAGCGATATTGCCTCCGCCGCAGGATACAGTATTAAAGGGGGAGCACTGCGAAAAATCACTCCCGGCCTTTCTGCATACCTAAATGCAGCTCTATACAGCAGGGTACCTTATAACGACCTCTTTTTTGCAGCAGGGAACAACAACATAACAGACAATGTTAAAAATGAAAAAAACCTGCTTACTGAGACGGGTTTACGTTATCTGTTTCAAAGAGGATCTGTAGAGGTTACCGGGTATTACGCAAAGTGGAAGAATAAGAGCATCATGTCAAATCCCTATAAACAACCGGACAACACCAATTTAAGGTATCTCATAAGAGGGTTGGATGCTGTTCACTACGGAACCGAAATTGAGGCGACATTCAAACCCTCACGAATTTTACAGCTTGATGCATTTGCCTCATTTGGCAACTGGAGGTGGAAAAATGATGTTTCGGCAAATATTTATGACGACTATTCCGGACTTATAAAGGATGTGGTGAATGTATACAGCAACGGGCTTCCTGTTGGCGACTCACCGCAAACTCAGCTCGCCCTGTCTGCCACAGTAAAAATTTATAAAGGCCTTGAAGTTAACGCAGACTGGCGATTTAACGGAAGAATGTATGCCGACTTTGATCCAAAAGAGAGACAAAACCCAAACGACAGGGCCTCTTCGTACAGAGTTCCCGATTACCACCTCTTTAACATGGGTGCAGTATGGAATCTTAAAACATATAAATATAGAACTACAGTATACTTTAATCTCAACAACATCTTTGACACCCTTTATATTGAAAGAGGCCGTGATGGGTTTGACCATTCAGCAACTTCGTTCAGAGGATTTTGGGGTTTTGGAAGAAATTTCAGCACCGGAGTCAGATTTGAACTTTAAGCAAAAAGCGTTAATTGAGATCAGAACTCATCTGCAGGCAAAAAGCAAAAGAGAATAATATGTACCTTACTGTATAAATGCATGTAATGGCGACATAAGTGTGATGAAAAAAAGTATAATTGCAAGAAAATATTGGAAGAAAATATTGCAAGAAAACTGCAAATATTTATTATCAATTACAAACAGCGACTAGTTCAATTTTATTTGAAAAAAGTTCTAAATTAATTTGATTTGTGGGGGTAAATCGAGGCGAGAATGGCCGAGGTTGCCCCCAAATTTCTTTCTACATAATCTTTGCAAATTTCTCCTCTCCGGGTGAGGAGTTCGGATTTTGAGGTCAGTTGAAGCATCTGATCGGAGAATCTCTCAAAGGAGTCAATTGAGTATGCCCCTCCCTCTTGGATAAGATCTTTTGCCTCTTTGAATTTTTGATATTTAGGCCCGAATATTACAGGGATTCCATATGCTGCAGCCTCCAGAATATTGTGAATCCCAACTCCAAAGCCACCTCCAATATAGGCAACCGAACCGTAACGATAAGCTACCGACAGAATGCCGATTGTGTCAATAATAAAAACATCAGCCTCAATTGCAGCTGTTGCCTTTTTCACCTCACTGTATCGCACAACCTTAAATTCTTCAAACAAACCCAATATTTTGTTAATGTGTGAATCATCAACCTCATGAGGAGCAATTACCAGTTTGAAAGGTGATCTTAATTCGAGTTTTAACAGCTTATATCCATGTTTATGAGATAGTTCATTTTGTAAGAAATTTCCTGAATTTTCCTGTGATATCGTGCTTTTATCAAAACGGCTCTTCTCTGCTTTGAAAAATCGGGCAAGAATCTCTTCATCGGCAGGCCATGTACTTCCTGCGACCATGCAAAAAGAATTTTGTGAAAATGCTGCCAGGGGTTCAATCTGTGTAAGAGTTCCTGTAACCTCCCTTACTCTGTCGAATCTTGTGTCACCACATACTGTAACATTCTCAATACCAATATTTTTAAGCAACCTCTCCGAATTGTCATCCTGCACAAATATGTGATCAAAATTATTCAGTATCTTCCGGAAATAACCTCCCCAAAACTTGAAAAAATGCTGATCTTCCCTGAATATTGCAGAGATAAGATATACCGGAATCGACCTCCTCTTAAGCTCTCCCAAATAGTTTCTCCAAAATTCATATTTAACAAAAATCACCTTTGTGGGCTTAATCAGGTCAAGAAACCCGGTTACATTACCCCTGGTATCCATAGGGAGGTAGAAGACAGCGTCTGCAAAAGAGTAATTTTTTCTCAATTCATATCCGCTGGGAGAGAAAAATGTAAGGACAACAGCTACATCCGGAAATGTGGCCCTATGTTTTTCAATTACCGGCCTTGCCTGCTCAAATTCACCTACCGAAGCGCAGTGGACCCAAAGTAAATCATTTATCTTACCCTTACTTGCGTATAACTGAGCCATTTTTGACTCAATTGTCATAAGAAGATCTTTTCTGCCATTATAGAATTTAGCGGCCTTGCGCGAAAAAATTCCGGCAATTGCAGAGGCAAAAAGGTAAAGGTATAGCGAAGTATGGTACAGAATAGTCAAATCATTCGTAAATTTGCCCAAAATTAGTCAAATAAATGAAAAAGTCCCTTGAACTGATCGGTCAGTACTTTATTCTGATGAAGGTAGTGTTCTCTACACCGGACAAAAAGAGGATCTTCTGGAAACAATTTTTTATTGATGCAGAGAAACTTGTCCTGAATTCAATACCTATCGTTGCAGTAATCTCGGTTTTTATCGGAGCTGTACTTGTTATTCAAACAGCATACAATATTGAGAGCCCTCTGATCCCCAAGATGTACGTAGGTTACATGACACGAGAGAGCCTTATTCTTGAATTCTGCTCTACAATGATTGCATTGATACTGGCCGGCAAGGTAGGGTCAAACATCTCATCTGAGATTGGAAGTATGAGAATAAGCGAACAGATCGACGCGATGGAGATGATGGGGATTAACTCCGCTAATTATCTTATACTCCCCAAGATTGCTGCCGCAACCATTTTGAATCCACTTCTAATGTTAATGAGTTTCGTTCTGGGGCTCTTTGGTGGTGCAATGATTATCAAATTCACCGGCATCATAACCATGGGCCAGTATACAGAAGGTCTTCAGTATGCATTCCGGTTTTATTATTTCGTTTACAGTATGGTAAAAATGGCAACATTCAGTTTCCTAATAACGAGCATATCATCTTTCTACGGATATTACGCTGCAGATGGTTCACTTGGAGTGGGACGATCAAGCACAAAGGCTATTGTTGTCAGTAGCGTATCGATACTGGTTGCTAATCTGGTAATAACACAACTAATGCTAAACTAACTGAAACAACCGGAAAATGATACAAGTCAACAATCTTAATAAATATTTCGGAGAAAAACATGTTTTAAAAGATATCTCCATTACCTATAAACCTGGTGAATGTTCGCTTATTATTGGAGCAAGCGGATCCGGCAAAACGGTATTCCTAAAATCACTTGTAGGGCTGCTTACTCCCGATTCAGGTGAAATCTGGTATGAAAAAATTCAGTTCAACGCATTAAGTTTTAAAGAACAGAGGAGTATTCGCAAAGAGATTGGTATGTTATTTCAAGGTAGTGCCCTTTTCGATTTTGCCACCGTTGAAGAAAATGTAAGATTCCCAATGGACTTTTTTACTACATGGAGTGACAAAGAGAAACTTGACAGAGTCAATTTTTGCCTTGAACGCGTTAATCTAAAAAATGTCAATAAATTATTCCCCAACGAATTAAGTGGAGGAATGCAGAAAAGAGTTGGAATCGCAAGAGCTATTGCACTTAATCCCAAGTATCTGTTCTGTGACGAACCTAACTCAGGACTTGACCCTCACACATCAATACTAATTGACCAACTGATATCAGAAATCACCAAAGAGTATAACATCACAACAGTTGTTAACACTCATGATATGAATTCAGTAATGGAGATTGGCGATACAGTAGGCTTTATCCACCAGGGCAAACTTGTATGGGAGGGCGATAAAGAGAATGTACTCACATCTGACTGTGAAGAACTTAACAACTTTGTCTTTGCCTCCAGAATGGCAAAAAAAATGAAAGAGATGATGGGTTAACCAATCATCTCTTTATCATTAAAACTCTAATTCTTTTTAATTTACTCAATTACAGGCTTAACGGCACTTATAATAATGTCTGAAAGTGGTAAATCTCTTTGATTGGTAGGAGTTGCAGCAATAATATCAATCACCTCAAATCCCGAAATGGTCTCTCCAAAAATTGAGTAGTCTCCATCAAGCTGAGCGCATGATCCCGGGTTCTCTACAATATAAAATTGCGACCCCGAAGACTCTCTTGCAGGATTTCCGGCATCACCCCTTCTTGCAGCGGCTACGGCACCTTTTTTGTGTGTAAACTGCGAAAGGATTTCGGCTGGAATAGTGTAGCCGGGGCCACCTGTTCCAAAACTGGCAACGTTTGCCATATCTTTTGAAAGAGGGTCACCGGTCTGAATCATAAATCCCTGAATAACTCTGTGGAAGCGGATTCCGTTATAAAAGCCCTTTGATGCAAGTGCAACAAAATTATCCCTATGTTTAGGGGTCTCTTTATAAAGTTTGATTCTAATGGTACCGACATTTGTAACAATATCAAATACCGGCTCTTCCGGCAAGTCTGCCGGATTAAAAATTAAGTTTGTCTGCATAGCGGTTGTGTCTTCCTGTTTGGCAGGCTCCTCTTGTTGAATATCTCCCCTCTTGCCTTTGCAGGAGAATACAACTAAAGGAATGATTAACAATAGTTTTAAAATATTTACCTTCATATACTAAATTATTTATTTTGTATACCTTTGTAATGCTTCACAAAAATACCTCAATTGCAACTATTATGCAAATCAAAAAGTGTTTGATTCTATGCACTGTAATCCTCTTTTCAGGTTTTGCACATGCGCAGAGCGTAGGTCTTGTGTTAAGCGGAGGTGGAGCTAAGGGACTTGCTCACATTGGAGTAATTAAAGCTCTTGAAGAGAACAACATCCCAATAGATTATATTACCGGGACATCAATGGGAGCAATAATCGGGGGGCTCTATTCAATAGGGCTCACACCTGATGAGATGATCTCAATGTTTCGCTCAGCTGAATTCAATTCATGGTTCAAAGGAGAATTTGAAAAAGATTATGCTACCTACATCTACAGAAGAGATCCTACGGCTGAGATGTTCGGAGTTAATGTGACTCGCAAGAAAAACAATGCATTTAGCATTTTACTCCCCACAAATCTAATCTCTCCCTATCCGATGGACCTTGCCGTAATGCAGATTTTTGCTTCTTCCATAGCTGCAGCAGAATACGATTTCAATAAATTAATGATTCCATTCCGGTGTGTTGCAGCCGACATTCAGAAAAAGAGGCCTGTAATAATGAGGAGAGGAGATCTTGGTTCAGCCGTAAGAGCCTCAATGACATATCCTTTCGTCTTCAAACCAATTGTTATTGACTCTGTACTGCTATTTGACGGCGGCTTTTACAACAATTTCCCTTGGGATGTTATGATTGAAGACTTTGACCCCAATTTCATAATAGGATCCAAAACCTCAGGACATGTTTCAAGTCCCGATACAGACGATATTTTCAGCCAGATCAGCAACATGCTCATGGTCGAGACAGACTATACTATCCCCGAAGAGAGGGGATTCCTGATAGACAATGACCTTAAAGCACTTGGAATTTTGGATTTTCATAAAATTGATGAGATTGTAAGAATTGGTTACGATAATGCTCAGAGATATATAAGTGGGATTAAAAGTAAGATCCAACGCGAAGTAACTAATCAGGAGTTACTTGAAAAGCGCCTGGCATTCCGCACCAAAACTCAACCCCTGATTTTCAGAGATGTAATTATTGAGGGTAAAGTCAGAGATTCGGAAAAGGCATTTATTAAAAGAACCATCAAAAACAGCAGTGACAAGAATTTTGGATTTGAACAGTTGAAGAGAGGGTACTATCGTGTTGTTGCAACCAACAATATAAACACTATATACCCGGAAGCAAGATTTTCAATTGACTCTGTATTTGATCTCTATCTGAGGGTTACTAAAAGTTCTCCACTTAAGCTCTCAATAGGAGGAAATATCTCCTCTTCATCGTTAAACCAGGGCTATCTGGGCGTGACTTACAACTACTTTTCGATAAATCCGTGGAGATTGGCAGCAGACTTCAATCTGGGAAGGTTCTATTCAGGATTGAATCTTCATATGAGGCAAGATATAGGAATCAGTCCTTTATGGTTTTATGAAGGGCAATTTACCATGCACCGCTTTGACTATTTTGCCGGAAACCAGGTCGGTTTTTTTGCCAACCGAATTCCTGGGAATATTGAGGAGTCTGAAACCTTTCTTACCCTAAGCGTCGGAATGCCTCTTGTTATTGACCGTAACATACTTGCAAAGGCAAATGTAACCATCGGCCGGAATTTTTACGAATATTACCAGACAGATAATTTTACTACATATGACATACCGGACAGGACACGCCTGAACTACATCTCACCCTCATTTACAATTGAACGATCAACAACTAACTTTAAACAGTTTGCTACTGCAGGCAGAAAACAAAAACTTACTCTTAAGTATATACGGGTTAAAGAGAATCACAAACCGGGAAGCACATCACGTATAGCAACAGAGGTTAACGACAGTCAAAATAACACCTATTCTGCAAGAATATTTTCTGAGACATATTATAATCTTGGAAGATATCTGTCATTAGGGGTACTTGCCGATATTGCCATTTCCAACAGAACATATATGGGAGATCATATCTCTACCCTGTTGTACCTTCCGGCCTTTCAACCGGGCCCACACAACTCAACTCTCCTTCTTAACGGTTACAGGGGAACCTCTTTTGCCGGACTTTCAATTAAACCAATTGTTAAATTTTCAGAAAGCATCTTTCTTCATCTGCAGGGAGGTGTGTTCGTTCCGCACAGACAGCTGATAGAATCATCAGATGGTGTTGCCAGATTTACAGACCCTTTTCCCGGAGCATCATTTCTTGGCAGTGTTGCAGCAGTATGGCAATCTCCGGCAGGTCCCGTCTCACTATCTGCAACATACTACGAAAGATCACAGGTCAAATGGTTTCCTCAATTTAATATAGGATTTCTGATATTTAAACCAAAAGCATTAGCAAACTGACAATGAGCTCAAATCCACTTAAAAAGCTAGCAGGAGAGACCGCAATATATGGTTTTAGTACCATATTTGCCCGTATTGTCAATTTCATATTCTTCCCGATTTATACATACAAACTCACAACCGAGAACTATGGAATAGCAACAGAGTTTCTCGCCTACATCGCAATTTTACAGGTAGTGCTTACATTGGGGCTTGAGACAGGGTGCTTCAGGTTTGCCAACAAAGAGTCAGAACCGAACAAAGTGTTTTCTAATGCACTACTTACTACCGGCATGCTCTCTCTGGCTGTATTCCTTGGACTCTATCTCTTTTCAGAAGAGATAGCAAACTGGCTGGGTTATGGCAGCTTCAGAAAGATTATTGTATATGTTGCAGGAACACTTGCTCTTGATTCATTCACCTCAATCCTCTTTGCAAAGCTCAGGTTTGAAAACAGACCCGTTAAATTTGCCATTCTTAAAAGCATCAAAATATCTTGTGAAATACTATTCAATCTTGCTCTGTTTTTTATTGTTCCTCTTTGGCTTGATAAGAATCCTGACTCTTTTCTGCTGAGCTTTATCTCACCAAAACCAGATTTTACATACATACTCTTTGCTATATTCCTGAGTTCAATAGTTTCACTCCTCATATTCATACCTGATATTCTAAAAATAAGACTCAGCTTTAACTCACGATTGTGGAAACAGATGATGCTTTACTCCTTGCCAATAATGGTGGCAGGTCTGCCGGGTATCCTGAACGACTTTATTGACAGACCTCTGTTCCGTTTTTTTAGCCCTGAGGGAAACATCTGGGAATCAGATCTTGGGATCTTTCAGGCAGGAACTAAAGTTGCAACTTTTATGATGCTGTTTATTCAAATGTTCCGATTTGCAGCAGAACCATTCTTCTTTTCCAGAGAGAAGGAAAAAGATTCTAAACAACTATACGCCAAAGTTATGGAGCACTTTACAGCTCTTGGAGTCTTGATTTTTCTGGGTATTATGTTTTACCTCGATATCATACAATATATTGTAGGAAGAGACTTCAGGGAGGGTCTCTCTATTGTACCCATTATGCTTCTCTCTTATCTTATTCTTGGGATAAGCTTTAATGTATCAATGTGGTACAAACTTTCAGGCAAAACCAACTATGCCATACTTATCACATCCGCCGGATTACCTGTTACACTGGCAATCAACATAATTTTTATGCCGGTTTACTCATATCATGCAGCAGCCTGGGGGCATTTTGCCAGTTATTTAGTGATGCTTCTTACAAGTATCTGGCTTGGCAATAAATATTATCCCATACCTTACAGATGGATAAAAGTGATTGGATACATTGCTGTTGGAGCTGCCATGTATGCCTTTGTTATCTTTTTACCTGAAACAGGAATATGGGTTAAATACACAATCAGAACAGTTCTTATTATCAGCTATATTTTATTTTATCTAAAACAGGAGAAGATTTCCATATGGAGGTTAAAATTGTAAATAAGTCCCCTTTCAAACTCCCTGAGTATGCTACAATACACTCAGCCGGAATGGATATGAGGGCAAATCTGACAGAAAGCATGGTTATCCAACCACTTCACAGAGTGATGGTACCAACGGGAATATACATTCAACTGCCCGACGGATATGAGGCACAGATAAGGCCAAGAAGCGGACTTGCCGCCAGGAACGGAATTGGAATTGTCAACAGTCCGGGTACAATAGATGCCGACTACAGAGGAGAGATTAAAATTATTCTCGTAAATCTTTCAAATGAACCATTTACGTTGAATCCTGGAGAGAGGGTTGCCCAGATGGTTATTGCCCGGTATAAAAAGGCTGTTTGGAAAGAGTGTGACACTCTTGATGAGAGCGAACGGGGTGAGGGAGGTTTTGGATCAACAGGCAGAGGTTAATTGTTAGGTTAATTATTATATCAAAAAGATGATTACTATTGAGAAATTATACACTCTCTTCAGGCAGAGTAACGGTGTGTCAACCGATAGCCGGAATATATCTCCCGGATCAATATTTTTTGCTTTAAAAGGAGATACTTTTGACGGTAATTCATTTGTCCTGCAGGCACTTGAAGCCGGAGCTGCTTATGCAGTTTCTGATGATTCAACCCTTCCCGAAAATAGCCGGATTATTACAACAGATGACTCCCTGAAGACTCTTCAGCAGCTTGCTGCCCATCACAGAATTCAACTTGGACTGCCTCTGTTCGCACTGACTGGAACAAATGGAAAAACCACCACAAAAGAGCTCATAACCACAGTCCTTTCAACCAAATACAATATAGTCTCAACAACCGGAAACTTAAATAACCATATAGGGGTTCCGCTCACCTTGCTAAAGATGAATGAACAGACAGAGATGGCTGTTATTGAGATGGGGGCAAGCGCACCGGGTGAAATTGATCTTTTATGTTCGATATGTCAGCCAAACAGCGGTCTTATTACCAATGTTGGCAAAGCTCACTTGTTGGGTTTCGGCTCTTTTGAAGGAGTTAAAAAGACCAAGGGAGAACTTTATGACTATCTCAATAAAAATGGAGGTACAGCACTATACAACGGAATGAACAGCCACCTATGCGAGATGATATCGCAGAGAACAAGTATAAATAAGATCGAATACGGGCTTAATGCACAAAACGCTTCGGTCTTGAAAGCAACCTCTGACAATCCATTTCTAAGGATTGAGCTAAAAGACAGAAGAGTCATAAATACCAATATGATTGGCGATTACAATGCTGATAATGTTTTAGCTGCTCTTGCAGTTGGAGCGTTTTCAGGAACAGATCCCGATCTTTCGATAAAAGCGATTGAAGAATATACCCCTTCAAACAACAGGTCGCAATTGGCTAAGGGAAAATTTAACACTTTGATTGTTGATGCCTACAATGCAAACCCGACAAGCATGAAAGCCGCACTTGATAATTTCATGCAGATTGAATGCAACAAAAGAGCCTTGATAATTGGAGATATGCTTGAGTTGGGCGAGTATTCATCGGATGAACACAAGGGCATTCTGGAGCTTATTAAACAGATGAATACTGAGTATCTTTTCTTTGTAGGCTCAGAGTTTAAAAACTCTGCCCAAGGAGATGAATATTTTACAGAACGAGCAAAATTCTTTCAAACTTCTGATCTTCTGAAAGAGAATTTAAAAAACAGCACACCAAAAGGTTGCACTTTTTTAATTAAAGGATCAAGGGGAACAAGACTCGAAAAAGTGATAGAAGCCCTTTAAAGGCTATCTGATATTGGAGCCGATACTTATAAAACGGAGTCTCTTTAGCGAAAGAAAAAATGAGAGCACAATGCTGCCTCTGTAAACTCCCGTCACCTCTTTATTACAGATAAGCTCGTCTCTGACAATATTCTTTCTCATCTCTCTAAAGTGGCGATGTGCCTCCCGGACACTCGAAACAAGGTCCTTTTTACCCTGAATCAAATAGAGCAGGGCAGATACACCATCAAGTATCATTCGTAACAAAAGGGTTGTATGAAGCCTCCTGTAAGGAAGGTTTTTATACAACATCAGAAGGTTGTTACGGTAGTTCAGATATAGTTTCTTTGGGGAGTTATTTGGCAATGTACCTCCTCCAACATGGTATACCTCAGAATCAGGAAAGACCCAAACCTGCCAACCATGAAGTTTAGCTCTCCAGCACATATCAATCTCCTCCATATGAGCAAAGAATGATTCGTCAAAGCCACCAAGCTCCCTGAATAGTGATGAACGTATCATAAAGGCAGCACCCGAAGCCCAGAAAATCTCTGAATCTGTGTTATATTGTGCACTATCCTCTTCAATATTTGAGAGTATTCTGCCACGGCAGAATGGGTATCCCAGATAGTCAATAAACCCCCCGCTGGCACCGGCGTACTCAAAACGATCTTTCTCAAATGCCGATTTGATTTTGGGCATACAAATACCAATCATGGGATTGTTGTCAAAGGCTTTTACCAAAGGAGTAAGCCAATCCTTGGTTACCTCAACATCAGAATTTAGAAGCATATAATAGTCTGCCTCAATATAGTTGAGAGCGCGATTATACCCTCCGGTAAAACCATAGTTGGCGCCCAATTCTATTAATGTAATTGCAGGGAAATTTTTTGTAATCCACTCCTGTGAACCGTCGGTAGATCCGTTGTCGGCAATGACTACCTTAACTCCGGGAGATTTACTCCTCTCAATTATATTACGAAGAAACCTCTCAAGATAGTGTACCCCGTTCCAGTTTAATATTACTATTGCTGTTGTTGACAACTCTTTTTTTTGTAAAGATAGTTAAAAAGAGCCTTACAGATGGAAGCGGAATCCCAGTTCGAACTTGAACTGTAGCGGCTGGGCGTTTCGGATACTTAGCGGCTGGTTGTTATCAAAGAAATAGGCAACAGAAGGGTCAAAGTAAAGTCCGGTGTTTCTGTTAACAAAGAATTCGGCACCTGCTCCGGCATTTAATGACCACTGAAGCCCCTCTATAGAGTTGCCACTCCATTTTTTTACACCGTTTTCAAATATTTTGTAATGGGCATAAAGACCCTTTTCAACGGTAAAGCCACCTGATAGATAAAATCTTATATTTTCGTTATTGAAAAGATTTGCATATACATTTACGGGAACACCAATGTAGTGGAGAGTCTGATGAGTCTGCCTAGTCTCCTGTCTTGATAAATCGTCGTAATTTGAGAAAAGAAGGGTGTAATTAATACCCGAACCTAACGAAACAATCTTACCGAGCGGAAGCTGTAGCTGTATTCCTACAGATACCGGCATCAGAAATTTTGTATTTGAAACCACCTCCACCGGCACATCTGCCTTTTGTATGGTAGATACTACATTGTTTAAATTATTGGAGCCAATCTGACTCACTCCCATCAGTGTAACCGAGTTACTTGCCATTGATGGTGAGATATTTGTACCCATTGCAATCAGGGCCTTTGAGTGTTTTCTTGAGCCACGTGAATCTCCTCTGACTTTAAAAAGGTACTCTTCAACAGATTGAACCCCTGTTTTCCCGGGATCTGCCTCTTTTTGTCTCTCTCTTACACTTGCAGGAGTCTCTTCTCTCTTCTTTTCAGGTTCAACTTTAATAATATCCTCCTGCTTCACCGGTTCTTCAACAGCCTGCTGCTCTTTTTCGGTGGTAACAACTTTATTCTGAGCAAGGTTAGTGACCTCCTCATTAATAATAACCCTGATGTGTGATGGCTTTTGTGATTTTATGACCCCTTCAGTCGATGCCTTGGCCTCTTCCTGAATGCTCTCTTTTGTACTTTCGGTAACAGTGGTTTTTTCGGACACGAGAATGTCATGCTTCAGTGGTGCAGGTGTTGTAATCTCCTCCGGTGAGTCAAGCAACAGCAAAAGGGCAAGCGATGCTGCAACTGCAACGGCAGCCGTAATGGATCTTCTAAAGTAAAGGACTCTCCCCCGTCTTCTCCTCTCCAGATCACGGGCAATTGAGTCCCATGAACCACTGTCAGGCATCTCCTGATGTCCCTCCAGCATTTCACGCACTCTCTTATCAAATTCCAAATTACCCATTTTCTTTATCTTCCTTTTTCTTTTAGTCTATCCTGTAGCCATACTCTTGCTCTACTGAGCTGTGATCTTGAACTTCCTTCACTAATTTTCAACTCTTTAGCTATCTCCTGATGGCTGTAGCCCTCAATTGCATAAAGGTTGAAAACTGTTCTGAAGCCCGCCGGCATTGTGGATATCAGTCTCATTAGCTCTGTAGATGTAATGCTCCCTAAAACTGAACTTTCAACCGTAAGTTCTTTCCCCGATTCGCTCAGCTCTTCGGTGTACTTGAGCACATCTCCCTTTCTTAGTGACATAAGTGCGGTATTTACAAATATCCGTCTTAGCCATCCTTCGAAAGACCCGCTGCCATTATAGCTTTCAATTTTTTCAAATACCGTGATGAAACCATCGTGAAGGATATCCCGGGCACGCTCCCTTTCGCCCACATATCTGATGCAAAGCGACAACATCTTAGGAGAGTACAACTCATAAAGAGATCGCTGTGCTCTGGGATCCTGTTTCAGGCAGGCGCGCAACAACTCCTTCTCGTCGGGAAATTCCGTTTTAGAGGTTATCATTCACAGTAATTATAAGATGCAAAATAGCAATATTTCGTTGCACAGACAATAAAAAGATTTCAACAATGGTGCAGACATTGGATTGATATTTGTAACGGTAGGAAATTAATTAACTTTGCGATACAAAAATACATCCACAAATGATTTGTCCAAAAAAGAAACATAATAAATTGAAATATTTTTTGCTGATTGTCACTTTTTTCGCTCTAAACCCGGCAACTATGCTATTCGGACAGGTGGGAGGGCAAAATTCATTTTCTCTATATCTTGAAGCCATAAAAAGTTATAACCAGGGTAATCTTGAACTTGCCGAGAGACAATTCAGCGAGGTTCGCTTTAAGGACCCAACTAACGATGCCGCCGACTATTACCTTGCAAAGATATATACAAAACAAAATAATCCCGCAAAAGCTCGTGAGGCAGCTCTTGCCGCAATAGCAAAAGACTCTTCAAACCTATGGTATAAAATGATGCTTGCCGAAATTTATAAAATTGAGGGAAACACAACAGAGGCCATTAAGGTAATGGACCGGCTCAGAGTTGAGAACCCATTGCGAAGCGAACTTTACGACGGTCTTATAGAGCTCTATATACAGGAGAGAGAGTTTGCAAAGGCAGAGGAGGTTCTTAAAGATATCGAGAAAAATATTGGGGTGAATGAGGGGACAGCCCTAACAAGATTCAATCTGATGATTTTTGACGGGAAACAAGAAGAGGCACACAAATACCTCGAAGAGTTTGACGCCGGGTACGGGACACCCCGCACTGCAACCATATTGGGTGATAACTATGCGTTGCAAAGAGAGGACACCATTGCAGAAGGTTTCTACCTCAAGGCACTGGCAATTGAACCCTCATATGTCCCTGCCAGTTTTGGTCTTGCAGAGATTTACAGGGTTAGGGGTCAGTACGATCTATACTTTGAAAGGGTGAATCCTTTCCTTCTGAATACCGATGTAAATCCAAAGATGAAGATTGATTACATGAGGCAGATTCTCACCAATAACCGCTTTGTTCAGACATTTCTTCCTCAGATTGATACAATGATGCAAAATCTCTATTTTGCTCATCCGGGCGATTCAGCAATAGCTTTTACCCACTCTCTTTTTCTTGTTCAGATGGGCAGAAGTGGCCAGGCACTTGAAGTTCTTCACGATAATCTTACAAACTACCCCACTAACCGTGAAGCACACAGGCAGTACCTCTCACTTATATACTATCTTGGTATGTGGGAACCAATGGAGGTGAAGAGTAGAGAGGCGTTGGATATCTTTAAAAACGATACTGATTTTATGCAGTTTAAAGGTATTGCACAACTCCAGAGAGGTAACAAGGCAGAAGCAATAAAATCCTTCAAAGAGATCCTGAAATACTCAAAGGGAGACAGCACAACAACAGTAAACACTCTTACCACCATAGGCGATCTCACCTATCAGGAAGGGAATAAAAAGGAGGCCTTCAAGTACTACCAAAAGACCATTAAAATGGAGCCCCGCCACTTGCCTGCGTTAAACAACTACGCATATTTTCTCTCTCTGGAGGGTAAAAACCTGAAAAAGGCAGAGCGCATGAGTAAAATTACCATTGAAGAGGAGCCGGACAATGCAACATATCTTGACACATATGCCTGGATACTTCATAAGATGGGCAAACATGCCGAAGCCAAAACCGTTTTAAAAAGGGCAATGGTATACGGAGGAAAGGAGAATGCCGATATTCTTGATCACTATGCAGACGTTCTCTTTGCCCTTAATGAGCATGACCTTGCATTTATATACTGGGATCAGGCCGCCAAGCTTGACCCCACTCTGGGAATAGACGAAAAGATTCAAAAACGCAAGAGCGAACTAAATAAATAACAGATGAGGAGCCTTATTGCAATACTCTTTTTTCTAATTTTTCTTAGCCCCTCTCTCTCTGCCCAAAATGTTTCGGAGCAGACAAAAAAAAGAGAGGAGATTGAGAAGGAGATTGCATTTCTGGACAAACAACTTGCTGCCAACAAAAGCAAACAGCTCTCGAGCACGAAGGAGCTCAATTTTATCCAGAGAAAGATTTCAAACAGAAAAAAACTCCTACAGCAGATAGAGCAGGAGATAAAGGTAATTGAAGCACGGACAGGAGAACGAGAGATACAAGTGGCACGTCTTTCAAAAGAGCTGGAGTCGTTAAAAAAGAACTATTCACATCTGGTTTACAACGCCTATAAATACAGAGACCGCACTATCTGGATACTGTATGTGCTTGCAAGCAATAACATTGAACAAGGGTACAGGAGATGGAGCTATCTGAAAAACTACTCAGGAGCAATACGTCAAAACGCACAATCCATAAAAGAAAAAAATCAAAAGCTCGAAGAAGAGATAGGGGTACTGGCCAAAACCCGAGAGGAATCTCTGAAGATGAGGAACCAGAGAGAGCAGGAGAACAGGTCTCTTCAACAGGAAGAGAAGAGAGCAAAAGATATTATAACTCAACTGTCAAGAAGAGAGAGAGAATTCAGACAGCAGCTGACAGCAAAGAGAAAAGAGATTGAACGCCTTAACCGTGAAATTGAGAGGATTCTTGCAGAGGCAGCAAAGGCAAAAAAGAGCTCTGATTACAAAAATACCGAGGCTGACAGGGTGCTTTCAGATAAATTTGAAAACAACAAAGGCCGTCTTCCGTGGCCGGTTAAAGAGGGTGTAATAATTGATCACTTTGGTCAGCACAACCATCCTGTTTTCAAAAATATTAAACTTCCATTTAATAATGGAATTACCATATCAACCAATCTGAACGCCCAGGCTCTTGCTGTTTTTGACGGAATTGTAAAACAGATACTTGTTATGCCCGGATACAACCAGTGTGTTCTTATCCAGCACGGTAACTTTTACACTTTTTATACAAAACTTGACAGGGTAAGTGTTAAAAGCGGAGATTCTGTTAAGACCGGACAAATTCTTGGAACCCTGGCTGAGGCAGAGGGCAACTCGGCCATCCACTTCCAGCTATGGAGCGGAACAATTAAGCAAAACCCTGAGCACTGGTTACAAAAGTAACTCGCTCAGGATTCTGATAATCTGTTAATAAATAAAGCTACTGCCTCCGATAAATTCCCGCATGACCGAAGTAGGAGGAATAAGTGCAATTTCCCAAGGTTGAAGCTCCTGAATGTAGGAGAGAAATTTTAAAAGTCTTATGCTTTCGGTAGAGGCAGGAGAATTTGAAGGAATCCTTCTCAATAAAGGTTCGGCATAATATTTAAGCAAAGGAAGTTCATAAATAAGGGCCGAGTTAAACATAATATCGGCATTCTCCTGAAAAGGAAAGATATTATTAAGCTCTCCCCTCCTCACACTTGCCCAACGAAGAATTGTTGCCTCGGGTGACATTCCTCTGAAGCTTCCGTCCCTGACTATTCTCCTTATCAAACGACAATCCGATGTTGAAATATTATTGTTTTCATCAAGAGATTGTGAAGTAAGTGCAGATGCATAAATCTTAAAAATTCTGTCCGGCTCAATATGAGAGGTAAGTCGAGGATTTAACCCGTGAATTCCCTCCATAATAAGAAGATCTTTCTCCCCAAGTGAAAGCATATCACCCTTGAAAACCCTTTTACCCTGTGTAAAGTCAAATTTCGGAAGCTCTACTGTTTTTCCGGCAAAGAGGTCATTAAGCTGATCATTAAGAAAATCAACATCCATAGCCTCAAGAACCTCAAAATCAAAATTTCCATCTTTGTCAATCGGAGTTTTGTCACGATCCACAAAATAGTTATCCATTTCAATAATTACAGGATTGAGTCCCAAAACCTTAGCCTGCAAAGCAACCCTTTTGGATGTAGAGGTTTTGCCACTGCTTGACGGACCGGCAATCAACACGAGTTTAACCTTATCCCGTCTTTTAAATATTTCATCTGCAATTGCTGCATACTTCCTTTCGTGAAGAGCCTCTGAAATATGAATCAAATCTCTTGCCTTCCCGTCAATAATTGCGTGATTAAGAGCTCCTACTCCCCTTACACCCATAATACTGCACCAGTCCGAATACTCTTTAAAAACATCAAACAGCTTGTACTGATAAGGAGTGTGAATTATTTCATAAGGAGAGTTAATAGATGGTGACCTCACAAGCAATCCTCTTCCGAAGGATTCAAGATCCCAGGCCGACAAAGCACCGGTTGAGTCCACCAGTGGTCCATAGTAATGGTCAGGATACCCGTCAAGAAAATAGACAGTAGTAAAGAATTTCCCCCTAAGTTCGTGTAGAAGAGCCTTTTCGTGTCTGTTATTGGCTCTGAACATTTTAACAGCCTCCTCCGTTCTTATTTTTTGTCTTGTGAAAGGAAGGTCTGCAGCCACAAGCTCCATCATACGATTCTTAACCAAGGCAACTTCATCTTCACTCATAACAACAGCCTTTGGCGTTCCATCATCATCCGGCTCAAACTCTCTTATTTCGGCATACATGCCATTCTGAAGGTTATAGTCAATTATCAGAGAATATTCCGGATAGAGCTCATAAACAGCTTTCTGAAGAACAAAATTCAAAGACCTGATATAGGTTCTTGACCCGTCAGGATGGCTGAAGTCAATGAATTGTATAGTGTGTGAGATGTAAATCTGAAAAGAGAGCTCCTTAAGCTGATTATCAACAACAGCAGCAATTACAGGCCAGCGCAGATTTACACCGCACTGCTTAGCAAATTGTTTTAGTGTTGTTCCCGGCTCACATTTAAATGTTTTTTTCAGATTTTCACAATATACCTTAATCATAATTTGCAGTTTTTTTCAATATACAAAATTTAAAGATAACATCCTGTAACAGATTCAGAATTCGCTTTTATCTGTTCAGGTGTGCCCTGTGCTACAATTCTGCCTCCCTTCTCTCCTCCCTCGGGTCCAAGGTCAAAAATATAATCCACAGAGCGGAGCACGTCTAGATTGTGCTCAATAATCATAACGGTATTTCCCTGGTCTGTTATCTTCTGCAGAACCTCAAGCAAAACACGAACATCTTCAAAATGCAGACCGGTTGTAGGTTCGTCAAGTATATATAAAGAGTTTCCCGTTCCTCTTTTGGAAAGCTCTGTGGCCAGCTTTACGCGCTGACTTTCACCTCCGCTAAGGGTTGTGGATGGCTGTCCCAGCTTAACATAGCCAAGTCCCACCTCTTCCAAAGCCCTTATTTTATGCACAATAGATGGAATGTGCTCGAAAAATCGAAGTGCCTGAGTAATTGTCATTTCAAGTACATCGTAAATGTTTTTACCTCTGTATTTGACAGCAAGTGTGTCAGCGAGATATCTCTTTCCGTTACACTCCCTGCAGTGCACATGGACTGCCGGCAAAAAGTTCATCTCAATCATCTGCAGCCCCGCACCACGGCACTCTTCACACCTGCCACCCTTTACATTAAACGAAAATCTCCCCGATTTAAAACCTCTGATTTTGGCATCATTGGTCTCGGTAAAGAGCTTTCTTATATCAGCAAATACATTTGTATATGTTGCAGGATTACTCCTTGGTGTACGACCAATAGGTGACTGGTCAATCTCAATAAGTTTGTCGACATTCTCAATGCCCGTAATCGCTTTGTAGGGAAGAGGTTTGTACAGAGAGTGGTAAAAGTGTCTGCTTAAAATCGGCATCAGAGTCTCCGTTATCAGAGATGACTTCCCGCTTCCGCTCACCCCACTCACCCCGATGAACAGCCCTAATGGTATCTTTAAATTTACCTGTTTAAGATTATTTCCGGCAGCACCGGTCAGTTCAAGATACTTCCCGTTGCCTGTTCTCCTCTTTTCGGGAATCTCAAACTTTTTTACCCCTGTTAAATAATCAAGAGTTAGTGAGTTATACCCTTTAATCTCTGCCGGAGACATGTTTTTAATTGTGCCGGGCTCACCTGAAAAGAGAAGCTTTCCCCCCTTATCTCCCGCTCCGGGGCCCAAATCGATAAGCCAGTCTGCTGCTGTCATCATCTCCTGGTCATGCTCCACAACCATTACTGAATTGCCCTCATCTCTCAGTTTTTTGAGTGACTCTATGAGCTTTATATTATCCCTCTGATGAAGGCCTATACTTGGCTCATCAAGTATGTAGAGCACATTAACAAGTTTTGACCCTATCTGGGTAGCAAGCCGTATTCTCTGACTTTCTCCTCCGCTCAGACTTCTTGTGCTTCTGTCAAGAGAGAGGTAATTCAGACCAACATCCTTAAGGAATCCAATTCTGTCTTTAAGCTCCTTTATTATATCCCTGGCAATGGTTCGTTCTCTCTGAGCGAGTTTGTCAGGCAACTTATCTGTCCAGTCTGCCAGATGATCGATATCAAGTGCCGAAATCTCAGCAATATTTTTTGAGTCAATTTTAAAATTCAGAGACTCCTCCTTAAGGCGTGTTCCTTTACATAGCGGGCAGAGAATCTCTTCGGTGAAACGCTCTTTTTTCTGAATAAGATCATCGCTATCCTTATCACTCTGTTCAATCATTGCTATTACACCCGAAAAGCTGAGCATATGGGAAGATCCTCCGCGTGTAACCCTTATGAGCTCATCAGAGCCGTATATAATAAGGTTAATGGCATCTTCGGGAATATCTTTGATGGGGTCATTTAAAGAAAACTCATATTTTTTGGCAATACCCTCCAGCTGACTGAAAAGCAGAGTCTCTCTTTTAACTCCAATTGGGGTTATGCCACCCAGGGCAATCGATTTTGATTTGTTTGGAATAATTTTTGACAAATCGGCTTTGGTTATCATTCCAAGACCTTTGCAGTGAGGGCAAGCGCCTTGTGGAGAGTTAAACGAGAAGGTGTGGGGAGCAGGTTCCGGATATGAGATGCCACTTACAGGACACATCAGGTGTTTGCTGAAATACCTTAAATCGTCATTTCCGGTGTCAAGAATTGCAATCGTTCCCTTGCCCTGATACAGAGCCGTAATAACCGATTCTCTTATTCTTTTTTCACCTGTAGCATTTGGCATCAGTTTGTCAACAACAAGTTCAATAAAGTGTGATTTGTATCTGTCCAGAGGCTTTATGGTTGCAAGATCAAAAATTTCTCCGTCAACCCTAACTTGTTGATAGCCTTTTCTTACAAGCCCTTCAAACATATCTCTGTAGTGACCCTTTCTGCCCTTGACAAGTGGTGCAAGCAAAAGAGAACGCCTCCCCTCAAATTCGCTTATAATCAATGATACGATTTGTTCATCGGTATATTTAATCATCTCCAGCCCTGTTGCCGGGGAGTATGCCTTTGATGCCCTGGCATAGAGAAGCCTTAAAAAGTCGTAAATTTCTGTAATTGTCCCGACTGTCGAGCGTGGATTTTTGCCGGTAGTTTTCTGCTCAATGGCAATAATAGGGCTTAACCCTGTTATTGAATCAACATCGGGTCTCTCCAGAACACCCATAAACTGCCTTGCGTAGGCAGACAGAGTATCCATATATCTCCTCTGACCCTCGGCAAAGATGGTATCAAAAGCAAGAGACGATTTTCCGCTTCCGCTCAAACCCGTTACAACAACAAGCTTTTCAGAAGGAATCGTTACATCTGCATTTTTAAGATTGTTAACCCTTGCTCCTATTACCTCAATTGCCATTTTTAATTCTCCCTGAAGCCCTTTTTAGGGATCTGCACAGTGTAGGTTCTGCGTTGTTTATTCTCCAGTTTATTTGATCTTATCCACTGATTATAAATCTTAATCATCTTAAAATTAGTCCCGTGTGTAGTTGCAAAGTCGCTCCAGTTCTCAATGGTTCCGGTAACCTTTACGGTTTCATATTCAAGCGATTTGAAAAGATCCTCTTTCTTTAGGTTAAACCCATATCTGTCAGGGTTTTCCATGACGGTTTTAAATGCCAAAGCACGAAACACATACCGGCCGGTCTCCTCCACAAATTGTGTCTCAAAATAGTTTTGCTGAGACTGAATGCCTATTCTGTATCTCACGTTACTCAGCCCTGTGTTGTAAGATGCCGCTGCCATTGCCCATGACCCGAATTCTGCATATGCTTTTCTAAAATATGCTGCGGCTGCCCTTGTAGACTTCTCAATGTTGTACCTCTCATCAACTTCGTTGTCCACAACAAGACCATACTCCCTTGCGGTTGTTGCAAGAAATTGCCAATAACCGGCCGCCCCTGCAGGCGAAACCAAAGGTTGCAAAGCGCTCTCTGCAATACACAGGTAGTAGAAATCTTCCGGAATAGCCTCCTCTCTGAGAATATCCTTTATCACCTTGCCATATCTGTTGTCAAGCTGAAAAATAAAGATCATTGTTCCGTGCAGGTAACTTAGTGTTGTAACCTCTCTCTGCAGTGACTCCCTGACATCAAAGTACTTAAGAGGAACCTCCTCTCCGGCAAATGATATCTGACTCGGAATTGGAGGTAGCTTGATATCCTGGGTAAACTCCCCGGATTTTTCAAAAACGGTTGAATTGTCCTGAGAACCTCCGTTTGTACAAAATGTCAGGAATGGGACCAGAATCAGAAGAAATCTGAAATTAATTATATTCATATAAGGTTAGTTTGTGCTATTCGTATCTAAGGAATGGGTTTGAATTTTTCTCGTTGGCAATTGTAGTAGCCGGCCCGTGTCCGGGATAAACAGTGTAGTCATCGCCAAGTTTTATGATTTTCCCGAGGAGAGATTCCATAAGTTGATCGTAATCACCTCCGGGTAAATCTGTTCTGCCGATACTGCCTGCAAAGAGAGCATCCCCGGTAAGAACAAACTTGTCGGTATCACTATAAAATGAGACTCCTCCCCTTGTATGTCCGGGAGTAGTCATCACCTTAAGAAGAGAGTTCCCGAATTTAAGTTCGTCCCCATCATTAAGATCAACGGTGTCCAGTGAAGGCGCCTCAACATTATACCCGAACATATTGCTGTACTGAACGGCTCTCTCGAGATGAGGCTTATCATCGGAGTGAATATATGTCTTAACATTCCATTTTTGCGATACAAATGCATTACCCATAATGTGGTCAAAGTGTCCATGTGTATTGAGCAGCATAACCGGCTTTAGAGAGTTTTCTGATATGAATTTCTCAAGTCTGCCCTTTTCGCTTTCGCTGTAACAGCCGGGGTCAGCTATTACACACTCACCTGTATCATCCCACAGAATATATGTACATTCTCTGAGGTCGTTAAAATAAAATGTCTTGATCTGCATCTTTGGTCTCTTATTTATTTTTAATAATTATTTATCTTCAATACCGCTTAACATAGGAACAAACTTATAGTCGCCATGTTCACTTTTTATGTACTCCTCCTCTGAAATCCTGTCTACTACAACCATTCTCTGTGTACCTGTTCCAACGGGAATAACCATCCTCCCTCCAATTGCAAGCTGCCTGAGTAGTTCGTTTGGGATCTCAGGTGCCCCGCAGGTTATTAAAATGCCCTTAAATGGAGCAAATTTTGGTAATCCGGCAAATCCATCGCCAAAACACAAAAGTGGATTATGATACTCCAGCCGGGCCAGATTTTTCTGTGCAAGTATATAGAGCGCCTTCTGTCTCTCAATACTGTAAACCCTGTAACCCATCTCAGCAAGCACCGCTGTCTGATATGCACAACCCGTACCAATTTCAAGTACTTTATCAAATTTTACTGCCTTTTGCACAAGAAGATGGCTCTGCATTGCAACAGTATATGGTTGTGATATAGTTTGTTTAGCCCCTATGGGTAAAGGTTTGTCAAGATATGCAAGATTATCAAGACCATGATCAACAAACATATGTCTGGGGACCTTGTTCATTGCCTCGATTACCCTGGTGTCAAACTCAAATTTTGATAAAAGTTGCGACAGAAGCTGCTTGCGCCTCCCTTTGTGTTGTAAAGTATCAAACATAGGGCAAAATTACTAAAAGATTTTCTTAATTTTGCAGTAGAGAGATCCCTCTGTAATATCAAAAACTTATTATTATGCATATCGCAATAGCCGGAAACATCGGAAGCGGGAAAACCACGCTAACAAAATTACTGTCAAAACATTACAACTGGGACGCTAAATATGAGGCTGTTGACAATAACCCCTACCTTGCAGACTTCTACAACGATATGCAGAGATGGTCCTTTAATCTTCAGATTTTTTTCCTTCAGGAGCGTTTCAAAGGTATTGTGGAGATAGAGCGAGATCAAAATGATGTAATTCAGGACAGAACCATTTATGAGGATGCAAGAATATTTGCCCCGAACCTGCACAGCATGGGACTCATGAGCACAAGGGACTACGAAAATTATAACTCTCTTTTTGATTTAATGCTCTCTCTGGTAAAACCACCCGATCTGCTCATCTATCTGCGCTCTTCAATTCCAAACCTTGTATCACAAATTCACAAAAGAGGCCGCGAATATGAAAGCGGAATAAGAATAGATTATCTCTCCGGGCTAAACGAGAGATATGAAAAATGGATCAGCAATTATAAAGATGGCAAAGTACTCATAATTGATGTTGACGAAATCAAATATGAGGATCGTACCGAAGATCTGAGGCATGTAATTGACAGAGTGGATGCCCAGCTTCACGGGATCTTTTAGCGAACAGTCTGAAGAGCCGGATTTACCCGGATTCAATAATAATCAGAGCCTCTTAAACTCCGTTATTGCACTCCCAAGCGCCTCCCAGTAACCTTCGTTTCTGTTAATCCCCTCAAGCGAGAAGAGACATACACCCTGTGATCCTCCGTTTTTAGCATATCCAAAAAACTCGGGTATTCTATCCTTTGGCACATGACCCACAAAGAGCCCCGAACAGAGAGCTGCCGGATTGCCTGCTGCCTTAAGAGCCTCAACTCCCTCTCTTGTTGCTGTCTCTACCATTGGGTCTTCCCAATTATAGAATTTATGATAAATCATAGGGAACAGAATATCAATATTCCTGAAATTAGCCCAGTCTTGCCTTACCAGTTTTTTGGACTCCTCAGGTGATGCAAAGACAGCTGCAGTAGCTACTTTACCGTGAGCCTTAATCTCTTTGCACAATTCACTTGCAAAAGAGGACAAAACATCCCAGCGGTATTGCATCCATTCATTGTTTGATGTGGGGTCCTCAAGTTCCACAGGATCGATTCCGGTCTGGGTTTTAAAATTGCTTCTGCATACTTCACAGTAGCAAAAATCCCATAAAGGATATACCTTATCCTGTAATACACCCCTTGATTCGTGGAGTCCGTATGGGAGAATTGCGTCAGGGTATCTGATAAAATCAAGATGAATTCCTGCAAGACCCTCTATTGAGGCAAGCTCGGCAATCCTCTCCTTCATATATTCCAGAGCTTCGGGGCGGGAAGGGCATAGCCATCTGTAATGCTCCCTGTTATATAATTTAATATCAAGGCAAGACTCTCCCTGAGCATTTACCTGATACCATTCCGGATGAGCATTCCTGAGGCTCTTCTCGGTTCTGTTTGTCGTCCATATCCAGGCGTGAAGCTCAATGTTGTGTTTTTGCGCATAAGGCAAAGCTATCTCAATGATTTTAATTGCTGCACTGTCTCTGAAACTCGTTGAATCTCCCAAAACTTCAGGATATCCTCCGTGACACTCCAGAATTATTGCATCAATACCTGCCTCTGAAGCCTTGCCAAACATGCTTTCCCACTCCTGTTCTGTCATGGTTGTTTTGCCCGACATCCATGCCCAAACCTTTTTACTGAGATCAGGCTTCAACTCTTTTTTTGCTGTACACCCCTGTGGGATAAAAGCAAGCAGTGCAAATGACACTGCAAACATTTTAAGCATTAATTTCAGTTTTTTCATAGATCTATTTATTAACGAGTGTTTTGCCTTACTGAAGCAACCCGGTTAACTCCCTTATCTCCTGCTTTGCCTTCTTCCACCTTGGTATGTCAATCTTGGGCCCTATAACCTCAACAACCTTTGCCGCCACTAATGAACCAACCTCACCGCAATCCTTCAGAGAAAGACCGTTAGCGTGGGCAAACAAAAAGCCTGCAGCATAGATATCACCCGCCCCGGTTGCGTCAATTGTATCTGCCGGCCAAGCTTCAATATAGTGATATTGGTCACCTTTTTTAACCATAGAGCCATCTTTGCCTATCTTTACTATTGCAGTATCACAAATCTTAGCAATTTCATCAAGAGCTTCACGTGGTGTTTTGCCGGTAAAAACCTGAGCCTCTGTTTCATTAGCAAAAACAATATCAACGTAGTTTTCAATTATATCATGCAAAAAGGCGTAGTTGCTCTCGACCACATTATAACTGGCCATATCTATAGAAATGATCATTCCTGCCTCCTTGGCCAACTCTACTGCCCGGCGTACAAGATCTTGATTTTGTACCAGATAACCCTCGATGTGAAAATAGTCATGCCCCACAAACTGCTCATATTTAAGATCTTCCGAAATCAATTCAATTGCAGCTCCAAGGTATACGGCAAAAGTTCTCTCGGCATTTGGCGCTGTAATAAATACCATCGCCCTGCCCGATGCAGCCTTGCCTGTAAAGAGTGTGGATTTTATGCCATTCCTTGCCTGATCTGACTTAAATAATGAGCCCAGCTCATCGTTTCCCACTTTGCCAATAAATGTCGAAGGCATGCCAAGTACGGCAGTTGCAGTAATTGTATTGGCTGCTGAGCCTCCCGCTACATACTGCACTCCCATGGGTTTGAGTGTTTGCCATATCTTTTCACCGGTCTCTCTGTCAACATGCTGCATACTCCCCTCCGGCAGGTGAAACTGCTCAAGAAGGGAATCATCTTCCAAAACTGCCAGTATGTCTGTTAAGGCGTTGCCTATTCCCAATATAGATTTCACGTCTTTTATTTTTATTTAAATATAACTTAAAATATTCAGTTTATCTCTTGCAATAAGTAACTGCTGCTTTTGCCAGAATCTCCATAGGATTAACCAATTCTACAGGGATATCTTTTCTTGAAAGAACAAGAGGAATCTCGGTACATCCGGCAATAATAACCTCAGCACCCCTCTCCGATAATCTTTGAGAAATTTCTTTAAGTAGTCGTTTTGGCTCTTTTTTGTAACCGGCCTTAACTCCTCTTTTCCCGTAAACTGCCTCCATAACCAACTCCTGCTGCTCTTTTTCAGTAGGCAATACAACCTCCAGACCCAGATTCTCAAGGTTCCTCTGATAAAGTTTTGTCCTGATGGTACCGGTAGTAGCCATTACTCCAATCTTTTTAACAGGCATCTCCTTAACATGTTTTGAAGTTAGTTCAATCATATTCAGGATTGGAAGTGTTGAGTATTTATTAATCTCTTCAATATAGTAATGAGCTGTATTACAGGGGATTATAACAACATCTGCTTTTGCCTTTTCCAAAAGTTTCATCCCTTTTATCAGGTATAAAAGAGGAGATTCTCCGTTCTCTACAATATTAAGAGTTCTATCCGGAATCTGAGGGTAGTTAAAAATGACCACAGGTATATGATCCTGGTCTTTTTTAACCTTAGTATTCTTGATAATGAGGTTAAATAGGTATGAGGTAGCCTCAGGTCCCATACCTCCGAGAATTCCCAGAGTTTTTAAATATTTCATTTAATATGCAGATTTTAAGCGGAAAAAAGGTTCTGCGTGCAAAGTTCATATTTTTTTGTAGGTTTGCAAAAATTTTCAAATTGATGACAATCTGTTACACCCTGCCCCAATTTTATAGTGCTATTTCTTTTTTTTCAGATAGTTGCGAGGTGGGGTTTGTGCCAACAATGGGAGCGTTGCATCAGGGGCATATATCTCTTGTAAACAGAGCAGCAGCGGATTGCAAAATTGTTGTGGTGAGCATTTTTGTTAACCCTACCCAGTTTAATAATCCTGTCGATCTTGAAAAATATCCCCGTACTATAGAGAAGGATTGTGAAATGCTCGAAAAAGCAGGAGCCACAATCGTTTTCATTCCTTCAATTGAGGAGATATACCCGCAGGAAGATAACAGGGTTTTTGATCTGGGGGGATTGGACAACAATGGGGAGGGGCCTCGCAGGCCGGGTCATTTTAACGGTGTTGCTCAGGTAGTTACCCGTCTTTTTGATATAGTCAGGCCCACACATGCCTACTTTGGGGAGAAAGATTTTCAGCAGCTTGCAATAATTAGATATTTCAGCAAAAAACTGGATTATCCTGTTAAAATTGTTTCATGTCCAACGGTCAGAGAGATTGATGGTTTGGCAATGAGCTCAAGAAATTTACTACTGACACCCCAACACAGAAGAGTGGCACCAACCATATACAAAACGCTTAAAAGAGCAGCGGAGCTTGCAACGGCACAAAATTTGCCGCAAATTTGCCCTGCACCTCAAGAGCTGACAAAATGGGTAATTTCTGAGATAGACTCAGAGCCTCTGCTTAAAACCGAATATGCCGAAATTGTTGACGCAATTACACTAAGTCCGGTTAAGAGCTGGGGGGAGGCCGACGAAATACAGTTATGTACAGCAGTTTTCGCCGGTGCGGTTAGATTAATTGATAATATAAAACTTAAGTGAGATGTTGTTGGAGCTGATGAAGTCAAAAATACACAGGGCCCGTGTAACTGAAGCTAATCTTAATTACATTGGTAGCGTAACCATAGACGAAGATCTGATTGAAGCGGCAGGGCTCTATATAAATGAAAAGGTATCCATCGTCAATATTGACAACGGTGAAAGGATAGAGACATATGTGATTAAAGGGGAGCGTGGCAGTGGCAAGATTGGAATTAACGGAGCGGCAGCACATAAATTTTCTGTAGGACATCTGATAATTATCATGGCCTATGCTCATATGACTCCTGAAGAGGCACTCGTCTTTAAACCAAAAGTAATATTCCCCGATTCCCAAACAAATAAGCTGATATAATTATTTTCAGTAATGAAGCAGCGCCTCATTTCAGCCATAAAATACATACTGTTGTTTGCAGCAGCAGTCGTGTTGTTGTGGTTCTCGTTCAGAGAGGTAAAATGGAATGATTTTACAGAGGGTTTAAAAAGTGCAAATTATATCCTGATAGCCGCCTCAATGGCAGTGAGCATTGCAGCCTTCTGGCTTAGATCTCTCAGGTGGAGAATGATAATGCTGCCATTACACTCCGGAATCAGAAGAGTTGATGCCTGGGACGGAATTAATATCGGCTACATTACAAATTTTGCATTACCACGGGCCGGAGAGTTTGCCAGATGTGGTGTAATAACCAGAAAAACAGGCCTCTCATTTGAGAAAGTTGCAGGAACAGTTGTGCTTGAAAGGAGTGTTGACCTCCTGTCTCTTGCTGTATTTTCAACTGCGATATTTGTTTTACAGTGGAGCAGATTCGGCAACTTCATAGACAAACAGATTATCTCTGCTTTCGGTGAGAAACTCTCTACCGGATTTGGTATTATAGCAATTACAATATTGGCTACGTTTGCCATATTCTTTTATATAGTCTATGCTTTTAGAAAAAAGCACCCCGTATTCAGAAAAATAGCCAATATTGTTAAGGGTGTTTTAGCAGGCATTGTATCAGGTTTTCGAATGAAGCAGAAATGGCTTTTTATCATTTATACCATTCTTATATGGATCTGCTACTGGCTAATGAGCTACACTACAATACTTGCGTTCCCTTCAGTAGCGGGGCTTGGGATATCTGACGCCCTTTTTCTTATGGTGATAGGTGGTTTCGGATGGGCAATACCTGTACAGGGAGGCATAGGTGCATACCACTTTATAATATCACTGGCGCTGGCTACCATATATGGCATAGATCAGACGACAGGCGTTGTATTTGCAACTATATCACACGGTTCTCAGGCACTTACAATGATAGCCTGCGGAACTCTCTCACTCATCGGGTTCTCTCTTTTTAAAGGGAAAAATCGGTCTCTATAGTAATATTTTTTATACATTTGCCGTTACATAAACGGATATGTCGGCAATCAAAGAAAAACTCACATTGGTTTTATATGACACCGGAGCTCTTTTTGCTCTGGTGCTGTTTCTGACACTAAACCTTTTCCCGACTCATCTCAAATCTCAAAATGCCGAAGTTGAACAGGAGGTATATCTTATTATCTCATCCTTTAATCCGGACACCAAAAGGTCTATGGATTTTATAAATGAGTTTGAATTGGCACTTGGTACAGATTATAAAGATAACGCGATCGTGCTTATTGAGGACCTGGGAGCGAAAAACTTTAATGAAGAGGCTCATCTGTGGAAAGGAAGAGTCGCCTCATTACTTAAAAAATATGAGCATAAGAAATTACGGGCAATCATCGCAATAGGTCAGGAGGCCTGGGCCGCTCTCTTGGCGCAGGATACAATTCCGTCTGGTGTACCTATATTTGGTGAGTATATCAGTGGCAACGGGATAGAACTTCCAATTACTTCAGTTGATGAAACCTGGCAGCCTGAGTGGGTAAATATGTCAAGAAAGGCCCGAAGAAAAGCAAATGCTGGAGGAATATTAAATCACTATGTTCCCAGAAGGAATATTGACCTTATCCTAAGCTTCTTTCCTGAAACTAAAAATATTGTATTCCTGTCTGACAACACCTACGGGGGATTATCCATGAAGACTCTCTTCAAAAGAGATATGAACGAAGTACCAAATATAAATTATTTGTTTCTGGATAGCAGGGAGTTGCATTTCAATGAAATTTTGCAATCAATCAAAATGCTGCCCCAAAATACTGCCATGCTGATAGGAACCTGGAGAGTAAATAAAGATGGGCAATATTTTCTGGGCAATTCTCTTGAAGAACTTATTTCTGCAAATCCGAATCTTCCGGTTTTCACAATGTCAGGAACAGGACTGGGATCCGGAGCAATTGGAGGATACATCCCAAAATATGGTTTGCATGCAAAAAGGATAGTGAGTCTCATTGAAGCATATGCTAAAGGTGATAGAGATTCAGTCAGGTTCAACACATCCGGGAGTTCATACCAGTTCGATCAGCGTCTTCTGGAAAAATTGAAGATTAACAAGCAGATGTTACCCTCTGAAAGTATCATAATTAATGCGAAAGACCCAAGACTTGCGAAATACAAAAAATATCTGATTGCTGTCTCCTCAGTAACAGTCGCTCTGGCGATTTTTATGATTACTCTCTTTTTTATGTACTCAAAGAACAAGCGTCTCCGCAAATATTTGGAACAGAACAGGCAAGAGCTTATTATGGCAAAGGAGAGAGCAGAAGAGAGCGACCATCTGAAATCTGCATTTCTGGCAAATATGAGTCACGAAATAAGAACACCTCTAAACTCAATTGTGGGGTTCTCAAATCTTTTAATTTCTGATGATTACACAGCAGAACAGAGAGTTGAAATGAACAAAGTAATTGCTCAGAATTCAGAACTGCTCTTAACGCTCATAACTGACATCCTTGATATTTCAGGCCTTGAGACAGGAAAACTAAATTTTGTGTTCCGTACTGTTGAAGTGAACTCACTGTGCGAACAGGTTCTTGCCACAACAACTCATCTGAGAAAGGCATCTATTGATTACAGATTTGAACCCACTCTTGAATCCTGCGAAATTTACACCGATGTACACCGTTTATCGCAGGTCTTATTAAACTTGCTTACAAACGCCAATAAATTCACACAGCAGGGAGAGATAGTTCTAAAATACGAACTAAATGGCAGCCACCTTCTTTTTTCGGTGAGCGACACCGGCAGCGGTATCCCTAAAGAGCAGCATAAAAAGCTGTTTGAGAGGTTCGGGAAACTTAACACATTCTCACAAGGAGCCGGGTTAGGTCTTGCAATTTCAAAGCAGATAATTACAAACCTGGGGGGCAGAATCTGGATTGACCCGGAATATAGTGAAGGAGCCAGGTTTTATTTTACCCACCCCATTTTATCAAAATCAGACAATAAGGCCTGACCTTTATAATGTTCTGCTTAAATAATATATTAATTTAAAAAATCTCTTTTATAAAATGTCGTTTTTAAGAGTTCTTGTGTGTATCCTCTTTCCTCCCCTGGCTGTAATTGATTACGGTTGCGGATCGGTTTTAATCGTCTTTCTACTGACACTGGCAGGATGGGTTCCCGGTGTTATTGCTGCACTGATTATTGTTAACCGCAGAAGATATTAAACATTTATGTACAGGAATAATTCAGCTGAGAAAGAGATAAATCGTTGGGGTTATCTGAAATCTACCCTCACAATATTTATACTGTTTTGCATTACACTATCTTCGTACTCCTGTAAATCTGCCAAAATCACCAATGAGCAACACTATTATGCAGTTAAAAAGGTTGTCGACGGAGATACATTCTGGATAGATGACGGCTCTGCCAAAGGGACAAAGGTTCGCCTGATTGGTGTAGATGCACCGGAATCAAGGCGTACCGGAAGAAAAGAGATAGGGTTCTATGGAAAAGAGGCAAAACAATTTCTTGAGTCATTTTTGCAAGACAAGAGAGTGAGACTCGAATACGATGTGAACATGTACGATCAGTACATGAGAGTCCTTGCCTATGCCTATCTGGAGGATGGTACATTTCTTAATGCATATCTGGTAGAAAACGGATACGCAATGGTATTAACAGTGCCGCCCAATGTTAAACATTCCGAACTGTTTCTTAAGTTGCAGCAAAATGCCAGAATTAGAAATAAAGGTCTGTGGGGAAAATAGAGTCTCTAATTTAACTTCTCCGCCAGCCTGCCATCTTTAAGGGTTCTTACCAGATATTTCCCATCATAAAAAATAAGATAGTCCCCTGCCTCATAAACCTCACCGGGCAGTTGTGAAACAACCTCAACATTCTTGCCATCAAAACTCATTCTGTACAATGTATTATCTTGAGGAATTGCTGATCGGAAGTATAACCATCTGTCAATAAATGCAATATTGTTGTCATATTCGGGTAAAGGTGTTGGCATTTTTTTTGGATTACGATTGTTATTTGAAACAAGTATGAGAGCTGTTACATACTGCTTTGAATTGTTGTCATAATAACCACCCATCTGCCTGTAAAAGACCCATCTCCAGTTATCGGAGACAATAAATTCAGTAATAACCCGATTGTCACTAAGCAAGTTATCCTTCTTACCGGACACCCTCCCGTAAATGTGCATACCCCCGTGTTGCGTATTTGCGGAGAGATTCTCCCACCATTTGGTATAGAAAACATAGTCTGTAGTTATATATGCTCCGGTAATATAATCCTTTTCAACAAATACCAACTCTTTAGGTTTTGTAATATTATTTGTATTTATCTGATAAAACTTACCGTCAAGCAGAAAATAGGCCATACCACTGTTGTGAACCCGCAGATAAGAGGCATCCAGATCATAAAACAGTCTGTCTCTTCCGGTTATACTAATCCTGTACAGACCTTGCTTGCCCGAATCATAATTTCTATTGAGATAATAGATATGCTGTCCAATAACATTAATCTGTTCAGGAATATCATGTGATATCCTCCTTTTAAGGGTACCATCAATATTAATTCTATAGAGTTTAAAAGAATCGCGCGGGTTTGCATAGTAAACAATCCCGTCCTGATAAGCTACCCTTCCTCCTTGTTTTAAAGAGGAGTTTGTATTACCCCAGACATTAACTTTCTCTTTGCCTGAGCCCTGAGATGAGGCAGTTGTGCATAATCCCAGAATGAGAATTGCAATTATTAACCTTTTCATGCCCTTGATATTTAGTTGTTTAGGAGTCGCCAACAAGAAGTTCATACCAAATTTAATGAATAATTATCAATAAAGTGCCCGAAAAGAGATTTTTAGAAAATTTTTTTGGTAAATTTGGTTTATTCTAACCACAAAACTATCACCACAATGTTAAATTTAAGGATTATTATCTGCGTGTTGTTGCTATCGGGATATGGGGAGAATTCTTATGGCCAGCAAAGCATTGATTCAAACAAAAAGGGCTGGAAGCTCATCTGGCAGGATGAGTTCAACGGCAAAAAGCTTGATGAATCTAAATGGAATGTACTAATCAGAGAGACAAGCAAACATGACGAACTCCAGTACTATGTACCCGACGAGGTTTTTCTCGAAGGGGGTAATTTAAGAATCAGAAGCAGAGAAAGAGAATACGGCAACAAGAAATTCACAAGCGGAAGGCTTGACACCAAAGATAAGCTGGCTATCACATACGGCCGTTTTGAGATTAGGGGCAAGCTGCCTGTGGGAAAAGGGCTTTGGCCTGCATACTGGCTCTACCCGCAAAACAGGGACTGGATGATGGAGTACATTATGAAACAGGCCGTTGAGTCAGGCAGAGAGAGGTCTATTCCCGAGCTCCGCCCATGGTATACCGAAATTGACATTATGGAATTTCTGGGACACGAACCCAATATAGTCTACGCAACATTTCACTATACCTCATTCAAGGGAGAGAGCAGGTCGTCATCTTCTACCTACAGGGGAACTCTAAACTACGGTGATGATTTCCACATTTATGTTCTTGAATGGGAACCTGACGAAATCAGATGGTACCTGGATGGAGTGCTTATCCATACAGTAAAGGAGGGAGTACCCCATACAGACCATTTCTTAATTATTAATACTGCGATAGGTGGAACCTGGCCCGGCAATCCCGATTCGACAACAATATTCCCTCAGTTTCACGATATCGATTATATAAGAATTTATAAACGAGAATGAGAGACCTCAAATCATGAAAAACTTCAACTTAAAACTATAAACTATGGAAACCTTCTTTAATTTAATTAAATCTTTCATCCTGAGTCCAAAAGAGGCTTGGGAGAGAGAAAAAGAGAAAGAGATTGAAAGCTCTTCATTTATTGTCAGCTACATTGTCCCTCTCGCATTGATTCCCGCTGTCTGTTCATTTATTGGTTATGGATTCATAGGCATAAATGTGGGATTCTTTGGAAGAGCCGCCAGCTTAGGCCTGGGAATTAACTCTGCTCTGACATCTTTTGTGGGTACAATTGTGGGAGTGTATTTGAGTGCATGGGTTATTCAAATGCTTTCAACAAATTTTGTTGCGACAATAACCATGAACAAGGCACTTGCACTGGTTGGATATGCATATACACCAATGTTAGTTGCCGGTATCTTTAACATAATACCTTCTCTGTCTATCCTTTCACTTGCTGGCTCACTATACAGTTTGTATGTGCTGTATATTGGATTGGTCCCAATGACCGGGGTAAGCGAAGAGAAAAAAACAAGCTTCTTCATTACTACTCTTGTTGTAATGATTGGCGTTTATATTGTGCTTGCGCTGGTTCTTGCAGCAATATTCACCTCATTCGGACTTACGATGAGTGCATTCAGATAAAAATATTAAAACTTTTTATTTGATGTTAACATGTCGATAATTGCTTAATTCTTAAAATAATTTTAGTCCATATAGTATAATTATTAAATTATTTAGCAATAATACTTACATAATGAAACCTTCTGAAAGGCTTTACCTGTAAAGCTTTTCAGGATTTTTTCATTTTTTGTATTGCATATTTCAAAAAAACTCTAACTTCGCAGCCGATATGAATACACGAATTAATTTTTTGCTCTCACTGCTACTACTCGGTCTATTTAACCGGAGAGAGGGCATCTTGTATAAAAAGGCGTAAATTTTTGAATTTTTAAATATACAGGCTGCCCTCAAAAAGGGTGGCCTTTTTTAATGCAATCAAATACTATGGAAAAGTTATATGTTTTCGACACTACACTCAGGGACGGCGAACAGGTTCCGGGATGTCAGCTTAATACAATAGAGAAGATTGAGATTGCCCGGGCTCTGGAGACAATGAAGGTTGATGTCATTGAATGCGGTTTCCCAATATCGAGTCCCGGAGATTTCAATTCAATTGTTGAAATTTCCAAAATAATAAAAGAGTCAACGATATGCGCATTAACCCGGGCTGTTGACAAAGACATAGACGTAGCTGCAGATGCTCTCCATTACGCCAAAAGAAAGAGAATTCACACCGGAATTGGAACCTCTGATATGCACATCCTCCACAAATTCAAATCAGACAGAGAGGACATTATTAAAAGGGCTGTTCATTGTGTTAAATATGCCAAAAAATATGTTCAGGATGTGGAGTTTTACGCTGAGGATGCAGGCAGAACAGAGAATGAATATCTGGCCAGAGTAATTGAAGCTGTAATAGCCGCAGGAGCTACCGTGGTAAATATACCCGATACAACTGGTTACTGCACCCCATATGAGTATGGAGAGAAGATTAAATATCTTGTAGAAAATGTTCCGAACATACACAAAGCAATAATTTCTACCCACTGCCATAATGACCTTGGGATGGCAACCGCAAACTCTCTTGCAGGAATTATAAACGGAGCAAGGCAGGTGGAGGTTACCATAAACGGAATTGGGGAGAGGGCAGGTAATACCGCACTCGAAGAGGTAGTAATGGCCATTAAAAGCCGTAAAGACATCCCGGTATATACAGACATCGAAACTAAATCAATTTACAAAAATTCCCGCCTTGTATCAACACTGATGAGAATGCCTGTACAACCCAACAAGGCAATTGTCGGGAGAAACGCCTTTGCCCACTCCTCTGGGATACATCAGGATGGAGTACTGAAGAACAGGGAGAGTTATGAGATTATTGACCCTGCTGATGTTGGAGTGAACGAATCTACAATTGC
Organism: Rikenellaceae bacterium; assembly: GCA_003542575.1. Lineage (GTDB taxonomy): Bacteria > Bacteroidota > Bacteroidia > Bacteroidales > UBA932 > Bact-08. Next base: position 27,556 of record DPKJ01000002.1, on the reverse strand, counting down.
CCTGACAGCAAGAAGCGGCCGTGCAGCACTGAATCACCACTACAAAAGGCTGGGAGTTGAACTCTCCAATCAGGAACTTGACGAAGCATATGATAAGTTCCTCAAACTTGCAGATTGTAAAAAGGATATTAATGACGACGACCTGAATATAATTGTTGGAGTAACCCGTACAAAACAGAATCAAAGAATAAGAATCAAATTCCTGCAGGTTGTCTGCGGAAAATCATCTGTTCCAATGGCTACCGTTAAACTGGTGATTGATGGAGAGGTTTGCACGGCCACCAGCCCGGGAAATGGTCCGATAGATGCCTGTTTTAGCGCAATAAAATCGCTAATCCACAGGAAAATTACCCTTGAAGAGTTTCTGGTTCAGGCAATAACCAAGGGAAGCGACGATGTAGGCAAGGTTCATGTTCAGATTGAGAACAGAGGGAATATCTACTACGGTTTCTCGGCCAATACCGACATCGTAACTGCCTCTGCAGAGGCTCTTGTAAATGCAGTTTCCAAAATTTTGTAACAAACAGAGACGAGATTTATGATTCCGAAAACAATATTTGATAAAATCTGGGAGAATCACGTAGTGAAAGAGATCGATGGAGGCCCTTCAATACTTTACATTGACAGGCACTTCATTCATGAGGTTACCAGCCCGCAAGCTTTTGGGGGTCTGAAGAGAAGAGGTCTAAAGGTGTTTCGCCCCGAAAAAACATTTGCCACCTGCGACCATAACGTTCCAACAATAAATCAGCACCAACCCATTAAAGACCCACTCTCGGCTATTCCTGTTGAGGAACTGCGAAAGAACACTGCCGAAAATGGAATCAGATATTTTCCCCTTGGAAACCCTTCAAACGGTGTAGTTCATATTATTGGCCCTGAACTTGGCATAACTCAATGCGGAATGACAATTGTTTGCGGTGACAGCCACACCTCCACACATGGAGCTCTAGGAAATATTGCATTTGGAATTGGAACCAGCGAAGTGGAGATGGTTCTTGCAACACAAACCTTACTGCAGACAAAGCCTAAGCAAATGTTGGTGAAGATTGAAGGTAAACTTAATAAAGGAGTTGGTGCAAAAGATATTATCCTTCATATTATTTCAAAACTGGGTACTTCGGGCGGTACAGGTTACTTTCTGGAGTTTGCCGGTAGTACAATTGAGCAACTCTCTATGGAGGAGCGGATGACAATCTGCAACATGAGCATCGAGATGGGAGCGAGAGGAGGGTTGATAGCACCTGATCACACAACATTTGAATACCTTAAAGGCAGAGAGTACTCCCCTGAAGGCGAAAAAGGAGAGATTGGAGCAAAATGGGATAAGGCGGTTGAGAAATGGAACAAACTTAAAAGTGATTCCGGTTGCACCTACGATTCTGTCCACCTGTTTTCGGCAGAGGAGATAGAGCCTATGATCACATACGGTACAAATCCATCAATGGCAATTCCGGTAGACTCATCTATTCCCAAAGCTCATCCCGAAGATACCAGCCTCTCCAGAGCACTGGAATATATGGGATTCCAATCTGATAAGAAAATAGCGGGACATAAGATTGACTATGTCTTTTTAGGGAGTTGTACCAACGGACGAGTTGAAGACTTCAGAGCTTTTGTCTCACTTGTAAAGGGAAGACAAAAGGCTCCTCATGTAACGGCCTGGCTTGTACCGGGGTCAAAAATGGTAGAGAAGCAGATTGAAGAGGAGGGGCTTGGAGATATTCTACGCAAAGCAGGGTTTGAGGTTAGACAACCTGGCTGCTCTGCGTGCCTTGGTATGAATGACGATAAGATTCCTGCAGGAAAATATGCAGTATCCACATCCAACAGAAATTTTGAGGGGAGGCAAGGTCCCGGAGCAAGAACACTACTTGCAGGCCCTCTGGTTGCCGCTGCTGCAGCTGTAACAGGTGTTATCACCGACCCCCGGGAACTTATCTGATTTAACTATTTATTAGAGTATAAATGGCGGTTATTGATTAGACTATAAAAATTGAATTACGAAGAAAATTGTATAAGCGACAATATGAGTTACATAAAATTTACAATAGAAGAGTCATGGGCAGTAACTCTGCCAGAGGAGGATCTTGATACAGACCAGATTATCCCCGCTCGATTTCTCAAAACTACCACGAGAGATGGCTTTGGAGAGAATCTCTTTTATGACAGACGGTTTGACACAAACGGAGAGGAGATAAAGGAGTTTGTTCTCAATAGAGCCAAAGGAGATGAAACCATTTTGGTTGCCGGTAGAAATTTCGGGTGCGGATCGAGCAGGGAGCATGCCGCCTGGGCACTGGCTGATTGGGGTTTCCGCGTAGTGGTTTCAAGCTTTTTCGCAGACATTTTCAGATCAAACGCACTCAACAATGGTCTGATACCGGTACAGGTTAGCAACGAATTTCTTGAAAAAATATTTGAATACTCAAACAAGGATAAAGGTATAACACTAAAAATCAATCTTATGGATAAAGCAATTTCAATTCCGGCAACAGGAGAGAGCGAAAATTTCGAAATTAACAGTTACAAGCAAAATTGTCTGATAAACGGTTATGACGATATTGACTACCTGGCCTCCAATTTAAAAGAGATTGAAGAGTATGAGATTTACAAACTCTCCTCCCTTTAAGAATTAATCAAAGAAAACCTCAGCTTATGGAAAAAGTAATAGCAGTATTGCCTGGAGACGGGATAGGGCCTGAGATAACAGATCAGGCAGTTAAGGCCCTCAAGGCAATTGAAAAAAAGTTCGGCCACAGATTTACATTTGTTTATGGCATTATAGGAGCATCTGCAATAGACCTCTGTGGTGACCCCTATCCTCCTGAAACTCACAATCTCTGCCTCAACAGTGATGCTATTCTGTTTGGCGCAATCGGAGACCCCAAATATGACAACAACCCGGCAGCAAAGGTTCGCCCGGAGCAAGGACTTCTCAAAATGAGAAAAGAGCTGGGTCTATATGCGAACATTAGGCCTGTGGAGATATTTGAATCTCTTATTGAGAGGTCTCCCCTCAAAGAGGAGAGGATAAGAGGTGTTAACATGATAATTGTGAGGGAGCTGACCGGAGGGATTTACTTTGGAGAACCAAGAGGCAGAAGTGAAAATGGAGAAAAGGCATTTGACACCTGTCTTTACACAACATCAGAGATTGAGCGGATTACAGAGGTTGCATTTAAACTGGCAATAAAGAGAAAAGGTCATGTAACCCTTGTAGATAAAGCAAATGTGCTTGAAACCTCCAGACTATGGAGAGAGGTGGTTACTCGTATTCACAAACATAGCTACCCGGGGGTAACGCTTGATTACCTTTTTGTTGATAATGCAGCTATGCAACTGGTTACCAACCCCTCAGAATTTGATGTTATCCTTACTGAAAATATGTTTGGCGATATTTTAAGCGACCAGGCGAGTGTGCTGACTGGCTCTATCGGACTACTCCCATCAGCGTCATACGGACTCAAGACTCCCCTCTTTGAACCAATTCACGGATCATATCCCCAAGCGGCGGGATTGAATATTGCAAACCCCCTGGCAACTATTCTCTCCTCTGCAATGCTGCTCGGTGAAGGTTTTGGATTGATCGAAGAGGCGGGTCTTTTAAAACAATGTTGTATAAATATTATAGAAGAGAGGTTTCTTACGCCTGATTTGTGCGGTGAATCAATGCCACGGACCACTACTGAAATCGGTGACAGAATTTCAGCAGCTATTCTTTCCTGAAAAGCGAGGGATTATTACCTTTGCTACATGAAAAAAGGTACAATTCTTTGGATATTTGCAATAGCGGCAATCGGGACAATACTTGTTATTTCGGCCACACGCGACATTTTCACAAATACAACAAATAATCACCCATACATTATGGGGTTTGTAAAATTTGCAATCCTGGCCACCATGGGAGAATTTCTGGCGTCAAGACTGCTCTTCGGAAAGTGGGTGATGATAAAAGGACTTATCCCAAAAATGGTTATATGGGGAGTGTTGGGTATACTTATAGTCCTTATGTTTTCACTCTACTCCTCAGGAGTAAACGGTGCTGTTGTAAAGGGGCTTTTATTTACCGGCCAAGGTTATACTGCTAAAATTTTAACCGCACTCTATATCTCCACCATAATGAACCTGACTTTCGCACCTGTTTTTATGGCATCACATCGTATTACTGATGTTTACATAGATAAGATATACTCCGGGGAAAAGAGCTCGTTTTCAGATGTTATTAACGAAATAGACTGGAGTAGATTTATAAAATTTGTTGTCGGTAAGACAATCCCACTATTTTGGATTCCGGCACACACAATTACATTTCTATTACCTGATGAATTCAAGGTGATTTTTGCCGCCTCTCTATCAATATTCCTCGGATTGATTCTCTCCATCTCCCGACATAGAAAGGAAAGGCAACTTATCCTTAATCTTGGCCTTAATAGATCTTATACTTGCAGGGGTGGTAGAGATGAGATTTGATATCTCTTTAGGACTGTACCCCATCTCAAAAAGAGCCTGTATCACCTTTTCATAGCTTGAAAGCTCCTTATAAGAGGCAAGATCCGGAAAGAGTTCGGCAAACTCCTCGCTTTTGGCAATTTCAGAAATGATATCTCTGCCGCTTTGCCTCATTGAGCTTATATTGTTAAGTATGTTGTCAAACGTCTCCTGAGACACCTTTCTGCACCGACCTGCCTCTTTGGCCATCGAATCGATAAAAGATGGCATAAGACCTGCCGAAACCCTCAATACTTCATTGGTAAATCTCACTCTTTTGTACAATTTTGTCAAATCTCCAACCTGTTCCCTGTACTCCTCTTCTGCTCTGGCATTGCTGAAATTGCCTCTCCTTTTCTTAAATATTGATAATCCCAGTGTTGCAAGCAATGCTCCCACAAACAATATAGTTCCATAAACAGTAAATGTATTTGCTCTTCTTAACTGTTTTATCTTCTTTTCATACTCTTTGGTTGCAGCTTTACTTTGCAACAGAATATCCTGATACTGTGCAGATTTCTTATAACTGAACGCTTTGTGATATAGCTGATGGTTGATATATGCATTTTTACTGTCCCCCATCGCTTCATATACCGAACTTAAAGAACGATAACCGTCAAATTCGAATGGTTGAAGCTCCAGCAAATGCTTATTGTAGAGCATTGCAAAGCGCAAAGCACTTTCCATCTGCCCGATCCTCAGATACTCGTTTGACATCCTTTGGAAAACATGAATTTTTGTAACATCTTTTAAAATCCTATCTCCCTCAAAATTAATGTACTCATGCAGATACTCGAATCCACGTTTATCGTTTTCTTCAAAAAAGTAATTGGCATAAAGCAATAGTAATTTTGATTTAACCTCCGGATAAATTGTATCAAACGACTCTATCTCTCTGAGAGCTTCCAACTGCTTTTCACGGGTTAAGTAAAAAGGCTGAGTATTATAACTGTTTATAAGTAAATTCTGTGCTTCTCTTAGTCTCCCAATCTCTATGAATATCGCAATGCTCATTCGCTTGTATGATTCGCTTTTCTGGGCAGCTGTCTGCCTGCTCAGTGAAACACCGGCCGCAGGTCGAACAATCGCTTCGGAAAGGTACATATAAAGGTATGCCTTAGTAAGGGAATCATCTATTTTATAGCGGTTAAAGAGTTCTTCTGCCTCTTTAAGCCTGTTATATTGATTTTCTGTGCTGTAATGATAGACCATTGCCCGGCAAACATTTCTGTAGTCTCTCTTTGAGCGATACCAGTCTGTCGTTTTATCTAATGCCGAATCGGTGACAAGTGACTTGCCACTCCATGCCCCGGCAATTGCATTAAGAAGGGTATGGTAATGTCTGTTACGGGTAGAAAACTCTTCAGTATTGACAGAAGAGAGTGAGTCCGTTATTTGAGGGTAAAAATCGGCCAGCTGCTTATCCCAACCGAACAATCTGACAGAAATATATTGCTGCTTCTGGCTGTCGTATGTACAAGATACAACAGCAAATAGCAATAGTATTAAAATCAATTTTTTCATATGCGAATATAATTAATAATACGCATATGAAACACTTATTGATTAGTCATAATCTTCAAGAGAGATACAACCTGTTGAGCACTCGTTAATTGCGTCATTAATTGCATCAAGGTAAACTGTATTTGGGTTACACCAAACTCTTTGTACCGGGTCTGAAGATGGATTCATCTTCCAGTATGGTTCGTTTTTGCTGTCTATACCAATAATATCCGGTGCAATTTCCGCACACCTTTCGCACTGGATACAGTCGGTAAGGACAATATAGGCTGCCTTCATAGTTTAGTTATATCGATTAAAAAAGTAGTTCCGGGTTTGGAAACCGTTCACATTAAAATAAAACCACCGGCACTGTTAACATTTAAGACTAACCGCTGACTGAAATGCATAATCTGATATCGTACAGAAAGTGCCGGTGATTTCTATGAACTATTGGTTTCGGGAAGCGAAATTAATACTCCCAACCCTATAAAAAAAACAAGACACGCTTAGGTACGAAACGTTGCGCATTTTTTATTTCCAATCTATTAATATGATGTTTTTTATCAAGAGGTACGGTACGCAACGTTGCGCTTGCAGAACGCAAAAATAGATCTTTTTTCATCTGTTTTATGACCAAAATTCATATAGACATGTCATTATTGTTATTATCATAGCTAACCCGTGAATGCTTATAGGAAATACTTACGGGGAGTTATTAAAAAGAAACAGAACAGTAAGAGAAAAAAAAAGAAGAGTATAATTGAGTAAAAATATTCTAACCCTGATTTTACTTAACGTAAACAAATAACTTACTATTTTATAAATAGATATTGTTTGTTTTACAGTGATTTGTAATAATTAAAATATTATTACATTTGCGGGATTGAATAATAAAAAACACAATTAATTCCTTCCTTTTAAATGAAGCTTTACATTAAACATATGGTTTGCATTCGTTGCAAGATGATAGTAGAGGCAGAACTTGTTAAGTTAGGAATTGATTATTTAACTGTAGAGCTTGGACAGGTTGAGACAGTTAAACAATTGGACAGTGATCAGATTTCTCTTTTTGAAAAAGCCATAAATCGTTCAGGGTTGGAATTGATGGACGACAAAAAGAGCATTATTATTGAGAAAATAAAGCGTATTGTTATTGAAACCGTTCACTATTCAGAGACAAGACTCAGAACAAATATGTCGGACCATATAAGCGATATACTTGGCTACGACTATACATATCTGGCCAATCTTTTCTCTGAAGTAACCGGAACTACCATTGAACAGTTTTATTTAAGCCATAAAATCGAAAAGGTTAAAGAGCTTCTCGTCTATAACGAACTTAACATTACTGAGATTGCATTTTTAATGGATTACAGCAGTGTTGCTCACCTCTCAAATCAATTCAAAAAATTCACAGGTTTATCTCCATCTCATTTCAAGAAACTTAGGCATATCCGCCGAAGGATGCTTGAAAATATGTGAATGATGTAACTTTCACCAAATTTAGTGTAACGTATTTAATAGTGATGATAACTACTTTTATGAAAAGAGTAGTAATCACTTTAAACACATACGGGACACATGGGAAATTTCCTTTACATTATAGCAGTTATATTAGTCGTAGCGTGGCTGGTAGGGTTGGTAGGCTTCAATTTGGGAGGCCTGGTTCACATTCTTTTAGTATTGGCAGTAATAGCAATACTTCTTAGAATTATTCAAGGTAGAAGTTACAGATAATAAAACATGAACAATTTTAATGATCATATATATACGAAATATGGTTTGCATCCGTTGCATAATGACTGTGAGGGACGAACTGGAAAAAATAAACCTGACTAATGTTAACGTCAGTCTTGGTAGAGCAGAATTCAAGGAGAATCTTTCTTATTCAGAAATATCAGCAATTAATTCAATATTAATTAAATCGGGTCTCGAAATTATCGAGGATAAAAAAAACAAAATTATAAGAGATATAAAAGCTGTTATTGTTGAGTTGATTCATTATTCCAATGAAAACCTTAAGGTTAAACTATCTGCTTACATCAGTGAAAAACTAAACTGCAGCTATCCTTTTGTATCAAAGTTATTTTCTGAAGCAGAGGGTATTACAATTGAAAAGTACTATCTGCAGCAACGAATTGAGCATGTCAAAGAGTTGCTTGTGTATAAAAAACTCACCTTAACTGAAATATCATATAGGTTGAATTACAGTAGCCTGTCACATCTTTCAAGCCAATTCAAAAATACAACGGGACTTAACGCTTCTCATTTTAAAGACATTAGTAAAAAGAGAAACCCTTTTGGCTAATGCCAAATTGTTGCTAAAAAAATAATGATGGATAAAGCAGATGTTGAAAAATCGAAAGTATTTATGGCCGTTGAGGTTATTGAATATGTCCCCAACTCGGTAGTTATAAAAACTATAATTAAAAAATCTACGGGTGATGTTACTTTAACAGCTCTTGATGTTGGAGAGACCTTATCTGAAAAAATATCCCCGTTCGACACCTTCTCGCAAATACTTGAAGGAAATGCAGAAATTGTTATAGGCGGAAAGTCAATTATGCTCCGGACAGGAGAATCGATAATAATTCCGGCTCATATAAAAAACAAAATAAAAGCAAATGAACGGTTCAAAATGATATCCACAATTATTAAGAGTGGGTATGAATCATAAGAGAAATTATTTACAATTTTAAAACACAATACAATGAGTTTAGAAAAAGTTTTACTTGGAGCATTGGCAGGCCTGGCTGTCGGAGTAGTGGTCGGAGTCTTGTTTGCTCCCGAAAAGGGCTCTGTTACACGTAAGAAAATTACGAAAAAAAGTGAAGATTACGCTGATATCCTAAAAAATAAATTCGATGAATTTGTTGACAGCGTAACCGAAAAAGTACAAGATGCGAACGATGTCGTATCGGAAGAGAAAGCTTAAACATAGCAAACAAAAGTCATGGAAGATTATAAAGGGAACAACTTTGAAGTCCTGCTCGAGAGGTCTGAGGATTATATAAGAACAAGCATTAAACTGTTTAAGTTAAATACCATAAACAAGATTTTAAATGTTGTTTCCGCTATAATTTCAAAAGCGGTTGTAATTCTCTTCTTGTTTATGTTTCTATTGATCGCCTCCATAGGTGCGTCAATTCTACTTGGTGACATACTGGGTGAGTTATGGTACGGATTTACAATTGTTGCAGCCTTTTACGGAATTATTGCGATTGTTATTGCTCTCTTTCTGAACAAATGGTTTAAGCAAATGGTGAACAATTTTATTCTAAAACAGATTGTAAAAATAGGTCCTGATGAAAAAAATTAGTTCCACATATGAATTAAATGAGGCCATAAACTCTCTGTCACTTCAGCAAAGTAATCAGGGCAAATTACTCAAAGATCAGTTTCTGACAACAATCCGGTATTTTAAACCGGCCAACCTTATAAAAGAGACTTTTGATGAAGTGGTTAATTCTCCGGAATTAGTAAAAAACATTGTTAGCACCTCGCTTGGTATCACAACCGGATTTATTACAAAAAAGGTAATTATTCGCAATTCGGGAAACATATTGTTAAAACTCATAGGAAACATCATTCAGATTGGTGTTACAACTGCAATTGCAACACACCCTGACGAAGTAAAAGCTGCGGGAGGTAAAATTATAAATCTGCTTTTTAACCGGAATCATAAAAACCAATAGAGACTGTGAACCTCAAGTCTGAAATGCCCTTTTTTGTGAAGATCTCAATTTTTATTACCGGGGTCTATTTTCTGATTTATATGCTTTATATTGCACAGGGCATAATTGTCCCTCTGCTTTTTTCGGTATTTATTGCAATTGTTCTGAATCCTGTTGTCAATTTTTTAACAAAATTTAAAATCAACAGAATTGTTGCAATTGCTGTTTCTGTAATTATCACACTTATTCTCTTTGCAGCTTTTGGAATCTTTCTCGTATCTCAGGCAAGTATGTTCGGTGAATCATGGCCAGTGTTGGTAAAGAAATTCACCGAATATCTTAATCTCTCTATCTCATGGGCATCTGACTATTTTGATGCAAGTCCTCAAAAAATTATAGACTGGATAGCAACAACAAAAGAAGAGTTCCTGCAACTGAGTGGTTCGTCTGTTGGACAAACACTTATGTATCTGGGAAGTGGTATAATTGCTCTGTTGCTTATTCCGGTTTATGTTTTTATGATCTTATATTATAAGCCATTAATTCTTGACTTTTTCCACAGACTCTTTGGTGAAAACAATAAAATCAGGGTTAATGACATTATTTCAGAGACCAAAGTTGTGGTACAGCGGTATCTGACAGGGCTGATTATCGAAACAGCAATAATGGCCGTTCTCAACTCTTCTGTATTGCTAATTCTTGGAATTGAGTATGCAATTCTATTGGGAATAATTGGCGCACTGCTTAACCTTATACCATATATTGGAGGCTTAATTGCAGTTGCACTGCCTATGATGATAGCTTTAGCTACAAAATCAACGGCATGGTACGCGCTTTATGTACTTATCTTTTATTATATTATCCAACTTATTGACAACAACTATATTGTCCCAAAAATTGTAGCATCCAAAGTAAAAATTAATGCCTTGGTTTCAATAATTGCAGTAATAGCATTTGGAGTATTGTGGGGAGTACCGGGAATGTTTGTCTCAATACCTCTTACTGCCGTTGTTAAATTGGTGTTTGACCGTATTGATTCTCTTAAACCATGGGGTTACCTTTTAGGTGACACAATGCCAACAAAAAGATTGTTCATTTTTAAAAAGGTATGAATGATGTAACATTCCTGCCGATTATTGTAATGGTTTTATGTCTGAATAGTGCCACCTTACAGATATATCACTAAAACTTTTTTTAAAATGATTACAAAGCAAAATTTAAGAGATGAGAACTTTAAGATCACCAAGAACTGGGGTAACCAGGGGAAAAAACTTAAAGATAGAATTCACATCAAATTCTGGATCGTCACACTTCTACTAAGTGTTTTCATGTGGCAATGCAGCAAGGACGATTTCACGGGAGAGACAAAAAGCATTTGTCCGGAAGTCGTTTCTACTGATCCTGCCGGTGGAGCATCTGATGTTCTTCTAAACAAACAGATATCGGCTACATTCAATAAGCCAATGGATGGTTCTACAATTAACACCAATACATTCATGCTCAAACAAGGAAGTACAGTTGTACCCGGAACAGTTACATATTCAGGGCTGATTGCTACTTTTATTCCTGCCGTTGTCTTATCTTCAAATACAACATACACAGCAATCGTTACAAAAGGGGCAAAAGATCCCGCGAAAAACGCACTTGTAGAGGACTATATCTGGACCTTTACAACCGGTAGTGCACCATTGGTTGTCTCTACCGATCCTGCAAACGGAGCCTCCGGAGTTCCTCTGAGCAAGGTTATCTCAGCATTGTTCAGCAAGCCGATGAATCTTGCGACAATTAACTCCGAAACATTTACCCTTAAGCAAGGCTTAACAACAATACCCGGTGTGGTTACTTACTCCGGAAATACTGCTGTATTTACACCTTCTGCAAACCTTTCTCCAAACACAGTTTATACCGGAACAATTACCACCGGAGCTAAAGATGTTTTGGGCAATAGTTTGCTAAGTAATTATGTGTGGAGTTTTAACACAGGTAACGTTCCTTCTGTTATTCAAACAGACCCTGCAAATGGAGAGATAAATGTTCCGCTTGCCAAGGTTGTCTCAATAACCTTCAATAAACAGATGGATCCCGCAACTATAAACACATCAACAGTCCTTATTAAACAAGGGACTAATGCAATTGCAGGCCTGGTTACATACTCAGGTAATGTTGCAACCTTTACTCCTACAGGTGGTTTTACTGCCAATACCTTATATACAGGTACAATTACGATAGGAGCCAAGGATGCCTTAGGAAATCCAATGTTGACAAATTACATCTGGACCTTCACAACCGGCACCTTACCGTTTGTTGTATCTACAGACCCTCTTAACGAAGCCGTTAATGTAGAACTTGATAAAAGGATTTCTGCAACCTTTAACACTGCAATGGATCCATTATCACTTAATACTACTACAGTTACCATTAAGCAGGGAACCACTTCAATACCCGGAATAGTAACCTATTTTGGCAACGTTGTAACATTTACACCTAGTGTAGCTCTTTCTCCCGGTACTCTTTATACAGGTACAATAACAACAGGAGCAAAAGATTTGGCAGGCAATCATTTAGCAGCCAACTACACCTGGAGTTTTACAACCGGTGCGGTTCCGGTAGTTATATCAACAGACCCGGTTAACAATGCTGTGAATGTGCCTATAAGTAAAATTATAACAGCCACATTCAGTAAAGCAATGGATCCTGCCACAATTAACGGAACTACAGTCACAATAAAACAAGGCTCAATTCCTGTAGCAGGTACTATAACCTATTTTGGTAACGTAGCAACATTTACACCGGCAGCTAATCTTTTACCGGGCACACTATATACCGGAACAATTACATCAGGTGTTCAGGATCTGACAGGGAACAACCTTGCCAATAACTATACATGGGTATTTACAACAGGTGCATTACCGGTTGTGGTATCAACAGATCCTTTAAACCTGGCAACCAATGTTGCCCTTGATAAAGTTATTTCTGCAACCTTCAGTAAAGCAATGGATCCTTCAACATTTAACAACGCAAGTTTTGTTGTTCAAAAGGGAGCCGTTAGTATTGCAGGTGTCGTAACCTATTTTGGAATGAAAGGCTCGTTTGTGCCAAGTGCCAACCTTGACCCTAATACCGTCTATACCTGCACAATAACAAATACAGTAAAAGATGCGACAGGTAATGCAATGGCATCCAACTACACATGGAGTTTTACAACAGGAAGTGCACCTGACGTAACAAGACCAACGGTTATTTTAACATCTCCATTGTCAAACGCAGTTAATGTATCACTCAATACCAACGTTACAGCAACATTCAGTGAATTGATGGACATATCATCAATCAACACCCTGACCTTCACATTGAAAAATGGGTTGGTGCTTGTTCCGGGAGTCGTTACATATAGCGGACTTATGGCAACATTTAATCCAAATGTTGATCTGTTGTCTGGAACTACATATCGTGCAACTGTAACTACAGGTGCAAAAGATATTGCCGGCAACACACTCATAAGTAATTATGAATGGGAATTTACAACAAATATTCCGGCAGGCCCGGGTGGTATTGATCTTAGAACAGCCGAGAGCTATGCAGTTCTGGCAGGTTCAGGGATTTCTAGTACCGGTCCGACAATTGTTAACGGAGATATGGGCACTAGTCCAACCGGAACAATAAACGGTTTTCCTCCGGGAATTGTTAACGGCGTTACAAATGCGGCTAATGCAGCTGCTGCACAGGCTAAACTTGACTTAACTACTGCTTTTCTGGATGGACAATCCAGGTCAACAAGTGCAATAAGTCTTCCTGGAGACCTAAGCGGACTAACGCTTACTCCTGGTCTGTATGTAAATTCAACATCTGTCCTACTATCAAGTGGCACAGTATGGCTTGATGCACAAGGTGATGCCAATGCAACCTTTATATTTAAAATGGGTTCTACCTTGACATCTCTGGCAGGTACACAGGTTGTACTAAGCGGAGGAGCTCTGGCTAAAAATATATACTGGATTGTAGGTACATCTGCAACGCTGGGAACCAATTCAATTTTCTATGGTAATATCCTTGCCGACCAGTCAATAACACTTGAGACAGGTGCCGTTCTAAACGGAAGAGCACTTACTCAAATTGCAGCTGTATCACTTGATGCAAGTATTGTAAACAGACCATAATTTAAACAGAAATAAACTTTTAATTGAAATTTTTATGTTACGCAAAATATTTATAGTAATAGCGATGATTGCAGGAATTGCTGCTTCATCACTGGCACAGGAGGGTGTAAGACCTCAGCCAAAAGTATGGCTAGGTTTTTCAGGTGCTGCAAACTTAAACTCCTATACCGGAACGACTCAAATGTTGAATCCGAATGTATATGCCCAATCGGCTTTTCACAACGGCTTTGGTGTTGGACATTATGTCTCATTCTTTGCTGAATACAGACCAACTCCGGTTTTGGGATTTATGTTGAATCTAGGTTATGATTCAAGACAGGGTAAGTTCAACCAGGTAATGGCTCCATGTAACTGTCCGGCAGATCTATACTCTAAGATTAGTTATTTTTCGATTGATCCAAGTATTAGAATTGCTCCGTTTGCATCAAATTTCTATGTGTTTTTTGGTGCCGGCTACAGCTACAATCTGGGATTCAAGTTCATTTATGAACAAGATCTTCAACCAACTGTACATTCAGAATTTAGCAACATACGCCAGAACAGTTGGTCTACACACGTAGGTATAGGTTATGAAATACCATTGGCTTCGGTTAACAGCCTTACTCAGGTAAACCTGTCTCCGTTTGTTATGTTTAAACCATATTTCGGGCAGAATCCCCGTGATATAGAGAGTTGGGATATTTCTACACTCAGAGTAGGTATGGCAATCAAATTTGGTAAAACAAAAGCAGTTGCAAAGGCACAGGAAGCCCCTGTTTACTACTATCCTCCGGTAGCACCGGTTGCTCCGGTAGTTGAAAAGGAAGCAAAATTCTCTGTACAAGTACCTGTTGTAATTCCAACCGAGAGGGTTGTAAAGGAGACATTTCCACTCAGAAACTATGTGTTTTTTGAAGAGGGATCTACAGAGATTCCATCAAGATATATAAAACTCAATAAGGCAGATGCCTTAAAGTTTAAAATTGCACAGTTTCAGGAACCAGAACCTAAGGATATCAGTCACAGGTCTAAAAGACAACTTACAGCCTATAACAATATCCTGAACATTCTTGGAAACAGAATGAGAGACAATAAAAACCTTGATGTTACACTTATTGGCGCATCAGCCGGAAACGGTTCAGCCCTGGGCCTGAGTTATGCAGAATCTGTTAAAAAATATCTGGTTAATGTATTTGATATTAGCCCTCTAAGAATAAAAACAGAGGGAAGAAACCAACCAATAAATCCATCTGAACAACCAGGCGGAACTAAGTTCCTTACACTTCTTCGCGAAGGTGACAGGCGTGTTGATATTGTAAGCAAATCAGGAGACCTGCTTGCCCCACTGCAAATTACGGCAGTTCAGCAAGACCCTTTGGATAGTCGCATCTATTTTATAACAGAAGATGGAAGCAAATCTCCAATAAAGAGTTGGAATCTTGAGGTATCAGATGAATCAGGTATTGTTCAACATTACGGCCCGTTCACAAAAAACAAAGAGAGTGTTTCCGGCAATGCAATCCTTAAGGATCGTAAAAGCGGATCATTCAAGGCCGTTATGGTTGGTAAAGCCGAAGACGGATCAGTTATCCGCAAGGAGAGCACCTTTAAACTTTCACGTAGTGAGGCTCCTGTAGAAGGAGGTTACCGTTTTAGTATCCTTTTTGATTTTGATCAACCGAAAACAGTTGCTTCCTATGACAAGTTCCTTACAGATGTTGTTGCTCCATTGGTAAAGAATAATGGTACAGTAATAATTCACGGACACACCGACATTATAGGTGATGACGAGTACAATGTAAATCTTTCTGAACAGAGAGCTCAGGATGTTAAGAGAATTTTAGAACAAGCGCTTAAAAATCTCGGTACAACCGGTGTTAAATTTGAAGCTTATGGCTTTGGATCTGACAAACATTATGCACCTTTTGAGAATAAGCTTCCTGAAGAGAGGTTCTACAACAGAACAGTTATTATTGATGTAATTCCTTACTAACAGCATCTTAAAGACCGCTGAAGAGATATATCTCCAGCGGTCTTTTTTATTTAAAACACTTAATTATTTAATATAAAACCAATCACAAATGAAAAGACTAAATAAAATAGTATTATTTATTACAGTTGTAATATTTATGTTACCAATGACAGCATGTGCCCAAAGGGTAAAATTCTTAAGCTCAGCGGTTGTACCGGCAGCAAATGGCGTTGTAAAAGTAAAAAAGGACAGTAATAAAAACTATCAGATAAAAGTTCTTATAAATAATCTGGCAGAGCCACAAAGGCTCACACCTCCAAGAGAGATGTATCTTGTATGGATGGTTACAGAAAACAATCAGCCCCAGAACTTAGGGAAAATAGAAGCTGCAACTACATTTATGTCATCTAAACTGAAAGCATCATTTCAGTCTGTATCTTCGGCAAAACCAACAAAGATATTTATTACCGCAGAGAATGATGCATCTATTCAATACACATATTCTGAGACAATACTAACAACAAGTAATTTTTAAAATGTTTAAAAAATCATTCTTTATTTACTCCGGAATAATTGTAATTATTCTATTTACTGCACTATCAGGGTGCGGAGTATCATCAAGGAGCAGGCAGAACAATATGTCACAATGGGAACGTGATTACAGACGGGACTATAATAACAGATTGAGCTATAACGAAAGACGAATCAATGAATTAAAAGATTCAAGGCACAGAGAGAGAATTTACGTTATTGAGACAAGAAACAATAACATGAAAAAGAGACTGGATTCGTTCAAAGGGAACAGTCGTAATGAATGGGATTCTTTTAAACGTGAGTTCAACCGTGACATGAGAAAAGTAGAAAAGAGCATTAAGAGTTTCACCAAGAGCAACAATAATCGAAACAATAGTGACAGAAATAATAAGAAGAGGTAACTGTTAGCTCAATATAATTAATAAAAAGAGACCAAATAAAATTACTTTTATTTGGTCTCTTCTTTAATTTTTAATGGCTCCCCTTAAAAAATATACCTTATAGAGAGTGCACCGCCGTCACCCCAGAATCCTGAATAACCAAAAAAGTTAAACTGAGGTTTCCAGTCAATACTTAAATTAAAAGGTATTGCCTTAAAATTGTATTCCAGACCTAATATTCCGTCAAGACCCCCTACTGTATAAGCTCTGTCTTCAGTAGCCCATTTCGTTTTATTTCCTTGCCAGAAGCCTACGTGAGCACCAAATCCAAAATACCAATTTAAACGATCTACATTAAAAGCCCTGTTATGTATTTCATACAGTCCTGTTATTTCAAAACCTCCCCATCTTGTTGAGAGAATTCCCTCAAGGGCAGCTTTCTGACTAATAAAATGCTTTACAGTTAGCCCGTTCGTAAAACCACCACGAAATCCGATTCCTGTGTTGTAATCCTGTGCTGTTGCAAAGGATATTAAGCAAAAGAAAACTGCTGTGGTTAATAAAATTTTTTTCATAATTGATAAATAATAGTTTAAAATCCGGGATTTTATTGTGGTTCCCGATTTCCACTTTTTCTCCTGATGTAAGATAACCAATAAAGTCCGCTAAACCTTATAAAATTACCGAATCTGTGAATTATGTAACATTCCAAAATTATAGTGTAACAAAGAAAAAAGGAGTTCCATTGTAAATGAAACTCCTTTTTGGTTACAATATGTAATGTGTTCTATCTCTTAGCTGCGCTATAGGTTTTTGCCTCCTTAATCAAGTGCTGGAAGATGCCCAGGAAGGTATCAACGTTATTTGCAGTAAATCCTTCGGGATGAAATTGTACTCCAAAGACCTTTGTTGAGCCAATTTTTTCAATTGCCTCCACAATACCGTCCTTTGAGCGTGCGGTAACCTTGTATCCGGGAGCAACATCCTTTACTGCCTGGTGGTGATATGAATTAACAGCTACTACCTCAAGTCCAATTTGCTTGTTAAGCAATGAGCCTTTCTCAATATCAATCGTGTGAGTTCCGTAATAGGTAGGGGCTCTTTGGCTGTGCTTTACATTTGAACCTCTAACCTGAGATGGAATATCCTGATACAGTGAGCCTCCAAAAGCAACATTAAGCAGCTGATGGCCTCTGCATATACCAAGTAATGGAATATTCCTCTCTATTGCCATTCTGATAAGAGCAATATCAAAAGAGTCCCGCTCAGGAACAATCTGACCCATTCCGGGAACAGGCTCCTCGCCAAACCACTTAAGAGGGTCAATGTCTTCGCCTCCTGTCATAATAATGCCATCAACACCGTCAAGCATTCTGCTCATAATTTCAGGATCATGCGTAATGGGAAGAACAACCGGAACTCCTCCGGCTCTAAGTACAGATTTAACATAGGTTAAAGGGGCAGATACTGCTGTGCCTTCTCCCCAGGTAGAAGAGATGCCGATTACCGGCTTTTTGCCTTGCTGAGCACATGCTGCAGCAGCAACAAGCAAAACAAGAACGATTGTTAAGAGTTTTTTCATTTTTCAGGGTTTTGTTTTCAGGTTTTTTAACTACACAAATATAAAACTAAAAACTAATCTCCGCGCCAGTTTGTGGTATACATTTGAATTACAGATATTTAAAAACAAGCCAACTTTCGTTATAAAAGTCGGCTCTTTTTTATTGCGCTCATAATGTGCATATTACCACAAACTGGCGCGGAGATTCTTCTTTAAGGAAGGTACACAGGACCATCAAAGCCAACAGGTATTCCAATCCATATCCACAGTGACATCATGATAACCCACACAATCATGAAGATTGTAGTGTATGGAATCATGAGCGAGATTATTGTTCCTATACCGTTTTTCTCGTCATACTTTTGCGCATAAGTAACTATCAGGGCAAAGTAGCTCATCATTGGGGTGATTACATTGGTAACAGAGTCTCCAATTCTGAAAGCTGCCTGTGTTAATCCGGGGTGGTATCCAAGTATCATGAACATAGGTATGAATACCGGAGCCATGATTGCCCATTTTGCCGATGCGCTTCCCATAAACATATTCAGGAAAGCTGCTAAAATTACAAAGGCAATAATTAGTGGAATGCCTGTAAATCCTATATGGCTTAGAAACTCAGCTCCATCAATTGCAACAACCAAACCCAGATTTGAATAGTTAAACCAATAGATGAACTGTGCAGCAAAGAATACAAGAACAATATAACCGCCCAACCCCTTCATGGAGTGGGTCATATGTTTTACTACATCTTTGTCGCTCTTAATTGTCTTCACAATAATTCCGTAAATAAGACCCGGCACGAAAAAGAGTAGCAGAAGCCCTACTACAATACCGGCAAAGAAAGGAGAGCGCAATATTCCTCCTGTTTCAGGATCACGAAGAAGACCATTTTCAGGTATAATTGTCCACGCCATGAGGGCAATAAATATTAATGTACCGTAACCTGCCCATCTGAGTCCTTTTCTTTCAAGTGGTGTTATCTGCTCAATTTCAAGCGGTTTCTCGGTGCCGGTATATTTCCCCAGCCGGGGTTCAACAATTTTTTCAGTAATCCAGGTTCCCACAATCGTAACCATCACAGCACTAACCACCATAAAAAAGTAGTTTACCATAGGGTTAATGTTCATCTCTGCATCAATAATCTGAGCAGCAGAGGTAGAGAGACCGGCCAAAATCGGATCAACCGAGCCTATAAGAAAGTTTGAGCCAAATCCCGCGCTTACCCCTGCAAACGCAGCGGCAAAACCAGCCATCGGGTGGCGGCCAAGAGCGTGAAAAATCATGGCACCAAGCGGAATTAGTATTACATATCCAACCTCAGATGCAAGGTGGGAGAAAATACCCGCAACAATTATGGCCGATGTTATGAGACTCTTTGGAGCACCCAAAACAAGCTGCCTTACAAGTACGGTAAAGAGCCCCGAACCCTCGGCAACCCCTATACCAATCATAATTACAAGTACAAGTCCCAGAGGGGGGAATTTCACAAAGTTGTGCTCTACATTGGTGTAGATCCATCTGATACCATCTGCACTTAAAAGGTTTTTCACCTTTATTATCTCTCCTGTTGCAGGGTGTGCAGCCTGCAGATCAAACGAGGCTGCAAGCCATGATAGCAATGCAACCAGAACTGCCATAATAAAAAAGAGGGTGGCCGGATGAGGCAGTCTGTTTCCAACCACTTCAATTGTGTCTAAGACACGGGCAAAACGGCTTTTTTTAGTCATTTTGTCATTTTTAAAAGTTTATAATTATTTTAATTTAGTCCAGGCTCCAAAGTTTTCGGTATAACCGAAGTTTATGTCAAATCCTGTACACTTTCCAGTCTTTTTATCAATTTCGAATGTTACTTTAAATTCATTTCCTCCCATTCTAAAGGCATACTCATTGCCATTATTGTGAGACAATTTGCTCTTCCAGCCCTTAGGGCCAATCTTTATATACAAATCACCGTTCTCAATGGTAACATAAGCCTTTCCAAACAGAGCGCCCTTATCATAAGTACCCGGTAGCAATTTGGCGTCGGGAGCAGGTAGCTTCTCCTTTTCTGCCTCTTTTTTCATTGAAGTAAGCTGGCTCTTTTTTGAAGAGGCAAGCCATTCATCATAAAACTGAGTATTGTAATCCTTATCAGGATAGCCTTTGTAGAGGTCAATCATCCTTCTCATTATCGCATAGCGCGGAAAAGCAGGAGCTTCTGAGTTTACCAAAATCATGATTCCAAGGTCGTATTCCGGCACATACGCACATAAAGCGGTAAAACCCCATGTAGTTCCCGTATGGAAAATTACCCTGTAACGGTTATTCTGTTCAACAAACCAACAATGTCCATAAAGAGTAATCCTTGAAGAGTCCTGAGAGGTGATGGTTTGCCCCCTTCTGATATACTCCATCTGCTCTTTGGCAACAACCTGTTTACCATCATATAAACCCTTGTTTATGTGAAAAAGGAGATACTTGGCCATATCATTTACAGTAGAGCTTACAGAACCCGCAGGACCAATAACTGTGAGCCAGTGCAAAGCCTGCTCATCGCCGTAAAGCGGATTAACCGCAACAGAATCAACCCAGGTGGTGTCTGAAAGCATCTTTCCCCTTTTGTAAACAAACTCGTGAGGAGTAGCAACATTCTCTGCAACAGCAAATTCATCTCCTAAAACCCGGCTTGAGGTCATTCCCAGAGGAGCAAAAATTCTCTCCCTCACATTATCTTCCCAACTCTTTCCGGTAAGTTTTTCAATAATTTTTGATGCGATTATGAATGTAATATTGTTGTATTCGTATGATCCTCTAAGGCTGTATTTAGGCTTAAGCAGAGGAAGCATATTATAAATGTCCTCCCTTTCGTAGCCCATATTTGGAATATAGGTGCCAAGCTGCCCCTGAAGGCCGGTTCTGTGAGTCATAATATCTTTCACCTGCAGATTTGACTCCACCCATTTATCGTACATCTTAAAATCAGGCAGTATGTTTTTCACTGTATCTTCCCACTTAACCTTACCCTCCTCAACCAGAGAAGCCATAACAGCTGCAGTGAACGATTTTGAAACAGAACCTATCTGAAAAAGAGTGTTGGCATCAATCTTTTCGTCCTTCCCAAGCTCCTTCACCCCAAATCCATTCGAATAGATCATCTTTCCATCTTTAACCACAGAAATGGCCATGCCCGGTATCTGCCACTGTGCCTGAACCTTTTTGGCGTACTCTTCGGTTTTTCGAATGATCGCCTCATTGTCCTGTGAAAACACAGGAGCTGCAATAATTAAAAAAAGGGGCAGTAATGTCCCGATAAGTTTTTTCATAATATCTGGTTTAAAATTTTCATCCATTTAACGGAAAATTCCCACTATTATTTATTTAACCGACTAACTGCTTGATTATGCACGTTTTAAATAAGCAGGTTAAAATCGGTCGGTTACAAAGATAATAGAATTTGGGAATCTATTTTCGTATATTTGTCTCACAAATTCAAGTTTATGGCAAAAATCAAAAAGGCCTGGTTCTGCACATCGTGCGGAAACGAGAGCGCAAAATGGTTGGGGAGATGTCCCGCCTGCGGAGAGTGGAATACCCTTCAGGAGGAGATTGTGAGTAAGGATGCGGGAGGTGCAGGTTCGAGGTCATCAGGGTTTCTGTCGGTAAGAAACCCAAAACCGGAATTATTGTCCGAGATCACCTTTACAGGAGAGAACAGAATTTCACTTGGCAACGGAGAGCTTGACAGAATTTTGGGAGGAGGTCTGGTAGCCGGCTCAATGGTACTCATAGGAGGAGAACCGGGTATAGGAAAATCGACCCTCTCTCTTCAAATTCCCCTCCACTGCCCGGGACTAAAGACACTTTATGTGTCGGGAGAAGAGAGTGCCAACCAGATTAAACTCAGAGCCCAAAGACTTGGCGGAGACCACACCAACTGTTACATTCTGAGCGAAACCCTGCTTGAAAACATTTTAAACAGAGCAATTGAGAGCCAACCTCAGTTAATAATAATTGACTCTATTCAAACCGTTTATTCCCAACTTATTGAAAGCTCACCCGGCTCAGTTTCTCAGGTTAGAGAGTGTGCTGCCATGCTGCTAAAATATGCCAAGGAGACAAACACTCCTGTCTTTTTAATTGGTCACATTACAAAAGACGGAATGATCGCGGGACCAAAAATACTTGAACACATTGTAGATGTTGTGCTACAGTTTGAAGGAGATACCCGACACTCATACAGAATACTACGAAGCATTAAAAACAGATTCGGCTCTACGGCAGAACTTGCAATCTACGAAATGGTAAACACCGGGCTTCGGGAAGTGAGCAACCCATCTGAAATGCTCATCCCAATGCACAAAGAGAACCTATCCGGAATAGCGGTTTCGGCAATGCTCGATGGCACGAGACCATTTTTAATTGAGACACAAGCTCTTGTCAGCACAGCAGCCTACGGAACACCTCAAAGATCGGGAACCGGGTTTGATGTAAGAAGAATGAATATGTTGCTTGCCGTTCTGGAAAAACGAGCAGGTTTTCACCTTTCATCAAAGGATGTCTTTCTGAACATGGCCGGAGGCTTAAAGGTGAGTGACCCTGCATGTGACCTTGCAGTTGTATGTGCAATACTCTCATCAAATTTTGATGTCTCAATCTCACAGAAATACTGCTTTGCAGCGGAGGTAGGGCTTAGCGGCGAAATCAGGCCGGTTGCCCAGACCGAAAGAAGAATAGCCGAGGCAGAGAAACTTGGTTTTGAAAAGATCTTTATATCGGCATATAACAAACCCAAGACCAAATCGGCAATAACTGTAGTAACCCTTCAGGATATCCCCGATCTTGTGAAGGTGCTTTTCAGGCAAGGAGATTTTTAATTCAGTAGCAGGGCAGCAACGACACCGGGCAGCAATGACACTGTCCGGCAGGTTTACAAATCAGTTTTAAAGGAAAAACAGCGAGACACCCCCAACACTCAGAATCGCCCCTAACACCTCAATGAAGGTCACCTTACGCTTATAAAACAACACATAAGGGATAAGAATTATTATTGGTGTAGTGGCCATAATCGTAGAAGCCACGGCGGTATTGGTGTATTGAACTGCCATCAGAGAGAGTGAGACTCCGATGAAAGGGCCAAAAATTGCCCCCATGAAAATTGCACCCATTGCTCTCTTATCTTTAATTCCCTCTCTAAGCACCCCCACTCTTTTGGTGAGAAGTATAATAAGGGCAAATCCGATTGCTCCGGTTATTATTCTCATCTGTGTAGCTGCAAAAGGGATATATGAAGCAACCTCACTGCCTGCAGCAGCCACAGAGTAGTGATTCATCCCCTGCTTACTGAGAACAATACCCAGCCCTTGTCCCAAAGCTCCGCCAATACCAAGCAAAACACCCTTTAAAGGCAGGTGCAGCGACACATTCGGAGTAATCTTTTTCAAAAAGCTTGTTTTCTCTTTTTCACAGCAGGCAACTACCGTCAGGTTACTGGTGCCCGCAACAAGCGTATCACCCGAATTTGCTTTGCCGCCGTTTGCAGAACCCCGTTTAAGAATAGAGATTGCAATACCCAGCAACGTCACAGACATCCCAAGAAAACCCATTGGCGATAATTTTTCACCAAGAAGCATCCACCCGAACAGAGCCGCAAACGGTGGTGCAAGAGTCATCAAAAGCTGAGAAAACCTTGCAGTAATTAATATGTATGAATAAAACAGGCATAAGTCCCCAAATACAAAACCAACAACTCCCGAAAGCGACATCCACACCCATGTCTTTGCGTCAGCTCCGGCCGGCCAGAAAGAGCCGGTTGTAAAGTAAAGCATTGTGCCAAGCAGGAAGAAGGCAAAAAAGAGCCTCAGCAGATTTACTGACAGTGAGCCGATTCTCTTGCCCGCAAATTCAAAAAAGAGAGCGGTAAAGGTCCACGATACCGCAACCGAAATTGATATAAATTCACCAAAATATTGCATGCGGCAAAAGTAGAAAAATTTTTGATTGCCATTATAAAGAATATTTACTCTTGTTCTTGTATATTAAACCAAAAATGAATTCACATTTTCAGCAACATTTCAGTCACTTGTCAGCATTTAATGAGGAATAAATTTGACATTTTTGACAAATTTCTCTTAAAGCGCTAATATATAGCACATAATGGCATTTTACAATGCCGGCGGAATATAAACAATATAGTCGGGCTATTTGCCCACAGAACACTCACAACTTGCTGACAGTTTGCTGAATATTGGATAAGAGTAAGGTGAAAAGTTTTTATTTTAAGTGGCTTATTACAGGTAGTTAAGTGTATCAAATTTCCTCCACAACATAATTATTAAGATAAAAGATATGAAATATCTTCGTTTATAAACGAATTATTTGTATATTGGTGCAAAATATTAGGCTATGGAAGAATATTTCAAATTACTGGAAAAGTATAACCTGTGGGGGAAAAAGTCGTTTGATTTTGGATTTAAGAGAGAAAGCTACACCCAAAAAATTATTGATTTTACAGGCACCAGACTTGTGAAAGTGCTTGTAGGGCAACGGCGTTCCGGTAAAAGCTATATATTACGACAAGTAGCCGCGGAGTTAGTTTCACAAGGAGTCAACCCTGTTAATATCCTCATTATAAACAGAGAGTTCACTGACTTCGATTTCCTTAAAACCCACAAAGAGCTGGATGAGTTGATAAAAACATATATAAAGGAGCTTAAGCCACAGGGCAGGGTTTATATTTTCATAGATGAAATTCAGAATATTGAACAATGGGAGAGGGTTGTAAATTCTTACTCACAAGATTATTCAGACAGTTATGAATTGTTTATTACCGGTTCGAACTCAAAAATGCTATCAGGAGAGCTGGCTACTCTGTTGTCGGGGAGATATGTTAATATCGAAATTTTCCCACTGAGCTATAGTGAGTATCTGGGAATAACCAAAAAGGAGCCGGGGCGTATTAGCTACTCAGAATATATGAGCGGTGGAGGTCTGCCGGAATTATTTTTAATAAACAACCCGGAACTAAGGCGAAACTATGTATCTGCCGTCAAGGATACTGTGTTGCTGCGGGATATAATCCAACGCAATAATATAAGGGAGCCAAAGTTACTTGAGGATCTCTTTGCCTTCTTAGTCAACAATGCATCAAATCTTATCTCAATCCCTAACATAGTTAAGTATTTTAAGAGTAAAGGAAGAAAGATAGGTTATGATATTGTCTCTACATACATTGGCTATATAGAGGATAGTTTCCTTATTCATAAATGTGACAGATATGACATTAAAGGCAAGGAGACTTTATCGGGCAATGCTAAATACTATGTAAATGACTTGTGTTATAAAAACTATCTATATCCGGGATTTGGATATGGCTATGGTTACCTGGTAGAGAATCTGGTTTATTTGCATTTGAAGCGGGCTGGTTTTAGTGTCTATGTAGGATCTCTCAGAGGTAAGGAGGTAGATTTTGTTGCAAAAAAGGCCGATCGCATAGTATATCTGCAGTGCTCATATATGTTAACCGACAAAGCAACAGTTGAGCGGGAGTATTCGGCTCTTGAGGCGATAGATGATAACTTTGAAAAAGTTGTGGTATCGCTTGATGATGTTGTGCTTCCTCTGCGGGGCGGAATTAAGCATGTCAGAGCATGGGAGTTGTTTAATGAATAACTTATCTTTAAAAAGACCGGATATTTAAAATTAGAGTTTTCAAAATCAACCAACTAGGGTTTGTGGAGGACTTTGAAGGGGGCCCTGCTGTGTGGCCAAAATATGTGAGTTCAGACGGCTACCTCATAACATATTTGTATACACACGAGTTTAAAGCCCACGCAGAGACACATAAAGTATCGGATAAATTTAAGAGTATTGCAGACAATCTTAAAGATACCGATAACCCGGTGATAGTTAGGGTGAAACTAAAACAATAATCATAAATACCAAGAGATACTAATCAACCCCCTTGTCGAATCAGCTGTTTCTTTATAAATAATTAAGCGAAATATTAATAATGTTTCATTATTTTTTGTAAAGTTCTGATCAATAATCTAATCTGATGATTATTTTTAATTTAATCGGAAATCCAACAGGAGATTGGGTTTTCGAAGATTTGCTATCATTTTTTACGCACATATCTCCGTAATTATTTGGTTAATTGAATTTTAATCGATATTTTCACAATTGCATTTTCGCGTTTACAAAATTTGAAATTTTTTAATGAAGAGATAAATCTGAAATAAAATTGTGGATGCTCCACAATTATTTTTCCTTTTGCTAAACTGCCTCTGACATTGTCATTATTTGAGTAATAACAATTGTTATACAAACAGATGAATTAAGAAATATTTCACAATAGTCCATGTACTTAATTTAATTATTTTTTTAAAACTACAGTTATGAAAAAAAACATTATTATTTCAATTTTCTTGGCAACTGTGTTAATGACAGTAGGCTATACGGCAAAATCAATGGTATCTGCAAGTATTGGAGAGCCAGAATGCATGGCTTGCGGTGTGTGTATCGATGAAGGAGAACCATTTTTTTATTCTCCAAACTATGTAACAGCCTGGTTTGGTATCTATAACAATTACCATGTAGAATTTAAGATGCATTTCTATGATAACCCAACACCAGCACATCAAGATGTTATTAGAGATGCTGCGGATATGTGTCCCTCTGAATGTATTATGTATGTTCCGTAAATAAAATCAAATAGACTATTGTGAAAAATTTTATTTATTATTTAAGAGCCTCAATACTAATACAAATCAACACGAATAATCATTTAAAGGAGATCAAATGAGAATCAAATTGTCACTCTTGCGTAAATCTATACAGTTGGCAATAATTGTTGCTATTGCCCTGTTTGCATTCAAATTTGCAGGTAAAGCATCAACTTTCAATCCTGAATCACTCTGTCCATTTGGGGGCATCCAAGCTATATCTGCATACTTTATTACTGGATCGCTTGCTTGCGATATGACTACTGTGCAAATAACATTGGGTATTCTGCTTTTAATTTCTGCTTTTTTGCTTGGCAAGCTTTTTTGTGCTTTTTTATGCCCTCTGGGATTCATTACTGAGAAATTAGGAAGATTAAGAGATAAATTTCAAATTAAAGAGATTGTTGTCAACGATGGCTCTGTCATAGATTCTATATTGAGATCAATAAAATATATTATTCTCTTTATAGTTTTATATATTTCAATATCATCTTCTGAACTTTTTTGTAAACAGTTTGACCCATATTATGCATCTGTAACCGGATTCAAAGGAGAGATAAATATTTGGTTAGCGTTGTCTGCAATCTATATTCTTTTACTAGGTTC
>DPKJ01000013.1 GCA_003542575.1 Rikenellaceae bacterium | reverse complement strand
ATCACTCAACTCCGGCAACCGATTGTTTTAGGGTACCCTCAAATTTTCCTGGTACTTTTCGGCGACTGCGGAACTCCTCCCTTCGGTCGTCAAACAGTCATCGTCGTTCCCGAAAAATAGCCGCTGAAAATTATCGGAAAACAAATGTTGCCTTTGAGTTGAGTGATTTGTGAATTTAAGTGTTTACATAACTCTCTGACTAAGTAGGTTATACAAAACAATATTGCCCGTTTTTATAATTATTACGTTTGCAAGCGATTGATATATAGACATTAAGGCAAAGACTTAAAAGGGCCCCAACTTTTGATCGTGATACCTTTTCATAAGAAGTTTCACCGGTTTCATCCGGCAAAATCGGCAGATGAGATTTTGCTTTATGTTAAAAAAGGGTGTTTTCACAGATTTTCTTCCGGTATTCATCGGGAAAAGGTTGAATTCCCGATTGACCGACAATACTTTTGCAATCAAAAAAAGTATTAATTTTAAAAAATTATTTAATTATGGAAGTTAAACATCACGGGGAGTGTAACCCAAAGACCAAATGTAACTCAATTCTTATAGCAGCAATTTTCATAGCTGTAGGAGCAATTCTAATCGGCAAAAATCTTGGATTCATAGATTATCCAATTTACAGAATTCTTCTGTCGTGGCAGATGCTATTAATAGTAATAGGCCTCTCAATAGTGCGCAGACAGACAACAGGAGGAATAGTAATGATAGGTATAGGATCATTCTTCTTGATTCCGCACTTTACAGGACTGGGACACAACTGGGTAGGAAACTACTGGCCACTAATATTCGTCTTTATAGGTATAGTAATGATTGTTAAGATGTTTAGCGGCAAAAAAGAGAATTATGAATGGCATAGAGGTGAAATGTTTAAGGCAGACGCTGAATACACTACAGATGAAGGATTTGTGACTTCAGATATATCTTTTGGATCGGTAAGACAGATAGTCCTGGCACCTGTTTTCAAGGGAGCCAGAATATCTAACCGTTTTGGAGGAACAATTATTGATCTGAGACACACAACTCTGGAAACACCTGAAACCTATATTGATATCGATTGCTCTTTCGGAGGTATAGAGATATATGTTCCGGACAACTGGATGGTTAAAGTAACCACTCATAATTTTTTTGGTGGAACAGATGACAAAAGATACAAATCAATAGAGTTTACCGACACAACAAAGAAACTTATAATAAGAGGTCATATCTCATTCGGAGGTCTTGAGGTAAAAAACTAGGCTCAAATGCTAAAACAACCTTTTAAAGAGTCATTCGAAAGAAAAATCACAGGAGCAGCTTCATCGTTACTTACGATTGCTCTCCTGTGGTTTACTCTTGTTTTTTATGCACAGACTAATTTTTTAACTGCTTTAATCGTAAGCATATCCTATATGGTGCCCATATATGGTGCACTATACTATTACTGGTACATTAATTCCTACTTTAAAAATCTTGCAGCCAAAACCGTTGTTGCAGTGCTGTCAACAACAATATCTGCCGCAGTCTCATACACCTTTTTTGCCTTTTTTGAACCCACACCACATACATACAACTTCTCACTGTTTTTGCCATTAATGAATATTATCGGACTATCTGTCTGGATAATAACAATTCAGTGGTATTCATCACTATCCAAATCAACTAATTCTGTTAATGAAGCATATTATGCCGATGATGAAGATGACACAAGTGATGAAAGTGAAATAATAAAACATGAAAAACTTAAGCAGATTACCGTTAAGGAGGGTTCAAGAATTCATATAATAAAGACAGAAGAGATTAGCTATATACAGGCATACGGCGACTATGTGATGCTCTTTACCGGGAACGGCAAACACATCAAAGAACAGACAATGAAATATTTTGAAGCGAATCTGCCGGATACCTTTGTGAGAATTCACCGATCCTGTATAGTAAACAGCGAGACTATACAAAGAGCAGAGTTATTTGGGAAAGAGAGTTACTGTGTATATCTTAAAGATGGAGTCTGTCTCAGGGCAAGTACTGCCGGCTATAAATTACTAAAAGAGAGGCTCCATTTCTGAGGCCTCTCTTCTTTTAGAAAAAGAAATTGAACTTTTAGCACCTGCTCTTTATGTGATCCTTACCTATTGTACCATTAAGGTATTTCACATAGTCGTATGAACATATATATTCATAATTTCCTTTTAGAGTATTTAGACTTGAAATGAGATTCTCATACATTTCAGGCGTCAGATTCTGATCATCTCTGATAATTTTCTCTACATATCTTATATGCCCCGCATAAAGTGCTATATCAGACTGCTGTTTAGCCAGAATTCTGCCCTTATACCAGTCTGAATTAACAAGATATTCATATGTAAACATGCTTCTCAGTTCAGGTGACGTAAGAGTTAGATTCTCGTATTTGCCATATGCCATAATGCTTAGAAGTGCTTTCAGAGGTGGGCAGGCAGAGTTGATACTTCCATCTCTGAAGTAAGCCTCTGCAACTTTTTGCTGAGCTTCAACAATATTTAAAACACCATCGGCAAACTGATCAAGAGACTGGAGTTCCGGTTTAAGCATATCATCCGGGAATATTACGTTTGGAGTCTCAAATACCCTTCCAAAATAACCATTCACAAACTTCTCAGTTATTCTGTAGCCGAGAATAGAAGCCGGAATCATTTTTCCATTTAACTCAAAATCCTCAATTTTTTCAAGGTAATTATTTTGAATCATCTGTTTAGGATCTCTCTCATTATTATTCAGTCTTGCCCACAATTCAGGAACAAGAAGGCTGAGGTCATGATCAATTCTGTATTTATGTCCTATAAATCCTGCCGGAGTCGTAAAGCCGCTATATCCTGTTAAAATAAAGGATACAAGTGAGTTATTAAGGTCAATTATAGGCCACAAAGCATTAAACGGTGCCTTTGTAAGGGCGCCTTCGGATCCTGCACCTGTTGTAGAGGGAGACTTGCCTGTAAGAGAGCAGATAAAATCCATAAAGAGTTCGGGCAATTCCTGAAAATGTATAGGGTTATAAACCGCAAGTGGTCTGATACCCTTCTCTGCAGGGTTGTTTCTTCTACCCGGCAAAACAGCATTAACGGGAACATACAGTGGTTTTGATGTTTCCAGAGTACGGGACAACCTCATACCTACCTCCGCAATATATTTTGGCTTAGGATCAATCAAATCATCCCTGGTTTGAAGATATCTTACATTTTTTGTCTGTTTACCATCCACAATACGAGGGTTTGACGAAGAGACAAAATATTTAGATGTACCTGTTTCGGCAACCTCTTTAATCATATTGCTCATCGGAGGTGTAAACAGGTCGAAGTTTATCACATCCTCTGACATATCCTTTGCATCCTGAAATGTAAGAGGCTGAAAATTAGAGATAAAAGTATTTGGAGATGATAAATCCATCTCTGCCTTCTTATCAAATCCTCTGTTTATAGCCTCATCAGGACGCTGGAAAAATCTGAATTCGCAATTTTCAATAATCTTAACACTCTTGTTGTTTACAATTGGATTTAGATTTGACAATTCCGATGTAGGAACAACAGTTGATACTGTTATATCATCCTCCATCTGAATCTTATCGGCGTGAACATAATCCTGCCTTAGTTTGAAAGTCCTCCAGGCCCCTTTATCATCATAGCCAACTCTTAAATAACGGGCAGTCAGCTTACGGTTTGCGTATTTAAGTTCATTTCCGGGCTGTCCGTTAAGAATGTCAACAGAGAAGTATCTCTTCCAATCACTACCCCACTCTTCACGATAGAATCTTTTGACAATAAATGATATTCCTTTTATATACTGAGGAATAGACTCAAGCCAGGCATTGTACTGATCGGTAAACTCCGGTGAGGGAGTAAGTAATTTTATTGACGATCCCATTGATCTTTTACTGCTCAAAAACGAACGACTGTCTGTTTTGCCCTTTTCGGGAAGAACCTTAAACCTGTTGAAGTAGTTGAAGTTTATTATCTCATCTACTTTATTGAAGTCAGACTCAAAATCCTTAATAAAGAACGATCCGGAGATTATTGAATCAGAAATAGATTTTGAAATCTCTGATTTACCTCCCCCCGATACAGTGCTTGGTTTATGAACAAGCAATCCTTCTGCATTTGTCTCAACAAGGCGATAATTCAGCGTTGCTGCTGCCTTTTCCATACGGTATTTATTTCCGTTAGGCAATATGTAAATATTTCCGGGAAGGAGCTTTATGTTATAGTCCTGTTTCTTTTTAGTCCAGCTAACCTTTTGAGTTTTAATTTCAAATTTGCTCATTTCAGGAACATAAAAGATATTCGGATAGTTTTTATCTATACCATATCCCTCCGGCTTCATTTCAATTATGTCAGGAAATATCGAGGCAACTTTTTCCAGAGAATTTACAAAGTTCTCGGCTTTTGTCAGATGACCTTCACCCTGATTATAGGACGGGAATATAAGTGCTCCACCGGCATGCTCCTCTTCTGCATTTCCAAGAAGGTTTGCAGCATAGGAGATAAATGTTTTAATCTCTTTCTTTGAGTATCCAAAGTAATTATCGGCAATAACTGTAACAATAACACCCTCATCGGTTCTCATTGTCAGCTTAAATGCCTCACCTTCGTTATACAGCTCCGTCTCATTCTCCCAGCACATACCGTCACGCTTTTGCCTCTCTGTTGCCTCTGAGATATGTGGCAGACCAAGCTCTTTCTTAGTCATTTTGCTCAATTGCGGAGCCAGAATTATGCAACCCGTATGGCCACTCCATGAATCAAAGTCCAGTGCGGCATCGTTTGAAATATGGTATGGCGAACCTCCATTTCCAAAAATCGACTCTACAAAATCAAGATTTGAAACCAATGACCCGGGGGCAAAGAATCTAACCTCCATGCTCTTTTCAGGAGATATCCCATCAACTTTAGGACTTACTAAAGGCCTAAGTAGCAGAGAGACAAATATTTTAGCCTTTTTACTGTTATCTTCTGTAAATGGCAGATTAAATATATCACCATCAATCTCCGTTGCTCTCTTTAGTAGTCTGGCAGCTGCCAGCATAGGTACAGCCTTCTTATCATCAGGGATAGGCATTCCTCCCTCGGCAATATGAAACACCCCTTTTGTGGTCCTTCTGTCATGGCGGGGATTATGAAGGATTCCCTGTTTTACTCTGTAAGAACTTATATATTGAGAGGCATACTCCTCCTTCTTTTCAGGAAGAGAAAGCTCTCTGGCAATACCATAGAAATCCAGCGTAAAGGTGAATGACGGAATATTTATCTCAGGAACATCAACTCCTTTATAGTAGTTGCGAATAAAATTCTGAATTCGCTGATCTGCAGGGCAAAGATAATTTTTAAACTGTCTCTCCCTCTCTCTGTAATTAATAATCAATGATTTAGCAAGGTGTAAAAACCCTTGAGAATCATCGCTTCCAAACTCCTCATCAACCAGACCAAGTGCTTCCAGTCTTAGCTTTATGTACTGATGAATATACTCTCTTGAGTTTTGCTGCGGGTTATCAAAAAACCCCAATGACTCTTTTTTAACTTTCATAAGGCAGAATTGTAAATTGTAAATCTGAACGGCTAAAGTAATATGCAAAAATGGTTCCTTAAAATTTATTTTTGGTTGGCTTCCAAAAAAAAATGATCTTTGGAATAAGTTATTTTTTAAAACCACTATATAATGAAGCGATTAGCCATAATACTATTTTTTGTATTTTTTACACATATTGTAAATTCGCAGAATCAATCTCAAAAAACAGACAAGGACAAAGAGATATTTGAAAGATATATCCTGCACATAGGCGATGCATCAGAGATAAGCATGGGAGATTTGGTCACCAAGAGTGCCCTCTTCTTTCTGGAGACACCCTATGTTGGTCATACACTGGAAAAAGAGCCTGAACAACTGATCATTAACCTGCGTGAACTTGATTGCACCACACTGGTAGAGACAGTTCTGGCACTTTCAAAAACGGTTAAAGAGGGAGATCCCACATTTGAAAAGTTTGGAAAAAACCTTCAGCTCATAAGATACCGAAACGGAGTTATAAATGACTATTCCGACAGACTACACTACACTACAGATTGGTTGTATGAAAACCAAAAGAAGGGACTAATCTGGAACATCACGAAAGAGTCCGGAGGTATCGAACACAATGTGAATCTATATGTAATGTCTACAAATCACGAGAAGTATAAACAACTAAAGGGCAAACCTGGGCTCACCGAAAAAATCAGAATTATTGAGCAAGAGGCAACGGGAAGAAAAAATTTCCGTATTCCTGCATCGGAAATAGAGAAAAACAGAGCCTCTTTTCAAAATGGTGACATGGTTTGTTTTGTAACTAAAATGGGAGGGATTGACATTTCACACGTAGCCTTTATCTACTTTCAGGGCAATAAATTAACCTTCATTCACGCCTCTTCAGCCGAAATGAAGGTTGTCATTGAGAAAGAGACCCTTATGAATTATTCGCTCAAGTCTAAAAACGGAAACGGAATAATGGTTGCCAGACCCTTATAAGAAGCTATTAACAGATAAAATAATAAGAGGATGACCTGAACAGGTCATCCTCTCTTTTATATAATAATCACACTCCGGTATTATTATCTGCCCCCTCTGTATCCCTTACCCATTTTACCGGCCTGCTGTTGGTTTCCCGGAGTATTTCCGTTTGCTGTTTTAGTACATTCTCCATTGGAATTTACTGCAGCTTTCGCTAAACCAAAACCGTTACCGTTGTTAGTCCTGTTTTCTGATCCTCTGATTTGGTATCTCTTGCCATTCAGGAAGTTACTCTTAATTATGCTGTCATACTCCTCCTGAGTAAGGAACGAATTTTCGTAACTGCTGCCAAGTGCATCTATCTGACGGAGCATTGCCTTGAAATGGTTTATTGATCCTCTGTACAAATGCTCAATAACCATTTTAATATTTGGATTTGTTATGTCATTAAGAACAGCTTTGTAATCTGCGATATCTCTCTCTTCGAGGTATGCTGCTGCTTTGTACGCACCAAGGAGTGAATCTCCCTTCTCAATCAGCTCATTATAATAGGCCTGACGCTCTGAATCCTCAAATACTCCGGCTTCTCCCACTTTAGGATATTCTATTGAATAGAAGTAGAATAGCCTCTCTACTGCAGCAATATGATTTTCCTCTGCTTTACCAATTATTGCAAATGGTCTGGCTTCGTAGAATTCATAAAATTTTGCATAAACGTCTCTGGCAAGCTTCTCCTCTTCTCTAACGGCAAAAAGAAATTCAATTTCATTTGCTGTCAACTCTTCAGTATCTTCAAAAGTTGGGACAACGCTCTTTGTAATAAATTCAGTTGCGCCTTCGGCAGATACAGTAATAACATCTGTATATTCATCTGAAAGCTCATCAACGGGGATTTCAGATTTCTGGCAGGAAACAGTCAGTAAGGTAAAAAGTCCTGCAAACAAGTAGATTAAATTTTTTGTTTTCATATCGGTAAATGATTTTAAAGTTTCTTTTACATTTAACCGCTTAAACAAAGCTTTACCCTACCGCAATCAGAAATTTAATTCAAGCGAAAGTAAGGGAGTAAAAGGAATTGCCTGAGAATATGTATTCAAATATCCCGATTGACCACCCGGCAAGTTCGGCACAACATCAATATATTTGTAATTGAGAGTATTTAACAGATTCAATATTGAAATACCCATGTTGAGCACAAATCTGTTTTTGGTAAATCTGTAATTTGCAGATATGTCCAACCTTGAATACTGTTCGCTGGATGTATCATCGTTTGAAATATTTTGATAACTGCTTCTGTAGCCCCACCCATTAACATAGGTGGTTGAAAAGAAGAATGGAGAAAAATTTAAAAGTAAGCCCGCTTTAATCTCTGCAGGGTTATATTTAAGAGTGCTGTTTTCGGTATTATCAAGTTTCTCATTAACAGACGAAATGGTAGTTGAGACAAAAATGTATGATCCATTGTGTTCCTTATTGATCATCATATCAACTCCTTTAATATTCGCTGAATACTCAGCTATTCTTACATTCCCCCTGTTTCTTGAAAATTTTAGGATTCCACTACTTTCTCTGCTAAAAACCTCAGTACTCATAAGCCATCCGTTGTGATTGTAAGATGCACCAAAAATGAGATGCTCCGATTTAATAACTGGTATGTTAGCCCCATTAAAAAGTTTCCATAAATATGAAAAGTTTCCATCATAGTCAATATATGGGATTTTGCCTGAAAACTGATTATGAATACCATAAGCCGCATTTAACTTAATTCCATATCCCAAATTGAAAACAGCGGCAACTCTTGGTTGAAAATAGCTTTTACCTAAATAGGAATCTAATCTCATCCCAACATTTCCTTCAAATTTATCCAAAACCAATTTCTCGTTAATAAAAAAAGAATAGATCTTATTATCAGCATTATCTCCATTAAAACCTTCAAATAATTTTTTGATGGAAAGTCCAAAATCTATGAAATTTCTTTTACCCACCTCAATCTTATGAATAAACTCGGCACCATATTCTCCAATTAGGTTATTAGTTTTGTATGATATAAGATTTTGGCCCCGATATCTGCTTATATTGTCTGCCGTAAGATTATTTGAAGAATAAACTAGTGATAAGTCTGATTTACCGGGTATTCCAATTTTAGCATTAACATTCAGAGAGAAGGCATATTGCCTGTTAGTCTCTTTTGCATCGTAAAATAAATCTCCGAATTCAAACTGATAGTTGAAATCATCCTCTGCAGCATAAACTCCTGCCGTTAAAGTATTATCAACACCAAAAGTGCTTTTGAACCTAAGGTTGGCATCCCTGAAAAGGTAATCAGGAATTATATAAATGTCTCTTGAAGCCTGAGATCCCGAATTTTCAGGTCTATTACCATAAGGATTAAATTTGTTTACATCGTATAAATTGTAATATGTTTGGCGATAAGCAGCCATTACTACCGATCTTGAACCTGTTGGAGCAGAGGCAAATAAATTGGCTGTAAGATTATTAATATTTGCTTTAACTACAGGACGCGATGAATTCCCATCAATTCCATAAATCTCTGCAACTGAACCGGAGGCACCGCTGTTGTTCACTGAAAATGCTCCCTTTGTCAACCGAACCTCCTTAACAAGAAAAGGGTTAACAGAACTGATCTGCTCATTGAAATTATTCATTGCGAAAAGTCTGTATCCATCCATTTTCACAAGGCTTTCCCCCTCATTTGAGCCCCAAACCGAGAGAAATGAGGGTTCTCCGGAAGCTCTCACACCAGGCATTAATCTAAGAAGATTAAATACCGAATTATCTCCGTTCCCGGGAAGGTATTTTGCAATGGCATGGTTTATCCTTACTGATGCAGGTGAGTCTCCGGACTGAAAAGATCGGCTGGTTAAATAATGTCTTACTAAAACAGTATCCAGGGTAAATGATACAGGAGTTAGAAAAATACGATTGAGGCTTGCTCCTGTAAGTGTAACATTTGAAATATTATATCCAAGATACCCAACTGCTGCATTATATGATAATGACTCATTTTTTGCTGTTGATTCTTTAAATGAGAAATAGCCATTCCTATCTGAATAAAACCTTTTATCCATTAAAGTGAGCAAAGCATAGGGAAGTCTTTCTCCTGTTTGGGCATCCATTACAACGCCTTCAATTAACACATTATCACCGGATTTAATTTTTAAACTGTCAGTGGATTTATCTGCTAAAACAGAAGATATAACCCAAACCCCGGAAATTTTCCTAAGTCTTAAAGGTAAATTAGCCAACATTCTAATTATAACCTCATCTGCTGAATTGAATCTTCCGGATATTGATATAATATAACCCGAAAGCTCCCTGTCGTCAAATGAGAGCGAAATCCCATAACTTTCACTTAGCTGAGTCAATGCTATATTGAGAGGTACTGAGTTGTATTTAACAACAACCACTTCCGAAGCAGATATCCGGAAGAATGTTAGTATAAATATGATTGCCAGTAATACTCTTTTCAATCTTCTGATGTTATTTTAAATTCTCTGCCGTTACCTGACACTTTCAGATCAAACGGTGTGGTTACAATTCTCAAAACTTCATAGGGATCATTAATTTTCTCAAAACTACCTGTGTATGAGTAATCCAGATTCCTATCAACTATAATCTTAATATTGTATTGCCTCTCCAACTCTTTTAAAACTTTGGAAAGATCTTCCGACACAAAAGCAAATCTGTTTTCTGACCAACTGTTACCTTTTGTAAAGCTCTCCGAAGTAATGGTTCTAAATTCTCCTTCTTTATTGCTTTCAAATTTTGTGTTTTTTTCCAAAACAACTCTTTCGGAAATTGACAATGTCTCAACGGCGACTTTACCGGTATAGCAAGTTACAGAAAAATCACCCTCTCTGATATACACATTGAATGATGTTCCCAGAACAGAAACAGTACCATTATTTGTGATAACTTTAAAACTCTTTCCCTTAATAACTTCAAACAGGGCTTCACCGGTAAGTTGGACAGATTTGCCCAAAAACCAGATAAGAGGTTTATATTTAAGTGTACTTTCAGAATTTAGAGTGACTCCGGATCCGTCAGGAAGTGTATGATTAATTCTCTCGCCCCTGTTTGCATTTACTGTTTTAACATAAAAGTTAGGCAATGTAAGTAATATGATGATTGCAGCAGCTGCTGTCGCATACAGATATCGAAAAGAGAAAGCCCTTTTAGCAATCTGGGGATGTGAAGTAAGCTTTTCGAAATAATTATCCCAAATCTGCTCTTTTGATCTTTTCCAATCCGGCTCCAGTTTAATATTTTTCATTGCTTTAATTTTTTTAACATCTTAAGAGCACCGTTCATCCTCTTTTCTACCGCTTTAACACCAATCCCCAACCTTTGAGATATCTCCTCATACTTTAATCCCTCAGAGCGGCTCATTAAAAAAACATCTCTTTGACCCTGGTTCATCTCCCCTAGCACTTTAGCATAATTTCCTTTAAGTTGATTGTAAAGCATATCATCTTCCGGGGAGTTCTCTTCTCTGTCAATTTTTATTGAGTTTCTAAAATCTAATTCAATTCTTTTTCGCCTCATCCTGGTTATGAACATGTCAGAAGCCATCTTATAAAGGAGATTCTTGTCTCTATCGGGATGAACATTCATCCCCTTCTCCCATATTTTTGTAAAGACATCCTGAGCAATATCAGAAGCCATCTCCTCGTCAGAGCATCTGTAATAGATGAAGCTCCTGACAGAATCAAACCTTTTGTCGAATAAATTCCGAAACTCTTCTTTACTCAATTTGATATTTTTAAATTATAACCGTATAAAAATGAAATTACCCTACTAAACGAGCATTTAAATTTAAAGAAGAGATGCGATTATTCAACCACATCTCTTCAATATTAGCTTTCTTAATTCAAGTGTGAGCCTGTATGACATCATGCATTACACTGAATATCAATAACAAATATCAGTTTATTAAACTTTTTTCTTTTTGCTCTTATCGTCTTTAACGTCTGTGTAATCTAAGCCTTCACGATATACGCTCATCGCTGCGAGGCTCATACCCATACTTGAATATCCACCATCGTTAAAGAGATTCTGCATTGTAACCTTTCGTGTAAGATCAGAGAAGAGTGTAATCACATAGTCGGCACACTCCTCAGCTGTTGCGTTACCAAGAGGGGACATTCTCTCAGCAAAGTCATAAAGTTTATCAAATCCCATAATACCTCCACCTGCAGTTGTCATTGTTGGAGACTGCGACACAGTATTAATTCTGATGTTTTTTTCGCGACCATAGATATAACCAAAACTTCTTGCTATTGACTCCAGCAAAGCCTTGGCATCAGCCATATCGTTGTAGCCATAAAGAGTTCTTTGGGCAGCAACATAAGAGAGAGCCACTACAGATCCCCAATCGTTAATAGCATCAAGCTTTCTGCAACTCTGCAGAACCTTGTGGAAAGAGATAGCCGAAATATCCAGGGTTTGATGCAAATACTGGTAGTTAAGATCATCGTAGGTACGGCCTTTTCTAACATTTGGAGACATTCCTATTGAGTGGAGTACAAAATCGAATTTACCCCCAAGAAATTCCATTCCCTTGGTTATGAGATTTTCCAAATCTGCAACATCTGTTGCGTCAGCTGGTATAACTATCGTTTCACATTGCTCTGCAAGCTTATCGACATTGCCAAGTTTCATAGAAGCCGGAGTGTTGGTCAACACAAATTTCCCCCCCTCTTCAAATACCCTTTCAGCTGTTTTCCATGCTATGGAACTTTCATTTAAGGCTCCAAAAATAAGCCCTCTTTTTCCTTTAAGTAGATTATAAGACATAATAAGGTTTTTTACATATAACTAAACATATCCCAATTAATATTGTTCAGCATATAATAATTACACCGCAAATATAATTATTTTCCTGAGGAAATTTGTTTATTAAGATAATATCTTTATCTTTGCATTATTATTTCCATTGGAAATTATTTCCTTTAAAATAGCACAAAAGGTATTGTGTATAAAAATTAAAAAATGAACAAAATTTTAACTTTAATAAAGCGAGAGTGGTTGATCATAGCAGGTGGAGTTGCAGGAGCAGTCGGGGGATATCTATACTGGTATTTTATCGGTTGTAACAGCGGAACATGCCCTATTACCTCCTCTCCTCTTAACAGTACCTTATACGGAATAGTACTTGGAGGTCTGGTTTTCAGTCTCTTCAAAAAGAACAAAAAGAATAAATCGGGTAATTAATTTAAACCATGAGACAGGTAATTAAAGTCGAAAAAGCTCAATGTTGTGTTTTCAATAACCACATTAATCGCGAGATTGCCTCACTAAATGGCGTATATGGAGTTAATGTGAACAACTATAAAAATGAAATAACTATTGATCATACTACCGAGGTATCATTTGAGATGATTGCGCAAAAGCTGGAGGAAAACGGATACAAAGTAATAAATGAAGCAGAAAACGTGAATAACTCTATCAACATACATGTGCCGGAGATGAACGACCCTTTTGCTGTTAAGGCAAAGGAGTGGGACACTCCAATGAAGGTTAAGATGGCTGAAAAGTTTGTGCACGAAATGCATCAAAATATAAATTTCAGCAAAGATCATAAAGCACTTGATTTTGGATGCGGAACCGGTCTGGTGGGACTTCAGATAGCTTCATTGGTTAAAAATGTAATTTTGATGGATACATCCACCTCAATGATTGAGGTTTTGAAGTCAAAACTCGAAAACGTTAAAACAGAAAACGTTAAAGTAATTAACTCAGAGATTTTTGCCTACACCCAAAAAGACATTGACGTTGTGTTCTCATTAATGGCAATGCACCACATTGAAAACCTGAACGAAACAATAGACCATATTGCAAAAATTCTAAAACCGGGAGGTATTCTTGTTATTGGAGATTTGAAAGAGGAGGATGGAACTTTTCACCCGGAAGAGAGTGTGGCACATAACGGATTTAACATCTCTCAACTGTCCGATATTATCGAAGGCAGTGAAATGGAAGTTTCTAAGGCCTATGTTTACAACACTATCATGAAAAATGAAAAAGAGTACGAACAGTTCATTTTAATTGCCCAAAAGGCAAATGAGCCAACCTAAGAATAAACATGAAGATAAGAATCCAATTAAACTGCAGAAAAAAATAAAAAGCAAGCACAAAAGAAACTATCAAACAAGAAGATAAGAATACAATTAAATATATAAATACAAATTAGTCAGAAAAATTTTAAAGCAATGAAAACAATACATCTTACAAAAGAGGAATTCCTTACAAAAGTTGCCAATTACGAAGCAAATCCAACTGAATGGAAATATCTGGGCGATAAGCCGGCCATAATAGACTTTTATGCCGACTGGTGCAGCCCATGTAAAATGATTGCACCAATTCTGGAAGAACTTGCAAAGGAGTATGAAGATAAAATCTATATCTACAAAGTAAATACCGAGCAGGAGCAAGAGCTTGCAGGAGCTTTCGGAATCCGAAGCATACCTTCAATACTCTTTGTTCCAATGGAGGGTTCACCTCAAATGGCAATGGGTGCACTGCCTAAAAACTCATTTAAAGAGGCAATTGACGGCGTTTTACTGGGTGGAAAATAAATCTCCGCGCCAGTTAGTGGTAAAAATTTGATTATCTATTACATAGAAATGAGCCAGTTTTACATTTAATATGAACCCCATAAGTTATTTGTCTAACTTTTGGGGTTCTTATCAATTATACAAGTATATACCACAAACTGGCGCGGAGATGTAGGAAAACTGCATAACGACTGTCAAATAATGGTAAATTTGTTTTAATGCACAACTTATAAGAAGATTCAATTTGAGAGAGGATTCAATAATACTGTACGATATTAAAGGCGGCAATAAAGAGGCCTTCCGTGAACTTGCAGAGAGATATTCAACCCCTCTGTTCAGGCTCTCAATGGGTTACCTTCACTCCAAGGAGGATGCCGAAGATATGGTGCAGGAGATTTTTGTAAAACTCTACCACTCACTTGACACATTTAAAGGAGACTCAAAATTTTCGACCTGGCTGTACAGAATTGCTGTCAATACATGCCTAAACGAAATAGCAAGAAGAAAACGCAGAGATATTTTTACCACCTTCGGAGATAATATGACCCGGATTTTCAATCTTAGCGGAGATTCCAAAAACCCCGAAGAGCAGACAATATCAGAAGAGAATATCATAAGAGTAAGAAAGGCCATCGAAAGCCTTCCTGACAAACAACAAACAGCATTTGTACTGCAAAAATATAAAGAGCTATCCCAAAAAGAGATTGCAGAGATAATGCAGATATCAGAAGGCGCAGTTGAGCAACATCTGATGAGAGCAAAGAGTTCATTGCAGAAAAAACTTAAAGAGAGATAATTCAAAAAATGTAGGAAAAGTTCTAAATCGATGTCTTATAATCAGGAAGCAAAGCAAATAAACTGCAAAACAACACTAAAGTAAAACAGCAATACAGATACAAGTAATATAGCAAACAGAAAATCATTAAAGAGCCGGAGAATGGAAAATAATTATAAAATAAAAGAAAACGACATACTTGAGAACTTTATTAAAAGTGAACTCAGTACAGAACCTAACCCATTCCTTGTGTCAAAAATTATGGACAAGTTCGAAACAAATACTCTTGAACCAAAAAGAGATAAAAGGAGATTTGCATTACAAGGCATCGCAGTTGCTGCCGGAATAACAATCGCCATAGTAATGGGAATATCACTGGGAACAATCTACACACAAAACCGCTTAAGCAATACCACTACTCTGGCCATAAACGACAGTCATATTGAAAACCTCGGCATATACACACAACAAGAGTAAACTCACAA
>DPKJ01000012.1 GCA_003542575.1 Rikenellaceae bacterium | reverse complement strand
AGAAATCATCGGGCTTTTTTATTTTAAACACTCATGTGTAAAAAGGTTATCTATAGCAGTACCATCGGCTATTGACATAATGTTTTTGCTTCAAAATGGAAATTTTTCAAGGATAAACGAGACTGATTAGTGCAGTGTGGCAGAGCCACATGAGCGACATCAGACGACTGCCGACGCCGAAAAAAGCCATTTTCAAGCAAAAGAGGTACTGCTATACCAAGTGGGAGAATAGCTAGCCGCCATCTTTTACAAGCCCGATGAGAAATCATCGGGCTTTTTTATTGCCCGCCGCAGGTAGGAATGGTTTTCCGGGGTTGATAAAGAGAACATTAATTGTATGAAGATAACATGAGCAACAGTCACAAAAAACTTAACAGTTAATACTTACTTCAAACAAACGCATACTACTAATAATAGCAGAATCGATACAACCTATCTATACCAAGTGGGAGAATAGCTAGCCGCCATCTACAAAATTAAATGTGTTTAGCAACAAGATGAGCTGGAACTGCAAGAGCCGCATCCACCACTGCAACCATCTTCTGAAGGCAGAATGCTTTCAAAAGGTAATCCCATAGATTTCCATAATTTAAACCCACCATCAAGGTTAGCAACATTTGGGTACCCCTGAATATTAAGAAGGTTTGCAACCTTGGTACTCCTGACTCCACCGGGACACATAAGTATTATGTTTTGATCTTTTGAAATAGATGATAAGTGATCCATAATGGTAGACATTGGATGATATATAACATTATCCAGAGGGATACATTCAATATCAACTTCATTAGACTCCCTGACGTCAATAAGTACGGCTTCATTATTTTTCAAACTATCTAATGCATCCTGAGGGTTAATATGTTTAACACCATTAATATGGAACTCCTGTGAAGTTGGTTTTTCTGTTGTTTTCATATTATAATTTTAATTCTTGTAATGCTATTATCCTTTTATTACACAAATATTCTAATGACGCAAACTTACGACATGCTTATTTGTTAAGCAAACTTTCTTTAATATTTAATAAACTATTGCTCTAAGATGTGATTAAGTGATTTTTACAAGTGGTTTAA
Source organism: Rikenellaceae bacterium (assembly GCA_003542575.1). GTDB lineage: Bacteria > Bacteroidota > Bacteroidia > Bacteroidales > UBA932 > Bact-08. The sequence continues at coordinate 218,112 of DPKJ01000012.1, read as the reverse complement.
AAAGGAAAAAATGGTTAGATTTGCCGTTTAAATTTAATCATTTTATATAGTCTTAGCTTATGCCCGTTAAATCATTACGCATAATACGTATAGTGTCGGTTTTTTTGTTTACTCTGCTATATTCAATTCAAAGTTATTCTCAATTAAAAAACAGAGAATATCTGCCAAATTTTGATGCAAGCATTAAGACTAAATATGAATATGCATTTGATACTAAGATGTCAAGGTTTTCGGTAAGAAATTCCAGAATGGGCCTCTCTGGGCATATTACCAGTCCCATAACATACAGAGTTCAGGTAGAGCTAAGCAGTGAAGGCCATTTTGAAGTTCTTGACATGTCAGCCAATATTGAGCTGACAAAAGACCTTTCAATTACATTCGGACAAACCAGTGTACCTGTATTCAATTCATATATAACAACTCCCTCAACAATGCTCTTTGCAAACAGAGCATTTATTGGTAAATATTTTGCCGGAAGCCGTGATATTGGGATAATGGCAAACTACAAATTCAGAAACATGAAATTTCCTTTAATGTTAGAAATGGGAGTATTTAACGGGAACACTATTAATAATCCGGTATGGACAAACAGGCCCTCATATACAACAAGGGTTTCATTTGGCGATATGGAAGGGCTCAGAGCAACCGGTAAGATATACAGATATCCCAAAACGGCAGTTGAAGATTATGTTATATGGGGAGCAGATCTAAGATACGCACAAGAGAGGTATAAAATTGAGGCTGAGGTTATGAATCGCCATAACAAATATAATGATGTCGACAGATTCTCTCTCTACATACAGGGAGGGTACTCATTCCCTCTAAAAGGAGATCTTCTGATTAAAGATATTACCCCGGTTGTCAGATGGGACGCCATTGGAGAGAATCTAAAAAATAATAAATTTGATGCAAACAGGCTAACTTTCGGATTGTCATTCGGCCTGACAGATAAGCCGTTTGGTTCATTAATCAGATTAGACTATGAATCATACATAGTTAAAACACCAATTAGTGAATTCAACAGGTATGAAGAGATGGATTCCAATAAAATAACACTGGAACTGCTTATAATATTCTAAATTTGTCCCTGAAAAGGGACATTTTTTTTAATACAGAGTCATATGAAAAATTTGATTACAGCAATACTTCTGATTTTTCTCTTCTCATGTTCAGAGAATGAGGTACCAGAGAATATGGTTGATGTTAACAATATGAAGAGAATAACAGAGACACTCTCATCAGATGCTTTCATGGGCAGACAGCCATTTACAGAAGGTGAAAAACTAACAATAGATTTTATTGCCGGAGAGCTTGAAAAAATTGGATTCGAACCTCCATTTAACGGCAGCTATTTTCAAAATGTACCAATGTATGAGACAACTTCAACAGTAAGTAATCCCGTAACCTTTAATATAAAGGGTAAAAGCCTGCAATTAAATGCGCCCGATCAGATTGCAATTAGTTCACCAATTCCGCAAGAGTTGATTGAACTTAAAAAATCAAAACTGGTCTTTGCAGGGTTTGGAATAAAAGCTCCTGACTATGAATGGGATGATTATAAGGGTATTGACATGGAAGGAAAGACTGTAGTTGTCTTTGTAAATGATCCGGGACTATACTCTGAAGATCCTTCATTTTTCCGAGGAAGGGAGATGACCTATTATGGTCGTTGGACATACAAATACGATGAGGCGGCAAGGCAGGGAGCATCAGCAATACTCATAATTCACGATCCCATAGGTGCCGGTTATGAATTTAACGTGCCAAGAAACAGCTCTATCTCTTCAAGACTATTTATTGACGATGAAAAGAATGAACCTAAATGCAAGGTAACAGGTTGGCTTACAGATGAAAGTGCAAGAATGATATTTGGAGAATTAGGATATAATATTGACTCACTCAGAGAGCAGGCTGTAAAGCCAGAATTTAAGCCATTTGAAATAGATGCTACATTCTCTGCAACAATTACCAATAAAATTGAGAGAAACACCTCAACAAATGTGGCCGGAATATTAAAGGGTTCAGTTAATCCCGATGAGGCAGTCGTTATAACTGCTCACTGGGATCATTTTGGAATAGGGGAGAAGCAAAACGGAGATTCAATTTACCACGGAGCCGTTGATAACGGAACAACAATGGCGTGGGCATTTGAAATAGGAAGGGTTGCTGCATCACTCAGATCAAAGCCGGAGAGATCGATAATTCTACTCTTTCCCACAGCTGAAGAGCAGGGACTTACAGGGAGCGAATATTACACCAGATTTCCTGTTATCCCTATGGGTAAGACCATTGCATGTCTTAATAATGATATGATGGTTCCAAGAGGGAAGATGAAAGATGTTACAATGATTGGTTTTGGATACTCATCTCTCGATTCTGTTTACGGAGTTCTTGCAGCAAAGCAGGACAGATACCTGTTACCCGACCCCAACTCACATACAGGTCTTTTCTTCAGAAGCGATCACTTCCCGTTTTTCAAGGCAGGGGTACCATCAATATGGGCCTATGGCTGCTATGATAGCAGAGAGCATGGCAAAGAGTGGGCACTGGAAACATGGAATTATTTTATAAATAATGTATATCACAGACCGGCAGACAATTATAATCCTGATTGGGATTGGTCAGGTGTAGAGGAAGACACCAAACTGGCTTTAAATATAACCCTCTGGCTTACCAAAACCTCTAATCCAAAACCCTATCTTAAACAAATGAAATAATATCAAATATGGAAATATTAATAAGAGATGCAGTTTTAAGTGACCATTCGCATATTGTAGATTTTCAAATGGCGATGGCTTTAGAGACAGAGGAGCTGATTCTTGAGCAAAATACATTGTCAAAAGGCGTAAAGGCAGTCCTGGAGGATCCATCCAAGGCAAGATATTTTATCGCTGAAGGGGAGGGTAAACCTGTTGGAATGCTAATGATAACTACAGAATGGAGTGACTGGAGGAATAGATGGGTTTGGTGGATTCAGTCTGTGTATATTCTTCCAGAATGCCGAAAAATGGGAGTTTATAAAATGTTATACGAGCATGTTCGGGTGATTGTTGCCAATTCAGACAGTATTGGTGGGATTAGATTATATGTTGACAGGAGAAATACCAGGGCACAGGCAGTCTATACCAATCTTGGTATGAATGGAGATCATTATGCAACTTTTGAATGGATGAAGGAATAATTCTAAAATGACAAAAATATTAGGTTTTATCAGAGGACTTGCATTAATAGTCATTTGCTATTATGCCGGAGAGCTCTTAAGTATGCTTGTCAGAGGTTTTGTTTCTGCTGCAGTTATGGGAATGCTTGTTTTGTTTGTGTTGCTGCAAACAAAAGTCTACAAAGCAAATTGGCTTGACAAAGCCTCCGATTTTCTTCTGGATAATCTGGTTTTCTTCTTTATTCCTGCTACAGCAGGGGTTGCTCTTATTCCTTTCATCGTTATAAAACAAGATGCTTTGGTGGTCATAATCTCATCGGTTGTGAGTTCTGTTTTTGTATTACTGGTAGTAGGGTTGATTACAGATAAATTTGAGAAGAGAGATGAAAAACGCAATAATACTTGAATTACTTTTTATTATATTGACTTTGTCAGCCTATTTGGCAGGCAGATTCATATACAAGAAAACAGGCTTTGTTTGGCTACACTCAGTTGTTGTAGCAACACTGCTTGTTATTCTCTTCTTCTTCCTGACAAACATTGACCTTAAGATATATGAAGAGAACACAAGAGTTATTAAATACTTGTTAAATCTGTCAGTCGTTGCATTTGGGTTTCTGCTGCATAAAAATTATGAGTTTATAAAAAAAAGGGGATTGGCCATTATCCTGGCAACTTTTGCAGGTAGCTTAACAGCAGTAATTTGTGTGGCAGCAGTTGCAATTCCTATGGGTGCCGATATGGAGTTAATAACAACCATTTTACCAAAATCTGTTACAACGCCCATAGCAATTGTCATAAGTGAACAGTACGGTGGCGTTGTATACTTTACTGCCGTTATTGTTATTTTAAGTGGAATATTCGGGGCAATAACCGGCCCGTGGATTTTAAAAAAGGCGGGAGTTAAAACTCCCCTCAGCTATGGGCTCTCACTTGGAGCGGCATCACATGGAATAGGCACAGCCAAAGCACTTGAATCGGGTATTTTACAGGGAGCTGCAGGAGGTCTTGCCATTGCGCTAATGGGTCTCTTTACCTCATTTATTATACCAGTGGCAATACCGCTGATAAAAATTATTATCTTTAAAACCGGAGAGTAGAATTAATATTTATGAAAAAAGATCGGGTAAAGCAATTACTGTTATGGGCAATTCTGGTTACTGCAATTTTGGGAATTTCAACCGATGTTTACAATAATTCAGAAGGAGGAACACTGTTTTACGGACTTAGAACATTTAAGTATTTTACTTTGCAGTCTAATGCTCTTGTTTTAATTTTCTCTGCAATATCACTCTTTTCTATGAGGATATCTCAAAAAGAGTGGTTTAATTATACACTTGGCCCCTTAACAGCTTATATAATGCTTACCGGGATAGTATATCTGATTATACTTGAACCGATTTATGATTCAGAAGGACTAAAGAGATTCTCCTCAATAGTGCTACATTACATTACCCCCCCTCTAATGTTTGCATTTTGGATTATTGGAGAAAAGAGAAGATATTCATACAATGAAATTTTCAAATGGCTAGCATACCCTCTCTTGTTTATGGTGTGGGGGTTGTTTCAGGCATTGGTTAGGAGAGATTATCTCTATCCTTTTTTTGATACCTCTCAATATGGTGCAAATGTGGCGATTTACCTTATACTGGTGGCCATTGGATTCAGTTCAATGATTATGGTGCTAATCTTTATTAACAACACCTTTCTTACTCAAAGGCCTCCACATACAAGAGTCAATTCTTTTAAAAACAGGTAAAACTAAACTTGTGCGAAAGCTCTCAGGGGAGAACCATCGGCCTTATTTATAAGTAATGGAATAAGAAACAGCTCGAATTTTCCATTTGGTAACTTATCAAGATTTGTAAGGTTCTCGGCAATCATAACCCCGTTTCCCAATAGCTTTTTATGCACCGGTAAATGAGCATCTTCAACCTTATCGGCTGAAATTGCATCCAGACAGACACACCTGATATTTCTCGCAATAACCAGATCAGCATCCTCTTCGGTTAATACAGGAAACCCCTCAAAATATTCTGGGTTGCCCCATTTGTATTGCCAGCCGGTCTTTAAAACCAAAAAATCAATTCCCTTGTGTTGATCCAGAAATTCTTTTAGGGTTTTATGAGAGATATGTCTGCCATTCAGATTTTTAGAGTCTGAGCAATCAAAAACAACTGCAACGCCTGTGAAATCATCAATATTTTTCTGATCAAGAGTCTCTCCGTAGGGAATGATGTGAGCAGGAGCATCGATGTGTGTTCCGGTATGAGTGGTTATTCTCAGCTCCAGTTCAGTGTAGCCCTCTTGTTCTATTGTACAGAATTTTTTGGCAGAAGGTTTTGGTGTCCCGGGATAGTACGGCATCTCTCCCGATATTTTATGAGTCAGGTCAATTAACATATTCTTTTCCTATTTTTTCATAGCCTCTTTTTTCATCTCTTCAGGCAACTTTTCAATTGCATATCTAAGAGATGTGCGGGGCATTATATTTTTTCTCTCCATCACAAAGCGAAAAACCTCTTCCGGAAATGGTTTTGAACATGCTTTAAGCATCCATCCATAACCTTTTTGAACCATATCGTCTTTATCATTCAGCAATAGCTGAGCTATCTCAAATATCTCTTTTTTATATCTGCCCTCACGAGCAGGCACTATAAGCGAAACAGCAGCAGCTCTTCTTTCCCACCTGTTGGGACTGGATGTCCAGCTCTTAAGGTTGATCAGATACTCAGGCCACATATCAATAAAATCTCCCATTGTATGGTTGCAAAATGTATCACAAGTTGCCCAGTTGTTTATATAGCTGTTAATCCAATACTCGAAAAGCTCAAAATCATTTTTTTCGAAATATTTTTTTGAACGGTAGGCCCAGTCACAAGCTATAAAGCTCTCTTCTAAATATTGGTTCTTGAGAAGATCTTCACATAATGCAAAAACAGCGGCTTTATCCTTATCTTCAAGACTCTTGTAAGTCTCCCGGGAAATTACAGATATATCTGCACTCTTTGCACCATATATTTTGACGCTCTCTTTGAAAAACCGCTCTCCACTAATTCTCCCTTGATCACTAGATACAGATTTGATTCTTTCCCTTATCTCAGACAAAATGATGTCTCTGCGATATCTCTCATAATTCATATCATTATAAAGGATATGCTCTTTCCACCAATCTTGCAAAAAAAGAACTACTTCCTTCAAATCAGGTGGAATGGCAGACATAAAACTACTGTTGTAAAAGGCTGTTTTTTTTATATAGTTTTTGTGCTGCACTCTGTGTGCTTCAAAATTTGGATATTTAATACTTTGCATATACTCCTCCTCTTTAGAAAAGTGGTGAAGACTGTAATCGGTCATTCTTGAAAGTAACTCAGCAAACCCCTCTTTATTGGGGCCATTTTCAAGATAATCAATCATTTGGTTGTATATTTTAAAAAGTGATTTATGATCATCATCAATGAACTCTTTACCTACTGAGTACTTGTGATTCCAAATTATCCGTTCAGGAGATGAATCATGTTCTGATTGTTGCCTGTTTTCCATTTTGTTACAGAGTAAAAATAATTACCCGAAGGTAAAAAAAAGGTGTCAAAAATGACACCTTTTTTTAAAGATTATTAAGACAGTTAATTATTTAGTCAAGTTTGTGAATTGCGACTCCACTCCTTAGTTTTGGTTCGAACCATGTTGTTTTGGGAGGCATTATGTTGCCGGTGTCAGCTATGTCAATCAGTTGCTTCATTGAAACAGGGTAGAGTGCAAATGCTGCAGCCATTTCACCTGAATCAACCCTTTTCTTAAGTTCTCCCAGTCCTCTTATACCGCCGATAAAATCAACTCTCTTAGAAGTTCTTAAGTCTTTAATGTCTAAAAGATTGTCCAGAACCAGAGAAGAGAGAACAGTTACATCCAAAACTCCGATTGGATCGTTATCGTTGTAGGTGCCCTCTTTTGCAGTTAGTGAATACCAGTGATTATTCAAATACATTGAGAAGTTGTGCAGAGATTTAGGTCTGTAGATCTCTCTACCCATGTTCTCTACAACAAAGTATTTTCCCAGTTTGCCAACAAATTCATCCGGTGTCATTCCATTCAGATCCTTTACAACTCTGTTGTAATCAATTATCTTCAGGTGACTTTCAGGGAATACTACCGCAAGAAAATAGTTATACTCCTCTTCTCCTGTATGATTAGGATTGGCTTTGCGCTTTTCTTCACCAACCAAAGCAGCTGCTGCAGTTCTGTGGTGTCCGTCAGCAACATAAAAGGCGGGAACTGTAGCAAAAATCTGAGTAATTCTCTTAATAACAGAATCTTCATCAATAATCCAGAAATGGTGTCCAAAACCATCCTCTGCAACAAAATCGTATTCAGGGGATTTTGACTTAACTATGTTTAAAACTATTTCGTTAATCTCGTTATTGTCAGGGTAGGCAAAAAACACAGGTTCTACATTGGCATTCTGAATACGGACATGAATCATTCTGTCCTCCTCTTTATCCTTTCTTGTAAGTTCGTGCTTTTTAATTTTACCGGTAAGGTAATCCTGAACATTAGCTCCTAGAACAAGACCGTACTGAGTTCTGCCTTCCATAGTTTGTGCGTAAATATAATAGCACTCCTTTTTGTCCTGGATAAGCCAGCCTCTTTGTTGCCAGAGCTTAAAGTTTTCTACAGCTTTGTTATATGCCTCAGTTGTATGCTCGTCAATAATCGGATCAAAATCAATTTCGGGCTTAATAATGTGAAGAAGCGATTTTTCGGTTGCCTCAGCTTTTGCCTCAACTGAGTTAAGAACATCGTAAGGGCGTGATGCAACATCACTTACAATCTCTTTTGGAGGCCTTATTGCGGCAAAGGGTTTTACTTTAACCATTGTTATTCTCTATCTTAATTTTGTGAATTATTTATTTACCTGAAATGTTTTGTCTCCTGTTTCAAAGAACTTGATAATCTGATTTGCTGCAGCAAGACCGGCGTTGATATTTGCCTCTGCAGTTTCGGCTCCCATTTTCTTCGGTGAAGCAAACACTCTATTGCCAAATTTTTCGTTAAGAATTTGCTGATTGTCGGCTGCTATATCTGTAACATACTTAATATCACATCTCTCCTCAAGAGCTTTAAGCAATTCCGCTTCGTTAATTACCTCTTTTCTGGCAGTGTTTACCAGGCAGCCTCCTTTTGGCAGACGGTTTATAAGGTCATATCCTACAGAACCTTTTGTTTGAGCGTTGGCCGGAATATGCAATGATAAAAAGTCAGATTTTTCATACAACTCTTCAATTGAACCAACGGGTGTTACACCGTCTTTTTTTACCTTTTCAATATCTACAAAAGGATCAAAGGCAATTACATTCATATCAAATCCTTTGGCTAGTTTGGCAACCAGCCTGCCAACATTACCATAGGCATGTATCCCGATAGTTTTGTCTTTCAGTTCACTACCAGTGCCGGGAGTAAAACAGTTTCTTGAAACATATATCATCATGCCAATAGCCAACTCCGCAACAGCATTGGAATTCTGTCCGGGAGTATTCATGGCAACCACTCCCTTCTCGGTGCATGCTGTAAGGTCTAAATTATCATAACCTGCTCCGGCTCGTACAACAATTTTAAGTTTTTCGGATGCATCTACAACCTCTTTTGAAACTTTATCAGATCTTACAATCATTGCATCGGCATCTTTTACGGCTTCGTACAACTCTTCTGAAGTCGTATATTTCTCAAGCAAAAGCAGAGTATGCCCAGCGTTCTCAATAATCGAGCGTATGCCCTGGACAGCAGCTTTTGCAAAAGGTTTTTCTGTTGCAACTAGTACTTTCATTACCTTAAGTTTTAATTATTTAAAATTAACCATTCAGTTTTTCAAATTCCTGCATGCAGGAAACAAGTGCCTGAATGCTCTCAACAGGGCAAGCATTGTAGCAAGATGCGCGGAAACCTCCTACAGAGCGGTGTCCTTTAATACCTACCATTCCTCTCTCTTTTGCAAACGACATAAAGGCCTCTTCTTTATCTTTATACTCTTCTGTCATTACAAAACAGATGTTCATAAGTGACCTGTCCTCTTTGGCAGCAGTTCCCATAAACATTTTATTTCTGTCAATCTCATCGTAAAGTAAACCCGCTTTTTCGAGATTCATTTTATATACAGCATCAAGACCACCTTTTGACTTAACCCATTTAAGAGTTTCGTTCATTACAAAAATTGAAAACACCGGTGGAGTATTGAACATTGACTCCTCTTTAATGTGGGTCCTGTAATCCAGCATTGTAGGTAGATATCTGCTTACCTTACCAAGTATATCCTCTTTAACAATCACAAATGTTACTCCTGCAGGACCAACATTTTTCTGAGCACCTCCGTATATTAGTGCATATTTGCTTACATCAACGGGACGGCTCATAATGTCTGATGACATGTCAGCAATAAGATTTACAGGACAATCCATATCTGTGTGGATTTCAGTTCCATAAATAGTATTGTTGGTAGTAATATGGAAATAATCAAGATCGGCAGGAATCTCATATCCCTTAGGTATGTATGAGAAATTTTTATCTGCAGATGATGCAATTGTAATTGCCTCACCTAGCCCTTTAGCCTCTTTGAGTGCTTTCTTCGCCCATACTCCCGTCTCAAGATAACCCGCTTTCTTTTCAAGCAAATTCATTGCAACATACAAAAATTGCATACTTGCACCACCTCCCAGGAAGAGTACCTGATACCCATCCGGAATATTTAGAATCTCCTTCCAAAGTGAACGACATTCTGCCATTACAGCTTCCCACTCTTTTGAACGGTGAGACATCTCTATGACTGACATCCCGGTTCCTTTAAAATCTTTAAGAGCTTCTATTGCAGCCTCAAGAGCTGCTTTTGGAAGGACGCATGGTCCGGCGTTAAAGTTGTGAGCGATTTTCATGATCGTATAATTTGATTAAATGGTATTATGAGGCCAAAGGTAACAAAAAATATTAAATCCATATCATATTGCCTCAATTATGGCTCAATTATTAGAATTTTGCTACGAATTACTTATAATCTTTAAGTTGTCTCTATCAGTGATTTTTTCGCAGTAGTGACAATGAAGCTTAATATCAGGACTGTCAAGGATGGTTGCAAAAAGCGTCTCAACCGCCTGATGGTTGGTAATACACATAGGATTCATACATTTAACAATCCCTTTTATTGTTGATGGAACAGATATGACTCTCTTTTCAACGACTTCAAAATCATGAATTATGTTAATTTTTGTCTGAGGAGCAATGAGTGCTATTCTGTTAATATCATCAGCTTCAAAGTAGGTGTCAGCGATCTTAATAATTGCCTTTTTCCCTAAAAGTTTACTATCCAGATTAAACCCAAAGGTTATCTGATTGCTGCTCTTCTGGAGCCCGAGGATATCGATAACTTTAAATAGCTGATCGGAAGGTATATGATCCAGTACTGTGCCGTCTTTAATGGCGCTTACCTTAAGTTGTTTTTCCATAGGGCTTATTTAGTTAAATTGTCAATTTCTAGGAGCTTTGATATAATTGCCATCCTGGTATAAACTCCGTTTTCTGCCTGTTCAAAATAGTATGCATGGCTGCTGTTGTCAACATCAAGTGATATTTCGTTAACCCGGGGGAGTGGGTGGAGAATCTTCATATTTGGTTTACAATTGGATATCATAGATAGGTTAAGGCTGTAGATGTTCTTGACTCTTTCGTATTCTATAGGGTCAGTAAAACGCTCCTTTTGAACTCTTGTCATGTATATTATATCTGCATCATTTAAACCTTCATTAAGATTTTTGGTTTCTGTGTAAGGAATACCTTTAGCGATAAGATAATCTTTGTACTCCTGAGGCATTTTTAGCTCTTCTGGAGAGGTGAAAACAAATGAGGGATTGAAAAATGACATTGCCTGCATAAGAGAGTGAACCGTCCTCCCATATTTCAGATCTCCCACAAGGTTAATCCTGAGTCCATCAAGTTTACCCTGAGTTTTAAGAATTGAATACAAGTCAAGTAATGTTTGAGTAGGGTGTTGGTTAGCTCCGTCTCCGGCATTAATAACAGGTACCGATGAAATTTCTGATGCATATCTGGCGCTGCCTTCAAGCGGATGCCTCATTATAATGAGGTCGGAGTAATTTGATACCATCTTTATGGTATCTTTCAGAGACTCGCCTTTTGTGATGCTTGTACTGTCAACATCAGAGAAGCCGATTATTCTGGCCCCAAGTCTGTTGGCAGCTGTTTCAAAGCTTAAACGCGTTCTTGTTGAGGGCTCAAAGAAGATACTGGCCACAATTTTTCCTTTAAGAAATGGTTGGTAAGGATTATTCTCGAAACCCCTGGCCATTTCTAAAGTTTTAAGAATATCATCACAGGAGAAATCGTGGATTGATATCAGATGTTTAGGCATATTTTATTGTTTATTTGAAGTTTAATATCTTTATTATATTCTTTACCAACTAATCAGAAACAGAAAACCCGTTTTCCTGTAAAGAGAGTTTTAACTGCTCTGCATTCGAAACCCCGATTCTGATTGTTAGTGCACAGTCAAGATCAAAATTCTGACTTATGATATGTGCTCCTGAATTTCTAACCATCTTCATTACAGTATCTGTACTAATATAGTCAAATTTTACGACGAGCTCTTTGGTAGCCGTTTTTTCAACAATTTTTGTCTTATCAATTGCATCAGCAGCAGCACTTTTATAAGCTTTAATCAGCCCGGGGATTCCGAGTTTGGTACCACCGAAATATCTTACTACAACAATCAGAATATCACTCAACTCATTTGATAAGAGTTGCCCCAGTATTGGTCTGCCTGCCGAAGAGGATGGCTCCCCGTCATCATTAACTCTCCATAGCTCTCCCTTCTGCCCCAACCTGTATGCATAACAGTGGTGTCTTGCATCAAAGTACTCTTTTTTAACGGCTGATAAAATTGACTTAATCTCCTCTTCTGAGGATACCGGATATGCCAACGAGATAAATTTACTTCCCAGATCTCTGTAGACACCCGAAGAGGGCGAAGAGATTGACTTATAAGAGTCCGGGGCCGGAATTTCACTCATCGTGTTACCTAAGCTTTTGGTAAAATTAGACCAATTTTACTAATTTTACAAAATGTATCAGCAAGTTTTCATTGACTCTTTTTCTCTTTTGGGAGAACTATTATCAGATTGTCTAAATGGAAGAAAAAGTAATCCGTTGTTAGATAAAGCTATAGAGAAGACTTATGCCCAAAACCAACTCTTCACCCCCTATATGCAGATGAGATCTTTAGAGGCAATTAGTAGCGAATTTCTTCAGAAGAATATATTGGAATCATGGTTGGATAATTACTCCTCTTCAATTAGAGAGAGAGAAGTTATTGTCGGAATTGTTATGGCGGGGAATCTGCCTATGGTAGGTTTTCACGACTTTCTCACGGTTCTGGCATCGGGATGTAAAGCCATTATTAAGAGCTCCTCAAAGGATCCCTATCTCATCGTTGCTCTTACTGAGCTACTCTTTTCTATTAACGGATACTGGAGAGACAGAGTTACAATAAGCAACACCCCCCCAACCAACGTCAATATGGTAATTGCCACCGGAAGTGAATCTGCTGCAAACCATTTCGATAAATTCTATGGGGAAATTCCAAAATTAATTCGTGGTAGCAGGTATTCGTTTGCAGTTATTACAGGAGAAGAGAGCCTTGCAGATTTTAAAAAGCTGTCTGAGGATATTTTTCTGTACTTTGGAATGGGATGCAGAAGTGTAAGCACCCTGTTTGTCCCTAAAGACTATAATCTTAATAATTTTGCAGAGAGACTCAGCGAGTTTGACCTGATAAAAGATAATGAGTATTACTTAGATTCATACAGGTATCAGAGAGCTGTCGCACTTATGTCCGGGAAGGATTTTGTAGATGGTGGCTTTTTTATTCTGATGAAAAACATAGCACCCCCGCCACCCATGTCTGTTATTGCAATATTTGAATATGAACAGACAGAAGAGGCAAATAGGTATTATCTAAATAACACAAGTTCAATACAATGTGCTGTAAATCTCAATATTGGGGAGAATAAAACTTTTTTTGGAAAGTCACAACTACCAAGGATAGATGACTATGCTGATGGAATAAATAGTTTAGAATTTATTCTCAAAAATAGTTAACTTTGCCTAAAGTTTTAACAGGATATGGTTTACAGATTAAGGGCATCAATTACCGGAAATAAGATTTTTATGCGTGAGTACGAGGTGAGGGCAGCTTCATCGCTCTATTCTCTTAACCTGTATTTGCAAAATGATCTTGGATTTGCTCCTGATCAGATGGTTATGTTCAGAGCACTTGATAAAAACGGCAAAGTAAAGAAGGAATTTGGTCTTTTTGATCTGGGTGATGGAACCATGGATTCAGTAACTCTGTTAAATCTTTCCAAAGAAGGTTTTGAGAGAATCGAATATGTATATGACATGTTCAAAGGTCAGGCAATTACTCTCGAAAAGATATCCGAAGAGGAGGAACTTGCAAGAAGGTCTTACCCAAGACTTGTTGCTGAAAAGGGAAAAAATCCAGACCAATTCTCAGATAATTATGATGATTTTGAACTTATTGTTGATTCAGGAGAGTTGTTGACTTCAGAAGATGAAATAGTTTCAGAAGATGAAATAATTGATTCGGGTGCAGATATTCGCGACTCTTCAGATATCTCCTGATTAACCCCAAATGAAACAAAAGATATTAAGGTTGATAGTTGGTCCTACCGCATCGGGAAAGACTGACTACAGCATTGAACTTGCAAGAGAATTAAAATCGCCGGTAATATCCTGCGATTCAAGGCAGATATACAAAGAGTTAATCATAGGAACAGCACCACCAACAGCAGAACAACTTTCTGAAGTCAAGCATTACTTCATTCATTCACACACAATTCACAGCCACTATACTGCAGGTAAATATGAGATAGAGGCACTATCTCTTCTTGATGAGTTATTTAAAGATCATGATCAGCTCGTAATGGTTGGAGGTTCAGGGCTTTATGTAGATGCTGTTTGTTATGGAATTGATGACTTTCCACAACCTGACTTTGATTTGAGAGAGAGCTTATCTAATAGATATTTGCAAGAGGGTATTGAAAGTTTGAGGGAGGAATTACGAATTGTAGACAGAGAGAGTTACAAAACTATTGATATATCAAATCCTCAAAGGATTATAAGAGCCCTTGAGGTAACCATTGGTACCGGTAGAAAATTTTCCTCTTACAAAAATTTCAAAAAGAAGGAGAGAAGCTTTATTGTTGAGCGGACACTGCTAGAGATACCAAGAGAGGAGCTGTACACTCGGATTAATAATAGAGTAGATTCGATGATGGAAGCCGGTTTGCTTGAGGAGGTGAGATCACTATTCCAATACAGAAATCTGACAGCATTAAAGACTGTCGGCTACCGTGAACTGTTTGCTTATATTGAAGGTAAATGCACGCTTGATGAGGCGATTGATTTAATCAAGAGAAACACAAGAAGATACGCTAAGCGACAGATTACCTGGTTTAAGAGAGAGACTCCAGGTCAATTTCTTTAATAATTACATTATAAGATTGTTACAAAAAAAGAGGATGCCTGAAAAGGTATCCTCTTTTTATTGTTTTGACGGACTTACTTAAAACGGCAGATCATCCTCTCCGGTATCGCTATCGGTATCAGGTGCAGTAGGGAATGATGTGCTTTCAGGCACAGAATAACTCATGTCATTTGAACTCTGGTCGGCTCTTTCAATTTTCCATGCACGTAAATCGGTGTACCATCTCTGGTTGAATTCCCGGGATTCTGCATTGAATGAAATTTTCAAAACCTCGCCCTCTCTGTATCCTGATATTTCTGATACTTTTTCTGGGCCCCATACATTCAGACATACTTTTTTTGGAAAGTTATCTGTTGTCTCTATTATAAACTCCTGCTTTTGCCACTCACCTCTGGCACTATTGCCAGTCTGAACATCGAGTTTCTTAATTAGAGTACCTGTAATTTCAAGTGCCATATTATTTTTGATTTGCTTTTTTAACTTTAATAAGCTCAACTTCGAAAATTAATGTAGAACCCGGCTCGATTGTACCCATTTTCTGGCTGCCATAAGCAAGTTCAGCAGGGATATAAAGCTCAATTTTTCCACCTTCACTTACTTTTTGAACACCCTCTACCCAACCCGGGATAAACTGGTTCAAAACCAATGTTGCGCTTTCGCCTCTTGTGTGTGATGAATCAAATTCGGTTCCATCAATCAGAGTACCTTTGTAATGTACTTCAACTGTATCTTCCGGAGAAGGAGTAACACCGTTACCTTCAACAAGAATTTTGTACTGAAGACCGCTCTCAAGAGTTATAACACCCTCTTTGCTTTTGTTCTCTTCAAGGAATTTTTGGCCTTTCTCGGTATTTTCAATACTTGCAGCCTCTTGTTTCTTAATAAGATATCTTGTTATAATATCATTGGCTAAGTTCATGTCAACCTTAAGGGTTTTGTCTGCAAGAACATCGTCAATTGCCTTGTGAACCTCTTTCATGTTTAGCTGACCAAATTCTGCCTGCTTAATCATAGATCCAACTGATGCACCTACTGCATAACTTACAGAGTCACTAAACTCTTTTGTGATTCCCGGAATCTGAGCACTTTTTGAACCTGAGCAAGAAGCTAGAACAACTAAAGCCAAAGCAATGATTGTGATTGATTTGATTGTTTTCATCTGATTTTAATTAAATTAATTTATTTTATTTATTTTTTTTAAAGTTTCAACTTACAAGTCGTCTTATTTTTGGTTTAGGTTTACTTGTTGTAATCCTTAAAGCAATTACTCCCAGAAATGCCGCAACAACCGAACTGATTAATATTGAGGCTTTTCCCTCATTAATTATCAATTCGTTTGAAAACGCTAAGCTATCAATAAAAATTGACATTGTAAAACCTATTCCCGCAATAATCCCAACTGAAAAAATCTGGGACCATTTTAAATCTGGCGGAAGCTCTGCAATTTTCATTTTGCACACCAGGTAGGAGGCAATGAAAATCCCCATAGGTTTTCCAACAACTAGTCCAAAAAACACCCCTTTGGAGATATTTGGGATTGAACTTATTTCAGGGAAACCATCAAATACAACACCGGCATTGGCCAGCGCAAAAATCGGCATTATCGAAAAAGTTACCCAGGGATTTATCGTATGCTCAAACCTGTTTATTAGAGGATTTATCTTTCGTAGTATACTGTGCATATTGTGAATTATGCTCAGTTGTTGTTTATTGGCAAGAATACTTAACTCTCCGTGGCTAGCCTCTTTAAATTTGTCGAGATAGTATTTACTTCTGACGAAAAATCTAACCTCGTTAATTGGAGCTTTAGATGGAATACACATAGCCAGTGCAACCCCGGCAATTGTGGCATGAACACCTGACTGGTAAACAAAGTACCAAAGAAACAGACCGGGAACAAGGTATAGTGCCGCATTGTGAAGATTCATCCTGTTGAAAAAAATCAGTAATAAAAGTATAAAGCCGGCATAGATTAAGTAAATAAATTGTATTTCGTGGCTTGGATAATAAATTGCCAAAACAATGATTGCCCCAATGTCGTCAACTATAGCTAACGCAGTCAGGAATATTTTCAGAGATAAAGGTATTCTGCTTCCAAGCAGTGAGATTACACCCAATGAGAAGGCAATGTCAGTTGCCATAGGTATTCCCCAACCGTTTGCACTTGGGGTGCCGGCATTAAAAAACACATATATTAGAGCCGGAAAAATCATCCCACCTGCTGCGGCAAATATTGGTAAAGATGCTTGTTTGAAAGAAGATAGCTCTCCAACCATCATCTCTCGCTTAATTTCAAGACCTACGACAAAGAAGAATATTGCCATTAGAGCATCGTTAACCCAATGGAGTAGTGACATTTCCAGTTTAAAAGACCCTATTGCAAAGTCGGCATTAATGTGCCAGATATCATGAAAAGAGGCGAACAGATCTGTATTGGCAGCTATCATCGCAAATACTGAACTCAATACAAGAATCACCCCTCCTGCATAGTTGTTATTTACAAATATGCCAAAGACGTTTAGAATATCTTTTCTGCGGCTGGCTCTCTGTCGGGAGAAGGTAAATGCCATTTTCTGATACTGGATTTTCTAAAGTTGAGCCGAAAGTCTCTTTGAATTCAAGTCGGAATAGACACAAAGTTTGTAGAGTATTCTAGCGCCCACATTGGCATCCCATTCATTTTCATCAGAAGGTGCAACCTCGCACATGTCAAATCCGATAATTTTTTTCCCCGATGTGGCAAGCATATGCAACAGATAGTCAATCTCCCTGAATGATAATCCACCAGGAACAGGAGTCCCGGTGTTGGGACAAAGGTCAGGAGAGAGACCGTCTATATCAAAGGTTATATATACATTGTTAGGTAAACTTGAAATTATCTCTTCACACTGTTTTTTCCATGTCTTCCCTTCGAACAGGTTTCTCTTTAACTCGATGTCGGTAAAGCACCTTATTCTGGGGTCGGTATCAATGATAGCTACCTCTTGCTCGCAAAAATCCCTAATTCCAATCTGTGTAAGTTGTGAAATTTGAGAAACTTCGTTTAAGGCATTGTAGAGTATCGAAGCATGAGAGTATGTAAATCCTTCATAAGCAATTCTCAGATCGGCATGTGCATCAATATGGAGAATCCCAAAATCCTCGTACTTCTCTCCAATGGCTCTAATCTGTCCAAGAGGTGTGCTGTGGTCACCTCCGACAATGCCTGGAATTTTCCCCGATTCAAGTTGCCGGAGAGATGATTGATATACCAAATTATTAAGATCTTCTCCAGCTTTATTTATAATATCCAACTGGCTCTGAACATCTGTATGGTCTCCTCCGTTTTCAAGATGCTCAATAACCTTTTCTGCAATTTTTCTTAGTGATTTGTTCTGTTTTTTGATAGATTTCTCAACAGGAACAGTCCCAATTTTAGTTTTCCAGGCCTCAGGTACATTTGCATCATAAAGATCTACCTGAATTGATGCATCGATTATTGCTGCAGGACCTTCTGATGTTCCGGGACGATAAGATGTTGTAACATCCCAGGGTACAGATATAAGAGCAATATCTGATTCTTCAAGACTGTATGGAAGAGCAAAGTAGTTGCCATTAGCCATTCCCAACTCATTTGGATTAAATGCTGTCATACGATTCCCTCTCTTATAATGTCGTGTATATGTACCAATCCAATATATTTATTCCCCTCCATAACAATTACAGAGGTAATTTTGTTTGTCTCCATTAAGTTAAATGCTTTTACAGCCAACTCTCCGGCGTCTATGGTTTTGGGGTTCAGAGACATGATGTCTGTAGCAACCAATTTATCAAACGAACCTCCCCTTTCAAGCATCCTTCTGACATCTCCGTCTGTAATGATTCCCCTCAGATCTCCACCTTCATCCAACACCACTGTAGCTCCCAAACGATTTGCAGAGATATTGATTATTGTATTCTGTATGCTTTCATTAGGTCTGACAAAAGGACGTACTTTAGAGTCAGTTAAATCACAAACCCTCATATACATTTTTTTTCCAAGGGAGCCTCCCGGGTGAAGCAATGCGAAATCCTTCTGAGTAAAACCCCTTACACTTAAAAGGGCAACGGCAATGGCGTCTCCCATAACGAGCTGTGTAGTAGTGCTTGATGTGGGAACAAGATTATTCGGGCAAGCTTCACTCTGGACTGTGGTTTTGATAATATAATCTGAATGTTTCGCCAGAAATGAATCACAATTAGAAACCATTGCAATAACATTGTTCCCCATCTTTTTAATCAGAGGAACCAGAACTTTAATCTCAGGAGTACTACCGCTTTTTGAGATGCACATAACAATATCGTTAGGCTGAATTATCCCAAGATCACCATGAATTGCGTCGGCTGCATGCATAAAAATTGATGGAGTGCCCGTTGAATTAAGTGTGGCAACAATTTTGCAGCCTATAATTGCACTTTTACCTATACCGGTTATGACTAATCTCCCTTTACTATTGAATATGAGGCTTATAACAGCAGAAAAGCTGTCGTCAATTAAATTTTCCAAAGCTGCAACTGCCGAGGCCTCTTTTGAAATCACCTCTTTTGCAATTAGCTTTATGTCCTCATTAGATTTAATCATAAAAATTTTGCGATGAGAAAACAATTCGATATCTTAGAGCCACAAAGGTAACTATTTTTAATTTTTATTCAGCTTTTTCTGTCAATTATATATGCAAATCACCTCTGATTTACTTCACCAGGCACTCAAAAAACATTTCGGATTCGGCTCATTTAAAGGGCAACAGGAAGAGATAATATTGAATTTGCTTGAGGGGAACGACGCTTTTGTCCTGATGCCTACCGGTGGAGGGAAGTCACTCTGTTATCAGTTGCCGGCGTTACTGATGGAGGGAACTGCAATTATTATCTCTCCGCTTATAGCTTTAATGAAGAATCAGGTTGATGCTATTCGTGGATTTATGCTGGAAAGAGACGGGGTTGCTCACTTTCTAAACTCATCTTTAACAAAGACCCAGATAACAGAGGTAAAAGAGGATCTTTTGTCCGGAAAAACAAAACTACTGTATGTGGCACCGGAATCACTTACAAAAGAGGAGAATATAGCGCTTCTAAAACAGATAAAAATTTCGTTTTATGCCATTGATGAGGCACACTGTATTTCGGAGTGGGGGCATGATTTCCGTCCCGAATACAGACGGATTAACCCTCTTGTTAACGAGATAGGTAAAGCGCCGGTAATTGCCCTGACTGCAACAGCAACACCAAAAGTACAGAGTGATATCCAGAAAAATCTGGGGATGTCTGATGCTAAAGTTTATAAATCATCATTCAACAGACCCAACCTATACTACGAAATAAGACCAAAAGAGAACATAGACAAAGAGATCATAAAATTTCTCAGGAATAACCACGGTAAATCAGGGATAATATATTGTCTCAGCAGAAAGAAAGTCGAGGAGATAGCTGAGTTTCTCAATGTTAACGGAATAAAGGCACTGCCATATCACGCAGGATTGGATGCCGTTACAAGAGCAGCAAATCAGGATAGGTTTTTGATGGAAGATGCCGATATTATTGTGGCAACAATTGCATTTGGTATGGGTATTGACAAACCTGATGTTAGATTTGTAATTCACTATGATATTCCAAAGAGTCTTGAAGGGTATTATCAGGAGACAGGTCGTTCAGGAAGGGATGGAGGCGAGGGACAATGTATTGCCTTCTATTCTTATAAAGATATTCAGAAACTTGAAAAATTCATGCAGGGCAAACCTATCGCCGAACAAGAGATAGGAAAACAGTTGCTTGCAGAAACAGTTGCCTATGCCGAAAGCAATCTCTGCAGAAGAACTGTCTTGATGAATTATTTTGGAGAGGATTACACTACCGGCAAATGTGGCGCTTGCGACAATTGCCTGTTTCCAAAGAATCAATTTGATGGAAAAGAGGAGATAGCGCTTGTTCTTGAATTGATTCTGAGCATGAAAGAACAGTTCAAATCGGAGCATGTTGCCAATATTCTTGCAGGCGTAAATAACTCTTTAATAAAATCATACAACCACCACAACCATGAATTGTTTGGGACAGGTATGTCAAAGGGGGTAAAATTCTGGATGGCGGTAATAAGGCAATGTATAATACATCATCTGCTGGAGAAGGAGATTGAGAGGTATGGCCTTTTGGCAATAACACCAAAGGGTGAACAATACCTTAAATTACCCTATACTATAATGCTGTCAGAAGACAGAGAGTTTGTAAGCGGTGATGATGATGATGAGGTGGTAGCAGCAGGAGCAAAGAGTACCGGTGGAGGTGGAGACGAAACTTTGTTAAAAATGCTCAAGGATACCCGATTGTCTATATCACGAAAGATAAATCTTCCTCCGTTTGTAATATTTAATGACACCTCTCTTGAGGACATGTCAATTCACTACCCGATTACTTTTGACGAGCTCAAAAACTGCCAGGGAGTGGGTGAGGGTAAAGCCAAAAGGTACGGGAAAGAGTTCATTGACTTGATAGCGAAATATGTTGCAGAAAATGAAATTGAGAGGCCGTCTGACCTGGTTATCAAATCTATTGCAAACAAATCATTAAATAAAGTATATATAATAACCGGAATTGACAGGAAACAACCTCTTGATGATATTGCAGAGTCTAAAGGGATGGAACTGGAAGATGTCTTGACAGAGATTGAGGCGATTGTAAATTCAGGCACAAAGCTTAATATAGACTACTACATAAGACAGACTGTTGACGAAGATAAAATTGATGATATCTACGAATATTTTAAAACAGAGGCTTCAACAGATTCTCTTAAAGAGGCAGCAGATGAGCTGGGCCGGGGATATACCGAAGAGGAGATACGATTGGTGAGAATCAAATTCCTATCTGAAATGGGCAATTGATTTAACATATTTTTAATAGCTTTGTATGTTTATGAAAAAATTACTTTCTGCATACAAAATTCTCATCTGGAGCTCTGTTGCCGCAATTATTCTGATTACCCTCATTTTTCTGGTTTTAGTACCTGGAAGGGGCAGTACCAACAAAAGTTCAGACGTCTCTTCAGATACTGCATTGGCTATACCAACAGATGCCTCTGCATTTTTTCTCTTTAAAGATATTGAGACAGTTTCCAATAGCATAAATTCAGCAAATGATCTTTTTGGCAGTGTAATTTTTGGGAATTCCCCCCTAAATCAACTGATTGATAAGCTATATTCGATATCAGGAGCAGAGACGCTTAAAGATATCAGGGATCACGGTTGTGCACTCTCTTATCACTACTCATCAAAGGATGAAGTCTCTCCTTTGTTTGTTTTGAAGCTTAAGTCCGGAGAGTTAGCCTATATTCTTGGTTCGCTTAAAGATGGCAACTCCAGAACCAGACAATACAATGGAATATCTGTTTACAAATGGAATAATGTCGAATATGCATCATCCGGTGGTTTCCTTCTTGCATCTCCCTCTCCATTGATCCTGGAATCATCTGTCAGGCACCTTCTGTCAGGATCGTCAATCCTTGACAATTCAGACCTTACAGATCTGCTTGCCAAAACAGAACTCAGAGAAACAATGCTCTTTATAAATCACGCTCAGTGCGGAAAACTATTTTCAGCATATTCAAACAGAAGATATCTGAAATACTCTGACTTTATTTCACGGGTGACATCATGGAGTGCCCTGGAGATTTACTCTCAGGGAAATAAAGTTATTTTACGAGGAGGAGTGTTTAACAGTAAAGGGCCAGCCAATTACTCCGAAGTTTTCAGGGCTAGCAGAGGAGTTAAATCTGATATTGCATCTGTTATCCCTTATAATACATTCTCTTTGCTTACAATTTCAGTTGATGACATACCATCTTATCTTAAAAGATTCAATGAGTTTGGTGATTTTTACAAGAGAACAGATCCTGAGATTGCATTGAAAGCTGCAAAATGGTTTGCCTCTCTTGATGCAAAAGAGGTTGGAGCAGCTTTGATCCCATACGGATCTGTTTTCCGGAACACAATAATTATTCGTACCGGTAAGCCATTTTTGGGGTTTTTAAAAAGATGGCTGTCAAAAGATAAAGAGATGCTTTCTCTTCCCTTCAATGAAAGCGGCTATATGAAACTTCTGTTTGGTGAGATGTTCCATGAAGAGGAAAATAGCTATATTCTTCGTAAAGGAGAATATATAATAATTGGTCAGGAAGAGGTTTTGACAGAAGTATTCGCAAAAAAAGGTGAAAAATTCTCTTTTGATGAGTACATCTCTCAGACCAAGGCATACAATTTGCTCGATAGGAGTTCGGGAGCAATGACTCTTATAGTAAATGGATCTGAACAACCCGATTCACTTGTCCGGTTTTTCAAAAAAGATGATAATTTAAAAGGGCTAACCAAGTCTTCAAATCTAATGATTGGTGCTATTCAGTTAAAGCCGGACAAACTAGGTAATCCGGCGTATGAAATTTTCTTTTATGCCGACTCTCTTAAAGAGTTGCCTCAGCCGGGTAAAGCAGTCATGGAATCTCCTGCAGGGTGGGAGAGAGACACTATTGTAAAAATTCCTGCAGGGCCATTTGAACTTATAAATTTTTCTACCGGAGAAAAGGAATTTCTTGAACAGCTGCCGAATTACTGGTTAAGGCTATCAGATAAAGAGATGAAAGGGATCTGGGCCGTTCCGTTTCAGGTTCCGTTACGAGGTTATGTACAACAAGTTGACTACTATCGCAATGGGAAACTGCAAATGCTTTTTGCAGGAGGGAACAGAGTCTTTATGCTTGACAGAAGCGGGCGGTTTGTCTCTCCTTATCCAATCAGTACAGACTCGCTTATCCTTTTGGGACCAAAGGTCTATAATCTTAAAAAAGACGGAGATTTTGCAATTATGCTACTTCATACAGACAATACATTAAGGCTTTATGATAAAAATTGCAAACCATATCCCATATGGAGTGATATTAAACTTCCTGAAACAATACGAGAATTCCCTGAATTAAAGGATTTTGGAGGAAACAAATACTGGATTCTAAGGACGTCGCTCAGAACGATGATTTACTCAGTTAACGGCATCCCTGTTACTGACATAAAAGAGAAAAACCGGATAAAACCCGACTCACCGGTTATTCCATTGGCAGGTAGTGATGTGTTGGTTCAAACACTACAGGGCCGAAATATTTCGATTAACCTTGAGACGGGTGATATTAAAAGATACAAACAGTAGGATGGAAGGTTTTATTACATTTGTTTTAATTTTTATACTAATAATTTGGGCCCTGTCAAGAGTTGTTCCCTTATTGCTTGCATGGTGGCTCAGACGAAAATTCAGCGATATTGCAGCCAGACAACAACAATATCAAAATAAGTCCACAACTAAGGATGGAGATGTTATCATTGAAGAGGAGAAGAGGGAGCCAAAAGTAGTAGATAAAAATGTTGGCGAGTATATTGATTTTGAGGAGACAAACTAATTATGAAAACATTTTTTAGATTGCTGGTTTTTGCGAAACCATTCGGAAAGTACTGGCCAAAATACCTTATAATTTCAATATTTTCAGTATTTTTTGGTATTGCGAATTTAGCGTTGATTGCTCCTCTGCTTGAGGTTCTTTTTGATGCAGATTCCATAGACCTGACCATTACACTTCCTGAGTTTTCTCTATCTCTCGATTATTTTATTGCCCTTTTTCAGCACTACCTAGTCGGTTTTATTAAAGAGTACGGGCCTTTGACAGCTTTAGTATATGTATGCTGTGTTTTAATTGTTACATCTCTCCTTTCAAATGCCATGAGGTATTTGTCTCAGAGGATTCTGGTGAGCATGAGAACAAACATCATGAGAAATATCAGAAAGGAGCTGTTCAACAAGATAACCAAGCTGCATATTGGATTTTACAGTAAAAACCGAAAAGGTGATATACTCTCCTCTATTTCGAATGATGTAACTGAGGTGCAAAATGGAGTTGCCAACAGCTTTCATATCCTTTTCAGAGACCCGATTCTAATTGTTGGTTTTCTGTTTATGCTGTTTTATATGTCTCCTCAATTGACTGCAGTTACTCTTGTTGCTCTTCCTGTTTCTGTGCTTATTATTGGTAAGTTAAGCAGAAAACTCAAAAGGGGAGCTACCGAGACACAGGGTATGATGGGGCGTATTGTAAGCCATTTTGAAGAGGCAATTTCCGGTGCCAGAATAATAAAAGCCTTTAACGCACAAAAGTATGTAAATGAGGGCTTTAGTAAAAGCAACGAACAGCACAGGCAGACAAGTAAAAGGATGTTTAACAGGCAGGAGCTTGCATCTCCTCTATCTGAATTTCTTGGTATAACTGTTGCTGCAACTGTGCTTTTCTACGGAGGGTATCTTCAGATGAATGGTCAATTGGGAATGGCGTGGTCTGAATTTGTGGTTTACATAATGTTCTACTGGAGAGTTCTGGAGCCACTTAAAGCAATTTCTTCGGCACTAACCAGCCTTCAAAGAGGATTGGCCTCAGGTGAAAGGCTCTATGCAATTCTTGATGTAGAGACTGTTATTAAGAAAAGTCCGGAAGCAATTTCAATCACAGAATTCAGAGAATCAATCGAATTCAGTAAAGTCTCTTTTTGCTATGCCAATGAGCCGGTTCTTAAGAATATTAACTTAATTATTGAGAGAGGTAAAACCATTGCTTTGGTTGGCCCATCAGGAGCCGGCAAGAGTACAATTGCCGATTTAATACCAAGGTTTTATGATGTAACCGAGGGGTCAATAATGATTGACGGTATTGATATAAGAAAATATGAACCCAAGGATCTCATCTCTTTGATGGGAATAGTTACTCAGGAGGCAATACTCTTTAATGATACTGTTTTTAACAACATTGCCTTTGGAATGACGAATGTTCAGCCTCAGGAGGTATACAGAGCTGCAAAAATTGCAAATGCTCATGAATTTATTGCTAATCTGGAAAATGGATATGAAACCAACATCGGAGACAGAGGCGCAAACCTATCCGGAGGTCAGAGACAAAGACTGGCAATAGCAAGAGCAGTTCTTAAGAATCCACCAATTCTTATACTGGACGAGGCAACATCTGCTCTGGATACCGAAAGTGAAAAATTGGTTCAGGAGGCTTTAACAAACCTAATGAAAAACCGAACCTCAATAGTTATTGCGCACCGACTATCTACAATTCAGCATGCTGACGAAATCGTAGTGCTTAAAGATGGTATGATAGTAGAAAGAGGAAAACATAAAGAGCTGATTGACAAAAAGGGACTATATTCTCACTTATGTCAGCTTCAAACATTTTCATAAACTTTACAGTTTTATTATGAGAGAGTCATTTAATCTGCTGTTGCAAAATAGCCTCAAAGAAAACTGGGATTACCCTGCGCTTTCTGATTATAAAGGCATTACATTGAATTATAAAGATGTGGCACGCAGAATTGAGAAGCTTCATATAGTATATGAGACTTGTGGTGTTAAAAAAGGTGATAAAATTGCGCTTTGCTCAAAAAATCAAGCAAACTGGGGAGTAGTGTTTCTCTCTGCTCTCACATATGGAGCTGTTGCAGTTCCTATACTTCATGAGTTTAAACCGGGCAATATCCATCATATTGTAAACCACTCCGAATCTCTTATTCTGTTTGCCGGTGATGCAATGTGGGAACAACTTAATGAGACAGAGATGCCAAATCTTCAGGCGGTAATCATGATGAATGATTTTTCTGTGTTGTTTGCAAAAGATCAAAAAATTGTTGATACCAGGGAGCATTTAAATGAAATGTTCGGGAAAAAATATCCAAAAAATTTCAGGCAACAACATATTAAATATCATGAGGACTCTCCGGAAGAGCTATCGATGATAAACTACACATCAGGTACAACCGGGTTTTCAAAAGGAGTAATGATTCCTTACAGAGCACTCAGATCAAATGTTGATTTTGCAAAACTTGTTCAGCCACACCTCAATAACACATCAAATGTAGTTGCGATGCTACCTACAGCCCATATGTACGGGATGATGTTTGAGTTTCTCTTTGAGATGACTGTAGGTGCACACGTCCATTTCCTGACCCGAATTCCAAGCCCCAAAATTATTATGGATGCTTTTGCTGAGATCAAACCAGACATAGTAGTATCTGTTCCTCTGATAATTGAAAAGATTTATAAGAAAAAACTCCAACCGATACTAAACAAGACCTCAATTAGAGTTCTTCTCAGGCTACCTGTTATTGATCAGAAGATCCAAAAGAAAATAAAAGCTGAGCTTGTTAAAACATTTGGAGGCAGATTTTATGAGGTGATTATTGGAGGAGCTGCTTTTAATAAGGAGGCCGAGGCCTTTTTTACTAAAATCGGCTTTCCCTTTACAGTTGGTTACGGGATGACCGAATGTGCTCCAATTATTACTTATGCTCCATGGAATAACACAAGACTTTACTCTTGCGGCAAGGCTGCTCCGGGGATGAAGATAAAAATTGACTCTTCTGATCCGGAGAAAATTCCCGGAGAAATTCTGTGCAAAGGAGATAATGTGATGTTGGGATACTACAAGAATCCTGACGCAACAGATGCTGTAATGCAGAAGGATGGCTGGCTCAGAACCGGAGATATGGGGGTTATAGACAGCGATGGGTACCTGTACATAAGAGGTCGTTCAAAAAGTATGATTCTTGGCCCATCGGGACAGAATATCTATCCCGAGGAGATTGAAAGTATTATAAATAATTTGCCATACGTTGTTGAATCTTTGGTTATTGAAGACAAAGGCGCTCTTACTGCATTAATCTATCCTGATTTTGAACAGGCTGAGGCAGACGGGTTAACGGAGTCTCAATTGGAGAAAAAGATAGAGGAACTCAGATACAGCGCAAACGAAGAGTTGCCAAACTACTGTAAGATTCAAAGCATTAAGATATTCCCTGAGGAGTTTGAAAAAACACCAAAGAGAAGCATTAAACGATTTTTATATCAACCCACTGAAATATAATATGGAAGATAAACAACTACAATTTGACAAAAGCTATCTTGACATGGCCGAGATTTGGTCAAAGAACTCCTATTGTAAAAGAAGGCAGGTAGGAGCTTTGCTGGTTAAGGATAAGATGATAATCTCTGATGGTTACAACGGAACACCTGCAGGATTTGAAAATATATGCGAAGATGAAGAAGGTAAAACAAAACAGTATGTTCTTCATGCTGAGGCTAATGCTATAACAAAAGTTGCTAAATCTAGCAACAATAGCCTTGGAGCCACAATGTATGTAACCACAGCACCATGTCTTGAGTGTTCGAAGCTCATTATACAGGCGGGAATAAAGAGGCTTGTATATAGAAACAGCTACCGTATTACTGACGGAGTAGATTTATTGGTAAGGGCAGGAGTGGACGTTCTTTTTTTAAGCGAGGAGTAACTATTATGGATTCATTTATTAAAAGATTCAAAACAAACCCATGGTTGCTTATCATAGTAATCTTTTTGCTAGGTGCGGTATCCTATAAATACCTCTCTGCTTTTCTTGCTGACAGAGAACTTAATGTCCGCAACAATAGGTGGGATAAACTTATGCTTGTATTGTCGCAGGTTGATAAAAATTATGTTGACACCGTAAATTATAAGGAGATAACAGAACAATCAATTCCTTATATACTTGAAAAGCTTGACCCTCACTCAGTTTATCTTGCCCCTGAAGAGCTTAAAAGTGCTGATGAGCAGTTACAGGGAAATTTTGACGGCATAGGAATTCAGTTTAATGTTCCCAACGATTCAGCTGTTGTAATTAATGTAATTCCGGGAGGCCCATCCGAGAGAGCTGGCATTTTATCAGGAGACAGACTTGTAAAGGTAAACGGAGAGGTTGTAGCTGGGGTAAAAATGAACCAGGACTCGCTTGTAAGCAGGCTCAGAGGAAAATCGGGTTCTATGGTTAAGGTTGATGTAAAGCGATATGGTGTTAAAGAACTTGTTTCCTTTGATATTAAAAGAGATAAGATACCTGTCAAGAGTGTAGATGTAGCATATATGATCAACGACACTTTGGGTTATATTAAGCTTTCAAAATTTACAAGGACAAGCCACAAAGAGTTTATGGAGTCCATATTAAAACTCAGAAAAGAGGGAATGAAGTCATTGGTTTTTGATCTTCGCGGAAACTCCGGAGGCTATCTCGATCAGGCACTACTGCTTTCAAATGAGTTTCTTAATAAAGGAGAGCTTATTGTTTATATGAAGGGGACCCACCGGCCAAGGCAAGATTTTCATGCAGATAATACTGGTAAATGCCGGGATCTCTCCTTAAAGGTGATAATTGATGAAGGATCAGCATCGTCAAGTGAAATTTTTGCAGGAGCAATTCAGGATAATGACAGAGGCGTAATTGTAGGAAGAAGGTCATTTGGGAAAGGTCTGGTACAGGAGCCAATCTACTTTTCAGATAATTCCGGAATAAGACTTACCGTTGCAAGATTTTACACACCCACAGGAAGGTCAATCCAAAAGCCATATGATAAAAACTACAGGGAAGATATCCTTGAAAGGTATCGCCATGGAGAGATGATGAGTGCAGACAGCATAAGAAAAAATGACACTCTGGTTTACACAACACCTAAAGGAAAGATTGTTTACGGAGGAGGAGGGATAACTCCCGATCTATTTGTTCCTGTTGACACATCAGGAATAAACCCATTCTTTGTGACAGTATCAAATATGGGTATGACTTTCAGGTTCAGTGCCAGAATGGCCGATGAATACAGACAAGCTTTAAATAAAATAAAAAGCATGAGCGAGCTTAATAAGTTTTTCTCAGAGATAGATTTTGAGCAGAGGTTTTTAAGCTTTGCAAAGAGCAATGGGATTGTTCCACGCAAAGGAGAATGGGAAGAGAGCAAAGAGCTGATTAATAATCATATAAAAGCATTTATCGGACGTTATACCCCTTTGGATGACAATGCCTTTTATCCGATATTACTTGAGCTGGACAATATGGTTCTGGCTGCTATTGGGCAATAAATCGGTAAACAATCTCTCCTGTCTGTCTTTCAGGAGCTGTAGTAGAGGCGGTAAATCTGGATGATTTTGCCGCCCTTATTGCGTATTCCTGAAGGCATTTATCTGGAGACGATAGGTCTGGCTTTACTACTGCTGCAATCACATATCCTCTTCTGTTTACAACAATTGTAACATTAACATCTCCTCCACCAACACACTTATATACCGGAATTGGCAAACTCATTGCCTTTCTTCCTTCAAGAGTATATGATATTACAGATGGACCTTTATACGCTTCAGTTTTGGTTGTCTCCTGCTTAACCGGATCGGGAATGTTGTCGTTTCCCATGTTAGCCTCAGCTTCCCTCTTTGCTGCATTAAGTTTCTCCTGCAGAACACGGGCTTCGTTATATACCTGAGCGGGGTCGCGAAAGCGGTCGTCTCTCAATGCCTCCCTTCTTGTAGTTGCATCAACTACAACATTTCTTACAGCAGGTCTGCCTGCTATCAGGTCATCAAGCTCTTTACTGACATCCTCTTTCAGCTGTTCTCTGCGGGCGATCTCCTCCATCAGTTCCTCTTTGGTAAAGTCGAGAATAAATGAGGTCTCTTCCTTTAGAAGATATGTAATCCGGGAGGCAAGCAGAATAATAAGCAGCAATAAATGAAATGCTACCGTAAGATATAAACCCGCATTGTTATCTCTTTTAAACATTACTGTTTGTGAAGTGACTTTTCAATAGTTGCAAGAAGGATACCAATTGCAACAAGATTGTGTCCACCCTGGGGAATAATTATATCTGCATAGCGTTTACTTGGCTCAATAAACTGAAGGTGCATAGGTTTCACTGTTTTGTCATATCTCTCAAGTACCTTCTCTATAGTTCTCCCCCTTTCTATGTTATCTCTTGTAATAACCCTGCCAAGTCTGTCATCGGCATCGGCATCAACAAAGACCATAATGTCCATACATTTTCTTAAATCAGGGCAGGTAAAGATCAAAATACCTTCAATAATAATAACTTGTGTAGGATTAACAGGGATAGTCTCCGTTTCAGATCTGGAACATGTAAGGTAGGAGTATATAGGCTGATTAATCGGCCTTCCCGCCTTAAGTTCCTTAACATGTTTCACCAAAAGTTTAAAATCAACAGAATCAGGATGGTCAAAGTTCAGTTCGAGCCGCTCTTCCAATGGCAGGTGACTGTTGTCTTTATAATATGAGTCCTGTGGTATTACCACAACCTCTTTATCTCCGAGAATATTCACAATTTCTCTGACTACAGTTGTTTTTCCTGACCCGGTTCCCCCTGCGATACCAATTACGAGCATATGTATGATTTTTAAAATTCAGCGTTTTTGGGAGCTCTCGGAAATGGAATAACATCCCGTATGTTGGCCATACCGGTAACAAAGAGTAGTAACCTTTCAAAACCAAGCCCAAAGCCTGAGTGAGGAGCCGAACCATATTTTCGGGTCTCGATATACCACCAAAGTGTCTCTCTGTCCATTTTTAGTTCGTCAATTCTGCTTTCCAGTTTTTCCAATGACTCCTCTCTTTGAGAGCCTCCGATTATTTCACCAATTTTCGGGAAGAGAATATCCATTGCCCTGACGGTTTTGCCATCATCATTCTGCTTCATGTAAAAGGCTTTAATATCTTTTGGATAATCTGTAAGGATCACCGGTTTCATAAAGTGCTTTTCGACAAGATACCTCTCATGCTCACTTTGAAGATCTGTTCCCCATGATACAGGGTATTCAAATTTCTGACCTGAATTCATAAGTATCTCAACCCCCTGTGTATATGGCAAACGTACAAACTCTGTGTTTACAACACTTCTGAGTCTTTCAATAAGCTCCTTGTCAAACATGTCATTCAAAAACTGAAGATCATCCATGCAGTTTTCAAGTGCGTATTTTACAAGATATTTAATGAATTCTTCGGCAAGATCCATGTTATCTTTGATGTCGTAAAATGCCATCTCCGGCTCTATCATCCAAAATTCAGAAAGGTGCCTTGGAGTGTTTGAGTTCTCTGCGCGGAATGTTGGTCCGAAGGTGTAAATTTCCCCCATCGCCAGTGCTCCAAGTTCTCCTTCAAGCTGGCCGCTTACAGTCAGGTTTGCTGATTTCCCAAAGAAATCCTGAGAGTAATCAATTGTTCCATCCTCTTTTTTGGGAGGATTTGTCATATCAAGAGTTGTTACCTGAAACATTGCTCCAGCACCCTCGGCATCAGAAGCTGTTATTATGGGTGTGTGAAGGTTAAAAAAGCCTTTATCATTGAAAAACTTATGAATCGCGAATGACATTGCATGCCTTATTCTGAAAACGCAACCAAAGGTATTTGTCCTGGGTCTCAGGTGACCAATCTCTCTAAGAAACTCCATACTGTGACCCTTCTTTTGCAATGGATAGGTATCGGGGTCTGCCGGGCCTAAAACAGTAACTTCTTTTGCCTGAATCTCTACACTTTGACCACTTCCCAACGATGCGGTAAGTTCTCCTTTAACAGCAATGCAAGCGCCGGTTGATACCTCTTTAAGACTCTCTTCACTGAAAGAGTTCATATCAAATACTATCTGAATATTTTTGACAGTAGACCCGTCGTTAAGTGCAACAAAACTGATGTTTTTATTTCCTCTTTTTGTTCTAACCCATCCCTTTGCCAAAACTTCGGCTCCGGGCTCCCTCTTAAGAAGTTCAGAAACTTTTACTCTTGTATGGCTTTCCATATTAAAAATTTGAAAATTATATCGTTAACGGTTTGTCAGATTTTAAAGCTGCCCGAATTGCCAGCTTCTTAACCCAAACTACAAATATACCGGTTAAAATTAAGTTTAACACTAATGTGAGAACAGAAATTACAAGGGCCGGTCCTCCAATATTGTATCCCAGAGCAATGAAGATAATGCCGGCACCTACTTCACCTCTTGTAAACATCCCGACAGAAATTGCCAGACGCTCTTCAATCAGTCTGTCTCTGTAGAAAAGCAGTGGAACAAGTTTTCCCAGATTTGAAAGAAGAGTTACAAATAAAACATGGAGAGCAATAGTTCCGGCCGGTAACATAGGCTGATTTCCTAAAACAGAACCACTGTCTATTGCAGCATCGGTAAGAAGTGATGACCCAAGAAAATGGGGCATGCTCATACCAACCAAAAGCATAAAGATCAGTGATATTCCTGTCGTGACAGCTCTTTCTGATTTGTTGTCTATGTGAACGTGTCTCATTAACATTCCAAGAACAAATGCGGGAAGCAGAACCTCAATGTGAATACCTTCATCGTCAACAAAGAGGGTAGAGGTAATGAAGTAAATAGAATGGGTTACGGTTACAACAATTATAGAGTACAGCAAAATGTACTGCCAGTTTTGTCGGATATTAAACCGCCCCAGATATCTCCACCCAAGGTAAATCATAAATACAACCGACAACACTACTGCTATCATTTGCCATCTCATACCAATCATAATTATCTGCAACGGAATCATAAGCAGAATAGTATCCAGGTCATCGAATATGGCAAGTATCTGAATTTTTTTGTAAACCCAACTGGTGCTTAAACCTATAGCAGCCAGCATTGCAAATAGAATACCTGCAGATGTAGGTGCCGCAAACCTGCTTAAAAGGAGACTCTCCTTCCAGGTTTCCCAACTGGTGTTGTGCTCAACGGGTAAAAGAATAAAGACATAATAGCAAGCCACAAATATCCAGGGTAAAGCAGCAGTGGCCATTGCAATAAAATAGTCGTCTACATAGGATTTCCACCTGGTCTTATCAAGTTCAAACTCCCTCCCTACATTAATCATAATATATGCAAGAGTAACATAGAGGAGAATGTTTGCTACCTCCTTGAATGAATGAAAAGTATCACCCATCACATCCGGAAGTATTTGAGAAAGAACAAGACCAATAATCAAAAACAGTGAGAACGAGAGAACTTTTTTCATTTTAGTACTTTATCTTCAGGGGTTTTGATGGTGTGCTTTCATTCCAGCACCTGTCTATAGCGGTTACAATAATGCTGTATTTCTGATTTATTCCCTCACTTTTTTCAATACTAAGTTCAGGTTTTGAGACAATTTTTACAAGGTACTTGCTGTCAGTTATATCCGTTTTAACACCCTCAGGGAATTTATATACTGCATAAAATCTGGCTTGCTGCATCGGATCTTCCGAAACCGGTCCTTGCCAAGTAAGGTTACCCCTTTTGAATGAAATTTTTGAAACTGCACCGGGACCGATTGTGTCGAGCCTGGTATATGCAGGAATAAGTGCCGGAACAGCCTGGTATTTTAATGCCAGAGAATCTGCAAAACCATCAGGGTTTTGGCTGAGTCTCCATCCAGACCACCAAACATTACCGTGAACATTGGGAAGTTCTCTTACGAGCTTCATTTTAGCCTCAAATTGTGTTTTGTTTGGATTATCAACATCGGGCTCAGTAAAGGTGCTAATATTTTGTCCGATGTAAAGATGGTCTCCATAATTTGATTTATTCCACCACTCAATTAAGGTCTTGTAATCTGCAGCAGGATGGCCAATTTTCCAATATATTTGAGGTACATTATAGTCAATCCATCCATTTTTCACCCAGAGCGGAACATCTGCAAAGAGTTGATCGTAATTGGACAGACCGTTGGTATTACTTCCGCTGCCATCAGGTGTATCCTTTAGATTTCTGTGAATACCAAAAGGACTTATACCAAACCTTACCCACGGTTTGAGAGATTTAATGGTATCATTCAAAGCTTTAATCAGGGTTGTTACATTATTTCTGCGCCAATCACCCTTTTGCCAGTATTCAAATCCCTGGGAAGCTGCATACTTAACGAAAGATGCATCATCATGAAATTCTTCAAATGCAATGGGGTAGGGGTAAAAATAGTCGTCAAAATGAACGGCATCAAGATCATACCTGCTAACCATGTCAGCAATAACCTTTACTGTATGTGCTACAGATTCCGGCTCACCCGGGTCAAAATAGAGCTGAGAACCATAACGTTTAAAAATTTCCGGTTTTTTAAAATAGAGATGATCCGGATGAAGCTGCTCTCTATCATTTGAGGTTACACGGTATGGATTGCACCAGGCATGAAGTTCCATTCCTCTTTTGTGTGACTCTTCAATCATAAACTGAAGGGGATCCCAGAGAGGATCAGGTGCTTTACCCTGTTCTCCGGCAATAAAACGACTCCATGGCTCCAAATCGGAGATGTAGAAGGCATCAGCCTGAGGTCTTACCTGAAAAATAACAGCATTTACACCCGCTCTTTCAAAGATGTCAAGGGTCTTCCTGAACATCTCTTTCACAGAGTCGGTATGCATGGTTTTAAACTGCTGGTTGCCGACAGTGTGAATCCAGGCACCTCTGAACTCTCTTTTCGGTAGGTTTTGTGCCGTTGATGCAAACACAAATAACAAGAGAAAAGAGAGAAGGATAATTTTCTTATTCATAATTATTGTTGCAATCCAAGAATTGTCATTAATCTTTTAGGTATATCGGTGTTGTCCATTCTGCCGGAAAACAGCCTACTTCCTGCTCCCATAGTGAATATAGGTACAGCAACACCTGAGTGAGATGAAGTCGCCCATCCGATATTCGCCTTTTTGTTTAGCTCTGCGTATGCCGGAGTGTTATCTTTATCAACAGCCATAGATTTTTTCTGAGGTTCAAGTTCATGAAGTTTTAACTCGTATCCCTTTTCTCTGCCAACTACCATACCACCTGTTTCGTGATCTGCGGTAACAATAATAAGAGTTTCATTTGGGTATTTTTTGTAAAACTGAACAGCAACGTCAATTGCATCGGAAAAATCCAAAACCTCAAGAATTGTTGTTAAACCGTCGTTACTGTGTGCAGACCAATCAATTTTTCCACCTTCGGCCATTATGAAGAAGCCCTTTGTACCATAGAGGTGGTCAATTGCGGCTGCCACTACTTGTTTAAGAGTTAAATCACCTGGAGTACGATCGATAGCATATGGCAGATCTGCCTCTTTACCTCTCTCCTGGAAAAGGGCCATCTTTTTTGCTCCCTTCTTTGAAACATACTCCTGAATTCCTCTTGCAACAGTGTAGCCACCATCCTCGAGCACTTTGTATATATCTTTTTGATCTTTGTCCGGCCCTGTAGGCTGAACAAAACCACCACCACCAAAAAATTCAAATCCGCTTTCCGGTAGTTGGACAGCTATCTCATAATAGTTATTGCGACTTGTGCTGTTTGCGTAGAATGCAGCTGGTGTTGCGTGGTCTATTGTTACATTTGAAACAATTCCGACAGGTATTCCACTTTTTTGGATATCAAAAGCGATACTTCTTAATTTATTACCCTGGGGATCTACTCCTAACATTCCGTTATTTGTTTTGATTCCTGTAGCCAATGCTGTACCAGCTGCAGATGAGCAAGTTATATATGAACTTGCTGAGTAGGTTGTTACCATGCCGGCAGTCGGAAAGGTTGTAAACGAAAGCGGGTGATTTGATATCTCACCTTTTTTAGATGCAAGATATGCTTCGGCCATAGATACCTGGGCAAACCCCATTCCGTCACCAATAAAGTAGAATATGAATTTTGGTTTCTGCATCTGTCCCATTCCTCTGAACTGAGGTCTCTCTTGTGCTGTTATAGTTGTTATAACGGCAATGACAGAGATAAATATTGAAAGTAGTCTTGTTTTCATCCCGGATTTTTTTAAATGTTACACAAATATATACAAGAAAGGGTGTCCTTCTGTTCAAAGAGGGCCACCCTGTTCCAGATTATAGTACAAACTTAATTGCCGAACTGTGTATCTGCCTTACGGGCATTATACATTATCTTAAGAGCAGATGTCCTTCTAAGTTCTTGTTTGATATCGGTTACGATACCCATTCGAACATTTTCGTCTGCTTTTATCGATACTGTCATAAACTGACGGTCAACTTCGCTTTTAGTCTCTCTTTCGGCTGCAATAAAGTCTCTGATGTCGTTAACAGTTTTGAATGCGTCATTCAACTGAATACGTGCATCGGTACCAAACTGAGCTTGTCTGCTCGGAATAGGTGTACCAACATATATATAAGCAGCGAGGTCCTTCCTTTCAAGTTTTGCGATTTCGGTAGCTTCAGGCACCTTTACAGTAACCAGACGATCTGTTTGACGCATGCTGGTTGAAACCATAAAGAAGAACAAAATCATGAATACAATATCGGGTAGTGATGCCGTGCTCATAGCAGGAACATCCTTTTTACCTTTTTTATTAAATTTTGCCATTTTACAAACCTGTTTTAACGTTTTCTACCTGTATCCTTAGGCTCTGCTTCGGAAATATTCTGAGGAATTGCATCCCTGACGATTCTTTGTCTGTCTTCGTCGAGGGCAATATACTTTTTACCGAAATTCACCATTGCAAAATCATCACGAATTTCGTTAACGGCTTTCACAAGTTCGTTCTGAACCTCAATGTATGCCTTATAACTGGTGCCGCGTGTGTTTTGCAGAGAAATAACTCCTTTGGAAACTTGAAAAGGACCAAAACCTTCAATAATTTTCTCCTCTTTTTCTGGAAGAGATACATCATTAGCCGGGTTCAACAGGAACTCTTTAGCCTTGTCTTTTAGCATGGTAACATTCATCATCTCACCACCGGCCAAAAGTCCGTCAGAATCGTTCAGGCGAACCACAAGAATATTTCTTCTGTTTACCTGAATATCGTCCTGTTTTTGGTTTTCATCCGGCATAGGTGGAAGACGACGTTGCAAACCTGATTCTATATCCATTGTTGTTACCATCAAAAAGAATATAAGAAGCAAGAAGGCGATGTCGGCCATCGAACCTGCATTGATTTCCTTTACTGGTCTTGCCATATTAAATTTTTATTAACGGTTTCTAACCATATTAACAACACTGCCGGCTATGATCGAGATGACAGACAAGCCAAACAAAATGTAGACAAGGATAAGACCTGTGTCCGTAATTTTCAATGTGTTAGCGGTAGGTTCCGGAGTTATGTTTACATTTGAAAGCGGATCGCCGGAAGCCAGTAGGTAGGCAACTCCGACAACTACTACAACGATTAGCAGGTTGATGAGTATCTTTTTAAATGATTTCGGATTATCGAACATATTAAAAAGAGGCATTCCTATTGCCGCCACAGCAGCTATACCGAACAGGATGTATCCGTAGAACAGAAACGTGTCAAGCATAGCTTCCTTGTTGGAGAAAAAGGCAATAGTAATAATCACCGCTAAACCAATCAGTAGATATGTTATATATTTAACAAATTTTGACATAAAAATTTATTTTTTAGCTTTTACTAAAATGTCTATTAGCGAGATAGATGCATCTTCCATTGTAACTACGATAGCGTCAATTTTAGACACAAGGTAGTTGTAGAAAATTTGAAGAATAATAGCTACAACTAGACCTGCAACGGTTGTTATCAAAGCCACTTTAATACCTCCTGCAACAATGTTTGGAGAGATATCACCTGCAGCCTCGATAGCGTCAAAGGCAGCGATCATACCAATTACTGTTCCAAGGAAACCTAACATCGGAGCGATAGAGATAAAGAGCTGAATCCATGAAAGACCATTTTCCATCTGGCTCATTTGAACAGAACCGTATGAAACAACTGATTTTTCAACAACTTCAATGCCTTCGTCTGCTCTGGCAAGACCCTGGTAGAAAATACTTGCTACCGGACCCCTGGTGTTTCGGCAAACCTCTTTAGCTGCTTCTACTCCTCCTGTAGCATACGCCTCTTCAATTTTCTTCAGAAGCTTTTCTGCATTTGTAGTTGCAAGGTTCAAATAAATTATTCTTTCGATTGCAATGGCTAAACCAAAGATAAGACACAAAAGCACTGTGGCCATAAAGCCGGCTCCACCCTCGATGAATTTGGTTTTAAGCTGCTGATGAATAGGAGTTTCCTGTTGTACTGTCAGATCTGATGAAGGATCCGGAGTTTGAGCAGCAGCATACTGTGCAGAGATGGCAATGAAACCAATTACTGCCAAAAACATGAAAAATTTTTTCATAAATTTTTGAATGATTAAAGTATTAAACAATGTATTTTAAATAGTTATCTGTTTCCAAACCAGAGTTAATTATCGTGCAATTTAAAAAGTTTTTTTAACATACACTAATTGATTGTAATTTCTCCTCTCAAGTTTTTCTGTAAAAAATCCTTAATAGTTTGATTGTCAAAATTGTGCCCTAATAAAAAAAATATTTTGGTAATCGCTGCCTCAGTTGTACAGTCGAACCCGCTCACAACTCCCATCATCTTAAGGAGTATACCGGTTGAATATGCATCCATATCTACACTCCCTGCCTGACACTGTGTTATATTCAATATAATGATGCCTTGGGCTATTGCTTCTCTAAGAATATCCATAAGCCAGGGCTTTGTAGGGGCATTCCCCGAACCGTATGTCTCCAGAATGATTGCCCTCAACCCTTTTGAATTAAGAATTCCGCTTACAACCTGATGTGAGATACCCGGGAAAATTTTGAGGATAGCGACATTTGTATCAAGAGAGGTGTTAACATTCAGTTTATTACCCCATGTTTTTGGATAATTGATAAATGAAGTATTATACCTGATGTGTACCCCTGCCTCAGCAAGACACGGGAAGTTAGATGATCTGAAGGCTCTGAAATTTTCGGCGTTATGCTTTGTTGTTCTGTTTCCTCTGTACAGCTGACTCTCAAAGTAGATACACACCTCAGGAACCATTGCCCTGCCATGTTCATCTTTTGCTGCTGCAATCTCTATAGAAGATATAAGATTCTCCTTTCCATCTGTTCTGAGCATTCCTATTGGCAGCTGACTTCCTGTAAAAATAACCGGCTTTTCCAGATTTTCAAGCATAAAACTTAGAGCAGATGCAGAGAAGGACATTGTATCGGTACCATGCAGTATCACAAATCCGTCGTATGAATCATATTTACTTCCAATGAGCACTGCAATCTCCTGCCAGAACCCCGTCTCAATTTCGGATGAATCTATTGGGGGATGGAAAGAGAAGGTATCAATCTGATATGCAAATTTTTTCAATTCAGGCACCTCTTCGAGTATCTGATCAAAGTTAAATGGAACCAGAGCTCCGTTTTCGGGGTCCTGCTTCATGCCGATTGTCCCACCGGTGTATATCAGCAATATTTTAGACTTCATTTTATTGTATAGATTGTGTAATAAAGATAAAGATAATAAAACATCAGAGTTTAAACATCTGCCCGGCGTTTAGGGTTGTAATCTGAGCAACCTCCTCAATTGAACAGCCTTTTATCTGTGCAATCTTTTCTGCAATAAGTGTAATATAAGATGGCTCGTTTCTCTTTCCCCTATAAGGTACAGGTGATAACCATGGGGAATCTGTCTCCAGCAAAATTTTATCGAGGCCTGCCTTTTCAATAACTTTTGGTAAATTACTGTTTTTGAAAGTTATTACTCCTCCGATACCCAACTTAAAATTTCCGTATGAAAATATTCTGCATGCTGTTTCATAGCTTCCAGAGAAGGCATGAAAAACGCCTCGGATATTCATCTCCTTACACCTCTCAAGAGAGTTGAAAATCTCTTCAGTTGCATCTCTTGAGTGAATAATTACCGGCAAATCTCTTTCAGAGGCTAGCCTGAGTTGCTCTTCGAAAACAGTAATTTGCTCATTCATAAACTCTTTAGACCAGTAGCCGTCCAGACCAATCTCCCCAACAGCAACATAAGTGTTTTTATCTGCAGAGTCTATGACAAAGTCAAGCTCCTGACGCCAATTATCTTTTACAGATGTAGGGTGTAATCCGATGGCCGGGAATGCAAACCCGGGCAAGCTGCCGGCGAGATTCATCATTGCCGGATGTGTTGTACTATCAACGGAGGGCATAACAACTTTAAATATGCCGTTGCATTTAGATCTCTCTGTTACCTCAGCTATGTCGATTTCAAAATCGGAGTCATAGAGGTGAGAGTGTGTATCAATATATTTTAACATTTATATGGTCTACTGAATTATTGAGTACCTTTTGCCGGGCAGAGCCGCAACCTTACCCTCCAGCTCCAGTTCAACAAGAGAGGATGACAAAAGAGGAACGGCTATGCCGGTAATTCTTTTTATCTCGTCAATATTAAGTTCCGAAGCGGATGTCAAAGCTACTAAAATTTTTTCTTTTTCTCTGCTCTCTAAGGCGAAGAGAATCTGTTGTTCAGGTCTCTTTTTACAGATTAAATCCTGCCAGCCCATCTGGTCAATGAATGATTCAGTACTGTAAAATAACGAAGCCAGATTTTTGGATATTAGTAAATTGCAGCCTTTGGACTGAATATCACCAAATCTTCCCGGGATTGCAAAGACATCTCTGTCGTATGATGCTGCAAGAGATGCTGTAATCATAGAGCCCCCCTTCTCACCCGACTCTGCAATTATCACGGCATCAGCCATGCCTGCAATTATTCTGTTACGACGGATAAAATTGATCTTAAAGCTGAGACTATTTCTGGGAAACTCTGTTATAAGTGCTCCATTACGCTCTATCAGGGCTGAATATTTGCCGTGACTTACCGGATAAACGGTGTCAGGGCTGTTCCCCAAAACGGCTATTGTCCTGAGATTATTTTCCAGAGCACACTTATGTGCGGTTATATCTATCCCAAATGCAAGTCCACTGACAATTAGCGGGTTTAGTCCGGAAGATGCCAGGTCTCCTATGATTTTTTTACAGATATTTATTCCGTTAATGGTAGCTCTCCTAGTCCCGACAACCGAGATAACAACTCTTGCCTCAAGAGGAGATGACCCTCTTTTATAGATAAGAAGAGGATAATCTTCGCACTCAAGTAACCTTTTTGGATATCCCCCTGAAATGTCAGTTGAGAACAAGATTTCAATCCCGGATCTTTCAGCCCAGACTAACTCTTTCTCTGCCTCATCAAGCACAGTTTTACAGAGGATCTCTTTCATGAATGAGTATTCTCTTCCGCCAAACAACCCTCTGAGTTCACTCTCATTCATTCTGAAAACACTCTCTGCACTTCCGGCAACAGCTATCAGCTCTCTTGCCGGACCTCCGTTATATCTGAATATCGAATTCAGAGCTGCGGTGTAAATCTTTTCGTCTCTATCCATAGATTTAAAAGGAGACAAAATAAAAAGAGAGGATGTATTCCTCTCTTTTTTTTCTAAATATAAAATTTAAAATCAGATAAATCTGAGTGACAAATCGTCAATTGCCGGGATATTATCAAATTATAAGAAGTGCGTCACCATATGTGCCAAATTTGTAGCCCTCTTTTATTGCTACATTATATGCCTTCATTACATTCTCAAAACCTCCGAATGCTGCTGCTGTCATTAGCATTGTTGACTGAGGCAACTGAAAGTTTGTTATGAATGCGTCAGCTATTGAGAAAGAGTAGGGAGGGAAGATAAATTTGTTGGTCCATCCGTTGAATGGCTTAAGTTCGCTGCGTGTAGTTACCGATGTCTCTATAGCGCGCATTACCGTTGCCCCTACAGCAAACACCTTTCTTCCTTTAGCTTTTGCCTTGTTAATTTGGTTTGCACTCTCTTCGGTGATAATCACCTGTTCGGAATCCATTTTGTGCTTTGAAAGATCTTCAACATCAACTGTGCGAAAATGACCCAGTCCCATATGGAGAGTTATGAAAGTAGAACAAACTCCTTTAATATCCATTCTTTTGAGAAGCTCCCGGCTGAAATGGAGACCAGCTGCAGGGGCTGCAACTGCACCTTCGTGCTCAGCAAAAATAGTTTGATATCTCTCAATGTCAAGAGTTTCTGCTTTTGCCCTTATCCATTTAGGTACCGGCATCTCTCCCATTTTAAACAGTGTTGCCTTAAACTCGTCGTGAGTGCCATCAAAAAGGAAACGAAGGGTTCTTCCTCTGGATGTTGTGTTATCAATTACCTCTGCAACCAGATTGTCATTTTCTCCGAAATAGAGTTTATTGCCGATTCTTATCTTTCTTGCTGGATCTACTAAAACATCCCACAGTCTTTGATCTCTGTTAAGCTCTCTTAAGAGAAATACCTCAATCTCAGCTCCGGTTTTCTCTTTGTTCCCATATAATCTGGCTGGAAATACCTTTGTGTTGTTAAAAATGAAGATGTCCTCTTCTGAGCAATATTCAAGAATATCTTTAAATACCTTGTGTTCAATTTCACCGGTTTTTCTGTTCAAAACAAGAAGTCTTGATTCGTCGCGATGTTTTGAAGGGTATTTTGCAATCTGCTCAGGATTAAGCTGATAATTAAATTGAGATAATTTCATAACAGAGTTTGTTTTAAAAAAAATTAAACAAGTACTCTATTATACGAATTATTCAAGAAAAAGTTTCAAATTATCGATATTTATTGCATCCTCAACTCTGAAATCTCCCGAAGCCGATCTCACCAAACCTGAAAGATGCGCTCCGCTGTTGAGTTCCAATCCAATATCACGTGCAAATGAACGAATGTAGGTGCCTTTACTGCATGAGATAGCAATTCTAAGAACAGGTGAGTTCCATGATACAATCTCAAGGCCGTAAATTGAAATCCTTGAAGGTTTCATCTCAGTCTCTTTTCCCTCCCGTGCATATTCATAGGCTCTTTTACCGTTGATAAGTTTGGCAGAGAATACCGGTGGAATCTGGTCAATCTCTCCCGACATGACCGGGAGAATATCTTCAATTGATTTTCTTGTAATATGCTCAAAGGGATAGGTAGCATCTATCTCTTTTTCAAGGTCGTAAGATGGAGTAGTCGCCCCGAAGGTTATTTCGGCTATGTACTCTTTTTTTTGAGACTGAAGAGTATCTGCCATTTTTGTGGCTTTGCCTATGCAAATAAGAAGTATTCCGGTCGCAAGAGGGTCTAGCGTTCCGGCATGTCCCACCTTTATATTTTTTAGCCCAAACCACCTTTGAGTCATAAATTTAATCTTCCTTACAGCATCTGCCGAAGTCCAGCCGTAAGGTTTGTCAATGACAACAACAATCCCTTGAGGGTATTGAGAAAGATCTTTTGAGAGAGCTCCTTCAATTAACGATTTCCCGATTATGAAGGGATTCATAAACAGCCGATTTTGTTTACTCTTGAGGTGTGCCTGCCACCTTCGAAAGGGGTAGAGATAAATATTGATACAATCTCAAGGGCAGTTTCAGGGTTAATAAACCTGGCCGGAAGGGAAAGAATATTTGCATCGTTATGCTCTCTGGCCAGTTTAGCAAGCTCAGGCGTCCAGCACAGTGCTGCTCTGATGCCCTGATGCTTGTTTA
Source organism: Rikenellaceae bacterium (assembly GCA_003542575.1). GTDB lineage: Bacteria > Bacteroidota > Bacteroidia > Bacteroidales > UBA932 > Bact-08. The sequence goes on along the minus strand of DPKJ01000012.1, from coordinate 174,165 downwards.
CTGTCATGTTTATTCCGTTTCCGGAGCCACAAATTGCTATTCCTGCTTCAACTTCTCTCTTCTCAACTGAGTTTGCCAATGGGTGGGCAACATCAGGATAGTCCATACTTTCAGCAGAATGAGTCCCCATGTCGGTTACCTCAATTCCCTTGTTTATCAGGTAGTCAGATATGGTTTTTTTGAGGTCAAAACCTGCATGATCAGAAGCTATTCCTATGGTTTTAATGTTTGCTTTCATGAGTGCAAAGATAACATATAATTAAATGAGGCAATAATTTTATAAATTTGCATGGTTAAACCAAAATCAAAGATGAATATTCCAATGCTTGACCTTAAGGGTCAATACAAAAAGATAAAGGGCGAAATAGACTCGTCAATTCAAAAAGTAATAGATAGCGCAGCATTTATTAATGGTCCCCAGGTTCAGTCATTTGAACATAATCTGGCAGAGTATCTGGGCTCTAAATATGTAATTGGTTGTGCAAACGGTACAGACGCTTTGCAAATTGCAATGATGGCGCTTGAACTTAAACCCGGAGATGAGGTAATAGTGCCCTCATTTACATATGCGGCTACAGCCGAGGTGGTAGGGTTGCTTGGACTTGTTCCTGTTCTGGTGGATGTTGACAAAGATTCTTTTAACATAAGGGTTGACCAGATTGAAGCTGCAATTTCAGAGAAGACCAGGGCGATTGTTCCTGTTCATCTTTTTGGTCAGGGTGCAGATATGGATAAAATTATGGAGATTGCATCAAGATACAAACTATTTGTTATTGAGGATAATGCGCAGGCATTAGGGGCTGTTTACACCCATTATGACGGTAGAAAAAGCCACTTTGGAACAATAGGTCATATTGGCTGCACATCATTTTTTCCTACAAAAAACCTGGGTTGTTATGGTGACGGAGGCGCAATAATGACTCAGGATCCTAAGTTGGCAGAAAGAGTAAGAATGGTTACTGACCATGGCCAGAAGGTCAAATATTATCACGATATAATTGGCTGTAATTCAAGATTGGATACAATACAGGCTGCAGTTTTAAATGTCAAGCTTCAAAAGCTGGACAGTTATTCTCAATCAAGGTATTCTGCTGCTCAGCTGTATAAAGAACTCCTCAGAGGTGTTGAAGATATAGTATTGCCTGATGAGGTTTCCAATTCAACTCATGTTTATCACCAATTTACTATTCAGCTAAAAAAGAGGAACAGAGATGATCTTAAGGATTTTCTTGCCTCAAAAGGAATCGCATCTATGGTATACTATCCAATGTCACTAAATAATCAAAAGGCATTCTCATCAATTTCAAGAATCGGGGCAGATTTAACAAATTCAGAAATACTTGCTTCGAGTGTTATTTCGTTACCTATGCATACAGAACTTACTCCCGGGATACAGAAAACCATTGCTGATGCAATAATTGAATTTTTTGGTAATTAAAAAATTATATAATGAAGAGGTTAAAGGTTCTTGTAACCGGAGGAGCAGGCTATATTGGCGCTCATACCACAGTTGAACTTCAAAAAACCGGTTTTGAAGTTGTTATTGTTGATAACCTCTCAAACTCATCGGAGGATGTTATTGATAGAATTGAGAAGATAACAGGTGAGAGGCCTGCTTTTTTTAAGGCAGACTGTGCAGATTTAAGTGCTTTCTCAAAAGTAATGGAGCAGGTAGGCGAAGTAGATGCTGCGATACATTTTGCTGCATACAAAGCAGTAGGAGAGAGCGTGAAAGAGCCATTAATGTATTATCGCAATAATTTACAGTCACTGATAAACCTTTTGCAAATTCTGACATCTTCTTCCAAAGCCGCCGTTGTATTTTCATCTTCATGTACTGTTTATGGCCAGCCTGACAAAGAGAATCTTCCGGTGAGTGAAAATGCTCCAATAAAAAAGGCAGAATCTCCTTACGGCATGACAAAGCAGATGTGTGAAGATATTCTTGAAGATACTGCCAGGGCATTTAAACCTAACCTTAAAGTTATCTCTCTTAGGTATTTTAATCCTATTGGTGCACATGAAAGTGCTCTTATCGGAGAGTTGCCAAGAGGAGTACCTCAGAACCTGCTCCCTTTTGTAACCCAGACTGCAATCGGAAAAAGAGAGCGCCTAAGTGTATTCGGCAACGATTATAATACACCGGACGGCTCATGTATAAGGGATTATATTTATATATGTGACCTGGCAAAAGCACATGTTGCAGCAATAAAGCGTATGCTGTATGAGTCTGAAAAGATGGAGGGAAACATTGAGTTCTTTAACCTGGGAACAGGCAGAGGCCTTTCGGTTCTCGAAGTGATAAACGAATTCGAAAAGGCAACCGGAGTAAAAGTTCCGTACATAATAGCTCCAAGAAGGGAGGGTGATATTGAACAGGTGTGGGCAGACCCTTCCAGAGCAAATGAGATTCTGGGTTGGATAGCAGAGACACCGCTTGATGCGGTGATGAAAAGTGCCTGGTTATGGGAGCAACAACTTGCGTCGGATTCTTAGAATACTCTCCTCTTTTCCCAAAAGAGCCATAATATCTGCAACTCCCGGACCCTTTGATTCTCCAACAAGAAGCAATCTAAGGCAATTCATGACAGAGCCCATCTGCCAGCCTCTCTCCTTTATTGTTGCAGGTAATATGTTTTCGATGCTCTCTTTTGTGAAATTTTCTAATCCCTCAAATAATACAATTATCTGATCCAGAATGTTGGATGTATCCTCTTTCCAGAATTTGTCTTTGACCTTAAGGTCGTAGTTTTCAGGAGTTTTAAACATAAAGTCTGAGAGAGTCCAAAAATCATTCACAAAAGTTGCTCTATCTTTAAACAACTCTATAACCTTCGTAATGTATTCAGTATCTCTTTCAATTCCATTTTCTTTTAACACCAACGCAAATTCTAAAGCAAGTGCTTCTGAACTTCTCAATCTTAAATACTCCTGGTTGAACCATTTAGCCTTCTCGGGATTAAACTTTGCTCCCGATTTGACAACTCTTTCAAGAGTAAAGGCTTCTGTTAACTCTTCAAGTGAAAATATCTCCTGTTCTGTTCCGGGGTTCCAGCCTAAAAAAGCAAGAAGGTTTACAAATGCTTCAGGAAAGTAGCCATCCTCTCTATATCCCCTTGATATCTCTCCTGCATCATTTTTCCACTCAAGAGGAAATACCGGGAATCCGAGACGATCTCCATCTCTCTTGCTTAGTTTTCCCTTTCCATCAGGTTTCAAAAGCAGAGAAAGGTGGGCAAAACGAGGCCTGGAATCATTCCAGCCAAATGCCTCATATAGCATAAAATGTAAAGGAAGTGAAGGTAACCACTCCTCTCCGCGTATAACGTCGCTAATCTCCATTAGTTTGTCATCAACAACATTTGCCAAATGGTATGTGGGCAGCTGATCGGCTGCTTTCCATAAAACCTTGTCGTCAAGAGTTGATGAATTTACTTCAATATCGCCCCTTATCTCATCTGTAATTTTAATAATGTGATTGACAGGCATTTTAAACCTCACAACCCATTTATTGTCTTGTCCCAGGAGTCTCTCTATCTCTTCCGGTGACAAAGAAAGAGAGGTTTTCATCTTCTCTCTTATCTGGAAGTTGTATGTAAATACCTCTCCGTTTGCCTCTGTCTGAGATCTTACTTTGTCGAGCTCTTCTGAAGTATCAAATGCATAATATGCATAACCTTTTTTTACCAGATCCTCAGCGTAATCTCTGTAAATATTTTTCCTCTGTGACTGTCTGTAGGGCGCAAATGGGTGTTTATCAGATGGTTTTTCAACTATTTTGCCATTTTCAACACCTTCATCAGGTGATATTCCGCACCATGCAAGAGCCTCGATTATGTACTCCTCTGCTCCGGGAACAAATCTTTGTGAATCGGTATCCTCAATTCTGAGAATGAAATCTCCCCCTCTCTTCTTTGCATAAAGGTAATTATACAGAGCTGTCCTTACACCTCCAATATGAAGCGGTCCCGTAGGACTTGGGGCGAATCGTACTCTGGTCTTTGCGGTCATCTTAGTCTTGTGTTTGATGTATATATGAATTGTCCGATAAGAGTTGCTGCTTTCCGTCGTTCTCTTCGAGTCTGAATGTGCTGCTCTCTCTCATATCCGAAACTGGTGAACCGCTCTCCTGATTCTTTAGTTTCATCTGTTTTCGAATATAGGCGGGTTGTTTCTCCAATTGGGAGATATCCTCTCCCTGTTCCAGGATTAGTGCCGGTTTACTCTTTTTCACAACGCTTTCCTGACTGTAAGAAGGTTGCTTCACAGATGGTTTCAGCGGTCTTTCTGCCGGAATAATGTCTGCCGGAACAGGAGACAAATGCTCTTCGTTTTTCTGTGATACAGACTGCATTATCTCATTGCCAAGAACTACACTTTCGACAATTTTACCTCCGGAAGATGAAATCTGAGGCAGAGAGTGCATGTCAAATCCCGTTGCTACAATGGTAACGCTGATGGACTCACCGATTGAAGGATCACAAACTACTCCGCGTTTGAAGTTCTCGGCATTCCCTCCGGTAAATTCACTTATGTAAGCCATAATTTGTGACAGCTCTGCCATAGTAAGACCGTGATCGTTGCTGGAGGTTATGTTAACAAGAACATTTTTTGCAGATGTTAAATCAAAGTCATTTAGGAGCGGCGAAGAGAGTGCCTCTTCGACAGCCCGTATGGCTCTGTTTTCACCTGTTGCTGTTCCCACGCCCATAAGTGCCATACCGCTGTTGTTCATTACCATTCTGACATCAGCAAAGTCAACATTAATAAAACCGGGACGTGTGATTATCTCTGCAATACCCTTCACGGCAGTACTCAACACTGCGTCTGCTTTAGGGAATGCCTCAAAAATTGAGAGCTCCCCAAATATTTTATATAATTTCTGATTGTCAATAATCAGAAGACTATCTACATTTTTTTCAAGCTCTTTAATTCCAAGAATGGCCCTTTTTAGAAATTCGCTTCCCTCATCTCTAAACGGGAGGGTAACAACTGCAACCGTAAGGAGTCCCATATCTCTTGCCACCTTTGCAATAACAGGGGCTGCTCCGGTTCCGGTGCCACCACCCATGCCGGCAGTTATAAAGACCATCTCTGTATATCCGCTAAGAAGTTCGGTAATTTTGTCGATTGTCTCCATTGCGGCCTTTCTTCCCTGTTCGGGATTACAACCGGCCCCAAGGCCACGGGTTGCAACGTTTCCAAGCTGAAGTTTTTCTGGCACAGGACTGGCAGCAAGAGCCTGAACATCAGTGTTGCAGATTAAAAAATCTACATCCTTAATGCCTTGCCTGAACATCTGATTGACAGCGTTCCCGCCACCTCCGCCTACACCAATAACCTTGATGATGGACCTGTTGGCTTCCCAGTCTACCGGTAAATACTCTTTCATAATACAAAGTTATGCTTCGTCATTGGAATTTTCAAATATGTTTCCGAAAAAGCCCGGAATAGAGCCAAGTAAATTTCTTCCGCTTCTTGTACCTCCCTTGGAGCCTGTCTTTTCTCTGCGTCCGGCAGAAGAGCCTGCTTCGGACATAATCTCCTCCTCAGGAAACAGAGTTGTGCATGATGGAGTCTCTTCCACTTTATTCTGCTCGCTTTCATGTCCAAGAATAAGAAGACCTATTGCTGTTGAAGTTGCAGGTCTGCAAATTTCATGTGATGTTTCAAAACATACATGATTTGACGGTGAGGCAATTCTGGTGTCGTATCCTGTTCTGAATTTTACAAACTGACAAAGGTTTGTAAGCTGTGAACCTCCGCCTGTAATTACTATGCCTGCTCCCAGTCTGTCCTGATATCCTGAATTTTCAATTTCATACATGATTGCCTCAATAATCTCTTCAACTCTTGCCTCAATAATTCCTGCAATCACTTTAAATGAGACCTCTCTGGATTCTCTGCCTCCAAGGCCGGGGATTATTACCGTTTTATTTTCCGGGGCATATTCACTATAGCAAGAGCCATACTGAATTTTCATCTGCTCAGCATTTCTTAGTGAAACACCGCACCCTTGCCTGAGATCTTCTGTAATGGAATTTCCTCCAAATGGAATCACTGCAGTGTGTCTGATAATATTATTGTGGTATATGAGCAAATCGGTTGTTCCGCCTCCGATATCTACCATCGCCACTCCAAGTTCCGTTTCATCTTCAGACAGAACAGCTCTGCCTGATGCTACAGGCTCAAGAATGAGCTCTCTCAGTTTTAATCCGGCGCGGCTGATAACCAGTTTACTATGCTCCACAGAGTTTGTTTTTCCTATAAAGAGTTTATAGTCACCTTCGATTCTGGTTCCGGTCATGCCCTTTGCACTTTCAACCCCCATGTGGTCATCAACATTGTATGACTGAGGAATAACATGCAGAATCTTCTCTCCGGCATTAACCCTGGAATTGGACATCTCTTTGATCATCTCGTCAATCTCTTCCTGAGAGATGAGGTTTTCTGCCCTGCTTCTGTTTCTGCTTATTCTTGCAGACGAGCACTTTATATTTTGTCCTGCGATTCCCACATAAACCTCTCTGATCTCAATGGAGTGCTCTTTTTTAATCTCTTCGATAGTAGGAAGCAATGAGTCAAGAACCTCCTGTATGTTTACCACCTCGCCTCGCATAACTCCCTTTGAAGGTGCTTCGCGGAATGCTATAATCCTGAAACCCGACTCCGTCTTCTCTCCTACCAGGGTAACCACTTTTGTGGTTCCCAGGTCTATGGCCGCAACATAATTATTCATAAGTTTAAGTTTTTATTTATTTTTTTCTCTGATTTTTTCTCTGATTTTTTGCAAACTAGCTGATTCCCGAATCTTAAATCAACGCTCTTATATGCATCCCAGCCCTGTGCCGGAATAACCTTATTGTAAAATGCCTCCAGTTTGAGGAATTTGTACTCAATATTCTCTGGTTCTCCAAAGATTACCTCAAAACTACCCACTCTTGGAATGAAAGAGAGGACACCCTTTTCATCCACATAAATCTGCTCTACCATTGAGTTCCAGAAACTTTCTCTCTCAAGATAAATTCCCAGATTGTGTATCTTGTAAGCCCATTTTTGATTGTTTTTCAATTCGCCTCTAAACCCAACAGGTATGTTAAGCGGGATATTTCCGGTAACCACAGGTACATATGAAGTAAAACTTCTCATTAGAGGGAAAATATAGGCCGTCTCGTCCATGTAAAAACCGCCGTTGGCTGTCTCAAGTCTTAATACCGGCCTCCTCTGTGTTATATCTACCTTAAGAATTCCTCTCCGATTAATGCTCACCTGTGAAATTTTCACAGCTGTTCGGTTATTTATTATATTCTCGAGTTCATAAAGGTTAATATGCTTAATCTTGCTCTCTCCCGGAGTTATCCCCTCTACTCTCAGAAGCTCCTTTATCTCGGCTGGACTTACAAAACGGTTTTTTGCACTGTCTAAAACGGCAACTTTGATCTCGGTGCAATGTAGTTTGTCTGTCTCCTCAGCAGTAAGTACAGATGACCAGAAGAAATAGGCCACCAGTGCAGCTGTAATTAGCACATAACCGGTATATATGAGAATTTTTTTAAACATTATATCTTTTTTTAAGATACTCTCTTATAGGTTTTACAAATCTGTCAATGTCCCCGGCACCAAATGTTATCAGTACATCAATATCTCTTTTTACCAACTCACCCATCAACTCATCTTTTGCAACGAGGGTTTTATTTTTAATTGTCACATTATCAAGGATTATTTGCGATGAAACTCCTTCGATAGGCAACTCTCTGGCCGGGTATATGTCCATCAGAATCAACTCGTCAAGTTTTGACAAACTCTCAGCAAAATCATCGGCAAAATCTCTTGTGCGGGTGTAGAGATGAGGCTGGAATATTCCGGTAAGCTTTCTTTCGGGGAACATATTTCTGATTGAACTTACAGCAGCAGACAACTCTTTAGGGTGATGAGCGTAGTCATCTATATATGAGCACTTAAGTGTGTTAATTTGAATATCGAATCTTCTCTCAACTCCCTGGAAGAGTGCAAGAGCATCTTTAACCTTTTCAGGAGAAATGCCCTCGATAATTGCTGTTGCAGATGCCGCTACAGCATTCTCTACATTTACCCATCCCGGAATGCCTACGGTGCAATTATTGATAGAACCGCCTGGATAGTTAAACGTGAATCTGAAATATCCTCCCGGTTGAACCTCTATTTTGGAGGCATAAAAATCACACTCCTCATCGTATGAGTAATAGAGAACCTTTGCTTTACTTACATTTTCGGCATCAATTCCTGCCCCTTTCTTAACTATTAATGTCCCGTTTACCTGTGAGGCAAAATCTTCAAACGCCTTTTTTATTGTTTCGTAATTGTTGTATATGTCAAGATGGTCGGCATCGGCAGATGTTATAACAGCAGTCTGAGGCCATAGCTGAAGAAACGATCTGTCAAACTCATCTGCCTCAGCTACAAGAAGATTACTCTCGCTTAACAATAAATTGGTATGGTAGTTTTTTGAGATACCACCAAGAAAAGCGTTGCACCCTCTGCCTGAATTTTCAAGAATATGAGCTAATAGGGTAGATGTTGTTGTTTTTCCGTGAGTTCCGGCAACAGCTAACGTGCGCTTCTCCTTTGCAATAACTCCCAGAGCAAGAGATCTTTTGACAATTGTATACCCCATCTCCTTAAAGTAGATGTACTCCATAAGATCGGTAGGAATAGCCGGTGTATATATTACCAGCGTTTTATCTTTCTCCTTTTTGAAAACCTGAGGTATTTGGGTAATATCATCTTCAAAATGGATATTCATTCCCTCCTGCTGAAGCTCATCGGTAAGCGAGCTGGGAGTTCTGTCATAACCTGCCACATTGCTGCCGTGATGTTTGTAATATCTGGCAAGGGCACTCATCCCGATTCCTCCAATTCCAATCAAATAGACATTTTTCATTTTATCATTTATTTTAAAGGGATGCTGCTTTAATTATCTCTCTTGCAATGATCTCTGCAGAATTTCTTAGTGCCATCTCTTCAATTTTTATCTCAAGTTCTTTTATTTGCGAATCCTCTTTTATAAGGCTCATTGCTGTTTTCATCAGCTCTTCTACGGCATACTGGTCAGGGACAAGAAGCGCAGCTCCTTTGTCGGATAGAGATCTGGCATTGTGAGTCTGATGATCTTCGGCTACATTAGGTGACGGTACAAATATTACCGCTTTGGCTGCAATGCAAAGCTCAGAAATGGTTCCTGCTCCGGCTCTGCTGATTACCACGTCTGCTGCAGCTAACGCAAGATCCATATCGCTCAGAAATTCGTAACATCGTATGTAGTTTCTGGGGTTTTGTTCATTAAACCCTTTAATATTGTTATAGTAGTATTTTCCTGTCTGCCAGATTATATTAACATCGCACTCCATGTTTGCAGTTATCCATTCTGTCATGCATCTGTTAAGAGTTCCTGCTCCCAGTGACCCCCCTGTAACAAGCAGTGTCTTTTTGCTTCTGTCCAGAGAAAAAAGTTGAGCAGCCCTCTCTTTCATCTCAGGGGTAGCTTTTGTTATACCCTTTCTTACTGGGTTCCCTGTAAGAATTATCTTATCACTATTGAAGAATTTATCCATCCCCTCATATGCAACACATATTTTTTTCGCCCTCTTTCCAAGCAATTTATTTGTAAGTCCGGCGTATGAGTTCTGCTCCTGTATAATGTACGGGACTCTCTTTCTTCCTGCCATCCACAGCAGTGGACCGGAAGCATACCCTCCTACACCAACAGCAGCGTCAGGTTTGAAATTCTCAATAATTCTTCCTGCCATCCCAAGGCTTTTTACTATCCTGAAGGGGAGCTTTAAATTTTCAATACTTAAAGACCTCTGTAACCCTGCAACAGGCAGCCCTTCAATTTTATATCCTGCAGCGGGAACCCTCTCCATCTCCATTCTTCCCAATGCTCCTACAAACAGTATCTCACATTCGGGGCTAATTTCCTTAAGAGCATTGGCAATGGATATTGCCGGGAAGATATGTCCTCCCGTTCCACCACCACTGATTATGACTCTAATCCCCTTTTTCATCTATTTTTTCTCCTCTTTAACAGCTGCGACACTGTTATTCTCTTCATTTTTATTCTCTTCTGCCTTTGCTGCTGCCTCTTTTGTTGAAATATTCTCAATCGTTCTGCTGACAGACAAAATAATACCAAATCCTCCACTCATGATAATAAGCGATGTACCGCCAAGACTGACAAGCGGCAAAGTGTGTCCTGTTACGGGTAAGAGCCCTACATTGACACAGATATGAAGCATTGCCTGGGATGTTATGAGTATTGCAAGTCCCATTACAACCATTAGGGAGAATGTTTTTGTACATGCCTTTGCAAGCATTATACACCTTGTAAAGAACCAGACATAAAGCATTAATACTAAAAACCCCCCTATGAAACCCCACTCCTCTATGATTATTGCATAGATATAGTCTGAGTATGGATGTGGAAGAAGATTTCTCTGGATGCTGTTTCCGGGACCTTTTCCCAGAATTCCTGCAGATGCCACAGCTATTTTTGCCATATCGGCCTGGAATGTTTTATCCAGTATTGACTGCTTTTCCTGAGGAGAGAGCGTATCCTCGGCTTTGTTTTCAACAGTATGACTTTTTATTCTGTTAACAGCGGTCTCTAACCTCGGAAAAAGACCGAAAGCCATGTTCAGTACAACAATCAGCACCAGCATTAATACTGCTATTCCTGCTGTTTTTAAGAGATGTTTCCACTTAATTCCTGCAATAAGAAAAAGCAGAAATGAGACAGCCCCTACCAGAAGGCCGGTAGATATACTTCCGTACAAAATAAGTAGAATAACAGTGCCCAGCGGAGCCACAGCCCAGATTAAAAATTCTTTAAATGTTTCAAATTTAAAGTCTTCAAGGATTTTTGCCAGATAAAGAACAACAGCAATCTTTGCAAACTCGGCAGGCTGAAAAGATATAACACCAATTCTCAGCCATCTCTCTGCATCATTATAGCTGCTTCCAACGATCATAGTAGCTACCAGGAAACCAATTGATAGAATTATTCCGAAATAGGAGAGCATTCTATACCATCCAAGAGGAATCTTATAGCAAATGTAAAGTGCAGTTAATCCGAATATTACAAACCTTAATTGCTTAAACAGAAAGTCCATGGTGCTTTTATTCTCTCTGAATGCAAGTGAGCTGCTGGAAGAGTACACTGCCGCAATCGAGATAAGCGAAAGCATAAAAATGATAATCCATATCACCTTATCTCCCTTAAGTCTGTATATTATGTTCTTCTCTTCCATGAGTCTTTTTAAGTCTCGAATTATTAAAGCTTTTGTACTGCCTCCTTAAATAATCTGCCCCTCTCTTCAAAATTTTTGAAAAGATCAAAACTTGCACAGGCCGGAGATAGTAAAACTGTATCACCCGGCTGAGCTATATTATAGGCAATCTCAACAGCCTCCTTTGCAGATTTTGCATCATACATATTGTCAACCATACCTCCAAAAACTTTATGTAGTTTTGTGTTATCGGCACCAAGACATATAATTGCCCTTACACGCTCTTTAACAAGCTCGAAAAGCGGCTCATACTCATTTCCTTTGTCTTTACCGCCTGCAATCCACACTACCGGAGTTGTCATGCTCTCAAGAGCATACCAGGTTGAGTTAACATTTGTTGCCTTTGAATCATTGATATACAACACATTTTTAACCTTAAGCACCTTTTCCATCCTGTGCTCTACACCCTGAAAGCTTGAGAGGCTCTCCCTCAGTACTTCGTTATCGATATCCAGTACCTTTCCGGTAATTGCAGCTGCCATAGAGTTGTAAACATTGTGTTTGCCCTGAAGCGAAAGTTCATTGAGAAACATCTGATATTCCCGGTCAACATAGTTTACATGCATCTTTTCGTCCTTTACGAACGCACCCTCTTCAACTTCTTTCTGTTGACTGAAAGGAAGTTGCTTTGCATGCAAAACAATTTGATTAAGGTGAGAAATGCTCACTTCGTCGTCGGCACAAAAGATAAAGCAATCATCGGCAGACATGTTTTGTGTTATCCTGAATTTTGCCTTTATATAGTTCTCCATCTGATTGTTGTATCTGTCAAGATGGTCCGGGGTTATGTTTAGTAATACAGCTATATCGGCTTTGAAATCATACATTCCTTCAAGTTGAAAACTGCTCAACTCTAGAACGTAATATTCATAATTGCAAGTTGCCACCTGAAAAGCGTAACTCTGACCGATGTTTCCGGCCAGACCTACATTTAGCCCTGCATTTTTTAGCAGAAAGTAGATTATCGAAGCGGTGGTTGTTTTTCCGTTACTTCCCGTTACGCATATCTTTTTTGATTTGTCGTATCTCCCGGCAAACTCAATCTCAGATATAACCGGGACATTATTACTGATTAACTCTTCGACGATAGGAACCGTATCCGGAATACCGGGGCTCTTAACGACAACAGAGGCATTGAGAATCTTGTCTCTTGTATGACCTCCCTCTTCAAAAGGGATATCGTACTTTTCAAGCAACTCCCTGGCCTGGTCGGTCACCATATTGCTGTCTGAAAGGAACACTTCATGCCCCTTAATTGTAGCAAGAACCGCTGTTCCCACTCCGCTTTCACCCCCGCCAAGAACGACAACTCTGTTCATATTATCTTATTTTTAAGGTAATTATTGTAATAACTGCAAGAAATATTGCTATAATCCAAAAGCGTGTAACGATTTTTGCCTCCGGAAGAGCCCTTTTAGGAGATTTGATAATTGATTCACTGCTCTCAATCTGAAAATGATGGTGAAGAGGTGACATCTTAAACACCCGGACACCTTTGCCATACTTCCGTTTTGTGTATTTGAAATAAATTCTTTGGATTATAACCGACAGACTCTCAACGAAGAAAATGCCGCAAAGAATTGGAATTAACAGCTCTTTTCTGATCATAACTGCCGCAACTGCAATAATGCCACCAATTGCCAGACTCCCTGTATCACCCATAAATACCTGGGCAGGGTAGGAGTTGTACCAAAGGAATCCTATCAAAGCACCAATGAATGCTGCCATTACAACCACAATTTCACCTGTGTTTGGCAGATACATTATGTGGAGGTAGTTTGCATATATTACGTTTCCGGAGAGATATGCCAGTATTGCCAGCGTTGTACCCACTATTACAGATATCCCGGTGGTAAGGCCATCCATTCCATCTGTAAGATTTGTGCCATTGGACACAGCCGTTACAATGAATATTATTGAAATTATATAAATAATCCAGGCAACGTTTTTACCGGCTTTCCCGTTGAAGGGTGAGAGCCAGGCATAGTCAAATTCATTGTCCTTTATAAATGGGATGGTTGTTTTTGTGCTCTTTTCATCTTTGAAGTAACTCACTCTTGATTCAAACCCCTCCTGCGATACTAACTCAGATTTTGCATCCTTCTCCACCGATGTTGCAGGAACTCTCACAATTGCCTGGTCACTTGCATAAAGAGCAACTCCAACTATAAGCCCAAGTCCTATCTGACCAAATATTTTAAATCTACCCTTAAGACCCTCCTTATTCTTCTTGAAAACCTTTATATAGTCATCTGCGAAACCGATAAACCCAAGCCATATAGCTGTAACTATCAGAAGCTGAACATATATATTAGTAAGATCACCAAGCAGAAGTGCAGGAATCAGTGTTGCTATCAAAATTATAATTCCTCCCATTGTAGGAGTTCCCTTTTTCTGAATCTGACCCTCCAGTCCCAAATCACGTATATCTTCGCCAATCTGTTTCATAGCGAGCTTATGGATGATTTTTTTACCTACAAAAAGGGCAATTATCAAAGACAGGAGTATGGCTGCAAATGCTCTGAATGTGATGTATCTGAACAGCCCTATTCCGGGGAAGTCCACACTCTCTCTAAGATATTCGAATAAGTTATATAACATTGCCTTATTGTTTTATATCAAAAATCTCTTGAATAATCTCCTTATCGTCAAAATGGTGTTTAACACCCTTTACATCCTGATAATTCTCATGTCCTTTGCCTGCCACTAAAATCAGAGACCCCGGTTTTGCAAGTGCAGCAGCTGTTCTAATAGCCTCCCTGCGATCTGTGATAAAGAGAGCTCTGGCGCGCTCTGATACGGTAAATCCCTTTTTTATATCTTCAATAATCTCTTCAGGCTCTTCAAAGCGCGGATTATCTGATGTAACAATAATTTTATCTGAATACTTTGCCGACACCTGAGCCATCTCAGGTCTCTTTGTCTTGTCTCTGTCTCCCCCACAACCGAATACTGTGATTATCTCTCTGCCGGCAGCGCTGTCACTAAGTGTTTTCAAGACATTTTCAAGTGCATCCGGGGTATGAGCATAATCAACCACTGCAGTAATGTCTTCTCCTCCCTTTATATATTCAAGTCTTCCTGATACCGATTCAAGTGAACTTAATGCCACCAGAGTCTCCTCCTGTGCGGCACCCAGCAAGATTGCCGTTGAGTAAACTGCCAGCAGATTATATGCGTTATGAGTTCCTATGAATTTTGTCCAGACCTCTTTATTGCCAATTCTCAAAAGCATACCGTCAAGACTGTTTTCAATTATTCTGCAATTGAATGATGCAGGTGAAAGGCAAGAGTAGGTGTGAACCTTTGCCTTGCAGTTTTGTACCATTACCAACCCGTTTTTATCATCAATGTTGGTTAGTGCAAAACATTCTGATGGAAGGTTGTCAAACAGGATCTTCTTTGCCTTTATATACTCAATAAAGGTTTTGTGATAATCAAGGTGATCGTGGGTTATGTTTGAGAAAATTGCTCCTGTGAAAGTCAGTCCTGCAACTCTTTGTTGATCAAGAGAATGAGAGCTAACCTCCATAAAGCAATATTCACAGCCGCCGGTTGCCATTTCGGAGAGCAGAGAGTTAATACTCACAGGATCGGGAGTTGTGTGGGTTGCCTCAAATTTGGTGTCGCCTATATAATTTGCAATTGTAGAGAGAAGTCCGCATTTATAACCCAATTTGGTAAATAGCTGATAAAGAAGGGTTACAGTCGTTGTTTTCCCGTTAGTTCCTGTAATACCTACTAATTTAATTTTCTCAGAAGGATTCCCAAAAAATTCAGAGGCAGCTACTCCCAATGCATAATGGCTGTTTTTGACTACAATGGTTGTAGTACCCGAAGGAACATTTGTAGAATCTTCGCACATAATGGCAACTGCACCGGATTTCAGTGCCGAAGCTATATAGCTGTGACCATCTGATGATGTGCCCTTTAATGCTACAAACAGAGATCCTTTTTTTACCTCTCTTGAGTCAAAAACTACTGATGAGATATCTATTTCAATATTCCCGGTAGTTTTTAGGCTGCCTACATTTTGTATGATATTACTTAACAACATAAAATTCTGAAAGTTGAAGGTCAATAACTCCGTTTTTAGGAAGATAGGTTCCCGGTAAAGGATTTTGAAGGGTAACCCTCCCTTTGCCTTTGAACTGTACTTTGTATCCTCTGTTTTCCAGAAGATAGAGTGCATCTTTAAGCCCCATGCTGGTAACATCCGGCACAGAGTCGTTTGGTACTGCCTGATATGAGACCAGTGCTTTACCAGTGCTGTCTCTTCTTAACCACTCTCCCTGTGCTACCGATCTGAAGCTTGTCCTTAATCTTGGCAATACCTCTCTGACCGATGACCCCGCTCCTGCAAGAACTTCAGGATACTCTTCTCTCTCCTCTGCTTTAACAGGCTCATTCCAGTGCGGACTTACAGAGTAGATTTTATCGGCAACCAGCTTAAATACAGGGGCTGCCCACGCTCCACCATAAAAGTTTCCACTTGTTTTGTTTGTATAAAGCACAACAATGGCTGAATATTCAGGGTTGTCGGATGGAAAGAAGCCGGCAAATGAAGCCTGGTGCTTCTTGTTTCCCTGAGCATCTTTATATCTGCCATCGAATGCTATCTGCGCAGTTCCGGTTTTGCCAGATATTTTATAGTTGGGATTGTCAAGTGGTTTTGCAGTTCCGTGTTCTACTACCCCTCTGAGGGCTCTGTGTACCTGCTCTATGGTTTTCTTTGAGCACACAGAGCCGCTCACCTCTTGCGGACCAAACTCTTTTACAATTACACCGTTCTTTTGAAGATTCTCTACAAAATAGGGTTTCATCATCTTGCCATTATTGGCAATTGCATTGTAAAAGGTAAGTGTGTGCAGAGGGGTGAGAAGAGAGAAGTAACCAATTGACATCATTGGCAGAGATAATCTTGACCACATCGGATCTCCGGGCATATATATGGCAGCTCTTGCCTCTCCCGGAAGATCGAGATTAAACCGTTCGTTAATCTTCATATTCATTATACGGTTCACATAGCTTTTTTCGTTGTTGGCGTAGTGTTCAACTGCAAGTTTTGCAAATGCCACATTTGATGATTTTTCAAATGCCTCAAGTACACTTATGTTTCCGTAACCGCCGGCTCTTACATCTGTGAAATTTGTAGTACTGTATGCCCACTTACCGTTTCCGGCATCGACCTTTGTATCAAGAGTTACAAATCCATCTTCAAGCAGTGCCACAAGAGTTGCAAGCTTAAAAGTTGAACCAGGCTCAGTTGCATGAGCAACAGCATAATTATATGATTCGTCAAATGTTCCGCCGGCACCCTTCTTCATGTTTGCAATTGCCCTTATTGCTCCGGTTTTAACCTCCATTACAATCACAGTGGCACCTTCAAATACATCTGATTTTGATAATTGCTCTCTTAAAGCGTTTTCAGCAGCTTCCTGTATCTCAATGCTTAAGGTGGTTTGAATATCCATACCGTCATTCGGAAGAACCATCTCTTCCCCGATAACAGGAACCCATTCACCTCCCAACATTCTCTGAACAGTTTGTCTCCCCGGAATACCTTTTAAATAGTAGTCATAGCTCTTCTCGATTCCTACACCTACACCCTCATTATTTATAAAGCCAATTGTCCTGTATGCAAGCCTTCCGTAAGGGTTGTTCCGTCTGTTTCTCTGCTCGGTAATAATACCTCCTCTGTTTACTCCCTCTTTAAAAATGGGGAATTTTCTAATCTGAAGCATTTCGCTGTAGTCAACCAGTCTGTTCCCAACGGTTTTATATCTCTTACCCTCTCTTCTGGCAGTTACAAGTTCGCGTTTGTATTCAGCAGCACTCTTATCATTGTAAAAGAGCGACAGCTCTCTTGAAAGAGCATCAATATTGTTATTGAAGAGAGTGTCTATCGGAACGACGCAGTCCATTCTTATCTGAAAATATGGAACAGATGCCGAAAGAGGCCTCCCGTCCATAGCAAGAACACTTCCCCTTGTTGCCTCAATCTCCTCCTGCCTGAACGATATATCAGTATCACTAATTTTAATATCGGCAAAGTACTGAAGGAATATGATTCTCCACATTATCCTTAAAGTGAGGATAATGAGCAAAACATAAACGATATATACCCTTTTTATGAATGTGTTCATAAAGTTACTCTCCGATAATTACCCTTTTTGGAGGATTCTGTGGTGCCTTTAATGTTGAATTAAGTTCCAGAAGTCTCTTTTCGACCTCAAGTCTCTTGCTTTGATATTGTAGCCTCGCAGATTTACTTGTAAAATCTGCCTTTAGGTGTTTAAGTTCTCTCTGGTTCCTTCGTTCGATGAGGAGACTGCTCTCCATTCCGAAGTTTATGGTTATGTAAAGGATTACAAGGACAAACAGAAACAGGACAAAACGGGCGTGTTGCAGGATACCGCTGTGCAGGAGTATTTGCCCCCCAAGTATCTCATTCATCCAGTTTTTCTTAGCCATAGTCAGGTTCTTTTAATCATACTCTTTCTGCAACTCGTAATTTTGCGCTTCTTGCCCTTGTGTTGGACGATATCTCCTCTTCAGAAGGAGTTATCGGTTTTTTTGTTATTATCTTAAAAGGTGTTTCAAATTTTCCATATAAATCTTTCTCTATCTTTCCCTCTGTATTTCCCGATTTCATAAAAATTTTTACCATTCTGTCTTCCAGCGAATGGTAGGTTATTATTACCAATCTCCCTCCCGGTTTAAGAATCTCTTTTGTGTCATTTAAAAAATATTCCAATGCCTTCATCTCTCCGTTTACCTCTATTCTTAAAGCCTGATATACCTTTGCCAGATATTTGTGCTCTGAGAATTTTGGTAGAACCGGGGCAAGTGCCCTGTTCAGATCTGCTGTAGTTTTTATCGACATCTTCTCCCTCTCCCGGCATATAAGTGACGCCACCTTCCTGCTGTTTTCAACTTCGCCATATTTCCAGAGCACACTTGAGAGCTCCTCTTGCTGATAACTATTTAAAATATCTGCTGCAGTCTGTTTTGCAAGCGTGTTCATTCTCATATCCAGGAGAGAGTCAAATCTGAAAGAGAATCCTCTCTGCTCTGTGTCGAACTGATGTGAAGAGACCCCAAGATCTGCCAATATTCCGTCCAATTTTTCATATCCGTGGTACCTGACATAATTTCTCAGAAATCTGAAATTGTTATGTACAAGAACCAACCTTTTGTCATCCGGTGCATTTTTCAACGCATCGGTGTCTCTGTCCATTGCAATTAACTGCCCCTTGTTGTCGAGTCTGTTCAGGATCTCCCTGCTGTGTCCCCCGCCACCAAAAGTAACATCGGCATATATGCCCCCCTTGGATAAAACCAAGGCTGATACACTCTCTTCAAGTAGTACAGGTGTGTGGTAAATTCCCATAACCGGCTCCTCCTTATCCTAAGATTTTCTCTGCTAATTCTGAATAGTCATTTCCGGGGAGTCTGTCCTGGCTATAATTCTCTTTCGCCCAGATTTCAACTTTGTGGTCATTGCCTGCAAATAGCACCTCCCTGTCTACTCCAATTTCACTCAGGAGCCTTTTAGGAATTGATATTCTGCCAAATTTTTCATCCGGTTCGACCAAGGCTCTGTCTCTCATGTACTCCCTCCAGAAGAGGGCGTGCTCTTTTTTGAAAAAATTGAGACGGGATTTTACCTCCTCAGATTGTCTTATCCACTCCTCATAGGTGTACATCTCAAGACAATTGAAATAGAGGTCCTTTTTAACCACAAATCTAAGATCAGCGGAGCCTCCCAGCATGGCTTTAAGTGACGAAGGAAAAACAACTCTCCCTTTGTCATCTATCTTTGCTGTATGTTCTCCTATGAACTTTATCATTACTTATCCTGAATTGTGGATTTGACCTAGGCAAATTTAAAGAATCTTTTCCACTTTATTACAAATTTTTACAATTTTTTCCACATATTTTTCAACAATCTTGGATTAATTATCTATCTTCGAGCAACAAAATGGATAAGGATGAAGAGGATTTTTTTAATTGCACTAATTTTAACTCAGCTCTCATGCACTTCAAAGAGAGGAGAAAATGTCGAAAGTCTTGAGACGGAAGTTACAGAAAATGAGGTATATGAATTTGGATTTCCGATGTCGGAATTTGAGTCCGAAGAGGGGCAAATCAAGCGTGGAGAGTTCTTCACAAATCTAATGACATCACTAGGTGTTCCTCAATCAGATATTTACTCTCTGACCCAGGCATCAAGGGGAATTTTTGATCTTAGAAAGATAAAAATTGGAAACAGCTACAAAGCTTTCTTCACAAAGGACGAAGATCGCAAGCTTGCCTACCTTGTTTATGAGGACACAAAAACATCTTTCGTAACATTTGGTGTACATGATTCAATTGTTGTAAAGGTATCGGAGCGAGCGATTGAGAGCAGATTAAAAATGGCAGCGGTAACAATAAATTCATCTCTTTGGAACGACGTTGTAAGGGCAGGTTATAACCCTCTTCTTGCTTTGAGGTTATCTGATATTTATGCCTGGTCTATAGACTTTTTCGGACTTAGAAAGGGAGACTCATTTGTGGCAATATACGAAGAGTTATATGTGGGCGATAAGTTTGTAGATATAGGTACAATCCATGGGGCATATTTTAATCATGCAGGCAGGGAGTATGATGCTTATCGTTTTATACAAGATGAAGTTGCTCAGTATTGGAACGAAAAAGGAGAAAACCTGCGGAAAGCATTTCTTAAGGCACCTTTGAGTTTTTCACGTATTTCGTCAGGATTTTCATACGCACGAAGGCATCCGGTAACAAGAGTGGTAAGACCCCACACTGGAGTTGATTATGCAGCGCCAAGGGGAACTCCGGTAATGAGCATCGGTGACGGAGTTGTAATTCAGAAAGGTTATGCTGGTGGAGGCGGAAACACCGTAAGAATTAAACATAATTCAACTTATACAACAGCATATCTGCATCTTCACAACTATGCAAAAGGGCTAGCTGTCGGGAAAAGAGTGAGACAGGGAGAGGTTATAGGCTATGTTGGAAGTACAGGTCTCTCAACCGGCCCGCATCTTGACTTTAGAGTATGGAAGAACGGAAAACCTATTAATCCACTCACTATGGAGGCACCTCCGGCCGATCCGATTAAAAAGTCTAGCGCAGAGTCATTCAAAGAGACCATTTCAAGAGTTATGTTGCAGAGAGACTCACTAATCTCTGTTGGTTATATTGACTCACTGATTCTTAAATTGGGAAAGAGATAATATGGTATTATCTTTGCCGTGTAATTTATTAAAAACATGGCGGACGAAAAGATAATATTTTCAATGAACGGCGTCGGTAAAATACTACCGACCAACAATAAAGCAATTCTTAAAGACATTTACCTCTCCTTTTTTTACGGAGCCAAGATTGGTATTATAGGTCTTAACGGATCTGGTAAATCAACTTTGCTCAAAATTATTGCAGGGGTTGAAAAATCGATACAAGGTGATGTAGTATGGGCACCGGGTTATACCGTAGGTTACCTGGAGCAGGAGCCTGTACTTGATGAAAGTAAAACGGTGCTCGATATAGTGAAAGAGGGAGCACACGAAATAGTTGATCTTCTAAAGCAATATGAGGAGGTAAATGCAAAATTTGCTGAGCCCATGGATGACGACGAGATGGCTAAGCTTATTGATCTACAGGGCGAGTTAACAGACAAAATTGAACATCTCAACGGTTGGGACATTGACTCAAAACTAGAGAAGGCAATGGATGCTCTTCAGTGCCCGGAACCTGATGCTCTAGTTAAACACCTGAGCGGAGGGGAGAAACGCAGAATCGCACTTTGCAGACTTCTGCTTAAAGAACCGGATGTTCTACTGCTTGATGAGCCAACCAACCACCTTGATACCGAGAGTATTCAGTGGCTTGAGGCACACTTGCAGCAGTACAAGGGAACTGTAATCGCAGTAACACACGACCGTTACTTCCTTGATAATGTTGCCGGATGGATACTTGAACTGGACAGGGGAGAGGGAATTCCATGGAAGGGAAACTACACTTCATGGCTTGAGCAAAAATCTACCAGACTGGCACAGGAGGAGAAGCAGGAGAGTAAAAGAAGAAAGACTCTTGAACGCGAGCTGGAGTGGGTAAGAATGGCCCCAAAAGCGCGTCAGGCTAAATCGAAGGCACGACTCTCTGCTTACGAAAAGCTCCTCAGCGAAGATGGAAGGGCAAAAGAGGAGAGGCTTGAGATGTTTATTCCAAACGGACCAAGACTGGGTGATAAAGTTATAGAGGCGACCAATGTGGTAAAAGGTTTTGGAGACAGAATCCTGTTTGAGAATATGAACTTTAAGCTCCCTCCTGCAGGAATTGTAGGTGTTATCGGGCCAAACGGAGCAGGAAAGACAACTCTTTTCAGACTTATAATGGGAATTGATAGTGCAGATTCCGGAAGCTTTTCTGTTGGAGAGACAGTTAAAATAGCATATGTAGATCAGCAGCACAGACTGATTGACCCCAACAAGACAGTTTATGAAACAATATCTCAGAACTCCGAATTTGTCAAGCTTGGTAATAAAGAGGTAAATGCCAGGGCATATGTTTCGAGATTCAACTTCTCTGGAGCAGATCAGGAGAAGATGTGCGGCATTCTGTCGGGTGGTGAGAGAAACCGCCTTCACCTTGCCCTTACTCTAAAAGAGGAGGCAAATGTTTTGCTTCTTGATGAGCCTACCAATGATGTGGATGTTAACACAATAAGGGCGCTTGAAGAGGGTCTGGAAAATTTTGCGGGTTGTGCGGTGATTATATCACACGACAGATGGTTTCTGGATAGAATTGCAACCCACATACTTGCATTTGAGGGAGATTCAAAAACCTATTTCTTTGAGGGAAGTTACTCAGAATACGAAGAGAATAAGAAGAGAAGACTGGGCGATATCACTCCAAAGAGATTTAAATACAAAAAACTAACACGCTAAATATGTCTGTCAGCGAGCTCAATCCACCGCTCTCCGTTGGTTTCAAGCTCCTGAATCACCTCTGCATACCTAGCTGAGGTTTTGAGCAGATTATCAGACAATAGTGTACCCGAATTAAGAGCAGTCTCAAGGCTGCTCTTTTCATTTTCAAGACTTGCTATCAGTTTTTCGAGAGTCTCCAGCTCCTTTTTCTCCTTAAATGTCAGTTTTACCTTACCACCCGGCTCAGGCAAACTTCTCTGATTCTCCCTTGATGTGCTCTCGTCTCTCACTGCCCGCTCCCTTTGAACCTCCTGTCTCTCAAGTTCACGAATCATCTCTCTGTATTCTGAGTATTTGCCAACATAATCCTTAATTACGCCATTTCCCTCAAAGACAAACAGGTGCTGAGCAATTTTATCAAGAAAATATCTGTCGTGGGTCACCACAATCACACAACCGGTAAATGAGTCAAGGTACTCCTCAAGAACATTCAGACTCATTATGTCAAGGTCGTTTGTAGGCTCGTCAAGTATCAAGAAATTGGGACTTTTCATTAGAACGGTTACAAGATAAAGTCTGCGTCTTTCACCTCCGCTCAATGTGCCAACTTTGTTGTATTGCATGTTATGCGGAAACAGAAAACGGTTCAGAAACGAGGCAACTGGAATGGTGTTTCCGTCAGACAGAGTAATAACCTCCGCAAATTTTCTCACCGCGTCAATTACTGTCTCTTCCGGATCAAACTCAAGACCGTTTTGTCTGTAATATCCAAAAACAATAGTCTCTCCCAGCTCTCTCTCACCGGAATTCTGTTTAATTGCTCCGGTTAAAACTTCAAGAAAAGTTGTTTTACCAACTCCGTTTGGCCCAATAAGACCAATTTTCTCACCCCTGGCAAAATTGTATGTAAAACTGTCAATTGTTTTATAGTCACCAAAGGAGTGTGATAACTTTTTGCAGTGAATTATCTTTTTACCAAGGCGTGATGTTGCCACATCTATACTTATGTTCTTCTCGCGTGTAACCTTCTCTGCCCTCTCTTTGAGCTCATAAAATGCATTTATTCTGTACTTTGCCTTTGTGGCTCTTGCCTGTGGCATCCTGCGCATCCATTCAAGTTCTCCTTTAAGAAGATTTTTAGCCCGGTCTGTTTCGGTGTTATAATTCTCAATTCTCTGCTCTCTCTTCTCCAGAAAATAGGAGTAGTTGCCGTTATAGGTGTACAAAGAGCCATTTTCGAGTTCAATAATCTTATTGCAAACCCTGTCAAGAAAATATCTGTCGTGGGTAACCATAAGAATTGTTGCCTTGCCCCTTTTAAGGTACTCTTCGAGGTATTCGGTAATGTCAAGATCCAGATGGTTTGTGGGTTCATCAAGAAGAATCAGATCAGACTCGGCAATCATCATTTTGGCAAGTGCCACCCTCTTTCTCTGTCCACCCGAAAGCTCACCCATTTTGTTGTTAAGCCCATCTATCTTAAGCCCTGTAAGAATCTGTTTTATACGCAACTCATACTGCCAGCCGTTTAGATGATCCATATCGTGAATAGCATCCTGCAGCTCTTTCTGAGTTCCGGACAGCAAGGCTTTTTCGTAGCGGGCAACTGCCGCAGAAGTCTCATCAGAAGAGATATACACCTCCTGAAAAACCGACCTTTCGGGATTGAATTCCGGCTCTTGCTCCAACCATGCGATACCTGTGTTTGAAAAGAGTTTCACGCTGCCACCTCTGTCCGAGGTATCTTTTCCGGCTAGAATCTTTAATAGAGAACTTTTACCACTCCCGTTGGGAGCAATCAAAGCCACCTTTTCACCCTCGTTAATATTAAGATCCAGATTCTCAAAAAGAACCTTTGTTCCGTAACTCTTGGATAGTTTTTCTGCCTGTAGTACTGATGCCATTTTGCAAAGGTAAGCAGTGGCCTGCTCTACACCAAACGAGCTCACCTAAATGTCTCGATTATTTTGAAAATATGTGAATATTATTTGTATATATTTCTTTAATTGTTTGGTTAATTGGATTTTAATCTATATTTTCACAATTGTATTTTCCTATTCCAAAACGAAATGCTTGATTGAACAGTCAAATCTTGGAAAATCCGATAAATGCCATCACTATTACAGTATGAAAAAGCTCATTTTTATATTAATTATTGCAATAACTGCCTGCCGGAACAGTAGTGATAACCAGCCAAAAGATTTGAGAATAATTGACGTTGAAGGCGGAGTTGGTAAGGGTAGGTTGGTGAAATTGTCTGAGATAGCTGAGTCAATTGAATATATTCCGCTTGAGACAAATAGTGAAGCTGTTGTTGGAAAAATATTCTTTGACAGAATTTTCTACGAAAAAGGGTTTTTTTATTTGATGGAGCAAAACAGGACGATAATCATTCATGATAATGATGGAAAATATTTTAATAAAATAAACAAACTTGGCCGAGGACCTCAGGAGTATGATGCAGCGTTTACAGTGGATATTGATTTGAAAACAGGAAACATTTCTGTTTTGGCTTCTAATAAAATCATAGAATATTCCTTAGATGGAGATTTTAAGAAAGTTATGAATTATAAGGACAATGGCTTTTTAAGTAAACATTATATCACAAGATTTATTAAATCGGATTTGAAATATTTTCTGCTTTCAACAATCAACGATAGGTCTCAACATTCAGGCTTTTTAATTGATTCCACAGCAAGATTGTTACTAAGTGTTGAATATCCCGGAGAAGATTATGAAAAGGTTACCACTTATAGTGCCTTACTATCGATAATGAAGCCTATGATATTTAGGCACAAAAATGCAGTACGAATTAAAAATGGCTTAAACAAATATATACTAACTATAAATGAAGATAATAGTATAGACACTGCCTACATTATTAACTTTGGTAAATACGCGCCTGATCCTCTTAAAAGAGATCATTTTCGTGTTTATGCACCTTTCATCTATAGCCAGTTTTGGATTTTTGAAAGTGATCAGTATTTGTTTATGACATTTCATACCGGATCGTTATCAGATAAGATTGCTAAAATGTTTAAGAAGGGAGGTTTAAAAGGCGAATACGATTACGATTTTGAATGTTCGGTGTTTAATAAGAAAACGGGAGAGTTTCAATTCATACTTCAGCCTGAAATCAACCAACTAGGGTTTGTGGAGGACTTTGAAGAAGGCCCTGCTGTATGGCCAAAATATGTGAGTTCAGACGGCTTTATGATATCATATATGTATGCACACGAGTTTAAAGCCCATGCAGAGACACATGAAGTGTCGGAAAAATTTAAGAGTATTGCAGACAATCTTAAAGATACCGACAACCCGGTGATTGTTAAAGTTAAGCTTAAAAATTAACAATATTTATGAAAAAAGCACTTTTAATTGCCACCATACTGGTGGTTGCCGGTAATCTCCTGTCACAGGAATATTATACCGCAAAATGGGAAAAATGTCAGCCTAAACAGGCAATGTATGCACTCTTTAGTCCTGAGTCGGACAGCACAAATTTCCATCCGGTAAAAATGATGGCGAAGGGAAAATATACCGGCGCAGAGGGCTATTTTGCAACCAATGACAAGAGGAACGGGAATCTGATAATGTTTGCAAAAGGGATGAACAGAATACTATACAATGCAACTATAATTAATGGTTTAAGGCAGGGACCGTCAAGAGTGTTCAGAGCAGACGGGACTGTTATAGGAATACAGCAATTTGCAGAGGGCAAACAACATGGGGTAAGTGAGTACTATTTCAAAAGTGGTAAGAGATCTGCAGCAATAGAGTATAAAGATGGTAAGAAAATCAAAGAGGAGTACTGGGACGAGGATGGAACTATTGTGACTGACATGTCAGCAGTGACTCAGAAGCCACTATTCAGAGGCAAGCCTGTGGAGTCGGAGTTTGTCTTTTGGGTAAGCAGAAACCTCACCTATCCGGAGAGTTGCAGAGATGCCGGGATTGAGGGAGCGGTTCAGCTAAGATTTACAATAACAGAAGAGGGCCGTCTGACTGACATAGAAGTCATCAGCAGCCCTCATCCGGATTTGTCGGCAGAGGCGGTCTCAGTTGTAAGCAATTCTCCTCTCTGGAACCCTGCCAGAATGTATAATCAGACCGTAAGCGTAGTGTATACATTCCCGATAATATTCAAACTGCAGGAGGCGCACAGAAGAGCTTACTGATCTAAATTTCAATTTTTACAGGTTTAACCATATTTGCAGGGTCAAGAATCTTGTCCATCTGCTCCTTTGTCAAAATGCCCCTTTCAAGGACAAGTTTGTATACACTCTTTCCTGTCAGGAGAGCCTCTTTTGCTATATCAGTACTCTTTTCGTAGCCGATAAATGGTTTAAGGGCAGTTACAATACCTATTGAGTTCTCTACCATATTGCGGCAGTGTTCCGGATTGGCCTTTATGCCATCGATACATTCAACCCTTAGAGTGTTAAGGGCTCTGATCATCCAGTCGCTTGACTCTACAATGCTCTGAACCATAACCGGTTCCATTACATTCAGTTCAAGCTGGGCAGCCTCTGATGCCATACAAACGGCTGTTTCGTTACTTATAATTTTAAAACATACCTGATTAACAACTTCGGGAATTACAGGGTTTACTTTACCCGGCATTATAGAAGAGCCCGGTTGTTTTGGAGGGAGACTGATCTCTGCAATACCTGTTCTGGGGCCGGATGAGAGTATTCTCAGGTCATTGCAAATTTTTGATAACCTTATTGCTATCATTTTCAGAGCTGAGGCGTATGAAACCATGCAAGATGTATCGTGTGTGGCCTCTATCAGATTGCTTGCAAGTTTTATATCCCAACCTGTGATTTGCCTGATGTTTTTGATGCACTCTTCGGCATATCCGGGCTCGGCAGTAATTCCTGTTCCAATAGCTGTTGCTCCCATGTTTATTTCGAGGAATTCGGTAGCAGATCTTTCAAGCCTCTCCAGCTCATGCTTCATTGCAGAGGCATATGCACCAAAGCTTTGTCCAAGTGTCATAGGAACAGCATCCTGAAGCTGAGTTCTACCCATTTTTATAATGCCGGCAAACTCTTTTTCCTTTCTTTCAAATGATTGAATCAGGCTCTCCATTGCATCCCTTACATGAAAGTGGGTGAGATAGAGCCCTATATGCATTGCACTTGGATAGGCATCGTTTGTTGACTGAGCCATATTTACGTGGTCGTTAGGGCTGCAGTACTGATACTGACCGCGCTCTTTGCCCATTATCTCAAGTGCCCTGTTTGCAATTACTTCGTTTGCATTCATGTTAACGCTTGTTCCTGCTCCACCCTGTACCATATCTATCGGGAAGTGTTCAAGGTGTTGTCCATCCATAAGCTCTTTACAAGCAGCAACAACAGCACTTTTTATTTGATCGTTTACAAGGCCTAGTTTATGGTTTGCCAGAATGGCCCCCATCTTGACAATGCCAAGAGCTTTAGTAAATTCGGGGTATTCAGAGAGATAGTCCCTGCTTATATCAAAATTCTCTACGCATCTTAATGTCTGAATTCCGAAAAGTGCCTCAACCGGTACCTCTTTTTCTCCCAGTAAATCATGCTCGGTGCGTGTCTTTCCGCTAACTTCAAATTGAAATCTTCCCATCTCTTAATTAATTTAAAAATGTGCGGCAAAGGTAATAAATCGAAATGAAATAAGCTACTTTTGCTTACAAATTGTAATAATCAGAGATTCAGACTATTGAGATTTGAATAAATACCCGGAATCAGGCGAAGAATTTATTTACCTTTTTCAAGGCAGATGGAAGGGCAAATACCACAACACGGTCATATGGTTTTATCTCACTGTCACCAAGGGCAATAAAACTGTTGTTTCCCCTTATTACACCTCCGATAATGGCATCTTTAGGGAAACCTATGTTGCGAACTTTATCCTTTGTGATAACGCTGTTTGGGTTTACGATAAACTCCAGAATTTCGGCATCAGAACCATTGAGACATTTAATTGACTGAACTTTGTTTGATAGGGTAAAACGGAAAATACGGCTTGCTGTAATCAGTTTTTTATTGATTACGGCATCAACTCCCATTCCCTCTGCCAATTTGATATAATCGATATTTTCTACCTCGGCAATTGTTTTGGCAACACCCATCTTCTTTGCCATTACACATGACAGAATGTTTGTCTCCGAACTGCTTGTTACGGCCACAAATGCGTCAAAATCATTGACATCCTCTTCAATTAAAAGATCTGTGTTACGGGCATCGCCATTAATGACAAGTGTTTTTGAGAGCCTTTCATTCAGAACGTCACAACGTTCACGTCTCTTTTCAATAAGCTTAATATAGTCAATGCTTCCCTCAAGTTTTTTTGCAACCATCTCTCCGATTCTTCCTCCTCCAACAATCATAAGACGTTTGACATCTATGTTGTTCTTGCCTGAGTAACTCATAACTTCCTGAACACCGGATCTTTTTGATATTACAAATACCAGATCGTGCATCTTAAACCGTGTAGAACTTCTTGGAATGATTGTCTGTCCTTCACGAGATATTGCCACAGCGCGGTACTCAAGCTCTCCTTCTGATGTGTAATCTGCAAGAGTTTTGTCAATAAGCGGGGCGCCATCGTCAAGTCTGAAAACAATAAGCTGTAGTTTTCCTCCGGAGAAGTCCATGAATTCAGATGTTCCTGTCTGTTTAAGAAGGTCTGTTATTTCGTGGGAAGCAATCTTTTCGGGGTAAAAAAGGAGATCGATACCCATCTCTGTAAAGAGGAGTTTGTTCTCGTTCTGAAGATATTCGTCGTTGTTGATTCTTGCAGTAACCTTTGCGCTTCCCATCTTTTTGGCAAGGAGCGCACTTATGATGTTTACATCCTGTTCCTGAGAGGGGCTTACTGCAATAAAGAGATCTGCCTTGGCGGCTCCGGCGTAGGCAAGGGTTTTGATTGAGGTTGGAGAGCCAAATACGGTAATTACATCTGAGCTCTCAGCAACACGATTTAACCTTGACTCTTCGTTATCGATTATAGTAAGGTCATGATACTCGTTGCTGAGCATTTTTGCCAGGTGACTGCCTACTTCGCCTGCTCCGGCAATAATTATTTTCATTTCAGACTATATTAATACTCCTCCTCGTTAAAGAAGAAGTCCTCTTTGCTTGGGTAATCAGGCCAGATATCCTCAATGCTGTCATACACCTCTCCATCATCCTCAAGGTCTTCGAGATTTTCAATTACTTCCAACGGTGCACCTGAGCGGGTTGCATAATCTATCAACTCCTCTTTAGTTGCCGGCCAAGGAGCATCTTCAAGTTTAGATGCCAGTTCTAATGTCCAATACATAGTGCAAAGAATTAATTTTTAAGTACTTACAATTAAATACTAAAATAGTGTGCGAAGATAATGAATAATTTTTAATATACAAGATTATTGATACCAGAAATCGTCGGGAACATCATTTACCATTGCTAAGTATCTGGCGTACACATACAGATAATCAGAGAGTCTGTTGAGATATTTTATTGCACTCTCTACTCTTGGTTCTGAAATAAGTACGATTGATGATCTCTCTGCACGACGGCAAACTGTTCTTGCAATATGACACTCGGCAGATACCCTTGGCTTTCCCGGAAGTATAAAGGCATTTTGAGCAGGAAGTTCGGCTGTCATAAGGTCAATTTGCTCTTCAAGAAATTCTATTTCAGATGTTTCCAGACATTTTATCTTTTGTGCTTGCTCTTCATCTGAGGCAAAATGTGCAGCAATAAGCATTAGGTTTGCCTGAATTCTGCGGAGGTTTTCGTGATATGGAGCTCCTTGGGCATCTGCTCTTAGCAAGGCAATATGTGAAATCAATTCGTCAACATTACCGTAGGCATTTACCTTTGGGTCATCTTTGCTGACCCTTGTCCCGCCAACAAGAGATGTCTTCCCTTTATCGCCGGTTTTAGTATATACTTTCATGATTTTAGCTCTCTTTAATCGGTTGACTGTTCAACTCGTCAGATTCAACAATTCCATCCCTTAGACGGATAATTCTTCTGGCATGTTTGGCAATATCCTCTTCATGAGTTACTACAATAATAGTGTTTCCCATATTGTAGATGTCATCAAAGAGCTTCATTATATCTTTTGAGGTCTTAGAGTCAAGGTTGCCTGTTGGTTCATCGGCAAGAATAATTGATGGTTTGTTAACCAGAGCTCTTGCAACGGCAACTCTTTGGCGTTGACCACCTGATAGTTCGTTTGGTTTGTGGTGACTCCTGTCTGTGAGGTCAACACTGGCCAGTGCCTCGTTTGCCCTTCTGTCTCTCTCAGCCTTGCCTGCGCCTGAATAGATAAGTGGCAGTGAGACATTGTCAAGAGCAGTATAGCGTGGCAACAGATTGAAAGATTGGAAAACGAAACCTATCTCTTTGTTTCTTACCTCGGCAAGCTCTCCGTCATCCATTTTGGAGACATCTGTTCCGTTGAGAATGTATGTACCCGCAGTGGGGCTGTCAAGGCAACCCAGAATATTCATCATGGTGGACTTTCCTGAGCCCGATGGACCCATGATTGCAACATACTCATTCTGGTTAATTACTATGTCCACTCCGTTTAAGGCTCTCACTTCCTGATTGCCAACAGTGTAGAACTTCTTGATTCCGTGAATCCTGATGATTTCTTTGCTCATCGTAATCTGTTTTAGAATGCAAATCTATAAAATAAAGAGGTTCGAAGGTCTATTTCTTACAAAACCGTAACCTATTGCCTTTTCAAACATATAGTTAACAGCCTCCTGACCCTTTGAACCAATATCCAGTGTAAAATCATTAACAAAAAGTGCAATGTGTTTGTTTATCACCTCTTCTTCAAGTTCTCTGGCGTAACTGCACACATAATCTTTTGAAATACCCGGGTTATTAATTGCATATTGGATACTTCGGTGCAGAACCCTGTTTATCTTTTGGGCTAAACCCTCTTCCAGGCTTCTTAAAACTGCAATTCCCCCCAGAGGTATTGGCAGTTGACTTATCTGCTGCCATTTTTCACCAAGATCTGCAATAAGTTTTAACCCCTTTTTTTGATATGTAAACCTCCCTTCATGAATTAACACGCCTCCGGGAAATTGGCCGCTCAACACCCTCTTTTCAATTTCGGAGAAGATCACCGGTGTTGTATTAGTAATCTGAGGGTATATGATTTTTAACAATAGGGCAGCAGTAGTAAGCTCTCCCGGAATTGCTATATTGCTCTTTGCCAATAGTTCTGAATCCAAAGAGCCATCTTTTTTAAAGAGAGAGTTGGCGTCACTTGTTACAAAGAGGGGGCCGTTGTTATATCCAAGAGCGCTGCCGGAACGGAGCATAACATAACTTTGGACAAAATGGAAGTATGCGTGGTAACTCATTTTGCAGATATCATATTCTCCACGGGATGCTCCTTGATTGAGTTTCTCTACATCGGCCATTGTTACCTCAAACGACAACCCCTCGCAATCAACCAAAGAGTGAACCATTGCATGAAATATGAATGTGTCATTCGGGCAGGGTGAATATGCAAGTTTCAGCTTCATTGAACAAGAGCCTCAAACATTGTTTTGCAGGCATCTCTGAGAGAATCAAGAGCAAGCGGAATGTTCCACTTTGATCTGTCTCTCTCACCAACCTCATTGGATACTGATCTCAGTTCAAGAAATGGCACCTTTTCAAGAATACATACATAGAAAAATGCGGCACCCTCCATGCTCTCAATCTGTGGCTTAAAATCCTTTACAAGTTGGATTGTCTTTTCCGGCAATCCGCTTACTGTCTGAACGGTAACAGCCGTAGCTTTTTTATACCTCATAAGGGAGTTTTCTAGTTCGCTTTGCAATTTAGGTGTATGCAGAGCTCCTCCTTTATAGGGGTGAGTATCGGCGTCAAGGATTTTATAATCAAAAAGTGTTTGAAACCCGCCAAAGGTTTCAAAACCAAGATCTCCAAAATACTCCTTGTCAATTCTTGCTACAGACCCTATTGGAAAGTCAGATGTAAAACTGCCTGCAATTCCTATATTTAGCACAAGATCAAATCTCTCGGGGGCTGTATTAAGTATTTTGGTAAGCCGGTAGCTGGTAGAGGTTGTTCCTATGCCTGTAAGCATGTATGTTACATCCAAACCATAGCTCTGTTTCTTTGATAATGAGTTAAATGCCTGTTTTGCGGTGATTATCTCCTCCTCCTCGGCTGCTGTAATCAGAATTCTCATTAGTATTTTTTTTGTAATATTGCACGAAATTAGACAATTATTATGGCATATACAAAGATAGAACAGTACGATGAGGAGACAACTCAGGAGCTGGCTAAAAACTATAAAAATGTATTGGATCTGATTGGTGAGGATTCAGCAAGAGAGGGACTTGAGCTAACTCCTGTAAGGGTGGCACGTTCAATTCAATTTCTAACCCAGGGATACCAGATGGATGGAAAAGCTATCCTTAATTCGGCAAAATTCAAGGAGGAGTACCAACAGATTGTTCTGGTAAAAGATATTGAGCTTTATTCAATGTGCGAACACCATATGCTGCCATTTTACGGAAAGGCTCATGTGGCTTATATTCCAAACGGTTACATAACAGGCCTGAGTAAAATTGCCCGTGTGGTTGAGGCCTATGCAAGAAGACTTCAGGTTCAGGAGAGGCTTACTGTACAAATAAGAGATTGTATTCAGGAGACTCTTAATCCGCTTGGAGTGGCAGTTGTGATTGAGGCATCACATATGTGCATGCAGATACGGGGTGTTCAGAAACTCCACTCAATAACAACAACTTCTGCCTTTACAGGTGCGTTTTTAAAAGATATGAGAACCAGAGAGGAGTTTCTGCATTTGATAGGTGTCTCATCACACTGATAAGTTTGAAAATTTATTGATTGTTATCTTTTTGACGACTCTTCCCTAGCTTTTGCAAGATCAATGGCCAGTGAGAAGTCAAACTGAAGTCCGCCGTTATATCTGTTTTTGACAGAGATTGTGCCCTTGTGCAGTTGCACTGCGTTTCTTACAATTGAGAGTCCAAGTCCGCTTCCTCCGCTTTTTCTGCTACGGCCCTCTTCAACCCTGTAAAATCTCTCGAAAATTCTTCCTATGTGATTTTCATTGACACCTTTTCCGGTGTCATAATATGTGAAACGGGCCATGTTTTCTGAGATTCCGGTTTGAAAAATATATATCTCCACTCCCTTGCCGGCATGTTCTATCGAATTGTCTATCAGATTTTTGAAAAGTGAATATATCAGCAGATAGTTTCCCTCAATTTCAAGCTCCCACTCAATATTTACAACAAACCTTATATTGTTCTCTTCAAGTTTATAAGAGAGATCGTTCTCAATCTCCTTGAGACATTTCCATACATTGATTTTCTCATATTCAAACTTATCTGCAGCCTCCTCAATTTTGTTAAGAACAGCCATGTCACTGATAATTGCATTCAATCTTAAAGTTTGGGCGTATGCGCGCTCAAGAAAAAATCTACTTTGCTCTTTGTCAATATTTTCCTGACTTAGTAATGTTTCAAGATAACCTCTGATTCCTGAAACAGGAGTTTTGAGTTCGTGGGCTATATTATGGGTGAGTTCCTGTTTGTATTTTTTTGATACCTCTTGTTGCCGGAATGCCGTGACGATTTTTTCAATAACCTCGCCCAGTTCATCTTTTGGAAGCTCTACATCATCAAAATTTTCATCACCATGCTGTACTCTGTTAATAAACTCCTTGAGTGCAGTAAATGGCTTATTAACAGTTCTGATAATGTATATAAGTACAGCAAGTGCCAATAGAAAAACGACAACAATATATATTTGATAGGTCTTATCTGTTTTAATAACCGGGAGAATAGCAGTATTATATTCAAGAGCCGTTCGCAAGAAGAGGTCAGGGTATTTTTTTGCATAGTAGAGGTACTCCTTTCCCAATGTTGCAGAAAACCTTAGCGAAGATCCGTAGCCCTCAATCTTAGCTTCAATCAGTTCAGGTCTGTTAAGGTGGTTATCCAGAATGGAATCTTTGTGAGAGAGATTATCATAAACAACCCAGGCGGAGGTGTCAAGAATGGTGATTCTTAAATTGGCCGGAAGAAAAATGCTGATGGAGTCAATTAATGAAGAGAGAAAATCTTTGCTATGCAATTTTTCGTTGTGAATATCATCAGGAAATTTCCGAATTACATGTGTTATATGACTGTATATAAGATCGGTATAGGGGTGCATCTGGTAGGTGATGCGGTCAAGCTTAAGCTGCTGCTCTCTTTTAACCAGAATGTATGAAAACAAAGTTCCGGTTGCAATCAATACAACCAGAAAGTAAAGTAGAATTTTATATTTATAGCTTACCTTGAATTTACTCATCAGTTTTTTGATCTTCCTGCATATCGAAACAGTAGCCGTATCCCGAACGATTGGCAATTGCCGTACCGTATGGCTCGATTTTTTTTCTTAGTCTTGCAATGTGTACATCTACAGTTCTTTCTAGAACATAGGCTTCGTCACGCCAGATTGCATCCAGTATTTCTGCCCGTGAAAATATTTTATGAGGCTCATTTGCAAGCATGTATAGAATTTCAAACTCTTTTTTTGTAAGTCTTACAGCTTTGCCGTCGATAGTAACCAACTTGTTTGTTTTATTGATTTGTAGTTTTTTGAAATCAATAAAATTGCTCTTGGGAGATTTTTCCCGTTTTTCTCTGTTGAGATATCCTGAACTCCTCGCAAGAACTGCGTTTACCCTTGCAATAACCTCTTTTACAGAAAATGGCTTAGAAATATAATCATCTGCTCCCAGGTTAAATCCCTTAAGCTTATCACTCTCCTGATCTTTAGCCGAGATGAATATTATAGGAATATCCTTGCTGAAATCCTCCCTTACAAGCTCCGCAAGTTTAAAGCCTGAAATTGCACCCATCATAACATCAAGCAAAAGAATATCGTAATTGTTCTTTAGCTTGGAATAGGCCTCTTCTGCAGAAAAGGCAACATCGGCAATGAAACCGGCACTTTTAAGATTGAAGCTGAGGATTTCGCACAAATCCTCCTCGTCGTCAACTATTAGTATTTTTTTCTTTTCCATATTACAAAGGTAAGTTATTGTAACAATCTGTTAACAAAGAGGGCTTTTTCGTAAAAATATCTTAATCTTTTTGTATTACTGTCGTAACATTGGGTAGATACTTTTGTCATCGTAAATATAAATAATTATTGTGGTGAAATTATCATTAAAGATTACTGTAATATCAGTAGCAGTTTTTTTCTTAAATCTCAATACCCTTATTGCGCAGTCAAATTCAGTTCTTGAAGGTACCATTATTGACAAGGCAACAGGAGAGCCCGTTATTGGGGCAACAATTTTTTTCCCGGAATTAAAGAAGGGGGCAACTACCGATCTTGATGGGATATATAAGGTAGATAACCTGCCTTCAGGGAGACATCGTGCCGAAGTTGGGGGAATTAGTTATCAAACCATTGTTGTTGAAGATCTTGATATTCTCTCCGGTAAAAATCTTTTTGATGTGGCCCTGGAGGTGTCGGCAAACTTACTAAACGAAATTACCGTGACCTCTGTCAGGAGAATGAACTCCGAAATTGCGGTTATTATGGCTGCCAGAACATCAAATGTGGTAATGAGCGGGATGTCGGGAAGAGAGATCAGTAAATCACAGGACAGAAATGCAGCTGAGGTTGTTAGAAGAATTCCCGGAGTATCGGTAATTGGAGACCGATATATTATTATCAGGGGCTTGCCCAGCAGGTACAATAATGTTTGGATAAATAACTCTTCTGTACCCAGTACTGAGGCAGATTCCAGATCATTTTCGTTTGATATGCTCCCATCTTCTCAACTGGAAAGCATAATGATTGTAAAATCTCAGTCTGCTGAAATTCCATCTGACTTTTCAGGAGGATTTGTAAAAATAACAACAGGCAGTATGCCTGACAAAAACGAATTTAGTATATCATATGGAACGGGTATTAACACTGTTACACATTTTAATGATCAGTTGAGAACCAAATCAACTACAGCAGACTATTTTGGACTAAGTGGCAGAGAGAGGGGGCTTAAATCTATTGTTCCTGAACGAATGGATAACAATAACTCAACTCAGGTAACAGAGATTACCAGAAACGGTTTCAGAGAGGAGTGGGGAGTTGTAAAGGGTAGTGCTTTACCCGACCAAAGGTTTTCTATGATGTTCAACGGTGCAGGGCAATTGAAAAACGGGACAAAAACAGGCCTTATTGCAGCTGTGAACTACACAAGAAGTTCACAGAGCTATATTGATATGCTAAATGCCAGATTTGGAGTATATAATATAGTCTCGGATAATCCGGAATTTATATATAATTATAAAGACAACCAGTATTCAGTAGATACCAGGTTAGGAGCAATGGTAAATCTCTCTTTTCTAAAAGGTTCGAATAAATTAGAGTTCAGAAATATCTTAAACATTCTCGGAAAAAGCAGATATACCGAGAGAGAGGGGTGGCAAAATGTAAGTGCAAGATATAATCAGCAGAAACAGGAGTATCTATATACAAACCGGACAACCTACACAGGTCAGATTGCAGGGAGTCACAATGCCGGAAGAGGTGATATTGACTGGAACGTATCTTACTCCTATGCCGGAATGGATCAGCCTGACAGAAAAATTATTAACAGAGAGGAGAATCTCATTTTTGGAGATGATTATTATGGGAAGATGGCTATAGATCAAAATGAGATTACCAGGGATTTTGTAAAACTTAATGAGCATATTGTTTCACCAGCTGTGAATTTAAAAATGCCGGTTAACAGAGGTGGAGTTATTCCAATAGAAATTAAAGCCGGAGTATATGGAGAGTATAAAAACAGAAACTATACTAACAGGCAGTTTTTATACAGGTATAACAGATATGGAGTTCCGGAGAACTTTGTTTACGGTAATGTGGTAAATGAGATTCTTCGTCCTGAAAACTACTCTGCTGACAAACTCTATATTTATGAAGACACTGATAACAGAAACAGCTATAAAGGAGAAAATTACAACGGAGCCGGCTACCTATCGATGAAGGCCGTTAAAGATAAAATTACTTTATTACTTGGATTGAGAGCCGAAGCGGGAAGCATTGTTCTTACAAGCTATGATAAGATTTATGAATTTTCAACAGTAAAAAAGAGTTATGACTTTTTTGATCTCTTTCCCTCTGTTAATGCATCATATAATATTAATAAGAAAGAGCTCTTTAGAGTTGCTTATGGAAAATCGGTTAACAGACAAGAGTTTAGAGAGCTTTCGTCATCGGTTTATTACGATTTCACCCTGTTTTCGGACGTTAAGGGTAATCCCAACCTCAAACAGGCTACTATTCATAATGTAGACATCAGATATGAGCGTTACCCTTCAAACAGCGAATATGTAACACTCGCTCTATTCTATAAAAAATTCAAAAACCCTATCGAGTGGACCTATCTGGATGCCGGTGGTTCATATACATATACATTCGAAAATGCAAAAGAGGCCAATAACTGGGGCTTTGAGGCTGATATAAAGAGATCTCTGGCATTTATGGGCCTTAAAAATTTTAGTGCAGGACTTAATGCTGCCTATATCTTTAGCAAGGTTAAATTTGATAGTGAGCGTTCTCTTGAAAGAGACAGAGCCATGCAGGGGCAATCACCCTATATAATAAACACATCGCTTTTCTATGACAATGACAAATCGGGCATAAGTGCAGCAATTCTTTACAACAGAATAGGAAAGAGGATTGTAGGTATCGGTAGAGCGGATACAGGTTCGGGAGCCTCTGTTAATAACGATGTGCCGGACACATATGAGCTCTCAAGAGACATTATAGATATAACTGTTGCAAAAAGAATCGGGAAAAGTATGGAGATAAAATTTGGAGCAAAAGATATTCTAAATCAGAAAATTGTATTTGAACAGTATCCTAAATACTTAGATAATTCCGGAAATATGCAGGAGAGAAATCAGGTATCAAAAAGCTTCAGACCCGGAGCCTCATATACCCTTGCTCTCCAGATTAAATTTTAATAACCAATCAACAAAATAAATCAATATGAAAACCAAAAAATTACTCATGTTCATTACTGCTCTTGCAGTAACACTGACCACCGCACTTTCATGTCAAAAAGATGACCCTAAGCCTGATCCATCAGAGCAGGAGCAGATTATATTCGAAGGTAATGTTATTGGGAACGGATCTCAGGAGTTTGAGATCAAGGGAAACCATATTCTCAAAAAGGGAAAATATGTTTTAAAAGGATGGATCTATATTACCGATGGTGCATCCCTCACTATTGAACCGGGTACAATTATCCGAGGAGACAAGGAGACAAAAGCTGCACTTATAGTTGAGACTGGAGGTAAAATATTTGCCCAGGGAACAGCTGACGAACCTATTGTATTTACATCCAATCAGCCGGCTGGCTCAAGAAAACCGGGAGACTGGGGTGGTGTGGTTATTTGCGGTAAAGCAAGGAATAATAAAACCGAGATGATTATCGAAGGTGGCCCAAGATCGAAACATGGTGGAAATAATGATAATGATAACTCAGGAGTACTCTCTTATGTGAGAATTGAGTTTGCAGGTTACCCGTTTAAAACAGACCAGGAGATTAATGGTCTAACAATGGGCTCAGTAGGCAGTGGTACAAAAATAGAGTATGTGCAGGTCTCATATTCAAATGATGATGCCTTTGAGTGGTTTGGTGGTTCTGTAAATTCAAAATACCTGATCTCTTACCATGCATGGGATGACGATTTTGATACTGATGCCGGCTTTACAGGCAAAATTCAGTTTGGACTGATTGTTAAAAATCCAAAAATTGCCGACGTTTCAAGGTCAAATGGATTTGAATCGGATAATAACGCTGATGCCCCTAATCAACAGCCTGTTACCTCTCCCGTTTTTTCAAACATTACAATTATAGGCCCTATTGGTCAGGATCCGGCCTTTGTAAACACATCTGCCTATATTGACGGTGGTGTCTACAATCCAAATAACGGATCTAAACTAGGTCAGCATCAGGCAGCAATTCAAATAAGAAGAGGCTCAAATCTTAGTCTGTATAACTCTGTAGCAGTAGGATTCCCTGTAGGTATTGCAATTTGTAACGACAAGGGTTCTCAAACTCAGGAGGCAGCTACAGCGGGTAATGTAAGGCTTAAAAACAATATTTTCGCTGCCATGACAATTCTTGGATCCGATAAAGACGGTTCATACAAAGATTCACTCTCGACAGATGCCACAGTATTTATTAAAAGTGCACCTGAATCATTCTCGTCAACATTCTTTAAGCAGGCTGCAAACAACAATCAACTTCTTACAGCGTTGAGTGCTGTTATGCTCAAGCAACCAAATTCTTTGGCAGCCGGAGCAAACTGGGCACCATTGGCAGGCAGTCCTGTACTTAATAAAACAGGATTGTTCACCGATACAAAAGTATCAGACTCATTTTTCAACAATGTTACATTTATTGGGGCTTTCAGAAGTGATGCTGCAGCAGACAACTGGACAGCCAAGTGGAGTAACTTTGATCCTCAAAATACAGCCTATTAATTTGAGGAGATCATTTCTAAGTTAGGTTAAGTTAATGTTTTTTAAAAAGGCCCAGTTCTGTGGCCTTTTTTTCCATTAACTGCATAGCCTCCTGCAGATCGTTTCCAATAACACCGTCGAGAATTGCGTTTTTGATGAACTCCTTTATTAACCCGACCTCTCTTCCCGGAGGAATCCCGTAACTCTCCATAATAATCTCCCCTGTGATTGGATTTACAAAGTTTCGGACAGCATCTTTGGCCTCTACCTCTATTAACTTTTCACGTACGGATTTAAAATTGCTTTTGTGTTTTTTGACAGTACC
Source organism: Rikenellaceae bacterium (assembly GCA_003542575.1). GTDB lineage: Bacteria > Bacteroidota > Bacteroidia > Bacteroidales > UBA932 > Bact-08. The sequence goes on along the minus strand of DPKJ01000012.1, from coordinate 134,054 downwards.
CTCGTTTTTTGAAGTAATGTCAGCTTCACACAGCTTCATAAGATTATCAATGTCATCTCCGGCATCAAACAGAAGCCTCCTTACTGCAGAGTCTCCAACCTCATCCTGAACAAGGGCAATTGGGCGCAGATGCAGAGCTACCATCTTTTGAACAAACTTCATCTTTTCATTAAGCGGCATCTTTAGCTGCTTGAATATCTTTGCTACCATTTTTGCACCAATATGGTCATGCCCGTGGAAGGTCCAACCTATACCGGGTTCATATTTTTTGGTGACTGGTTTTGCAATATCATGTAAAAGTGCCGCCCATCTAAGCCATAAATCATCGCTGGTATGAGCCAGATTGTCTAGAACCTGAAGGGTGTGGGAGAAATTATCTTTATGACCTTTTCCATCAAGTGTCTCAACTCCTTTAAGGTTAACCACCTGTGGTAGAATTAATTCCAGAAGTCCTGTGGAGTCCATGAGGTAAAGTCCTACTGAGGGCTTTGGTGAGAGTAATATTTTGTTGAGCTCATCTGTAACTCTTTCGTGAGAAAGGATATTGATTCTCTCTCTGTTTCTCTTTATGGATTCAATAGAATCCGGAACGATTGTAAATGAGAGCTGAGTAGCAAACCGAATGGCTCTAAGCATTCTTAATGGGTCATCGCTGTATGTGGTGTCAGGATCGAGTGGTGTTCTTATGAGTTTCCTTTCAAGATCGCCAACTCCGTCAAAAGGGTCGGAAAGAGCTCCGAAGTCCTCCTCCTGAAGGCTGAATGCCAAAGCATTAATTGTAAAATCTCTTCTTAGCTGATCATCTTCAATTGACCCGTTTTCAACTATTGGATTCCTTGAATTTGAGCGGTACGACTCCTTTCTGGCACCCACAAACTCTATCTCCATATCCCTCCACTTAATCATGGCTGTTCCAAAGTTTTTGAAAACAGTGACATTCACTCCTAATTTCCCGGCTACTGCCTGAGCAAGTTCAATTCCGCTGCCTTCGACAACTATGTCAATATCTTTGCTCTTTCTTTTCAGGAGAGTGTCTCTCACATAGCCGCCAATGACATATGCCCTGACTCCTAACTCTTTTGCCTGTTCGGATGTGATTTTAAAAATTTTCTTATTTAAGAAGCTCATTATACTGTGGTATCTTGTCAAGGTAAATGTACCGGGATTCTATGTGGTTAAATTTCGCGAAAAAAGTGTCAACGCCATTTGTTACAAGCAGATAGTCAACTTTAAGGGACATGTTATATCTGAGTATTTGCTCAAAAGTATCACGCCTTACAGGCACGTATGGCGCCTTACACTCTGCCAGTAAAATGGGTTTTGCCTGATTGTTAAAAACTACCAAATCTCCCCTGTACTTCAGTTTGTTAATGGTAACAGAGTATTCACAACTCATCATATGGAGAGGATAGCCGTAATGACCGGATAAAAGTGTTATTAACTGCTGTCTTACCCCCTCCTCAGGAGTAAGTGCAACCCTCTTTTTTCTGACCGGATCAAATATGGTATCCTTCATTGTTACCCAATTACCCGGCAAAGATATAAAATTTGCTCTGTTTACCCTTTTTGCATAATTTAGCCGTTGATAAACTATGGGAAAAAAAGAGATTGAAAGCAGCGTAAAAAATTTCGAAGTTATTCTGGAAAAAATAAGGTCCGGAATCTTCGAGCCCTTTTATGTTTTAATGGGTGAGGAGCCCTATTATTCAGATATTATAACCTCTGAGATTGCATCAAGGGCACTTACTGAAGAAGAGAAGGGTTTTAATCAGCTTATACTTTACGGATCTGATGTAACAGCGGCCAAAGTTGTTGAGGCTGCAAGGCGGTTTCCTATGCTGGCTTCAAGACAGGTTGTTATTGTGAAAGAGGCTCAAATGATGGGTAAGCCCGACGATCTTGAGCACTATTTTAAGTCACCAATGCCTACGACACTTCTTGTTCTGTCATTCACCAACAAATCGCTGGATAAAAGAACATCTCTGTACAAGACAGCAGTTGCAAATGGAATGGTCTTTGAATCATATCCGCTGTACGACGACATGGTTTATCCATGGATTGAGAGATATCTTAAAATAAAAGGCTTTTCAATCTCTCCTGAAGCAGGAATGTTAATGGCTGATCACTGTGGTACAGAGCTGAGAAAGCTGGTTCTGGAGTTGGATAAACTTATAACAAATCTGCCACAGGGGGAGAAAAAGGTAGAGAGTACTCATGTTGAGGAGAACATAGGGATAAGCAGAGAGTACAATGTTTTTGAACTTACAAAGGCAATTTCGTTTAGAGATTCGGCAAAAGCTTATAAGATAGTTAAACACTTTGGTGCCTCTCCAAGACAATATCCATTGGTGTTGACAATGTCTGCACTTTTTATGCACTTTGGCAGAATTCTGAAATATCATGCCTCCTGCAGTGGCGGGTCAAAACCTGCAAAAGGAGAGCTTGCCTCCTACCTTGGTATAAACCCATATTTTATGCCGGAATATGATACAGCATTGAGAAATTATCCCCTTATTAAATGTATGGAGGCAATATCCCTCATTAGAAAATATGACTCAAAGAGCAAAAGTTCGCAAAGGGGTGAGGCAGAAGATGGCGAACTTCTCTCAGAGCTGATATTCAAGCTTATGCACTGATTGCGATAGTTGTCAATTAATCTGTAATAACTCTCTCAACCCTTGAAGAAATTGAGGTAAATACCTCGTATGTAATGGTTTTTAGAGCTGTTGCAATGACGCTTGGATGAGGGTTATCTCCAAATAGAGTAACCTCATCTCCAGGTTTAACATCTATCCCGGTTACATCAATCATTAGAGTATCCATGCATATGTTTCCGATGGTTGGTGCCAGTTTCCCGTTAACCATAAAACTTACGGCCCCCCTTCCGAGGTGACGGTTTACTCCATCTGCATAGCCAACCGGTATAGTAGCAATGGTTTTTCCATTTTCTCCAACAATACCGTGTCTTCCATACCCAACGGTACCCTCAGAAACCTGTTTAACCTGTATTACCGGAGCGGCAAAAGTGGCAGCAGGTTTTAATTTGCTTTGATCAACATAACTTGTACCGTAAATTCCTATGCCGAGTCGTACCATATCCATTTGTGCTTCAGTAAAGCGCTCAATTCCAGATGAATTAAGAATGTGCCTCATAACAGGATATGATATATTCGAGATTATCTCCTGAGACATTTCGTTGAATTTCTGAATTTGGGTGCGTGTAAAATCATCGTGCTTCGATTCATCTGCAGCAGCAAGATGAGAAAACACCGATTTAACCCTCAGCTGAGGATTCTTTTTTAAAATGTCTATAAGTGAATTCAGAGACTCTTTTTCAAATCCCACCCTCTGCATACCGGTATCCAGCTTAATATGCACAGGATAGCTGTTAATGCCTCTCTTTTTGAGCTCATCTGCCATCTCAAGGGCAGACTCTTTGTTGATTAGACTAGGTTCCAGCGAATGGTCAATTATCTCTCCAAAATAGCCAAATCCAGGGGTTAGAACAATTATCGGCTTTTTAATACCGCCTATTTTGAGTTTTATTCCCTCAATGGGGTGAGCCACTCCAAAATAGTCTGCTCCAAAACCTTCACAAAGCTTTGCTATCTCTGTGTCTCCTGCACCATATCCATTGGCCTTTACAAGTACCAATAGTTTTGTTTGAGGATTTAATTTTGAGCGGAAAAAATTGTAGTTGTGTAGAAGTTTTGATCTGCTGATTTTAAGCTGGGCATGTCTCATTGTGAAAATTTTACCGTGTAAAGTTATAAATTGTTTAAAAATTTGTTTTTAATATTGAAAAACTTTATACATTAGCAGCCTGAAATGAGACAATTTTTAAAATATAACAAAATGAAATTCAAATCATTATTCGCGTTTTTAGCACTTGCCGCTACAGTTGTGTCATGCGGTAAAAAAGAGGCATCAGTATCAGAAAAACTGGTTGGAAACTGGACAGGAACCAACAACATCGAAATTACAATTACTGATTCAACCGGTAACACAGTTATTCAGGAGATATCTGCCCCAATTGATTTTGAATATCTTGCAGATTCAACTTTTACAGCTCTTATTACAATTAATGAGTCTATTACATTCAAATTCGGAGGTATTGCCGAGGTGACTGATTCTCTTGTTAAATTTACCGGAACATACACAGCAAACAGTATTATGGATATGACCGGTGACCTGGTTTACAATGAGGACAAAACAGTTGCAATTAGCTACAGAGCTCATAATCCTGAAGGAAATGTAATAATCAGCGGAAAAGCAGCAGTAAACCCAAAGCAGTAAAAGCAAGGGTTAACCCTCCTGTGAATGCTGCCCGGTAAGGGCATTAAAACAATGGCGGCAAATTGGTTCGTAGCTCTCTTTTTCACCGAGAACAACCAATTTGTCGCTTTTTGTAAGCCTGTGTGAATGGTGAGCAAGGTTTCCGCACCTTACGCAAATTGCGTGAACCTTTGTTACATACTCGGCAACAGCCATCAAAGAGGGCATTGGGCCAAATGGTTTACCCAGATAGTCCATATCCAGACCGGCAACAATCACTCTTACTCCCGAAGCGGCAAGTTTCTGGCATACATCAATAATTCCGGGATCAAAGAACTGGGCCTCATCAATAGCAACAACATCAACATCAGAGGCATAAAGGAGAATACTTGCAGAAGAGTCAACAGGGGTAGATCTTATGCTGTTTGAGTCATGCGATACCACCTCTTCAAGAGAATAGCGCACATCAATCATCGGTTTGAAAATCTCGACCCTGAGGTTGGCAAATTTAGCCCTCTTCAGCCTCCTTATAAGCTCCTCTGTCTTGCCTGAGAACATAGAGCCGCATATGACCTCGATCCATCCGGCTTTTTTTGCATTTTCCAGAAACATTTTGATTACTTTTGTATGTGATGCAAAGATAAAAAAGTTGAGATGCTTAACCCCAATAAAATTTCAGAAATTAAGATTATAATTGACCAGTTCGTTAAAGATATTGACTCTTTAGGAGAAACAGAACTGGTATCTCCTCTCAAATGGGAGGAGCTTTTTATAACAACTTCGTTAATAAGAGAGAAGTTATTTACTTTAAAAACAGAGCAGGAGAGGCTTTACTATAAGCAACTTATCTCGGAATTAAAAGAGAATGAGGCAAATTTTAGTATAACTCCGACGCTTGAGACGAAGCATGTTGTGAGTCAGATTGACCCGATTGACCCGATTGATTCGGTTGATCCGGTTGAAGTTCTTGTGTCAATTGATAAAACAGAACCGCAGGATGAGTTGACAATTAAGCCTGCAGGCAAAGAGCAGTTTGTTATTGAAACAGATGATACTTTAACCGATGATTCAGATGACGGAGAGCTGGAGTTTGACTTCACAGAAGATTTCAAACCAGTTAACGATACTGCAAAATCTGTCGTTCCCGAATGGATGAGAGACATACCCGGACCAAAGGTTGAAGATATTCACTACGCAGTTACACTAAACGATAAACTCTTTTTTATCAGAGAACTCTTTAAAGGTGATGAAGATCAATATCGCCTGAGTCTTCAAAGACTTAATGAGATGACCTCAATGAAAGAGGCACTTGAATATACCAGAAATGCCTTTACTCACTGGGACGAAGAGTCAAATGCAGTTTATCGTTTTTATATGCTCCTGAGGAGGAGGTACAATGGCTAAACTCTTCATAGTACCAACACCAATTGGTAATCTCGAAGATATCACTCTCAGGGCTATCAGGATTCTCAAAGAGGCTGACCTTATTCTTGCTGAGGATACACGAACCAGCAGCACCCTTATGAAAAGGTATGAGATTGGCGTTCATATGGAATCTCACCATAAATACAATGAGCACAAGAGCGTAGAGAAAATTACAGAGAAGATACTTTCAGGGATGAATATCGCACTGATAAGTGATGCAGGAACACCTGGAATTTCTGATCCCGGTTTTTTGCTTGTCCGAGAGTGCCTTGAGAAGGGAATTGAGGTTGAAACTCTGCCCGGTGCAACAGCGTTTGTTCCTGCATTGGTAAATTCGGGCTATCCGGCAGACAGATTCTGTTTTGAAGGGTTTCTGCCAATGAAAAAGGGTCGTCAGACTCGGCTCAAAGAGTTGGCAGCTGAATCAAGAACAATGATTTTTTACGAATCACCATACCGTCTGGTAAAGACTCTTACTCAACTGGCCGAATTTCTTGGACAAGAGAGAGAGGCTGCAGTTTCAAGAGAGATATCAAAATTTCACGAAGAGAACAAAAGGGGGACACTGTTGGAGCTTGCCAACTGGTACTCTGCAAATGAGCCCAAGGGAGAAATTGTAATTGTGGTCTCTGCAAAAAGGAAAGAGTCAAGGCAGCAGGAGGAGTAGCGATTTTTACACATATTCTAATTAAAAATGCAAAAGAGGAGGAGGAGAGATGAAGAAGAGAATTGCATCAAAGGAGTTATCGGGAGTCCTGATACTCATTTTTACTGTTTTATTTTTACAGACAATAGTTTTTCTGTTCAGACCTTCAGGAGCAACCAAAGAGTCTGTCGCGTCATCTGTAAATAAGGAGCCGGGTACTCAAAACAACCCGGAGAAGTCATTAAAAAACCAAACCCATAGCTGGGCAGGTAACAACCGGGCAGTTAATAACAGGTCAGGTATTGACCAATCAAGTCAAAACCAATCAAGTCAAAACCAATCGGGTCAGAACAAAACGAGCGGAGACAGAATAACCAACAGCAGATCATCTGCAAAAGAGCAGGTTGCCGAGCTTTTTTTCTTTGACCCCAATACCGTTTTAAAAGATGAGCTTATCCGTTTGGGAATGACAGAAAAACAGGCATCAGTTGTATTAAATTACAGATACAGAGGGGGAAAATTCAGAGATAAAGAGGATTTTAGAAAAATTTACTCAGTAAGCGACCAACTCTATTCAACGGTACAGGACTACATTGTAATTAAGCAATCAGAGGACAATATCAAGCACTCTGTGTATAATTCAAATCAGTCTGGAAATGATTTTAAACAATCCGGGAACAGTTTTAAGCCACCAGATAATAATTTTGACCAATCGGCGAACAATTATAATCAATCTGAGACAAATTTTGCAACAGCTGGAGTATATCAAAATGTTGGGAGAGAATGGAGAGAAGAGGAATTTCTATTGGAGTTGAATGGTGCAGATTCAGCAGATCTTACAAAACTTAAGGGAATTGGACCATACTACGCATCAAAGATTCTAAGATACCGTGAAAGGCTGGGGGGATTCGTTCATCCCGGTCAATTAACTGAAATTAGAGGCATTGACTCTGAAAGATATATGATGTTTTCCGGGAATGTTTTTGTAGACACTACAATGGTTGAAAAACGTGATCTGGCAACAGCCACATACTCTCAACTTTCTTCAAATCCTTACATAGGCTCTTACATTGCACGTGCAATAATAAGATATGCCGAAAGAAATGAGGGGCAGAAAATTTCAATAACAGACCTCCTGACGAAGAACATTATTAAGAGAGAGTTGTATAATATTCTTCGCATATATTTCAGATAAATGGTGTAGAATCGTATATTTGTTACACTTTTTCAAAACCAAAGAATAATATGGACATAATCACCTGCCAAAATGTTGTCAAGAAGTTTAATGATTTTACAGCTCTTGACAATGTAAGTATCTCTGTTCCAAAAGGAAAGATTTTCGGACTTCTTGGACCGAACGGTGCCGGTAAGACTACTCTTATCAGAATCATGAACCAGATTACACTCCCCGATTCCGGAGAGGTGCTGTTTAATGGAGTAAAACTTCAAAGAGATGATATCTCATACATAGGATACCTTCCGGAGGAGCGAGGGTTATATAAGAAGATGAAGGTTGGAGATCAGGCATTATACCTTGCCCGTCTGAAAGGTTTGAGCAAAGAGGAGGCAACCAGGGAGCTAAAGCATTGGTTCATAAAATTCGGAATTCAGGCCTGGTGGAACAAAAAGGTTGAGGAACTTTCAAAGGGTATGGCCCAAAAGGTGCAGTTTATCTGCACCATTCTTCACAAACCTTCGTTACTTATTCTTGATGAGCCATTCAGCGGTTTTGACCCTGTTAATGTACAGCTTGTTAGAAATGAGATACTTCAAATGAAAGATGCCGGAACTTCGGTTATTCTCTCTACACACAATATGGAATCTGTAGAAGAACTTTGTGACAATATTGCACTGATTAATAAAGCAAAACTGATAATCACCGGAGAGCTTGACCAGATAAGACGAGACCACGGGAAAAACGAAGTTGAGGTTATTTACAGATCATCAGCCCCGTATGCTTTTGCCGGGAGCGATCTTATCTCACTTGTAAATCAGGAGGAGACCAAAAGAGGCTACCGAGCAATACTTGAGGTTAAAAAAGATGCTTGTTCTTCAGAGATTTTAAGAAGCCTTGTTTCAGAAGTTGACATACTCTCGTACAGAGAACTGATTCCAAGGATGAATGATATTTTTATTAAACTGGTTAGCTAAAGGAGGGAATAGAATATGAAAACAAATAAACTTTTTCTGATTATATCACGTGAATTTCTGATACGTGTTAAAAAGAGGTCATTCATCATAATGACAATTCTTACTCCTCTTTTATTTGCCGCTCTAATTGTGATGCCATCGCTCATAATGACCTTATCTTCAGGGAATAAGGGGCAACAAATTCTTGTTGTTGACAGATCGGAACTTTGTCAGCCCTTTTTCGAAAACACCGAAGAGTACACCTATTCCTTTGATAAAAATGCTGATATAGAATCAATTAAAAAAGATTTCCCTGATGACCTATATGCGGCTGTAGAAATTTCAGCTCCGGACTCAATGTTTAACGTATCTGTTTCTACCATCTCTACAAAGCAGATGAATATTGATACAAAAAAACAGATTGAGAGAAATGTCCAGAAGGCAATGGAGAAGAGTAAACTTGAAAGGTACAACATAGATAATCTGGACAATATCCTAAAAGACATTCGTACAGATGTTTCTGTAAAGACTTTCACCTTGTCTGATTCCGGAGAGGAGAAGGAGGGAATGGTTGAACTGTACATGGGTATAGCCTATATCCTGAGCTTTATGATCTATATGTTCATCTTTATGTTCGGCTCAATGGTTATGCGGGGTGTTATAGAGGAGAAGACAACCAGAATTGTGGAGGTTATCGTATCGTCAGTTAAGCCTTTTGAATTGATGCTTGGTAAAATACTTGGAGTTGGTTCGGTAGCACTGCTTCAGTTTCTGATTTGGATAGTACTTACAGGAGGGATAATTTTTGGAGCACAGGCTATAATGGGAGCCGATAAACTTGCTGAGAGCAATGAACTTGTACAGCAGATGGCTGCCGGGCAGAGTGCAACTGACGCAATAATGCCACTTACAGCAGAATCCACCCCAATAGATAATATAATGGCTTCGCTTGCAAATGTACCGATAGCCAGAATACTTACCGCCTTTATCCTCTACTTCCTTTTGGGATACCTGCTCTACGCAGCACTCTTCTCAGCAGTAGGCTCAGCAGTTGATAACGAGGCAGACACACAGCAGTTGATACTGCCTGTGACGCTACCACTTATAATTGGTCTCTTTATAATGATTCATACTTTCCAGTATCCCGACAGCTCACTCTCTTTCTGGGGTTCGATGATACCTTTTACCTCACCTATGGTTATGATGGCAAGGGTTCCTTTTGGCGTACCGGCCTGGGAACTTGCACTATCGCTTGCTCTGCTTATAGGGACATTTATATTCATGACCTTTGTCTCTGCAAAAATTTACAGGGTTGGAATTTTGATGTACGGTAAAAAAGCTAACTGGAAAGACCTTATAAAATGGCTCAAATATTAATTATTTGATTATTTTTAAGAAAAAAATGAAAAGATATATATACTCTTTGGTAGCTCTGATATTTCTGCTGCCTGTTACTATTTTGTCTCAGGAGCTCAATTTCAGTTACAAAGCTACCCGGGTTCTTATGGATTCAACTTGGGACAGGAATAATGAGCCTGTCGTTAAAGGCATTATTGAATTTTTTAAACCCGAAATGGACATAATTATGCAGCAGGTGATAGGGGAGTCAGAGGTTGAGATGCGCTCTTCAAGACCTGAGTCTCTGCTTTCAAACTTTGCTGCTGACCTTTTACTGGATTACGGAAGAGAAAAGAGTTCGGGACATGTTGATTTCTCCCTTACAAATTTTGGTGGTCTCAGAGCTTCCCTTCCAAAGGGTCCCGTAAGGAGATATGACATCTTCTCTATCTTTCCGTTTGAAAATTACGTAGTTGTAATTGATGTGTCAGGCGTTTCGGTACGAACTCTTTTTGAGTCGTTTGCAAGAAACAGAGTAGAGGCATTTTCTCATAATGTTCAGTTGGAGATCAAGGGAGGAGCACTTAAAGATGTTTTAATTGACGGCCAGCAGATTGATGATAGTAAAACTTACCGTATTGTCACTATTGATTTTCTCATGAGTGGTGGCGACAACTTACTTGCTCTCAAGGATGCGACTGCAGTTGAACAGACCGGTGCGCTTCTAAGAGATGCTGTTATTGAGAGTATAGAAGCTCTGACAGCCAAAAAGAAAAAAATCACCTCGGCAATTACCAAAAGAGTAAAAATTGAGGAGTAGAAAGAGCACTAAGTAAATTCAATGAATACAAGATACTTTAAAATTATAACTGGATAATTCATTATTAATCAATACAATCTAAGATTAATGTCAAAAATAACTTAAGATATTTTGATTAATAAAAACTGCCAAAAACATTAATAACTTGTACAAATGAAAATCATACATATAATACGTAAAATTGCCCTTGTTGCCCTTTTTGTTGCTGCAGCGGCATTTACATTTGCGCAGGACCTTGTCATTCTGCACACAAATGATGTCCACAGCAATATTGAGCCATTATCAAGCGGTAGGAATGCCGGTTTCGGAGGTTTTCAGAGAAGAGCCAACTATATTCAGAGTATAAAGGAGAGACATCAAAATGTCCTGGTGCTGGATGCCGGTGACTACAATCAGGGCACTCCATACTATACCCTTTTTGGTGGAAAGATGGAGATTATGCTCTATAATGCAATGGGGTATGATGCCGTTTGCCTTGGAAACCACGAATTTGACGATGGTCAGGAGGTTCTGGCTAAGAGACTACAAGAGGCAGACTTTGTTACACTTTGTGCAAATTACGACTTCTCTTCAAGTCCGTTAAAAGGGATTGTTAAACCATATACAATTATCAATAAGGGTGGTTATAAAATTGGAATAATTGGAGTATTGCTTGATCTCAGAGGATATGTTTCAGAGAAGGCAAGAGAGGGCATTAAATACAAGAACCCGACTCCAATAGTTAACAAATTGGCCAAAAAGCTAAAGAAAAAAGATGGTTGTGATCTTGTAATTGTCTTAAGCCATCTGGGATTTGACGGAGGATCTAAAGAGAGGCCTGCAGATGTTAATCTTGCCAAGAGCGTCAAAAATGTAGATATTATAATCGGAGGCCACTCACACACATTTCTCGAAGAGCCTGTTATCGTGAAAGACAAAGCAGGCAAAGGAGTAATTGTAAACCAGACAGGTGCCCACGGCGTCTACACCGGCCGAATTGATATTACATTTATGAAATGATTCTCCGCGCCAGTTTTGGACATGTGTTTGTAATACAGAAAATTTAAAAAGAGACTTTTGTAAAACTCTATACATTTTACGAAAGTCTCTTTTTTAAAGCGCTTAATTCTAGGTAGTTGTCCAAAACTGGCGCGGAGATTATTTTGTTTTGTTTGTGTATTTGTAGCGTTTAATTTTGTGTGTGGCTGTCTTTTCAAACTGCTCGGGGTGATCAACCACTACATTTATTTTTGAGAATTTGTTTACACGGGCATTTACATAGTCGTAGACCTCTTTCTTGAGGTGATCAAGCTTCTCATGAAAGGCTTTCATTACCTCTTCTTTTTTCTCATCGTATGATTGCATCAGATCATCTTTGGTCTTTGAAAACTCCTCTTTCTTCTCTTCGTAGGCCTTGATTATCTCCTCTTTCTTCTCGTCATATGAGTGCTTTAACTCATCTTTGGTCTTGTAATAGGCAGCTATTGCCTCGTCCTTTGCCTCTATAAGAGATTTAAGTTTATCAGGGTTGAAATGAACCAGAGCAACAAGTTTACCATCGTAAAGAGTCACCAGCGATTCGGCTACCATTGAGTGACCGTTGATTATTGATTCGATCTCCTCAGGATAAATGTTCTCACCGCTTGGACCAAGAATCATATTATTGAGACGACCTTTGATAAAGAGGCGACCCTCTTTGTCAAATATTCCCAAATCTTTTGTGCGGAACCAGCCATCTTCTGTAAATGCCTGGACAGTGGCCTCCGGGTTTTTATAGTATCCCATCATTACATTTGGACCTTTAGCAACAATTTCACCTTCTCCTGTTTCAGGATTGGGGTCATTGATTTTAAGCGTTACTCCATGGACAGATGGGCCTGTTGACTGAAGTTTTGTCTTTCCTACAACAGCACCTGCCAGCAGCGGAGAGGTCTCTGTGAGACCATAACCTATTGCGTAAGGGAATTTTGCCTCATGCAAAAATCGTTCAACCTCAGGGTCAAGTTTTGCTCCTCCAATTCCAAAGAAACGAAGATTTCCACCAAATGTCTTCATAAGCTTCTTCCCGGCAACCTTGTTTAAAAGTTTTCTGCCAAAAGTTGTCTTGTAAAGTGTTCTGGTAACAGGGCTGGCGTTGAATTTTGGTAATACCGAGTTCCTGTATATCTTTTCAATTATCATAGGAACGCTCAATATAGTTGTTGGGCGTGACTCCTTGAGTGCATTCATCAGAATTGTAGGGGTAGGGGCCTTCTCAATATAGAAAACCTTGGAACCGGTTGCCATTGGAAGCAGCATACATAAACTGCTTTCAAGTGTATGAGAAAGCGGAAGCAACGAAAGCCATACATCCCATTCAAAGCCGGGTCTTAGTATGCATGCAGAGTAAAGATGTTTGCACAGATTACCGTGGCTTAGCATTACTCCTTTAGAGTTTCCTGTTGTTCCTGATGTGTATATTATTACTGCAAGATCTTCCTCTGATGAGGTTTTGATTTCAGCTTTTTGTTCTGTTACTAATCCACGGATTGGGGTTAGAGTGTCAATGTCAATAACTACCTTGAAAGTTTTAAGAGTCTCTTCGGCAACTTTATACATTAACCTCTGTGAAATAAAGAGGGCTGAAGCTTCGGCATGCTCTATGATGTTTTTAATCTCAAAATCAGAGAAATCCGGCAGTAAAGGTACTGATACCCTGCCAAAGGCAGTGGTGGCAAAATATGCAACCGGCCAGTTAGGCATGTTCTGACTCAATATAGCAATCTTGTCGTCAGGACTAACTCCGTAGCTCGCAAGCATATCTGATACCTCTGAAGTTTTGGCCCCAAATTCTTCGTAAGTGTAAGATTGGCCGTTTATATATGAGAATGCACTATTGTTCTTGTAAGTTGTTGTACAATAAGTAAATAAATCTCTTAAAGTACCAAATTGAGGAAAGTTCATTTTTATGTATTATATATAGTCGGTGTAATTATGTGCAATAATCATTCCAAATTATTGCAGGTCATTTCCTGTCAAAAACATCTTCGGGTGTTTCCCTTCAACGCCCTTATCTTTATACCATTGCCTTATTCTTTTAAGGTCGGCTTTCGGGTCATCTGTAAGTTCAAATCTCTCACCACGTCCAACCTCTTTCCTCTTCCAGTCGAAGTATCCAAGATAAACCGGCACATCAGCAGCTTTGGCAATTGTATGAAACCCGCTTTTCCAGTTAGTAGTTGGCTTTCTGGTCCCTTCAGGAGCAATTGCAAGGTGGAGAGTATCCCTTTTTTTGAACTCTTCGATAACCTGAAGAGTCAATCTGGCCCCCTTTGATCTGTCTACGGGAATTCCTCCCATTGCCCTTACTATTGGACCCAGCGGACCCCAAAACAGGCTCTTCTTAACCAGGACACTTGCCTTGCCTCCTACGGAGTGATAGTAGAGATATGAGATAACAAAATCCCAACTAGAGGTGTGGGGTACACCCAGGACAATACATTTCGGCTCCGGAGCAGGAGGCTCCATTGTTTTCCAACCGAGCAATTTGAGAATTATCGTAGAAAATTTTGCCATGTTTAGTAAATTTTTACCATTAACTTAAAAGATATTTAAGTTGCAAAGATATGAAAAGTACAGCCGTTTTATATAAAGAGTGACATATTGGCCTCTTCGCTCTTCTCAAGGTATGTTGCCACACCTGCAAAGTTTACACCCTCCATAATCTCCTCCTCATGCACACCCATCACATCCATACTCATCTTGCAGGCAATAAACTCGACACCTGCTTCACGAGCCTGATCAATTAAAGATTCAAGAGTATCAATATTCTTCTTTTTCATAATGTATCTCATCATGAATGAACCCATTCCCATCATGTTCATCTTTGAAAGTTTAAGTGATGAGGCATTTTTTGGCAGCATCATTCCAAACATTTTTCCCATCAAATCTTTTTTAACCTTAATGGGCTGTTTTCTTTTAATAACGTTCAAACCCCAGAATGTGAAGAACATAGTGACTTTTTTGCCCATAGACGCAGCGCCATTGGCAATGATAAACGAAGCCAAAGCCTTGTCAAGGTCGTCGCTAAAAACGACTATAGTTTTATTGTCACCTACAACTCCACCTGAAATTCTGCAGCTTGATGACGCCTCACCTTTTTCAACTCTGGCAGTAATAACTCCCATTCTGCTTTCAAGTGATATAAGCTTTGCTCCTGTTATTTTACACCAAGATGCCACATCTTTTCCAAAGGCCATATCTGTTGCCCTAATCTCAAGCCTCTCTCCCAGATTGAGAGTGTCATAACTCTTCTTGAGCTGCATGATTGGCCCGGGACATTGCAATCCTGTAGCATCTACAGAAATAAATGTCTCCTTGTCAATCTCACTCAGTGTATCATCAGCTGTTATCTGTCCGGCAAAAAACTGAGTAGCATTTTGTCTTGCTGTTGCAATAGAGTATGTTTTGTAGCCCCCGGAGAGGTTAAATACATTTTCAAAACCATTCTGATAAAGAATACGACTTGCAACATACCCTCTGAGACCAACAGCACAATAAACAATAACTCTTTTATCGGTTGGTATCTCTGAAAGCCTGCCCCTTAGCTCGTCCAACGGAATATTAACAGAGTTATCAATTGCTCCCAGTGAATACTCATCTTTTGTTCTTACATCAAGCAGAAAATCGTTTGCAGGATCTGACTTTTCGGCCTTTCTCCATGATACGATTTTCACTCTGCCTTTCAATATATTGTCTGCAACAAAACCTGCCATGTTAACCGGATCTTTTGCAGATGAGAATGGAGGTGCGTAGGCATGCTCAATATTCATCAGGTCGTAAATAGTACCTTTAGACTTAATTACCTGGGCAAACATCTCTATTCTTTTGTCAACGCCATCAAATCCGACTACCTGTGCACCAAGCAGCCTGCCATCTTCGGGTGCAAACAAAATCTTAATCGAGATTGGCAATGCATTTGGGTAGTAACCAGCGTGTGAAGATGAGTGTGTGAAAGATGAAATATATTTAATCCCTGCACTGTTAAGAAGTTTACCGTTTGCACCTGTTGATGCAACAGTAAGGTCAAACACTTTTGCTATACCGGTACCTATTGTTCCTTCGTATTTTGAGGTGTTGCCGTAAACAATATTGTCAGCAACAATTCTTCCCTGTTTGTTAGCAGGCCCTGCAAGTGGAATCAGAGCAGGTTTGCCTGTAACGGTGTGTATTACTTCGGTTGCGTCTCCAAGTGCATAAATATGCTCATTGGAGGTTTGCATATATTCATTTACCTTAATTCCTCCGCTCAATCCAATCTCAATTCCCGCACTTTTTGCAAGCTTAACCTCAGGTTTTACTCCAATACTCCAGATAACCATATCTGCATCAAGTTTTTTCCCGCTTGAAAGCTCTACTGTTATTGCTGCAGGGTTCTCTTCGAATCTTTTTACAGCATCATTAAGGTGCAGATTAACACCTTTTGTGGTCAATTCTGAATTGATAATTGAGGCCATTGAGAAATCGAGGTGAGCCATAACCTGTGGTGCCATCTCTACAAGATCTATCTTTATACCCCACTCGTGCAGGTTTTCTGCCATTTCAAGACCAATAAACCCACCACCTACGATAACTGCTTTTTCAACCTTTTTAACAGTAAGAAAGCGTTTGATTTTATCAGTGTCAGGCACGTTTCTCAAAGTGAATATCCTGGAACTCTCTATTCCTTCAATCTTTGGCTTAAGAGGCTCTGCTCCGGGAGACAAAATTAATTTATCATAGGTCTCATAATACCTGCGACCGCTTTCGATATCAAATATCTCAACAGATTTGCCCGCGGCATCTACCTTTTCAACCTCCGACCGGATTCTTATGTCAATATTGTAACGTCCTTTGAACCCTTCTACTGTCTGTACAAAAAGGTTATCTCTGTTATTGATGACCTCACCTATGTAGTAGGGCAGACCACAGTTTGCATAGGAGACATATTCGCCCCTTTCAAAAAGTATTATCTCTGCATTTTCGTCATTTCTCCTGAGTCTGGCAGCTACTGTTGCTCCTCCCGCAACGCCTCCTACGATTATGTACTTCATTACTGTTATTTTTTTTTATATAGTTTTATATGAATTCGGAATTAACAAGAAGGGTGCAAAGGAAATGAATATTCTGTAATTTTCAAAATTATTTCCTTAGGAAATTTGTTTGTTTAGAAATATTATATACTTTTGTAAAGATAATCTTAAAAAACTAGCAAAAAATGAAATTTATCAAGAGAATACTGCCAATATTATTTATTCTTGCTGCAGTCACTGCATGTGGAGCGAGATCAGGCGAAAATAAGACTGCCGGAAAAGATGGTACAGAAAAAAAATATACTGTTACTCTTAATCAGGATCAATTTCTAAAAAAAGTGACCGATTTTAAAGCAAATCCTGATGGATGGAAGTACCTTGGAGACAAACCTGCAATTATTGATTTTTATGCCGATTGGTGTACATACTGCAAAAAGCTTGCACCGGTTTTAGAGGAGCTTGCAAAGGAGTATGAGGGACAATTGGTTATTTATAAGGTGAATACCGATAACGAAAAAGAGATAGCGACTGCATTTGGAATAAGAGCACTTCCTACTTTGCTGTTTATTCCAATGGAAGGAATGCCCGAAGTTGCACAGGGAGCTGTTCCAAAAGCAGAACTCAAAAAATATATAGAGTCATTTTTGTTAAAAAAGAGTAATTAATATGAAGAGGTTGTGTCTTATAAGAGATATATGCCGTTCAATTTCTGAGTACGAACAAGAGTTTCAGAAAGAGCACAGTATATGCCTTAACGAAGGAATGGTTATCTGTTCTCTAAAAGAGGGGAAGCTCTCTTCAGGAGAGATAGCCAAAAAAATTAACCTGACCTGCTCCAATACTTCAAAAGTAATCCGATCGGTAGAAGAAAAAGGATTTATCGAAAGGGATATGGGAGTTGAGGATAAAAGGCAGATGTACTTCTCCCTAACAGAAAAGGGCACGGCGATATTGTCAGAGATTGAAGCGGTGGATATTAATCTGACATATCCGCTTGATAAACTTGTATTCTGATAAATTTAAAAACTGGATGATGAAAAAATTTCTTTTTTTCGGAGCACCGTTAAAGGAGGAGGAGAACTCAGGGGCAATACTTTTGCTCAGGATCTTTATCGGAATCCTTATGATTACTCATGGATGGGGTAAACTGTCAAACTTTGAAGCTTTTTCGGGTGGTTTTCCTGACCCGATTGGAATTGGATCAAAACTATCGCTAATGCTGGCTATCGGAGCAGAGTTTTTTGCTTCAATTTTCCTGATTTTAGGTATTTTGACCAGGCTTTCTGTAATTCCTCTTGCTTTTACAATGGGAGTTGCTTTTTTTGTTGTTCACGCAGCAGATAAGTTCCAGACTAAAGAGCTTGCGCTAATCTATCTGGGCATTTACATTTATCTGTTCCTTGTTGGTCCTGGCAAATACTCTCTGGACAGATTAATTTTCAAGAAACAGTTGTAGCAGAAATCAACCATTTCCTGTAATTCACCATTTAACTGTGTCAGCTATGGAAAACTTAGGCTCCCCGTAGGAGTGTTTTCCGGCTGACACAGCTATTTTTAATAATAGAAATACTATACCCACTCTTCACTCAGGATCTCTCCCTGAAGCGACATTGTCAAAGACTTTATCGGAATGTTTCTGGAAGCCCTCTCCCTGGCATGTTTAGCCATTTGAAGCAAACCTCCGCAGCATGGAACCTCCATTTTTAATATGGTCAAAGTGTTGATTTTTGACTCATCAATCATTATTGTAAGCTTGTCAACATAGCTTTGTGTATTTGAATCCAGTTTAGGACATGCAATTGCCAAGGATTTGTTTTTAAGAAATGTGCCATGAAAATTGCCGTGTGAAAAGGCAGAGCAGTCAGAGGCAAGTAAAAGGTCACTATTCCGCAGAAAGCCTGCTGCCGGATTTAATAGATGTAGCTGAACAGGCCACTGCTGAAGCTCAGAAACTCCGGAGAAGTTACCAGTCGGCACAGATGCCGAGGCCTTTACATTTCTGAAATCTCTCTCTGCTGCACCCGGACATCCGCAACCCTCAGGTTTTGCCCCGTCACTGCTTTGTGAATGTGAATGCGCATGTCCGTGAGCATGACCTTGACCTTGACCTTGACTGTGATCACTGGCAGAAGCGTTTTCCCGATTAGAGATTCCACTTTCTGAAACAGGGGTAATCTTTGAAAGATCAATCTCAAACCCGTTCTTTTTGCACCATTCAACACCCTGATTAAACCACTCCATTTCATTGTGATCTCTAAGGTGTTTCAAGTGTGCAAGAACAACTCTCTCTCCTTTGGGCGAAATTCTCTCCATAACTTTAACTTCGTCATAAGGCTCTGTCTCTTTCTCTATAAGTTCAATTGCTCCAACCGGGCAATCCCCGATGCAGGCACCAAGACCATCACAATAGAGGTCACTTATCATTACAGCCTTACCGTTAATAAGTTGCAAAGCCCCTTCGTGGCATCCTTCAACACAGTTACCACAACCGTTGCAAAGATCCTCGTCTATTTTAATTACTGTCCGTTTCATATTTATAAATTTTTTCCGGATTACTATTTGATTTGAATGCAAAGGTATGTTCGGTCAAACAGAAAAATTGTAACAAATGATACATAAGAGAACTTATTTTAGGCTTATTTGTTTTAAATGTCTAAATTTGAATTAAAGGCAACGGTCATAACTTAAAATTTATGAGATTAATATACCTGGCATTGGCACTACTTTTTGCATCATCATGTTCTACGGCATACATGGCTCTTGACTCTGCAGACGATTTTGAAATTCAGAGATATATGGGCAAGTGGTATGAGATTTCAAGACTTCCGAATAAATTTGAGGAGGGTCTTGAAGACATTACTGCTAACTATGAACTTACCGAAGATGGTAAAGTTATTGTTATAAACGAGGGGAGGCTAATCTCCGATAGAAGTAGAATTAAACAGGCAAAGGGCAGAGCATGGATTCCGGACCCGTCAGAACCTTCAAAATTGAAGGTGAGTTTCTTTTGGCCTTTTGCGGGAGACTATTGGGTACTCAAAGTCGATAAGGACTATACATACGCACTTGTAGGAGACCCCTCAGGTAAGTTTCTGTGGATACTTGCCAGAGACCCAAAAATTGACCAAAAAATTGAAGCTGCTCTTAAAGAGTACGCCTTTACTCTAGGATTCCCCGTTGAAAATATGGTCAGTGGTCAGGCCGATTAGATTATCATCAGCTAAATTTGGGATAGTTACATTCAGGAGTGGAGTTCTCTCCATCTCTCTCTTAATTGCATAAAGTGCACCGCTGTTTCTTGCCCACGCCCTTCTTGAAATACCATTGTTAACATCCCAGTGAAGCATATTTTTTATCCTTCTGTCGGCATCATCACTTCCATCAATTACCATCCCGAAACCTCCGTTAATAACCTCTCCCCAGCCAACACCGCCGCCATTGTGCAGAGATACCCATGTTGCTCCGCGGAAAGAGTCACCTATGGCATTGTGAACAGCCATGTCTGCTGTGAACTGCGAGCCGTCATATATATTGGAAGTCTCTCTGTATGGAGAGTCTGTGCCGGATACATCGTGGTGGTCTCTTCCAAGAACTATGGGTGCAGATATTCTACCCTCTCTAATTGCCTGGTTCATCTCCAGGGCGATTTTCATTCTACCTTCAGAATCAGCATAAAGTATTCTCGCCTGTGAGCCCACAACCAGTTTGTTAGCTCCGGCCTCTTTTATCCAGTGAAGATTATCTGCCATCTGGGAACGAATCTCGTCGGGGGAATCTTTCATTAATGTTTCGAGTACCTCTGCTGCAATACGATCAGTCTCCTCAAGATCTTTTGGTAACGAAGATGTGCAAACCCAGCGGTATGGACCAAAACCGTAATCGAAAAAGAGGGGCCCCATAATATCTTGAACATATGAAGGATATTTGAATCTGCCATCAGGCAGAACAACATCTGCACCTGCTCTCGAGGCCTCTAGCAAAAATGCATTCCCGTAATCAAAGAAATACATCCCCCTTTCAGAGAGCCTGTTTATGGCAGCAGCATGTCTTCTCAAAGTCTTTTCGACCTCCTCCCTGAATCTCTCAGGCTCCTCTGCCATCATCCTGTTGGACTCTTCAAGTGAAAATCCTGCCGGATAATATCCTCCTGCCCAAGGGTTATGAAGAGAGGTCTGGTCACTGCCAAGCTCAACATTAATATCGCTCTCGATTAGTTTCTCCCACAAATCGACAATGTTTCCCTGATAGGCAAGAGAGACTGCTTCGCAACCCTCTTTTGCCCGCTTTATTCTTTCGGTTAAACTGTTAAGATCGGTATAAACCTCATCTACCCAGCCTTGTGAATGTCTTGTTTCAACTGCTTTGGGGTTAATTTCAGCTACAACTCCAATTACTCCGGCAATTACTGCTGCTTTTGGCTGTGCTCCTGACATCCCCCCCAGTCCCGAACTTACAAAAAGCATCCCTTTAATGTTGTCATTCTGACGCTTCATACGGCCGGCATTGAGAACAGTGATTGTTGTTCCGTGAACAATCCCCTGTGGTCCGATATACATAAAGGAGCCTGCAGTCATCTGACCATACTGCGATACACCAAGAGCATTGAACTTTTCCCAATGATCTTTTGAAGAGTAATTTGGAATAACCATGCCGTTTGTAACCACAACTCTGGGAGCATCTTTATGAGAAGGAAACAGCCCCATTGGATGTCCTGAATAGAGAACCAGGGTCTGTTCATCTGTCATCTGAGCAAGGTACTGCATGGTTAACAGGTATTGCGCCCAATTTTGAAAGACAGCTCCGTTACCACCATACGTTATGAGTTCGTGGGGATGTTGCGCAACTGCATAATCAAGATTATTGCTCAACATTAACATTATTGCAGCAGCCTGAACAGATTTATGAGGGTAATCGTTTATAATTCTGGCTTTTATCTCGTAATCAGGGCGAAAACGATACATATATATACGTCCGTATAATTTGAGTTCACTGGCAAATTCCGGAGCGAGAGCTTCATGAAATTTTACTGGAAAATACCTGAGTGCATTCTTTAGAGCCAGCATTTTCTCCTCTCTGTTAAGTATGTCTTTTCGCTTGGGAGCATGATTTATATTGGGATCATATCTCTTTGGCAGGGGGAGTTCTGATGGAATTCCCCGGAGGATTTGTTTCTGAAACTCTGTAAGACTCATATATTATTAAGTTGGTAAACTACAAAATTAACAAAAAAAGTGCTTACCTATTGTCAGGTAAGAAAAATATAATTACTTTTGCAGCCCAACAAAAGGAGGTGTAGTAGATATGATCATAGTACCAATCAAGGAGGGCGAAAACATTGAAAGAGCTCTTAAGAAATTCAAACGTAAGTTTGAAAAGACAGGAACCATTCGCGAAATGAGAAGTAGAAAGACTTACGTAAAGAAGTCAGTGAAGAGGCGCGATGAGGTGAAAAAAGCCATCTATGTTCAATCTCTCCGTCTTAACGAAGAGTAGTCTTATAAGTTCAAAATAATAGATAAAATGACATCTTGTTTTAATACAGGATGTCGTTTTTTTTATTAAATTAGATGCGAATATGAGACCACAGGAGTTATTTATAGATTATTTGAGGGTACAGAAGAGATACTCCCCCAGAACACTGGATATTTACAGTGAAAGTATCAACGGACTTTATAACTATATAGCGCCGCAGGATGGAGAGGAGGAGGAGAATTTTCTTGTAATGCAATCAATAAGAGGTTTTATTGCCAACGGTCTGGATTCAGGGTTGAGTGCCCGCACAATGAATCTGAAACTCTCTGCAATCAGCAGTTATTGCGCCTATCTTGTCAAAAGAGGCTTTCTTACAAGCAATCCTGTAAAAAAAATTATCCGCCCTAAAGAACCATCAAAATTGCCCGAATTTTATACTTTGGCCTCAATTGAAGAGTATTTCAACCGTGAGATAGATCACGATGATTTCTTTGCCGTCAGAGACAGGATTATGGTTGAAGTTCTGTACTGTACAGGCATAAGAAGGGCAGAGCTGGCCAATTTGAAAATATCAGACTGGGACAAATCAAGGGCCCTATTCAGAGTTACCGGAAAGGGAGACAAGACCAGAGAGGTCCCAATTACCAACTCTTTGTCAATCAATCTGGAATCATATTACAAGTTGTTCCGGGATTACTATATCCAAAATCCCGGTAATTTTCTCTTTTTAACAGATACAGGGCAACCAATGTATCTCTCATTTGTTAATAAAGTAGTACGAAAAGAACTTGGAGGAGTTAATGGACTCACCGGTAAAAAAAGTCCCCATATGCTAAGGCACTCTTTTGCGACCCACCTTCTTAATAATGGTGCAGACCTCAACAGCATCAAGGAGGTTCTGGGACACTCTTCGCTGGCGGCCACACAGGTGTATACACATAACTCTTTCGAGCAGCTCAAAAAAGTTTTTTTAACCGCTCATCCAAGAGCAAAAAAAGGAGGTTAACATGGACATCAGGATTCAATCACTCAAGTTTAATGCAGACAACAAACTGATCGACTACATCGAAAAGAAGCTCTCCAAGCTTCCAAAGTTTTACGACGAAATTCTAAATGTTGAGGTAATTCTCAGTCTGCTGCCTGATTACGAAAACAAGAATGTCAAGATGATGGTTTTTATACCGGGAAACGAACTGGTAGTAGAGAGGCACGCCGCAAAATTTGAGGATGCCACTGTAGAATGTATAGATGTACTCAAAGACTTACTGGTAAAAGTTAAAGAGAAGAAAAGAGACAAATAGTATATACTAGTCAAAAAGAGAAAGAAACTCCTCTCCGCTTATATTTTGAAAATAATCGGAGAGGTTTATTTTTTGTATTCTCTCTTCAATTTTATCTCTCAGATGTTCACAACCTTTTAGGTGCTCCTCAATTTCGGTGGTCTCTTTAAGGAAGAAGTAATTGCCATAAAATTTGAGATCTTTGATAATCCCTTTATCCACCTCCATATATAACTCAAGCAATCCGGCAGGGAATCGACAAACCTTTGAATAACCGTACGATGGTGAAGAGCCGTAATTCCACTCGTCTCTTCCGTATCTTTCCAGCTTAAGCCGTGCAATTGCAGCCAAATCTTCGGGTGTATAGTTATAACGGGTGAAAGACCCCTTTCCCTTATCGGTAATAAACTTCTCCAGGAAGAGTATAAACTCTTCGACTGTCATAGATTTTGGTAAGTGCTCACAGATATTTGTCACCCTTGCCCTGTTTGACTTTACTGCCTTTCCGGTGAAATTTACCTCTCTGTCGGCAAGAGCCATTGAGAGGTTGTTCATAGAGGCAGAAAAGAGCAGCGTTCCGTGTTGCAGAATTCTGTTTTTATAGACAGCAACAGCATTCCCGGAGAACTTTTTACCATCAATCACCAGATCGTTTCTCCCCTCAAGGTTTGCCTTTATGCCAAGTTCAGCCATTGCTTCAAGAATGGGACGAGTAAAACGGGCGAACATACTTGCAGTATCTTCAGATTGGTTTCTGTTATCTATAAATGTGAAATTCACATTGCCCAGATCATGAAATACAGCTCCACCTCCTGATAACCGTCTCACCACAGGGATATTATTCTTTCTTACATACTCTACATTAATCTCGGCATAGGCGTTCTGATGCAATCCCACAATTATTGAGGCATCGTTTCTCCATAGTCTGAAAATGGGTTGTTTGAATTCTTTAAACAGATACTCCTCAGTGGCCAGGTTCCATTGTGGGTCGGTAGAGTGGTCAATAATGTA
This sequence comes from Rikenellaceae bacterium, assembly GCA_003542575.1. GTDB lineage: Bacteria > Bacteroidota > Bacteroidia > Bacteroidales > UBA932 > Bact-08. The sequence goes on along the minus strand of DPKJ01000012.1, from coordinate 109,628 downwards.
TATCATATTATCTTTTGCGCTTTTTTTTATTTTTGAACAATATCTTCAGCATATAGTAAATGGCGGTTGCAATTATAACACCCAGAATGGCTCCGCATAATACATCAGAAGGGAAGTGCCTTCCAACATAAATTCTGCTGTAAGATACTGTTAAAGCCCAAAGAAATATTAAAACAGAGTATAAATTTTTTCGAAATACAAGAGAGGTTATTGTTGCAAAACCAAATACATTTGCCGCATGGCTTGAGACAAAACCGTACATTCCGCCTTTTCCATCCAGTAATCTGACCAGATCATAGACCAATGGGTCATGACCAGGCCTTAAACGTTCAGTTAAATCTTTTATAAATGAACTTCCAATATCGGTTAGAGCAAAAGTTGCAATAATTGCCATTATAACAGAAACCGCAAACCACGTTTTGCCCTCTTTAATTGCGTAACGGTGAATAATATATGCAAGGATAATTGCATACAGCGGAATCCAGGGAAGTCTTGCGGTGAAAATAAGCATCACCTTGTCCCAAAAAGGAGAATTAAATCCGTTTATCAGCAAAAGGAGATAGGTGTCAAATTCTGATATACGCTCTAACATCCGAATAAATTATGAGTTTAGTTTAGTCCACAGTAAATCTGTGAGTTGTACCAAATTTTTACCGGTATATGATGATATGAAAATATGAGGAATTTTTCTTGGTAATCCCTTCTTAATCATTTTTTCAAGCTCTTCGTCAAGCAAATCACACTTTGTAATTGCCAAAACTCTCTCTTTATCCAATAGTTCCGGGTTGTACATTTTTAGCTCCCTTAGAAGAATCTTGTACTCTCCGGCGATGTCTTTAGCATCGGCCGGAATCATGAACAACAGCATTGAATTTCGCTCAATATGTTTCAAAAATCGCAGTCCAAGCCCTCTTCCTTCGTGAGCTCCCTCAATAATTCCCGGAATATCGGCCATAACAAATGATTTATGGTCACGACATGCAACTATACCAAGATTTGGTTCAAGTGTGGTAAACGGATAATCGGCAATTTTTGGTTTTGCGGCTGAAATCTTTGAAAGCAGAGTAGATTTACCGGCATTTGGAAAGCCTACCAATCCAACATCTGCAAGAACCTTTAACTCAAAAATGAACCAGTCCTCCTGTCCATCTTCACCGGGTTGTGCATAGCGTGGTGTCTGGTTTGTAGCAGTTTTGAAAAATGCATTACCCATTCCGCCCCTGCCACCTTGTGCAAGTATTTTCTCCTCACCCTGCTCAGTAATCTCAAAAAGAACCTCTCCTGTCTCTGCAACTTTTACAACAGTTCCAAGAGGAACATCCAGGTATACGTCTTTACCATCGGCCCCATGTCTCAATGCGCCGCTGCCTCCGCCACCATGGTCAGCCCTGATATGTTTTCTGAATTTTAAGTGAATAAGCGTCCAGTACTGGGAATTACCCCTTAGTATAACATGCCCTCCGCGTCCACCATCTCCACCGTCCGGGCCACCTTTTGGAATGAATTTCTCTCTTCTAAGGTGTACAGAACCTTTACCTCCTTTTCCGGATGCACAAAATATTTTTACGTAATCAACAAAATTTGAATTGTTACTCATTTTTTAAACCCTCAATTATTGAGCAAATATTTTTAAATATATCATCTACGGGTAAGTCACCCTTGATATGATGATATTTGCCCTTCTCTTTATAATAAGCTATGAGAGGTTCTGTCTTGGCATGATACGTTTTTATCCTGTTCAGAATTGTCTCTATTGCAGAATCATCTTTTCTTCCCTCAATTTCTGCTCTCTTCCGGATTCTATCTACTATCAGTTTATCTTCAACCTCAAGAGACATAACAGCGTTAACACTTCTTTTGTTGCATTCAAGCAATAATTTGTCAAGAGCCTCTGCCTGTGAAATGGTTCTAGGAAAACCGTCAAAAATGAAACCCTTTACTGTTGAATCCCGGTTACAAATCTGATCTTTAATAATATCCAGTACAATTTTGTCTTCAACAAACTGACCTTTATCAATAAGTTCTTTTGCTATTTTTCCTACTTCGCTGCCCTTTGCAATCTCTTTTCGAAGCAACTCTCCGGTAGAGATGTGCCTTAATCCGTATTTTTCAATAAGAAGCGTAGATTGTGTTCCCTTACCGGCACCCGGGGGACCAAAAATTATAAAATATTTCATCTATGACACAAGGTTAATCCAGGACATATATGTCCTTATACTGCCTGCCCAGTTCGTTGTAATCTAGTCCATAACCTACAATAAAGTCATTTGGGATCTCCATTGCTGTGTAGTCAATTTTAATCTCCTTATCGTAAGCTTCAGGCTTTAAAAGAAGCGTGCAAATTTTAATATCAGCGGCACCAGCTTCACGGAGAAGCTTGTATAACTCTTCGATTGTTGAGCCTGTGTCCACTATGTCCTCAACGACAATGACATTACGGCCCTTTACAGAAGAGTTTAGACCCAGAATCTCTTTAATCTCCCCTGTGGACTCTGTTCCACTGTAGGAAGAGAGCTTAATAAAGGAGATTTCACACTGAAACTTTATGAGTTTAATAAGGTCAGATGTGAACATGAAGGACCCGTTCAGGACCGATAAAAAGAGAGGAGTCTCACAATTTTTGTAGTCATTATTGAGCTTTTCAGCCACTTCGCCTATACTGTTAAGAATCTTTTCACTCGGAATGAAAATCTTAAATTCTTTATCATGCAGTTTTATGCGCTCCATACTCAAATTGTTTGTGGCTGCGAAATTAATGATTATTTTTGCCTAAACCAATTTTTGTAATAGCGATGAATCCTTTAGTGAGTATAATTATGGGCAGCACTTCAGATCTGCCGGTTATGAAACAGGCGGCTGAATTCCTGAATGACATGGAGATACCGTTTGAAATTAATGCCCTTTCGGCACACAGAGTACCAGAACAGGTGGCCGAATTTGCCAAGGGAGCCCACAAAAGAGGTGTTAAGGTAATCATTGCCGGAGCAGGAGGAGCTGCTCACCTTCCTGGTGTAGTGGCAGCGTTCACACCACTGCCTGTAATAGGAGTTCCTGTAAAATCAACCATCTCTATGGATGGATGGGATTCTGTGTTGTCAATTCTTCAAATGCCTTCCGGAATTCCAGTAGCCACAGTAGCACTTGATAACTCAAAAAATGCTGCAATTCTAGCGTTTCAGATATTGGCAACTGCAGATCCGGTACTTATGGATAAAATGATTAAATTTAAAGAGGATCTGGCATCAAAAATCAAACAAGCCAACAAAGAGCTAGAGGGGGTTAAGTATCCTTTTAAGGTGAACTAGTTTCACCGGAAATCAAAGCAGGTTGATATAACCAAGATAATTTAATATGAGGGGGAGATATGAGGGGGTTGATTATGTGTGCATTGCTGCATTTATGCAGCAATGTAGTCTATTGTCAGAACAGAGAGAACAATGTAAAATGCATTGAATCTGTAATAGAGAAAATTTTGGGAAGGGGTAATTTCGACTTTGAGTCGGATGGCAGTTATGTTGAGGAACTCACTTCGCATTATGCCAAATTAATTGATTATAAGTTGAATATCAACAGAGCCCGTAATTCTGATTTTGAGAGTTTAAAATTACTTACGGAGTTTGAAATTGAGGCAATTCTTGATTACAGAAAGCAAAGTGGAGCAATACTCTCTTTTTTGGAGTTTAGCCTTATACCCGGTGTTGAACCGGAAAAGCTGAGAATATTGCAACCATTCATAACTTTTAAAGGAGATTTAAAGCCTCTTCCCACTTTGAGACCTTTGACCTCCCAGACATTGCTCCGGTCATCAGTGGTTCCTCAAAAAAGACAGGGTTATATGCCTGTTTCAAAAGAGGATTACACAAAAAATCCTGATATTAGATATCTGGGAAACCCACTCCATTTTTACGGACAAACCACCTTCGAGATAGGAGAGAGAGCAACGATTTTGGTCACTACAGAGAAGGACCCCGGCGAGAGAACACTTGACTATCTATCCTGGAATATCACTTTAAATAATATCGGCATAGGAGATAAAACTACTGCAGAAAAGATAGTGATTGGATCATATACTGCCAGATTCGGGCAGGGTCTGGTTCTGTGGAATGGGTTTATTATGGACTCTTCCTGGGAGCCATTTGACAGCCAGAGAAGAGAGCAGGGGATAAATAATTACCGTGCATCCGACGAAAATGCATCCTTTAAAGGTGTTGCTGCAACTTTTAACCGGGGATGCTTAACTGCAACTTTAGTTTTTTCGGCGAGGATGTATGATGCAAGAGTCGTTTCTCAAGGATACACCTCTCTGCTTAAAACGGGATTACACAATACAGTAACAACTTTGCAGAGAAAAGGGACGCTTGGCGGCAACATGGCCGGGATAAACATAAATTATTCGTCAAACTCATTTAAAATAGGTGCAACAGCAACAGTAGACAGATATTCGCTGCTTTATGCCGGAAAAGACTCAACTCTTCTCCAAAAGGCTGCTAATTACCGGAACTATTACGCCAATGTTGGAACAGATTGGAGATATATCAGAGGGAAGGCTGTTTTATTTGGTGAATTGGCAACGGATATTTCGGGTTCTCCTGCCTGCATATCAGGTATACTTCTAAGGCTTTCTGATAAGACAGATTTTTCGACACTTTTCAAATACTCTTCTGTCGGTTATTTATCAAGGTTGTCAGCAATTGATGCAGCCAAAGGAGGAGAGCTCTCTCTCAAGTTTTCAATAAAAACAATTATATCCCGTAAAAGCAGGCTTAACTTTCATACCACACTTAGAGGAAAGTCAGGGAAATACTCCCTAAAGTATGAATATGAGCCCGCAAATAACATTAAAGTGGAGATAAGAGGCTCAAAAAACGATAATAAAGGCTATGTCAGGTCAGATTTAAGGTTCTCTTACAAAGATTGTATGACGCTTCACTCCAGAGGAGATATCTCATTTTACAAGAAAAATGAGGTAATAAACTACGGATTTAACATTCATCAGGAACTTATTTTCAAATCAGCTGACAACAAATTGGCTCTCTCTGCACGATGCGCCTGGTTTGAAATCCCCCATTGGGAAAACAGGATTTACAGCTATGAAAGAGAGATTCTTTACCAATTTCGTACAACAGCACTGTATGGAAGAGGAATCAGATGGTATTTAAACATTAAACTTGCACTTTTAAATTATGCAGAGATATGGTTGAGATATTCATCCACTACATATTCTGACAGGGATAAAACAGGAGAGGGGCTCGAACTGATTCAAGGCCCCTCTAAAGGTGAAGCAAAAATTCAATTAAGAATCAAGCTTTAGATTTTTGGAATAGGTTAAACAGGTTTGATTCTGATTTTTCTTCCGGGCATTATTTTGGTGTTTTTTGTAAACCCGTTAAGTTTCATTATATCATTCAGGCTTACCCCTTCGAATTTTCTGGAAATTTCCCACAGGGTATCACCCTTTTGGATTGTGTACATGACATATCCACCTGAACTGGTTGTTCTTGGAGTAGAGGCAGAGGCGGTTGTTGTGGTTCTGGTAGCCTGAGCCGGAGGGTTGGATGTATGTATGGTGAGCCTCTGTCCCGGTCTGATTACAGATTTTACTCCGTTCCAGGCCTGAATATCTGACACTCTTACCCTGTAACGGTTGGCAATATGGCTCAATGTTTCACCGGATTTTACAGTATGAGTAACAGAACTCCGCTGCGGTGTAGCTGAGGAATTTTTTGCGTTATTATAGACAATCGGATTGAAGAAGATACTGTCTTTATAGCCATAGATTATACTTTGGTTATCTACAAAAGCATTTGTGTAATTGTATGGGAGTTTTAGTATGTTTCCCTTGTTGTTTCCCGGTATTATTTCATTGAGATACTGGGGATTGTAGTCACTAAGCTCCTTTTTTGTAATGCCGGTAAGTTCAGAAATCTGTCCGAAATGCAATGGCCGTGTGATCAAAAATGTATCTAAGTGAGCAGCCATGGAGATTGGTCTTGGGGTAATTCTGTGCTCTTTGTGATATGCCATTGTGTACATTGCTGCAACAAATGACGGAACATATCCTCTGGTCTCCCTTGGCAGATAGGGGTAAATTGTCCAGAAATCTCTTGATCCTCCGGCTCTCCTTATCGCTTTGTTAACATTTCCGGGGCCACAGTTATAAGATGCAATTGCCAGGAGCCAGTCACCAAAAATAGTGTATGAATCTCTCAAATATTTTGCAGCAGCGTGTCCCGATGCAATTGGGTCAAGTCTCTCGTCAACATATGAGTCAATTCTAAGGTTGTACTGTAAAGCTGTTCTGTACATAAACTGCCACATACCCTTTGCATTTGCACTCGATACTGCTCTTGGGTTTAATGCCGACTCAATTATTGCCATAATTTTTAGCTCCTTAGGGAGATTGTACTGGTCAAAAATCTCTTCAAACTGAGGCATGTAAAAATTGGAAAGACCCAGCATAACATCAATTTTGTTTGGGATACGCTGAGTGTAAAAAATTATATGGTTCTTTACGATGTTATTGTATGGAAGGGGGATAAACGAATTAAGTGCCTTTAAACGTGCAATATAGACAGAGTCAGGTATGTCTGAAGTTAGTTGTTCGTCTTCAAGATTAATGATGGAATTTTCGTCTATCATCATGCTTCTCTGAACATACCATACGCTGAGCAGACTGTCGGTTGAAGCCTGTGCGTCGATAAAGTCTTCACTGTCAAAAAAACTCAATCCTCCGGGGTTGATTGAATCATTTGAGCTTATAGTATCAATCATTGGAATAGATTCGTATTCCAGTTCTTGTTTTAAAGAGTCTATTGTTCTTTTCATTTTTTCAATCTCTGCAACAAGGGCATTTCTCGAAGGTTTTTTTGAAAAGATCTGGGAGTGTGCTGTTTGCGGCAGTAATACTGCAAATAATGAAAACAAAATAATTGATACGGTCTTTCTCATCTTAATTTAAAATGTTAGTTTGAGATTAAGGCCTACAGTGGGGCCAATATTGTAAGTTAACTGAGGGTTAACAGGCATAATGACACCGGGTAGAAATGATGCTGAAAGATCATCACTGATGTCAAAATCCTGAAGGTGGGCAAAAACATTGGCGTCAATAATATTCAGGGCATAGACTGCTATTCCGGTAAGTATTGAATAGTCTCTGTATCTCCTGTATGTATCTTTATAATACTTCATTGTTTGCGCATTATATTTGCCAAAAAGTGGCGAATCCGGGTTGCTTGTCTCATAGTACATATATTTATACCGTTGAAACTGCGAATTGTTCGAAGATATAAAATATCCTACAGTTATGAAACCCCCATAGATAATCGGAATCTTCCAGTAGTCTCCGTTGTAGTACTGTCCTAACCCCGGAAGCATTGCAGAATAGAGAGATGCCCTTGCGGGGAGCACATCTTTGTAAAATTTGTAATTTGATACTCCGTCAAGAATAGACCCCCAGTAAGAGAGAGCCGCTCCCAAATAGCAAAGGTCACGGGTAGTCTTGAATTTTTTGTCACCGGTCTCGTGCCACAGGGTGTTATTTCTGTATCCAGCATATGTAAACGCACCAATGGTCCCATATATAACAGGAATTTTCCAATACTCCTTATTGTAAAGCTGTGCTGTACCCGGAACAATTATAGAGCCTGCCCACATTCTGGTAATGTTCATGCTGTCTTTACCTGCAAGACTATTAAAATACCGTTTGAAAGTATATGGAGGCTTACGATTGTAAACATAGTTTGTATCCGTAGTATTTTGTTGCTGATTACCCGGTGCACCGGGAGGGCGCACCTGTTGCATCTGTCCCTGTACCTGAGCCAACGCCTGTAAGGAGAGCAGAGTAAAAAGAAGCAAAAATAAGAGGCGTTGCTTCATATTTGTTAAAGGTTTGTTTTTTCGATAGCGTTAATGAAATTTATAATCTCCTCATCTCCGCTGAATCTGATTGTAATTGAGCCTGCTCCCTCTTTACCCTCTTTTTTAAGACTTATGTTGTTATTGAAATATTTTCCCAAAAAATCGAGCAGACGGAAAAATGATTCGTCCAGCTCCTGAGTGTGCTCTTCAATTACCGGTTTTATCTCAAGAACTTCTGTCATTTTCCTGATTTTCTCTTCAACCTGCCTTACAGAGAGGTCATTTTCGATAATCCCGTTGCACAATTTGAGCTGTTTTTTAGGATTATCCAATGCAAGAAGCGCTCTGGCGTGACCCATAGTGATTCTTTTTGCTCTTATTGCGAGTTGAATTTCTGCCGGTAGTTTAAGAAGTCTCAGATAATTGGTAACTGTTGCCCTCTTTTTACCAACCCTTTCTGCCATCTGCTCCTGAGTAAGGTCACACTCTTCAATAAGTCTTTGAAAGCTAATTGCCACCTCAATGGCATCAAGATTCTCTCTCTGAATATTCTCAACAATAGCCATCTCGAGCATACCCTGGTCATCAGCCTTTCTTACATAGGCCGGTATATGTGTAAGACCGGCAAGCAAAGAGGCGCGAAATCTTCTTTCTCCGCTTATTATCTGGTATTTACCGCCATCTGTGAATCGTACTGTTATAGGCTGGATGAGCCCCATTGTTTTAATAGATTCTGCAAGCTCTTCAAGCAACTCTTCGTCAAATGTGCTTCTGGGTTGAAAGGGATTTGCCTCAATCTGATCAAGTGCAATTTCTGAAATAGAAGAGGGGGTAGCCTCTCCCGGCAAAACAAGCGGCTTGTTCAGGTTTAAATTGTCAATATCGGAAATCAGGGCGCCAAGACCTCTCCCCAAAGCAGATTTTTTCATATTCAGGAGTTCTTTTTTATTATCTCTTTTGCAAGATTCAGGTAATTATTTGTTCCTGTAGAAAGAGCGTCATGAAGGATAACCGGTTTTCCGTGAGAAGGAGCTTCGGTAAGCCTGACGTTTCTTTGAATTATGGTTTTAAATACCATTTCACCAAAGTGAGTTCTTACCTCATCAACTACAAGGTTTGAGTGTCGCGTACGGCTGTCAAACATTGTCAGAAGAAATCCCTCAATCTGAAGGCTGGTGTTTAACCTATTCTGAACCAGTTTAATAGTATTCAGAAGTTTGCCCAATCCCTCAAGAGCAAAATATTCACATTGTACCGGGATAAGAACAGAGTCTGCTGCCGAAAGCGAGTTAATTGTAATTATTCCAAGAGATGGAGAGCAGTCAATTATTATGAAATCGAACTCCTCCTTGAGCGGGTCAAGGAATTTTTTCATCACAAGCTCTCTCTCAGGTATGTTAAGCATTTCTATCTCTGCACCCACAAGATTTATGTGCGAAGGGGCAATTTTTAAACCGGTAACCTCGGTGTCCAGAAGTATATCGCTTATGTCAACCTTTCCAATAAGAGCCTCATAAAGGGTCTTTTTAGAGTTAGAGTCGGGATTAAAATTCAGGCCCGAAGTTGAGTTGGCCTGAGGGTCGGCATCAACCAACAATACCTTTTTCTCCATCACTGAAAGTGATGCCGCCAGGTTTATAGCTGTCGTTGTCTTACCAACTCCCCCTTTCTGATTTGCAATTGCAATTATTTTTCCCATAAAATGTTAACGAAATTATTCTGGTACATCAGGCAAATTTACAAAACTTTTCACAAAATCTAATACGGATCTACATCAAACCAAAGCTTCAATCCATGCCCCTCATTTTTTACCATTTTGACAGTATGATCATATAGCGCTCTCTTAACCGATCTTACATCTTTTGACCGAGGTAATTTAATCAGAAAATTCAATATATGCTCTCCCCTGACAATATCGACGGGAGGTGCAAATGGTCCCGTAAAATGTATAGAATCAGCCGTATTCAGGTAATCGGTATATTTTGTTGCAAATTTATTCAGTTCAGCTATACTCTTATTCTTAACAATAACCTTAATAAGCCTTACATATGGAGGATAACCGAACTCTTTTCTCTCTGATAATTCTGTGCCAAAATCATCATTTCCCTCAATAAACATCCTATAAATATTATTATCAGGCTGAGCAGTCTGAATAATAACGCTAGCCTCTTTATCCCGCCTGCCACCTCTGCCGGCAAGTTGGGTAAGCATTTGAAGTGCACGCTCACCTGCTCTGAAATCCTCTGCAGAGAACATGCTGTCGGCATGAATAATAACAATAAGGTTAAGTTTGCTGAAATCAAATCCCTTGCTCAACATTTGAGTCCCCACTAATATATCAAGTTCACCATTGGCAAACTCTCTGATGATTCTCTTTTGTTCACTTCTGCTTTGTGTGGTTTCGGCATCAAATCTTGCAATTCTCGCTTCCGGAAGAAGATTGGCTATTTGCTCTTCTGCCATCTCTGTACCGGAACCTCTCTCTTTCAACCCCGGCTTGCCGCACTTGGTACAGATAGTATTGAACCTGATGCTTTGTCCGCAGTAGTGACAGGTAAGCACCCCTTTTGATTTGTGGTAGCTCACAGATACATTGCAGGATGCACACATAGGAATATGCCCGCAGTAGATGCACTGCACAAATGGGGAGTACGATCTTCTGTTCCTGAAAATAAGTACCTGCTCTCCGTTCTTAATACAATCTTCAATAGCAGAAATTGTTTTACGGGAGAATATTCCCTCCATCTGTCCTCTTTTCTCTTCTCTGATAGTGTCAATAATCTCTACCCTGGGAGAGTGGTCAGAGTAATACTTCTCGTTAAGTTCTACAAGAGAATATCTCCCGGATATTGTGTTGTAGAGGCTCTCAAGAGAGGGTGTAGCCGAACCCATTACAACACCTGCGTTGAATAATTTTGCAAGAACCAGAGCTGTGTCGTGGCCATTGTATCTTGGAGAGGGTTCGTTTTGTTTGTACGAGGAGTCGTGCTCCTCGTCAATTATTACCAAACCAAGCGAATTGAATGGTAAAAAAACTGCAGATCTGAGACCGAGTACTATATAGGGACCCGACCCTTCCATGATTTTTTCAAAAACAGATCTCCGTTCCGATGCAGTTTGCCCCGAATGGTAAACAAGTAATTGTTCCCGGAATATCTTTTCAAGACGGTGACTTAATTGTCTGCTCAATGCAATTTCCGGCAACATGTAAAGTACATTTCTTCCACTTCTCAGCACCTCTTCTGCCAGAGTAATGTAAATCTCAGTCTTTCCGGACCCTGTAACGCCCTTTAATAGAGTGGTTACCCCTGCCGATAATTGCCCGGTAATCTTATTGTATGCGCTTTTTTGTTTATCTGAGAGTTCATTTGGGAGCTCAGGCTCCTTATCTGCTGATGCAGCTCTTTTTTTAACTCTTTTAACTGTTTGACTAAAGGATGCAGTAGGGAAAGCTGCCCTGTAAACCTCTCCCGTAGTACACATGTAGTAGTCTGCCATCCATCTCCATAATGCTATTACATTTTGAGATAAAGGTGGCTTTTCAACAATTGATTCAATTTCCAGAATTCTACCCTTGTAGTTTGGATTATCAGAAGTAATCTCCTCAACAATAGCCGTATAATCTCTTCCTGAAAATTTTACCTTTACAGAACTGCCCGGCTTTACATCATTAACAAGTGATTCTGGAACAATATAACTCACCTCCCCCTCAAACCTCAGAGGAAGAATAACCTTTGCAAAGATAACTTTGTGGTTTGTCATCGGGTGTTATATTAATAAGATTATAAATGGTTTGCTAAAGTTCTCTTAGTGCTGCCGCAATCTCTTCAAGCAGCCACATAGGGGTAGATGTGGCACCGCATATCCCCACAATGTCACCATGCTCAAACCACTCTCTTTTGATTTCATCAGCCTTTTCAATTTTAAAACATCTGGTATTTACCGATTTACATGTCTCAAAAAGTACTTTTCCGTTAGAGCTCTCCCTGCCACTTACAAAAAGGATAACAGAATGAGAGGCCGAAAACTGTTTTAGATGTGGGTGACGGGATGAGACCTGCCTGCATATTGTATTGTGAGATTTAAAGTCATGAAGGTTGCCACCGGATGCAGATATTCGCTCTTTAATGCTGGCTATCACCCCTGCATATTCCGATGGGTCTTTAGTTGTCTGTGAAAAAATTTCGAGAGGTTTTGTAAAGTCAACCTGATCAAGGTCTTTTATTTTTTCAATTATTATGGCATCTCCGTCAACCTGACCAATCAGACCGTTAACCTCAGCATGACCTCTGTTGCCGAAAATAAGAATAGTCCCACCTTTTGGGCTAAGTAACTTGTGGCTCTCCTTTATTCTTTGCTGAAGCTTTAATACTACAGGGCAGGTACAGTCAATTATACCAAGATTGTTCTTTTTTGCAGCATCATAAGTTGATGGAGGCTCTCCGTGAGCTCTAATGAACACGATTGAATCCTTTAAACTATCCAATCTCTTATGATCAATCACCTCCATGCCTTTCTCTCCAAGACGGGAGAGTTCTGTATTGTTGTGTACAATTGCTCCCAGAGAATAAAGCCTGTCGCTCTTTTCAAGATAGTTTTCTGCCTGCTTTATTGCCTTCACAACTCCGTAGCAAAAGCCTGATTTGCTATCTACATCGACTGTGATATTTAATTTTTCTTCAGACTTTTCCATTTTTCGGATATTATTTTTTCTATCCATACCATCTGATCCTCTTCGGTCATATTGCTGTTATCAAGGAAAACAGCATCCTGAGCTTTTCTTAGCGGAGCATTTTCCCTGTTTTCATCCATAAAATCTCTCTCAATAACATTCCTGAGAACATCATCAAAATCAGCATCTTCTCCTCTGGTAACCATTTCACGATATCTTCTCATTGCCCTGACTTTAGGGTCGGCAGTCATAAATATTTTAAGATCTGCATCCGGAAAGACAACGGTTCCGATATCCCTGCCATCCATTACTACACCTCCTGTCACACCAAACTCCTTAAGTTTGAAGTCGACAAAATCTCTCACCGGCTTAAGTGCTGCTATAATACTTACCTTACCTGCAACTTCAAGACTCCTGATCTGTGTCTCAATGTTCTCTCCATTGAGGAATAGTTCACTTTTTCCCCCCGGGGCAGCCTGCCCAAACCTTAGACTAACATTTTGGAGCAGGTTGTAAAGTTTCTCCGGATTTTCAACACCTGTCCCGTTGATTAACCCGTTGCGCAGGGCAAACAGCGTTACGCCTCTGTAAAGTGCTCCCGTATCAACATAAATCATCCCGTACCGGGATGCTATCTCCTTGGCAAATGTACTTTTACCTGTTGACGAATGTCCGTCTATTGCTATAATAATGTCTCTTTTTTCCATATATCTAATGAGAACAAACATACGCAAAAAAGGATTATCTTTGTGAAAATTATTTTAATGAGACTTGCTGTTTTTGACCTGGGAACTAATGTTTTCAACCTTCTGATTGCCTGGGTTTCAAAAGATAAATGCGATATAAGAAAAGTTGTGAAAGTTGGCTCTCACATTGGCAAAGGTGGTTTTTTTAACCGTGAATTGACACAGGAAGCAATCCATACCTCTATGGATGCAATCGGGAAGATGTGTAAAGCTATTGAGCAAGAAGGAGGGGTTGATTTGATGAAGGCCTTTGCAACATCTGCATTCAGAGATGCCTTAAACGGTGAAGCATTCGCCCGGCAAATTGGGGAGAAGTACGGGATAGATGTTGAGATTATTTCAGGAGAGAGAGAGGCCGAACTCATATACAAAGGGGTCAGAGAGTCGGTCTTGCTTTATGACGAAAAGGTTCTTATTCTTGACATAGGAGGGGGCAGCAATGAATTTATTATTGCCGACAAAGATAAAATATACTGGAAAGAGAGTTTTCCTCTTGGTGTGGTAAGAATGAAAGAGATAATATCACCCTCTGATCCCATTTCAGAAGATGAAATCAGAGCCTATAAAAATTATCTGGACAAATCACTACAACCGCTGTTTGACCAGATAAAGATTTATAAACCAACATTTATGATTGGCTGCTCCGGATCGTTTGATACACTCAGGGAGTTAATCTGGCCCGAGGATGACGAAACACTACCTGCTCTGGAACTCCCACTGGACAAATTCTTTGATCTGAATGATATTCTCATCAAATCTACATCTGCAGAGAGGCGCAATATGAAGAGAATGTCTCCGATGAGGGTAGATTATATGGTTTTAGGCAGTATTTTTGTAGAGTATATCATCAAAAAAATTGATATTAAAGAGCTTTATCAGTCATCATATTCTCTTAAAGAGGGTTATATGTCTGAGATTGCATCTTCACTTTAGCTAATATTGGAAAAGGAATTACAGTATGAAAGTTCTGATTATTGACGATGAAAAATCTATCAGGAATACTCTTAAGGAGATTCTTGAATTTGAAGGTCACGAAATATCTCTGGCGGCAGATGGAGTAGAGGGTTTGGCAATGGCCACGGCAGAGAGTTTTGACGTTATCTTTTCTGATATAAAAATGCCAAATATGGATGGCATGGAACTTCTAGACAAGTTAAGCGAATCAAATGTAGAGTCTTCGGTTATTATGATATCCGGCCACGGATCTATTGACTCTGCCGTTGAGTGTATCAAAAAAGGTGCCTTTGACTTTATTCAAAAGCCACTTGATCTTAACAGAATTCTCATTACTCTGAGAAATGCCACAGACAGGACCAACCTCGTAAAAGAGACAAAAATTCTTAAAAAGAGAGTTTCAAAAATTCCGGAAATAGTAGGGGTTTCACCTGCCATATCCAGAATTAAAGATATGATAGACAGAGTTGCTCCAACTGAAGCAAGAGTTCTCATAACCGGCTCCAATGGAACAGGTAAGGAGTTGGTAGCCAGATGGCTTCATGAAAAAAGTTCCAGAAATACTATGCCGTTTGTAGAGGTAAACTGTGCTGCTATTCCCGGCGAGTTGATCGAGAGTGAACTTTTTGGTCACGAAAAGGGAGCCTTTACCTCTGCCGTTAAACAGCATAAGGGTAAATTTGAGCAAGCCGATGGAGGCACACTGTTTCTTGATGAAATTGGAGACATGAGTCTTGCAGCTCAGGCAAAAGTTCTGAGGGTGTTACAGGAAAATAAAATTACAAGGGTAGGGAGTGATAAGGACATAAGCGTGAAAGTGAGGGTTATTGCTGCAACCAATAAAAACCTTACAGAGGAGATTGAAAAGGGAAGCTTCAGAGAGGATCTATACCACAGAATAAGTGTTATTGTAATTCATGTCCCTCCGCTTACCCAAAGGAAAGAGGATATACCAATGCTTACAAAATACTTTCTGGAACAAATATCAACTGAAGGAGGTATGCCTTACCGTGAAATAGACGAGGATGCAGTTGAAGAGCTTACAACATATAAATGGACCGGTAACATCAGAGAGCTTAGAAATGTAGTTGAGAGGCTTATGATTTTGAGTAATAATAGAATAACAAAAGATGATGTAATTGCTTTTGCAAAACCCATCTTCAGATAAACTACTCTTTCTCTATTCGCATCTGCTGTATAAAATTGCCATCCGATTGGGTTTTGACAAATAATGTAACCCTGAATTTGCTTCCCCCTGCGCTTAGGTTGCCAATGGCGTAAATCATGGGAGCTTTTCCCGAACGATATGTTATTACAAAACTTTTTGGAGAGTTTTCATTAAAAAACTCCTTTACAATCTGTTTAGCCTGCTGTCTGCTGCATACATTTGTAGTTCCGAGAATATCAATCTCAAGACTTGGTGCAAACCAAACAGACAGTCTTTCAGCATCGCCGTTTTGTATATACTTGGCTATAGGAACAAACACATCCTGTTCTTTGTTTTGATTGGCAGTCTGTTGCCCGCTTAAGACAACTGTATTTAATAAAAGCGTATAAAAAATCAGTACTATCTTTCCCATATTATATTCCTCACTAAGGAAGAAAAAGCAAAAATCAAGCCATATGACTAAACCATAAAATTAATACATTTCCACGATAAATGTCAAATTAATAGTAATTTTGTAGAGATGAAGATAGAGTTACTGCTTATGGGAAAGACAGATTCTGCCTGGATTAAAGAGGGGGCAGAACTTTATGCAACCAGGCTTAAGTACTATACTACTCTTTCAATCAAAGAGATACCCGAACTTAAAAAAACCGCCGGGCTAAGTACAAACCAAGTAAAAGAGAGAGAGGGTGAGTTGATTTTGAAAAACATCAAAGAGAGTGATTATCTTATTCTCCTTGATGAGAATGGAAAGCATTTTTCATCAGAGGAATTTGCTCAGAAAATTGAAAAAGTCACAATAAGAGGTATAAAGTGTATAGTTTTTGTAGTAGGAGGGGCATACGGTTTTTCCGGGGAGGTATACAGCAGGGCGAATGAAACAATATCTCTTTCCAAAATGACATTTTCTCATCAGATGGTAAGGGTAATTTTTCTGGAGCAACTTTACAGGGCTTATACGATAATTAAGGGTGAACCATATCACCATAAATAGATGATAAAGGATAAGATTACAGAGATTCTAAAGAGAAAAACCACAATTCTGTGGTTATGTGCACTATTCTTTACCATTGCATCTTTCATGGAGTTTTCAACTCCTGGCTCAATGGACAGAGAGGTACTGCGCCTTGAGTCGGTCATTCATAAAAGGCAACAAATACTTGAGCAGTATGCAGTTAAAACATTAAGCCTGCCCGATAACGAATTTATCTCCTTTAAAGATTTACCGGAAGATATGATTATCTACCGCTACTTTGATGATACTCTTCAATCATGGGCAAATCAGCTTCCGATATATAACGATGACATATTTTTCTTCCCGTTCGGGTATAGAATAAATCACATGAACAGTCGTGTTATAACCAACACGCCTCTGGCATATCTTAAACTGGTAGAGCAGTATGTGAGTCTGGGATCTGCATGGTATATAGTAAACGTAATTGTGAGGGATAACCAGACTGTAGTCACGGCCCTTCTGGTACAAACTGAATATCCTTCAGAGAACAGTGCGTTAAGCAACAGCATAAATCCCAATTTTTACTTAAGAAAACAGCTCTCAATTGTACCGGTTACCTTTGATGAGTCGTATATTGTTCACGGTAAAGACGGGGGAGTCCTGTTCTCTGTACTTAAGACATTACCCGGGAAAGGTGCGAGTCAGGGAATCGCTCTCAGATGGTTTGCCATACTTTTCGTAATACTTGCTCTGTTTTCCAACCTACAAAGAAAAAGAGGCATTAATGAGTTCTTTTCCCTCTTTGCAGGGATGGTAATTGTAAGATTTGTGGCTATTTACCAAGCAAAAGAGCTTCAGGGTGAACTTGAAATTTTCTCCCCGACTCTTTATGCAGATTTTGGAATCTTCAGCTCTCTTGCAGATCTGTTAATAAATAATATTCTGATTTTCATGATTGTCCTGGCTCTGTTTATGATCAGGAAAAGCCTGGCTTTGACAATTCTGAAAGCACCACGATTTAAGAAGAGATTGTTCACAATACTCTTCTCAATAATTCCACTGGTATTAATTCCTTACATATATCTGAGCATGAGGTCACTTATCCTCAACTCAAATATAGTAATGGAGCTATATAAGATAGATGAAATAACCGAATATACCTTAATGGTATATCTCTCCTACGGACTTCTTTTTCTGGCACTTCTGTTCTCTCTTCAACTGATGAGACCTCTTTTTATTCCCAAAAGAAGGTTTTCCTTTATGGAGAGGATTCCAATGGCTTTTTACATAACCTTTGTCTCACTCTTTACGCTTGCCACAGTAAGTTATTTTGGTTTTACAAAAGAGTTTAACAGGAACAAGGTCTGGACAACAAAAATGTCTGTTGAGAGAGATCTTACCATGGAACTTCAACTCAGAAGCCTTGAAAAGTTCATTGAAAATGACCCTATTATAGCGTATTGGGTAAGGTTTGACCAAAATACCGAGATGATCTCCAATCGCCTGTCCGAAGCCTATTTCTGGAGCATTCTGCAAAAGTACGACATGAGAATAACCTCATGCAGGCCAAACTCAATGCTCATTACCGAGATATCAAACCTGGACTTGCCTCCTGTTCACTGCAACAATTTTTACAAAACAGAAATTTCAAGATACGGGATGAGGCTTGGAGATAACTCCTCATTCTTCTTTATGAATAACTATAACGGAAGAATAAGCTACCTGGGCGTATTTCCGTTCATTATCTTAGGAGAGGAGATTACGCTATTCATAGAGCTTGACAGCAAGTTTATGAGAGAATCTATTGGATATCCCGAACTTCTGCTTGATCATAAAAAACTGGATAACTACAATATACCTTCCGGGTACTCCTATTCAAAATATTTGAATGGAAGACTCATATCCTATGGCGGCAGGTATAATTATTCTCTCAAATACGAAAAGGAATATGAAACCGGATACAGAACAGAGAGAAGCAACGGATACCTTCACTTCATAAATAAGATTTCAGATGAGAATATAATAATCTTATCGAGACCTGAGAGAAATACATTCCAGTACACAGTATCGTTTTCATATCTGATGCTATTTTACTCTCTTATGATTCTGGGACTTATAAGAATCAGACACAAGGGATTTATTTATAACCTTCCTAAAAGTTCGTTCAGATGGAAGATAACCGTTCTGATAATTTCATCGCTGGTATTTGCACTTGTGGCAATGGGTGCAGGAAGTATATGGTTCTCCATAAGATATTTTAATGAATCCAACAGAGAGCAGATGGAGGAGAAGATGAGCACCGTTCAGTCAACTCTCTCATATTACAGTAAGTTTGCTCAAAAGTATAATGACCAGCAATTTAATAATCTAAGATTACAGGAGGCAATGAACCGCCTTTCAAACACTGCGCAGATTGATATTAATGTTTATCAGTCCGACGGTTTGCTTTTAAGGACAACACGAAGTGAAGTTTTTGACCGGTATTTGCTGGGGACCAGAATGAATCCGTTGGCATTCAGGGAGATTGTCTACAACAATAAAAAACAATATGTAAACAAAGAGGTGGTAGGTGACCTCACCTATTATTCACTTTACGCTCCACTTTTTAACGTTGATGGAAAGCTTATTGCTATTGCCAATGTGCCATATTTCTCCAGACAGAGTAACTTCAGAAAGGATGCCTCTTCGATAATTGCCGCAATAATTAATATCTACCTCTTACTACTTATAGCAGCTGTTTTTGGAGGTATAGCCCTGTCAAATTCAATATCAAAACCTCTTGCAGAGATTAGTAAAAAGATGCAATTGCTGGACATATCACAGCAGCCTGAACATATCAACTACACCAACAGAGACGAATTGGGTATTCTGGTAGCGGCCTACAACAAGATGGTTGACGATCTTAATGAGAGCACAACCAGACTTGCCCAGGGCGAAAGAGAGCAGGCTTGGAGAGAGATGGCAAGGCAAATTGCTCACGAAATAAAGAACCCTCTCACCCCTATGCGGTTAAGTATTCAGCACATGATGAGGTTAAAGGAGCAGGGAGTTAAAGACTGGCCTAAGAGATTTGATGCACTTGCCAATTCACTTATTGAACAGATAGATATACTTTCAGATGCTGCAGGTGAGTTCTCCAGTTTTTCAAGGTTCTACTCCGAAGATATGATAAGATTTGATCTGAACTCCCTGATTAAGGAGCAGATTATACTGTTTAATACAAGAGACAATATTACCCTTACATTTGAATCTCATAAAGAAGATGCATTTGTCTCTGCCCGAAAGACCCAGTTGACAAGGGTGTTGGTAAATCTTCTGTCAAATGCTTACCAGGCAGTAGAATCAATGGACAACGGAAATATTTTGGTTACACTTCAAAAAGATGACAAATATTTCCAGATTGCTGTTCATGATGATGGCTCAGGTGTTCCCGATAGTTTGACACATCGGCTCTTTAAGCCGAATTTTACAACCAAGAGTGGTGGTACCGGTTTGGGTCTGGCAATATGTCGCAGTATAATGGAGCAGAGTCAGGGTACAATAAACTACACCACATCCGAAAGACTTGGAGGTGCCTGTTTCACTGTTTATATCCCTGCTTAAATATTACTTCTGTCTCAGAAAAATCTGAATGGGAACCCCGTTAAAATCGAACTTCTCACGTAGTCTGTTTTCCAGGTATCTTTTGTAGTCTTCCCTCACATACTGTGGAAGGTTGCAGAAGAATGCAAAAGCCGGAGAAGGGGTAGGGAGTTGAGTAATATATTTTATTTTGATGTACTTACCTTTTGTTGCCGGAGGAGGATAGTTTAAAATTTCCGGAAGCATCTCCTCGTTTAGTTTAGATGTAGGAATTCTCTTGTTTTTATTGGCATATACCTTGGCTGCACTGTTTAGTACATCAAGTATTCTTTGCATGTTAATTACAGAGGTGAAAACAATGGGAATATCCCTAAACGGGGCAATTTTATTCATGATATCCAGGGTGAACTCCTTCATTGTGTTGGGGCCTTTGTCAGGAATCAAGTCCCATTTATTTACTACAATAACGCAACCTTTTCTGTTCTTTATAATCAGGTTGAAAATGGCCATATCCTGCTGCTCAACGCCCATAGTGGCATCCAGCATCAGCACACAAACATCGGAATACTCAATTGCCCTGATTGAGCGCATCACAGAATAAAACTCAAGGTCCTCCTTAACTTTAACCTTTTTTCTCAATCCAGCTGTATCAACCAGCATGAATTCATGACCAAATTTATTGTAGTAAGTCGCAATTGAATCTCTTGTTGTTCCTGCTACCGGTGTTACAATATTCCGTTCCTCTCCCAATAACGCATTTGTAATTGAGGATTTACCAACATTTGGCTTGCCGATTATGGCTATATGAGGTATTTTCGGAGCATTCTCTCTGGCTTCACTCTCAAGGGGCAAAAGTTCAAGAATTTTATCAAGTAAATCTCCTGTACCACTTCCGCTGGCCGATGATATCGCCCAGGGCTCTCCCAGTCCAAAAGAGTTAAACACATATGTATCAAACATCCTGTCACCGGTGTCAACCTTATTGGCAACAACTACAACAGGTTTTTTGGATCTTCTTAATATATCAGCGATTATGTTGTCGTAATCTGTTATTCCGGTATGGACTTCACACATGAATAGAATAACATCGGCCTCCTCTATTGCAAGCAGAACCTGTTTTCTTATCTCCTCTTCAAAAACATCTTCGGTATTAACCGCATATCCACCGGTGTCAATAACAGAAAATTCCCTCCCGTTCCACTCACAACGTCCATAATGGCGGTCACGGGTAACTCCTGCCACCTCATCTACAATGGCTTGCCTCATTCCTACGAGGCGGTTAAAAAGGGTAGATTTGCCCACATTAGGGCGTCCAACTATAGCTAAAATACTCATATCGGGTGCAAAGGTAAACAATAATTGCAAACCTGCGAATTACTCTTCAGAAGAGCCGCAGGAGCACGTAGAACAGGAATTCCCTTTTTTCCAGAGAATTCTTTCATCTGTTTTGGCACATTTAAGCCCAAGTTTTCTCATCTCTTTGTTATGACCTATTTCGGTCTCAGGGAATTTTCCGTTTTTCCGGAAAATTATGTTAAAAGACATAAGTGCAACACAGATTGCAACAACTATTACAGAAAGTATTATAAGTGACATCTTGAATCAGCAAATTAAACATTTAAACGGAGGCTGCAACGGAGAGTCTCCTAACTGGAGCATCTGAGGCAACTGATGTACCTTGAATGCCGAACTTTTCATCAGCTTGACTATTCTGTCTACAAGAATTCTTTCGGTACCTCCTGCTATAACCTCTTCGGGGCTTTTTCCCTCCTCAATAAGCATATGCAAAATAGGGTCCAGAATGCTATACTCAGGTATTGTATCACTATCTTTCTGATCTACTCTTAATTCGGCTGATGGCTCTTTGGTTATAGTATTTTCGGGAATAACCTTTTCCAACGTGTTGATATAATGCGCAATTGAGTAAACCTGAAGTTTATAAAGGTCGGCAATCACCATAAGTGCACCACTAAGATCACCGTAAAGAGTTCCGTAACCCATAGCTAACTCACTTTTGTTGGAGGTGTTTAGCAAAAGAGCTCCTGTCTGGTTTGAATAAGCCATAAGGATATCAGCTCTGATTCGGGCCTGTAAATTCTCAATTGTAATATCTTTGATTTCATCACAGAAAAAATCCTCAAGCTCTTTGATATATCTGTTATAGATTGCCTCAATCGGCACAATTGTGTAGCTGATATTCAGACTTGAAGCCAGGTCAATGGCATCGGTAACCGAATGTAATGTAGAAAATGGAGATGGCATCAGAACAGCATGAACATTCTCTCTCCCAAGAGCCTCTGCTGCAATGCAAAGTACAACTGCCGAGTCTATGCCGCCGGAAAGACCTACAACAGCCCTCTCCTTACCGTTTTCTTTGAAAAAAGAAGCAACACCCTTAACAAGCCTTGCATACACTATATCTGATTCAATCTCTTTCATCTTCTTAGAATATGAAACTAGTGCTTATTGATTGATAATTATATACTTTATCAATAACATCGGCAAAAATTTCGGCAACCGACAAAATCTTGATCTTACTTCTGTCAACATCAGGATTCACTGCCATTGGAATAGTATCGGAAATGATAACCTCCTGCAACTGTGAGCTTGCAATTCTTTCATAGGCAGGGCCGCTAAGAACCGCATGAGTTGCAAGTGCCCTTACACTAACAGCACCCTTCTCCATAAGCATATCAGCTGCTTTGCTTATTGTGCCGGCTGTATCAATCATATCATCAATTATCACAATATTCCTTCCCTCAACATCACCTATAGCTGTCATAGAACCCACAACATTAGCCTTCTCACGGGATTTGTGGCAGATTATAAGCGGGCAACCAAGTATTCTTGAATATGCGTTGGCTCTTTTTGCTCCTCCCATATCAGGTGCAGCAATTGAAAGATTGTCAAGTTTAAGATCTCTCAGGTATGGTAAAAAGATAGAACTTGCGTAGATGTGATCGACAGGAAAATCAAAGAAGCCCTGAATCTGATCGGCATGCAGGTCGGCAGTCATAACTCTGTCGCAGCCGGCTGCCTGCAGAAGATTTGCCACCATTTTGGCTCCTATTGGAACCCTTGGTCTGTCCTTTCTGTCCTGACGTGCCCAGCCGAAGTACGGGATTACTGCAATTACCTTATAGGCAGATGCTCTGCGGGCTGCATCAATCATCAGAAGAAGTTCAAAGATGTTGTCAACGGGAGGGAATGTCGATTGAACAACAAAAACCGTAGCACCCCTGACACTCTCTTCGAAAGCAGGTTGAAATTCTCCGTCACTGAATACCGTGACAGATGATTTCCCAATGTCCAGTTTAAGTGCCGCAGCGATCTTCTCTGCAAGGTAACGGGAGCTTCTGCATGAAAAAATCTTAATCTTATGTTGGTGATCCATAGCTAGATTTATTTTTTTATAAGAGTTTCAATGTAGTTTAGAACCTCATCTCTTCCCTGTCCGGTTTCAGAAGAGGTTACAAATACAGGAGGAAGCTCCTCCCAATATTCAAGCAGAGTGGCATTATTTCTCTCAATCTGAGCTTTTAGGCCATTCACGCCAAGTTTATCACCCTTTGTGTAGATAAGGGCAAAAGGGACTCCGGCCTCACCCAGGCGGTTTATAAACTCGAGGTCAATTTTTTGAATATCGTGTCTTGAATCAAGCAGTACAAAAAGGTTCTGAAGTTCGGCAGACTGATTTATATATCTGCTGATCATGTTGGCAAGTTGTTCTCTCTCTGTTTTGGATATTTTGGCAAAGCCGTATCCGGGAAGGTCAACCATGTACCACATTTCATTAATCATAAAATGGTTAATGAGACGGGTTTTACCGGGTTTTCCTGAGGTGTGGGCAAGTTTGCCGACACTGCATAACATATTTATAAGAGATGATTTGCCTACGTTCGATCTGCCTATAAAGGCAAATTCAGGCAGTCTGGAGACCGGCCTCTCATCAACCTGAGTGCTGCTTCCGGCAAATATGGCTTGTGAAATCTTCATAGCTTTTCTGACCCTGCAAAGGTATAACTTTATTGCGTATATTTGTACGGGATGTGGTAAAAATGGATTAAAATGGCAAAAAGAGAGGAGATTACACTTAGCGAACTACAGGAGAGAATAGGCAAATCCATTGAAAATTCACTTCCCGGCAAGTACTGGGTGAGAGCAGAAACAGGTGAGGTTAAGGTTCACTCGGGAGGTCATTGCTACATGGAGCTTATAGACCGCAAAACAGAAGGGGGCATTTTAGCAGCAAAGGTACAGGCCGTTATATGGAGTTCGACATTCAGGATGTTGAGACCATATTTTGAAACCACAACCGGCAGAGCTCTTGAAAGAGGAATTAAGATTCTGGTGTGTGTTCAGGTTCAGTACTCATCGTTGTATGGTCTCTCTCTCGTGATTTCTGATATTGACCCATCTTTCACCATTGGAGAGCAAGAGCTGTTAAGGCAAAAGACAATTCAGAAATTGAAGGATGAGGGGATGTTTGAGGTCAATTCCTCCCTTGAAATCCCTATACTGCCCCGCAATATTGCTGTAATCTCTTCAGAGAATGCAGCAGGTTACAGAGATTTCATGCAGCATACCTCACTTAACGAATATGGATTCAAATTCAACATAACTCTCTTTTCTGCTCCCATGCAGGGAGATACTGCTCCTGCAGGAATAATTGCAGCACTTGAATCGATTGCTGCAGAGTCAGAAATGTTTGATATAGTGCTTATTACCAGAGGAGGAGGTTCAGCCCAGGATCTGATTTGCTTTGATGATTACAACCTTGCAGTAAATATTGCGCAGTTTCCACTGCCGGTGATAACCGGAATCGGACACGATCACGACTACCATATTGCAGACATGGTATCTCATACGAATGTAAAGACACCCACTGCAGCTGCAGACTTCCTGCTTGATCTGTTTATTCAGGAGGAGCAGCACCTTAACTTTCTTTCAAACAGAGTAGCAGTTTCATTAAGGACAAAGTTTGCAAACGAAGAGGCAGCAATTGAGAGAAGGGTCAGAAGAGTAAAGGAGGCTGTTGCAAGATTAACCAGAGATCAGGAACACAAGCTTGAACTGCTGGAGAAGAGAGCAATGCTTGCATTGCCACTAAATATTCTTGAAAGGGGATATTCGATAGCGTTAAAGAATGGAAAAAAAATTACAAATTCCTCACAAGTTAATCAGGGAGACAACATTACCCTGGTTGTAGCACACGGAATAATTGACTGTACAGTAAACTCAAAGAGAGATGAATAACATAAAAAATCTTACCTATAAAGAGGCTCTTAAGCAGCTTGAAGATCTTGTAAACAGGATAGAGAGCCCCGAAGCAGATATTACAAACCTTGCAGAGGACGTAAAGCGGGCAATAAGTCTGGTTAAACACTGCCGAGAGCAGATAAAGGGATTTGGTCAGGAGCTCGACAAAATAATTGAACAATAGGAATCATGAACCAGTTAAAACTTTGGATTGATGACCCCTGGCTAGAACCCTGGAGTAAAAAAATCCGGGAGCGGTACGAAAAAGTTATTGTCAGAATGCTTGAGATTGCCGGATACGGCAAAACACTAAGTTCGGCAGTTAACTCACATCTCTACTATGGAGTACACTCCGATGGTAAAGGAAATCGTGTTTTCAGGGAGTGGGCACCCAATGCAACAGCTATTTACCTTTTATGTGACCTTAATGGCTGGAAGAAAAATCCTGACTACAGACTGACTAACATTGGGAACGGAAACTGGGAATTAACTCTTCCCGGAAAAAAACTAAATCACGGACAACTTTTCAAATGGCTCGTCTGTTGGGATGGCGGAGAGGGTGAGAGATTGCCTGCATATGCAGTAAGAACTATTCAGGACCCTCACACCAAACTCTTTGCTGCACAAATCTGGGACCCTAAACCTTACAAGTGGAAAAATAAAAGAGGTCCGGTTGTAAAATACCCCCTGATTTATGAGGCACACACAGGAATGAGTTCAGAAAAGCCTGAGATTGCAACTTTCAGCTATTTCAGAAAAAATGTACTGCCAAGAATTGCCAGGCTCGGCTACAACACACTTCAGTTGATGGCAGTACAGGAGCACCCCTATTATGGCTCTTTTGGTTACCAGGTATCAAATTTTTTTGCAGTCAGTTCAAGATTTGGTACTCCGGACGAACTGAAAATGCTCATAGATGAAGCCCATTCCATGAACATTGCAGTTGTGATGGATATTGTTCATTCGCATGCAGTCAGTAATGTATTGGAGGGGATATCCTGCATTGACGGAACAGAGTATGCATATTTTCATGAGGGAGCCAGGGGAGACCATCCTGCGTGGGGGTCAAAATGTTTCAATTATGGCAAAAGTGAAACACTCCATTTTTTGTTGTCCAACTGTAAATACTGGCTTGAAGAGTACAACTTTGACGGCTTTAGGTTTGATGGAATTACCAGTATGATATATTTGGACCACGGACTCGGAAAGGATTTTACAGAGTACTCTCTCTATTTTGACGGGAATCAGGATGATGACGCACTGGTATATCTTGCACTTGCCAATCGCTTGGTAAAGGAGATTAACCCAAACGCAATGACTATTGCAGAAGATATGAGTGGAATGCCCGGTCTTGCAGCTCCAATAGAGCATGGCGGTTTTGGTTTTGATTTCAGAATGAGCATGGGAATCGCAGACTATTGGATAAAGTGGATAAAAGAGCTGAGAGATGAACAGTGGAACGTAGGAGATATTTTTCATGAGCTTACCGCTAAAAGATCAGACGAAAAGACAATAAGTTACGCAGAGTGCCATGACCAGGCGATGGTTGGTGATAAAACAATAATGTTCAGACTGCTGGACAGTGAAATGTACACCTCAATGACAAAATCAGCCCTCTCAGTCACTGTCGACAGAGCAATGGCACTTCACAAGATGATTCGTCTTGCAACTATTTCACTATCAGGAGACGGATATCTCAATTTCATGGGCAATGAGTTTGGCCACCCCGAATGGATAGATTTTCCTCGTGAAGGAAACGATTGGTCATACCATTACGCCAGAAGACAATGGCAACTGGCCTCTGACCCCGAATTGAGATATCAGTGGCTTCTGTTTTTTGACCGGGAGATGATCTCTCTGATAAAAAAGTCTGCAATTTTTGATACAAGGCCACAAATACTCTACCAGCACAACGAAAGACAACTACTGATTTTCATGAGGGGAGACTACCTCTTCGCATTTAACTTCAGTCCAACCCAATCATACACAGACCACTCCTTTATTGCGCCTGCCGGGAGTTATAAATTGGTTCTGGACACTGATGCCCTGCATTTTGGCGGGTTTGGAAGAAACGATCAGCAGATCAATCATTTAACAATAGATGCAGAGAGAGAAAACAGACTTTTACTATACCTTCCAAGCAGAAGCGCAGCTGTTTATTTTTATGCAAAATCATAATCAAATCTTAACATAAATTTTTGTAACTTGCATGAATTAACACAGAGAGAATATGGCCTATCTTGAATTTAATAAGAGTGAGCTGGTAAACCTTGAATACTCCCTTAAAAGGGAGTTTCTCTCAACTAACCATGCCGGCGGATATCTTAACACAACGCTTTCGGGCTGCAATACCAGAAAGTATCACGGTCTTCTTGTGCTGCCAATAGAGCAGTTCAACGGAGATAAGTTTGTATTATTATCGTCACTCGACGAAACACTAATACAGCACCAAAAAGAGTTCAATCTGGGAATTCATTGCTACGGTGAAATATATGAACCTAGGGGCCATAAATATATCATAAACGCAGAGGTAGATAAGGTTGTGGCAATTACCTATGCTGTAGGGGGAATGGTCGTGAGAAAAGTTTTAATGTTTGGAGACAGAGAAGATCAGGTCTTTATTAAATACACCTTGCTCGAAGCACATTCACCTACCATCCTCAGACTAAAACCATTTTTAGCCTTCAGGCATATTCATGTGCTCTCAAAAGCAAATATTAATGCAAACACAAGATATACCGAAATTTCCAAAGGGAGAGGATTCTGCCTCTACGATGGTTTCCCGAATCTTAACCTGCAGCTGAATGTAAAGAGTGAGTTCATTTCCAATCCTGACTGGTACTACAATATTGAATACAAAGAGGAGAGCAGGAGAGCCTACGAATCCAAAGAGGACCTCTTTGTTCCCGGATACTTTGAAATGCCTTTCAGAAAAGGAGAAACAATCATTTTCTCTGCATCGGTAAAGGAGGAAAATCCTGCCCGCTTTTCTGAAAAATTCAAAAAAATCATTGAAGCAAAAGAACATCGCGACAGTTTTGAAAACTGCCTTAAAATCTCTGCTAAACAATTTATTACACAAAGAGGAAAGGATACATGTATATATGCAGGCTACCCATGGCTTGACAGAAACTTAAGAGAGACACTAATCTCTCTTCCCGGACTTACTCTAAATTCAAAAGACGGAGTTATAACATTCAACAAAGTGATTGACTCATTAATCAGTAACAATCACGCGACCTTTACCGGGAAAACTGTAATGACAGACGTACCACTTTGGTTTTTCTGGACTCTTCAGCAATACTCAATCTTTACAGGAGATAAAGCCATAATCTGGAAGCTTCACAAAGGGCTCTTAAAGTCCATTCTGAATTCATACAGAGAGGGGACAAAGGAATATATAAGAATGCATGACAACGGACTCCTCTGGGGCGAGCTGAAAGGAACCGCTCTTACGTGGATGGATGCTTATGCTTATGGAGAACCAATTACCGAACGATCGGGCTACCAGGTAGAGGTTAACGCATTGTGGTACAATGCTATTTCGTATGCGTGTGAGATATCAGAAGCTGCAAAAGACAAAGATTTTTCAAAAGAGTGGAAGCCTGTACTGTCAATGATAGAGAGAAATTTTATCAGAGCATTTAAGATTGAAGGGAAAGATCATCTTGCAGACTATGTGGGGCCTGAGGGGCAAAACAATTTCATGAGACCAAATCAATTGCTCTCTTGTGCACTCATGTATTCACCGATAGACGATGAGACAAAGGCGAAAATCCTAAAATCCATTAAGAGCGAGCTTCTTACTACACGAGGTATCAGGACTCTCTCTCCAAAAAATCCTCTGTATAAAGGAGAATACGATGGAGACGAGCTCAGCAGAAACCTTGCATACCATCAGGGCACTGCCAGAGTATGGCTTCTCTGTTTTTACATTGAGGCAATGTTAAAACTTTACGGAGAGAGCTTTGTACCTGTTGCCAAAGAGCTGGTTCAGGCGTTTGAGGAGGAGATTACTCTTCATTGCATTGGTTCCGTATCAGAGGTATTTGACGGAGACCCTCCTCACCAACCACACGGCTGTACATCCTATTCAGGATCTGTTGCAGCGCTGCTAAGGTCAATGAGTTTAATTAACAAAATAAATTAGTCTGGATATGAAGGTATTAATGTTCGGCTGGGAATTCCCACCACACATATCCGGAGGGCTTGGAACTGCATGTTACGGCCTTACCAAAGGTCTGGTCAATAATGATGTAGAGGTGCTTTTTGTTATGCCTTCCGCAACAGGAGACGAAGATCAAACTTCTGTGAAAATTATTGACGCAAGTGACATTGAGGTTTCTGAACGTTGCCGCGATGTTAAGGATTTTCTGGAAAAGGTTCAGTTTATCAGAATCGGCTCCAATATGATTCCTTACGTAGACCCCAAGGAGTTCACTGAGATGATGACGCACCTTCAGGAGGGACAGATTGAGGATTTCAAGCTGGGAATTGGTAAAAAATATAAATTTTCCGGTAAGTACGGGACCAACCTTATGGAGGAGGTGGCAAGATATGCACTCGTAGCCGGAGAGATTGCAATGAGACACGATTTTGATATCATTCATGCGCATGACTGGCTTACATACCTGGCTGGAATTGCCGCCAAAAGAATAAGCGGCAAACCACTTGTAGTGCATATGCACGCTACAGAATTTGATAGAAGCGGTCAAAATATCAATACAGAAGTTTATGATATTGAGCGCATTGGAATGAGAGAGGCTGATGTGGTTATTGCTGTAAGCCATCTAACCAGAAATATTGTGATAAACAAATACGGTATCAATCCCGAAAAGGTAGTTACTGTACATAATGCAGTTGATTTTCAAGGCTTTCAAAATGTTCAGGTTGATAGGGGAGTACCCGAAAAAATTGTAACATTTTTAGGAAGAATAACTTATCAAAAGGGCCCCGAATACTTTATCGAGGCAGCAAAGAAGGTGATTAAAAACTATCCCGATGTAAGATTTGTGATGGCAGGCAATGGCGATCTGCTTAACAGATGCATCAGACACGTTGCAAAGCTCAGAATTGCAGACAGATTCCATTTTACCGGTTTTTTAAAGGGAGCAGAGGTAAAAGAGATGTTTGCATATTCAGATGTTTATGTGATGCCCTCTGTTTCTGAACCATTTGGCATCTCACCTCTTGAGGCAATGAGGTCAAATGTACCTGTAATTATTTCAAAACAAAGTGGTGTAGCAGAGGTGCTTAAACACGCAATTAAAGTTGACTTCTGGGACATAGACGCAATGGCAGATTCAATATACGGGCTACTGTCATACCCGGCACTATCAAAAATGGCTGTACAAAACGGGCTTGAGGAGGTTAATTCTCTAAAATGGGATGGAGCCGCCTATAGCGTAAAAGAGATATACTCCCGTCTGCTTAAAAACAAGAAAAAATAACATTTATGGATAAAACGATATGCCTTTATTTTCAGGTACATCAGCCACACCGGCTCAGATTATACCGCTTCTTTGACATAGGTAAAAGTTCATACTATTTTGACGACTTTGCCAACAAAACAATTCTTCGGAGAGTTGCTGAGAGGTGCTACCTCCCTGCCAACAGGCTTATTCATGAACTGATTGTAAAAAACAAGGGTAAATTCAGGGTGACCTATTCACTGACAGGATCAGTTATTGACCAGTTTGAAAAATTTGCACCTGAGGTGATTGATAGCTTTAAAGAACTTGCCAATACCGGATGTGTTGAATTTCTTGCAGAGACCTATTCCCATTCACTTTCATCACTAATTTCAGAAGATGAGTTTAAAGAGCAGGTAAAATTGCATGATCAAAAAATATTTACTCTTTTTGGAGTAAAACCCACTGTATTTAGAAATACAGAGCTTATATACTCCGACAAAATAGGAGCTACTGTGGCAGATATGGGTTATTCCGCAATGCTCACAGAGGGGGCAAAACATGTTTTGGGCTGGAAAAGCCCCAACTTTCTCTACACAAATGCACTAAATCCAAGACTTAAACTATTACTTAAAAATTTTAACTTAAGTGATGATATTGCATTTCGTTTTTCAAATCAAAACTGGACAAACTGGCCTCTTACTGCTGACAAATACGCAGGCTGGCTGGCAAAAGCACTTGAAAAAGACGATATCGTTAATATCTTCATGGATTATGAAACCTTTGGGGAGCACCAGAATGTTTCAACCGGCATTTTTGACTTCCTGAAGCATTTACCCGGTGAGATAATGAAATATAAAACGATACAGTTTGATACCCCTTCTGAAATATGTAAAAAACATCAGCCTGTTGCACCACTTCATGTCCCATTCCCAATATCGTGGGCAGACGAAGAGAGGGACACAAGCGCATGGATAGGCAATGAGCTTCAGAACGAGGCTTTTGCAAAATTATATTCAGCAGAGTCAAAGGTTAAAAATTCAGGTGATACAGCTTTGCTCTCTGACTTCAGAAAACTTCAGGAGAGTGATCACTTCTACTATATGTGCACCAAATTTTTCTCTGACGGTGCGGTACATAAGTATTTTAATCCATATGAGACCCCATACGAAGCATTTATCAACTATATGAATGTAGTCAGCGATTTTCTGCTTAGGTGTGACAGATCTGTAAAAATTACCGGTCAGTCAGGTGGAACAATTATTGCAGAAGAAAAAAGCCCTGTAAAAAAGAAAATAGTAAAAAAAGTAAAACCATAAATATTTAAAATGTCAGAAACTAGTTTTGTATCACCGGATTATCTGTTTGAGGTAAGTTGGGAAGTGTGTAATAAAGTAGGTGGGATACATACGGTTATTGCAACAAAAGCATTAAATCTTTCAAAAGAGTATAAAAACCACATACTAATCGGACCTGATGTATGGAGAGAGACTCAGCAAAATCCTGAATTTACAGAGGACAGTCAACTTCTGAGAGCGTGGAGAGTCAAAGCATCGCAGGATGGTCTCAGAGTCAGGATTGGCAGATGGAATGTTGCCGGTGCTCCCGTTGTAATACTGGTAGATTTCAGCCAATATATTCCTTCAAAAGACGAAATATTTGCCAAATTCTGGGAGAGCAATGGTGTGGATTCTCTTTCCGGCCAATGGGACTATACCGAAAGCGCACTATTTGGTTACGCCACCGGTAAGGTTATAGAGAGCTTTGTTAAATTTAATCTTGCGCCACATCATAAAGTAGTAGCTCAATTTCACGAGTGGATGACAGGAGCCGGTATTTTATATCTGAAGTCGACAAAATTGCCGGTTGCAACAGTATTTACAACACACGCCACAGTTACAGGCAGATCAGTTGCAGGCAATAACCTGCCTCTTTACGACAGGATGACAGATTATTCTCCTGAAGAGAAGGCACGTGAGTTCAACATTATATCAAAACACACACTGGAGAGGGCCTCTGCACATGAGGCAGATGTATTTACAACCGTTTCGGACATTACTGCAAAGGAGTGCAAACATTTTTTGGGCAAAGCGGTAGATGTGGTAACTCCGAACGGATTTGAAAACACATTTACTCCAAAGGAGGGCGAGTTTAAGATTTGCGCAAAGACAGCCAGAAAGAGACTTAACGAAGTGGCCTCTTTGATGACCGGTCAGGAAATTGATCAAAACGCAATAATGATTGGTATTAGCGGGAGGTACGAATATAAAAATAAAGGGATTGACATTTATCTTGACGCTATTGCCAAACTAAACAGCATTAAAGATCTTGAAAAAGAGGTATTGGCATGGATTTTTGTACCTGCATGGCACAATGGCCCGGATAAAAACCTTATTCAGAATTCAACAACAGGAGAATATACGACTCAAACGACACATATGCTGTACGAGCCGGATAACGACCCTGTTCTTAAGAAAATCAAGGAGCTTTTCCTTTTAAATAAAAAAAGCGATAAAGTTAAGGTTCTCTTTGTACCATCTTACCTTAACGGTGACGATGGCATTTTCGGACTGACATACTATCAGCTTCTATGCGGGTTAGATCTCACCGTATTTCCTTCATACTATGAACCTTGGGGTTATACACCTTTGGAAAGCCTCGCCTTTGGAGTTCAAACCATTACAACAACACTTGCCGGCTTTGGACTTTGGGTAAAAGAGCACTCTGCAGATTATGGAGATGCAATTGAGATAATTTACAGAGATGACATTAATTACGATTATGTTACCGAAATGGTATTCAAGAGGATGCTAACTGTTACCGGACACTCAAAAGAGGAGTCGCTTGCCCGAAGATTAAAGTGTAAAGAGATAGCAAAAATTGCGCTTTGGGATAATCAAATTAAGTTCTACAAAGAGGCATATTCACTTGCAATTGAAAGGGTTATACTTAGAAAGGGAGTTTTTCCTGTTAGTCAGGATCACAAAGAGCATATTAGTTTCAAAAGAGATGTGTCAAATAAACCACAGTGGAGCAGAATACTAATTGATAAAAGGGTACCTCAAAGACTTGTAAATCTGGAAACAATCTCAAGAAACCTATGGTGGTGCTGGAACCAGAATGCTGTAGAGTTATTTGAAATGGTCGATAAAGAGATATGGAAAGAATCTGATGGGAATCCCATTTTAATGCTTGAGCGAATATCTCTTCGCAGATACTCAGAGCTTGAACAAAATTCTAAATTTTTGGAGAAACTGGACAGTGTATATAACGAGTTTAACGAATATATTTCGGGAAAGGGGAGAGAGCAAGGTGCAAAGATTGCCTATTTCAGCATGGAGTTCGGGCTTGATAAATCGTTAAAAATATACTCAGGAGGCCTTGGCGTACTTGCAGGAGACTACCTGAAGGAGGCCAGCGACATGATGGTTCCAATGACTGCCGTAGGTCTGCTGTACAGATATGGTTACTTTACACAAAAGCTATCAGCTTTTGGAGACCAGATAGCCAGTTATGAGCCTCAGGACTTTTCAAAACTTCCTGTCACTCCGGTTAGAGATATAAACGGAGAATGGATTACAATCGGGGTGGCACTTCCCGGTCGTACTCTGTCGGCCAGGCTGTGGCGCGCAGATGTTGGAAGGACAGAGCTTATACTTCTTGATACTGATTTTGAAGCTAATACTCCGGAAGACAGAGCTGTTACTCACCATCTCTACGGTGGAGACTGGGAAAACAGACTCAAACAGGAGCTGCTTCTTGGAATCGGAGGAATGAGGGCATTAAGGGTTCTGGACAAAAAAGCAGATGTATATCACCTCAACGAGGGGCATGCTGCCTTTGCCGGCTTAGAAAGGTTAAGAGAATTTGTAACCGAAAAGAATCTCACGTTTGCTGAGGCAATGGAGGTAGTCAGGGCATCGACACTCTACACTACTCACACTCCTGTTCCTGCAGGGCACGATTCATTTTATGAAGATCTTCTCAGAGGTTATATTTCACATTACCCGTCACGTCTTAAGGTTAGCTGGGAGGTGTTAATGTCGTTGGGTAAGATTGATCCGTCTAACCACGATGAAAAATTTTCAATGAGCAACCTTGCTGCCAATCTCGCTCAGGAGATTAACGGAGTCAGCATGCTGCACGGAAAGGTGAGCAGGGAGATTCTTTCTGACCTGTGGCCGGGATATTTACCACAGGAACTTCACGTGGGTTATGTTACCAATGGTGTTCACTATCCAACTTGGACAGCTCCGGAGTGGAAAGAGCTTCACAAACAATATTTTGGAGATCAGTTTAGCAGCCATCACTACAACAAAAATTGTTTTGAAGGCATATATAACGCAGATAACAAAACCATCTGGGATATTAGAAACAAATTGAGAAAGAGAGTTGTAGGAAAGATAAAGAAATTGCTTTCGAACCCTTCAGCAACACTCCATTACACTCCAAGACAAATAATCCAGATACAGGAGGCTCTCAGAAGTGATATCCTAACCATCGGTTTTGCAAGGAGATTTGCAACATATAAAAGGGCTCATCTTCTGTTCAGCAATCTGACCAAACTTGAATCAATTGTAAACAACGGAGAGTGCCCTGTTCAGTTTTTCTTTGCAGGAAAAGCACATCCGGCTGACAAGGCTGGTCAGGATCTGATTAAGAGGATAGTAGAGGTATCGGTAATGCCCCAGTTTATTGGTAAAATTCTGTTCATACCGGGTTACGATATGACACTTGCCAAATACCTTGTACAAGGGGTTGATATCTGGATGAACACCCCAACAAGGCCGTTGGAGGCCTCAGGAACAAGCGGCGAAAAAGCCGCAATGAATGGTGTTATGCATTTTTCGGTGCTTGACGGATGGTGGGTAGAGGGGTATAAAGAGGGTGCAGGTTGGGCACTCCCTATGGAGAACACATACGAAAATACTGACTTCCAAAACGAATATGATGCAGCATCCATTTACAATATTTTAGAGAATGAAATTGTACCTTTGTTCTATAAAGAGAGGGACAATCAGGGAGTGCCGGCTGAATGGACTCAGGTTATAAAGAACACGATAGCACAGGTAGCCTCAAATTTTACCACTAACAGAATGCTTTCGGACTACATAGATCAATACTATAACAAGCTTTCGAAGCGGCATTCAGAAATGGTTATTGATGATTTTGCATTGGCAAGGGAGATGTCTGTGTGGAAGAAAAAAGTAAGAAAAGAGTGGCCTCATATAGAAGTTCTGAGCTATTCAAAACCTGATAATGCCAAAGGGGAGATACTGGTTGGAGAAGAGCATAAAGCAGAAGTTATTTTGTCGATAGGGGATCTTAGCCCTGAAGACATTGGAGTTGAGATTATTGTAACTGAAAATGGATTACACGGTAGTCCTGAGATAAAAAGAGATATTGAATTTACATTAACCGAATGTAATAACGGTATTGCCAAATACAGTTGTACTATTTTTGCCGATACCGCAGGTGCATTCAATCTGGCAGGCAGAGTTTTTGCGAAAAATCCAAAGCTGCCTCACAGACAAGATTTTGATTTGGTTAAATGGTTGTAGCTTGTACAGGTTTTTTTGATGGTGTTCATAGGGGACATCGCGCTGTTCTGGATGAGGTTTGCAGGATTGCCTCCGAAAAGGGGTGTAGATCTGCCGTAATTACCTTTTGGCCTCACCCCAGAGCCGTACTGCAACAGGATGCTGTCAGATTCAGACTTCTTAATTCACTGGAAGAGAAGCAGAAATTAATGCACTCTCTGGGAATAGATGATGTATTCGTCCTCCCATTCGATAAAGATTTTGCAAAACAGTCTACTGAGGAGTTTTTTAGAAAATATCTAAAGGTGAAGTATGCTGTACGAACGCTTGTCGTTGGCTATGACCACAGGGTTGGAAGTGATACGAATCAAACTCAGGATCAGATGTTTGAGATCGCCCGCAAACTGGGTATTAACCCAATCAGGGTAGAGCAGTTTGGAGAGAGTGATATTGATGATGACCATTTTAAAGAGAGCAACAACTTCAGGGCCGACAACCTGGTAGTTACAAAAGAGAAAATTAATATAAGCTCTACCAAAATCAGGGAATGCATAATAAACGGCAACATATCTCAGGCAAATCATATGTTGGGCTATCGTTACGGAATGGAGGGTGTGGTTGTTGAAGGACAGAGAATTGGCAGAACCATTGGTTTTCCCACAGCAAATATTAAATTATACGAACCACTCAAGCTACTTCCGGCAGACGGAGTCTATGCAGTATGGGTTGAGACACAGGGAAAAACGTACCGGGGTATAACAAATATCGGTACCCGCCCTACAGTCTCCTTTGGCAGTGAAAAGACAATTGAGACCCATATTCTTGACTTTGACGAAGATATTTATGGTCTTTCTCTTAAAATTGAGTTTACAGGAAGATTGAGAAATGAACAAAAATTCCCATCTTTGGATGAGCTTAAAATTCAACTCTTCAAAGACAGGGAGAATTCCCTTGAATTTTTACCCGGTAACGGAATAAAACTTAGGTAAAATGGACTCATCAATTATAACCATACTTATAGCTGTAGCTATTATTGGATTTCAGATATACTCTGAGAAAAAAAAGAAAGAAAATGCCAAAGCCCGTGCAATGGGCATTCAGCCACAGCAAAAAAATGAGGATGATCCTCGTGAAATACTAAGAAGAGAGATCTCATCTCTTTTTACAGGGGGTGTACCTGAAGAGGAAGATCACTACGATAACTATGACATGGAGGAGGATTCTGACCAAGAATCAAGCTCTTTATATTCAGAAGACCCTTTCGATTCAATAATAAATAAAACAGAGGTCCCCAAAATTGTGAGTCACCTTGATATTCTGCCAAAATATGAAGGAGAATCAATACTCCAAAACAGAATGATGGAAGGCAGAGCCAAAAGTGAACAGATTGATGTAACCGGTGATATCTATGACAGCAAGGCTATTTCAGAGCACAATTACACCGAGGAGTATGTTAAACCAATATCAGCATTCGGTAAAGATTTTGATCCAAGATTATTTATAATTTATTCTGAGTTGGCCAATCCGAAATACCTCGAATAGTTTTTTTTATGAGATTAAATTTTTTAACTTTGTAACAAAGAGTCCTGTTCTGCAGGATTCTTTTTAATTTTTCTATATTATGTCAAAAATTCATTATTTAACCTTAGAGGGTTTAGAAAAACTTAAGGCAGAGCACCATCAGCTTGTTTCGGTTGAACGTCCGTTAATGTCAAAGCAAATAGCCGAAGCTCGTGACAAGGGTGATCTCTCTGAGAACGCAGAATATGATGCTGCAAAAGAGGCTCAGGGTTTGCTTGAGCTTAAAATTGCAAAACTTGAGGATATGATTGCCAATGCCAGAATTATTGATGAATCAAGAATTAACACCACCCATATTCAGATTCTCAACAAGGTTAAGTTAAAAAACCTCACAAATAACACCACCGTTGAATACACATTGGTTGGAGAGACCGAGGCAAACCTTCGCGAAGGCAAGCTGGCGGCAGCTACTCCAATTGGAAAATCCCTGATTGGGAAAAAGAAGGGTGATGTTGTTGAGGTAAAAGTCCCTTCCGGATTATTGAAATTCGAAATTCTTGAAATTTCAAAATAATATGTCATCGATTTTTTCAAAAATTGCAGCAGGAGAGATACCTTCCTACAAAGTGGCGGAGGACAACAGATTCTATGCTTTTCTTGATATCAATCCGTTAACCGAAGGTCACACTCTGGTTATTCCAAAACATGAAACAGATTACATTTTTGATATAGAAGGTGAAGAGTTTTCTTCACTTTTTGTATTTGCCCGTAAAGTGGCATTAGGTATCAAAGAGGCAATTCCCTGCAAAAGGGTAGGGGTAGCAGTTTTAGGGATGGAGGTTCCTCACGCCCATATTCATCTTGTTCCCCTCAACAGCGAAAGTGACCTTGATTTCAGAAAATCAAAACTCAAACCCGAACATGGCAGAATGGAAGAGATTGCAGCTGCCATAGCTTCAAAAATCAAACTATAAAACAATGAGAAAACTTTTTGTTGCAGCTCTGCTCTCCTTCGCAGTAATGTCATGTGCAAAACAAACATCAAAAGCGACTATCGAGGGCACAATCACAGATATGCAAAGTGGAAATATTGTCCTTAAGGTGCTTGATGTTAACACTCAAGTTGAGGTTGATACAATAATAGTTAAAAGTGGAGGAAAGTTCTCATACAAGGTAAAAAAGAGCACTGATACTCCGGAGTTCTACTATCTCTACCACAACAACATCAGAATTGCATCAATGATTTTAATGCCGGGAGACAAAATAAACATTACTTCAGATACCCTGGGGCTCAACTCTTCTTTAGAAGGTTCACCGGAGAGTACTCTGCTCCATAATCTCGAGAAAGAATTGGGCAGGTCTCAACACAAATTTGACTCACTGTACACTC
Source organism: Rikenellaceae bacterium (assembly GCA_003542575.1). Lineage (GTDB taxonomy): Bacteria > Bacteroidota > Bacteroidia > Bacteroidales > UBA932 > Bact-08. The sequence continues at coordinate 70,573 of DPKJ01000012.1, read as the reverse complement.
TTATGACAGATGCAAAATCTGCTAACGATGCAAAGAGGGCAGAGGAGCTCAATTTTCAGCTTGGCTCTCTTTATGTAAAGCAGAAACAGGCAGCAATTAAATATATCTACACCAACCCAAGGTCAATTACCGGAATGGTGCTTCTATACCACAGATTTGCTCCTGATGTGCCACTGTTTGCAGATGTTAGAGACGTACTTATTTTCAGAAAGGTTTACGACACACTTCAAACCATCTATCCAAAGTCGGTATATCTGTCAAGACTTCTCGACGAAATTGGACACAGAGAACAAACAGAAGCCTTTAATAACAAAATTCTTGACGCTTCAGAAAAAGGTTATCCCGATATTACACTCCCCGATAGAGAAGCTAAAATGCGCTCACTATCAGATCTTTCCGGCAAAGTTATAATACTTTCGTTTTGGAGTATTACCGATGCAAATCAGCGAATGATGAATCAGGACCTGCTTGATCTTTACAACAGATTCAACAGTCGTGGTCTGGAGATTTATCAGGTTTCCGTTGATGCCGATAAAACTGCATGGGCAAGAGCAGTTGCAGAGCAAAACCTTCCATGGGTAAGCGTATGTGATGGTTTTGGTTCAGGATCAGTTGCCGTATCTACATACAATATTCAAAAGGTACCTACTATTTACGTGATTGACAAAAGCGGAACAATTGCCGCTAAGGATATATATGATGCAGAATTAGAGAGAAAAATTGCAACATTATTGAAATAGTTAATAATAAAGGAATTATAACCCCAGAAGACTCTTTTTGGATATTCCTGCAACAAAATCTTTAAGATAGAAAGGCTCAAAATAGGCCACATCTTCAAATTTAGATTCCTGAAATTTAACAAGTGCCGGAGCAAGCATGCCTCCGGCACTTGCATTTATATCTGTAAAAAGTGCATTTGAATGATTTATTATACCACGAACTTTTTCTGTCCCATCTCCACAGAAAAGAGTTAAACCCGAATCAAGAATATCTCTGAAGCTGTTTTCGTCGATGATAACAGCCTCAACAGGGCTTTGTCTTACTGCATTACTGTCATAAACAGCAGAATAGACCTCCATTCTTCTGGCATCTATCATTGAGATAATTCTGTAGAGAGAACTCTCCTGAGAGTACTGTTTTGAAGCAATGTTTGCAAGTAAATCAAGTGAACCTACAGCTATCAGAGGATTACCAGAGCCGTAGCATAACCCCTTGGCAATTGAGACACCCACCCTTAAACCTGTATATGAACCGGGCCCTTCACTTACAACAACGGCATCTGTTCCTGAGATATCAATCCCTGACTCTTTCAGAACACTTTCAATCATTGGTGCAATCAATCTTGCATGAGCTTTTGGCTCTTTTACCACAACCTCTCTCACTAACTCACTACCCTTAGAAAGGGCAACAGAGCAGACTTCGGTACTGGTCTCAATAAAAAGCAGAACGGGGCTATTTTTCATTCAGTTGGAATGGTTATTTTTTCTTCCCTTTATCTTTGTCAGGAGATTCAGCAACAACCGCGGTACCCTTTTTAAGAGTCTTACTTATGGCTGAGAATGGTCCGATAACAACTGATTCACCATCCTGAAGACCGGTCAGAATCTCAATATTTGAAAGGTCCTGAATTCCTGTGGTAATTTCCCTTACCTCAACAGTATTGTCTTCTTTTACAATAAAAACCTGCTCCATAGATTCATTGATACCCATTTTTGTCTTAACACTATCGGGTATAAGGTCGGTTCTGGTAGTAATTGCCTGAAGAGGAATTGTGAGTATACTATCTTTTCTAGCAGTCTGAATTGACACAGAAGCGGACATTCCGGGACGGAAAGGATTACGTCCGGTTGCAGAGAGGTCAGAATAGGAATCCTGAAGGATATAAATCTTAACCTCAAAATTTGTCACCTGCTCAATCGCCGATCCAATATTTTTTGCAGAGTTGGCAATTTGAGTAACAACTCCGGCAAATTTTCTGTTTGGATAAGCATCAACTTCAATAGAAGCAGTATCTCCCTGTTTAATTCTGATTATATCATTCTCATTAACGTCAACCAAAACCTCCATATTCTCAAAATTGGCAATTCGAAGCATTTCTGTACCCGCCATCTGGCTTGTACCTACAACCCTCTCTCCCTTTTCTACGCTCATTTTTGATATGATACCATCCATAGGGGCATAGATGACTGTTTTTGTAAGATTCTCTACAGCCTCTTTAAGTGCGGCACTTGATGATTTTACATTAAATTCGGCGGCCTTAATTTGCTCTTTTGCCATAAGATATTGAGAGCGGGCACTCTCATAATCAGCCTCAGAAAGGGCCTTTTGTTCGTAAAGTGTCCTGGTTCTGTTGTAACTCTGCTCAATCTGTACAAATTGTGCCTGAAGCTGTGTAAGCTGGGCTTTTACAGAGTTAAGGGAGGCTTCTGCTCTTTCACGCATTGAGATGTATACATCCTGCTTTATTTTGATGATAAGATCACCGCGCTTGATGTGATCTCCCTCCTTAAAGTTGAGTTCAACAATTTCTCCCGACACATCAGGACTTATTTTAACTTCAACTACAGGCTTAATCTTACCATTGGCAGGAATTACCTCAACAATGCTTCTTCTGCTGATCTTTTCAACAGTTACCGTTGTTACATTTTTCTTCTTGCTGTTTCCGTAAAAAGCCAGAACTACTATCAGTACAAATGCAATTGCAATAATCCATTTGATATTTTTCTTTTTCATCTTAGTTAAATTTAGAGAGATATTGGTTTCCCTTTGTAAAAGTCGAGAATTTTCAGCTGAAACACATACTGATATTTCGATTGGAAATACTCAGATTGTGCTTTAAAAAGATTTGCTTTCGCAACAGAGTAATCAGTTGCATTCAGAGCGCCTACATCAAATTTTTGCTGCACATATCTGAATGACTCCTGCATGGCAGTAACATTTCTTTCTGAAGCCAGATAGCGCTCGTAATATGCGAAAGCGTCATTGTTGGCCTGCTGAATCTCTTTGTATAGCATTTGTCTTTTGCTTTTCACCTCAATCTGAGAACTTCTTACACCCAGTTTGGCATTTTTAATTGCAGTTTTTGTCTGGGAATTATTAAAAATGGGGATGCTGAGTCCAAATCCCATAGATGGGTTTCTGTTTTCATTGAACTGATCCATGAAAGGCTGATCACGACTGTCGCTGTAGTATGTACCGTAGCCGGCAGAAAAAGATAGAATAGGAAACGCTCTCCCTTTTGCCAGTGAAAGTTGTATGTCAGAATTCTTAAGTTTGAGCTCTGCACTTATAATCTGAGGTAATGACTGCGAAAGCTGATAAAGGTTATCCACAGATTCTCCATTAAAACTCTGAATCATAAAATCAACATCAACATCCTGAATATCAAAATCGTTTGAGTTTTCAAGATCAAGAAGTTGCACAAGGTTCAATAAGACACTTTTCAATTGATTTTTAGCATTTACAACCTGCACTCTCTCAGCAGCAAGTTGAGCCTCAATTTCGAGCAGGGAGCTGTATGCAAGGCTACCTGCATCAACCATTTTTTTGGTTCTCTCCACCTGTTGCTCGACACTTTGAATGCTTTGATCTGCTGTTTTCACAATCTCTTTCGAAAGAAGCACCTGAAGGTATAACCTGGCAATCTCTACCGAAATATCGTTTTTAATTTTACTTACCTCTTCTGTGGAGATCTCCTTCTGAAGAGTTCTGCTTTTAACCTCGTTACCCTTTGTGAAACCCTCGAAAAGATTAATGCCTGCCCTTGCATTTGCACTTGTGCTTTGGGTAAGCTTATTCTCAATAATTTCCAGATTCTGAAGGTTCACCGAACGACCCCAGTTCATGGAATGGCTAAGGGATGCACTAAGCGTAGGGATATAGTTCATCTTTGCCTGTTGAAGATTATTCTCGCTTTGTTCTACCGCAAGTTCCTGCTGTTGTATCTGCAGGTTATTATCCCAGGCGTACCTGATGCACTCCTCAAGACTCCACCTCTTCTGACCGCTGAGGAGAGATGGTAGGATAAGGAGTAGTAATAAAGGGAGTTTGTAATAAATTTTCATAATGCGCAAAGTTAATTTTTTTCTATTACAAAACTCCCAAAAAAATCAAAATTTAATACGGTATTACTTGTAAATCACCTGACTGTTTGCCTGCATCTCGTACATATTATTGCTTAAAAACTTAAACAGACGCCACATTTTTTTTACACCATATCCCACACCCCTGCCAACAGCATTGGCAATGTCATAGTCCCAACCATCGGAACCACCTGTAATTCTGCAACTTTCTTCGAAAGTTAGGGCAGTTAACGAACTGCAACTAATATCTATACTGTTCATTACGCCTCCTCCCAACCTGCTTGAAATCCATCTTTAAATGCCGGCCAGTATTTTTCTGCCTTTTTTATGGCATCACCTAACATGTTCAGCAATAACCAGAGTTCCCTCAGAGATACTCCTCCGCTTGTCTGCATCTCATTTTCGTCAAGAGTCTTCAACCCCCACTCATCTCTCAAATGCTCTTTCATTGTTTCAATATTTTAAATTTGTCCACAGAACAGGCGCGTGGACTTCCGCCGGGAGTGTGCACCCTCCCTATGATTTAATATATTTCTTTTAAAGGGAGATAATTCTGTCAGCAATCCTAAGAGTGTTATCATTGTGAGTTATCAGAATCACAGCAACCCCATTACCTCTTAATTTTAATGTGAGGTTGCACAAAAGTTGTTCAGTTGCCTCATCCAAAGATGAAGTTGCCTCGTCCATTATTAGAACCTTTGGTTTGCGCAGAACCGCTCTCGCAAATGCAATTCTTTGCTGCTGCCCCCTTGAGAGCATTGCTCCTCCCTCACCGGTGTGTGAAGCAAATCCGCAGGGGAGCGACTCTGCCAGTTTATCCAGCTCCAATAAGGACATTATCTCCGAAAAGTATTCAAAATCTCTCTCATTGTCTCTCTCCTCTTCGCAAATTATACAATCAAGCAAAGTGTTGCCATACAACCCGGGATTTTGAGGAACAATAGAGACGATTTTTCTCCATGTATCCTTTTCGAAAAACCTGTAATCTATGTTATTAAGCATGATATTGCCACTTTTTGGAAAGAGATGGTGCATAAGCATCATAGCAATTGTGCTTTTACCGCATCCGCTCCTACCTTTAATTGCGAGTATTTCGCCGCTACTGACTTCAAACGAAAGATTCTTAATTATTAGCCCTCTGCCCGGATACCCATAACTAATATTTTCAACTACAATTTTTGACCGGGTTATTTCATTTTTTACAATTTCAATTGGATTTCGCTTGTGTTTAGTTGTCACTATATCACTTGCTTCACTTATAGTTTTGTAATTTTCATTTTTGCCATTTTCAGTTTTACACTCCATTATGTCGAATAACCGGTCAGCGGCAATAATTCCCTCTCTAACAGACGATATAGAAGATGCAAGTTGCACAAGAGGAGCTGAAAAGAGTGCCGTAATAGCAAAGAATGAGACAAGCTCACCCGGAGTCAACACTCCTTTGATAGTTGCTGCACCCCCAATTATCAGAACAAATACAGTGAGCATCCCGGATGTGAACTCTCCCGCCCCCGAAGCCGTTACTGAAATTCTTCCTGATGAGGCAACGTTTTTATTCAATGCTTTTAATTTCAAGATATTATCGTTAAGAGAGATGCTCTCTATACCCATATTTTTGATTGTTTCGGCACATCTGATACTCTCTATTACACTGCTCTGAAACTTTGATGCGCTCTCCATAACCCTTCTTGCAACCGGTCTGGCGATTCTGTCATGAATTATATAAATAGATAAATAGAGCGGGATAAAAGCTGTACAAAGCCACGCAAGGTTAGTCTCCAGAACAAAAAGTACAGCCAGTGCAAAGATGAGTGTAAGGAGCGCAATCAAACCTCCGGTTAGTGTCTCAGTGATAAAATTTCGTATCCTGAATACATCGTTGATTCGGGAGACCAGCTCACCCGTTTTAAGAGAGCGGAAAAAACTTAAGGGTAACTTATGAATGTGTGATAAGTAGTCTGATATCAATCTTTTATCTGTCTCAATGGTAATATTCACCATGAGATAACCTTTTAAATATGATACAGCTGCTGTTACAATCAATACAGCAGATAACATAAATGCATATCTAAACAGATTATCTGAATTTGCCAGGGGAATAATTGAATCCAGAAGTTGCTTAACAAAAAGTGATATTACCAGTGATGTCGCTATACTAATCAATGAGAGCAAAAGAATCGAAATGTAACTTCCTGAGTTTGCCTTAATTAGATTTGCAAGTCTCCTGTACACCCTCAACCTTGAAACCGCCTTTTTGGAATCTTTGCCTCGGGCAAAAAGAATCAGCAAACCGCTCCACTCTTTTAGCAGAGATTCTTCACTTAACCGCTGAAATTTCCCCACAGCGGGGTCCATAATTTTGTATCCCTTTTTGGTCACCTCCGATAGTACAATAAAGTGGAGCCATCCATCAGGTTTTCTAAGATGAAGAATGGCAGGCAGAGGAATCTTTGACAACGAAGCAACATCTCCTTTAAAACCTCCGGCATTAAAACCGAAATATTGAGCTGCCTCAATTATTCCACATACAGTACAACCTGATGAATCGGTCCCGCTTTTGACTCTTATCTCAGCAAGCGGAATATCTGCCCCATAGTGAGCAGCCACCGATGCCAGTGATGCAGCTCCGCAATCACTTCTGTCATACTGTCTGATTTTTTTTGATCTCCTCATAACCTGCCCCCCTCATCCAAAACAGAATACTTAAAACAGGAAAAGCAGCCCTCACCCAAACTCCACTTTTTCCAGCCCCCAAAAAATTCTCACGCACAGAGGACTGCTAATCCACCGGCGAATCTACATGGTAATATGAAAGAGTAGATGACAAATAGGGTAAATATCTGATTATTTACCTAATGTGCGATTTTTGACGAATTTAAAAAAGGTTTGACCCTTTTTCTAGATTTGTGTGACTTTGTTAAAAATATGCTCAAGGCCGCCGGTGCTCTCCTGCAGATTTTGCAAATAGGGGAATACAGCCGGTGCAATTGAAGAGACAAAATCATATAATCTGGACTCGGCAAGCTTTTCGGCAGGCAAAAAATGGTACAGCTTGTCAAGAGAGTTAAGAATATGAATAAAAATGCTGAGAACAAATGCATATTTCACTATAGCAAAGAGAACCCCCAAAATTCTGTCAAGCCATCCCAGCAGTGCCAGTTTAACAATTCCGGCAACAGCTCTGCCAATAAGGTTAACCAGAATTAATACTCCAACGAAAATCAGGGCAAAAGACAAAATATCTATCAGATTACTTTCAGAGCCGAACAGGGGCTTTATCCATCCCGATAACAAAGATGAGAAGTGCCAGCCGGCCCATATACCAAGAATGAGAGCACCAAGTGCTGCTACCTGCCTTATAAATCCTTTTCTGATACCACCAATTAATGCCGGTATTAGAATAACCATTATAGCAATATCAACGGGGTTAAAGTTATATCCCATAGCATTTTTTTTCAAAAGTAGTGAATAATCGTATCTTTGCAAATTCACAAAAAATTCCAAAATGAAGTTTGCCGAGTACAAAAATTTAGATCTTGCGGAATTAAACCGCTCAATTTTAGAGAAATGGAACAAAGAAGAGTGCTTTTCCAAAACCCTTAAAGCCAGGGTTGGAGCACCAGTGTTTGTTTTTCACGAGGGGCCTCCTTCGGCAAACGGTATGCCTGGTATTCACCATGTTATGGCAAGGGCAATAAAAGATGTCTTTTGTCGTTATAAAACTCAGCAGGGTTACCTTGTAAAGCGTAAGGCAGGCTGGGATACACATGGTCTTCCTGTCGAACTTGGCGTTGAAAAAATGCTTGGAATAACAAAAGAGGATATAGGTACTAAAATATCTGTAGATGAGTATAATGCCGCCTGCAGAAGAGAGGTAATGAAATATACCAAAGAGTGGGAGAGCCTTACCGAACAGATGGGGTATTGGGTTGATATGAACGATCCCTATATTACCTACGATAACAGATATATTGAGACATTGTGGCACCTGCTAAAAGAGATTTATAAAAAGGGTTACCTATACAAGGGATACTCAATTCAACCATTCTCTCCGGCAGCCGGTACAGGACTTAGCACACACGAATTAAACCAGCCGGGCTGCTACAAAGATGTTATGGATACAACTTGTGTTGCTCAGTTTGAGGTGGTAAGAGATCCGGTTTCGCAGAAGCTCTTTGAAACTGTTAAAACAATAACAGGTAAAGAGTTACCTCTATATATACTGGCCTGGACAACAACTCCCTGGACATTGCCTTCGAATACGGCCCTATGCGTCGGCCCTGGCATAACTTATAAAATGGTACAATCTTTTAACCCGTACAGCGGAGTTGAAACAGTTTATATTATTGCCGAAGAGTTAATATCTCAGCACTTTAATCCAAAGGGAGCTGATTTAGCTTTTGAGGAATACAAACATGGCGACAAAGTAATTCCTTACCATGTTTTTGGTGAGTTTAAAGGGGATGAAATATGCGGAGCCGAATACAAACAGCTTATTCCATGGGTGAATCCCGGAGAGGGAGCCTTTAAAGTTATAAAGGGTGATTTTGTAACAACATCTGACGGAACAGGAATTGTTCACATTGCTCCTACATTCGGAGCAGATGACTTAAGGGTTGCAAGGCAAAACAGTGTTCCTGCCCTAATGGTAAAGGATAGCGATGGTCTAATGCAGGCTTTGGTTGACAGATCTGGAAAATTTTACAAAATAGAAGACCTTGATCCCGAGTTCGTTAATTCAAATGTCAACAGTGCATTATACACAGAGTATGCAGGCAGGTTTGTCAAAAACTCATATGACTCTTCTCTTTCAGAGAGCGATGCCACACTGGACATTGATATTGCCGTAATGTTAAAGCAACAGGGTCTGGCATTCAAAATCGAAAAACATATACACTCATATCCTCATTGCTGGAGAACAGATAAGCCAGTGCTCTACTACCCTCTGGACTCATGGTTCATTAAAACTACCGCTGTTCAGGAGAGGATGATAGAGTTAAATAATACAATAAACTGGAAACCGGAATCTACCGGAAGCGGCAGATTTGGCAAATGGCTCGAAAACCTTCAGGACTGGAACCTATCAAGGAGTCGTTACTGGGGTACACCTCTGCCTGTATGGAGAACAGATGATTCATCAGAAGAGATTTGTGTTGGATCTGCTCATGAACTCTTCATTTTAATTGACGACTCAGTTAAGGCAGGATTCATGAAGTCTAATCCATTAAGAGACAAGGGCTTTGTGCCGGGTGATTTCTCAAAGGAGAACTATGAGAAGATTGACCTTCACCGCCCATATGTTGACGACATTATCTTGGTTTCAAAAACAGGCAAGCCAATGAAAAGAGAGCTTGACCTGATAGATGTCTGGTTCGATTCGGGAGCAATGCCATTTGCTCAAGAGGGGCTTGATAAACTTGGTAAGAGCGAATTTGGGCAAAGTGCCGATTTCATTGCAGAGGGTGTTGACCAGACAAGAGGTTGGTTCTTTACCCTGCATGCCATTGCTACTATGGTTAAAGATGATGTAGCCTTTAAAACAGTTATATCAAACGGCCTCGTGCTTGACAAAGAGGGTAACAAGATGAGCAAAAGGCTGGGAAATGCCGTTGACCCATTCAAAACCCTCTCTGCATACGGAGCTGACCCTTTGAGGTGGTATATGCTCACCAATGCACAACCCTGGGACAACCTAAAGTTTGACGAAGGCGGCGTTGACGAAGTAAGGAGGAAATTCTTCGGGACATTATATAATACATACTCATTCTTTGCGCTTTATGCCAATGTTGACAAGTTCACAAACAATCAGCCTCAGGTTCCGGCAGAGAGACGCCCCGAAATAGACAGATGGATTATATCACTTCTGAATACTTTAATTAAAGAGGTAACAGAACATTACGAAAATTACGATGTAACAGCAGCGGGTAGAAAAATCCAGGATTTTGTTAATGATAATCTAAGTAACTGGTATGTACGTCTTAACCGTAAGAGATTCTGGGGAGGAGAGGCTGACGAAGACAAACTTTCGGCCTATCAAACGCTATATACTTGCCTTGAAAATGTGGCAATACTCTCTGCACCAATAGCTCCATTCTTCATGGAGAGGCTTTTCCTCGACCTCAATAAAGTTTCCGGCAAACACAAAGAGAGTTCTGTGCACATGACAATGATGCCATCTTATGACCCTTCTCTGATAGACAAAGATCTGGAAGAGAGAATGGAACTTGCACAGAGATCTTCTTCGATGTTGCTGGCACTCAGAAGAAAGGTGAATATTAAGGTGAGACAACCACTGGCTAAGGTGCTTATACCGGTGCTTGATGACTCAATAAAAAAACAGTTTGAGATGATCAAACAGCTGGTTCTTGGTGAGGTAAACGTCAAGGAGGTTGAGTACATTCACGACACAACAGGGCTGATTACCAAAAAGATAAAGCCAAATTTCAAAGTTCTTGGCAAACGCTACGGCAAGCAGATGAAGGAGATTTCAAACCTCTTTGCCATATTTACACAGGAGCAGATTAATCAGGTTGAAATTTCTGACACATATATTCTAAAGTTAGATTCCGGAGATGTTGAATTAACGATGGAAGACTATGAGATATCATCTGAAGATATGCCGGGATGGCTTGTCTCTACCGAAGGTAAACTCACTCTGGCCCTCGACATAACCATAACCGACTCTTTACGAAGAGAGGGAGTTGCACGAGAGCTAGTAAACAGAATTCAGAACCTGAGAAAAGATTCAAAATTCGAAGTAACTGACAAGATCAGAGTTGAAATTGAGCCACTGAATGAAATAAGTGATGCACTTACAGAGTACAGACAATATATTTGCAATCAGACTCTTGCCAGGGAGATTGAGCTTAACTCCAATATTGTTGGTGGCAGCAAGATTGAGTGGGACGAAGGAGAACTGAATATTAAGGTTGTAAAGATTTAACTTAGTAAGATGAATAATAATAGTAGAGTGAGATAGAAGGGGAGAAGGAGAGAACAATAGATTGAAAGGTAAAAGGTTTAACTTACAAAAAATGAGTCAGGAAAATAAATATATGAAGCAGGCAATTGATCTGGCTAAAGAGAACGCCTCTGCATCAGGGGGAGGCCCTTTTGGAGCTCTAATTGTCAAAGAGGGGAGAGTAATAAGCGCCTGTTCAAATTCTGTCACCCCCGATAATGACCCAACAGCCCATGCTGAGGTTAATGCAATCAGAAACGCCTGCAAAGAGCTTAGTACTTTTGACCTCTCAGGATGCATACTTTATTCCTCATGTGAGCCCTGCCCGATGTGCCTTTCGGCCGCCTACTGGGCAAAGGTTGATAAGATCATTTTTGCAGCAGACAGAACTGATGCAGCAGAGGCCGGATTCAGTGACGCTTTTATCTACGATGAATTTTCTTTAGCTCCCGAAAAGCGCTCGATACCAATAGAAAGAGAGATGCAGAAAGAGGGTGCGGAACCTTTTGAACTTTGGAAAAAGAACGAAAAAAAGATCCGCTACTAATCTTTATTTTTTATAATGTTTTTATTATTAACTTTACGCTTTCTTAATAAAAAGAGATATGACAAAGAAAGGGAAAACAACAGATGAAGGCTTGGAGAAAGTTCGCTACAGCGACGAAGAACTTCAGATGTTTAAAGATCTTATTCTCCAAAAACTGGAGATAGCAAAAATTGAATATCAGCAGCTAAAAGCCGCTGTAACACATAGCTCCAGCAACGATACAGAAGACACTTCACCAACATTCAAAGTGTTGGAAGAGGGAGCATCTGCTCTATCTAAGGAGGAGGCAGGACAACTTGCCCAAAGACAGTATAAATTCATCCAATCTCTTGAGGCAGCCCTCATCAGAATTGAAAACAAGAGCTATGGCATCTGCCGTGAAACCGGAAAGCTTATTCAAAAAGAGAGACTTTTGATCGTACCTCACGCAACCCTTTCTGTTGAGGCAAAGAACAAAAGAGACTAATCCTGAAAAGTGTAAACTGACCTTGATGAAATTATCCGGCGGGAAGAAAATCACATTACTGGTACTTTCGTTACTGATTATTGACCAGATTGTTAAGTTTTGGATAAAGACTAACATGACAATCGGTGAAAGCATCCCTGTTTTTGGTGATTGGTTTCAGATATATTTCATAGAAAACAACGGCATGGCTTTCGGTATGCAGTTCGGAGGAGAGCTGGGCAAACTGGCATTAAGCCTTTTCCGCATTGTTCTTATCGGGTTTATAATTTACTACCTTAGAAATCTGGTCAGGACTAAAGCCCCATCAGGTGTGCTCTACGGAGTATCACTGATACTTGTAGGAGCTGTGGGCAATGTCATTGATAGTATGTTCTACGGAATCATCTTTAGTGAATCAACCTTCACCCAGGTTGCTCAACTATTCCCCCCTGAGGGCGGTTATACCTCTTTTTTACACGGCAAGGTGGTTGATATGCTTTACTTTCCAATAATAGATACAACACTACCGGACTGGGTACCTTTCTTTGGCGGTGAAAAATTTGTCTTTTTCAGACCAATATTTAATATAGCCGATTCATGCATCACAATTGGAGTTACCTACCTTTTAATTTTTAAAAGAGGATATTTCTCGAAAGAGGCAAAAGCGTAAGCGTAAATCTCCGCGCCAGTTTGTGGTATATAATAGATGTACTATATATTAAAAACGAGCCAATTTTTCACAAGAAAATTGGCTCGTTTTTATTTTACTTATAATGTGATAGTTACCACAAACTGACGCGGAGATTATTTCAGCTTCTCCATTAGCTTCTGCCTTGAGAAGTGAATTCTGCTCTTAACAGTCCCCAGGTGCAAACCCAGTTCATCGGCAATCTCCTGATATTTAAACCCATTGTCATGCATTTGGAACGGAACTCTAAACTCCGGCTCAAGCGAATTAACAACCTTTGTAAGTTCACGGAATCCAAAATCAGCCTCAGGACCGTAATCCGAAGGTTTGTTATTAATAACGAACTCATGAACATCCTCGTTGAACAGAGTCTGCCTTTTTGTACGTCTACGGTAATCATTAATAAATGTATTCTTCATTATAGTATACACCCACGCCTTTATATTGGTGTGTTCATTGAACTTCTCCTGATTATTAAATGCCTTGAAGAATGTCTCCTGAACCAAATCTTTGGCGTCATCTCTGTTAGATGTAAGACTATATGCATATCTGGATAGGTTTGACTCCAGCTCCAGTATCTCTTTTTCGAAAGTTGTACTTTTCATACGGTTAGGTTTTATATGGTATATGATCAGTCGTTAGGTTAATTAAATCTTTGCTTATGAAAATATATTCCATCGACAAATATATATAATTTTCTGCAATATCTATGCCATAACTACACTCTAATTTACAATAAATATTTTTGCTTGTACCAAAAAAATAAATATCTTTGCAGCCCAAACCAAAGGAGAGATGGCAGAGTGGTCGATTGCGGCGGTCTTGAAAACCGTTGAACTGCGAGGTTCCGGGGGTTCGAATCCCTCTCTCTCCGCCAGATAAAAAGAAGAAAAAGCCGGGCAAAAGCCCGGTTTTTTTATTTCTCCTCCCGCCCAAGCAAGCTTGAAAGCGGAAAGGAGAAGTAAAAAAATATTTTGCAGAATGCAAAAAGCTTTTTCTTCTTTTTATCTGAAGCCCCCCCCCAGGGAACGCCGAGCATAAGCGAGGCAATCCCTGATATTGGTGCAAAAAGCTTTTTCTTCTTTTTATCTGAAGCACCCAAATAAAATAAATATTTTAAGCACCGTGCAACGAATTCCTATTTTCTGCATCTATATACTATAAGCACCCTTGGTTATACCGTTTAAAGTTCTTTGAAACGCTTACATTTCCTATGTTTAGTATTGTTTATCGGAGAAATGTTATATATTTGTCTTTGATAATTACGAAAATATTAACGCTAAACAAGGAGGTGTTGCATAAATTAGGACTGACTGCTTTTATTTTCCTGCTACAATTTAAATAAAAGCATATCAGCAACTTAAACATTTAATCCGGGGTCATAAAAAAATTAAGCAAGACCCCTTTGACCCGCACAAATGTTAATAAATAAGGGAAGTACCTATAAATAAATACATATTTTGCATTTTGAATATGAAAATATTAACTATATTTGCCAAAGCGTATTTTAAATTATAACCCTTTAACATTAAACTACATTTGTATAGATGGATTAAAGTCTTGTACATTAAAACTTAATACCTAATATTTGCCAATCAATTTTGTTTAACCTAAAGTATTTTTAACTAAAAAATTAAAATGAAAAGAAAATTCACATTCTTCGGTATTTGTGTGCTTATATGCACGCTTATGATCTCGTTGGGATCGTGCCAAAAGGATTATTCTGAGGACATCGCAGACCTTCAGGCACAAATCACAGCAAACCAAAATGCAATTACAGCTCTTAATTCAGCAATTGCTTCAGGTAAGCTAATTAAAACTGTTGCTACCACTTCAACTGGTTACACTATTACCTTCTCGGATAATACAACCATTTCATTGAATCATGGTACTAACGGTACAAATGGTACTCCTGGTGCAACCGGCCCTGCCGGCGCAACCGGTTTTACTCCTATTATCGGTATTGATGCTGATGGATACTGGACAGTAGTTACTACTCAAGGTGGTACTCCTGCTCGTATTCTTGTTGGCGGCCAGCCGGTATATGCTAAATTTACAACTGACCAGTTTGGTGCAAACGCACAAGGTTTCATTACCATCAACGGCGTTGCTACAAGCGTATATGTTCCAATCATTGCTTATAACGATGTAACCAAGAAACTTCAAATTACAATCAAGAACACTGACGGTACTTTCACAACCTACAATGTAGCTGTTGACGAAGATACTTTCCTTAAAAGTGATCTTGTAAGTGTTGTTTCTCCTATCGGAACTACCAAAATTAAATTCAATTATGGTTATGTACCTGCTGCCACAGACGGTTTTGCAGCTATTAACCCTACAACAGCTACTCTTGCAGGTGTTAACACTGCTCTAGGTTTTGCTGGTGTTGCTTATGATCAACTTCTTCGCGCAGAGGGTAAACTTCCTCTAATTATTAATCCTGCTCAGGCTATCCTTACAGGTTATACATTTGACGTGATTAAGAGAGATGGAACTAAATATGCACTTCAGCCAGAGGCTGGTGTTCTTCCTGAAAGCGGTTTCAGCGGAGCATTCCACCAATTTGCTGCTGCTCCATCAAATGGACTTTATACACTTACTATCAAAGCTGCAACTAAAACAATTGCAAACACAGCAAGATTAGCTGCTAACTATCCAGCTGCTGTTGCCGGCTATCCGGTATTTGTAAACGGTACAGGTGAATCTTTTGAACTTGCTGTACGTGCTACTAAGAGTGGTCGTGAAGTAATTTCAGGTTACCAGTACGCTGTTCAGGTTAATCAGGATGTTAATACTGCTTATACTTGGGACCCTGCTAAAGTTGTTGCAGTTAATCCAGCGGTTGATCCACTGCCTGCTGCTTATCCTTGGAAAGCCTATGTTGCAATTGGTGCTTCAAAAGACCTTCTTGATTTCTATTTGAATACTGGTACCGGCGTTATGCTTAAGAGCACTGATTTCTACAAAACAGCTGTTTCTATTGAAGCTACTCCTGGTAATTCAGACGTTGAAGGTTTTGTAACTATTGCTCCTGAAAATACAACTACAAGATCAAGAACTACTGTTTCAACTTCAAATACTGCTGTTACTGTTACTAACCTTAATGACAGGGTAATTCCTTTCAAACTTCAGACATTTGACTGGAGAGGTCAGTATTTTGAGACAAAAGGTATCTCTGTTGTATTCTACTCAGCTCTTAACAACACACTTACTGCTAATCCTCAGTTCAACTATGTTCTTAGAACTGATGATGCTACTACTCCTGCGGTTGATGAGAGACAAGTAACTGTTCTTCTTGCAGAGCCTTCAAACGCAACTGCTTTCTTCAGTCAACTTGACGCTGTTGGTAAAACAGAACTTTGGAGAACTCAGGCAACAAACGTTGAAGTACAACTTACATACAAAACCCCTGCGGTTGCTATACCTGGTGTAACTTACGAATATCTTGATGCTAACAATAACGTTATTGTTGACGCAGGTGATGTTGGAGTTGCAGGTAAACCAATATTTACAACTGCTGCTGAAATTCAGAAAATCCGTAAGATCAGATTTACATTTGATGAAACTACTGCTCTTCCTAACAGTTTAGCTGGAATGCCTGCTAACTATAATGCAGTTCTTAAGTTCACTGATCGTCGTGCATATGCTACTGCAACTACCACTTACAGCATGCCGTTCACTATCGCTAATCCAAACATTTCGGCTACTCTTAATCAACTGATTGAGAAGAAACCTAATCTGTTTGACGGTGATCTTCTAACAGTATACGGTACATACCCTGTTCCTGGTGTTTATGCAGGTGCAACAGCTCAAACTGATGCTACAAATGCATACTACGACCTATGGAATGCTTACAAATATCTGTACGATCCAGCACTTGCTCCAGCTGCACAATTAGTTCCGCTTACAAACTGGCAGTTTGTTAAGAGTGGCACAACACCTACAGGTGCTCCAGCAAATCCACTTCTAGCCGGTATCCCAGTACTAAATCCATTTAATACTGACAGATTCCAGGTATTGCCTGCAACAATGTACACTAACATTCCTTACGATATTACTCTTAAATACTACTACTTCGGAAACGTGGCTAACTTCGTTAACCTTGAGACCATCAAAGTACAAGCTAAGAGTGAAGTTAGAGAAGGTAGAGTACTTGCAAATGCTGCTGCAAAACCTGCAGGTTGGGCACTTCCAACAACTCTAGAGGTTGTTAACGGTGACCTGGTAAGAGAACTTCCGCTTTCATACTACTTTAAAGCTGAAGATTACCTTGGATTCAACCTTAAGGCCTTTGGTCGTGATGCTGCAAACGCAATTGCTGCCGCTGTTGACACAAGAATTGATATTGCTAACGTTTCCGCTCCTGGTATTGCAAGTGTGAAAGTATTGAATACTTCTGCAAATGCTCACCTTGTAGCTGTAACTGCAGGTCATGCTGGTGCTGCTGCCGGTGTAATAGCTACTGCTGCTATCCCAGCTAACCCACTTGACTTTACAATCAAAGCTACTAACGCAGTTGCTACAATTCAAACAGACGTGGTTGTTCCATTGACAGTTGAAATTACTGATATCTTCGGTAAGAAACTTACAGGAACTATCAACGTAACTGTTAAGAAGCCGTAAGCTTTTAAACTGATACAATAATTAAGGGGCGCAGCAATGCGCCTCTTTTTTTTTATAAAATTTGCTATATTTAATCTTGCAACACAAACAGTAAACTTCAAGCGCTTACGGTTGTTGTATATTATTAAAATTAACAGATTATGACAAGAGAGATAATTCATAACAAAGAAATATGCCGGTTTGAGACGATTGAAGAGGGCATAACAGGTTACGTAGAGTACGAACCATATGCCGGTGGCATTGACATTACACACACGATTGTACCAAAGCCAATAGGTGGAAGAGGAATTGCTGCCGATCTTGTGAAAGAGGCTCTGGAGTACGCAAAAGAGAATGGGATGAAGGTAATTCCAACCTGTTCGTATGTAAAGGTTTTCCTTGAAAGGTATAAAGCACAATATGGTGACCTGGAAGACAAAAGAGATTCTATATTCCCAACCATTGAAGGCTCAACCGGTCATACTTGTGGTGTTAAAAAACCTAAAATTGAGTAAATCGCATTGTAATAATTGATTTTATCGTATATATTATGATCTAATCAGACAGACAAGCAATTAAACAAGCTATACCTTAACCTAAATATGGACTTCAATAATACTCAGATTGCATTCTCTATGAAGAGTGCAAACGACCTTCGTAATGCAAAGTTTCTCTTTACTGCAATAAGTAACCCTGTGCTTGTAAAGACCTTTAAGGTGCTCACTTTGACGGCTCTCAAGTTTAAACTCCCAATTGACTGGATTGTTAAGCCAACACTTTATCGTCAGTTTGTTGGAGGAGAGACGTTAAATGAATGCGCCAAAACCGTAAAACTGCTCGCAGGTTATAACATTAAAAGCGTTTTGGATTACTCTGTAGAGGGAGGTACCAGTGAGAAACAGGCACAAAATGCTTTTCTTGAGACAATAAGGTCAATTGATTTCGCAAAAGGGAAGCCATCAGTAGCATACACAGTATTCAAACCAACAGCCATGGCTGCAGGAGATTTGAAGACCCTAACACATGAGCAAAATCAAAGATTTCGTGAAAGGTTTTTTGCCCTTTGTCAAAAAGCTTATGACAATAATGTAAGAATACTTGTTGATGCAGAGCATTATGCAACCCAGGATATAATTGATGCTATAACCGAAGAGGCAATGGCTAAATTTAATAAAAAGAGGGCAATAGTATTTCATACGTTACAAATGTACAGAACAGATCGTTTGGAATATCTCAAATTGATTCACAGACAATCTCAGGAGATGAAGTATATACCCGGGATTAAATTTGTCAGAGGAGCTTATATGGACGAGGAGCGAAAGCTCGCAACAGAACTTGGCTATGATGATCCTATCAACCCTGATAAAGAGACCACTGATCGTATGTATGATGATGGCCTTGAGTATGTAATGAAAAATATTGACTCATTTGAGCTTTTCAACGGAACACATAATTANNGTTCCGTACGCACCGGTTAGAGATGTGTTACCATATCTTTTAAGGAGAGCAGAAGAGAACACAGCTATGGCCGGACAAACAGGGAGGGAGTTACTTTTGATAAACGCAGAGATTTCAAGGCGGAAGAGAAGGGCTTAATAGATTAATATCAAAGAGCTTCACTATTCTCGGGGATATTAAACATTCACTTAGAGGTGAGATTTAATCTCTAAGTTGTAAAATTTTTGGGGAGAGATTCTCTTTTATCCACAAAAAACGGGGTTCAGCAGAGTTTGCCTTTTCGTAAGCTTTAAGGGCCTCCTTTTTTTGACCCGATTCGTAATAAGCATTAGTAATGCTTGTTAACAGAGAAAGATACTGCCAGTTATTAAATGTAGAACCACCTCTTTCAATTTCGCTGACTGCCCGCTCATAAAATTCTATCCCCTTTTTCTTGTCTCCACCTGCAAATGAGGGGCTGTAATAGAGCACATTTCCCATCTCAATAAGAGCCCTGACATTAATAGGGTCGATGCTATAAGCCTTTTTTGCAAAATTCATGCTCTGCATTCCCAAATAGACAGCTTTGAAGTTACTGACTCCAATTCTAAAACCCTTAAATGCCGCTTTGTAGGCAATAAATGTTGCATTATCAGGCTCATGATCAAGAATTTTTTCAATAAGTGCCTCGCCCTTTTTAATATACTCCATCACCAGTTTACTCTCTTTCTGAGAGATAAGCCAGCCTGAAACACCGTAATAGTAGTTAATAAGTGAAATTTTCAAAGGCGATTTATAAGAATACTCACCGGATCTCTCTGCAGCAACATCTCTCTCAGCTAACTTAATAATTTGCTGCCAACCAATCATATCACCCTTAACGTAGCAATCATAAATAGCCTTGTCGTATTTGTCCTGAGCGTATGAGGCCAATCCAAGCATCAACAATATAACAATCAGTAAATATTTCTTCCTTTCCATATTTCAACTCTCTTTTTACGATTTACAGCAGCTTTGGCTACTATCCGCATAAAAACAACCTGTTGATGAAAAAGATATTTAAGATTATCTCCCACACTTTGTTTACTTGCAAGTGACACAAAGATTCTCATCAAAAGAACTGCTGCAACAGAACCAAAACCCGGAATAACTCCATTAAACACAAACAACCAAAGAGGAGTTAGTGTTGTAAGGATTGCAAAGATAATTGTTAGAAAAGGAGAATTCCCAAAAAAATAAAAGACATTCTTGGAAAAGCCATTGATTGCGTCATTAAGCAAGCTGTACATGTTGCATCTAATAGATTTATCTCCTGCCAGTGTTGCAATGTGCTTATGTTCGTTTTTAAAATATCTGCTTATCTCAATATCTTCAGCGCGACTCATTCTGAATTTTTCATGGGGTTTAAGCAGGTTGTAATCATCTGTTTTAAAGAGCATAAACTGGCCATTGGCTGCAGAAAAGGAGCTCCAGCTGCAATTTTTTACCAAAGGCAGAGGGAGAAGAGATAGAAGAATCCAGTTCATTATGGGCGTTGATATCTTGCCGGCTCTGCTCTCTAGAATTTGCGCAGGAAATATCGATAGCAACGAGAGTTTGTTAGAAATTGCGTAATTGAGATATTTGGTTGCCATATCTGAGTCTATCCTAACATCGGCGTCAAGGAAGAGTAGATATTGTCCCTTTGCAACCGAGGCGAGAGAGTGACAGCCATTGTTCTTACCGAGCCAGCCTTCGGGAAGCTCACCTTCGATAAGCCTGAGTTCAGGAAGCCTCTTTTGAAATCCCAGAACGATCTCCCTTGTGCTGTCAGTTGATTTATCATCATAGACTATAACCTCACATGGTCTATCTTTAAGAGTCAGGATATCTTCCAGTAGGTTTCCGATTGAGTTCTCTTCGTTACGGGCAGGTATTAGAATTGACCAGGAGGGTAGACTAATATTGAGCACAGAATCTCCTGTAATAGTTACACAATCTGAGCGACACTCATTATCTGCTTGGTTCTTTTTTACTGCGCAGTAATTGTTTAACTCCTTTCTAACCAGATATGTCCATATAAAATTAGCAAAAGAGACAATCAAACGGATTGTCAGAAAAAACAACAGTATCCAGCCGAAAATGGTCATATTATTTTAACTCCTTTTTCTCTTGGGCTCTCACTGTTGAAACATTCAACAGCAAAAAGGTTAAACTCTTGCTCAAGGTGAGCAATTTTATCATCTTTTTGAGGAATATACTCCTTAAGATACATTGTAAGAGTAGGTTTCCTCTCAGAAAAGAAGTTTAAAAGGTTGACATTGAATATAATCTGAATACCGGGAGTATTAGCCACAATAAATTCAAGCCCCCTTTCAAAAACAAAATTGCGTGTATAGATGGATTGAATTTCTCCCTGAGGAAAAATTAATAGCATATTGTTTCTATCCTTAAGAAGCTCAACCGAATGACGTAATCCTTCGATAACCCCTCTGTTTCCCTTATCAAGTGAGAATGCACCGGTATAACGCAAAAACTTACGTTTGGAGAGCTGCTCATGCAGCATCATTATATTCATTGTGCGCTTAAAGGTGCGCCTGTTGAGCATAATATGATTGAAGCCATCCCAGAAAGAGAAGTGGTTTGAGACAAGTAATATAGGCCTCCCCGTTCCAGACATAAATAAATCTTCACCCGGAGGGTTTACCGCAATATATCTAATAGAGCGATACACCTTTTTCATATGCCACTTTGAATATTGCTCAAAGAACCAGCCCGTAAATGGAGTATATTTTCCCTTAATCATCATTCCGTTTTACCTTGCCATTAAATTATTTCTACAGCCATAAAGAGCGAAATCAAAAGAAAAAATGCAATCTGTGCAAAAAATAGCGCAATGGCAGGTTTTCCCACAGGTTTAATTTTGAAAGCGACAAACAAAATGTGAAATACAGTTGCCATCACAAACCACATCACGAAGTTCTTAGAGGGCGGGTACCCCTGATCAAATTCCCACATGCCCATTCCCGGCGCAACCATTTCAACAACAATATCATAAGTCACCATTAAAAGAGCACCCCCAAGAATCTTAATCGCAATATCTACCGTACCCGCCGATCTCCTCCTTATATACTCCATAATCGCAGCACTGCAATATGTCAGCATCAACCAGTTGAGCCCAATAACAAGCGGAGTTGCAAAGAGTTTGGGACCCAATGTGCCAAGATAGAGGTATTCACCAAAAAGGACTCCACCACGAACACCCTCAGCCTCAATTAGAAAAGAAGATATTGTTACTGTGAAGATAAAAAGAATAAAACGAAAATTCCAGTGGCGGTGGTGATATAAAAGGGCAATATTTACCAGTAAAAGAGAGAGAGGAGTCAATGTGATAAAGAGTTCGCGGGTAAAAGGAAGAAGAAACAGCAAAAGCCCCACAGAGTAGAAAATGAGAAATGTCTTTGGCAACTCTTCGTATGAGACCACATTGAATATTTTTTGTATGAAATTCTTTTTCATTTACTTATTGTCATTTTCTAATATTCAGATATTTTAAACCAATTCTATATGATTAGATTCAAGTAATTCGTTTCAAGCAGTTTGTTTCAAATGATTCGTTTCAAGCAATTATATTCAAATAATTCGGTTCAAGCAATTTGGTTTATGTTATTCACTTCAAAGTTTGTAAATCTCTTTTTCGGCAATAATGGCACTTGCCAAGCAGAGAGGAATTCCACCGCCCGGGTGGGTACTGCCTCCGGTAAAGGAGAGATTTTTAATCTTATTCAAGGTGTTGGGGTGCCTCAAAAAGGCAGAGAACATAGAGTTTGAAGAGCTGCCGTAGAGAGCCCCTTTACTGCTAAGTGTATTTCTTTCAATTGTAATAGGAGATGCAATATGTTCAACATCAATGAAATCTTCGATTTTAATATTGAATGTTTTGTCAATTTTTTGAATAATTGATTTTCGGGCATTTGCAATTACAGTTTGCCAATCCTGCCCGTTATTGTATGGAGCATTAACCATAACAAACCAGTTTTCGCAACCATCAGGAGCATCACCGGCAACAACTTTTTTACTTATAAAAATATAGACAGTTGGGTCACTGTACAGCTCTCTCTTTTTAAACAGATAATTAAACTCCTCTTTGTAATTGGAGGTAAAGAGAATATTATGCACATCAAGCTGCTTGAATTCACCGTTTATGCCCCAGTAGAATATCAGAGCAGAAGATGAAGGTTCCAGCCTTGATAATCTCTTTTTAAGAGGGTGCCTGTATCGGCCGTTGAACATATTTTCGGCCGCATAACTAACATCGGTGTCGCATACAACATAATCGAAGTACTTTGAAACGCCATTCACTCTAACACCAACAGCCCGCTTACCTCTCCAAGGTTTTACAAAATTACTGGTGTTTTCATCTCTGGAATTATCATTATAATTTTCTCCTGAGCAGATTTCGTGTTTTTTCTCTCCTGTGCATTTAAATCTTTCAACAATTACCTCGGTAACAAGGGAGTTAAATTCAAATTGCACACCAAGTTCAACACCCTTTTTATAAAGCGAGTCCGCAATGGAGTAAATGCCCTTTTCGGGAAAAAATGCCCCAATATTGTGCTCCAGATGAGATATCATGTTAAGAGTTGCAGGTGCCCTGTATGGTGAAGAGCCATTGTATGTGGCGTATCTGTCAAACAGTTGAACGATTCTCTTGTCCCTGAACAAAGATTTGTTTGCAGAGTGCATGGTTCTGTGAAAACCAAGTTTGTGAAGGTGAAGGGGAATCGAACGGTTCTCCTCTTTTAAAAAGTTTGAAAAACGGTGGAAAGAGTTGAATATGAACAGGTCTGATGTGAGATTGTAGATGAATTCTGATTGATTGAGCCGTTTGAGAATATTTTCGAAATTTTCGTCAGTGTTATTTTCAATCTGCTCCCTTAGCTTTTGTGTATCCTGGAAAAAATCGAAAACAGTACTGTCAGCGTAAAAATAGCGGCAACTGTTTTCAAGACGAAAGTACTTAAAAGAATTTTTACTGTATAAACTTGTGCGAACACTAGTATCTACTGATTGAGCATCTGCACCTACTGATTGAGTATCTGCTTCTACTTTGTGCACATCTGAATTAGCAGATTTACCATTTGCATTAATAAATTGACCGGTTTCGTTTATTGCGTTATCATTTGCATTAGCAGATTGATCGATTTGATTTGACTTCATTGACAACAACTCATCAACCAAATTGGGAAGAGTAAATAGCGAAGGGCCGGTGTCAAAACGGTAACCCTTATCACGAATCTGGGAGATTTTACCTCCCGGGGTTCCGTTCTTCTCGAAAAGAGTAACGATGTCACCCCTTGCAGCAACTCTGATTGCCGTTGCAAGCCCTGCAACTCCTGAACCTATGACAGCAACTTTCATGATTACATAAATTTTTTACCCATGTATGATCTGAAATTGGCCACACAAAAAAGTCCGACTTTTTCCCATTCAGATAGACGTATTCGTTTTTTGAATAGCCTCTCCGGAGGTGTTTTCCCAATTTTGGATGTAAGTCCAAGGTAGTATAAATAAGCAAGATATACTCCTGTCCTGTCTCGTTTAGGCAGCTCTTTAATACCAACAAGCGCATCCCTGAAATCTTTGCGAATATCTTCAAGAATAATCCCGAAACTCTCCTTGTCGAAAGCTTTGTCGTTAAGAACAGGAAAATAGTTTCTGGATAAATTTTCTGTATCGTTTTTAATGTCCCTCAAAAAATTGATTTTCTGAAATGCAGAAGAGAGACTCATGGCGCTATCCTTAAGTCTTTCATAATCTTGCGGGTTATCACGTGTCATAACTTTAAGACACATCAGCCCCACAACATCGGCAGACCCATAGATGTACTCTTTAATGCCCGATTCATTGAAGTTGCTGTTATCCAGATCACTTTTCATGCTTTTGAGAAACGCACTTACCAGCTGGTCAGGGATATTGTATCTCTTTACAATCAGAGCAAATGAGTTTATTATCAGATTCAGACTTATACCCCGCTCCATGCATCTGTAGTACTCGGCCTCAAACTCACTGATTAGACTCTTTTTGTCATATTCGTGAAATGTATCAACAATCTCATCTGCCTGACGAAGAAAGCCGTATATGGCAAATATGGCCCTACGACTCTCTTTGTTCATGCACATTAGCCCCGCCGAAAATGAGGTGCTGTAGAGGGAGGTTGTAAGCTCCGATGTCCTGAGAGATAACTCTTTGTATAAATTATCCATGTTTAAGTTTTTTCCTGGCAATGCCGGCAGCAATCTTACCAGATATTATGGCCGGAGGCACTCCGGGACCGGGTACAGTTAGCTGTCCTGCGTATAAAAGATTTGAAAGATGTCTGTTTTGCATTTTAGGCTTAAGAAATGCCGTTTGGGTAAGTATGTTCGAAAGTCCGTATGCATTCCCCTTGTAGGCATGGTAATCTTCCATAAAGTTACTCACAGAATAGGACTCTTTGAAAAGCACAGAATCAGAGACTTTTATGCCTGTTGTCTGTTCAATTCTCTCCAGAATCTGCAAAAAGTAATTCTCTCGCAACTCAGGTGTATCTTTGAGTCCTGCAGCTACAGGTATAAGGAATACGGCACACTCTTTACCTTTAGGAGCAAGGGTAGGGTCGGTTACCGATGGAAAACTGCCGTAAAAGAGAGGTTTGTTTGGCCACCTTGGTGTATCATAAATAGTCTCGGAATGTTCAATAAAGTCAGCGTCAAAAAAGAGAGTATGATGAGAAATACCCTCTAATTTCTTGTCAAATCCCACATAATAGAGCATGGCCGAAGGGGCAAATACTCTCTTTGACCAGTATTTTTCTGAATAATTGCGGAATTTAGGCTCCAGCAGTGTCTCGGCAAAGTGGTAGTCTGCAGAGGAGATAATAAAATCTGCCATTTCAGAGACGGAGTTACGCTCTTCTTTTGAATCGGATGTATTACTCCATGAAATACCAACAGCTTTTGAACCCTCGGTTATTATACTGTTAACATGAGCATCAGTTATAAATTTGACTCCATAGCCCTCTGAAATCTTTACCATAGCCTCAACGAGTCCGTACATACCTCCCTTAATGTGCCAGGTACCAAGTACCATGTCGGCATAATTCATAAAACAATAAAAGAGTGGTGTCCTTGAAGGCTTTGCACCAAGAAAGAGTACAGGAAACTCAAGAATTTGCCTTAGCCTGTCATCTTTTATGTTCTTTCTTATATGTTGACTTATTGACTCTTTGAACTGAGATACTCTTGCAATTGTTTGAGGCATAATCAATTCAAATATCGACTTGCCTGGTTTTTCAACAACCTTATCAATTGCCACCCTATAGTTGAACTCTGCTGACTTTAGAAAATTTTCAAGAAAGGCTCCGCTGCCGGGTTCAATATTTTCAAAGGTTTCGACTGTCTTTTTTACATCTGCAGATACCCTTACTGAGTTATTGGGACCGAAGTAGATCTCATAACCCGGGTCAAGCCGGATTAATTCATAATAATCACTGCTCTTCTTATCAAAGTCATTGAAGAATTTCTCAAAAATATCGGGCATCCAATAAAATGTAGGCCCCATATCAAATTTGAACCCATCTCTTTCCAAAACTCTTGCTCTGCCTCCAAGCACACTGTTTTTCTCATAAACGGTAACATCATAGCCGGCTCTGCCAAGATAACAAGCAGCCGACAACCCCGAAAAACCTCCTCCAATAATAGCAACTCTCTTCATCTTACAATTTTCCATAAATATAATCAATTTTCCGGCAACGAGGTAGGTGTCAGGTTAAACAATAATCAAGAAATTTTGTTGTAAATTTATTACTCCCGCTAACTATTATAATTTTTTAAATATCATATTATGAGTGAATACATCAACAACTCATCTCAGAGAAAAGCACTTCTCAAACACATGATTCAGGAACTCCATCAAGGCGAAGCACCCGAAATGGTTAAAAGCAGAGTTAAAGAGCTCCTAAAAAACATTCCGTACAACGAAGTGGTTGAAGTAGAGCAGGAACTTATTTCAGAAGGTCTTCCGGAGGAGGAGGTTCTCAAGTTTTGCGACATTCACAGCTCTGTACTGGAGGGAAGTATTACATCTCATCACGCAGAGATGCCGGCAGCGCACCCTGTTGATACATTAAAAAAAGAGAACAGAGAGGTTGAGAAGGTTACAAAAAAGGTTAAAGATATCTTTGACTCGATACCGGCTGTTTCAAATGGAGCCGATGACGAAATTGCTGCTCTTACCCTTAAATTAAAAGGACTATTTAATAGTCTTTACGACCTCGACAAGCACTATAAGCGCAAAGAGTATCTGCTCTTCCCTTTTCTTGAGAAGGTGGCCATTACAGGCCCTCCAAAGGTGATGTGGGGTAAGCATGACGAGATTCGTGAACAGCTAAAGGCCTCGATTGAGGCTCTTGAACCCGGGAGCATAACAACAAAAGAGGAGTTGATGTCGGTTGTTGTATTGCTGCTTGGCCCTGCAGTAGAGGCGGTTGAAAGCATGATAATGAAAGAGGAGGAGATTTTAATACCAATGTGTCTTGAGAAATTCTCTGAGGAGAACTGGTATCAGATTTACCTTGAAACTCCGGTTTACGGCTACTGTCTGTATGATACACGAGATGAGTGGAAACCGGGAGATAGTGTGGTTGAGAACCTTAAAAAGAGTCAGCAGGAGGAGGGTGGCCCGGCGGTTTCGGGTGTATCATACTCCGATGGTGCTCCAATCAGGTTAAGTTCGGGGAGTTTTGACATGAAGGAGCTTGAGGCCCTGTTTGTAACAATCCCTATCGATATCACTTATGTAGATGCAAATGACAAGGTTAAGTTTTTCTCACACAGCCCAAACAGGGTATTTGAGAGAAACCGCTCTATAATCGGAAGAGATGTAAGGCTATGCCACCCTCCGGGAAGTGTAAATATTGTTGAACAGATTCTTGTGGACTTCAAGAGCGGAAAAGAGAATCAGGCAAAATTCTGGCTCTCTAACTTTATGGGAAGGTTCGTTTACATTGAATATACAGTCCTCAGAGGCAAAGACAACGAATACCTGGGAGTGATTGAGGTTACCCAGGATATAACAGAGTTCAGAAAACTCCAGGGAGACCAAAGATTACTATCATATACAACAAAATGAGGCCGATAACATTTCAGACAAAGGTTTACGAGCTATTGGAAGACTATCCTCATCTTGAGGATGTTCTTTCAGAGATATCACCTGCATTTGCAAAGCTAAAGAACCCGATTCTTCGCAGAACAATTGCAAGGGTAACCACAATACAGCAGGCGGCGGCAGTTGCAGGGATTGAGGCAGGAGAGGTTGTAAAAAGATTGAGGATAGCCGCCGGTTTGTCAGATGCTGATGAATCAGGTGTTAACATGTCGGGATCTGCAACAGGTGCTGCATCAAGTGTTACATCAGATGTTACATCAGGTGCCGGTTTGTTAAATGATTTGGAAAACTCAACTGATAAATACAGAGGTGAGCAGCCTGACTGGTACTCGCCCGAAAAGATCATAGTCAGATACGATGCTGTAAAGACCCTTGAGTCTGGTGAGGTGCCTATGGCAGAGATTTTAAGGTTAAGCAACTTGTTGCAGGAGGGTCAGATTTTTGAATTCTCCTCTCCGTTTCTGCCAACTCCGATTCTGGATATGCTATCTGCCAAAGGTTTTAAAATATGGAGCAAAAGAGCGGGAGCGATCTATCTTAACAGAGTAACTAAAAATTGATTACATTATGGCAAAGAAGAGTTATACGGTAACCGGAATGAGTTGTGCATCATGTGCAATGGGAGTAGAAAAGGGGTTGAATGCACAACCGGGAGTAAAGAAGGCGGTAGTTAATTTTGCCGACAACAGTGTGACCCTGGAGTTTGATGAACAACTTACTGATTCCATCAAACTTAAACGGAGTGTTCAGCAACTTGGCTACGACATGATTGTTGAAGAGGGAGAGAATGCAGCAAAACTTAAGGAGGAGCAACGAGAGAGTCACTACCGTAAACTTAAAAACAGAACCATACTCGCGTGGGCCTTTTCGATGCCCATAATGGTGATGTCAATGTTTTTTATGCATCACCACTATCTGAATATTCCCATGATGCTTCTTTCGCTTCCCGTACTTGCAATTTTTGGAAGGAGCTTTTATGTAAACGGCTATAAGGCTGTGCTTAGAGGTAGTGCAAATATGGATACCCTGGTTGCTTTGAGTACTGCTATTGCCTTCTTGTTTAGTGTTTTCAATACATTTTTCCCTGAATACTGGATTGCCAGAGGTATTGAGCCGATGGTCTATTACGAAGCAGCAACAATGATTATCGCATTTGTTTTACTTGGTAAATTTCTGGAAGAGAGAGCAAAAGGCAATACGTCATCTGCAATAAAGAAGCTGATGGGTCTACAGCCAAAATCGGCAACTGTATTGAGAAACGGAGAGCCTGTAGAAGTTCCCATATCTCAAATCTCGGTTGGGGAGGAAATTGTTGTTAAGCCGGGAGAGAAAATTCCCGTAGATGGAGTTCTTAAAAGCGGTGAATCGTATGTGAACGAAAGTATGATATCCGGAGAGCCGTTGGCTGCCCACAAGAGAGTGGGGGACAATGTATTGGCCGGAACAATAAATCAAAAGGGCACATTCACCTTTGAGGCATTAAAAGTGGGAGGTGACACACTTCTTGCACAGATAATTAAAACAGTAAAAGAGGCACAGGGCAGCAAAGCACCCGTTCAAAGAATTGCCGACAAGATTGCTTCAATCTTTGTACCTGTGGTTATCTCAATTTCACTTATAACCCTTGTTGTCTGGATTTTAGCCGGTGGTGAACAGCTCTTTGCAAAAGGGTTGCTCTCTGCCATTTCTGTCCTTGTAATAGCCTGCCCATGCGCACTTGGCCTGGCAACACCAACAGCCCTTATGGTTGGAATCGGCAAGGGAGCCCAACAGCATATACTTATTAAAGATGCCTCCGCCCTGGAGCAGATGAGAAGGGTAAACGCCGTGGTTTTGGACAAGACCGGAACAATTACTGAGGGTAGGCCGATAGTTACAGACTGGCAGTGGCTTACAGAGGATGAGAGTGAAAGGGAGCGATATCTTCCCGTACTATTTGCTATGGAGGAGGTTTCTGAGCATCCGCTTGCTTCTGCCATTACCGATTACATAAAACAGAATTGGGGTGTCCCTGAAAAGAGGTCTCAGATTTCAAATTTTACAACAATATCAGGATTAGGCGCAGAGGCAAAGTATGATGATAAAAAATTCTGGCTGGGAAGCATCAGAATGATGAATACCCAGGTTGCTGCCAATGTATCAGATATCGCAAACAGGGCTACATCATTATCTGAAAAGCTATCGGGAGAGGGTAAGAGCATAGCCGTTTTTGGCAGAGGATATGTACCGATGGTAATAGTTGCCGTCTCCGATAAAATTAAAGATACCTCTGCTGCAGCAATTGCTAAGCTGCATGAGATGGGAATAGAGGTACACATGCTCACCGGAGATAACCAGAAGAATGCAAATTATGTTGCGTCAAAAGTTGGTATAAGCCACTTTAAGGCGGGTTCACTTCCTCAGGATAAAGACGACTACATTGTGGAGCTCCAATCTCAGGGTAAAGTTGTGGCAATGGCAGGTGACGGTATAAATGACTCACAGGCACTTAGCAGGGCCAATGTGAGCATAGCAATGGGAAAAGGTACAGATATTGCTATGGATGTAGCAATGATGACTCTTATAACATCTGATATAGCCCTGTTACCAAAAGCATTTGACCTGTCTAAAAGAACTGTGAAATTTATCAGACAGAATCTTTTCTGGGCATTTATCTATAATATTATTGGAATCCCAATTGCTGCAGGAGTACTCTATCCGTTCACCGGAATACTATTAAGTCCCATGATCGCAGCAGCGGCAATGGCCTTCAGTTCAGTATCGGTAGTGCTTAATAGTTTGCGTCTTAGCAGATAAATGGAATGGTACTTACTACCAGCCAAATGGATGCTGTGCAATCTCCTTGGCAGCAAAAGGGTGATAGTCACCCTTAAGCCCTACAGGAGTTGAATTTCGGATATCGGATACAATCTGGATTGATTTTCGAGCCTCTGTAATTCCAAAACCTTCACCCTGAAGTATCTTTTTGTAAGATTCAGTGTGCAGATCAGAAAATCCATCGGTAAATTCAATTTCTTGACCATCAAGATTAAACGATCTGTAAATTCTTTGCCCTTTTGAAGAAATCTCTTCAGGTAAAGTGGCTGCATTTATGCTAAGGAAATACCTCACTCTTGCTCTTTTGAACTCAATGTATCCTGCAACCCTGTCATGACTCTTTACATGAACCACGCTCTTTTGAACATCACCAAATACCCAGTTGAGCATATCATAAAAGTGAATACCAATGTTTGTGGCAATACCTCCGCTTTTACGAACATCTCCCTTCCAGCTTGTAAAGAACCAATTGCCTCTTGAAGTGATATATGTAAGGTCCATGTTGTAAATCTTATCCGCAGGACCGTTTTCTACCATGTTTTTCAGGTCAATTATCGACTGATGATAACGCATCTGTAAAATTGTGAATACCCTTTTACCACTCTCTTTCTCAGCCTTCTCCAACGCGTCCAGGTTCCATGGATTAAGTACCAGCGGTTTTTCTGATATTACATTAGTCCCAATTTTAAGACCGTATCTGATATGTGCATCATGAAGATAATCAGGAGAACACACCGAAAGATAATCAGCACCCGTGCCGTCGCTCTTTAACTTTGACAAATGTCTGTCAAAGAGTTCAAATTCTCTAAAAAATGAGCACTCCGGAAAATAGCTGTCCATAATTCCCACGCTGTCAAACGGGTCAACGGCAGCCACCAGATTATTTCCTGTCTCTTTTATTGCCTTAAGGTGTCTTGGAGCGATGTATCCTGCCGCTCCCATTAAGGCAAATTGTTTTACTTTTTCCAAATCAATAATTTTTTTTTTGTTCTTTTTACCAACCAAACGGATGTTTTGTTAACTCCATTGCTGCAAAGGGGTGATAATCACCCTTAAGCCCCTGTGGGGTCGCATATCTAATGTCGTGAACAATCTCAATTGAGCCTCTTGCCTCTTCCAGTCCAAATCCTTCACCATTCATTATTTTGATGTATGAATTTGTATGAAGTTCAGTAAACCCGTCAGAGAACTCAACATCAGTACCCTCCATCATCAGAGAGCGATAGGTTCTTTTTCCGGCATCCTTAGCCTCTTGCGGCAGATTGTCTTCGTTTATACTTAAAAAATATCTCACACGAGCCCTCTCCAAGTCCAAAAACCCTGCCACCCTATCGTGACTTGATACATGAACAATATTCTTTTTAACCTTTCCGAATACCCATGTCAGCATATCGTAAAAGTGAACACCAATGTTTGTGGCAACACCTCCGCTCTTTCTCTCATCACCTTTCCAGCTGGTATAGTACCAGTTACCTCTTGATGTTATATATGTAAGATCTACGTCAAATATTTTATCTGCGGGAGCCTCATCGACTCTCTTTTTTAAAGCAATAATTGCATCGTGAAGCCTGAGTTGCAGAATATTATATACCCTTTTGCCGGTCTCCTGCTCAATTTTCATAAGAGCGTCAATATTCCATGGGTTTAAAACCAAAGGCTTTTCGCAAATAACATCTGCTCCGGCTCTCAGTCCAAATCGTATATGGGCATCGTGAAGATAGTTTGGAGTACAAACTGCTGCGTAATCAAGAACCTGTGAACAACCATTTACAGAATTAACAGAGGAGTGTTTCATCTTGTTCAAATGTCTTTCAAGTAGCTCAAACTGAGTAAAGAAAGAGCAATTTGGAAAATATGAATCTATAATTCCTACTGAATCAAATACATCATAGGCAGCACAAAGATTATTTCCGGTATCTTTAATGGCCTTCATATGTCTTGGGGCAATGTATCCGGCTGCTCCTATAAGGGCAAAGTTCTTCACAGATATTAGGGTTTTAAAATATCTGGCAAATATACACAAAATGTGCCAAGGTGGTGTACCAAAATACAATTTCTAACTTTAAAGGGTATCTTCGGGTAAAACCGGAGTATAAGGACCCTCTTTTGCTTCGAAAATAACTGTATTTCGGTCAATTACTTCTAAATTGTGATAAACGCCTGCAGGAATTTCTATTCCATATTTTCCCTCACATGGGTCAAGAAAATGAGTTGACTCCAGAGAACCGTCACTTTTGTAAATGTTAACTTTAAGTGACCCCCGAAGAACAACATATGTCTCGGCAGTATGGTTGTGCCTGTGAGGAGGCAATACAGACCCCGGTTCAATGGCGTTGAGAAGCTTTTGAGCCTTTGCATCCAGGGTTTCATGAAAATTATAATTCATTCTGAGCCTCGGAGAAGCCTTTGCCTCTTTGCTCAGTTTATCCAATAATTCGTCATCAATAAGTATCATGGCCATACATCTCTCTGTAATATTTCAAATAATCACCACTGGTAACCCTATCCATCCAATCTTTGTTTTCTAGATACCATTTCACAGTCTTCTCAATACCCTCCTCAAACTGAAGTGAAGGACTCCATCCCAGTTCGTTATGAAGTTTAGAGGAGTCAATGGCATAGCGAAGGTCATGACCGGCTCTGTCTGTAACATAAGTAATTAGTTTTTCACTGCTACCCGCCTCTCTTCCTAGTAATTTGTCAACGGTTTTAATGATAACTTTAATCAGATCTATGTTTTTCCATTCGTTAAATCCACCTATGTTGTATGTTTCGCCATTGTGCCCTTTGTGAAAAATAAGGTCGATAGCAGAAGCGTGGTCCTGGACATAGAGCCAATCCCTGACATTTTCACCCTTGCCATAAACAGGTAGCGGCTTATTGTTTACTATGTTGTTAATAAAAAGCGGTATAAGCTTTTCGGGAAACTGATAGCTGCCGTAATTGTTAGAGCAATTTGATATTACAACCGGCAAGCCATAGGTGTCGTGGTAAGCTCTTACAAAATGGTCACTTGAGGCCTTTGATGCAGAGTAGGGTGAATGGGGGTCATATTTTGTATCTTCTGTAAAGAATGTTCCCTCAGCTTCAAGAGATCCGTAAACTTCGTCGGTGGATACATGGTAGAAGAGGTTGCCTGCGAATTTTTCATCTCTCTCTTTCCATATATTTTTTGCTGCCTGTAAAAGGGTCAATGTTCCCATCACATTAGTCCTTGCAAATGAAAATGGGTCAACTATCGATCTGTCAACATGAGATTCGGCTGCAAGATGTATAACAGAGTCAATGTTGTGATTTTTAATTAAGCTTGCAACAAGTTCATAATCACAGATATCACCTTTGATAAATCTGTAATTTGGACACTTTTCTACGTCTCTGAGATTTTCCAGATTTCCGGCATAGGTCAGCAGATCGAGGTTAACGATTTTATACTGAGGATACTTATTTACCATCAATCTTACCAGATGGGATCCTATGAATCCGGCGCCACCGGTTATCAGAATATTTCTCATAGTTTTATGTTTATTCTTCGTAACTATTATTTAATCGTTATGTTATAGCTACTCGTTGTCGTAAATTTTTAAAAAAAGCTCCTTCAAAGACTCCTTCCAGTGGGGAATCTCAATTCCCATTTGAGATTTGATCTTTCCCTTATCCAAAACTGAATATTGAGGTCTGAGGGCTTTTGTGGGAAATTTGTCACTTGTAACAGGATTAACCCTGCAAGTGTTTCCGCTCAATTTAACTATTTCATTTGCAAAGTCGTACCAGCTGCACACACCCTCGTTGGAGTAGTGATAAATGCCTGTGATAAGGTTTTGCCCGCTTTCCCTGTTAAATTTTCTCTTTATTAGCTGAATGATAACTTTTGCCAAATCGGTAGCGTAGGTAGGAGTTCCAACCTGGTCAAAAACAACATCAATTGACTCTCTTTCAGAAGAAAGCCTAAGAATTGTCTTGGCAAAATTACTCCCGAAAGCGGAGTAAAGCCATGATGTTCTGATGATTATGGACTCTCCTTTGGCGTTAATAATCTCTCTCTCTCCCTCAAGTTTGCTTCTCCCGTAAGCTGAGAATGGCTCAGTAGGGTGATCCTCTTTGTAAGGTAACGATGCCTTTCCGTCAAATACATAATCTGTTGATATGTGAATAAGCGATATTCCTCTTTTTGCAGCGTGGCGCGCCAGTATTCCCGGAGCAGTGCCGTTTACAAGTGTTGCTGTTTTTGGTTCATCCTCTGCCTTATCAACTGATGTATAGGCAGCGCAATTGATGATTACCTCTATTTTATTGATATCAAGATATTTTTCTACATCATTTTCGTTTGTAATATCGAGTTGGGGTAGGTCGGTAAAGTGATAATTATGAATTTTATCTGCAATCAGCAACTCCCTGAGTTCACTCCCGAGTTGTCCTTTTGATCCTGTAATTAGAATATTTGCCATCGCAGAGTAGTTGTTCTTGTTTAGAAATTTTGCTTAGTAAAGTTTTTGGTTGTAATCAAACAATTTTGCATCATTAAGCCGGGGATGCATTTTATCCTTATCACTTAAAATTATATCTTTTTCGGGAATCTGCCAATCAATGTTAATTGCAGGATCGTTCCATATTATTGAAGCTTCACTGGCAGGATTATAGTAGTTATCACATTTATAGCTGAAAACACAATCCGGAGTCAGAACCAGAAATCCATGTGCAAATCCTCTTGGAATAAACATCATCATTTTATTCTCTGCACTAAGTACGGCTGATACATATTGCCCGAATGTGGGTGAACCTTTACGGATATCAACAGCCACATCAAGCACTGTACCTGTAACAACCCTTACCAGTTTGCTTTGGGAATAGGGGTGAAGCTGATAATGAAGCCCTCTTAGAACTCCGTATGTTGATTTGGATTCGTTGTCCTGAATAAAACGAGTATTGCAAACCTCCTGCTCAAATTTAGCTTCTGAGAAAGATTCAAAGAAATAGCCTCTGCTGTCGTTAAATATTTTTGGTTCAATTAATACAACACCATCGAGTTGTGTCTTTATGATATTCATCGTGTGGTCAAGTCTTTAAGGTATTGTCCGTATTGGTTTTTTGACATAGTGTTCGAAATCTGTAAAAGTCTCTCTTTTGAAATCCACCCCTGATTGAATGCAATCTCCTCCAGACAGGCAATCTTAAGCCCTTGCCTCTTTTCAATTACCTCCACAAAGCCCGAAGCCTCAGATAGTGAGTCGTGTGTTCCTGTATCAAGCCATGCGAAACCTCGGCCCAAAGTCTGAACTTTTAGTTTACCCTCTTTTAGAAACTCCTGGTTTACTGTTGTAATCTCCAGCTCTCCTCTTGCCGATGGCTTAATGCTGTGCGCAACATCAACAACCTTGTTCGGGTAAAAATAGAGCCCTACTACAGCATAATTGCTTTTGGGTTTCTGTGGCTTCTCCTCTATGCTAAGAACCTTTCCATCTTTGTCAAACTCTGCAACACCGTAACGCTGAGGGTCATTCACATAATAGCCGAACACTGTGGCAGTGCCTTCATCAGCATCTCTTACAGCCTCTTTTAACATTCCGGTAAAATTCTGTCCGTAAAAAATATTGTCTCCCAATACAAGACAGGTAGTTTGGTTTCCGATAAACTCTTTTCCTATTATGAAAGCCTGAGCGAGCCCGTCCGGAGAGGGTTGAGGGGCATATTCAAATTTAACTCCGTAATCACCGCCGTCACCCAGCAACCGTTTGAAACCCGGAAGATCTTCACGGGTCGAGATTATCAATATCTCTTTGATTCCCGCCAGCATAAGAACCGAAATGGGGTAGTAAACCATTGGTTTATCGTATATTGGTAGAAGTTGTTTTGAAACCCCTTTGGTTATCGGATATAGTCGTGTACCGGAACCTCCGGCAAGTACGATGCCTTTCATAATAAGCTGTTTTAGAATGCGAATTTAATCATTTTTGGCCACTTTTTCTGAAAGTCTCTCGCAAAGTAAGTCAAAGAGTTCGGAGTTGTGGTCGATATAGTGCTGTGCGGCTGATTCCAGTTTTTTAATATTTAATCTGGTCGCCTTGTCGATTCTTATGTCTGCTGTTAAAAGAGGTGGCTCTATACGAATATAGTTCTCAGGAACTCCATTTATTCTAAAAAGTTGTTGCGCTTGATAATCAACGGTTTCAGCCACAGAAGACATTAAAATGTCCAGAATTGGGTTAAGCCAGTGGATATATCCGAAATGCCTGGTTTTATGGTAGTGATATGGCTTTATTACCTTGCCTGTACCTGCAGAGATCATGAAATAATCTGATACGCTGCTTGATGGCCATAATTTTTTTGCTTCTACAATGGTACACATTGCAGGATTATTTGCATAAACACCTCCATCAACAAGATGCCTGGGTGATTTATCCTTAGCAAATATCTGTGCCGGGATATAGTAACTTGGAGCGGCAGAGGTCGATTTCACAATATCGCAAAGCTTATAATCGGCCATATCGCCATATTTAACAGTTGAATACCTGCTAAATAGAAGAGCCTTTCTGCTGCTTAGATCATAAGCGGTAATAAGGCAATCCTTCAAAACCCCTGATATATATGAATCACCAACTATTTTGTATGAAAACTCATAAAGGGCATCTTCGCTGTACCTGCTTCTGAACAGCCCGAATCCCGATTTTAACAGATACGCGGGTGTACGTTTAAACAGTAGAGGCCCCAGTTCTGTATAAAAGTCCAGAATCTCCTTTGCTGTGTATTTGGGTCTGTTATCCGTTGTGCCGTTTACAGGTGTCAGGTAGAGGCAGGTTAGAATTCCTCCGGCCGAAGTTCCTGACAGCAAATCAAAAAAATCTGCAACCCTAAGATCCTGATTATTATTTTCTTTCTGCAAACGCCTCTCCAGATGAGCAATTATTGCTGCGGGCAGTACCCCCCGGATACCTCCGCCATCAATCGATAGAATTGTTTTCAAGTTAGTGAAAGTTTAAGTTGCTTAGATTCAATATTTTCAAACATTACGAATTTACTAAATAATATCTTTACATAAAAATAAATTATATCAAGTAAAATAAATATACTATGTGACTATTTTTTTATCTATTTTTATCGTGGGATTCAATTAGACAGGTCTTTTAACTTTATGGATAAATCATTAATTGTAGGGTTGCTTCAAAATGTTGCCATTTTGCTGGCTTTTACCCTGATTTATGATATAGTCTGGGAGAGCGAAAAAAAATTCAGAAGCCGGGCAAACAAGGTGTACGCCGGCTTAATTCTGGGAGCAGTTGGTATTCTTCTGATGAATACACCCTGGACTCTTTCACCCGGATTGGTTTTTGACACAAGAACAGTTCTGTTGGTAAATGCCGGTCTATTTTTTGGTCCGTTTGCCACAATAATTGCAGCTATTGTTATTGGTATCTACCGTCTCTTTATGGGAGGCTCCGGTGTTTGGATGGGTCTCGCCACAATAATTACATCTGCATCTGTGGGAATGTTGTGGAAAATGTACAGACCTTCATGGAGAAAGAGCAACTATATGATCGATCTCGTTATTGTCAGTTTCCTTGCCCATTTCTGTATGTTTCTCTCAATCTTCCTTGTCAAAGGAGAGGCTGTTCGCGCTAACACTTTCCAGACAATGACATTTCCCATTTTAGTAATCTATCCTCTTTTTGCTATTTTAGTGGGCAGACTTCTGATTAACCGGATGAATAACCACAAAGTTAAAGAGGAGCTGGAAGTAAGTGAAGCCAGATATGACTCTTTTGTAAACAGAAACAGCGACATGATGTTTATGAAGGACGAAAACGGTAAATATATTGTTGTAAACGACATGTTTTGCAAGATGGCAGGCAAAACTCGGGAGCAGCTTATAGGGATGACTGATTTACAGGTTTATGACAAGAGTCACAGCAGTCGTTATATTGTGACAGACAGTGAAGTTATAACTAGTGGAGATATTGTAATTTTTGAAGAGTTGTTTAACGGGAAGATTACTGAAACTACCAAATTTCCTATTAATTTAGGCAAAAATAAACTGGGAGTAGGTGCAATAATCCGCGATGTAACAGTAAAACACAAAAAGAGAGAACTTCAGGAGGTATTACTTTATCTTTCAAGGCTTTCGCTTGTTGATCAGGAGTTGAAGGTTTTCATTGAGAAGATTCACTTCCATATGAAGAAGGTCATTAAAGCGGACAATTTTTATATAGCCCTGTACGATAAAGATCAGGATAAGTACAAATTTCCGTATTATGTAGATGAATACGATACAGTTGATGATGTTGAGAATTATTCTCTTCACAATTCATTGACTGACTTTGTAAGGATGACAGGTAAGGGAATGCTTATTAACAGCCAGACTGAAAAAGAGATTGCAGAGCAGTTTCCTTTGGAGTCGGTTGGAGAGTATTCGCCTGTATGGCTGGGAGCACCTCTGATGGACTCTTCGCTAAAAGAGGTGATAGGGGTTGCAGCTGTTCAGGATTATCATGATGAAGAGGCATATCACGAAGAAGATCTTATGCTGTTTGAGATTTTTGCAAATACAATCGGGATTTTTATTGAGCGTATTACAATGTTAAACAAACTCAGGGAGGCAAAGGAGAGGGCAGAACAGGGTGATAGATTAAAAACTGCCTTTTTGGCAAATATGAGTCACGAAATCAGGACTCCTCTTAATGGTATAATCGGTTTCTCTGAAATGCTTACCGAGGATGTTGAAAACAAAGAACATAAAGAGTATGCTCAAATTATTAACACCAGTGCTCACAGATTGCTCTCAACGATTAATGACATTATGGATATAGCAAAAATTGAGTCTGGTCAGGTCTCTGTTGTCAAGGAGAACTTTAATCTTATTCTTACTTTAAGAGAGACCTACTACTTTTTCAAAAAGCAAAATCTAAAGGTTGATCTTAATCTTGTTATTCCAAAGTCTAAAACTATTGATATACATTCCGATAAGATAAAGATTCAACAGATAATAACAAACCTCATAAATAACGCAATCAAATTTACACCTGAGGGTAGTATAGAAATAGGGTGTATTGATGAAGAAGAGACAGTGCAGCTGTATGTCAAAGATACAGGAATTGGCATTTCTGCTGAGGACAAGGAGAGGATCTTTGAGAGGTTTGCACAGGTGGAGTCCAAAGGTAAGCGTGTATACGGAGGAACCGGTCTTGGATTATCAATTGTAAAAGAGTATGTTGGATTATTAGGTGGGGAATTGTGGCTTGAATCTGAAGTTGGTATAGGTTCCCGGTTTTGTTTTCGTTTGAAAAAGTCTGCCAATTAGTCCTGACAAAGCTCTCTTGGCAAATTTTTTGTAACTTTAAAGTCAAACCAAATTATTAACGAAAACTATTAAAATCATGAGATTCAATAAAAATGTTCAGGAGATTCTAAACAAGCAGGTTAATGCCGAGTTTTGGAGTGCATATCTATATCTTTCAATGTCTTCATATTTTGCTCAAAAAGGCTATGCAGGCTTTGCTAACTGGATGAGAGTTCAGTATCAGGAAGAGATGTCACACGCACTTAAGATATTTGATTACATAATCAGCCGCGGAGGTGAAGCTAAGGTTGAACCAATAGCAGCCGTTGAGAGTAACTGGAAAAACATACAGGCTGTATTTGACAGCACATATGAGCACGAATGCAAAGTTACCGACATGATTCACAACTGCTACGAAGTTGCTCTTAAAGAGAGAGATCATGCAACAGCCAACATGCTTCAGTGGTTCATTGACGAGCAGGCAGAAGAGGAGGAGGCCGCACTGGCAATTATCGACCAGCTTAAACTGGTAGGTGATAACGGAGCTGCCATCTATATGCTTGATAAAGAGCTTGCAACCAGAGTATTTGTTGACGCAACCAAAACTGCATAACAGTAAATGTAGCACCCGATAACAGTAAAGAAACTGATCTGCTGACTTTTAATGCAAAAGCATTCAGCTAATTACATAACTGTAAATACATTGTTTAAAAATGCATCACATAAAAATGTAGCGATCTTTTTATAAAAGAACCTAAAAATGACCTCCGCCCGTCGATTTGCCCTTTAACGGTAAATACCTCAGGCGGAGGTTTTTTATTGAATATTCTTGATCTCTGATGCAACAAAAATACACCTTTTTGCATCTTATGTATAAGTGAGTTGATTTAATTTAATCACATTAGGTCTTATTATATCGAATCGCATTAAGTCGCATTAGATCATATTATAACATACTATACCATACCATATCACATCTGTCACATCTTGTCATTTAAGATTTGCAATTATAAATAGGGTCTAGAATTAATCATCGTAATTATAATATCATGAAAATCAGGTACCAAAAAGTGAGCGGATGGCTTCTTACAGCTTTTTTATCCGTTCTTGGATTTAGCTCCTGCGAACCTTGGGATATGCCTGTTGAATATGGCACCCCTAATGCAAACTATTCAGTCAAAGGCATGGTGACCGATGAAGCAAACAAGCCAATACCGGGAATTAAAGTAACAATAGGCAAATCGGGATTGCCTTACAATAGTTACTACGACCTTAAAACTCTCTCTACAGACGCTAACGGACAGTTTGTAAAAAGCTACATCGGGGAATCTCTAAGAGATATCACTTTCAGTCTCACATTTGAAGATGTTGACGGCCCTCTTAACGGAGAGTTCGCAACAAAAGAGCAAACCGTTGAAATTAAAATGACAGAGCTTAAAAACGGATCTTCATCGTGGTATAAGGGAGAAGCCACCAAAGAGATTACCGTGAAGCTTAATAGCAAATAATAATGTAAAAAGGCTCTCGAAGAGTAATTCGTTCAGAAAGATTTGTACAGTTGAATTACTTATGATTAAACACGAACAACAAAGTACTTAGCCCGCATTTTAAACACAATTTCTGCATTCAAATTTTTACACGATGTCCGCAGCCAAAGGGATCACTCTCAGAAAAAGAGCAGGGTTGGAGTTGTTTCGCCTGCAATACAAACGAGTTGTAAACGAACACCCTCTTCGCACACTTTTCTGGGAGTGTACCTTAAGGTGTAATCTTAATTGCCGCCATTGCGGAAGCGACTGCAAACACAATTCATCAATAAATGATATGCCGGCCGGCGATTTTTTTAAAGTAATTGATGAAATCACACCGCATATAAATCCAAATAAAGTTTTAATAATTTTCACAGGTGGTGAGGCACTACTCAGGGCAGACCTTGAGGAGTGCGGCCTTGAGCTTTACCGCAGAGGTTTTCCATGGGGAGTGGTTACCAACGGGCTGGCTTTAACCCGTAACAGACTCGAATCTCTTTTGAGATCGGGCATACACACAATGACAATAAGTCTTGATGGGTTTGAGCAAGATCATAACTGGATGCGCTGCAATGCCCGTAGTTACGCAAATGCTTTGGAAGCAGTTAAGATGCTCACAAAGGAGAGTGAGGTGGTGTGGGATATTGTCACATGTGCAAATCCAAGAAATTTCGATTCGCTTGAGCAATTCAGAGATTTTCTCATCTCAATTGGTGTAAAGCGGTGGAGGCTGTTTACGGTATTTCCGGCAGGCAGGGCAGCCGGTGACAGCCAGCTTACTTTGAGCAGCGAGCAGTTTAAATGGTTAATGGAGTTTATTTCACAAACAAGAAAAGAGGGTTTAATTAATGTCTCTTATGGATGTGAAGGTTTTTTGGGAGGTTACGAGGCCGAGGTGAGAGATGGGTTTTACAGTTGCCAGGCAGGTGTTACGGTTGCTTCGGTATTGGCAGATGGTTCCATATCGGGCTGCCCAAGCATAAGGGCAAATTTTTACCAGGGCAATATATACAAAAATTCGTTCATTGATGTCTGGAACAACGGGTTTCAAAAATTTCGTGACCGCAGCTGGGCAAAAAACGGAATCTGCCTGGATTGCAAGCAATTCCGCTACTGCCTTGGTAACGGAATGCACCTGCGCAACGAAAACGAAGAGCTAATGTTTTGCCACTACCAGAAGCTGCGTTAATCTCCGCGCCACTTTGTGGTAAATACTTGTTAATAAATTAATTGAAAATGAGCCAATTTCTTAGCGAAAATTGGCTCATTTTTATAATACTGATATTCTGACACATACCATTAACTGGCGCGGAGAATGTGTGGTGCCTGCCGGCGGTTGGTTTGGTGTTTGGTGTTTGGTGTTTGGTGTTTGCGTGTGTTGTTTAGCGGCGGGTGCGAAGCAGGTCGGGGATTTGGGCGGGTTCGGAGGCGACGGGTACGCCTGCTTTTGCAAAGGCGTCGGTCTTCTCTTTTGCCGTTCCGGTTCCGCTTGAAATAATGGCGCCTGCATGACCCATACGTTTGCCGGGAGGAGCTGTTACTCCGGCTATGAATGCGGCAACGGGTTTGGTAACATGATCTTTAATGTATTGCGCTGCCTGCTCTTCGGCATCGCCTCCGATCTCACCAATTAAAACGATTGAATCGGTTTCAGGATCATTCTCAAACATTTTGAGGAGTTCGAGGTAATAGAGACCCACCACAGGGTCTCCTCCGACACCTATTGCGGTTGATTGCCCAATTCCGCCAATGGTAAGGTTGTGAACCACCTCGTATGTAAGTGTGCCGCTTCTTGAAATAACACCTGTGCTACCCTCCTTGAATATGTTGCCGGGCATGATTCCAACAAGTGATTTGCCGGGAGAGATAAGTCCCGGACAATTCGGGCCAATTAGCGAAACACCTTTAAGATCGGCGTATCGTTTGGCCTCCACTACATCAAGTGTAGGAACACCTTCGGTAATGCAAATAATAAGTGAGACACCTGAATCGGCAGCCTCCATTATTGCATCCTTGACAAAAGGTGCAGGAACAAAAATTACAGATGTATTTGCACCCTCCTGATTGACAGCATCGGCAACACTGTTAAACACAGGAATTCCCAAAGCATGCTGACCTCCCTTGCCCGGAGATGTACCCGCAACCACATTTGTTCCGTATTCCTCCATTTTTGCAGCATGAAAACCGCCATCTCTTCCGGTAATGCCCTGCACTACCAGCCTTGTATCTTTATTTATTAATATGCTCATTACCTTTGATTATTCTTATTATCTCTGATTATTCTTATTGCCTTTGATTGCTCTTATTTCCCTCTGTTTTTACTTAGTTCAACCGATTTGCTTATTGCCATGCTCATTGTTTGGGCACTGTGAAAAGAGGTGCCTTTAAGCAACTCTCTGCCCTCTGCCTCATTTGTACCTGTGAGGCGAATAACCACAGGAATGTCAGTTTTGAGATACTTGAATGCCTCTATCAGACCCCTTGCAACATCGTCGCATCTGGTAATACCTCCGAAAATATTAATCAAAACCACATTTACCTCCGGGTCACTCGTAAGAAGCTTCATAGCCTCGATAACCTTATTGGGATTGGAGCTACCTCCGATATCCAGGAAGTTGGCCGGTTCACCACCATACAGCTTAATCATATCCATTGTGGCCATTGCCAGGCCGGCACCATTAACCATACACCCTATCTTCCCTTTGAGGTGAACATAGCTGAACCCTTTGGATTTGGCATCCTGCTCCCTCTTCTCCTCCTCATCTGGCTCAAACAGAGCCTCCACTTCAGGTTGACGGTACAAGGCATTGTCATCAAAATTCATCTTACCGTCAATGGCAATCAGCTTGCCCTCCTTTGTAACTACAAGGGGGTTGATCTCAGCAAGCGAAGCATCGGTTTCGGTAAAGAGTTTGTAGAGATTTTGAATTAGCGGAACGGCCTGTTTTACAACATCAAAGCTATCAAAAAGCATAAATGCTGCTTTTCTCGCAAGAAATTCAGGAATACCAATTAACGGATCGATGGCAATTTTAATAATTTTCTCAGGAGCAGTAGCAGCAACCTCCTCAATATCCATACCCCCCTCACGACTCATGATAAGTACAACAGACCTGGAATTACGATCGATCACAAAACTGAGGTAATACTCAGATGCTATATTCACACCCTGTGCAACCATAACCCGATCGACCTTAAAGCCCTTGATATCCATGCCCAAAATAGCCTCGGCATGCTGCCTGACCTCCTGAGGAGATTTTGCAATCTTTACCCCTCCGGCCTTTCCTCTCCCACCGGTATGAACCTGAGCCTTAATTACAACAACCTCAGAAAAGAGATTTTTGTAGGCTTCAAGGCAG
This sequence comes from Rikenellaceae bacterium, assembly GCA_003542575.1. GTDB lineage: Bacteria > Bacteroidota > Bacteroidia > Bacteroidales > UBA932 > Bact-08. Next base: position 25,649 of record DPKJ01000012.1, on the reverse strand, counting down.
GAATCCACATCCCTGCAGACGATACCCTCAGCAACGGGAATGCTGTATTGGGTAAAGAAATCTTTTGCCTGATATTCGTGTATTTTCATATGATTTAAAAATTGTCTTAATAAATAGTTTTGGTGATTGTATTAATGGCCAAATTGTATAACCAAATTGTATAATTGAAAGTTCAATATTTGCTTTAATTTGTAAAAAAATGAGTTTTAAAAAGAGCTGAAAATAAGCACTGAAAAAATGATGCAGTGAAAGTTTTGGGTTAACCTGCAACTAATAAAATTAAGCAATTTTGAAGACTTATGCAATGGCTGTGTTTGAAATTTGTATATTTGTGTAAAGCGAGCAGTTATGAAAGGTAAAGAGTTGATATATAAAGCTATAAGGTTTGAAAAGTGCGAAAGGGCCCCATGGGTTCCATTCGTGGGAGTTCATGGAGCATATCTGATTGATTGTGACTCTGAAAGCTATCTTAAGTCAAAGGAGTTGATTGTAAAGGGTGTAAACGCCGCCATTGACAAGTATGATCCTGATGGAATTCCCGTAGTTTTTGATCTTCAGCTGGAGGCCGAGGCTCTTGGCTGCAAAGTTATATGGGCTAAAGAGAATCCTCCGTCAGTTGTCGGCCATCCACTTTCAGAGGGGGTCAGCTTGGACGAGCTCGAAATACCGGGTGCCGAGGGTAGAGTTGCAATTGTGCTTGAAGCGGCAAGAGAATTGAGGGCTCAGCACCCCAATATTGCACTTTACGGACTGGTAACAGGCCCATTCACTCTTGGGTTACATCTGCTTGGAACAGACATATTTATGCAAATGTTTATGGACGAGACCGGTGTTCACAAGTTGATGAAATTTTGCACCAACGTTGCCAAAGAGATGAGCAGACTATATGCCGAGGCCGGTTGCGATATAATTGCCATTGTTGACCCAATGACCAGCCAGATAGGAACTGATCAGTTTGATGCATTCGTCTCAGAGTATATGAAGGATATCTTTGGTCATATCAGGAAACTTGGCAAATACTCTTCATTTTTCGTTTGCGGAGATGCTCAGCACAACATTGAGGCAATGTGCAACTGTATGCCCGACAATGTTTCTATTGACGAAAACATTCCGCTTGATTATGTAAGAGATGTGTGTTTGCCAAAAGGGATAAGTTTTGGCGGTAATCTGAAACTTACAGCAACACTGCTGCTTGGAACTGCTGAGGAGAGTGAAAAAGATGCACTTGATTGCCTGGCAAAGGGAGGGGAGAGAGGATTTATTCTTGCACCNNCCAAGAATTTAAGTGCTGCAAAAGACAAAAAAACGAGTGACATGGGGAGTCAGGCAGAATCTCGAATTTCTGAAAATGAGACAAATACATCTGAAAAAGAGAGAAATAGATCTAACGAAGTGACTATTAGGTCTGAAATTGAGACAAACAGAGATATCGAAAATGAGCTGAAAACTCAAACAGAGACTTACCCGGCCTTACCAAAGGTAAAGGTAGATGTGATAACACTCGATTCTGCCTCTTGCGCACCTTGTCAGTATATGATGAATGCCGTTCTTAAGGCCACAGAACCATTAGGTATAAGTGTAGTTACAGAGGAGTTTAAAATTAAGGAAAACAGGGGATTGGCTATGATGAATGTGTTGGGAGTTAAGAAGATACCAACTATTTGCATTGATGGAGAGGTATGCTTCTCATCAACAATTCCACCCGTTGAAGTAATTAAAAAGGCAATTGAGTTAAGAATTTCAAATAAAAAAGACAAAGGAATTATTTAATATAATTTTCTTTTCTTATTTTTCCTGTATAAATATTTTACTATATTTAATTTGTAGTAAAATGTTTGATGATTTGAACACGACGTGTTTAAAATTGGTTATATACTTTTAAGATTGTAAAAATATTTGAGGTGTATGTCAAAAATTGTGTTGTTAACAGGTTTTCTAGGTAGTGGAAAGACAACTCTTCTTAAAGATTTATTGTCACATTATTCACTAAAATATAAGATTGGAATAATTCAGAATGAATATTCCGAAGTGTCAACAGATGCTCAGGATCTTAAGAATACAAAATGGAAATTTGACCTGATTGAATTAAACAAAGGTTCAATTTTTTGTATTTGTCTGTATGCCGACTTCAGACAAGAGTTAGAGAGATTGGTTAAAGAGTCACAACCCGATGTTATTTTCATAGAGGCATCAGGGCTGGCAGATCCAATATCAATAGGGTCCCTTTTGGATGATAATAAATATTTCTATCTATCAAAGGTTGTTGCAATTGTAGATGCAGTTACCTTCCCGACAATGTATAAATATATTAGAAGTATCACAAACCAGGTGAGGGTTGCAGATATTGTTTTAGTAAATAAGTTCGACAAGATTACTCCGGAGCAGGCTGATATTATAAAAAATGCAATTTCTGAGATTAATTCCGATGTTCGGGTATTCTTTACCTGCTACGGTCGGGGTGATTTTGACCCGGAAATTATACTTCAGGGCGAACAAACGCAGAGTGTGATTCAGGTTGAAACGAACAGTGAGCCTCAGATTTCTGAAGATATGAAGAGAGGCATTAGTCCGGAAGGACTTACTCCTGCTCCGCTTTCTGATATTTCATCAAGGGTTTATAAAAGCACCAATAAGATTGACAGAGATAATCTGTTAAGATTTTCGAAGAGAGTGCCATCTCAGATAATTCGTCTTAAAGGTTTCATCAACTGTAGCGATGGCAAAGGATATATGATTCAATTTGTCAAAGGTGACAATGAGGCCCAATTGACAAATTGTGAAAATGTCACCAGAACAGAGGTAATTGTTATCGGAACAGATATTCCTGAATTAGAGATTTTTAAATAACAGTAAGGACAATCTATTTCACGGAAAATTTCACAACAGCTGCAACCGGAAGGTGGTCAGAAGCATCAAATCCTTTAAGGACTCTATGGTCTATGAACTCCATTTTTAATTTGCTTCTTGAGCTGTTTTTCAGAAAGAGGTAATCGATATGTTCTATTGGTACGGTATTGGGAAATGTAGGATTGTGATTGAGTTGGGATGTTGTAAATTTTTTATAAACCAACTTCATCTCTTCGCTTTGAGGTTTGGCATTAAAATCGCCACCCATTATAACTGGAATCTTCTGAGAACCAAGGAATTTATTAATGTATTTTACTTGTAGTTTTCTGTAATTTTTGTCAAGATCAAGATGGGTTGTTGCCACCATTATCTTTCCGAAAAGAGGGTGATCAATCACTGCGCTTCCCATTATCCGCTGCTCCTCACCATCTTTTGTGGGCAGTTTGTGAAGTCGCTCTTCACTTAACGGAAATCTGGAAAGTATTGCTCCGCCGTAATCTCCACCCGAAAAATCGATAGCCTTATAAAACTTGTAATAACCAAACCCAACCCGCTTTGCAATCTCCTCTGCCTGATTCCCCTTACCGGAACGTCCGGTATTTACATCAACCTCCTGCAGAAAGACAACATCGGCCCCATTTGCCGCTATTACACGAGCTATTGCATCAATGTCAATCACACCTCTCTGAGCCGGAGGATTGCAGTGATGTATGTTATAGGTCATAATTCTGAGATAGGATGAGTCATTCCCAAACAACAACTGAAAAACAGGCAGTGTGAAGAGAAACAGGAAGAGTGTAATTTTCTTAGCCATCTTTTTGTTGTAAAGATATAAAATAGTGATCTCTTTTTGTACATTTGATTAATGAAGCATTAAGCAAAACAGTGTATAAAAATTAAATAAAAATTTTGAGAGTAGAATTTAAAAAAGTGAATAAACGAAACAGAATAATAAAATATTGAATTGAAAAAAAATAGAAAAACCTTAAAATATAAGTTATGAATAAATCTGCTAAAATTTTGACATCATTACTGACCGGCATATTGTTAATGTTAAGCTCGTATTCAGCAATTGCACAGGCAATTTCGGTTCAGTGGGAGGAGCTCACTTCTGAAGACTTTAAAGTCGCAGTCGAAAAGTCGCAGGGAGTGTGCATAATTCCAATGGGTGTGATTGAGAAACACGGTCAGCAACTTCCGCTGGGCACCGATGTGTATACTGCAAGAGAGATTAGTATCAGAGCATCAAAAGAGGAGTTTGCAATTGTGTTTCCATTCTACTTTACAGGGCAAATTTTTGAGGCAAAGCAGCAACCGGGTACTATTGCGTATAGTAATGAACTGATATTTAAATTACTGGATGAAACCTGCAAAGAGATATCAAGAAACGGAATTAAGAAGATAATTATTGTGAACGGACACGGTGGAAACAACAATTTGCTTCGCTACTTTGGTCAGATACAATTGGAATCGCCAAGAGATTACGCTGTTTATCTCTACACACCCGAGCCGGACACTGAGACACAAAAGAGAATTGCAGCACTTAGATCAAGCAAAACCGGAGGCCATGCCGATGAGGTTGAGACAAGCGTAATGCTTGCAGTGAGGCCCGATTTGGTTAAAATGGAGAGAGTTAAATTGGAATCCGGTGAAGATCTGAACAGACATAATGTGAAGAACGCTTACACAGGCATCTGGTGGTATGGTAAATACCCCAATCACTACGCAGGAGAGGCTTCAGGAGCCAAAAGAGAGATTGGTGAAATTTCACTGGCAAACAGTGTTAGGCAGCTTAAAGAGATGATAAGAGCTGTTAAGGATGATAATCAAACGATTAAGCTGCAGAACGAATTCTTTGAAGAGTCAGAAAACCCTCTCAAAACACAAGCTCGTTCAAAATAGACCAATAATTTGATAATATTGTGATGACCTTTTACGAAATGGGTGTCAACAGGTGTTTACCGTCAGTAACTTTAGTTATTGATTGTTTAATTGACAAACCCCTGGATGACTCTTACATTGTGTTTGCAGGCAGCACATTCTTCTGAACTAAAACCAGGGCTTACGGAGATGATTCGGATACTCACCGGTCATCTCCGTTTCTTATTTTAATAAATCATTGTTATTCACTTTTTTATAATAATTCATTACTGCCGGCTATAACAATACATCACTTTAATTGTTAAACTTAATAATGGTCACATCTCCATTTTACTGCTATTATGAAAACATATAATTTAAACCTATACAAGCTACTAGTCATAATAGCTGCTTTATCAATTATTTCGATTGTTTCAGGTTGCAAAAAAGACCCGACCCTTACCCTTTCTGTCATGACCTCTTCATTTGGCGATTCCGGAGGTCAAACTTCAATCTCAATTCAATCGAATACTGTATGGACAGTAAAAGTTTCTGAGCCCTGGTGTACAGTTTCGAAATTATCAGGCAAAGGTGACGCAATGGTTAATGTTACCATAGGGGCAAATAACAGCTACTCTTCAAGAAGTGCAACAATTACCGTGACAGCAGAAACTTTGGTGTCCGGCGTAACAATCAATCAAAGCCAGAAAGACGCACTAATAATTACAAGTAAAACAGTCAATGTTCCAAGTGCCGGAGCAACTGTTGAGGTAGAACTAAAATCTAACATATCATACGATGTAATCTTACCCACAGATGCGCCCTGGGTGTTACATACCGGTACAAAGGCACTAAATACCTACACTCACCTGATTACTGTTGCTCCAAATACAGGCTATGATGCCAGATCAGCAAAAATTATATTTAAAGACAAGAATAGCGCCCTGTCAGACACGCTGACTATTAGTCAATTGCAGAAAGATGCAATTTTTGTCAATCCTAAAATCGTAAATCTTGAAGATGTGGGAGGTACATTCAACATTGTGACCTCTTCAAATATTCAGTTTGATATTATAATTCCTCAAACAACTACATGGTTAACCCATGTTGAGAGTAAAGGGCTTGTTTCAGGAACACACACATTTAATGTAAGTGCCAACAGCACTTATGATTCTAAAAGCAGTTCCATTGTTTTCAGACAAAATGGGGGGACAATTGCCGATACCGTTTTGGTAAATCAAAAACCTAAGACAATTATTGAGATTGATAAACAAAACCTGTATGTTCAGAAAGTGGGTGGTGTGAAGATTGTTAATGTAACCTCAAATGCAGATTATCAGATTGTTGTTGAAGGTGGTTCTGACTGGGTCTCGCAAACTGCAGGCCAAAATACTAAAACCGAACAGCAATCTTTCCAATCTGCAGAGTTACCGGTAAACGAGCATGTATTTACAATTTCTCAAAACAATTCAGGCGTGGAGAGAATGGCAAGAATTATTGTAAAATACTCAAATACAGCCGATACCTCAATTGTCAGACAATATATATATCCCGGATTTCTTGTTCGTCCCATGGCAGGAGAGTCTCTTGACCAGATGATACCATTGGGAGAAAGAGTAGCAATCAGGGATCTGAAAATTGAGGGAAATATCTCTGAAAATGACTTTGCCACTATAAGGGGAACACTCAGGGGTGTTGAATCTCTGGATATCTCTGCCGGAATATTGTCAAATAATACACTTCCGCAGGGAGCCTTTAAGGTTTCAGGAACCCCGGGGATGAGTCTTCAGGATATAATTCTTCCTTCAAATCTAACGGCAATTGGTGCTGAAGCATTTTTCGGATGTACTTTGCTGAATGATATAATTTTACCCAATACGCTTACAACTCTGGGTACTGCTGCCTTTAAAGGTTGCACCTCGCTACCGGGAATTGTACTACCTGCTTCAGTTACTTCAATTGGAGCAGAGGCGTTTTCTGGATGCTCATCTCTTTTGCAGGTTGTCTCAAAAATCACCAATCCGTTTCCATTGTCGGGAGTTTTTACAGGAATTGCAGCAGGAGCTTCTCTTATTGTACCCGTTGGAAGGCTCTCGGCATATACATCAACCACAGGGTGGGGGTATGATTTCTTTACAACAATTTATGAAGAGGGGTCTGCTCCGGTGGATGTTCTTTCGTTATCAACCTCTTCGTTGCTCTCAACCGGCGCAGGAGAGAGCTTTAATCTGACACTGGAGGCAAGCGGAAGCTGGAGCATAGACTCAAAACCAGAATGGGTCAATGTTACACCCTCGAGCGGAGTAGGAACCAGAAGCATTGCCGTTACATTTAACTCATATTCAAGCACTCCGGTTACCAGGAGCAGTTCAGTAGTCTTTAGGCTTAATGGTAAGACCCTTACGGTAAACCTCGGTGTAAGCCAATACAATTTTCCGTACAAAGATGGAGATTATGTAAAGGTACAGAGTTCAACCTTGGGTAACGGAATTGACCTTGTTTTTCTTGGTGATGGATACACAATTGAGGATATCGGGCAGGGGAAGTTTATGTCCAATATGAACAGTGCTGTAAGTCACTTCTTTTCAATTGAGCCATACAAAACATACAGAAGCTATTTTGATGTTTATGTTATATATGCTTTTTCACAGGAGAGTGGAATAAGTGACGCAACCACAACCAAAAACACAAAATTCTCAACAAAATACAATAACCCGGAGCCATCAACCTCAATGTCAACAAATAACACTCTCTGTTTTGAGTACGCACTCAAGGCTCCATTGAGCTCTACATTGTCAGAGACATTGATTACTGTAATCGCCAACAGCACAAGGTATGCCGGAACTGCCTATCTATACTCAGATGGTATGGCAATAGCTATTGCACCCGTTTCGGACAGGCCTTATCCTTATGATTTCAGGGGAGTTTTACAGCACGAGGCTGCCGGACACGGGTTTGGCAAGCTTGCAGATGAATACGTTACAAGCTCTACAACCATTCCACTCTCTGAACAAAACAACCTTAGAGCATGGCAGAATTATGGACACTTCCGAAATGCCGACCTCACAAACAACCTCTCTACAATTTTGTGGAAGCATTTTATTGGAGACGCTTTGTATTCGTATGTAGGAGCCTACGAAGGTGCTTATTATTATGCATATGGGGTGTGGAGGCCCGAATCGGGGAGTTTGATGATAAACAATATTGCATATATTAACGCACCAAGCAGAGAGCTGATTGTCAAAAGAATAAAGCAATTAGCCGGAGAACCATACTCGTTTGCCGATTTTAAAGCGAGGGATGTGAAAGAGACCGGAGTACTGACAAAATCTGCAGGAATTCCGTTTGATAAAAACATGCTTCTACCTCCGCCTGTGCTGATAAAGGTTGACTGAATTATTTGTTTATCAGGCTTTTAATCTCCTCAATGTTGAGCTCGCCCATGTTGCTGGAATTAAGCTCTTTGGGTTGAGTTAAGTTGTCTAATCCTGGTGAATAACCTGAGAGTTTTTTTGCATTTATTGTGTATGAATTTGATACTTTAACTGGACTCGTTAATGCCGGAATTCTCAGATAGATAGAATCCTCAATTTGCTCAGCTTTAAGCATTTCCTGTTCACTTGCCATTATTTCGAAAAGTCTCTCCCCCGGTCTGGAGCCGGTGACTATTATTTGCGAGGAGCTGTCATACTCCTCATCTTTTGAATTTTTATCGTACAGTTCGATAACTGCCCTGGCCAGATTTCCTATCGAGAGAGCAGGGGAGTTGCGGATGATTATATCACCGTTATTGCCTTTTTCAAGAGCGAAGAGGGCATACTCTGCTGCTTGGCTAAGTGTCATCATAAATCGGGTCATTTGCGGATTTGTCACTGTGAGCTTTTTACCCTCCTTCACCTGTTTAATAAAGAGAGGAACAACAGTTCCCGAAGAGCCCATCAGGTTTCCAAAGCGAATTATTACAAATTTTGTTGCCGACTGTTTTGCCTCTATGGTTTTTGCAATCACAACCCTCTCCATCATGGCCTTTGTTATACCCATAGTTCCGGCCGGGGCAACAGCTTTGTCGGTACTCACAACTACAACCTTTTTAACCTTATGTTCTATCGCGCTCTCTATTATATTGTTTGTGCCGTAAACATTTACCGCCAAGGCTTCAAGTGGGTGCTGCTCACAATACGAGACATCTTTGAGAGCCGCTGCATGAAAAATGAAGTCACAACCTTTAATAGCTTCATTAACAATTGATTTGTCTGAAATATCACCTAAGAAAAATTTGACGTTAGTCAATACAGGAATATGTTGCGCGAACTCTTCTTGTTTTAATTTGTCTCTCGATAAAATACGAATCTCTTTAGGTCTTAAAGCGTACAGAAACTTGAAAAGTTCACTGCCAAAAGAGCCTGTTCCACCTGTAATCAGTACTGTTTTATTTTGTAACATTTTCAGATTTATTCAAATGCATAAGTGAAGGTACAAAAAATGAGATTGCTCCTATAAGTGCTATCACACCTCCTGAGATAATAAAAGCATTGCTTATACCAATATGGTCTGCTATATAGCCTGTTAAAAGCAATCCTATCATTGCCGGCATTATGGTAAATGTATCAAAAATTGAGAAGGCTCTTCCCATTACGGCTGGGTCAAGAGATGTCTGCATAACAACAGTGAACGAGCCATGGAAAATGGCTGCCGCAATACCTCCGATTGTAGTGAGTATTGCGAAAAAGATAAAACCTTGAGGAGAGAGAAACCCTGAGAAAAAGAAAGTAAGGCCTAATATGATGTACATCATATTAATGAGGACAATCTTATTGAAATTGAATCGTGGAAGGCTCATTATTCCACCTCCTGTTAACATTCCCACTCCCCAAACAATCTCTATGAGACTCATCTGATAAGTTGAACCATTAAAATGGTCCAGTGTCATTAACGGAAAGATAGTTGCAACAGGCACAATAAAAAATGTGGCAAGAACAATGAAAATAAAGAGCCATTTGAGTCCCGGCATATGCAGCAGAGCCCGGAAACCCTCTTTAAACTCCCTCAACAATGCCCCAGCCTCTTCGCTCCCCTCTTTTTTTACAGGATTAGGTATCTTAACCATTATAAGTGAGACGGTTGCTAATATGGCACCCAGAACATCAAACAAAAGTGCATGAGTCATGGAGAGTGTACTGACAAAAAGAGCTGCTATTGCGGGACCGGCAATTGTGCTTAAAGAGAAGATTGACTGATTAACACCTGCCACCCTCATAAGTTGTGATTCCGGGGCTATGAGTGGGGTAGAGGCCTGCATTGCCGGAAAATGAAATGCGCTTCCAATTGAGCGAAGTGCCAACAGCAGGTAGATGTAACCGGTTGAAGTTTCTCCCATCCAGAACAGCATAGCCATAATTCCCGAGCACATTGCAATAAAAAGGTCTGCAAAAATCATTGTTTTTCTTCTGTCCCATCTATCTATCAAAACGCCTGTGAATAAGCCCAATACAAGCTGTGGCAAGAGCGTTGCAATTGTGGCAAGTGCAAGCACCTCTGCCGAACCTGTCTCAATGCTCATCCAGAAGATTACGGCATAACCTACGACTGTACTGCTAAGGGTTGAAAAGAGTTGTCCTGCCCAGATTATTGCAAAAGTCTTTTTCCAGTTTGTTGTCACACTAGTTAGATATTAATTTCACTATATAACAGCTAATTCGCAATAAAGGTTTTTGTTTATGCAAATGAAATTGACTTTTTGCTTATTTGTCCAAAAGTGATTTGACTTTTCCCCGATTTGTCCTTAAATATTGTGAATTTGGCCATGTAATGTACACTACTTATTTTAACAGCTTTTTAATGTTCTGAGCCTCTTTTTTGCTGCAAATAAGAATATTGTCAGGAGTATCTACAATTATTGAATCTTCAATGCCTAAAAGTGAAATCTTTTTCCCGGTTGTGCTTATAATAATATTTCCATGAGAATCTATTTCATTCACTGTAACTCCCTTAATTACGCTTGAATTTTCGTTTAACCGGAAAAATTCAGGCAACGCCGTATAACTCCCAATATCACTCCATCCAAAATCAGAAGGTACAACCTTGATATTCTGAAATTTCTCCATTATTCCAAAATCAATTGATATTTTGGTAAACTGTGAAAAAATTGCTGTCAGTTTTTCAATACCGGCCTCATTTGTAATATCCTCTATCTTCTCAATCTCTTTAAACAGTCTGTAATGATCAGGAAGCAGGTTTTTAAATGCCTCCATGATTACTGCAATTTTAAAAATGAACATGCCGCTGTTCCACAGATAATTACCTGAGTTTACATACTCTACCGCCTTATCAAGAGAGGGCTTTTCGCAAAACCTCAGCACTTTAAGCGGCAACTTATCTGTTTGTGAATTTCTCTCTTCACTCACTTTTGCTTGCTTGCCAACTGTTTGTTCAGCGTCTGTTAACTTACCACTCTTTTGCTTAGCACTTTCTTGCTCAGCATCTGTATGTTCAACCTGCAGGTAGCCGTAACCGGTTTCCGGTTTAGAGGGTTTGATACCCAGCGTTACTATACTATTTTCGTTCTGAGCGCACTCAACTGCCGCCATTACGTCATTTCTGAACTCCTCTTCACACCTGATAATGTGGTCAGATGCAAGTACAATCATTGTTGATCCGGGAAACATTTTTTCAATNNACTGCTTTCGCCTGAATGGCATTTGTCCCAATAAAAATTCTTTCTGCACTGGTAAGAGGAAGAATGCGATCGACCGTCATCTTTATAAGAGATCTTTCGCTGTCAATCAGCCTGAGCAACTGTTTTGGTTTTGCGCTGGTTGAGAGTGGCCAGAACCTCTCTCCTGAACCTCCGGCCATGATGAGTACCACGAGATTATCCATTGTCGAATTATGATACATGCTCAAATAGAACTTTAATGTAAATAACCTTTTTTAAATTTTGTATAAAGATATTCATTATATGAAGAGATAACAAACGAGCAAATGAATGAATTAATAATTTGCGGATTTTTTAATTAATCAATTTATCTTCAGTTTTTTAAACAAAATTTTAAATCATTTTAAACTAATTTATTTTAATTGCTATTAATCAATATATTTCAACCGTAAGTTAATTTTACTATGAAAGAAATTGACAAGTAAAACTATTTCATAACTCATCATTATTTCTTAAATTCATAGCGGGATATTTTTTCGACACATTCGAATTCGATAGTAAAATGAGGTGGATTTAAAAAAAGTGCCCAAAGTTCCCCTTTATCTTTACCAGTGATCTTATTGCTGATTGAGATAATAGTATAGATTCCGACACTTAATTTTTGCCTATATGGATACAATTACCAGGGCTGACTCAAAGATGGTTCCCGGAAACAAGGGCTTTTGCTATGGAGCCATATCCAAGGGTGCATCAACAAAAATCGGATGTAAATTTGGAGACATGATAATATTTGTATTGTCGGGTAGGATAAGAATAATGGCAGAAATATACAAGGAGTATTATTACAGCGAAAACACATTTTTTATTTTAAAACAGGATGACTATAAGCTTGAAGCCATTTCAGATGCAAGAATAATAAGGGTTTGCCTGAACGACCAATGGTTAAAGTTTTACAACAGGCTTAAGAACACAAAAGGCTTGAAGAGGACAAAGTTTCTTTACCAGATGCCCTGGTTGCCTACCCATCCTCATGTTGACTCATATCTATTTGACATTAAGCAAAAGTTGTCTCATAATAAAGATATCTCTCAAAATCTTCAGGACAAATTGCAGATAGATCTGATTGCACTTCTTGAAAAGTGTTTCTCTACTAAGGATCTGTATCAGTTTTTTGTTGCAGCGGATAGAGAAATCCCTGATTTCTACAAGTTTATCATGAATACATACAGAAACAGAGGGCTTGAAGAGATAATTGTCGCTTCTAAACTTTCTCCAAGCACTTTCAATAGAAGATTTCAGGAACTGTTTGGAGTTTCGCCATATCAATGGATAATTGCAAAAAGAGCAGAAGACATTAATCGAAAACTAGTTGAGACAAATAAGAGCATTGCTGAGATAATGAAGAGATACAACTTCACCGATTATTCTCATTTCAATCGCTTTTGCAAAATGCATTTAGGGGCAACTCCAACTGAAATCCGCAAGGGTACTGCCAAAGCATGGGGGTAAATTGCAGAGGTAATGCTAATTATCAGCGACCGATTGCGTATGTCTTGAACCCGATTGTCTGAAGCATAGCATGGTTAAGCAGATTTCTACCGTCAAACAAAAATGACGGTTTTTTCATGTTGTTATAAATCCGTTGCCAGTCATAATCAATAAACTCGTCCCATTCGGTAATAACTGCTACTGCGTGAGCACTCTCCATCGCAGAATAAGGGTCATTATGTATATATACAGTTCCGATTCCCGGGCAGTTACATTTGAAAATTCCTGTCAAATTGCTGCCTTCACATAATGCATCTTTAACATCACCTTTGCCACAAACAAAAGAACCTCCGGAAACTGTTTTAAGATCACTGAAAATTTGTTCAGGCTTTACTTTTGGATCATATATATGAACTTCGGCCTGATCCTGAAGCAACTCCCAGGCGACATAAATGGCAGCACTCTCTCTGGTGTCGTTTGTCTCCTTCTTAAATGCCCATCCTAAAAAGGCGATCTTCTTATCGGATACTGTATTGAATAGAGTGGAGATAATGTTTTGAGCGAAACGACTCTTTTGATAATCGTTTATCTTAAGAACCTGCTCCCAGTAATCAGCTACCTCTCTAAGCCCCAATGTTCTGCTTATATAAACCAGATTAAGAATATCCTTCTGGAAACACGAACCTCCAAATCCTACCGATGCTTTGAGAAATTTTGACCCAATTCGGCTGTCCATTCCAATGGCTCGTGAAACCTCCTCCACATCAGCTCCTGTTTTTTCGCACAGTGCAGAAATTGCATTAATTGATGATATTCTTTGAGCAAGAAATGCATTGGCTGTGAGTTTCGAAAGCTCACTACTCCAGACATTTGTACGAATTATTCTCTCCTGTGGTATCCACCTGGCATATATTGCAGCCAAAGATTCTATTGCAGCCTGACCCTCTTCACTCTCTTCACCTCCTATGAGAACTCTGTCGGGATTGAGCAGATCTTTTACTGCGGTACCCTCTGCAAGGAATTCGGGATTTGAAAGAATCTGAAACTTAACTTTGCTTCCGGTATTATCCAGTATGTTTTTAAGAGTCTGTGCAGTACGAACAGGTATTGTGGATTTCTCCACAACTATTTTGTCATCAGTTGCAACAGCGGCTATTTGCCTTGCACACAATTCAATATATTTAAGATCGGCAGCCATTCCCTTGCCCTGTCCGTATGTTTTGGTAGGGGTGTTTACGGAAATGAAGATCATCTGCGCCTCTTTAATTGCACTTTCTACATCTTCAGAAAAGAAGAGATTTTTCCCCCTTACTTCAGATACAATATCTTTAAGACCAACCTCATAAATGGGTAAATTATCAAGATCCTGACCATTCCAGCGAGCGATTTTCTCCTTGTTAACATCTACAATTGTAACCTTGATGTCAGGGCACTTTTGTGCGATAACTGTCATCGTCGGGCCACCCACATATCCTGCACCTATGCAGCAAATATTTTTGATATTTTTAGGGATCATAAATTTAAGTTTAAAATACTGATATTTAATCTTATGCGCTCCAATCTTATGTTCAAAATCAAGTGTTTTGCGCTTTCAACACAAGATTCATGTTGCCTTATGTTATTTGTAAATTTGTTTAGAGTATTTACAAGGTGAATTTACGAAGAAATTCGGACAAGGGGTAAATCTCCGCGCCACTTTTGTTCAACTATTTGTTATTAAGTATATTACAAATGAGACTTTTTATTTTTATATTTTTTTAATCTAAGGTCTATTTTTCTAGCTATTGATATATAGCAATATATCCAAAAGTGGCACGGAGATTTACCCGGCAAGAGCGTTGAGTTCTTCCAAAACTTTGCGACGCTTAACATCTCCAAGGTTGAGAGAGTCAAGAACTTTCAAATCTTTAAGAATCTGACGGCAAATGACAATACCTTTATCCATAAGTGCTTGTTTATGTGAATATGTAAGGTTTGAAAGAGAGGTCACCGGAAAGATTTTCTCACGGTCAATTATGTCCTTTAGCCCATTGCCCTTTGGGTAATCCCAACTCATAAGAAACAACCCGCTGCACTCTCCGTAGGCCTCAGCATCAGAGGTAAAACGTGTATTAGTAACAACTCCTCCCGAAAAGGTGAAATTCTCAAACCCCGAAGCAGTTTTTTTCTTCCTGATAATATCATCAACCCTCGACCTTATATACAATGGTACCTGAACATTGGCATTTTTCCCTGTACTTTGATAATATTTACACTCTATAAAACGCTGATGGTTCTCTTTGGTGGCCACAACATCAACTTCGTGCGTAACGCAATGTCCATCAAGAATTACAGAAACTTTAACATCAAAACCCAAAGAGCGGTAAATCTCTCCGACAAAATGTTCAAAAGGGTGGCCGGTAGGGCCAAGTTCCATCATAGCCGTCTTGAGTTTGTACCTTGCAGCATTGGAGGTGGTCATCTTCCTAAGCATCGAGAAGGCACGAGCATAAATCTTATTACTCGGAATTACTGCCTGCCCCGAAATCCAATCCTCAATCTCCTTCACAATCTGATCAATAACAACCTCTTCTGCTCCTGAACGAACCAGAGACTGCCTAAGCTTTGACGAGTCGAATGGTACCAGCTCCCCTGATGCCTTTTGAATTAATGTTTTCATTTATTGCTTTTTTGTTGTTGAAGATTTGTTAATGCATTATTGTTAACGTAATGCTTCACTGTTATTAATGAATTGTAATCGCCAAATTCACTAATTAATTATTCTGTGGCGCATCATTTTAACTTAAAACATTCGCCCGGCAAATATACGCTTAACTCCATGTTTTTAGCACCAAGAAGACCATTTAATATTGCTTTTTTACCATTCTGGTTTTTAATTACAATTACCTGACTCTCCCCGGCTACGGTGGCAATATCTCCATCAACAATTATGGCAGTTGATTCATCAATTCCAATGCACAAAGTTTCGGGGTACTCTATCGCTACTGAGACCAACCTGTTAAGACGTTGTCTCATAATAAAATGCTGATCAATTATCACATCCTGTAACAATCCAAGTCCCTCTTCTAACTCCATATTATTCTGTGCAATTGTCACATAACCGTTGCCCGGACGGGGATTGAGCTGATTCCCGGTTATCATTAAACGGCTCATCACGGCAGCCCCCGCACTGGTTCCGGAAATAAGAGCACCATTTTGATATGCATAGTGGATGGCCTCTGCAACTGCTGTGTTTTTTATTGCACTCATAAAATTACTCTGCACGCCGCCAGGGATATAAATTAGCTTAGCATTTCTTAATGAATCAATCATTTTCAAATACAATTCACTGGCAATGTTGTCATTCGAAGCACCTAAGTTGCTGTCAGATCTAAAATTAAAGCCAGTAACTTTCTTGACTCCAACAGAATAAAAATCATTTTTAGCTCTCTCAATAGCACTCTCCGGCTCACCGCTTGACATCGGAAGAACAAAGGCGTAACCGCTTTGAGTAGTTCCGGAAAGTTCAGCAATTTGCCTTATCATTGTTACCGGCCTGCTCCCACCTCCAATAATGTACAATTTCCCCTTTGGCTTGCCGGGAACCGGGTCATTTGAAAACGTACCATTGGGATTTGTACCCGTTTGATGGTTGGCAATATAATTTGCATAAACTATATCATTTGAACATGTACCAACCGGGTCAATAGAATTGGCGCTTAAGTCAATTGAAGCAAGTGTGAAGATCGCAAGTGATGCAAATGTGCAAATGACAGTTTTTGAAAGGGCTGTTTTTGCAGATTTGTAAAGACTTATAATAGCTTGCTCACAAATGGTTGTGTCAGGAGATTTGCAGAGGATTATCTTACCTAAAGTGCTTGAAGTTAATTTCATATGAATAGAGTGTTGTTGAGTTTTGAATGAGTCTGTTAGTAGTGCAATTTAGCAAAAATAACATTCGCCGCTTGCTAAGAAACCTTTCAATCCCTGGGAATTCTTTCCTTTTGCCTCATTATCAATAAATTAAGCAATTATTGTAAAATCGGTTAACTATCAGATTATCAACGAAAAGGAAAGAATTCCCAGGGATCAATTGGCATGCGGCCCCCCATCAATAAAAAAGCCGGCTATTCAGCCGGCACCAATTGTTTTACAATCAAACAGTTATCCAATTATCACAATGTGACTAAACTTCTATCATACAGTAGTAACGTCATTATCACAATGTGACTAAACTGTTTTCATTCTGTGATTAAACTGTTCTCACACTGTTTCAGCTGTTTGTCACTTTATTTCTTAACCTTAATCGAACAACCGACCGCAACGGTTGTCTTAACCTCAAACCTTTCAATCCCTGGGAATTCTTTCCTTTTGCCTCATTATCAATCTGTTAACCAATTGTCGCAATTTATGTTAACTGTCAGATTATCAACGAAAAGGAAAGAATTCCCAGGGATCAATTGGCACGTGGTTCCAATCAATAAAAAAGCCGGCTAAATAGCCGGCACCAATTGTCACACAATTGTCACGTTGTTATCACTATGTTGCAACTCGTTTGTAGTCACTTTATTTCTTAACCTTAATCGAACAACCGACCGCAACGGTTGTCTTAACCTCGACCTCTTTACCTGCTAAAAGTGCATCAACGGCAGCCTCTACATACTTGTTGGAAACGTCATTTGCATTTTTGTAATTGTCATCAATAGCACCTATGTATTTGACAATATGTTTGTTGTTCTCTTTTTTGAGCACAAATACATGAGGAGTTCTTGTGGCTCCGTATTGAGGATAAATTTTTTGACCGTCATCAAAGAGGTATGGGTAAGGAAAATTCTTCTCCTTTGCACGCACCTGCATCAGTTCAAAGCTGTCCATAGGCTCTGCAGCCGGATCGTTAGGATTGATTGCAATTACCGGATATCCCAGCGGTGCATACTTTTTGGAAAGAGCGATCTTTCTATCTTCATAAGCCTTTGAATATGGGCAGTGGTTGCAAGTGAAAATCACTATAAAACCTTTGGCATCTTTGAAGTCTGCCATCGAAACCATTTTGTTGTCAACATTTTTCAACTTAAAGTCAGTTGCCTCGTCACCAATTTTGTACCCCCCCTGCGCACTAAGAGTGCCAAAGGAGAAAAGAGTTATCATGAGTAACCCTGCTATTTTAGAGATTGTTTTCATTTGCTGTTTTTTAAGATTATTTATTATTGGGATTCAATTATTTTAAATTTTTTTATTATTGGAATTCAGTTATTTAGAATTATTCATGTGCTGATTTGTGATGTGTATTTTTGATTCTGTTTTAATTCGTTTTATAATCTTTTCGTATAATTTTTTCGAATCTTTTTCAAATCGTTTTCGAATGAATTTTCTGTATATAAATGCATTGTAATATGTTCAACTATTTCAACTTACAGTATCCTATTTTGGGATATAATTTCAGTTTATAAATACTTTTCAATACGTTCAATCAGTTCATTTTTAGAGAGTTCTCTGGAGTCGAAACTGAGCGTTTGGCCGTTCTTAATTACAAGTGTGGCCGGAATTGAACCCGACCAATCTTTGTTTACAGCAGGAATCCACTCGTTCATCTTCTTAATGTCGTCAAGCAGGTAAATCTCCCCTTTGAGGTTCATTCGAACAATAAAGCTTTTGACAGCTGTTTCAAGATTGTCCGAATCGTCCAGTGAGACAAGAATCATTTTGAACTTCTTATTTGATTTGAACTCCTCATAAACCTCCATAAAATGAGGTAACTCTTTTACACACGGGCCACACCAGGTAGCCCAGAAGTTAACAACGTAAAGAACGTCGTCATTATTGATGTATGCCGGTTTAAGTTGCTCGAAGTTTACCAACTTAATGTTGATGTCTTCTGAGAAGTTCTCATTGTTTGTGCTTTCTGCTTTTCCTTGGTTGAACTCAGCATTAGTGCTAACCATACTGTGCTCCGACCCTTCAGAACCGGACCCGGAGTTTTTGCACGAAGACAGTGAAAGCAAAATTATGTATATTGAAACAGGTATTGAAAAGAGTGTAATTATTGACCTCATTTATTCAAGTATTTAGATTATAAACAACTAAAGAGTGAAAAAGTTCGACCCGCCTTCGACCCACCTTCGACCCACCTTGCGCAGCCAGCAACGCACTCAACCTAGATTTCAATCCCTGGGAATTCTTTCCTTTCGGCTCATTATCAATGTTTTAACCTATGCGCGAAATATACGTTAAGTACTTGAATATCAACAAAAAGGAAAGAATTCCCAGGGATCAGTTTGTGATTCTCCGCGCCACTTTTGGATATGTGCCTGTTTAACAGACTCTTGAAAAAGAGACTTCAGTCAAAAAACGTTAAATCTAAAAAAGTCTCATTTGCAAAATGCTTAATAACAAATAGTTGAACAAAAGTGGCGCGGAGAAAAACGAGCACAAAAAAATGCCGCAGGCGCAAACACACGCCGTAGGCACCATAGACACCACAGACATAAACACCTGTAGGCATAATCTCTGCGACAGTTTGTGGTATGTGCCAGATTAACAGCACTTTGAAAATAGGCCGATTTTTGGGTGTAAAGTTGGCTCATTTTCAATATGCACATAGTTAATTAGTTACCACAAACTGGCGCGGAGAAATTTTGCCACGACGAAAAATTGGTGACTACGAAAATTTTAATACCTTTATTTTTGTTGAAAACTTGACTAGAATCTCTAATAGAGACTCAAATTGAATTTCAAGTTTAGATTTCGAATTGAATTTTTAGTGAATCATAAATTGAAACGAGAATATGAAACGAATAAATACATTTAAAGCGCTCCTGCATTTTGCACTGGTGGCGTTGGTGATGATGCCCGCAGTATTGACAACGGCTGCAGAAAAGATATTGGCAGAAGAAATAGGATTGGCAGAGGGAAACTTGTCAGCAGAAAAAAAGGCCGGTGAGTCAATGGTTTTTGACAGCAGGGTTTATGTGAATAAGGGTGAGCAGAGAGAGGGCAGAGTGAGGAAGAGCGTGGCAATCAGGAAGAATGATATGAAGAAGAGTGTGACAATCAGGGGGAGGGTAGTGGATGAGAAGGGTGTTGGTATTGAGGGCGTTGTGGTTTCGGAGGGTTTTAATGTGGCCAGGAGTGGCAGGATGGGGGAGTTTAATTTGGAGAGGAGCCCAAGGGCTAAGTTTGTATTTATTTCAACTCCAAGCGGGTATGAACATATCGGGCCGTTTTACTACACGTTGGAACCGGCAAATAGAATCCAAGCTGACTCACCTTCTGACGCGGCAAAATCCAATAATGACAAAAAGAACATTTCAAATAAGGTAATCGGTGAGCAGCACAAAAACCTGCCTGATTCCAATAGTGACAAAAAGAACACATCAAATAAGGTAATCGGTGAGCAGCACAAAAACCTGACTGATTCCAACAATGACAAACAGAACATTTCTAATAAGGTAATTGGTGATCAGTACAAAAGCCTGTCGGAATCCAATATAAGCCAAAACAAAACAGGCAGTTCAGGCCAATCGGAAATTCTTTTTCCGCTCAGGAAAACAGAAAAAGAATCGAACCTCTTCATTCACACCGGAGATACCGAGGAGTCTGTTTACAGAGACTGGATGGATATTTTTAAGGAGAATATTGCCAACAATGATTATGCGTTTGTACTTTTTAACGGAGATATTTGTTACGAGCCGGGGCTAAGGCTTCATGCCGAGCATTTTACAACCGATAAACTTGGTGTAAGGATTGTATATTCGGTTGGAAATCATGATCTTGTAGATGGTGCCTACGGCGAGGAGTTATTTGAACAGCTCTTTGGGCCGGTCTGGTACTCGTTTAATGTCGGAGGAGTTCACTTTATTAATACTCCTGTCCTGATAGGTGACAGAAAACCGAGTTACAATGCCGATGATATGTATAACTGGATGAGAAAAGATCTTGAATCCATTCCCGAAGGAACACCGGTCGTACTATTCAACCACCATCTGCTTGGCTTTGAACAGAAATTTAAACTTAAAACAGAGACCCAGGAGTTAGACCTCGGCAAATACAACCTAAAGGGATACCTCCACGCACATTATCACACCAACCTGTTTCACAAAACTGATCGGGGAGTAGCGGTAATGGCCACGATGTCACCCAATAAGGGCGGGAAGGACCACAGTCCTTCATCTTTCAGGGTTGTAGAATTTAACACACTTGGAAACCTCTCCACACACCTTAAATACTCCCCGCTCAGGAAACACATTGTGGCAAATGCGTTTCTGATGGCCGGCGGTGAGGTGTGCAATGTAGTTGCGGCAATTTACGACACACCATCTGAAGTGACCGAAGCAACTTTAATGATTGCAGGAGCAGAATTTCAACTCACTCAAAACAGCAGCTGGAGCTGGAGCACAACGTTTGTCCCCGGCATTGAAGCAAAAAATATCATGCGGCCGGCCGAACGACTCAACAAAAACCTCCTAAACCCGGTCGTAATCGAAAGCAAGGCCATACGCCACAACGATCAACCAAAACTCAGGGTGAAATTCTCTGACGGCAGCACCGTAATCACGATCGTGAACATTCTCGAAGGGGCAAATTCAGAAATTGTGAAAACAACTCAACCTGGTACTAATGAAAATGCAGCAATTTCAACTACTAAAAACTCACCAAAAATTGAATGGGTAAAAAATCTCGGCGGCAACATCTTCATGACCTCGCCGCTGATAACCCAAAATCTTGTGATTTCGGCCACAACTGACGACAATATGGCTCTGGACGCTGCAATCTGTGCGCTGGATAGGGTTACCGGAGAGGTTGCCTGGAAGTTTAACACCCACAACTCTGTGAAAAACAACCTCCACCTATATAACGGAGTTGTTTTTGCTGCGGATGCAGAGGGCTTTGTATACGCAATTGACGCACAAAGCGGAGAGCTTAAATGGGAAAGGCCTCTTAGACAGAATATTATACAATATCCTTATACTCAGGGAGTAGTGGTAAGCCGAGGAGTTGTGTATGCCGGACAAGGCTACTACCTTACGGCTTTAGATGCTGTGAATGGGGAGGTTTTGTGGGTGAACACCCATTGGAGGGGAGATGTGGCAACTGTTGCAAATCCGATTGTTGATGAAACCAACAACATTCTGCTTACTGCAGCCTACTGGACCGGACGCTTTGCGCACGATGCAACAACAGGCAAATTAATCTGGGAGAAGAGGGATGGAGATACCCGATATGCCGACAATTCGCCGGTTCTCTTTGACGGAAAATTTTACTACGCCTCGCCTGGTTTTATTACCGAGGTTGATCCTATGAGTGGAGAGGAGCTAATGAAGTTCAAGATCGATTACCGTATCAATAGCAACTCAAGGCCGCTGGTCACAGAAAAATACTACATCACAGGTACAACCGACAAAGGCGTTGTGGCATATGACCGCTCGAACGGCTACAAAGAGCTCTGGAATTTCAAGACAAATCCCGCACTGCTCTACACAGCACCCTACACAAAAGATTTTCAAATGACCGTTGATGGAGGCGTCGCCCTAAAAGGCAACAACCTCTACTTTGGCGCCAACGACGGCTACATCTATTGCGTAGATGTGCGCAACGGCCGCTTCATCTGGCGAATCAACACCGGCTCACCCATTTTGGGCAACCTGGTAATTGAAGGAGAGACATTGTACATTGCCGATTTTGCCGGCAATTTGTGGGCAGTGAAAATTTAAGACGAAGAAATTGCTGAATCTATTGAAAGCTTGCCTGAACCGTAAATAATCAGGTAAATCAGGAGCATTGTCATAGCAAAGTCCGTTCTTGAATCATGAGCCATCGTCCAGAACCCATCATTAACAAGTTTTGGAATTTTCGTAGTTACAATTGCTGTTGCCATAATGATTAGTAAAGGCATCGACGCTAAACGGGTAAATAAACCCACAAGTAACAATATTCCACACATTATTTCGAAAGTAGCTACGAAATAGGCCAAAAACTCTGCATTCTCGAAACCAATTTTTATGAAACGACCTACTCCAACAAGTTCAGGAAAAAGAAATTTCTGAATACCTTCCGATAAAAAAACAAACCCAACCACCAAACGAGGAATAAGGGATTTATAGTCGTCAGAAGAACTCATAATAAGCGAAAAGAGTTTATTAGTTGTTTTCATAATGATTGAATAAAAGTACGTATTCGAAATTACATAATGTACCAGCAAACTCACCTCTAATTTAAACATTCTGAATAAATCTCCGCGCCAGTTTATGGTATGTGTTTGTATTTCAATACAATAAAAATGAGCCAAATTTTACGAAAAAATTGGCTCGTTTAGCAAAATTTTAAGTTGTTGTGTAAATGTCAGAAAAACAACAAATTGCGAAATTGATTTGTCTAAAAATCAAACATCATTATTGTAAATGACACAAATGCAGTTAATTATGATGTCACTTAATTTTCATTATCTTTTTATGTTAGGAAAGTCTCAAATACAAACGTCTTGTATTCAAGCGGTTGTCCAAAAGTGGCGCGGAGAATTTTTTTTTATACTTCGTGCAACCCCAAATATAGTGACCAAACAGCACTACAAACTCACTCACCAACTAACCCCAAAACCATTTGGCTTCCTTTTGGCTCCCTAAACAATCCCTGGGAATTCTTTCCTTTTCGCTGATAATCTGTTAATTAGCCAATTTTCAATAATGTGTTTAATGTTCTGATAATGAGGTATAAGGAAAGAAATCCCAGGGAACACATCACTTACCCTTTGAGCCAGCAGTAAGCCACGAATGCTGCGATTCTCCGCGCCAGTTTGTGGTATGTGTTTGTATTTCAAGACAATAAAAATGAGCCAAATTTTACGAAAAAATTGGCTCATTTTTAATATGCACATAATTAATCAGTTACCACAAACTGGCGCGGAGATTTTTTCTTCCCGCAGCACTTCCCGCAGCACTGCCCGCAGCACTGCCCGCAGCTTTTCTAGTACCTGTAGTGGTCGGGTTTGTATGGGCCGTCGGGTGAGACGCCAATGTATTGGGCCTGGTCAGGGGTGAGGCGGGTGAGTTTGACGCCTATCTGGTCGAGGTGGAGGCGTGCAACCTCTTCGTCCAGGTGTTTAGGCAGGCGGTAAACTCCCAGTTCGTAATTGTTTTTCCAAAGCTCAATTTGTGCAATCACCTGATTTGTAAATGAATTACTCATAACGAATGAAGGGTGGCCGGTTGCACAGCCCAGGTTAACAAGACGGCCCTGAGCAAGCAGAATTATTGAATGACCATCCGGGTAGGTGTATTTATCTACCTGCGGTTTAATGTTTACCCTTTGAATACCCGACCACTTCTCCAACTGCGCAACCTGAATCTCGTCATCAAAGTGACCGATGTTGCAAACAATAGACTGGTCCTTCATCGCAGCCATGTGCGCGGCGGTAATTATGTCGCGGTTACCCGTAGCGGTAACAAAAATATTACCCTCCTTAACAGCCTCCTCCATTGTCACAACCTCGAAACCCTCCATAGCAGCCTGAAGCGCACAAATCGGATCGATCTCTGTAATCAAGACCCTTGCACCGTAACTATGCATAGAACGGGCACAACCCTTGCCAACATCGCCGTAACCGGCCACAACTACCACCTTGCCCGCGATCATCACGTCAGTGGCACGTTTAATACCATCAGCAAGCGACTCACGACACCCGTACAAGTTGTCAAACTTAGATTTTGTAACCGAGTCGTTAACATTAAATGCCGGGAAGAGGAGTTTGCCCTGCTCCAGCATCTGGTAGAGGCGGTGAACACCGGTTGTAGTCTCCTCAGAAACACCCTTAACCGAAGAGGTGGCTTTATGCCAGCGACCCTTATCGGCAGCAAGAATCTTTTTCAAAATCTTATTTAGCTCAACCTCATCCTGAGTCTCTGCATGCGCATCAAGAACAGCAGGGTTTTTCTCCGCCTCAAAACCTCTGTGCAACATAATAGTGGCATCACCACCATCATCCACGATAAGGTTAGGGCCGAGGCCGGCGCCAAAGTCAAGAGCCTTCTCGGTGCACCACCAATACTCCTCCAAAGTCTCACCCTTCCATGCGAAAACCGGAACTCCCGCAGCAGCAATAGCGGCAGCAGCGTGATCCTGAGTCGAATAGATATTGCAGCTGCACCAGCGAACCTCTGCACCAAGCACCTTGAGTGTTTCGATAAGCACCGCAGTCTGAATTGTCATGTGCAGCGAACCCATCACGCGGGCGCCGGCCAACGGTTTAGATGCCCCGTACTTCATACGCAGAGACATCAGCCCCGGCATCTCTTTTTCAGCAATCTCAATCTCTTTTCGGCCGAACTCCGCCAAGGAAATGTCGGCAACTTTGTAATCTTTCATGGTTTATTTGGTTTTTTATTCTCCGCGCCACTTTTGGATATATTGTTGGTTATGAGTGTGTTTCAAAATTGACTTTTTAAAAAATTGCTCATTTTAGGAAAAGTCTTAAATGTAAATATATTATATTTAAGTGGTTGTCCAAAACTGGCGCGGAGATTCTTGGGTGTGTAAATTGGTTCAAAAATATGTATCTGGTAGTTAAGTGGTTGTTCACAATTGGCTCAGAGAATTTTTTGTTTTTAAGTTGTTATGTAAATGTCAGAAAAACAAATGATTGCAAAATCCATTTGTCTAAAAAACGTCACATAAATATTGTAAACAGCACAAAAACAACTAATTATAACAACACTTGAATTTCACAATCTTTTGGTGTTAGGCAAGTCTCAAATGTAAATGTCTTATATTTAAGTGGTTGTCTAAAACTGGCGTGGAGGTTTTTTGGTGTGTAAATTGGTTCAAAAAT
>DPKJ01000009.1 GCA_003542575.1 Rikenellaceae bacterium | reverse complement strand
CGATAATTTTCCGCGGCTACTTTGCGGGAACGACGAGGACTGTTTGACGACCAAAGGGAGGAGTTCCGCAGACGCCGCAAAGTACCAGGAAAATTTGAGGGAACCTCAAAACAATCGGTTGCCGGAGTTGAGGATTTGGGAAAACAAAAAAGTGGAATTTTAAGTTGCATTGTAAGTTGCAGTTAATAAGCATGATATGAAACTGACAGAGTTAAAACAGCAAAGTCAATTCCGTATTTATAAGCAAATCATTCGTTTGTGAAGCAACTTAAAATTACAACCTCTGAAAAAACTGAATATTTTTATAGAAATATCATTTCTACCGGAATTTTATTGTTTAATGAGCAAATCCTCAGCTCTAAGGCAACATTTGTTTTCCGATAATTTTCCGCGGCTACTTTGCGGGAACGACGAGGACTGTTTGACGACCAATGGGAGGAGTTCCGCAGTCGCCGCAAAGTACAAGGAAAATTAGAGGGCACTCCAAAACAATCTGTTTGCCGGAGTTGAGCGATTTGGGAAAACAAGAAAAATACAAAAGAGCTGCCTGAAAATCAGACAGCTCTTTTAGTAGCGGAGACAGGACTCGAACCTGTGACCTTTGGGTTATGAGCCCAACGAGCTACCAACTGCTCCACTCCGCGGTATATTTCTATTTTGGTATTATCTCTTTTTGATAGGACTGCAAAGGTAATACAATATATTCAACAGACCAAATAAAAATTATAAAAATCTCGCGATCAACTCAGCCGGAGAAATTTCAACCTGCTCACCTGTAGCAAGATTCTTAAGATTGATAACACCCTTCAGAATCTCTGACTCACCGGCAATAACCAGGTAAGGAATTGACCTTTTCTCAGCGTAATCGAACTGTTTTTTAAGTTTAGTGACCTCTGTGTAAATCTCCGAAGCAACACCTGCCTCCCTGAGTTTTTTGAGAATTGGAATTATGTACTCCTGCTCTTTTTCACCAAGGTTAGCAAAGAGAATTTTTGTACCTGACGAACTCTCTGCAGGAAACCTCTCCAAAGCATTTAGCACATCATAAATTCTGTCAGCTCCAAACGAAATACCCACTCCCGAAACACCCGGTAAACCAAAAATTCCCGTAAGATCGTCATAACGACCACCTCCGCAAATGCTGCCAATGGCTACACCTTTAGCCTTAACCTCAAATATTGCACCTGTGTAATAATTTAACCCTCTGGCAAGTGAAAGGTCAAGCTCGGTCTCCTGTTTAACTCCGGCAAGCTGTACCAGCTCAAAAACACGACCTATCTCTTCAAGACCCTTCATTCCGGTTTGAGAGTTTTCAAGAACGGGTTTCATGGCCTCAATCTTCTCTTTTGTAGTCCCTTTAAGATTAAGAACAGGTTCGATTGCATCTATAGCCTTTTGGTCTATACCTCTCTCCAACAACTCTTTTTTAACCTCATCAAGGCCAATCTTATCAATTTTGTCTATGGCAATGGTAATGTCGGTAAGCTTTTCGGGATGTCCCACAACCTCTGCGATTCCGGAAAGTATTTTGCGATTGTTAATCTTGATTGTCACATCAATTCCAAGCCTCTTAAATACCTCATCGGTAATCTGAATAAGCTCAAGCTCATTTAACAGTGATGTGCTGCCAATAACATCTACATCGCACTGAAAAAACTCCCTGTAACGCCCCTTTTGCGGGCGATCAGCCCTCCATACCGGTTGTATCTGGTACCTTTTAAACGGGAAAGTGATCTCATTCTGATGCTGAACAACAAACCTTGCAAAGGGAACGGTAAGATCGTATCTAAGACCCTTTTCGCACACCTTAAGTGAAAGGGAGTTACTGTTCTGAAGCATTTGAGGGTCAACACCGGCAAAGGCATCTCCCGAATTGAGAACCTTGAACAGAAGTCTGTCACCCTCTTCGCCATATTTTCCCAGAAGAGATGAGAGGTTCTCCATTGCAGGAGTCTCAATTGGTGAGTACCCGTATAGTTTAAAAACAGATTTTACGGTATCGAAAATATACTCTCTTTTTGCCATCTCAGAGGGTCCGAAATCTCTTGTGCCCTTAGGTATGGATGGTTTCTGTGCCATTTTGCTTCTATTTATTTAGTTCTTAAGTATTCATCTATTGCAGCTGCAGCCTTTCTTCCGGCACCCATAGCCAGTATAACTGTTGCAGCACCTGTTACAGCGTCACCTCCGGCAAATACACCGGGGCGGGATGTTGCTCCGTTGTCATCAGCAACCAGTCCGTTCCATCTGTTGGTATCCAGACCAGGTGTTGTTGATGCAATCAGAGGGTTTGGGGATGTTCCCAATGACATTATTACTACATCTGTATCTATTTCAAAGTGAGAATCAGGAATTGGAACAGGCGATCTTCTGCCACTCTCATCCGGCTCTCCAAGTTCCATTTTTATACATCTGAGGCCTCTTACCCAGCCCTTTTCGTCACCCAGAATTTCGGTAGGGTTTGTCAGCATTCTGAATACTATACCCTCCTCTTTTGCATGGTGAACCTCCTCTACCCTTGCCGGAAGCTCCTTCTCTGTTCTTCTGTAAACAACAGTAACATCGGCACCAAGTCTAAGCGCAGTTCTTGCAGCATCCATAGCAACATTTCCACCACCAACTACTGCAACACTCTTGCCAACATGTATTGGAGTTTCATAATCGGGATCATAAGCCCTCATAAGGTTACTCCTGGTCAGGAATTCATTGGCCGACACCACTCCGTTCAGGTTTTCGCCCGGGATACCCATAAATTTTGGCAGACCTGCACCTGAACCGATAAATACTGCAGAGAAGCCTTCGTTGTCCATAAGTGAGTCAATAGTAACTGTTCGTCCCACAACTACATTTGTCTCTATCTTTACACCAAGCGAAATTGTGTTCTCAATCTCTTTTCTCACAACCTCATCTTTAGGCAGCCTGAATTCGGGAATTCCATACTGCAGAACGCCTCCCGGTTCGTGAAGTGCCTCAAATATTGTCACTTCGTAGCCAAGTTTTGCAAGGTCGGTGGCGCAGGCGATACCTGCAGGACCACTACCAATTACTGCCACCTTTTTGCCGTTTGAAGGTAACTTATCTGTAAATTTAATTCCTTTCTGTCTGCTCCAGTCAGCCACAAATCTCTCAAGCTTGCCTATTGCAACAGGCTCTTTCTTAACTCCCAAAATGCATACTCCCTCGCATTGGCTCTCCTGCGGACAAACTCTGCCGCAAACTGCAGGCAAAGAGCTGTCACGGGCAATAATCTCTGCTGCCTTTTCAAAATTACCCT
Organism: Rikenellaceae bacterium; assembly: GCA_003542575.1. Taxonomy (GTDB): domain Bacteria; phylum Bacteroidota; class Bacteroidia; order Bacteroidales; family UBA932; genus Bact-08. The sequence continues at coordinate 174,265 of DPKJ01000009.1, read as the reverse complement.
GCTCAACTTCATATATAAATTGAGGTATCTGAATGTTTACCGGGCATTCAACCACGCAAGATGGATTTTTGCATCCAAGACACCTTGATGCCTCAAGCATTGCCTCCTCAGCATTGTAACCATAACTAACCTCTTCGAAATTTTTAGCCCTTTCAACAGGATCCTGCTCTCTTACGGGAACTCTCGGAATTTTATTTCTCATATGCCTGGTAATGAATTAACTGTTTAAACCAATTTTACATTTGTGGTCGCTCTCCTGTTCAATATTTTTATACATCCCCTGTCTGCGCATAGCCTCTTCAAAATCAACAAGATGGGCATCAAATTCAGGCCCGTCAACACATGCGAATTTAGTCTTTCCGCCAACCGACACCCTGCAGGCTCCACACATACCTGTTCCGTCAACCATAAGAGTGTTCAGGCTGACAATAAGAGGCAGGTTATATGGTTTTGCCGCAAGAGTTACAAATTTCATCATTATCATAGGGCCAATTGCAACAGCCTGGTCATATCTATTTCCACCGTCCAGCAGCTCTTTGAGCAAATCGGTCACAAGACCCTTTTTACCATAAGTTCCGTCATTGGTACAGATATAAAGATTGTCACAAACAGCCTTCATCTCCTTTTCAAAAATAACCATATCCCTGGTTTTGGCGCCTATAATTACATCAACAGAAGCTCCCGCCTGGTGAAGAAATTTCACCTGAGGATATACCGGTGCAGTACCCAGGCCACCGGCTATGAATATGAATCGCTTTGCGCGCAGCTCCTCTTTAGGCATGTGCAAAAATTCAGACGGCTGTCCCAGAGGTCCTGCAAAGTCAACAAATGAGTCGCCCTCTTCCAGATGACAAATTCTTCTGCTTGATGCACCCACAATTTGGGTAACAATTGTTACAGTACCCTCATTGCGGTCAAAGTCACACACTGTGAGAGGAATTCTCTCTCCCTTTTCATGAACTCTTACAATCAGAAACTGACCGGGTTGGGCCGATGAGGCCATTCTTGGGGCATACACATCCATCAAAGCAATGGAAGGGGTTAGGAATCTTTTCCTGACTATCTCGTACATATTCGTCAAACAGGATTGGTTAGTAAAAAAGGTACCGCACAAAGCATGAAGCAAAAGTGCGGTACAAAGTTACAATTTGTATTTTAATTATTACAATCTGTCAAAACTGTATCCCAGTCTTTTTAATCTTTTTATAATTGAATCCAGTTTATCGTAAAGCCTGTCAGTTCTGCTCTCCTCTACACCGGGGTGTATCAGAATTACAGCACCGTTTAACCCTTCGCGCTTTTCAAACTCAAACAATCTGTTGATAAGATCTTCGCTTGATCGATAGTTTTTCATATCAGGAGTGGTGTAATCGGCAGGAGTTGCTGTTCCCGGAGTAAAGTTAATAGTTTTAAAACCAAGCCAGGCAGCCACATTTACAGACTCTTTGTTATACCATTCGTATGGAGGTAAATACCACGGTGCATCTTTTGGTTCAATACCAAATTTTGCAAGCTCTGCATAGTTTCTCTTGATATCATTTGCAAGGCTGTCTGTTGTAACAAGAGATTTATCTCTCTTATCCCATGGAGCGTAGAGGATATGTTTGTCTGAGTGAGCTCCGGTGTAGTGGCCCTCTTTAATGATTCTCTCTATCATGCTCTTTTGATCTGCAAGTCTGAGGAAATTACCGGTAAGGAAGAAAGAGCCCTTTATTTTGTTATTCTTAAGAGTTTTAAGAATTTTATCACCTCCCTGGAACATTGAATCGGCAGAGAAGATTAAATAAATAGTTTTTTTATCAGGATTTACTCTGACAGCTGCACCCCAGGCATCCTTTACAACCTTTGGCTCCTCCTTAGAATACTCTTTGCCCTCCTTCTCCATAGCGGCAAAGTAGTAGCTCAGACCGGCTGTTCCATCCATTGTAGGCTCGTTTGAAGAGTAGTCACCAATATCGTCATGATAAACTGCTTTACCTCTGTTAAATACAGCATTATCATCAGGCCTTGTAAGTGCATTTCCTGCTCTTGTAAGGAATAGCTCTCTCTCAATTGGCCCATCAATCAAACCACCGTAAGTAAGGTCTCCATTGTGTACTGTGTATGAGGAGTGAGGTCTAGAAGGGTAGTTTGCCCCTTCGGGGAATCCAACTATCATTGATGTACCCCATGGGTTAGTGCCAAACAGCCAGTCACGAAGGGCCATCTCCATCTCAAGGTAGGTGTTGTCTCCTGTGGCCTTTCTGTAAAGATGAGAGTGGGTTATGGCTGCAGAGACAAGGTTGTTTGAGCACCACAGGAAAGGAATTCCATAGATAAACGGATCGTCTGCTGCTCTTCTCTTAAGGTGCTCCATGGCATCTTTCATAAAGCCTTTGTATTTGTCACTTGTGGCTTTGTCAGATGATATTGCAAGGTAGTAGTGACCAAGGTTAAGGAAAGGATAGTACTGATAGTGACGTCCTCTGCCAAGCTCCATCCAGGGATTTACAGGTTCAAGCTGGCCCCAGTAATCTGCCTTTTTTCTCCAATCGGCATCTTTGCCATAATGGTAATGGGTTGCAGCAGCTAGCTCAATATCGTCTACAAAGGTGTCCTCTTCGTAGAAATATGGCGATTTAAGACAGGCTGTCTGGGTATTTCCCGGATTTTCGAGGGCAAAGTTGAATGCCTGAATCGATTTCTCCTGCATTTTGGCAGCAAAATCAGGGTCGCTATCTTTGAAAAGCTGAGCACCCAATGCAAAACTCGATGAGAATTTACCTGCGGTAGAGGAGACTCCGGTGGTGCGGTTAATGTGTTGTCCAAGCCCCTGAGGTTTGCCAGTCACAAAATAGACAGGACGGCCTGTACCGGGACCCCATCCGTAATCTACCTTATCGTTCTGTGGAAGTCTGAATCCGGAATGGTCTCTGTCATCTGCAATTTGGTTAAACATGACTTTATCTTCGGGATTCATCTTCATAAGCCACTCAAGGCCCCATTTAATTTCGTCAAGAATATCGGGAATTCCGTTGCTGCCCGGGCGTCCGGTAGCATCAAATCTATCCTTGAAAATGCTTTTGTCTTTCTGCTGCTCCCAGGCAAACATAAGGTGATAAACAGTTGTTGCTGAGGTTGTCTGGTATTGCAAGTAGTCTGTAGCATCGTGCCAGCCACCTCTGACATCAATTTTTTCTCCGGTTCTGGTCGGGTGGTCAACAATGAAACCGTCGTGCTGATGGCAAAGCTCGCCTGTGTAAGGGTTATCGCCACATCTCTGCTGACGCATATATTCCAGAAGAAAGTCTGCCAACCCTTCGTATGAATCGGCAGCAACCTTGAAGTTTGGTGATTTTACTCCATTTGAAACAATATAGTATCCACCCTCCTTCTCAATTCTTGAAAAATCAAAGCGCATAGCGCTGTTCATCCCCCACTCTTTACCATTTACCATTTTACCGGTTGCAGTAAACAGAGGCTTATCGGTTGCGGCATCGAATAGGGTGAATTCAGGATTTACCTTCTCTTCAAGAGAGATAAAAACCGCCACCTTGATATCTTTTGGCAGATACCCGGCCAGATTGACCCTTATCCACGATGTCTCCCCGGCAATCGCACCAAGCGACACCAGAAATGTTGCCAGTAACAGCAGTGAAAGTCTCTTCATAAATTTTGTTTTATAATATGGTTAGTTATTCTTTGCCACTTGACCCACAATGTACGAAACTCTCTTTAAAGGTTCACCTTCATAGCTCAACAATTTATGCAACACACTATCTTTCAAAACGTCACGATAATCATACTCTTTCCCGTCAATCAACACTTTGTTTGATATAAGTCGGGCACCATGACTGTAATCGACATAGGTATTAATATGCACATTATTTGCCGGCTGAATAGGTTTTCCGTCAAGCTTATGCCAGCCATAAATTGTAACATGCCTGGTTCTTACAGCATCTGCAAGCTTTGAGCATATAACAATATCCTTCTTAATACCTGCCACAAAAATCCCGGGTTCTTTACCGGATGCCTTTATCTGAGCCTGAATCACCTTAGAATGATCATACAAAATATCCGGAGTCTCATTCCTGTTGCCACGCGGTATATAGGTGAAAGGTTCAAGCTTAAGCAGAGAGTGTTGGTAAATAATATCTGTTACTTTTGGGGTTGGGAGGGAGGATTTGTAATAATCTGCAACTCTTTGTGCTGTAATCGGCCCCATTGGAACAATAAAAAAATCATCATCATTCCCAACAGAGAGGTATTGAGGAGATACAAATAGTGTAACCTCCCTCTCTCTGCCCTGGGCATCGCGTTGCAATGTGGTAACTTTTGCAAGTGAGTTTATGAAAGAGGGCATATTTCCCTCAATCAACTCCTTTTCTATTGCCGACTCTCTCTCTTCAAATGAGAGAGCTCTTATCTGTTCGTAAAAAACAGAACCACCTTTAGTCCCTTGTGAAAAAAGCTGACTAAAGGTGGTAATTGCAATAATAAGACAGAAATATCTGACCTTCATCTATTTTTTATCCTCTTTCTCAGGCGTAACCTCTTTAGCGGCGTAGCCCAGTTTATCAAGTGCTTTAATTAGATTTTCCTTATTTGTCTTATCCGAAGCGTAAAGAAACCATACAGTCTGCTTTTCAAGGCTGATTCTTAAATCTTTAACACCCTTTTCATGAGGGAGTTTAGACTCAAGTTTCTTAACACAACTTGGACAGTCAACAGGAACAGAGAATGTAACCTCTGCGTCATTGCTCTTCTTTTTGGTCTGTGCATTCACAGATGTAGAGAATAGCAGTAAAGATAGAATTGCGATGGCGATTAATTGAATTGTTTTCATAGCATATTTCATTTGTAAAAATATTATTTTTTTTTGAATCGGTCTCTATTTCCAGAGGGTATATCTCAGTCCGGCATAAACTTTAACTCCCATTAGCGGACCCCAGATTATAGTTGAGTTAAATCCTGTCGAAAAGGGATTTTCGGCATTCAGGATTGCGTGTTTCTGTCTGTAATTTGTAAGGTTCTCACCTCCAACGTACACATCCACATCTTTGAGCTTTCTGGTCACCTGAGCATACAACATTCCATAAACAGGAGAGCGCCCTCCTCCATCAGCAAAATATGGCAGCCTGGATGGGCCGTTAAGCTGAGCAGTGACGTCAAATGTCCATTTACTCATGCGGGTAGCATACTGAACATTAAATACACCTTTGTACTTACTGGTGAGCGGCTTTTCAACAAGACCCTGCCCTTTGAGCGTAACCTTGGCATCTGTATATCTGAAGGTTGTTAGAATAGAAAGTCTCTCAATAGGCTCAAGGTTAAGGTCAACCTGATATGTATTTGTAAATGAGCGGCCATCAAGGTTGTAAATCGAAATTTTGGAAAGGTCATACTCCTGATCAACAATTACCTGTCTGTTGAAATCAGTTCTGAAATAGTCAAAACTGAGTGATGCATCGCTATAACCTACAGGCATATAACCGGTAAGGTTTGCACCATAAGTCCATGCATCTTCAATGTCAAGATTTTCGGGAATCTCTATCTTTCTTCCGGTTGACAGAATACCAAGATTGTCAGGGATTAATGTGGTAGATCTGTAACCTCTGCCTGCAAGAGCTCTAAAGATCAACTTTTCGTCAAAGGCATACTTTAGATTAATCCTTGGGGCAAAGAGCCACCCATGAATATTGTTATTGTCAAGTCTTACACCCGCCACAACTGAGGCCTTCTCTCCATTTGTATATGTGTACTCACCATAGGCTCCAATTGATTTCTCAATTCTACCCGGAAACAGATCAAGTGTAGCGGCAGTATTTCCCGACCAAAACCAATCTTTGAGATGTTCATTATAGTTGTCATAAGTACCGCTAACACCTAATGTATACTTGTGATATTCACTCATCTCGTTCTGGAAAATCAAATTCGCAAAAAGTGAATTTTGAAAACCATCATAATCTTTACGTCCAAAAAAGGATTTTAGTTCGTGGTAAGAGTAGTCAACAACTGCTGCAATATTCCTTGCGTTATCTGCACTCAATGGAATACCAATCTTGAAATAACTGTTTAAAGAGTTATTCTTAATTTTTGATCCCCAAATATCGGCATCTCTTTCGGTATTTCTGTCAAAATCTATCTGTCCGGCAATTCTGTCGTCGGTAAGGGCTTTAATACCAAATCTTATTTGCATTCCGTTTTCAGCAAAATAGAGCCATCTGTTGGACATGTTGAACTGCATTGACTGAGGTTCATCTCTGAAACCATCATGATTTCCATCATGATTAGCCGGGTCGGTAGAGAAGTGCGCCAAAGTAACAGTGCTCCATCTGTCATTTAGTTGTAATGACGAGGCAATGTTTGCTTCTGTACGCAAAGTATTGCTTAAGAATAGGTTTACGAAAAGAGGCTGTTCTGCAGTGGGTTTGCGGTGTTCAAGGTTAATCTGACCTGTTATGGCCTCTACTCCATTTATAACAGACGAGGGGCCTTTTGCTATCTGAATGCTCTCAAGCCATTGTCCCGGTACATACGATAGTCCGAATGGCGCAGAGATACCTCTCATAACCGGCCGGTTCTCGTCCAGCATCTGAGTATATATTCCCGAAAGACCAAGCAGCCTGATCTGTCTTGCTCCTGTTATTGCATCCGAATAACCCACAGTAACACTTGCTGAGTTTTCAAAACTCTCAGCCAGGTTACAACAAGCCATTTTACACAAACCGGCAGCTGATATTACCTCCGTTTTTACAGGTGTTATTTTGGATATATAGTTACCCTGCTGTCTGGTGATAACTCTGGCAGCTTCAAGCTCAGAGCTCTCTCTTAATAAAAATTCTATTTTGTTTTGGGATTTGTTAATCAAAACGGTATCTCTCGTATGGCCAACGAAAGTTGCAACCAGGGTAAGAGTATCGTTTTTCTTTCTGTCAAATGAAAATTGACCCTTATCGTTTGACTCCAGCACAGCCTTACCCTCAACCCAATAAATTGATGCATAAGGCATCGGTTCAGTCACCCCATTGTGCTTTCTTACATTAACAACCCCATTCACAGTTTGGGCCATTAATGTGAATGAAAGGAAAAATGTAAATAGTATTAAAAAAAAGATTTTTTTAAATTTCATAATCAGTATCAATAAATAATCATAATAAAATAATTTGTAAAGAGATAATAATTAGCTCTTTATAAATTTATAATACTATAACCTCCATTGAGAAAGATATGAATTTGATGATTTTGTCAGAATTACCGCTGACTCATATAAAAGATTACGGTAGTCAAGGATGAAATGAGGGATGTTACTCTCTATTTTACTTTCATTAAGCGGAATAAAAGTGAGTTTTACAACCCTTTCAAATATTTTTGAACTCTCTTCGGATACTCTTGAGGCAAGATCAAGGTGATGTATCTCAGTTTTGCAGCAGTTTTTATCGTGCTTACCGGTTGAGCAACCATCCGACTCACAACCGCAATGAGAGTGAATCTCCTCACAGCCTTTGTCACTATTGATTACCAAAACCTCTATTGAATCTTCATGAGAGCACTTATGTATGCCAAAACCTGTGCTGGTAATCATATATACCGACAGGAGTAAAATTGCTAATGGATATTTAAGAAACTTAAGCATACGCCGCAAATATACAAAAAAACGGGGAGTTACTTAAAATCAACCAGATTTTCGTCGAAGAACTTGGCGTATATTACAACAAATGTAATTGTCCTAATGAAGCAAACAATTAAAAAACTGTACAATAGACACTCCGGAGCAAACTCTCTGTTGCCACCGCAATAAATCAGAAACATTATATTCAGTAAAATAATGTTTATTATCAACTCCCTTGACAGGGAGAGAACACTTAAAAATCCCCGGTTAAACTGGTACAAGTTGCTAATAAATATGTTGTACACACCACTCTGGTTTTTCTTTATGTTTTTGTGCCAGTCCATCCTGTGAATAAATGACGAAATCAGGCTTGTTGTAAGACCTGATACTACGCCAACCAATAGAATATATAATATTGCATCCATTCAGTCACATAGTTTAAAAATGGGTTTTTAACATATGTTTCACAGGGTAGAATACTCTTCTCAAAAGCGAAACATCATGTGTAACAATCTCACCTGTTCCATGCATCTCCTCACTAAAGAGCAGATCCTGCGAATAGGTGGTTTTAAGTCCGTCAGGAAAATCAACGCTCACGATATAAACCCGATCTTTACCCAGTGTTGCAGGCAATAATGAAATACTTTTCACAGAAACAACAACCATTCCGTATTCCATATAGGGGTAACTATCCAGCTTGACATTAACCTTTTGGCCAATTTTGACTTTACCCGCACCGGCAAGAGGGATATATAACTTCCCTGAGATATTTTTGTCTCTAACGGGTAAAACCGTAAAGACAACCTCTCCGGAAAGTACATTCTGATTCTCCTGCCAGTAGCTGGTAAATGAAACAGTCCCGTCAACAGGACTTACAAACAGATTCAACTGCTCCCACTCTCTCACCTGAGAGAGTAAAATCTGAAGATCTGCCTCTACAGCCCTCTTAAGTCTGTTGACTCCCTCTTCCCTCACTATTTCAAGATCGAGTATTGTCTGCTCTCCCTTTAGAACATCTACACTTATTCTGCTCAGCTCCTCCTTTGAAACCTCAAGTTGCTGACTGTAATAAAGGTAGTTGCTTCTGCTTTTATCCAGATCTTGCTGAGCAATTGTCCTCTGCTCAAACAGCTGTTTGTCTCTGGCAAACTGCTGACCGGCAATATCAAATTGTTCTTTTGCATTCTGGACTTTCCGTTGGGAAATCTGCAGTTGACCCCTTTTTGTCTCTGTCTCTTCACGGACCGATGTTATCATCTTTCTGTGATAGTCCAAAACAAAAAAGGATCTATACTCCTTGATGCTTTTAACCAACTGGCTATATGCTGATTGCATCTCGCCAAGTATTAGTTTTTCGGGTAATTGAGTATCCGGATCAAGGTACGAGGCACAAACCTCCATCATTTTGAGATAGTCCTCATACAATCCCGGGTTTTCTAAAATCGCAATGACGGCACCCCTCTTTACAGTATCTCCGTTTTTGGCCAGCATGGTCTGGATCCTTCCCGACCGCTTAGCAATAAGCTGAGCAGGAAGGTTTTCGGAGGTGATAACGATGGGAGCCCTTATTATATCAGGGTACCGGAAAACGGCAGAACCCAATATAATCAACAGCAAAACAAACAACATCAGTGTACTGCCTATCCGCACCATCCATGAAGGTGGCTTGGAGAGTATATCGTTGACCTCATCCGATCGAATCTCTATCTCTCTCCTCTTCTTAGACATACAACTGATTTTTAACAAGTTCATAGTAAACATTACCATTTGCCACAAGGTCTTTATGTGTACCTTGTTCTACCAGAATGCCTTTGTCCAGTACGATAATGTTATCGGCATTTTTAACGGTGCTAAGTCTGTGCGCAACAACAACTACAGTCTTACCTTTGAAAAACTCGTCAAGGTTCTTCATGATCTCTCTTTCGTTTTTGGCGTCAAGAGCATTCGTGGCCTCGTCGAATATGATGAATTCAGGATCTTTATAAACAGCTCTTGCTATGAGTAATCGCTGTTTCTGACCCTGACTGAGTCCAAGACCCTCCTGCCCGATTTTTGTATTGTAGGCAAGTGGTAAAGTCTCAATGAAATCTCTTATGTTAGCAGTTTCAACTGCCTTTATTAACCTCTCTTTATTAATAGTCTCCTCACCCGGTGCAATATTTTTCGCAATGGTATCCGAGAAGATAAATCCATCCTGCATAACAACGCCGCAACGTTGCCTCCACTTACTCATACTTATTGATGAGAGACGATGTTCGCCGTAGTAAATATCACCTGCAACAGGTTTGTAAAATCCCAGTAAAAGCTTTACCAATGTGGTTTTTCCGCTTCCGCTCATTCCCACTACAGCTGTGATTTTTCCGCTCGGAATAGTCAGGTTTAGATTTCTTAAAACAAAAGGAGAGCCCGCCCCCTCATATCGGAATGAGAGGTTATCCATTGTGACAGGTTTGGATATGGGGATATCTGAAAGAAGTGACTGGTCGGGGCTCTCCTCGTCTTTTTTCTCATGAACCTCTGCAAGCCTCTCAAGACTCATCTTTGCATCCTGGGATGACTGGATAAAGCTTATAATGTTTGCAAGAGGAGCATTTAGTTGTCCAATAATATATTGCACCGAAAGCATCATACCCAAAGTGAGTTCACCATTAATTACGGCTGTTGCTGCCAGTACAGTAATAAATATGTTTTTTAGCTGATTAATAAGAGTTCCGCCTGCCTGTTGGTACTGACCCAAGGCAAGTCCCTTAATGTTCAGTTTGAATAATCTGGCCTGAATATGCTCCCATTCCCATCTCTTCTGATCTTCACACGAGTTGAGTTTTATCTCCTGCATACCTGTTATTAACTGAATAATAGAGCTCTGATTTGCAGCATTTTGCGTAAATGTTCTGTTATCCAGCTCTCTTCTTCTCTTCATGAAGATTAGAACCCACGCCACATAAAGGGCTGATGCAAGAATGAAAATGAGGAATATTTTAAAGCTGTAGTACAAAAGTACCGTTCCAAAAATAAGTATATTGACTAAAGAGAATAGAATAGTTAGTGAAGTACCTGTAAGAAAGGTCTGTATTCGTTTGTGATCACCAATTCGTTGAAGCAGGTCTCCTGTCATTCTGGAGTCAAAGAAGCCAATCGGCAACTTCATCAGTTTTGTGAGAAAATCTGATATCAACGAAATATTTATTCTCGTTCCAAGGTGAAGAAGAATCCACCCTCTTATGAAATCTACTGTTGCCGAGCTGATTGTGAGCATTAGCTGCGCCAGTAAAACCAGCCAGATAAAGCCAATATCTCTGGTACCAATACCAATATCGACAATACTTTGAGTCAGAAAAGGAAATAGCAGCTGAATTAAACTCCCCGCAAGGAGTCCTATTATAAGCTGTACAATAATTTTTTTATGCGGTTTAAGATAAGAGAGAAGAAATTTAAACCCTTTTGGGTCAATTTTATCTCCATCGTTTTCGTAAAACCTTGGAGTTGGTTCCAGAAAGAGAGCTATTCCCCTTCCTTCGCCTCCCGATACCGTGCTGAACCACGATTTTTTAAACTCATCGGCATTCAGTTTAACCTGTCCGGTTGCAGGATCTGCAATATAGAGCTTAATATTATCTCCTTTCCCTTTTACATCATATAAAACCACAAAATGGTTTTGGTTCCAGTGAACAATTGCCGGTAGAGTCCCTTTGCATAACTCATCGAACGATAGTCTTGCTCCGAGTGTTCTCAAACCGATGCTTTCTGCTCCCTTGCTTATTCCCAGCAAGTTAACACCCACTTTCCCCTTCTCGCACCTCTCTCTCAGGGTCTCCATCGTGTAATGACGGCCATAATGTTTAGCAACCATTCTAAGGGCTGCAGGGCCGCAATCAGTGGAGTCTATCTGAGAATAATATTTAAATGTTTTCAATTTGAGCACAGTTTAATTTAGTCAAGATGGTCCCACAAACATGTAATTTAAGCATGTTTCAACCTAGGCTTACAATCTGATTTTCAGCGTTTTGTAAGCAAACTTAAGATATTTCTGAAAAAAGGCTTATTTAGTTGCCACCTTCGCTATCGTCATCTTCTTCAATAATGATGTAGATAACATTTCCGTCTCTGTCTGTAATCTTTAATACTCTGTCACCGCCTACTACGTTGATCATCTCTTGGTCGTTAAGTTTTTCAAATGTTGTTTCCATGACTTTTTGTTTTTAGTTGTTGTTGTTTTGCACTACAAATAAATTAATAATATTTGTTAGATTTGCACACAGAATGCTTACAGAATGCTGACAATTTGCTGAAAATGCTTAACCGCGCACTTACCTTTTCCATAATAGCAATTCTTTTCCTCCTTGCACTTCAGGGGGTGTGGTTGTTCCGACTAATTGAAAATGAGAAGAGTAAAATTAGATCTCAGACAGAAATAATCCTTAAAGAGGCAATAAATAGTGAACTTAGGGTACGTTTGCAGTCAATTAGAGGAAGCAATCAAAATAAAAATTTTCGTGTTGTGATATCAAATAATTATTCACAAGATGAAAAAAAAGGTCAAAATGAGGTTCAATCTTTGGATATTCAAGACAGCACTAAGAGCGTTACAAGGGTAACTCTTGAAGAAGCACTACAAGAAATTTACAAAAAAGATGCTCCATTAAACCTTGATACGTTATCAAACATTCTTACCAACCTTTTACAATCTGCAGATATTTATCCGCTCTATAAATTAAAATACACCTCCCCAGACACCATTAAGCATATTAAATCTGAACTTGAAGAACAAAGCATCCTATTCTTTAGTCCCTCATTTATCCTTGAGGCCCCTTTGACGGTATCAAAAGATTTAATGGTAACTGCCGAGATCTTTTATCCAAGGTCGGTTTTTAAGGGAGATCTGCTTACAATCCTCATTCTTTCATTAATTGTTACAATTTTTATATTCTTCAGTATTGTAATGCAGACCAGAATGCTCTACAAGCAGGTATCGCTGGCAAAGGTTAAGGAGAATATCACACACTTCCTTACTCACGAGTTAAGGTCTCCGCTGCAATCTTCAATTACTAATCTTGAGGTTGGAGAGATGGCAGAGGGCGACAACTCTAAATATTTCCTTGGCAAGGCAAAAGAGCAGCTATACTTTCTGAATGGACTCATTGAAAATATACTTGATATTAACAAGTTTGAGAAACGTCAGGCACCTCTTAATAAAGCAATGTTTGACATAAATGAGGCAATTGAACCCCATATTGTCAGACACAGCGTTGACGCCAAAAAGAGCGTTACAATTACTGCATCAGTAGAGCCGGGCACCCAAATGGTTTATGGAGATAAGATGCACATTACCAACGCTATCGGAAACCTTATCGATAATGCAATCAAGTATTCAGATGATCCTGTAGTGATAAATGTAAATACCAATGCCGGCGATAAGTTTTACAGGATTTCTGTAGAAGACAACGGAATTGGAATACCAAAGGAGGAACAATCAAAAGTATTTGAGAAATTCTACCGGGTAAGCAAAAGAGAGCACTCTCAAAAGGGCAAGGGTTTTGGACTGGGGCTTACCTATGTTATGTGGGTAGTTAGGGCTCACAAAGGCAAGATTGAGCTGGAGAGTGAGGTAGGAAAAGGTAGTAAATTTACCCTTTCATTAAAACTTGAAGAGAATGGCACAGAAAATTCTACTGGCGGACGATGAGATGAACTTCGGATACGCAATGTGCGAATTTCTGAAGATGAGCGGATATGAACTGATGTATGTAAACGATGGAAAGACAGCGTTTGAAAGGTATCATACATTTCATCCCGACTTGTTGCTCTTTGATGTAAATATGCCGGAAATAAATGGTTTTGAACTTGCAACTAAAATAAGGGCTATTGATAAAAACATTCCAATAATCTTTATAACCTCAATGAGTGACGACAGTAGCGTTGCCAACGGTTTTGAAATTGGTTGCAGTGATTATCTTAAGAAACCGTTCGGACTTAAAGAATTGTTAATTAGAGTTCAGAAAAGTTTCAAAATTTCTACAAAAAACAACGATATCTTCACCCTGGGAACACTTAATTACTCCCCCGAAGAGCGCAGCCTTGTTCAACAGGATGGAGAGATTATTACGCTCTCGTTTTACGAAAACAGGTTACTTCAGATTCTTTGTCAAAACTTCAGTCAGATTTGCAAAGGAGGAGATCTTGCCTCAAGCATTTGGGGAGATAAAGATGTTGATCCAAAAAAATCTCTTGAAGCTCTTGCATCTCATGTAAGGAAAAAACTTACAGGAACATCTCTTGTGGTTGAAAATGTAAGAGGTGTTGGGTACAGACTAAGAAAGTCAGACTAGTTACTACAACCTTACCTTTTGTGTTTTTCTGCCCCATACCGGCAGTATAAATACTATTCCAATTATCGAAAAGAGCAAACCACCCATTGTACCAACTGCAAAAGAGAACCAGAATACCTCGTTTCTACCGTCAATCAGGAATGGAGTGAGACCGAGAATTGTAGAGATAATTGTTAAAAGAATAGGTATTATCTTGTGGTTGTAAGCCTTAATGTAAAATGGTATAGGGCTCTTTATTCCCTCACCTTTTCTTCTTAGCAGATTGTATTGATTAATAACATATATTCCTGCATTAACCGAGATTCCACTTAACATTATGAGTGCCGCGAGCCCCCCCTGGTCAAACGAGAATTTTGTCAGGTAAAATGTCAGGAAAAGACCAATAAAAGAGACAGGTATAAGAAGAATGATCATCAGAGGCTGTGTGAGAGACTCAAATAGTACTGAGCAAACCAGATATATAATTGCTGTTATAACAAACAACAACCAGTAATAGTTAGTCCTTCCGAAGCCCCAGGATGAGTCTCTGTTATCTGCCTTAAATCCTATAGGAAGAACCTCTTCGTTCAATCTTTTCATCTCCCTATCTGTAACCCTTCTTGCAAGCTCAAATGGCCCAATAAAGTCAAAAGCGACAGTGAGAATGTACTGCTGATTTTTCTTGTAGATTGTGTTTCCGGTTCTTCTCATATCAATCTTACCGATATCAGAGAATTTTACCTTTTTGCCGTTAATATCCAGATATTCGTTTCTCAGATTCCATACGTCAAACTCATTACTACCCTTTGATACCAGTTTTATCTGAATCTCCTCTTGTTCGCTTACCCTTCTTGTTCCAATATCCGATTCAGCCAGTTTTCTGGTAAGAGCCGAAAATGCACCCTGTGGAGTAATATTCATTACCGCCATCTTCTCTCTGTCAAAATCAATAAAATATTCATTCATTGCAATTTCGGAGCCCCATCCTACACTTCCGTAGACCTCAGGACCACTAACCCGCTGGTTCTGGAGTAATGAAACTGCAGCATCCTGACAAAATCTGTACAGCAGATCGTAGTTATAACCTGTAATGGTTATCCTGTTTGATTTATATGAACCTAATCCGACATTGTTGCTGAAATAGTTGTCGTCAATTCCGGAAACGCTCCAGTTTGCCCCACCAAAATCCGAGGCCTTTGCAATAACCTCATTCTTTAACATAGCCGGGAAGCCTGTATGTTCAAACTCCTTTTTGAAGGTGACGGTTATTGAGGCATTTTTATATGAAGATACTCTGGTTTCAAACATCTCAATTTCATCAAACTGAGTGAGAAAATTCTCCATAAAGACAACAATATCATTAAGTTGCTGCACTGTACAGCCGTCAGGAAGAGAGGCATTTATACTTAACCTCTGTCTTTCAACATCTCTTCTCATAGGGAAACCTCCCTGCCTCTTAACAAAGAGCCTTAGCGAACCGCCAAGCAGAGGATCTGTATATTTTTTAATCTTATTTTGATAAGTTGAACTCCCAAGTGTTTTGTTGTAAAGTTTTTGAAAACTATTCTCCTCTTTTTGATATTTATTTGGCAGCATGTGAACGGGCAAACCGAATCCAAGGATAACAATAACAATAAATATCCATCTGTGATTTCTGGCGAATGCTATGTACTTTGCATAGTACTTGTTAAAAACCAATACCTTTTTTGCACTCTTTCTCTTCATCTTTGCCCTTACACCCTTAAGGGGAAATGTGTCAATAAGGGCCGGTATGAAAAACATGGCAATTGCCATCGATACAATAAGGTTTATCATTATAACTGCCGAAAATTCCAATAAGAGATTTTTTGAATCCTCAGGCAGTAGGAATACAACAGATAGTGCACCGATTGTAGTCAACAAAGCCGCAAGAATAGCAATAAACACCTTTCTGTTTTTGTAGTATCCGTAGTGGGAAATCATTATAATAGAGGTGTCTATGATTATTCCCAACGAGACCGTTATGCCCGCAAGTGAGTAGATATTAATCTCTATCTTAAATATATAGTAAAATATAAACGCAATCAGGATATTTGCCAAAAGGGTAACAGATATGATTGCAAGATACTTCAGACTCCGGCTTACCGCATATACGAATATCAGGAGCACAAGCAAAGAGAGGAATGTTCTTCTCAGAATTTTATTTATTTCGTTATTAATCTGCTTTGACTGGTCAAAGACAATCCTTGCAGAAAAATTTGGAGGATACCTCTTACTTAGCTCATTCATCCTGCCCTTGATCTCTTTAATAAGTTCCAGGGTATTTATCCCCTTATCAGCAGTAAAGCTTATATTAACGGTGTTAAGGCCATTTATTCTGCTGTATGATGTTGGAAGCTTCTCCTTATACGTAATTTTTGCAAAATCGCTTAGTCTTACAATTCTTCCGGCTACATTTTTGACAGGCAGAGATTCAAAGTTACCTCCACTAGCCTCTGTTCTTAAAATTATAGCAGTCCCATCTACGCTCCCAATCAGGACCTCTTTGCCTGAAAATTTTTCAATGGCACTCTGAATATCTGAAGTAGAAATTCCCAGATTGAGAATATGTTCAGGATCATATTGAATTTCGGTCTCAAAAGGGGTAACACCGGACAGTTCAATATCTTTAATTCCGTTTATCTGAGATAGATCGTTTATAATATGCTCGTCCGCATACTGTTTAATCCTTAAAGTGGGGAGGTCGGAGTTGATGGTATAGGTAAGTATAGTCGTGCTTTGGGATGGACTATTAAAGCCCCTTGTCCCACCTGCTCTGATTTGCGGAGTTACCCCACGCGGGAGCTTTGGAGCAACCCTCCTGAGAAGAGATGCTATTTCAAACCTTGCCTCGTCAATATTTACCCCGGGTTTAAAGGTTGCAGTTATGGTTCCACTACCTCTGCCTGTTACCGAAGATATCTCACTGATTCCGGGAAGAGTAGATATTACCCCCTCAAGTTTGGAGGTTACTTCTGCCTCAATTACCCTGGCCGAAGCACCACTCCACGAATATGTTACAGTAAGAGTTTTGCCCTTTTCGGTTGGTTTGTACTGCAGACTTACAAGAGGCAATACCCCCGCTCCCGCAATAACAAGAACAACAAAGACAAGTATTACAGAAAAAGACGGTACCCTCATTTTCCTCTCCTTTTATAAATGTTATAATAGAATACCGGAATAAAAAAGATACTTACAATTGTACCGACCACCATTCCACCTATTAAAGCAAGTGAAAGCGGGTACTGAAGGTCAGATCCCATGTCACCTCGTATTAGAAAAGGGGCAATAGCAAGTATTGTTGTAATACTTGTCATGATTATTGGCTTAAGACGTCTCATTCCACCTGTCATAATGGCTCTTAAGAGCGAATAACCCTCTTTTCTAAGTCTGTTTATGGTATCTACCTTTAGAATTGAATCGTTTATGATTATACCGCTCATAACCACAATACCTATCATAGACATCAGGTTAAGTCCCGAACCAAACATCCAGAGAAGCAACATAGCTCCGAAAATATCTACAACAACCTCTGACAGGATTATAAATGGCTGTATAAGTGACTCAAATTGAGCAGCAAGAATAAAGAAGAGAAGCAATAAAGCCACTGTAAGAATAATCACAAGCTCCTTTATCAGAGTTCTGTTGGAGAAATAGCTGCCCGAAAATATTACATCAAAATTGCCATCCTCTTTGGCAATTTTTTCAATGCCTTTCATCACCTCCGGCACCTCTCTGTCATTTACCGAAAGATTCAATGGGTAATAGCTCCCTTCGAGTCCCGATGTCACACTTTTAAAATCTCTCACTCTTGTCTCAGAGACAAGCTCATATAAAGGAATCTCTATGCCTTCTGAATTCCGGGCTTTAAGTGCAAGCACATCCTCAATATGGTCATTTTCGTCACCCACAATAATCGGCACCGAATAGTTACCGTGGTTTATTGAGAATAATCTGCGCTCTCTTGCCGCATTGCTTATTATATTATGAATGTTCTGTTGATCGGCTTTATAAAGCGACATCATCTCGGGTTTTGTTGTAAGCATTATAACCTCTTGCCACCTTACAGGCTCAATGTAAAATGCAGGCATCTGATTGTGAATCTTTTCCAGAAGGATATTCAGTTTATCAGGATTTGGAGGTGTGTTATCATTGCTTAAAAGTTTTGCCGTCAGATTATACTCCTTATCAGAAAAAATCATGTTAAAGATGTTATCCGAAGGGGTAAACCGAAATGTTGCTTCAGGATAACGTACTTTAATCTCCTCTGAAAGTCTCTTTTCGAGATCTTCAAGTGTTTCAGGGCCGGTGGCCTTAAGATAGACCATGACCTCTGTCTGAGTTAGTTCAGGCGTATGGGAGAGCAAAAATTGCTGAGAACCTGCAAATGTGGTTTTATGGCTGATATATTCACTGCCTGTTTTTGTAAGCTCCTGAATTCTTCTGTCACTTTCGTCAATATCAAGCTGAAGGTTCCAGTCAATTAACATGATGGTATCGTCATGTGTTACCGGAGGAAGTTTTGACTTGTCAATTACCTTGTAAAGCATGAATGTAAGAGGTAAAACAAGTATAAACATTGTCCAGACAAGTCTCTGATGTCTGAATACCCATATTAAACCCTTTTCATAAGCTGCATGATAGTCGAAAAGTGAGATCCCGGAAAGGAATCTGTTTTTGACAGGGCCTCCGCTACGTTTATAAAACATATAGTAGTAAACCGGAATAACTATTACGGCAACAATGAGCGAAGAGAAAAGCCCTATGGTAACAGCCATCGCCTGATCATAAAACAGGGCCCCGGCTATACCACTCAGGAAAACCAGTGGAAGAAATACCGAGCAAGTGGTGAGAACAGAGCTTAGCATAGGAGTAAAGACCTCAGCAACTCCCTTAATAACAGACTCTCTAAGTGGTTTACCCCGTTCAAAAAGCTGCGTAATATTATCAATAACAATTATTGAATTATCCACCATCATCCCTATACCCAGTATCAATCCCGACAGTGAAATAATATTGATGGAGATTCCTGCCAAAAAGAAGAATAGCAGCGAGACGATAAGTGATAGAGGGATTGTAATTGTAACAAGTAATGGAGAACGAAAATCCTGCAGAAAGAGAAATATTACCAGGCAAGCCAACAAAGCACCCAGCAAAATGTTATTTCTCAAATTTGTAATTGAGTAGTCAAGAAGCCTGGTCTGGTCACGTGTAATTAAAAATTGGACGTCGGGATACTCTTTGTTGAACTGAGTCATGAGCATCTCGAGCGAATTTTTCAAATCGGACATTTTTGCATCTGACTGTTTAACAACTGCCAATGCAACGGCCCGTTTACCATCTGACTTAACAATACCTTTATGTCGGGCAGGTTGTTCAGCAACAGTTGCAAGCTCTTTAAACTTAAATACCCTCCCGTCTATGTTCAGGTTTATCTCTTCGATATCCTCTTTGGTCTTAATCTCTGAAATAAACCTTATGTTCCATCTGTAGTGGCCATCTTTAATGGAAATATCTCCGAGAGATCTGTTATTTTCATTAATTGCAGCTTCGAGTCTATCTTCGGTAATACCAAGGGCCTTAAGCTTATGTTCGTCCGGTGTTACCAGAATCTCAGGCAGCGAGAGCCCGCTTATATCAACAAGTGCAACCTCAGGAATCTGTTCAACCCTTTTTGATATTACATCCGCGGCAAACCTGCTCAGTTGCAAAAATCGCAGGTCTCCCTCATCTGCAATTGTCATGTTTATGAAAAAAGCAGGTATGTCTGTGGCACTAGCCTTAACTACCTTTGGCCGTTCAAGCTCCCTTGGTAGTGAGGCAACTGCTTTGTCAATCTTTTCGTTTACCTCAATGAATATAAATTTTACATCGGTACCGTGTTCAAATTCCATAAAGATGGAGCCTGACCCGTTGTTCGCCTCACTCCGGAGATCTTTAAGATGTGAAATCTGTCTAAGCTGACCTCTGAGTCCGTTAAGACTTCTCTCTACCTCTCTGGCAGAATACCCGGGAGCATTCACCTGAACTGTAATTTGCGGGATATCAACCTCAGGCATAAGTGAAACCGGCAAAAGTCCTATGGCAACCATCCCAAGAACAATTACCGCAATAATTGTCATAGTTACCGCTATAGGTCTGTCAATTAGTTTGCCCGTCATAATCAGCGGTTTTTGATTTCAACATTTGAACCTTCGGCAAGATTCAGGTTGCCGGATACAATTATTACATCGCCTTCGTTCAGCTCAGCATTTTTCTCCTTATTTGGAGCGACAACATGGTATTGCGAGTTTGACATTTCAACCTTTACATAGGTCCACATCGATCTGTTTCTCTCCTTATCTATTCTGAACAGTACATCAAAATTGTCCCTCATCACAACTGCACTCTTTGGAACAACCAATTTATTTTTAAGCAGACTCTCGGCAATCACCTTCACATTCATCCCTTCGATTAGTTTTCCCGAACTGTTTGCTATCTCTGCTGTTACTGCAATCTGACCTTTCTCGTCCACAATGGGGTTGATTTGTGTGATAACCCCTTTGTACAGTGATTCTGAATCGCTGTATAGCGCCACCTGAACAGTATTGCCAACCTTAATATATGATACCTCTGATTCAAGAAGCGAAAACATAACCTCAAACCTGCGATCATCAATCAAAGTGCAAAATACACCGGAAACAGTCTCGTAAGGTTTTACTGAAATGTTTGCAACTTTTCCGGCAAATGGAGCTTTAAGTTCTGTTTTTGCCAGCTCTTCCTCAGCCTGCCTTAAGCTATATAGAGCGTCGTTGTAGCCGGATTTTAACCGTACCACCTTTACGATTTCAGATGGTATCTTTGAAGTATCGCGACCATATCCGTAGCCTATAAGGTCGTTCATGAAACTCAATTCAGACCGCTCCATACTTTGCCTGCTCTGAGAGAGTTTGTTTAAGGCCGGTGTCGGGTCCAATCTTGCAATAACTCCATCCTTATTTACATATTGGCCATTCTTTACTACAATTTCCTGCAATGTGCCGGATACCGGGAAAGTCAGAACACTTTTGGCAACTGCTCTAAGTTTACCGTTGGTAATAACTTGTCTGTTAAAATCTGTTCTTTTGAGGTGAATGGTATCAACAACATTGCGTTCACTTACAAAGGATGCCTTTGCTGCCTCAACATTTTCACTGTCATCTTCTTTTTTTTGAGATGAACATGACACTGCAACCAATGCCACAAAAGCAATATAACAACTTACCCTTTTCATATGTATTATTTTAATTGTCTGTTAATTTATCAAAGTCAGTAACTATCTCTTCACTTTTTAAATAGTCATATAGGCTTAGCATTCTGATATCATAATAGTATTTCCAGTAACTACTCAGATCGGATATATACCTCTGAACGGCATTATCTTTTTTCACCTGGGCATCATTAAGCTCAAGAATGCTAATTGTGCCGTTCCGGAATCTCTCCTGAGATATATTATAGCTGATTCTGGCAATGGAATCGGCCTCTGCTGAGGTTTGACACTGAATATTCTGTTTATTGAATCTCATTACCTTAATAAAGACATCCTGTCTGTTCTGAATCAGAGATTGCTCAACCTGAGCCTTAATTACCTCTTCCCGTGACAGAGCTAACCTCACCTTTCCTTTGCCAAGACCCCAGTCCAGAATTGGAAGCGTAAGTCTTAACCCGACAATCTCCTGATCTATTGGTGATTTATACGCGGTTCCAAGATCAGATCCCTTCTGGGTAAAGCCCAGGGTAGCAAAAAGCTCAGCCTGAAGGCCGTTGCCCGATTTTGCCCTTTCAACCTCCTGTTTTGCACTAAGCAAAGAGAGCTCCTTATCTAAATAGAAAGATGAATTTTCGAGTGATCTTTGGTATACATCTTCAAAATTGATGGTTATTTCGGGTACCTTTCCCGGAGTAACAAGCACAATATCTGTATTATCGTTAAATCCCAGAAATGTTCTCAGACTCAACATGCTCATGTCAAGTGTAACCTGATTATCTCCTACAGCAAGTTTTGAGTTATTCAGATTGAGTTGAAGCTGCAATATATCGTTATAGGTGACTGAGCCTATTTCGAACCTCTCCTTTGCAATCTTTAAGCTCAATTCGCTTGAGGTAAGATTCATCTTTGCAAGTTCGAGGCTGCTTTGGGCAGTAAGTACTTCGAAAAAGAGTGTTATTGCACGCTGTTTAACAACCTCCATATTTTCAAGGTACTTTCTCTTAGCGTTTTCGAACTCTTTTGGCTCTGTAATCTTCTGCCACTTAAATGTATTGTATGCCTTTATTGGTTGTGAATAATTTATATAAACCGGTTGTGAATTGTAGAGCACCGAACCGGCATTTGTAAATTGGTCAAGTCTGTTAAGACTGCTTGATAAAGAGACAGTACCACCCGTAAGTGCAATATTTTGCCTTAAAGAGAGGGAGAGAGAATTATGCAGAGTGTTATTTACCATGTAATTGATCTCACCTGTCTCATAATTCTGGAGGGCAATCATTGAACGGTTGTAATTTCCAATAGTGGCTGCCAAATTTAAAGAAGGCAGAAACAATGCCTTAAAGGAGCGGTTCTGCCAATAGCTTACAAGAAAGTTATGCTTGTTAATGAGCGCGTTGGGAGATTGCTCGGTTGCTGTTTCGATAACATCTTCCAGTGTCATTGTAAGTGTGTATCTCTCTTGAGAGTACAACCTGTTGGTATTGGCGTTAACCAAAATTCCTGCAGATGCAAAAAACAGGATTAATGCTCTTTTACAAATGTCCATTTTATTATAAGTAATTGAATATCAAATTTAAGCTAATTATTTTGAAGTTGCAAGAATAATTATCGGATTACTATCCTCTTTTAGTGTTGCAGACAACTCTTTTAACTCTTTTGTTTTGGGTGGGTATTTTTCAAAATAATTAATAAGGTCTAATGCATTTTCATAGGAGACAAAAACCTTCTTACTATTTACAAAATTTGGCCAAAATGGCTTGCCTCCCAAAATATCCTCCTCCATACCATGAATATCCTTCTCAGGGTGGAGAAGGAATTTTACCACCTTTTTTTGTTTGTCATAAATTGCATAATCAGCGGTACTGTATGAAACTGACTCGGTTCCATCATGGCTTTTACCCTTCATTTCAATTGGTTCTCTGCAAAGTCCCCTCAATATAAAACTCATGAAAAGAAGTCTGTCCGATTCAAAATAGGTAAGGGGCGTAATGATTTTTGGTTCGTATGAACCATAGTCATCTGACGAGATGTTCTCCGGTTCCCTGAATTTTCCCAGTCTTATGTAATAAAACGCTTTATCCTGAAAATCGTGTGAAAGAGAAAAAATACTATCCTTACTGCTATCGTAATATCTCAATTGATCACCAAGTTTGTAGATTGAATAATACAAAAATCTTAAAACAGCTCTCTTGGTAGGATCATGGGTGAGTATTGCCTCTTTTTTATACACAATATCGGCAGTATCCCTCCCGTAACAAACCAGTGAATATCCAAAATCAATAAACGAAGCCATGCTTACAGCAATTAACTCTTCTCCAACAATTTCAACTGCCGGAGCTCCTATGCCTTTACCAGGGAAAGGGTACATATTTATGAAATTGAAATTATTATCGTAACGAAGTATCCCTCTCCATGCATCCAGTATAAAAAGATCACCGTTATCAGGATTAACTTTTATTGAAAACGCTTCAGAATACTCCCCCGGTCCTCTCCCCTTTCTGCTAAATGATTTTTGGTATCTCCCAGTCTTATCAAAGAGATGTATTTTACCCGAATGATCCAGAATATAAATGGTCTCCCGTTCATACATAACATTTGAAATTCCACCTATGAGAATGCTGTCTGATGTTTCAAGAGGTATGTACCTTATATCACTTGCATAATCACTAAGTTTAACAATCGAGAAATTGTTAATTGAAGCCTCAATATCTACAACCTCAACCCCTCCTGCCCCAACTTCCCCTTTATTTGATGAACAGGAAAAAAGGGACAAAGTCAACAAAAAAACAGAATAGCAGATTATTTTTTTCAAAATGTAGTTTTTTATCATTTGGGTCATAATTATTAATAAAATCTATTTGAACTTTGCAATTGCCACTACAGGGTTGTCAGTATCTTTCAGTTTTGAGACAATCTCTTTTAACTCACCTTTTACATCATATACTTCTGAATGCTCAATTATTTGTACAGCACTAAAGAGAGCTGATGCAAGATCATCTTTTGAAATGTGTGCCGGAATAAACGGAGGTCCATTTTTAATATCTTCCCTGAAGCCCAATTTTCCCTTAACGGGTTGATTCATAAGATTAAAGAAACCTGTCTGTTTGTCAAAAATACCGTAGCAATTGGTACGTGGAACGGTTATTACCCCATTTTTGCCCTGAATATATTCATCATAAGGTTCATGGGCAAAATCTCTCATCATGAAATTCATCATTATAAATCGGCTGGATTCAACGTAAGACAAAGGATCAAGATTGATATGATTACCCGTAGTTCCGGTTATTGCTTTTCTGTCTGTTGATGTATTAATATAGTTGCCGTAGTTTATTACAAACGAAGGATAATAGTTAAATTTTTGATCAAGGGTAAAAATGGTATCATTGTACGGATTCACAAACCTTACCTCATCTTTGGAAATCTTAATTGTGGGAGGCCAGGTATGATATCTTTTTTTCTCGCTGGCACTCTTTTCTATACTTATTCGCCCCAGGCTCACTTTGGGCAAATGGTCAGGCATTGCAGCCAGTGGTATTTCAAACATAATATTGGAAAGAGTATCAAATGCCGCTCCGTGAATTTTCACCGGGTCAGGACTGTCTGATCCTACAGTTGATATATATAGATTTTTGCTAAACCTCTTTACAGCTTCCAGCCTTCCGGGCTCAATCACTGGCATATTTACAACCTTAACGAAATTCCCATCTTTGTCATATTCCTTAAAATTCCAGGTTGTTAATGTAGAATTTGTTATAAGTGAAATTACATCAAACACCATAAAGCCACCTGTAACGTTATCTATTTCAATATAAGACATAGCTGAGTACTCCTCCGGTCCTCTGCCAATTCTGTTAAAAGTGAAGAGGTATTTGCCATCAATGTCAAAAACTTTAACATCAGTAGAGTTTGATTTTCTGGAGTGAACATATATCCTTCCGTTTTCTACTTGAACTCTGGCCCCAAGTCCTATCAGCGAGCTGTCGGTTGTCTCTAGGGCAACATATTTAATATCGTCTGCAACGTCACTAATATTGACAATTTTACCCCCTCCTACTGCTCCTGCAAGGTCAATGACCTTGATTTCTCCTGTTTGCAGTTCTACATCAGTTTTGCAGGAGATTGTTGTCAATAAAGCTATTACAACAACTGTCAGAACTCTAAAATTTTTCATATATATCTGTCTATTTAGGCGTTACTATTATTATCACAGGGTTGTCATTTTCGGTAAGTTTAGAGGCAAGATTTTTGATTGACTCACCTGCTGTGTCATTGGATTCTGCAAAATTCTTAATTTTCTGAGGTGTCAGATATGAGATAAGTTTGTTATTGCTGTTAACATATCTTGGCCAGAAAGGTACACCACCGGTTAAATCATCTGCAAATCCCATCAATCCCTTTATGGGTTGTAACAGAAATTTGACCTCGTTCATCTTTTTATCATACACCGCATAAGCTGTGTTGCTTCTGATCTCTCTCCGGCTTCCATCTGGGTTTGTAGCATAACTTATAACGGGTTCTTTACAAAGGCCTCTTAAAAAGATATACATAAAGATCAATTCATCTGACTCCCTTATTGATAAGAGCGAAACAAAGTTCAAATCCATTGACCCAAAATCCTCGACAGTTACCGGCTCCGGCTCTCTGTACTTACCATAATTAAGATAATAAGCAGGTTTTTCTTTATAATCATCCGTAAAGGAGTAGATAGTGTCATTAAAGACTGACAGATATCTTAGCTCTTCAGCTGTCTGAAACATATTAAACAAAGTAAACTTTGCCATATAATTATTTCCTAAAGACTCCCATTCGGCAGATTTCTGATAATAAACATTCTTAGACTTGCCATCAACAATTTGAATGGAGTGTCTTTTACCATTTAATACCATTGCAAAAATATCGTCAGCAATCAGCTTAGCAGATATTAGAAAGAGATCATTTTCCGGTTTTTCGATCTCCCTTACAAAATTTAATTCTTTGTCATAACACAATAGGGCTTGCGAAGTAATTATGTATAGGTATCCATTATCGGGATTTATAAAAAAATTAACCAACCGACTATATTCACCTGGTCCTCTGCCCTTTTTGTTAAATGATTTTAAGTGTTTACCCTCTGAATCAAAAACATAGATGCTCTCTGACTGATCACTAATATAAATTTTATTGCATTCATAAACGATGTTTGCTATGGCCCCAATAAGTGCACTGTCATTTGTTTCAAGCTGAATATATTTAAGATCTGATGCATAGTCGCTAAGGTTTACAAGTTCATAATTATTGATTGAGTTCTCAATGTCAATAACAGTAAGCTTTTCTTTACGGGAATTAACCGATGTACATGAGTTAAATAGCAGAATTATAAATAAAAAACTTACTCCTGCCATCCTTACCATTTTTTCTTTTATATCTACTTTCATTATTTAAAAAACCATTTAATGAAATAATAGTCTTATTTGAATCTTGCTATTGCCACTACAGGGTTGTCGGTATCTTTAAGTTTTGAGAGAATCTCTTTTAACTCACCTTTTACATCATATACTTCGGCATGCTCAATAATTTGCACCGCGCTAAAGAGGGCAGATGCAAAATCATCTTTTGAAATGTGTGCCGGAATAAACGGAGGTCCATTTTTAAGATCTTCCCTGAAGCCCAATTTTCCCTTTACAGATTGATTCATAAGATTAAAAAACCCTGTCTGTTTGTCATAAATACCGTAGCAATTGGTTCGTGGAACTGTAATAACTCTGTTCTTGCCCTGAATGTATTCATCGTAAGGCTCATGGGCAAAATTTCTCATTATGAAATCCATTATTATGAATCGGGTAGATTCAACATAAGATTCAGGATCAAGATTGATATGATTTCCCTTTACATACGAAATATTACTTCTGTCAGGAGAGGTGTCGACATACTTACCACGATTAATTGCGTATGTAGGGTAATAGTTAAGTTTTTGATCTAGAGTAAAAATAGTATCGTTAGACAGGCTAAAAATTCTCGCCTGGTTTTTAATAATTTCAATTGTTGGCGGCAATGTATAGAATACCTTCCTCTCCTTACCAAGACCTTCGATGCCAATAATTTCTTCTTGCATTTCATTAATAATATACTCAGGCACCTCAGTCAGCGGTAACTCAAACACAATATTGTTGAGAGTGTCAAATGCTGCTCCATGAATTTTCATAGGAGCAGTGCTGTTTGATCCCACTGGTGAGATGTATAGTGTTTGGCTGAATCTCTTCACAGTTTCAAGTCTGCCGGGATCAATAACCGGCATGATGGTAGTTTTGATATAATTGCCATGTTTGTCATACTCCTTGAAGTGCCCTAATGATTTTGAATTAGAAGTAGATGGTATTATATCAAATGCAATAAAGCCACCTGTAACGTTGTCTATTTCAATTTTTGACATACGTGAGTACTCCTCCGGCCCTCTGCCTGTTCTGTTAAAAGTGAAGAGGTATTTGCCGTCAATATCAAAAACTTTAATATCCTTGGTATTTGATTTTCTGGAGTGAACATATATCCTTCCGTTTTCTACTTGAACTCTTGCCCGTTCTCCTATCAGCGAGCTGTCGGTTGTCTCTAGGGCAACATATTTAATATCGTCTGCAACGTCACTAATATTGACAATTTTACCCCCTCCTACTGCTCCTGCAAGGTCAATGACCTTGATTTCTCCTGTTTGCAGTTCTACATCAGTTTTGCAGGAGATTGTTGTCAATAAAGCTATTACAACAACTGTCAGAAATCTAATATTTTTCATAAATATCTGCCTATTTGGGTGTTACTATTATTATCACAGGATTATCATTTTCGGTAAGCTTAGAGGCCAGTTCATTTATAAATGTATCATCCGGATTTTTTTCAGACTCAAGAATTATGTCAAGTGCATTTATATAACTTAACAGCTCTTCCTGATTGCCTGCAAATCTCGGCCAGAAAGGAAACCCTCCATTAATATCGTCGTTAAAACCCATTGAGCCTTTTATTGGTTGATTAAGAAAAGTGAGGATCCCTCTTCTCTTGTCATAGGTAGCGTAGACATTTGTATTCTTATTAACATTACCCAGCCAGTCAAGACCATTGCTTGTTCTTTCAATCGGTTCGGGGGCCATTGCCCTCAAATTGAAATTAAGTAGTAGAGATCTGTCAGTCTCAAAAAAATCG
This sequence comes from Rikenellaceae bacterium, assembly GCA_003542575.1. Lineage (GTDB taxonomy): Bacteria > Bacteroidota > Bacteroidia > Bacteroidales > UBA932 > Bact-08. Next base: position 145,956 of record DPKJ01000009.1, on the reverse strand, counting down.
GTAGTTAAAGTTATAAAGTTTAACTCATTATTGTTATATGTATCAAAATCCAATCCTTGGGGAGCACTATATTTTCCATAACTTAAGACATATTTATCTGAAATATCCCCTTTTTTGTCAATCCCGAAAATCGTATCACACTCAGCCACGATAAACTTAACCTCGTCTCTGAATTTCATCAGATAAGGAGGATCAATTCTCATGTATACAGACATTCCTCCATTTACCTGCTGCATTTTCATACTGCTAAAACTTGTTATTATCTTCTCATTTATAATATTTAGAGAATCAACATAAGCAGTTACCCCATATTTAAACTCCATCTGTCCCTCAATGCGATTTGATTTAAACCAACTTGATACAATAAAATCAGAGATTCTCACAAATGACAGAGGATTTATCTTTGGTAATAATTTTTCAATAACTTCAATAAAATTACCCTCTGCATCATACCTTATGATTCTGCCAGATCTTTCCATGATCTCAACTTCACCATTACTGTCGTTAATATTGAATATACTTATATTTAGATACTCCTCAGGCCCCCTTCCCACTCTTGAGAATTTTTTGATGAACTTACCATCTTCAGAAAAGATACTTATTGTATACTTATTGTCAGAGACATATATTTTCCCCTTGCTGAGTTTTACGTCCCAGACATTCGCAATTACTGATTCTGCATTTGTTTCAAGTGGTATGTAACGAATGTCCGAAGCAATTTCGCTTAAATTGACTACACTGCCCTTTCCGACAGCCGATTCTACGTCAATAAAACCTTTACGGGAATTATCACTATTTGAACTACAAGAGATAACTGCACAGAAAATTGCTGTTACAGTTATAATCCGGGGCCATTGATTTAGTTTCATATACATAGATTTATTTGAACTTTGCAATTGCAACTACAGGGTTGTCTGTATCTTTCAGCTTTGAGACAATCTCTTTTAACTCACCTTTTACATCATATACTTCTGCATGCTCAATTATTTGTACAGCACTAAAGAGAGCTGATGCAAGATCATCTTTTGAAATGTGTGCCGGAATAAACGGAGGTCCATTTTTAAGATCTTCCCTGAAGCCTAGTTTTCCCTTAACAGGTTGATTCATAAGATTAAAAAACCCGGTCTGTTTGTCATAAATACCGTAGCAATTAGCTTTTGGGACAGTTATGACTCTGTTATTTGCTTGAACATACTCATTATAAGGCTCATGCGCATAATCTCTCATAAAGAAATTCAATATTATCAATCGAGTAGTTTCAATATAATATTGTGGATCAAGGCTGATATGATCCCCTTTTGTCAGGGTAATATTTTTTCTATCAAAAGATTTATTGATAAAACCCCCATAATTAATTATAAACGATGGATAATAATTAAGGTTCTGGTCGAGAGTAAATATTGAATCGTTAGCAGAATTTATTAATCTTGCTTCGGTTTTAACAATGTAAACTGTAGGAGACCAAGTATTATAAGCCTTATCTCCGGTAACTGGACCATTCTCTCCCATCATCGTCTGAACAAACTCTTTAGGCATATAATCCGGAGCTTTTGAAAGCGGAATTTCGAATAAAATATTTGAAACTGAATCAAATACGACACCGTGAACTTTGACATTTTCGCGACACAATTTCCCGACTGACGAGATATAACAATTATGATTAATTTTTTTAGGGGCCTCCAGACTCCCGATTTCAATTACCGGAATTTTTACAGTTCTGATATAATCTCCATCTTTGTTATACTCTTTTAAAGCTTTTTCATTTGGAAATAATCCGTAAACATTAAAGCCACCTGTAACAGGATCAATTTCAAATTGTGACAAAGGAGAGTACTCTTTAGGACCGCGTCCTGCTTTGTTAAAAGTAAAAATGTACTTTCCGTTTAAATCAAAAACTTTAACATCTCTGATATTTACACCTCTGGATGTAACATAGATAAGTCCATTTACGATTTGTACAACTGCCTTGGCTCCTATAAGCGAGCTGTCGGTTGTCTCTAGGGCAACATATTTAATATCGTCTGCAACTTCACTAATATTCACAATTTTACCCCCTCCTACTGCTCCTGCAAGGTCAATGACCTTGATTTCTCCTGTTTGCAATTCAACATCAGTTTTGCAGGAGTTTGTTGTCAATAATGCTATTGCAACAATAATCAGAAATCTATAAATTTTCATATATTCCTGTTTATTTGGGTGTTACTATTATTATCACAGGATTATCATTTTCGGTAAGCATAGAGGCAAGTTCATTCATAAATGTATCATCGGGATTCTTTTCTGCCTCAATAATTATATCAATTGCATTTCTGAAGTTTATTAGCTCTCCCTGATTGCCGGTAAATCTTGGCCAGAACGGAAACCCACCTATTATATCCTCTTTGAATCCTGTTTTGTCCTTTTGAGGTTGATTAAGAAATTTGAGATCTCCCTTTCTCTTGTCGAAAATCGCATAGACATTTGTATTCTTATTAACATCCTCTTTCCCGTCACGCCCCTTGCTAGTTCTTACAATCGGTTCAGGGGCCAATGCTCTTAGGTTGAAATTGAAAAGCATATGTCTCTCTGTCTCATTGAAACCTGTAGCTAATGTAATAAAACTTGTTTCATTATTTGTGAACGAGTCAAAATCCATTCCTTTGGGAGCCTGATATTTCCCGTAACTTAAGACATACTTGTCCGAAATTTGGCCTTTACTGTCGATTCCAAAAATAGTATCACACTCCGAAACCATAAACTTAACTTCATCTTTATATTTAATCAGAGAAGGAGGGTCCATTCTCATAAATACCATCATCCCTCCGTCAATCTGTTGAGTTTTCATTCCACTATAAGAGGTAATCGTCTTCTCATTCAAAATATCCAAAGAATCCCTGTAAGCAGTCACTCCATATTTTGTTTCTGATTGATCTTCAGAGCGGCTATTTATATACCAACTTGATATAAAAAAATCAGAGATTCTCACAAAAGACTGGGAACGTGCTTTTTGGTACAGTTTATCAATAACTTCAATAAAATTACCCTCTGCGTCATACCTTATGATTCTGCCAGACCTGTCCAGAATTTCAATTCCCCCATCTGTGTCATTTACCTGAAAAGTACTTATATCTACATACTCCTCAGGCCCCCTTCCCACTCTGGAGAATTTTTTAATGAACTTACCATCTTCAGAAAAGATACTTATTGTATACTTATTGTCAGAGACATATATTTTCCCCTTGCTGAGTTTTACGTTCCAGACATTCCCGATTACTGATTCTGCTTTTGTTTCAAGACGAACATATTTTATGTCCGAAGCAATTTCGCTTAAATTGACTACACTGCCCTTTCCGACAGCCGATTCTACATCAATTAAACCTTTACGAGAATTATCACTATTTGAGCTACAAGAGATAACTGCACAGCAAATTGCTGTTACAGTTATAATCCGGGGCCATTGATTTAGTTTCATATACATAGATTTATTTGAATTTTGCGATTGCCACTACAGGGTTGTCGGTGTCTTTAAGTTTTGAGACAAGCTCTTTCAGATCACCTTTTACATCATATACTTCGGCATGTTCAATGAGTTGTAAAGCTGAGTATACTGTTGAAGCAAGGTCATCTGCCGATATATCTGTAGGAAAAAAAAGAGGGCCATTATTAATATCTTCTCTTATACCTAACTTGCCTTTAACAGGTTGGTTGAGTAGATTAAATTGACCCGTTTGTTTGTCGAACATACCATAGCAGTCAGTGCGTCTAAGGGTCATTACATCGTTTCTTTTTGTCTGAATATGTTCATCATAAGGCTCATGAGCACTCTCTCTTAAATAGAGTTTCATCATTATAAACCGATTAGATTCAACAAAAGTTGAATAGTCAATGGTTATATAATCATTCTTTGTTATTGGTGTTTTATATATATCAGGTGAGTTGTTTCTATAGTCGCCGTAATTAATGACAAAAGAGGGATAATAGTTTAGTTTTTGATTAAGGGTAAAAATGGTATCATTATATTTATAAATTAACCTTGCCACATCTTTGAAAATTTTAATTAATGGAGACCAAGTGAGATATTGTTTTTCCCATTTAGCATCCCTCGATTCTACTCTTCGTCCTATGGTCTCATTTGTTAGATAATCAGGCACTGTGGCCATCGGAATCTTAAATAAAACATTTGATAGAGTGTCATATGCTATTCCATGAATTAACACCGGCTCAAAACTTTTTTCACCTACAGACGATATATACAGATTTTCATTTAACTTATTGATAGATTCAAGCCTTCCAGGCTTAATGACGGGCAAATTATATGATTTTATGTACTTACCATCTTTGTCATACTCTTTAACACACAAGGATGTCATTGTATAGTTAGACATAAGTGAGAATATGTCAAACGCCATAAAACCACCTGTAACATTGTCTATTTTAACATAAGACATCAGAGAGTACTCCTCAGGCCCTCTTCCCATCTTGTTAAAGGTGAACAGGTATTTGCCATTAATATCAAAAACCTTAATATCAAAAGAGAGATATTGTGAAGAGATGACATATATCCGGCCGTTTATAATTTGAACACGGGCCCTTTGTCCTATAAGAGAATTGTCGGTTGTCTCTAGGGCAACATATTTGATATCATCAGCAACTTCACTAATATTGACAATTTTACCTTTTCCAACTGCGCCAACAAGATCAATAACTTGAATATCACCCTGGCTTGTTTCACTTTCTGTACCACACGAAGCTACAACGAAGATTATTAAAGCTGCAGAAAGGATACCGGACCAATGAATTTGTTTCATATAATTGAATTTAAGGAGAGTTTCAGTTTAAAAAATAGGATCAACTGCTGTAAAACAGCATTCTCTATATTTCACACTTATTATATATTAAGGTTTACGGATTCTCAGTTACTCTCTCCTCCGGCCCAAGATAAATTTCCAACTCTCAAAAATTGAGCCATTTGAAAAGCAATCCTAAATTTTCATATACAAAAAGGTAAAAAAAGTGAAAAAGATGATTTTTTAAAAAATATTTGTTACTAATATTTGCATATATTACTTTTTTAGTAACTTTGCGTCATATTTCGTAATACATATTTCAATTGGCTCATTTATGGAGAAAAAGATAAAATCACGAAAAGAGACTCATATTCTAAATGCCGGAAAGGAGCTTTTCTGGAAATTTGGCTTTAAAAAGGTCTCTGTTGAGGAGATTTGCGATAAGGCAAAAGCAAGCAAGATGACCTTTTACCGGCTTTTCCCTAATAAAACCGAACTTGCTAAAAAGGTGCTGGATTATTTGATTGATGATGGTATGATTAAATTCAGAGAGATACTCAAAGCGGACTGCCCTGCCTCAGAAAGAATGCAGAGAATAATTGCACTTAAAGCAGAAGGAACTCAGGAGATGAGTCAGGTGTTCATAGAGGATGTTTATAATGATATAGGATCTGACCTACAAGTTTATGTAATGACCAGGAGTACAGATGCATGGAATGGCATTATTGATGAATTCAGGGATGCTCAGAAAAGAGGTGTTTTCAGGGATGATTTCAAACCCGAGTTGTTACTTTCGTTAAGCAAAAACATGACAACCGTGCTTAACGACCCATACCTGACCGGATTGTATAAAAACCCTCAGGAGCTAATACTTGAACTTACAAGGATAATGGCATACGGAATTGCACCAAAATGATATGTAAATCCAAAATGAAAAAACATACAATATATACTCTCTTTACAGTTTTAACCTTAGTATTATCTCTGCTGCCGGGTATTACATTTTCACAATCAGGGGCATCGGAAAATCCAATCATTTCATACAAAGGTCAGCTAAGCGGAGTGGCAAACATAGGAACCGCAAGTAGTATCACTTTAGGCGGAAGATATATACCTCAGTTCAACTTCGAGGCCGGAGATAAGTTTACAGGAAAGAATAATTTAAGGTATGAATTTGAGGCAGCAGCCAACATCTACTCAAACGCCGAATTTTTCAGAAAGGGAGAGATGAGCAGATGGGATGGAGACATAAAGTTATACAGAGGATGGGGAAAGATCGCAACAAACAGGTCTGAACTACGCGTTGGACTTCAAAAAATAAATTTCGGATCAGCAACAATTCTTCGGCCACTAATGTGGTTCGACAGTATGGATTCAAGAGATCCCCTTCAACTTACTGATGGGGTGTGGGGAGGATTAGGAAGATACTTTTTTGCCGATAATTCCAACCTGTGGCTTTGGGTACTGTACGGCAACAACAAATCAAGAGGATTCGATATTGGAATCACATCACAAAAGAGCCCGGAATATGGAGGAAGATTTCAAAAAGCACTCCCATCCGGAGAAGCAGCACTTACCTTTCATCACAGAAAGGCCGATTTGCTTCCATCCTCAACAGAATTCAGACTGCTCCCTGAGCTTAATGGGATCCCAGAAAACAGACTAGGTCTTGATGCCAAGTTTGACGTTACAATAGGTTTGTGGGTTGAGGCGTCATGGGTTAATAAAAGTCAGGACTTAGGAATGTTTACTAATCAGCACATGGTAAATATAGGTGCAGATTATACATTTGGCATTGGCAACGGGCTTAATTTGATCTTTGAACATCTGATTATATCTTTTGACAGAGACGCATTTAAATTCTCTAACAGAGCCAATATCTCTGCTCTCTCTGCAAACTATCCTCTGAGCATGTCAGATAATTTAAACATCATACTATACTACGACTGGGAAAACGGAGGTCTCTACAACTTTGCAAACTGGAGGCATAACATTAAAAACTTCTCATTCCATGTAATGGGGTATGTCAATCCAATGAATAATGATATTCCTTTAGTCTCCACCGGCACATCACTTTATAGCGGAAACGGAATTCAGTTTATGTTAGTATATACTCACAAACACTCAACAAAAAGGTAAAAGAATTTTCAGACAACATTTAATTCCTAAATATATGAATAACAACGTAGTTAATCTGGAGAATGTAACAAAGAGGTTCCCTGCCGGCAAGACAGAGTTTAAAGCACTAAACAAAATCAACCTCTCATTCGGCAAAGGCGAATTTGCCGGGCTTGTTGGTCCCAGCGGATCGGGCAAAACTACCCTGCTTAATATTATCGGCTCACTCGACATCCCTACAGAAGGAAAAGCGATTGTCCTTAACAAAGACATAGGACAATTATCTCATAAAGAGGCAGCTGCTCTTAGAAATTACGGGATAGGATTTATTTTTCAAACCTACAATCTTCTACCTGTCTATTCTGTATTTGACAATGTTGAGTTTGCCCTTTTACTCCAGAAAATGCCTTCAGACAAAAGAAAAAAAGCTGTTATGGAGGCGCTTGAGTGGGTTGGACTGGCAGATAGAGCCCATTCAAGACCCTCAACCCTTTCGGGAGGTGAATGTCAAAGAGTTGCAATTGCCAGAGCAATGGTAAAAAAGCCACAAATCGTACTAGCAGACGAACCCTCAGCAAACCTTGACTCAAAAAATTCTCACCATATAGTTCAGACAATGAAACGTTTGAATCAGGAGCTTAAAACCACATTTATCTTTTCTACACATGACGAAAAGGTGATGCAGTATCTGGACAGAATCATATATCTCAAAGACGGTATGGTTGAAAAAGATGAGCAAATTATCACCAAATAAATATTTGTGTTATGCTGGAATTTAAATTGGCACTAAAGAACCTTTTGGGTTCAGGCCTGAGAACCTGGCTAAATGTTACGGTTCTCTCCATTGCCTTTGTTATAATAATATTTTATAACGGAATGCTTGACGGATGGAATATGCAGGCAACCAACGACACAAGAGCATGGGAGACAGGAGCCGGTCAATACTGGCATCCCGATTACAACCCATACGACCCTTTTACATTCGCAGACTCCCATTCCAAAATGGAGGAGGGAATTTTAGCCCTCGAACAGAATGAAATGGCTACTCCCGTACTTATAACACAAGCCACCGGTTATCCGGGTGGAAGATTGGTCAATATTCTATTAAAAGGAGTCAGTCCAAATCAAAAAATATTGTCTATACCATCTCATCTGCTTAAAGATAACCCAGATGACCCATACTATATTCCCGCCATTATCGGAAACAGAATGGCTCAAAACCTACGACTTAAAGAGGGAGAGAGAGTGCTTGTAAGATGGCGTGATACAAACGGAACATTTGATGCCAGAGAGGTTACTATAACAGGTGTTTTCAAGACAACAGTTCCAACCATTGACGCAGGACAAATCTGGATTCCTCTGGAAAAGCTTCAGGAACTTACCTCTATGACAGGAGAGGCAACCTACGCTGTAATTTCCCCCAGTGCAACTGACCTGCCTGAGCAGACCGAATGGGTTTATAAAGATGATAAGGCACTTCTTAAAGACCTGGCAGATATTATGGCAGCGAAAAAAGGAAGTTCAAGGGTGATATCATCCCTCTTACTTGCGATCGCTCTCCTTGCAATATTTGACACTCAAATATTGTCAATCTTCAGAAGGCAAAAAGAGATAGGAACCTACATTGCACTGGGTATGACAAGAATGAGAGTTGTAAGGTTATTTACGATTGAAGGGACAACACACTCATTTCTTGCTATTCTTGTGGGTATGGCATGGGGAATGCCCCTCCTTTTATGGATTCAAAGAAACGGTATCCCGATGCCGGCAAACGCCGACCAGGCCGGAGTTGCAATAGCAGATAAAATTACCCCTTACTATGGTGGAGGCATGATAATGGCAACAGTTCTTCTTGTAGTACTATCTTCATTGATAGTAAGTTATATGCCTACTAAAAGGATTTCAAAAATGAAGCCTACAGATGCACTCAGAGGCAAACTGGTTTAACGGTTCAAAAAAAACTAGAAATGAAAAAGTTTTTACTGAAAGGAATACTCAAAGACAGAGGCAGAAGTTTACTGCCAATAATAGTAGTGGCAACTGGATCACTGCTAACAGTATTTTTGTACAGCTGGCTAACCGGAGTTATGGGTGAATCCATAGAGATGAATGCAAATTTCAACACCGGTGAGGTAAAGGTGATGACAAAGGCATATGCGAAAGATGCAGAGCAGTTTCCCAACGACCTTGCGATTCTGGATGCAGAGTCTCTTATTACTCAGCTTAGAGAGTTTGAACCCACAGTAGATTGGGTAAAACGTATTAGATTCGGCGCACTGGCAGATTTCCCCGATTCACTTGGAGAGACTCGTGGTCAGGGTCCGGTAATCGGATGGGGAATTGATCTATTAGGCACCAATTCAAAAGAGCCGCAAAGGTTCAACCTTCAAAGCTCGTTGGTAAGAGGAGTAATGCCTTCGAAAGAGGGAGAGGCTCTCATTACGGAGGATCTGGCCAGGAAATTTTCAATAAATCCGGGAGAGAGTTTTACACTTTTTGGATCAACAATGGAGGGTGGTTTCGCTTTTTATAACCTCACCATCTCCGGCACCATTATTTTCGGAGCTACAGGGATTGACAGAGGAGCTGTAATCATGGATATAAATGATGCACAGAGGGCCTTTGGAATGGAGGGAGCAACCGGAGAGATTTTAGGTTTTCTTCCTGACAGGTATTTCAATATTGAGGGTGCAGAGGAGATAAAAACCAGATTTAATGCCTTGAATATTGAGGCCTCAAATGGTGAATCCGATGAATTTGCACCTATTATGATCACCCTGAGAGATCAGTCGGGAATGGCAGAAATGCTTGACTACACTGGCGCTGTAAGCGGACTTATGATTTTCATATTTGTCTCTGCTATGGCAATAGTTCTCTGGAACGGAGGGCTTCTGGGAGGACTGAGGCGATACACCGAATTCGGAGTTAGGCTTGCAATGGGAGAAGACAAGGGACATATCTACCGTTCACTGCTTTATGAAGCACTAATGATAGGTACAATCGGCTCAGTTATAGGAGTGGCAATTGCCTTACCTGTAGTTTTTTACATAAATGTACACGGAATAGATCTGGGAGGCATGATGCAGAACGCAACCATGATGATGCCAACTGTTGTCAGAACGCATATCACCCCTACAACCTATTACATTGGGTTTATACCGGGAATATTCTCAATGGTACTGGGTAATGCTCTGGCAGGGATTGGCATATACAAACGTCAGACTTCCAAACTATTTAATGAACTTGAAGTCTGAAACAATAAATAAAGTCTATAATAATTTGCAAGAACCTTTATAGATTACGATTAAATTATAAATAAATGAAAAGAATAATAAATAATAACAGCCCAATTGTCAGAACTACTCTCATAACTGCATTGGCGTTAATCTCCTTGCAGATGACAGGGCAGAATGGCAAAGAGATTCTTGAGAAAGTTGACCAAAACCTCTCCTCAAAAAACAGAATTATTGAATCTGCAATGACTATTCACGGAAGAAGATCAAGCAGAACAATAACCTCAAGAAGCTGGACAGAAGGAGATAAAAAATCTTTTACTGAATATCTTACTCCTGCTTCAGAGGCCGGAACCAAAATGCTTAAGTTGGAAGGACAACTGTGGATATACACCCCATCAGCAGACAGAACAATTCAGATCTCAGGACACCTGTTAAGGCAATCGGTAATGGGCTCTGATCTCTCCTACGAAGATATGATGGACGACAGAAAACTGAGTGATGTTTACAATGTAACAGTAACAGGAAAAGACACTCTGCAGAAAAGAGATGTATTAGTACTGGAACTTGTTGCCAAAGTAAGCGACATTGCGTACTACAAACAAAAAATGTGGATTGATGCAGAGAGATATGTCCCGCTCAGACAGGAGATGTATGCCAGGAGCGGGCAACTGCTCAAAAGGGTTGAACTCACCCAAGTAAAAAGAATTCAGAATCGCTGGTACCCTTCAAAAGTTGTTTACAAAGACATGCTTAAAGATGGTAAAGGCACCGAATTTGTTACCATATCTATCAAATTTGACCAGCCAATTCCCGAACATATATTCAGTAAGGCCTCCCTCAGATAAACATATCTAATAGATTTTGCTCAAGTCCGTTTATTAATCTAAATTTGTTGAATTAACACTGTAATTAACGGACATATGAAAAATTTTCTGAAAATAATAGCCGGCACATTCATAGGATCACTCCTTGCAATGGTGCTCGGTTTTTTTATTCTGCTTGGGGTAATCGGCTCAATGGCCACCCTGTCGAGCAGCGCAAAACCGGTTGTTCCAAAATCGGCCGTACTGTCACTAAACTTTGGAACCAAAATAACCGAGCAATCTGTTGAGGACCCTTTTGCTATGTTCAACCCTTTCGGAGGTTCCGAATCCAAAACCCAGGGTCTGTTAAACTTTATTGAGACAATTGACAAAGCAGCATCAGACAAGGCTATCAAGTTCATTTACATGAATGTAACAAATCTTAATGCAGGCATTAGCCACGTTGAGGAGATAAGATCTGCACTTGTAAGATTCAGAGAGAGTGGCAAACCAATTATCGCCTACGCCGACAACTTCTCACAGCCGGCTTACTATCTTGCAACAGCTGCAGATAAAATCTACATGAACCCGGGTGGAATGGCTCCACTGACAGGTTTAAGCATAAGCTCACTTTTCTTTAAAGATCTGCTCGATAAAGCAGGTTTGGAGGTTCAGCTTATCCGCCATGGCAAATTTAAAGCAGCCGCAGAGCAGTTTATAAGTAATAAAATGAGCAGCGAAAACAGGGAGCAGATTCAGTCATACATAGATGCAGTCTGGAATACCTGGGTTGAAGATATCTCTGCCGCAAGAGGAATTACTCCTGAGAGAATCAACCAGATGGCTGACAATCTTGAGTTGCACTCAGCAACAAAAGCTCTGGAAGAGAACATAGTAGATGGTCTTATGTATAAAGACAAACTAGTAGACACATTGGCTAAATTGTTTGGTGTAGAGAATGAGAAAGATCTCAAAATGATCTCTTCAACCAATTACTCAAAGGCTACACAAAAGGTAAACTTTAAGGAGAAGAACAAAATAGCAATTATTTATGCCGACGGTGAGATAATTATGGGAAAATCTGACGAAAACATTGCTTCAGACTCTTTCATAGAACATATTTCAAAAGTAAGGAAAGACAGTACAATTAAAGCTGTTGTATTCAGAGTAAACTCCCCGGGCGGATCTGCTCAGAGCTCAGATATTATTGACAGAGAGCTTGCTTTGCTAAGAGAGAAAAAGCCGGTTATTATAAGTATGGGTGACTATGCTGCATCCGGAGGTTACTGGATAGCTGCCAAGGCAGACAAGATTATCACAAACAATACTACACTTACAGGTTCAATAGGAGTATTCAGCGCGGCTCTTAATATCCAAAAAGGACTTAAGCAACATCTTCATATTAATGCAGAAACAGTTACAACAAACCGTTACAGTGATATGATGTCAGGATACAGGTCTCTTGAAAACAAAGAGATAGCATTTATTCAGGCAGCAATTGAGGAGATCTACACCGATTTTATCAATCTTGTTGCTGAGGGAAGAGAGATGACACCTGAAAAGGTTGACGAAATTGCACAGGGCAGAATTTGGTCAGGGCTGGATGCCATTAAGATTGGCTTGGCTGATGAGCGCGGAGGCCTTAAAGAGGCGCTTAATTCAGCTGCAACTGCAAGTGGAGTTGAAACCTACAGAATCGTTGAGTATCCTGTGAAGAAGACTCAGCTTGACAAACTGATGGAGATGATCTCTGACGGAGCATATGCTGCAAAAGCGGTATCAAATCCCGAAATGTTAATTGATAATGCCTATATGTATCTCAGGAATGAGAGTGGAATCAAACACTTCGCAAGATTGCCTTTCAATCTAACTTTTGAGAACTAGGCAGATTAGTTGATTATTGTGATTTCGAGAATGTTTTTGGTATGAGCGGTAATTTTATACCGCTCATCTATTCTCTGGCCAATAAGTGCAACAATTTTATCCCCCGAAGTCATAACAGGCTGATAACTTTTGCTAACCTTATCCATTTTAATATCTGTAAGATAGTCGCTCACTTTTTTATAGCCGGTCATCCCTAATGGCATAAATTTATCCCCCTCTGACCATCTCCTGCAAATGAGCGGAAACTCGAGCAGATCGGCATCCAGCAACAGAGATGGCTCATTGACCTTGTAGTTAATTCTTACTGCTGCGGCAGCAGATATGTCTGTACTACCAAAAAGATCAGCAGTGTATTCTATTTTTCTTGGTCCATCCTTAAACTTAAAGCCCGCAGGTTTGGGGTAAACAGAAATACGAACCAGAAATCCAAGTATCGCATACTCCTTTAGCTCTCTGCTCCCTTTGAGTAAAACCTTAAATAACTCATTATCATAATCATGCACCTCAACCTCTTCTGAATTGGAATCAAGAATATCACCAATTGACTCTAATGTCTGTCCGATTGTAATTTCAGTCTCAACCTCAGTCTCAGCTTCAGCTTCAGTATGATCCTGCTTATCGGTCAGCCTCTCTTCAAATTCAGCAAGTGAAAGCCCCTGCCCGTTCGCATATGATAATCTACTTTCTGCATCATTTAATTCACGGGATTCACCTCTGGCAACCCCTTTTGGGTAAATAAGAAGATACTCCCTGTCTTTTAATACGAGATGGCTGTCAGAATGAAACTCTTTGCCCGGCTGACCCTCCAGTGAGCTATAAATTTGCTCTGTCTGGTCAGCATTAAAGCCATACTCCGATAATATCATATATAACCAGTAATCAGGCCTTCTCTCCTTTAAAAGTCTGCCAAGATCTATTCTTGATCTCTTACAATCAAGTAATTCAGCTTTTTTAACAATGTAAAGTTCTTCCAGAATATCGGCGGCAGCCTCGACATTTGCCATATCTTTTTCGACAGTACCCAAGAAAGATGCATTTATCATCTCAAATTCAGGAAATACCATGTTCCTGATTCTGTTTCGTGAATAGTAACTTTGTGAATTTGAACTGTCTTCCCTGAATGGGATGTTCTCTCTTTTGACAAATTCAGCAATCTCTCTGCGTGTAATACTGAGTAAAGGCCTTATGATTTTTCCGTTTTTTCGGCGAATTCCGGTTAATCCCTGAATTCCCGTCCCTCTTAATATATTGAGAAAGAAGGTCTCAACTGAATCGTTAAGGTTGTGTGCTACTGCAAGATAATCAAAAGAGTGCTCTGCCATAAGCAAGTTAAACCAGCTATATCTAAGGTCTCTTGCAGCAACCTGAGTAGATACTCCTTTAACCCTGCAATACTCTATGGTGTCAAAAACCTTTGAGAAATACTCTATGCCTCTCTCTTCTGCCCAACTTCTAACAAGCTCCTCGTCACCATCACTCTCCTCCCCCCTTAAAGAGAAGTTAACCGTTGCAATAGCAAAATTTCTGTAAAATATTCGGTGAAAAAGGTGAACAAGACACATAGAGTCAATCCCCCCACTCACCGCTACCAAGATTTTTGGATTTTCGGGTGAAGCCGGGTGAATCTCCTGAAGTCCCGTCAATTTTGAAAGGGACTCTTTAAACTTTAAAAGCATTATTTTTTAAAATTGCCGAATGTGTAAGAGAATCCAACGGAAAATATCTCTTTAAGCTGTAACCTTGGTGCCAGCTCTCCCTCTTTGTTTGCAATCAAAATATCGTCATCATAGACGAGGTTGGTCCTTAGGTTGACAGAAAAGTACTTATTTATTTTGGAATCTACAAATAGATCCCAATACACCTTAATATTTTTTGGAGTACCCAGGTAATCCGAAAAGAAGTTAAGAGTAGAATTAATGTTTGTATTTTGCAGAACCTTGTTCTTGTATTCAATTTTCAACTGTGCTCCCAACTCCAGTTTTGCGCCCTGATCTATTTTATTTCCGTAGCGTGTTCTAAGTTCCGGAATTCTTACCACAACTAAATTTCCGGTAAGCGGAGAGAAGTTTATGGATAGGGGTTTTGTAGGTTTGTAGTCCATACCAACACCAAGTGAGAAGTATGCCGGTGCCAGTAACCCGGAAACCAGCCTTGGGTCAGCATTCGCCGGATATGTGTAACCATTTGACATTTGTGTTCTCAGATTAAAACTAGCTGAGGCAAATATTTTTTCAAACGCCTTGTAACCCACCTTGCTGTCAAGAATAAACTTATCGTCGCTCTTTTTATATCTGTCGCCAAAAGACTGGATAAAACCATAGCCAATCTGAACACGGTTTTCCCAAAACATTTGCTCGAAAGTATAATTTCGGTAAACATTTACATAAGCATTAAGAGCAATATTGTCAAGCCCTCCCGATGCCCAATTTGTAAGAGACAGCTGCGAAAAACCAAGCTGCAAAAGGGTTCCCTTAGTCCATCTGCTTGGAGGCGGAGGTGGAGGCGTAAGTTCGGGTATTTTATATTTCGAAGCTATTATAACACTTAGCTCATGAGCGACACTAAGCTCTTTTTTGGGTTGAGCCTCTTGTGAAAACGCTGTAAAAAAGCAAGATGTAAGAAAAATGACAACAAATAAAGACCTCTTAAGCATTCTATTAAAATATTTGTTTAAAAGTTATTGAATAATTAACCCTCGTCAAGCACATCATCTGTGTTGTACTTGTAACCTACCCTTTTACCGGTCTGTAATTTAGAACTTTCAATTTTATCGTTTATCTGCTCTACGCTTGCAACCTTTACAAGATCAAATGGTGGCACCAGCAAGTCAAAAGACAATGTATAGAGAACGGCTGTTTCAACAACAGATACCAGCTCATCTCTTCCCAGAACCTTGCTGCCAAATGAGCTCACGACATTGTCAGATTGCCGTTTGCCCTCAACCAGAAATTGTTTGTCTCTGTTAACGAAGATTCTTGCCACCAGATAGCCCAGGTCTTCAGACCTGTTATCTTTGAGTGAATCTGCCAGAAAATTGTATACACTAATAATTCCGCAAAATCCGTTCAGAGGCTCTTTTTTAACATAATCGCTTTTCCATACAGAGTGGTTGCGGTCGAACAGGAAGATATCGGAGTGCATGCTGAAAATGAGAACATCATCTGCAAACTTAAGCTCTGCTTCAAATTTGCCTCTGTCTCTGTATTCCAGGCGAACCCTTCTGTCATTGTTATCCAACAGGTCGTTCAGGTCATTACTCATTTCACTGAGAATCTCCTTCAACTGTGCAAAAACTTCGGCTGTCTGATTAAAGACGCCAAGTTTAATTTGTGATTTGTTGTTTAATCCCGACAGTATCTTCTGCTGTCCGGACGGTAAGTCTGCTGCCATCTTAAATGTAATTATACTGATTGGTAAAATTAAAAATATAATTCTTTATTACTAGTATGCACGTGCAAAAATTACTCTTCCTACAGATGGTTTTCCGCTGTAGATACATTTACCATCCTCTGGTGAAGGTCCCTCTAAAGGAATGCAGCGTATTGTAGCTTTTGTCTCCTCTTTGATTTTTGCCTCTGTTTCGGCTGTTCCGTCCCAATGACACATAAGAAATCCACCCTCTTCAATCTTCTGCTTAAATGTCTCGTAGTCATCTATATTAATAGTATTCTCTTCTCTGAATTTGAGAGCCTTTGTATAGATATTATCCTGAATTTGGTCAAGAAGCGAACAAATATGATTCTCGGTACCTTCAAACTCTCTGGACTCTTTAGTCAGATTATCTCTTCGTGCAATTTCCAATGTGCCGTTTTCAAGGTCACGAGGCCCCATGGCTACCCGCACAGGCACACCCTTCAGCTCCCATTCTGCAAATTTGAATCCCGACCTGAGGTTGTCTCTGTCATCAATCTTAACGGTAATATTAAGTTTTTCCAGTCTGGATTTAAGTAACTCCATCTTTTCGATTACCCTTGAATGCTCCTCATCGGTTTTAAAGATAGGAACCATAACAACGTGAATTGGAGCAAGTTTTGGAGGTAAAACCAGACCGTTATTATCACTGTGTGCCATAACCAATGCACCCATCAGTCTTGTTGAAACACCCCATGAAGATGCCCAGACATAATCAAGAGTACCCTCTTTATTCGCAAACTGCACATCAAAAGCTTTGGCAAAATTCTGTCCAAGAAAATGGGATGTGCCTGCCTGCAAAGCCTTGCCATCCTGCATCAATGCCTCAATGCACAACGTATCAAGTGCTCCAGCAAACCTTTCACTCTCTGTTTTTCTTCCCACTATAACCGGCATAGCCATAAACTCTCTGGCAAATGTTGCATAGACGTTTACCATTTTTTCTGTCTCCTCTATTGCCTCCTGCTTTGTTGAGTGGGCAGTATGGCCTTCCTGCCATAGAAATTCTGTTGTTCTGAGAAAGAGTCGGGTACGCATCTCCCAGCGAACTACATTGGCCCACTGGTTTATCAGAATAGGAAGATCTCTGTAACTTTTTATCCAGTTACGGTATGTATTCCATATAATTGTCTCTGAAGTGGGTCTTACAACAAGCTCCTCTTCAAGTTTGGCATCAGGGTCAACCACAACCCCGGGTCCGTCAGGATTGGCCATAAGTCTGTGGTGTGTAACAACCGCACACTCTTTGGCAAACCCCTCGACATGCTCTGCCTCCTTGCTCAAAAATGATTTTGGAATAAACAGCGGGAAATATGCATTCACGTGACCTGTCTCCTTAAACATCTTATCCAGTTGTGCCTGCATCTTCTCCCATATGGCATAGCCATAAGGTTTAATAACCATGCATCCTCTCACTGCGGAGTTTTCCGCCAAATCTGCCTTAGTAACAAGGTTATTGTACCAAAGTGAGTAATTTTCCTCTCTGTTGACAATCTCTTTTGCCATTTTCTTATATTTAATTTACAATAATCTGATAAATAGTTGAAAATACATTCCAAATTGGTATGATTTTTGACTACATTTGTAATAAAGGCACAAAAGTACAAAATAATTTAAAACAGAGGAGGCACACGATGAAAAAGGCAATTATCATTCCTATAATGTTAGGATTATTTCTCAGCTCTTGTGGTACTGCAACAAAATATGCATCCGTGACCTTCGATGATGCAGTTTACCAGAAACCTGGTTCAAACAAATACGTAGTTGTAGATACCCGTCAAGATCAGGAACTTGCTCAACTGAAAGAGAAGACACATACATCTGAGCAGGCAATCATCAACGGAAGAGTTGTCGAACCCCTCTATGCAGACGAGTACGGCAACGTTGAGGTAAACCTTGATGAGGAGAAAAGCTACATAATTCTAAATCCGGGTGAATCTTTCGAAGAGAGACTCAAAAAATTCGATGCCCCTGATTTCAGGATTACAATAAACATGAACTCTATGTGGGATAATATGTATAGTCCATGGGATTATTACTGGAGCCCATACAGCTGGAGGGCTTACGGAAGAATGTTTGGATACAACAGATACACACCTTTCGGTTACAGATACTATAATCCATGGTATTACGGTTACCTTCCGCACCACTACTTCTCAATAGATCCATTTATTGGAATGAGTTCTATGTGGTATTCATATTTTTACCAACCATGGCCTTTTTATGATTCATATTATTATGGTGGCTCAAACTACTGGTGGTATTCAAACATGCGTTTTAACTGGTGGGAGCAACAATATATTGATTATAACAGATCAGGAAGAGGTTCGAGAGAATACTACAGCGACAGAAGAGACCCTCAAAGAGGAACTATCAGATCTGTTTCAGGTGAAAGCAACCTCAATTCGGCAGATATGAGAAGAAGTACTGCAAGGGTTCAGCAGGTAAGAGGTGAAAATGTTTATACAGGCTCTGAAAGCATTTACAGGAGAGAAAACAGACAGGAAGGTCTCGGAACCAACACAGGTAACACACGCACATCAGAAGAGTTCCAGCGCAGAGGCAATACAGAAGTTAACAGAACTGCTTCAACAGGAACAGTTAGAAGATCTGAAGGTGAAGTAAACAGAGGTGCAACCGAAGTTAACCGCAATCAATCTACCGGTGCTGTTCGCAGGACAACTGGTGAGGTTAACAGAAGCGGCTACGAAGGTACAGTAAGGAGAACAAACACTGAGGCATACAGAAGCAACTCTGAGCAAAACAGAAATTCAAATAACGCAGGTAATAACCAGAGTGTAAGACAAACCCAGTCAAACAGGGGTCAGACAACCGGTACAGTCAGACAACCTTCTGTTTCAACCAGACAAACGTCAGGCACAACCAATACCGGAAGGGATAACTCCCAGGCTTCTCAAAGCAGGAATTATCGTCCGGCAGCCATACAGACCCAGACCTCAAGAACCACTTCCGGTAACCAAACTTCAAGAAGTTCCGGTAACCAAACTTCAAGAAATCCTTTCGGTAACTACAATACATCTACTACTACCAACAGAAGTACTGTATCAACCGGGTCTACATCAACAAGCTCGTCATCAAACACAAGCTCAAGTAGCAGTTCCGGTTCATCAAGTAGTACTTCAAGCGGAGGCGGATCTACTTACAGAAGGTAATTTTAAAATATGAAAAGGACACTATTTATCATAGTTGCAACAATAATCTCAAATGTTATTGTTGCACAGGGAGCACTGGATGCATTAACCTACTCACAGATCAGATACGAAGGTACTGCAAGGTCTATGGCAATGGGTAATGCATTTACATCCCTTGGAGGAGACACATACGCAATTAGTATTAACCCTGCAGCATCAGGTATTTACAGATATTCTGAATTTGCCGTAACACCTGCAATAACTCACGATAAAAGCAGTACTCTCTATATTGGCAACCGTGAAAATGAAGGATGGACAAAATTTGGCATCTCGAATCTTGGTTTTGTAGGTCATATTCCTGTTTCTGACAGACCCTATGGCTTAAAAAGCATAAGTTTTGGTGTAGCTGTAAATAAATTAAATAACTTTTCATCAAGATCGGTAACATCCGGGGTCAATGCACAGTCAAGCTGGCTGGGCAGCCTTGCCGAGAGTCTTGGGGGGATACACAACGCCAGTCTTGACATAACAGACAATTGGAATCCGTTTTATGATTTCAGGAGTGCTCCGTGGAAAGCCATTCTTGCATGGAATTCCAACTTGCTGGATCCTCTTCCCGATTCTGATGAAGATTATATTGGTGCAACAGAAAATATCAGAGGACTTCAGATAGTAATGGGTGGTCCGGTTAATCAGGAGTTCTTCCGCGAAAGAAGCGGAAATATGTCAGAAATTGCATTCAATGCCTCAGCCAACATATCAGACAGATTTTTCATAGGAGCAAATGTTGGAGTTCAAACATTGAGCTTCTACGACTATCAGAGATACTCCGAAAGTGCAGTCAATAATGGTGATTTTGACTCAAGGTTTGAGAGTTTTTCATATGCCTATCGTCTTAACACAAATGGAGCAGGTATTAACCTTAAGGTTGGTTTTATTGCATTACCGTTCGACGGACTCAGAATTGGGGCGAGTATAGCTACTCCAACCTGGAGTTTTATGACAGATGAGTGGGATGAAAAGATAAATGCCAAATATTCTGACGGCTACAAAAGTCAGGTATTATCACCATATGGTGAGTACAGTTACAGAATAAACTCTCCAATGAGATATAACCTTGGTGCCTCATACATCATTGGGAGTGTAGGTATTCTGAGCGTCGATTATGAAGGTGTTGATTATTCAACTATAAAAATGATGACAGAATCGGGAGATCCATTTGAATTCAGGGAAGACAACAAATATATAAAGGATAACTTTCAGTCAACCAGTATTCTGAGAGCCGGTGCAGAAATTAGGGCAAGTGAAGCGTTTGCAATCAGGGGTGGTTATACAAAGTATGGCAATCCTGAAAAGAGTTTCGGTTCAGATGTTCAATATGTATCAGCAGGTTTGGGATACAGATCGGGCAAAGGCACATTCATTGATGTGGCATTCCAGAAAAGGCTTAATACTAATGAAAGTTACTCTCTTTACGAAGATTACACTAATCATGCTGCACCTGTTGCAACACTTGAGTCTTCGGGATGGAAGGTACTTATGACACTGGGATTCAGATTTTAGTCAACTAAAGGTATCTTAGTGATTCCGGCCCCTCGTTAAAGAGAAGGTCAATAACAGAGAGATTATCTTTAAAACCAAATTTATGGGCGAATACCTGATGGTATCGCCCTTTTTTATTCTCCTCTTCAAAGGGAGATATTTTTTTTGGATGAATTGAAAAGCGAAAGTCATCTGTCGGATTATCTCCCTTAAATGAGTCGGTAAAAGAGATTTCCGAAGGTAAACCCAATAAGTCTAGTAAAAGTTTGGTTAGAGAGGTATTGAATTCGAAAAGGGTCTCAGCTCTGTTTTCATAAAAGGGTCTGAAATCCTCTTTATAGTACTCAAAGAAGGGAGATGACTGATAAGCAGAAACAATTGCCCCCCAATGTGTTTTTTGCCAGTTAACCGAATGATCAACCTTAATACTTTTAATAGGTACTGAATGCCCTCCCGAGCGATCTACCGGGATGGATAAAGATAAAGGGCCGTTGGCACTTAAAATGTGACAACGGCTCCTGTAAGATTGTTTCTGATATTTTTCCCACTGCTCTATTTCCCACTTATCTGCCCTTGCTATTACCCTGAAATAATCTACGGGCGGCAGATAAGCTGTTGTCAGCAGTGCCATATGAATCTTATTCGTCAATGGTATCAACGCTCCCTCTGATAATGCCCCTCTTAGTGGTACGAATAAAATCGACAATCATCCTTTTTTCCGGTGTTTCATCAAACATTGCCTCAACTTTATCACATGCATCAGTTGTATTAAGGCCGTTATTATAAATCACCTTGTAAATATCTCTGATTTCATCAATTTTCTCGTTTGAAAAACCTCTTCTTTTAAGGCCTATCACATTTACTCCGCCAAACGCCAATGGCCTTTTTCCTGCGATAATAAATGGGGGAACATCTTTTCCTATCATAGAGCCTCCGGAAAGCATAGAATGTGCTCCGATTCTTGTAAACTGATGTGCTGCGGAGTGTCCGCCGATTATAACATATTCGTCAATATCAGAGACACCTGCAATTCCAACATAACTTACCAGTACAACATTGTCGGCAATATGACAGTCGTGAGCAATATGGGCGTAGGACATAATCATACAGTTATTCCCTACCCTGGTTGTTCCTCTGCCGCTGGTTAGTGTTCCTCTGTTGATGGTAACATACTCACGAATTATTGTGTTGTCACCTATCTCTACAAAAGTTAACTCTCCACCAAACTTATAATCCTGTGGTTCACCTCCGATAATTGCTCCCGGATATATCCTGCAATTTTTCCCGATTTTCACATTGTCCATAATTGTTGCATGGGGACCTATCCAGCTCCCTTCACCAATTTCGACATTCCCTGCAATATAGGAGAAAGGGTCAATTTTTACGTTGGTCCCTATTTTTGCATCGGGGTGTATATAAGATAAATTCATAAATAACTATTCCTTGTTTTTAATTACCTGGGCAACCATATCTGCCTCGCAGGCCAGGGCATTTCCAACATAAACTTCACCTCTCATTGCCACAATGGACCTTCTCAAAGGGGCAGTTAATGTTAGAACAATTGTGAGCACGTCTCCGGGTACAACCTTTCTTTTAAATTTTGCATTGTCAATCTTTGCAAAATAAGTTGAGTATTTCTCAGGTTCATCAAGGTCTGACAACACCAGAATACCTCCAACCTGAGCCATAGCTTCAATAATCAGAACACCGGGCATCACTGGCTCATCAGGAAAGTGTCCTATAAAAAACCCTTCGTTAATTCCGATAGCCTTTATACCAACAACTCTGTCGTGTCCTAGTTCAATAATTCTGTCAACCATTAGGAAAGGAGGCCTGTGTGGAAGTAGGTTTTTAATACCCGCAATATCAATTACAGGCACATCATCCGGATTATAGCGCGGAATATCAGGCAATTTTGAATTCTCTTTTTCAGCTGATTTAATCATAGCAGCAATTTTAGTATTTATTTTATGTCCCGGTTTCACAGCAGAAACCTTACCAACTATTTTTACTCCCGATAAGGCTAAATCACCTAACAAATCGGCAAGTTTATGTCTTGCACATTCATTGGAAAATCTTGGTTCGTCAATATTGACATACCCTCGTTCTACAGATTTAATCTGTTCGCTGTCGAAAATTTTACTAAGATTAGCAATCTCCTCTTTTGTAAGAGATTTCTCGGCAATAACTATTGCATTGTCAATATCCCCTCCTTTAATAAGATTATTTTTAAAGAGCATCTCCAGATCGTGCATAAAGACAAATGTCCTGCATGGTGCAATCTCCTTAGTATAATCTGTATCTTTAGTAAAACGGGCAAACTGGGTTCCAAGTACCTTTGAGTTGAAGTCTATCATCACATCGGCGGAGAATGTATCATCGGGAAAAATTGTTATTTCAGAACCGGTTATTTCGTCTTTATAATGAATCTTCTCCTTTACAACAAATACTCTCTTTGCAGCGCTCTGCTCAACAAGCCCGTCAGATGCAACCGGCTCTGCAAAAGGAGCCGTGCTCCCATCAAGAATCGGAACTTCTTCTCCATCAATCTCTATAAGTACATTATCGGCACCAAGGGCATACAGGGCAGACATCACATGTTCGACAGTAGATATTTTTGCACCGGAGGCCTCCAGTACGGTACCCCTGTCGGTAAATTTTACATTGTCGGCAGAGGCTTCAATTGTGGGTTGTCCCTCAATATCAGTTCTGCGGAATTTTATACCGTGATTCTCAGGAGCCGGTACAAGGCGCATTGTTACATAGCTGCCTGTGTGTAATCCTTTGCCCGTGAAAGTGTAGATATTCTTGATTGTCTGTTGGTTTGCCTGCATACAGATTTGGTTCACTCTTAATAACCCACAAAGTTACAAAATTTCACTTATCTTTTATGTAACTTTCTGAACATTGCATAAGCTTTCATATACTCTTTGGCATCTATAGCCGGACTTCCAAGCAGAGTCTTTCCCTCCTCCTTCACGCTTGACATTAAACCTGTCTGAGCTCCAATAACAGTTTTGTTAGCAATGGATATATGTCCGGCAACCCCGACCTGTCCACCAAACATGCACCCTTCACCAACTCTCACTGAGCCGGCGAATCCGGTTTGACCTGCAATAACGGTGTTTTTTCCAATTTCTACATTATGGGCTATCATCACCAAATTGTCAATTTTAACACCTTCCCTGATAATTGTTGACCCGATAGATGCCCTGTCAATTGTTGTGTTAGCTCCTATTTCGCAATTATCTTCAATTACAACATTACCGGTCTGAGGAATTTTTTTGTAGGTACCATCTTCCATCGGCGCAAAGCCAAAACCATCGGCACCAATAACTGCATTGGCATGTATAATGCAATTTGATCCAATTTTGCATCCGGCATATATTTTAACCCCGGGGTACAGAATTGTATTTGAGCCAACCTCAACTCCATCACCTATATAGCATTGTGGGTAAATCTGTGTATTAGAGCCTATTATCGCCTTTTTTGAAATAACGGCACCCGGCCCAATATAGCAACCCCTCCCGGTTTTTGCGCTCCAGGCAATTTTTGCTCCAAAAGAGCGTCCTCTCTTTCTGTTTGACTTTAGCGAGTTGAACAGATCAAGAACAGCAGCAATTGCCCTGTATGCATCATCTACTTTTATCAGAGTGACATTAACCTCAGTTGTTGGATTAAAGGTCTTGTTTACAATAATTATACTTGCTTTACAAGTATAGAAAAAACTCTCATATTTAGGGTTGCCCAGAAATGCAAGCGTACCTGGTTTTGCTGACTCTATTCTGGCAACTGAAGAGACCTTTACTCCCGGATCACCTGAAATTTCTCCACTAATGTGGTCTGCTATATATTGAGCTGTAAGTTCCATATCCTTTATTTTAATTTTGCCCTGCAAAGAAAGTGCTTTTTTGTTATCTGTGAAAAGGCTTTAGCCGATAACATATCTGAAATTGTGTAAACGTCATTTGTAGTGCCTTCCTTGTTAATTATCTTTATCTCGCCCTCCGCAGAGTCATATCCTTTATTCAGAACCTCACCCATATTCACAAAATAGCTCAGCTCATCATCTGTTGGCAAACTGCCGGATAATTGTCTGAACTCATCACGGAATATATTGCATGCTTCACTAAAAAGAGCCTCTCCAAAAGGTTCTACAGAGAGAATTAATTTTGGCAACTTTCTTTCTGTTAGCATTTTACACAGCAATGAAAGAATATTGTCTTTGTGATACTGCCACTGTTTTATTGCAGACATAACATCTGTATCATCCAAGCGTGTAAACATCTCAAGAACCTCTTTTGTTGAGAAACTTTCAGGGGTAAATTCTCTGGAAAGGAAATAACAAATCGCAGGCGATCCCGGCAACTCTTCTCCCGATTTGCTTAAAGTGCGTGCCCGGTGGAATATCGACATGAGTAATTGCTCGGCAGCAATTACGGTCTTGTGAAGATAAACCTGCCAATACATTAATCTTCTGGATATAAGAAATTTCTCGACCGAATATATGCCCTTCTCCTCAATTACGAGATCATTATGGGACACAGACATCATTTTAATGATTCTTTCAAGGCCAATCATCCCCTCAGCTACTCCGGAAAAAAAGCTATCCCGTTTTAGGTAATCAAGTCTGTCAACATCCAACTGCCCTGATATAAGTTGGTGCAGAAATTTTTTCTCATAATTCCCTTCGAATATAGAAATTGCCAAATCCAGTCTGCCGTTCAGGCTCTCATTAATCTCCCTCATCAAAGCAAGTGATATCTCTTCATGAGATACTCCGCTTATAATATTGTTCTCCAGAGCATGACTGTAGGGTCCATGGCCAATGTCATGCATCAGAATTGCAGAGAGGGCAGCCTCCTCCTCCACCTCATTAATTTCAACTCCCTTAAGGCGTAAAACAGTAACTGCCTCCTGCATAAGATGCATGGAACCAAGGGCATGCGATAGTCTCGAGTGTGTTGCTCCCGGATATACAAGATTAGTAAAACCAAGTTGTTTAATATCTCTCAGCCTTTGAAAATATGGGTGCTCTATTATCTCCTGTACAGTACCCGATGGTATGTTTATGAATCCGTGAACCGGATCGTTGATAATTTTGAATCTGCTTATCATGATGTAAAATTACAATAATATTAAAAATTTTTGCCTATAATCAAAAATATAAATATCTTTGCAACGGTTTAGAGCAACAGAGAGATAAGGGGACAACGGATGTCCCCTTATTTATTAAATTTATTTAAGATGATTTTAAAGGAAGATATTTGGGCTCTTATTGGAGATTATCTGCAACAAAACTCTCTTTTCCCCGTAGACATTACAATCAGCAAAGAGAATGACATTGAGGTAACAATCGATTCATTTGACAGAGTTGACATAGCAAACTGTGTGGCAATTAGCAAGATAATTGAGCAAGGGTTTGATCGTGAGTCAGAAGATTATTCTCTGACGGTAACCTCTGCAGGTCTTGACCAGGCGTTTAAGGTTTTTGAGCAATACAAAAAATTCCTTAATAAAGATGTCGAGGTAGTCCTTAAGAACGGACGAAAACAGACAGGCCTGCTTACAAGGGCAACAGAAGAAGAGATTGAGCTAACATTTTATAAATTAGAAAAATTAGAGGGAAAGAAGAAGAAGGAAAAAATCGAAGTTATATCTGTTTTTCCTCTTTCCGACATTAAAAGCACAAAACCGTTTATTAACTTCAAGTAAAATTTAATAGAAATTTACCTAATATGGAAGGGTTAAATTTAATCAGCACATTTGCTGAATTTAAAGAGTTAAAGAATATCGACCGCCCTACAATGATGAGCGTTCTGGAGGATGTTTTCCGTAACCAGCTTATTAAGATGTACGGTACTGCCGATAACTTTGACATTATAATAAACATAGACAAAGGCGACTTTGAGATATGGAGGAACAGAGTGGTTGTGGAGGTTGTAGAAGATCCAAGCACACAAATTTCTTACGAAGAGGTTTCGAAGATTGACAATTCTTACGAAATCGGAGAAGAGTATGTTGAGGAGGTGAAGCTTTCCAGCTTTGGAAGGCGCGGAATTCTCAATCTGAGACAAAACCTTTCCGGCAGAATCATGGATATTGAAAAGGCAAACCTCTATACCAGATACATGGAGAGAATCGGAGAGATTGTTGTAGGTGAGGTATATCAGGTGTGGAAAAAAGAGGTACTGGTTATGGATGAGGACGGTAACGAACTTCTTCTTCCAAAGACAGAACAGATTCCATCTGACTTTTTCAGAAAAGGAGACACAGTTAGAGCAGTTGTATCTACTGTAGAGATGAAAAACAATAACCCGATGATTATTCTTTCCAGAACAGCAGAATCATTCCTGGAGAGGTTATTTGAGCAGGAGGTTCCTGAGATATTTGACGGTCTTATCACAATTAAGAAGATTGTAAGAATACCCGGAGAGAGAGCCAAGGTTGCAGTAGAGTCCTACGACGAGAGAATTGATCCTGTTGGTGCCTGTGTTGGTGTTAAAGGGTCAAGGATTCATGGTATAGTAAGGGAACTTCGTAACGAAAACATCGACATCATAAACTGGACTGCCAATATGCAGCTTCTTATTCAAAGAGCTCTCAGTCCTGCAAAAATTATATCAGTTAAGATTAACGAAGAGGAGAAGAGAGTCGGAGTATTTTTAAAACCCGGAGATGTATCCCTTGCAATAGGTAAAGGCGGTAGCAACATTAAGCTGGCCGGAATGCTTATAGGAATGGAGATTGATGTATTCAGAGATATTGAAGAGGAAGAAGAGGATGTTCTTCTAACGGAATTCAGTGACGAAATTGATGAATGGATTATTGCAGCTCTCAAATCTATCGGTTGCGATACCGCCAAGAGCGTACTTGCACTGCCGGTTTCAGAAATAGTAAGAAGGGCTGACCTCGAAGAGGAGACAGTTATTGAAATACAGAGAATTCTAAGAGAGGAGTTCGAATAGATTAAAAAGAAGGGAGGAAATATATGACAGTAAACGAAAGCATAAGAATAAACAAAGTTCTCAAAGAGTTCAACATCGGGCTGGGGACCCTGGTTGACTTTTTCAAAAGTAAAAAAATCGAGATTGAGGCCAATCCCGGGACCAAGATAACACCTGAAATGTACGAGCTTGTTCAGAAAGAGTTTGGTAAAGAGTTGCTCATCAAGGAGCAATCAAAAAAGGTTGCCATCAAGGTTAAAGACATTACCGATAAAGCTGAATCTCATAAAGATGATGATTCAGACTCAGAAGATGAGATGCCTGTAAAAGAGGTATTCATCAAAACTACTATTGCAGAACCTCCAACTCCCAAGATCATTGGTAAAATCGATCTTTCCTCCCATGAAAGACCAAAGCACATTTTTACACCGGAACCCCAACCGGAAACTGTCATAGCAAAAGTTGTAAGCGAACCTGTTGTTAAACCCGAAGTTAAACCGGAGATTAAACCGGAAGTTAAACCGGAGATTAAACCGGAAGTCAACGCTGAGGCAGCAATTGAAGTAACTCCGGAGGCAAAACCACAGGTAATTCAAGATGTGAATGCTGAAGTAAAGCCCGAAATTAAAGAAGAGGCTAAACCTTTGATTATTCAGGAGGTAAAATCTGAGATTAAAGAAGAGGTGAAACCTGAGGTTAACGAAGAGATCAAGACTGAGGTTAAAGAAGAGATCCAGTCTGAAGCTAAAGTTGAGGTTACCCCTGTTGCACAAACAGAGTCTAAACCTCCGGTTATATCCCAACAACCTCAGACCGAAGTTAAGCAGGAACCAACTCGTGAAGTTAAGCCAGAAGTAGTAAAGACTGCTGTTAAGCCTGACGAAAAAGCGCAAATAGAAAAAGAACAAAATATTGCACCTGTGATAGAACACATCGAGACAAAAGTAGAGAGACTTGTAGGACCAAAAATCAGCGGTACACTTGACCTTTCGCAATTTGAAAAGAAAAAAAGTGAACCCAGACAAAACGGAAGTGAAAGTCACAAGGGTAAAAGAGAGAGAATCAGAAAACCTCAAAAAGAGAAGGTTGATCTCTCCAAAGAGTCTAAGAACAATCCGGCCAGACCAATACCTGACAGGAATAACATTCAGAAAAAGAACACAACCGGCAAACCGCTCCCAAAAGAGAAGTTTAAACCGGTAAGAACTGAGGTTGACGAAGATCAGGTTCAAAAGCAAATAAAAGAGACCTACGCCAGAATGACCGAAGGTAAAGGAAAGGCAAAGGGAGCTAAATACAGAAAAGACAAAAGAGATCATGCATCTCAAAAACTACAGGAAGAGCATGAAATTGAACAACTTTCAAGCTCAACTCTCAAGGTTACAGAATTTGTAACAGTAAATGACCTTGCAATAATGATGGATGTAGCCGTCATTAAGGTTATTGAGGCGTGTATGAATCTGGGTCTTATGGTATCCATTAACCAAAGACTCGATGCAGAGGCAATGGTTCTGGTAGCAGAAGAGTTTGGATTTAAAGTAGAGTTTGTAACTGCAGACATACAGGATTCAATTCAGGAAGAGGAAGACAGTGACGGAGATCTTGTAACAAGACCACCAATTGTTACGGTAATGGGACACGTTGACCACGGGAAAACCTCATTACTTGACTATATAAGAAAAGCCAATGTAATTGCCGGAGAGGCAGGAGGAATCACTCAACATATTGGTGCATACAATGTTAAGATAGCCAGCGGAGAGAGGATTACATTTCTGGATACTCCGGGCCACGAAGCCTTTACTGCAATGCGTGCCAGGGGTGCTAAAGTGACCGACATCGCAATTATTATAATTGCTGCTGACGATTTTATAATGCCACAAACAAGAGAGGCAATAAACCACGCCCAGGCAGCCGGTGTACCGATGATATTTGCAATCAACAAGATTGATAAGCCGGGTGCCAATGCTGAAAAAATTCGTGAACAGCTTGCCAACATGAACCTTCTGGTAGAGGATTGGGGTGGAAAATACCAGTGCCAGGAAATATCTGCAAAACAAGGCCTTAATGTAGATAAACTACTAGAAAAGATACTTCTTGAATCAGAACTTCTGGACCTGAAAGCCAATCCTGCCAAGAGAGCCAAAGGAACAATCATTGAGAGTTCCCTGGATAAAGGAAGGGGATATCTGGCAACCGTACTGGTTCAATCGGGAACACTTCATATAGGAGACATACTTCTTAGCGGAAGTCAAACCGGAAGAATCAAAGCAATGTTCAACGAGAGGGGTCAGAAGATAACCGAAGCCGGCCCATCTACACCGGTTTCAATTCTCGGTCTCAATGGAGCACCTGCTGCAGGAGAGCTCTTTAATGTAATGGAGGATGAGAAAGAGGCAAGAGATATTGCCAACAAGAGAGAACAACTTATAAGAATACAGGGGTTAAAAACCCAGAAACATATCACACTTGAGGAGATCGGCAGACGAATTGCAATCGGCAACTTCCAGGAACTTAACATCATTGTGAAAGCTGACGTTGACGGTTCTATTGAAGCACTCTCTGATTCACTTATTAAACTCTCAACAGAAGAGGTACATGTAAATGTTATCCACAAAGCTGTTGGAGCTATTTCAGAATCCGATGTATTACTTGCAGCAGCCTCAAATGCTATCATCATAGGCTTCCAGGTAAGACCTTCTACAAGTGCCAGGAAAATAGCAGATAAAGAACAGATTGAGATAAGACTCTACTCCGTTATATATGATGCTATTAACGAGGTTAAAGATGGTATGGAGGGCATGCTCGCTCCTGAGAAGAAAGAGGAGATAACAGCAACAGCAGAGGTAAGAGAGGTATTCAGAATTTCAAAAGTGGGTACTATTGCCGGCTGTATGGTTAAAGAGGGCAAACTCACCAGAAATGCAAAAGTCAGAATAATTCGAGACGGTATTGTAATCTACTCAGGTTCTCTTGGATCGCTTAAGCGTTTTAAAGAGGATGTGAAGGAGGTTGCTTCAGGATATGACTGCGGTCTTAACATTGATGGATACAACGATGTTAGAAACGGCGATATTATTGAGGCATACACAATTGTAGAAATAAAAAGAAAGCTGTAAGGTTACTTACAGCTCTCTTTTCAATATTTTATCAGATTTAAATAATATTAACTTCGGGCTCAATTTCAATACTGAATTTGTCAAGTACACTTTTCTGAATTGAATGAGCGAGATTTATAAGTTCTTCACCTGTTGCCCCCTCATAGGCAACAAGAACAAGTGCCTGGTTTGGGTGTACTCCTACATTCCCAAACCTTTTTCCTTTAAAGCCACACTGTTCGATAAGCCAGGCCGCAGGTATTTTACTAAAACCGCTTTGGGCAGAAAAGACTTTCAGTGAAGAATTTTCATTTTTAAGTTTAAAGGCCATATCTTCAGGCACTACCGGATTTTTAAAAAAGCTTCCTGCATTCCCAATCACTTCCGGATCAGGAAGTTTGCGTTTTCGTATATCAATGATAGCCTTTCTTACATCATATAATCCGGGCTCTTTTAGACCTGAGAGTTCCGCTGCTACATCTGCGTAATTTGCATTAATTACAGGATATTTTGACAAACAAAAGGTAACGTATGTAATAATGGTTTTGGACTTGAGCTCCCTTTTAAAAATACTGTCACGATAACCAAACCGGCACTCATCATTTGACAGAGAACTCTCTTTATGTGTTTCCAAATCAATAAATTCAACAGAAACAACAGAGTCGGCAACCTCCGATCCATAGGCTCCAATATTTTGAACAGGTGAGGCACCTACACACCCGGGAATATGAGAAAGGTTTTCAACCCCACCCCATCCTCTGTCAACACAGTAGGCCACAAATGTATCCCAATTTACTCCCGCCCCTGCTCTCAGATAAACAGAGTTTTTATCTTCACCAGTTACAGTAATCGATGTAATATCAGGGCGAATCAACAAACCGTTAAAATCCTTTGAGTAAAGAAGATTAGACCCCGAACCGGTCACAAGAATAGGCATCCCTTTAAACCTGGTATCGGAGAGAACCCTCTTTATCGAAGCTACATCTGCAGGCTGTGCAAACCATCTTGCCTTAGCCTTAAGGCCCAGAGTATTTAACTTTTTCAGCTCTTTATTCTCCGTTATCATTTTTCAACTTTTCAGTTTCTGCAATCCACTCAGATTCAGAATGTTTATGAATATAAACTGTTCTACAAACATACCTCATAATTACAATCATCAATAAGATAATAACTGCTGCTATCTCAGCCGATAGCTGCTCCCTTATTCTTGTCTTAGCTGCCAGCAATTCAGGGTCTTCATCAAGAATAGAATCTATCTCTTTGTAAGGCATACCTGCAGATGACCATTTTTTAGTTATTGTGCCATCATAAAAATAGACAACACCTCCGTTTGAGCGGTTAAATGTTAGAAGAGTCTTGAAATCTGTATGATATGTATTTGCATCTATTCCATGTGCTTTTGTAGTTTTTTCAGTCACACCCCAACCCGATCCGGTGAGAATGGCAAAAGGTAGATTTTCTCTTTTCAGAGAGTCAATAAACCTGTTTATTCTAAGAGCCTTTTTCTCTCCAATCTTATGCATATAGGGCACAGAGATAATGAACAAAGGACCTTTTATTGCTAAAAGAGAATCGGTTACATAAGTGCCATGTATATCGGAAACCGCAAAATCCATAGGTTTTACAAAACCCTTTCCTTTGGTCTGTTTAGTCTGGGAATCTACAAACGTGTAAGTTGAATCAGGCAGATTATCAATTGAAAATTCGTGATTTTTACCATCTTTCGAATAAATCAGAACCGTTTCAAACTGTGGCTCTGATGTGTTAAGCGGGATGTTTTCCAGTTTGTTTGCAACGTTTGTTCCAACCTTAAATTCCATGAAGTCAATAAGTGGCAGGTGTCTGTATGAATATGATGAAAGACCCATTATCATTAGTGCATAAACAGCTGCAAAACCCCACTCCCAGGCTGCCGGAGCAACAGGGATGAATTTGTTTCTCTGAAAATATAAAATTGTGGCAAAAAACATCAGAACCACATTCTTAAGAAATGTTTCAAGATTTGTCAGCTTAAGAGCCTCTCCAAAACAACCACAGTCAGTTATTGGATTGAATATCGCAAGTATAAGAGTAAGCACCGTGAAACCGGCCATAAACCAGAATGCTACCTTACAGGCATACTTCATTCTTATTCCAAGCAAAACAGCTATACCAAGAAGCAACTCGGTACCCGATAAAGCAACACCCACTGTCTGAAACAGAAAATGCCATTCACCAAACCCCAGCCACTTGAAATACTCCTCTACAATTAAACCTGCACCCACAGGATCAATAATCTTCACAAAACCGGAAAAGATAAAGGTGAGACCGATAATAAGTCTCGAAATTGCCCTAAGAAATTTCATGGGTTATAAGTTTAAATATATCATCTGCATTAAGCATATTACCTTGATTATCTGAACAATCAATTCTCTTCAACAGGCCGGATTCGCACTCCTTAAGATACATATCCCTCACCTTTGACTGAAATGAAATACTCTCTTCGTGAATATCCCTTTTACCCTTGAGGTAGTCTCTATCTTCGCCCTCTCTTGTCTTGTTTAATTTTTCGTCTACAAATCTGAGCGGAACATCCAAAAAGAGGTTAACATCAGGTTTGGGGATTCCAAAATGGTTATACTCAGTCTCAAGAATCCAGTCTCTGAGTTCTTCGGTCTGAGTCTCATCTGAATATTTTGCACACTGGAATGCAATGTTTGAAAAGAGATAGCGGTCCAGAATCACACAATAACCATCATCAAGCCAGCTCCTGAGCAGAGGTGCGGCATCCCTTCTGTCCTCGGCATACAGAAGTGCAATAAGCATGGGATGAACCTGATCAATACTTCCAAGGTCACCTCTTAGAAACCGGGCTATGAGGTCTCCAAAAAGAGGAGCATCAAATCTGGGAAAATGCATAAATTTCACCTTTACACCTCTCTCTGTGAAATATTTCTGCAATAGGGCAACCTGTGTAGATTTACCGGCTCCGTCCAAACCTTCTAGCACCAATAACATATTTGTAGTATATTTGTGATTCAAAGCAAAGTTAGACATTTTATCATAAAAACGGTAAATCAGTTATGATCCTGAACGATGTGCCGAAGATAATGGGCATCATAAATTTGAGTCCTGACTCTTTTTATTCCGGAAGCAGATGTCTCACAGAGGGTGAGTTTGAAGAGATGTATGCACTAATGTTATCTCAGGGTGCCAATATTATTGATATTGGAGCCTGCTCTACCCGCCCGGGATCTGTAACTGTATCTGAAGAGGAGGAGTGGGAGTTGCTAAAGCCGGCATTGAAAAAGATACTCAGAGTATTCCCTGCCTCTGTTTTTTCGCTTGATACTTTCAGATCATCAATCGTTGAGAGAGCTTACGACTTTGTTGGAGATTTCATTATTAACGATATCTCTGCCGGAGAGGACGATAAAAACATGCTCCAAATGGCAGCAAAGTTAGAATTGCCATATATTGCAATGCATAAGAAGGGGACTCCGGAAACGATGCAAAGTTTATGTCAGTACGAAGATGTTGTTAATGAGGTTGCCCAATATTTTAAATCATTTATTGTTAAGGCAAAAGAGGCAGGCATCAAAGAGATTGTACTGGACCCTGGTTTTGGCTTTGCAAAAAATATCGATCAAAACTACACTCTTCTTAACAACCTCCGGGCGCTTAAACTGAGCAATGGTGAGGGAGGAGAATATCCCATACTCGTTGGCATTTCGCGTAAAAGCATGATTTACAAACTTTTATCGACAGAACCCCAGGAAGCCCTTTGTGCCACAACCGCATTACATCTGCAGGCTCTCCTAAACGGAGCCAACATACTCAGAGTACATGATGTGAAAGAGGCAAAAGAGGTGATTACCCTATATGAAACTATTAAAAAGAACACATAAGCTAAACAACTATGCAAAACTCCACATTAACAGCCATCTCTCCAATTGACGGAAGATACCATTCACAAGTAAAAGAGCTGGCACTTTACTACTCGGAATATGCACTCATCAGATACAGAGTACTGGTTGAGATTGAATACTTCATTGCCCTTTGTGAGATACCACTTGAACAACTTAAGGGTGTTGACAAATCTCTCTTCCCTCAGCTGAGAGAGGTTTACAAAAATTTTACCGAGGCCGATGCGAACGAGATAAAAGAGATAGAAAAAACTACAAACCACGATGTTAAGGCGGTTGAGTACTTCATTAAAAGAAAATTTGAAGGGCTTAATCTGCATGCTTACCGTGAATTTGTACATTTTGGTCTTACCTCACAGGACATTAACAACACATCTGTTCCCCTGTCACTGCTTGAAGGGATAAATCAGGTTTTTGTCCCTCATCTTAAAGGAGTTATTGAAACTCTGACAACAATGTCAAAGGAGTGGGGAGATGTTGCAATGCTTGCCCGCACACACGGTCAACCCGCCTCTCCTACTCGTTTGGGAAAGGAGATAGAGGTGTTCACAACCAGATTAAAAGAACAACTTGAAACTCTTGACAAGATTCCACATGCTGCAAAATTCGGAGGTGCAACAGGCAACTTTAATGCACACCACATTGCATATCCTAAGGTTGACTGGAACTCATTTGCAGTGACGTTTCTAGAGAAAAAACTTGGGCTCAGGCGCTCCTACCCCACTACTCAGATAGAGCACTATGACCATCTGGCCGCTCTTTTTGACAACCTCAAACGAATTAACAATATCCTTATTGACTTTTGCCGTGACATGTGGACCTATATCTCAATGGAGTACTTCCGTCAAAAGATAAAGGAGGGGGAGATAGGCTCTTCAGCCATGCCACACAAGGTAAACCCAATTGACTTTGAAAATGCAGAGGGAAATCTTGGAATAGCAAATGCACTGTTTGAACACCTTTCGGCCAAACTTCCAATATCAAGGCTACAGCGTGATCTTACTGACTCTACGGTTTTGCGTAACATTGGAGTTCCCATATCCCACTCGCTGCTGGCAATAAAATCAATTGAAAAGGGGCTTGGCAAGATAATTCTCAACAGAGATGCTCTTAAAAGAGATCTTGAAAACAACTGGGCTGTTGTTGCAGAGGCAATACAGACAATACTAAGAAGAGAGGCATATCCCAATCCATACGAAGCCCTTAAAGATCTCACCAGAACAAATAAGAGCATAACCAGAGAGTCAATTGCAGAGTTTATAGAAAATCTAAATGTAAATGAGAGTGTTAAAAAGGAGTTAAGAGCAATAACACCGGAAAATTACACAGGAGTATGATAAATTATTTTCACAGAGCTTTTAGGGCAGCAATAATCTTATACGCACTGCTCATAACTGCAACAACGCTTTACAGCGGAGAACGATATGATTCACACTTTACCGGTGAAAGACTGCGACTGGATGTAATTTTTGCCGGAGATGCATATTCTCAGTCGGTTTTTCTTGAAGAGTTGCACAAAGAGCCATACTGGAGCGGTCCAAGAGAGAACCTTACAGACCCCTTTAACTACGGTGAGTACAAATTCAGCGTTATAGACAGCAGCGGAAAAGTAATATTTTCAAAAGGGTTTAATAATCTGTTTCAGGAGTGGAGAACCACAGCCGAAGCAAAGACCCTTAAGAAGGCATTTAACGGCTCATATCATATACCCTATCCAAGGGAGAAGGTTACAGTTATATTCTACGAAAGACTCAAAGAGAGTGGTCAATTTTCTGAGTTAGGCAGGTTTCCTGTCGACCCAAACGACAAACTAATATCAGCAGAGCGTCAGAACCAGTTTAAAACTGACACAATTCTTTATAACGGAGATCCCTCTGTAAAACTTGACATCTTGTTTATAGCAGAAGGATACACCCTGGACCAAATGGATAAATTCAGAGACGATGCTCTACGATTTTCAAGGTATCTTTTTGACACAGAACCTTATAAATCGAGAAAAACAGATATTAACATATGGGCACTCAATTCAATATCCAACGAGTCCGGAACAGATATCCCTCATAAAGATATCTGGAAAAACACCGTTCTTTCCTCAAACTTCTACACATTCAGGATTGACAGATACCTAACAGCACCTAATCATAAAATTGTAGCTGCAGCTGCCTCAGGATCGCACTTTGATGCTATGTATGTGATTGTTAACACCGATATATACGGAGGTGGAGGGATATTCAATTTTTACGGTCTAAGTATGTCAGATCATCAACTGTCAGCAGCTGTTTTTGTCCATGAACTGGGTCACAGTCTGGCCGGGCTAGGTGATGAATACTACAGTTCAGCAGTAGCTTATGAAGATTTTTACAACCTTAAGACTGAACCCTGGGAACCAAACCTTACAACACTTGTCGATTTTGACTCTAAATGGAGAGATAAAATCCTCTCGGGAACACCAGTACCAACTCCAAACGAAGAGTCCTTCAAGGGAGTAACGGGGCTCTTTGAGGGGGGAGGTTACATGTCTAAGGGAATATACCGGCCCTATCTGGATTGCAGAATGAAATCAAACACAGCAGAAGGCTTCTGCCCTGTATGCACAGAGGCAATCAACAGAATGATAGACTTTTATTCTCAAAAGTCATATTTAAGAGGAGAAGAATAATGCTAAATAAAGAATACAAGTATATTTTATTTGATCTGGACAGAACCCTATGGGATCTTGATTTAAATGCAAAAAATAATGTTTTCAGACTACTTGATGTATATGGCCTCTCTAAGATTGATAAAAATCACTTTTTTGAAATGTTCGATCATATCAATCATTTACTTTGGGCTAGATACGAAAAGGGAGATCTATCAAAGGAGGCCCTCAGATCAGAGAGATTTTACCAGACACTACTGGAGTTTGGCGTAGACAATCCGGTCTTGGCTGCTGAATTTGGAGAGGAGTACCTAAAGAGTATGCCTTTGCAAAAAGCCCTGACACCTTACGCATTTGAGGTATTGTCAGGGTTACACGAAAGAGGAGTCAGAATGGCCATTATTTCCAACGGATTTAAAGAGGTCCAGTACAAGAAGCTCGAGAATAGCGGAATTGCAAAATTCTTTGACGCAGTAATGATATCAGAAGAGCAGGGAGTTCACAAACCATCACCCATATTGTTCAAAAGGGCATTGAACGCTATTGGTGGAGATAAAAAGCTATCACTTATGGTTGGCGATGATTTTGTCAATGATATTGAAGGGGCTATGATTTTTGGAATCGATCAGTTTTTCTACAACTATAAATCAGTGCCTTGTGACGGAGGGCCGACTTACGACTCAAATGACCTGAGAGATCTGCTTACTTTTTAGGGACAACAATAAACAGATCTTCGCTGTCCTCTTTGAACATATACTGCTCCCGTGCAAATTTCTCAAGAGAGTCTCTGTTTGAAGTTAACTCATTAAGTTTCTCCTCAATAGATTTGATCTCCTGTTTATAGTATTTTTTCTGAGACTCCTGTTCGCTTATGTTTAAAACCACCTTTGACCAATCAATCAGATTGTTTGAGTCAAAAAAAGTTATCCAAACCACGAAAATTGCGGTTGCAATAAGATATTTGTTCCGAATAACTCTGGCAAAGCGAGAATCCGCAAAATTGTGCCACTGCTCTTTTACTCCCAATTGTTCAAATTTTTACAAAATTAATAATAATTTTGTTGAAGAATATTTTAATATTTAACATAGTAATGAATAAACCAACTTTATTGATACTTGCAGCCGGAATGGGAAGCAGATACGGCGGACTTAAACAGCTTGACGGTGTGGGACCCAATGGTGAAACAATTATGGACTATTCGGTATATGATGCAGCAAAAGCCGGCTTCAAAAAGGTTGTATTTGTTGTGAGAGAGTTCTTCAGAGCCGATTTTGAGAAGCGTGTCAGAGAAAGATATGCAGGTAATATTGAGATCGAGTTTATTGAGCAGGAGTTAAACAGGCTCCCTGAAGGATTTTCAGTACCCGAAGGCAGAGAGAAGCCCTGGGGAACCGGCCATGCAGTTTTGGTAGCAGCCAGTCTGATTGATACACCATTCGGCGTAATAAACGCAGATGACTATTACGGGCAAACTTCCTTTGCCGTTCTGGCAGATTACTTAACCAAAAGTGAAGGTAAAAAGGGAGATTTTTCAATGGTAGGTTTCTGTACCGGCAACACATTATCAGAATCGGGAGTAGTTTCGCGCGGAGTCTGTCTTGTTAACAATACCGGATACCTTACCTCGGTAGAGGAGCACCATAACATCAAAAATGAGAACGATATAATTTGGGGAGATAACAGTAAGGGAGAAAGAGTAATAATTGACTCCAACCGACCAGTGTCAATGAATATGTGGGGTTTCACCCCTGACCTGTTCAAAGAGGGAAACAATTTGTTTTCTGAATTTCTTAAAGAGAGAGAAGATGATCTTAAAGCTGAATTCTATATCCCTTTTATCGTTAACGAACTTATAAAAACCAATTATGCCTCATGCAGGGTACTCTCGACGCCGGATAAATGGTTTGGCGTAACATACAAGGAGGACAGAGAAGCTGTTGCAAAAAAAATATCAGAACTGGTGAGTCAGGGAGTCTACCCCACTCCGCTTTTCGTTTAATTATACTTCTTTACAAAAGAGCAACCAATGTTAAAAAGATACTCTTCATACCTTCCCGACCTGACACAAAGCTGGATTCTAATAATGCTTCTTGCTTTGGCCGGCTCAATTTTAGGCGGATTGGTAAGTTTTATTCTAACTCTTATTTTCCCTGGATTTAAAGGATGGGGAGAGCTTATAATGTACCCCTTGATTTTTATTCCTCCATACATTGCAATTCGTATCTCTCTTAAGAACAGCGCAAAAACATCTGTAAACACCGATTATGTACCACTTTCGGTCCCAATTGACAAACCAGACTTCGGTAAAATAGGAGTTATAGCTACTATACTTTTAACAATACCATTAGTCTTCTCATTTAATATTATCACAGAGCCCCTTACAATGTGGATGGATGTCCCTGAGTTCCTTAAACAGTTTTTGGTGCAAGTTCAATCAAACAAGATAAGCAGCTTTATAGCTGTTGCCGTGTTCGCACCCATACTTGAAGAGATTTTTTGCAGAGGCATCATAT
Source organism: Rikenellaceae bacterium (assembly GCA_003542575.1). GTDB lineage: Bacteria > Bacteroidota > Bacteroidia > Bacteroidales > UBA932 > Bact-08. The sequence continues at coordinate 105,945 of DPKJ01000009.1, read as the reverse complement.
TGAGAGGATTACTGACGCACATTTCACCTTCGAAGGCAATTTTTTGGTCTGCACTAATGTTTGGTATAATGCACATGAACCCCTGGCAGGCTATACCGGCATTTATGCTTGGCCTTCTGATGGGATGGATTTACTACAAAACACACTCTATCTGGATAGTAATACTAATCCATTTTATAAACAACGGTTTCTCATACCTGATAACTGTTTTCTACCCTGAATTACCGGCAGAGACAGGTTTTTACGATCTGATTCCCGGAATGTGGTACTATATTTCATATATTGCGGCATTCATATATACAGCACTAGTTCTATACTTAATGAACAAATACTATGACAAAACTATATCCCTTAAAATTCAGCCCAATTCTTAAAGAGAGAGTTTGGGGCGGAGACAGCATAAAAACAATGCCGGGTAAAGAGTACAACGGAGATGCCATAATTGGTGAAAGTTGGGAGCTGAGTGGGGTTCAGGATGATATCTCATACATATCCAACGGATTTCTTGAAGGGAATGACATTAATGACCTGATAGAGACCTATCTTGGAGATTTAGTGGGAGATGGTATATATGAAAAATACGGGAACGAGTTTCCTCTTTTAATTAAAATACTTGACATAAAAGAGAGTCTTTCGCTACAGGTTCATCCCGATGACGAAATAGCAATTGAAAGACACCAATGCTACGGAAAAACAGAGTGTTGGTACATACTTGATGCATCCCCGGATGCCAAAGTATATCTTGGACTGAATCGTCACCTTACCGCACAGGAGTTTTACGACAAATGCAACGATGAGACAATTGTAGACGCACTAAATGTTATCAAACCTGTTCCGGGAGATATCATCTACATTAAACCAGGTACACTGCACGCAGCAACAGGAGGAATTTTAGTAGCTGAGGTACAGCAGGTTTCAGATGTCACATACAGGGTTTACGACTGGGGAAGAGAACACAACCCTAAAACAGCACGGGAGATGCACATCGATTTGGCCATTGACTGCATTGATTACGAGAAGCTTGACACATCCAAAGTCATTTTTAAGGGTGGCTCAGCAGAGAATCCATACTTTAAAATCAAACGGATAGACATTACCGATACCTACAGAAATATGAGCTATATATTTCCGAGTTTTGTTATCTATTTCTGCGCTCAGGGTGATGCTACCGTGATGAATGGGATTTCGTCTGAATCTATTAAAAAAGGAGAGGTTATTCTGATTCCTGCCCAGATGGGCGAGTACTCTATTAAGGGAAAATGTACACTACTTGAGATAACTGCCAAAGTATAGAAAAACCGAAATTTCAGACCTGTTGGTCATTCGGATCATATTGATCCAGAAGATCATCTATGTCTCTTCTCTCTTTCTTGGTAGGCCTGCCTGTGCCCCTCTGTCGATAAATAAAAATGCTCTCTTTGGGTGCGTTAAGTTTATCCAGCTCCTCCTGAGGAGTTATATTTTCAATATACTCAGGAACAAGTTTGGCAGACAATCTGTTTTCCAACTGTTGAATAACCTTGTATTTATAATTGACATTTACCCTTCTTAAATCAATTAAATCACCCGGCTTAACCTCTCTTGAAGGTTTAGCTTCTGTAGAATTAACTTTAACCCTCCCGCCCTTGCATGCATCAGCAGCTTCGCTTCTGGTTTTGAAAATTCTTACAGCCCAAAGATATTTGTCTAGCCTGCTCATTAAAAAGCACTGTGAATCTTATTTTGTATTGAAAAAATTCATTGTTCTATCCGGACCTATTGTGACAAATGATAAAGCGGCATCGCGTGTCTTATCGCAGATTTCCGGCAGAAGTTTTCTCTCCGATTCACTCCAACTGCCCAAAACATAATCTACCTGCCTCCCTTTAGAAAAATTGTCTCCTATTCCAAGTCTTATTCTGGTAAAATTTGATGTTCCGAGAGTTTCAGTGATATCTCTCAAACCGTTGTGGCCTCCGTCACTCCCCTGTTTTCTCATTCTTAATGTTCCAAGAGGGAGTGCAAGATCATCTACTATTACAAGAACATTTTCAAGAGGAATTTTCTCTTTTTGCATCCAGTAGCTTACCGCTTTACCACTTAGATTCATATAGGTAGAAGGCTTTAGAAGAATAACTTTCCGCCCCTTATATCTTAATTCGGCAATACTTCCGTAACGGCCACTCTCAAAAATAATATTGGATGCCTGAGACCAGACATCCAATACTAAAAAACCGATATTATGACGAGTATCAGCATATTCTATTCCGATGTTTCCCAAACCGACAATCAGATAGCTCATACTCTATAATTTACTATTTACCTGCAGCAGAAGCAGCGGCAGCAGCAGCTCCAATGGCAGCACGTGTCATCTTAACAGAGCAGATGATTGTTGTTTTTGGAGTAAGAACCTGAATCTTCTCAAGTTTAATATCACCTGCAACAATTGATTTACCAATCTTAAGGTCTGTAATGTCGATATCAATATTATCGGGAAGATCTTTTAAAGCGGCTGAAATTTTAACCTTTCTTGTTGTAAGAATGAGTTTACCACCCTGACGTACACCATCAGAATTACCTTTGATAACAACCGGCACATTAATTACAACCGGCCTTGTTTCTGAGACAGCCAGGAAGTCTATGTGAAGAGGTTCATCAGTTACCGGATGAAACTGAGCACTGTGAAATACTGCGTCATAAGTTTTACCGTCAATATCAAGATTTACGATGTAAGAGTTAGGAGTGTTAAGAATCAGCATCAGATCTCTGTCTGACAAAGCAAAATGGATGTTTTTGATTTCAGGTCCATAAAGTACGCATGGTATCTGACCCTCTCTTCTCATCGCCTTGATAGCGGTTTTTTTGGTAATCTCTCTTGAACTACCTTTCAACGAAATTGACTTCATAATAATAATTTAAAATGTGTTACTCAACCCGGAACCAACCGGATCCCATTGCACCAAAAAAGTTTCCTTTTTTAGAGGTCGCAAAGATACAAAAAAATCGCACCCCTGCAACACAGAATTTATTTAATCATCTCTGCATCAAAATTCCAGTCAAATCCCTTGTAGAATGTATCAAGGAATGAGTTCGAAGGATTTTGGATATAGGTACTTATGCCTGAGAATTTCTCGATTTTTATGTCAATAAAATACTCGGTATTCCATTTTGCTACAACAACATTATTGAGAGCAGTGTTAAAATTCTGGTATTCAGAGGGTGTGGCTATCGCCTCAATTAAATCTCCAAGATCCCAAAACCATCTTTTATTAAGACGAAAATATGGCTGGATATTGCCCATGTTTAAAGTTGCAATTTTATCACGGTGGCTGTTAAAAATTGTTTTTGTAACATTTGACAACTGCTTAAGCTGATCTGTCTTGTACAGAGCAATTGTAGCAGATTGATGTACACCGGAAAGAGAGTTATAATATTCGTAAAAGAGTCTGCAAGCCTCCTCAAGATTTGACTTTGACTGGAACAGTGGGTTCATTATGTCTCTGTATGGAAATCCATTTGCGAGAATTTCAGTAGGTGATGCAACGATATAGGACGCTTTGTCTTTAAGTTCATAAATAGACTCAATACCACCCATAAAACAACAGTCAAATATTATAAAATTGAAGTGATATGGAAGTGCAGACTTTAGCTCCTTAATCTCCATTTCAACACCTCTGTCCTCTCCAAAGCTTTTTACAATTCCGGCATAAGGGTCTTCAAAATATGTACCCTGAAATGTAGAATTGTAATATCCTTGTGGTAACCAACCTGTTGCATGTGACCACAAAATAAGCCCATATTCACGAGCCGGAAAAATTGTTTTAATCTTATTGAGAACAGCTTTAAGAACATCTCCATTAGCCGAGTTCTGGTCTTCGTAGGCAGCAACAGGGTCTTCAACAACTGTTCCGTCACTCTCTTTATAAAGCCTGGTGAGTTTAGGATTACTGCCGGCCAGATGAGCATATACAACAAGAATGTCTCTGCTGTTTTTATCGGGAATAAAACCACCCTTCAAGGTTGAAATGTTTTGTTCTGCATAACTGCTCAAATTATTATTGGCAGCCATATACAGTATTATAACCTTTCTGTAATCATCTTTATTGAAGGGATTTTTTTCGCAGGAGCTAATCAACGCCACGGCCGCAGTTATCAGAATAAGAGCGGTATATCTAAATATTCTTAAATTCATATTAAAAGATTGATAATCCAAAAATAACAATTTTTTAGCAAATTTGCGTATGATATATAAGGAAGAAATAGAAAAACTGCTTGGTGAATCTTTAGTAAACCACCCATTAAGTTTTGATAATCTGTACATTGGAAACCATATTATCACTACAGAGGGAGGTAAAAGATATTTTATAAAATACGGACCCAAAAGCAAAAGGTTTTACTGTGAAGCAAACGGAATACAAGAGATTGCTAAATCAGGCAAAATAAGAGTACCCCGGGTTGCATGTTGCACCCACAATTTCATAATTACAGAGTTAATCGAAAGAGGAATATACTCCAATATTTTTTTTGAAAATTTCGGTAAGTCGTTTGCAATGATGCATAAAGAATCAGCATCTGAGTTCGGATTTTTTGAAGACAATTTTATAGGAGAGAGCGTTCAGAAAAACATTGCAACCGGCAGCGAAAAGACAACCTGGTGTGAGTTTTACATTAATAAAAGATTAATGTTCCAATACAGAATGGCTGAGAAAAACGGGTATGCCTCCAAATCTCTTACAAATGGAATCAATAACCTGGAAAAGAGCCTAAGCAAAATATTACAAGATAGTGAAGAGCCCCCATCTCTTCTTCACGGAGACCTGTGGAGTGGAAACTATCTGTGTGGCCCGGAAGGAGAGGCAGTAATAATTGACCCGGCTGTCTATTACGGACACAGAGAGGCCGATCTGGCTATGACCATGATCTTTGGTGGTTTTCCTCAAAAATTCTATGATTCGTATCGCACTGAATACCCATTAAAACCAGGATGGGAGTCAAGGATAAATATCTACAAATTGTATCATATCCTTAACCATCTCAATATTTTCGGGCGTGGGTACCTTTATGAAGCCGAGATACTGGCAAATAGCTATATTTGCATTAACTAATAAATTGAAATGAAAAAGATCCTGGTATTTTTGCTTGCCGCATTTCTGGTTTCATGTACTTCTGTGAAAGAGAACGGATCCCAGAAATTAATCAATCAGAGACTAACAAATCTGGATAAACTGATTTACACCTCTCCGGGTGATGTGCTTGATTCATTGAACAGAATCGACAATATGATTCTTAATGAAGAAAACAGAACCTATTCAAAACTCATTAGAAAAATATCATACGAGTTTCTTAACGGCAAATCAGAACCGGACACATCAATACTTATTCACGCAGAACTGTTTCGCTCAAGAGAGGATACTTATAATTATACAAGAGCACTGTTATTTAACGGTATATCTCTGTTCAACTCAAACAGAAACGATTCCACTGCATATGTACTGATAAGGGATGCCGAAAACCTGTACAACAGAAATGGTATCAAAGATTATAACCTTGGGGGAACACTCAACCTTTATATGGGAAGATTGTATCGCGCAAGAGGTAACAGAGAAGAGGCTGCTAAAAGCATACATAAATCTATTGAAATGAGTAGCAAGGCTGCCAACAAAATAACCCTTTTTAACGGCAGGCTTGAAATGTTCTGGATACATTTCGGGCAAAAACAATATTCAGATGCACTAGCACAGCTAATCTATTTTGCCGACGAGACTGATTTACCCCCCTTCCTTTTTTATAACATGAACCATGCTCTATATTACTATCATACTGCAAAATCAGACTACACTATTTCCATAGAGTATCTCAAAAAGACAATGAATATTGCTCAAAAAGCAAAACTTGATGTTAACTATTCACAATTACATTATCTTGTTGCTGCAAATTTTAAACGTCAGGGAAATCTTGACAGCACAATGCACTACAGTAAACTTTCTGTTGCGGCAATTAAAGATTCCGTATCAATAAACGCCCATTTTTACTACAGATACCTTGCAGATCAATACTCTGACAGAGGAATTTATAAAGAGGCCTGGGAAAATTACAAAAAAGCATATGGCATTTATATTAAGGCATTTACAAAATTTTCTCAGGAAAGGGTAACAGAGATAGAGAGAAAATATGACATCAAGAGCAAAGAGGCAATTATCAAATCTCTTAAAAACCAGAGAACCATCCTCATATTCATCTTAATACTGGCAACAATCCTCTCTCTGGCCACAGTTTACATTTTAATGCGGCTTTTAAAAAAACATCACCGCAAAGCTGTTCTGGCCGTAAAAGATAAGGTTCACTTTAAACAGGATAACAGAAGATTGTGGATCACTTCTGAAATATGCAAAACCACCTCATTTGTATTGCCTCAGCTTATTGACAGCGTTTACAAAGAGGCTCTCAGGTGCAGAAGGGTTTCATCCGAAACCTTCGATAGTCTTAATTCTGTTATTGACCAGGCAAATTTAATGACCCGGAGTGCACTCGCATCAATAACATCACGAGATGAGTTCATGGATATGTACTCTCACCTTCCCAATATGGACAGGCTTACCGACTATGAAAAGCTCATTTATATTCTGAGTGAAGACGGTTTTACCAATCAGGAAATAGGTGATTTTTTAAACACAACTCAGTCAAGCATACGCTCACTAAAGGGAAGAATTCATAAAAAAATTCAGCAAAATGATGATGCATCCGACACAAATTCCTGAAACATTTTGCGACAAGATTTTTTTAATCAACTAAACTACTGCTATTTAAAAGCTACTGAAACGAAACAATTTATAACAACGCCCGCGACAGAAGCAACCATGAATTTTATTATCTAAGTTTGGGTTCCGCAAAAATCATGAGACTTCGCTGCAGTTTGTGGGGGTTAAATTAAATTAAAGTAGTTTCAAATTCATAGTTTCAATTGCATAGGCTGCAGCGCAGTTTTCTGAAAAAAAAGCAGCTTCCACTCCGGAAGCTGCTTTTTTGTTAATTTTAATCAGTACCCTATTTACCTGAACTTTTATCAGGGAACGCAGGGATCATAGGAGGAAGATATTTGTACTCTTTCATTTTGCTCATGATAACCTCAATTGCCTTGTTAAGTTGCTCATCATCTCCCATATAATCCTTATATGGATCGTTAGAGATTTCGATATCCGGAGAGACTCCCTCACCTTCGATAATCCAACCACTGCCATCAGCAGCAAAAGGGGCATAAGATGGAGTAACAATAGAACCTCCATCAACTACCGGAATAGACCCGCTATAACCAACAACTCCTCCCCATGTACGTTTTCCTATAACTGTACCGAGACCATTTTTCTGGAATCTGTATGGAAACAGGTCTCCATCCGAAGCAGAGTACTCGTTTACTAACAGAACTTTAGGCCCGTCAAATGTACCCACAGGGTTTAATGAACCCTCGCTTTGATTTGTATGCATTGTAAAGAATGTTATTGTCCTTTGCAAGCGCTCAATAATCATTGGAGAGACATTGCCTCCACCGTTACCTCTATCATCAATAATAAGAGCTTTTTTACCCAATTGTGGATAATAGTGCTTAACAAACTCGTTAAGTCCCGTAACTCCCATATCAGGAATATGAATGTACCCGACCTCACCGTTTGTTGCCTCTGATACCTTTTTAATATTATTACGAACCCAGTTGAAGTAATATAGTGATGATTCGTCGGCAATAGGCTCTACATATACCTTTCTTGAGCCGACTACTTCAGGTTTACTATTAACTTGAAGCTCTACAACAGAACCTACAGTTCCGGCAAGAGTTTCGTAAATATCATTAAAGGAAGATAAGTTTGTGCCATTAACGGCAATAATATAATCACCCTCTTTAACCTCAACTCCCTGAACAGTAAGAGGTGATGTTGTCCCTTTACTCCAGTTTTCTCCTTCAATAATTTTATCAACTTTAAAGAATCCCGATTTATCCTTAGAGAAACGGGCCCCAAGTAACCCGGTTTGTATTCTTTGCGGCTCGGGCTTCTCTCCGTTTTGTGAATAGGCATGGCCTACATTCAGCTCGCCAATCATCTCACCTATCAGATAGGTTAAGTCTGTACGGTGATTAACATGGGGAACCAAAACTGCGTATCTCTTATAAACCTCATCCCAGCTTACTCCATGCATATTCTTTGCATAGAAAAAGTCTCTCATCTGTCTCCATGTCTCGTTATAAATCTGCATCCACTCCTCTTTATAATTCACAAGTTTTTTAACTCCGGCAAGTGAAACAGGTTTATTGACAGTTACAGCTGCCTTAGGAACATCAATAACCTGAATATTTGTTCCGGGACCCGATACAGCAAGTGCCTTTTTATAACCATGACTGAAAATAATCTGAGCTCCCAGATCTGTCTCCTTTTTTGCTTCCAGATCATAAATATTGGTTCCTCTTCTGGAATTGTAATAGACTAGATTTCCTATCATATGAAGGTTATTGTATGAAGCCGGAGCTACGGGCAGCTCAATAATCCTGGCAGGAATATTATCAAAATTGTAAACCTGAATAGTTGCCTTTGGCGGTGATGCCTGTTTTACCTGTGATGCCTGTTTTGAAGGGGTTACTGCAACCTTAGGGGTCTCAGTGGGCGACTCCTGCTTAACAATGGCAACTGTGTCATTTTTTGCAGCAAAAGGGACTAATGCATCCTTTGTCAGGGGCAAAACATATATCTTGCTCATATTGGTATAAGCATGATTCCATTCGGTGTTGCTGTAAGTTGGGTTGAATGTTCTGTTTGAGACAAAAAGAAGATGATTCCCCTCTTTGCTGAAGTTACCGGCAAATGACGAAAACCACTCATCGGTTATTTGAATCTTCTTTCCCTCTTTCACATCGTATACCATCAACGTACTCAGTTGTTTGCCGGGACGGGTATATACAATATAAGCCGAATTTGGAGCCCAATTGTAGTCATTAATTGGGCTTATTCCGGATTGCTCAATTACAATATTCTTTCCTGATGCAATGTCCAAAAGATTTAGAGTGTTTCTCTTTTCGCTCCAAAGAATTTTCTTTGAGTCAGGAGACCATTCAAAACCGAAGATATATCCCTTAATATTGGTGAGCTTCTTCTCTTTTCCGGTTCTGTTGTCATAATAATAGATATTAAACTCACCCTCTTTATCTGAGATATAGGCATAACCACTTCCGTCAGGAGCCCAGTCAGCCCCTTTGTCGTTGGCGTTGCTTGAGTTTGTGAGATTATATGTAACACCACTTTTTGAAGGGATTGAAAAAATATCTCCACGGGCTGTTGCCAAAATTCTCTCTCCATTTGGTGACAAAGAGTATGAACGAACACTTTTCGAAAGATCCTTCCATTCCGGACGAGAGTAGTTTACATCGTTGGCAATGAATATTTGTAATCTCTCCTCCTTTTGTGTTTTAGTATTGAATTTTACCAGATAGCCACCATTTTCGTAGATTATGTAGTCACCTCCGGTAGATGGGAATTTTATGTCATACTCATTGTAATGAGTAAGTTGAACTGTATTTTTTGATTTAAGATCATATTCGTAAAGGTTCATAAAACTATTTCTATCCGAAATGTAGTAGAGTTTGCCGCCATCTGCCGACCACATTGGAAATACATCCTGATTAACGTTATCGGTTATTTTTTCGGATAACTTAGTATCAAAATTGAAGATTCTTATATCGTCGGCCATACCGCCTGCATATCTCTTCCATGTACGGAACTCTCTGAAGATATAATTGTATGCCAGATGTTTCCCATCGGGAGAGTAATTGGCGAATCCTCCATTTTTTAGCGGTACAGGAGAAGATAAACCTCCAGTTACAGGAACAGTCATCAACTGTCCGGTGAAATCATTAAATGAAAAGGATCTTGTCCTGTAAAGAATGTTTTTACCATCAGGTGTCCAGTCCATTACAACATTATTGGGACCCATTCTGTCACCAACATCATCTCTTGAAAGGGTTGGAGTATAAGTAAGCCTTTTGGGTTCTCCACCTTCAACAGGTATAACAAAAACCTCAGTATTACCATCATATTGACCTGTAAAGGCAATCATTTTTCCATCAGGAGAGAATTTAGGAAACATCTCATAACCAATATGCGAGGTTAGTCTTCTGGCTACCCCTCCGTTATTTGAGGATATATACAGATCTCCTGCATAAGTGAATACAATATTTTCACCGTGAATATCAGGGAATCTCAAAAGCAGGCTCTCATTCAGAGGCTTCACAGTGCCGGGATTTCCGGCATAAATACAACCAAGAGTTGCAACAGCTATAAACAATGTTAAAAGGAGTGTTTTTTTCATATGTTATTATTTATTGGTAGAACAGTTTAAAATATAATAGATTCCTACAAATTTAAGAATATCACGTTCAATTCAAACCATTACAAATATTTATTTGTACCTTTGCAAAACGGAATACTGTCATATACCTTACGTATCCCTGATTAATGTATATTTACAACATCCCAAACCGGTCAAAGTGATCGGTTTATATCATTTTATCATATCACTTAATGGCAAAATCACAAGTAACATTTAACAAAAGAGAAAAAGAAAAAAAAAGACTTAGTAAAAGAGTTGAAAAACAGCAAAAGAAAGAAGATAGAAAAGCAAACGCCCCAGGTGGCGGATTTGACGACATGATTGCTTTTGTAGACGAAAACGGAATGCTGACAAACACACCTCCCGATCCCACAAAGAAACACAAAGTTGACGCAGCAAAAATTGAGGTCTCTATCCCAAGAAGAGAAAATGAAGAAAAAGATCCCATCAGAAAGGGACGAGTTGAATTTTTCAACACTTCAAAAGGTTTTGGGTTTATCAAAGAGATGGAAACTCAGGAGAAATTTTTTGTTCACGCAAACGGTCTTCTTGAAGATATTCAGGAAAACAACATGGTCACCTTTGAAATAGAGAGAGGACAGAGAGGAATGAATGCATTTAATGTAAAGATTATTCGATAATTCTTCATTAAATTTGTGAATAAATACATTCGTATGATTCACATCCGAAATGCATCTGAGGCTGATTTCCCCATTATACAGGAGATTGCCCAAAAGACATGGCCGAATACCTTTTCAGCCATACTATCTCCCGGGCAAATTTCCTATATGCTGGATATGATGTACAGCACAGATTCACTAAAAAATCAGACAATCAAAAATGGTCACCGGTTTTTACTCGCATTTCTGCAGGAGAGTTCCGGCAGTGATGTTTGTATAGGTTATGCCTCATACGAACTAAACTATTCAGGAGAAAACAGAACCAAAATTCACAAAATATATATACTCCCCAACCATCAGGGAGAGGGTGCAGGCTTAGCTTTAATTAATAAAATTGAAGAGATTGCAATATCCTGCAATGAACACAACCTGTTTTTGAACGTAAATAAAAACAACCCGGCTATAACTTTTTATAAAAGATTGGGCTTTGATATTATCAGGGAGGAGAAGATTCCCATAGGAAACGGCTTCTTCATGGATGACTATGTTATGCAGAAGTGTATTTAAATGAGTCCTAACCCAAGATTAATTCTTAACTTTATAAAGGGATATAAAGACTATGGATTATTCAGTTTATCAAAAATCTTTTCTCTCTGCAATACTTGCAGGAGACAGAAACAGAGGGTCGGCCATTATCACGGAGTTGTCAGATAGAGGCTGCACTGTAGAAGATATCTACGAAAAGGTAATACGCGATTCTCTTTACAAGGTTGGAGATTTATGGGAGAGCGGGCAAATAAGCGTAGCATCGGAACATCTTGCAAGTGCAATCGTGGAATCTGTTCTGAATGAACAGTACTCCAGAATCATTTTCCAAATTAAAACCAACAAAACAGTTGTTGCAGCATCTGTTGAAAATGAAGTTCACCAGATAGGGATCAAAATGGTCTCTGACATTTTCGAAATGTCGGGATTTAATGTCCATTATCTTGGCGCCAATAACCCATTGGATGATCTTGTGAACTTTATTGACACTGTCAAACCCAATATTCTCGCTGTCTCTGTAAGCATCAATTATCACTTAAACTCTCTAGAGAAGTTGATTGAGACCATCAGAGACAAGTATCCAAATCTCATAATTATTACCGGAGGACAGGGACTTAGAGATAATAACAAAGAGATCGTCAAGAAGTACCCCAACATAATGTATATAAAGGACCTCTACGCACTTGAAGAGTTTTTAAAAAAATCAAGAGCCTCATAATCAATAATAAATTGCACTAAACTTCCTTTTAAACAGAATGGTATATGTTTCCATCAGACAACCTGAATAAATTTGACCTGGAAAATTGGAAGAGTGAGTTAGAATCAAGTATTCTTGAAAGTAATACTCTATGTATTGCTATCTTCAAAAAAGATGGGGAACTCATATTTGCCAACAATGCCATCAAGGTACTCTTTAGAGATTTAGAACCTGCCGACAGTTTACTCAATCCCACATTTGAGAAGCTTTCCAAAAACGTTTGCCCATATTGCAATGTGTATAAAGGGTACATCACATTTGGCAATTACTCTTCCATTAACTCATCAATAATGGCAAGTGTTTACAGAAAAGATGACTCTATTCTGATAATCGGAGGTGTTGACTCTGAACAGTTAATGCAGCAGAATCTAATGATGCATAACCTAAACAGGGAAATTGGCAACCTTCAAAGGCAACTTATTAAAGAGAAACGAGTACTGGAGGAGACACTGGTAAAGCTAAACAGCACAGTAAAAGAGCTTAATGAAGCCAATGCAACCAAGGACAAGTTTTTCTCCATTATTGCCCACGACCTTAAGAATCCTTTTACAACAATCATAGGTTTTACAGAGTATTTACAATCAAATCTCAGAACAATGGAGCCGGCAGAGGTTGAGGAGATTGTCGAGATGATGAACACATCGGGTAATACGACTTTCAAACTACTTGAAGATCTGCTTTTATGGTCACGATCACAACTTGGGAAAATTACATACACACCAACTCGCACCAACCTTAGTGAGATTTGGAGTGAAGTCTCAGAGTCACTCTTGGTTCAGGCAGAAAAGAAGAATATTTCAATTCGCTTTTCTGACACTAACAGCTCAGAGCTGTTTTGTGACAAGAACATGGTTAAAACAATAATGCGGAATCTGGTATCCAACGCAATAAAATTCTCTTACAGAGACAGCACAATTGAAATAAACACATCATTAAACAATAATTTTTCAGAAATCAGGATATCCGACACAGGTGTAGGAATTGATCCTGAAATAATTGAATCATTGTGGATAATAGGCTCTCACCATTCAACCTCTGGAACCGAGAGTGAACAAGGTTCAGGCTTGGGATTGGTAATTTGCAAAGAGTTTACTCAAGCTAATGGTGGAAAAATTTGGGTTGAGAGCGAAAAGGGCAAAGGAAGTGATTTCATTTTCACTCTGCCTCTTTATAATCTAACTTAATATTTATAGCTTAAAACCTTGTTGTATGAAAAAATCAATCAAATCAACAATAATCATCATCTTTTTGCTCATTACTCCAATATTCTTGTCTGCACAGAACACAATTGGTCAATATGACGAGAAGCTTGCAAAAGAGTTGGGAGCAGATGAATACGGCATGAAAAGCTATGTTTTGGTTATACTAAAAACAGGCAGCAACAAAACAACAGACAAAAAAGAGCTTGACTCATTATTTGGAGGTCATATGAGAAATATGGCGGTCCTTTCTGAAGCCGGGAAACTAATCGTTGCAGGACCTCTCGGAAAGAACGGTAACAGTTACAGAGGCATTTTTATCCTGAATGTTAAAGACACTTTGGAGGCACGAAACATACTATCAACTGACCCTGCGGTTAATTCTAAAGTTCTTGATGCAGATCTTTATAATTGGTACGGCTCGGCAGCACTTCCACTTTATCTTGAGCCACACAAGAAAATTCAGAAATCAACCATAAGATAAAATAAAAAGCCCCGGTAAACCGGGGCTTTTCAATAATTTGGTTTGAAAAGAGTTATATAATATTACTTTTCAGTGATAAATTGCTACGCTAATTTTACATTTACTGCGTTTAAACCTCTTTTACCTTGTTCCAGATCAAATGTTACTTGATCATTGTCTTTGATTTTCGACTTAAGACCGGTTACGTGTACGAAGTAATCCGTTCCTGAATTTTCGTCTTTAATAAAACCAAAACCTTTGGTCTCATCGAAGAATTTTACTGTTCCTTTATTCATGTTATATTAAAAAATGTGGCTCAAAGATATGCAATAATTACTTATTATTACAATTTATTTTTCTCTGAGGAGATTAAAATTATTTATAGAGCTGAATTTATGATAGATATATAGTTTTGACTTCAGTTAAATGCCTATTTTTTCATGTCATCCATCAAAAGTTTGATAGTCTCCTTAACGGTCATAATTTTTTCAGCCTTATATGCATTACTACCGCAAAAAGCATACCCTCTGTTAAAATTACCACGAAAAGCGTTATATAAAGCAATAATTATACAATAGGGGCTCTTGGTATAGTCACATGTTTTTATGCAATGAAAATTACATTTTGCAGGTTTTTCAAGACCACTTTTTACCCTGTCAAGAAAACGGGAGCCGATAGCTCTTCCGGGTAGCCCAACAGGACTTTTAATAATCTCAATGTCTTTTTCCTGAGCTTTTATATAGCTGTTTTTAAACTCAAGTGATGCATCACACTCCTCTGTTGTAACAAATATGGTTCCCATTTGAACTGCAGAGGCACCCATATCCAGTATTTTCTTCATCTCTTTTCCATCGTAAATACCTCCTCCGGCTATTATTGGAATTTTACGGTTATGAGTCTCTTCCAATGTCTTTATATGTGATACCAAATCAGGAAGGATCTCTTCAAGTGAAAAATGCTCATCTGTTATCTGCTCAGATTTAAAACCAAGATGTCCTCCGGCTTTTGGCCCTTCAAGTACAATTGCATCAGGAACATAGTTATAGTTTTTAATCCACTTTTCGCAAATAATCATTGCTGCTCTTACCGACGAAACAATAGGAACAAGTTTTGTTGTACTGTCTTTTTTAAGAAATGAGGGAAGATCCATCGGAAGACCTGCTCCTGCAAAAATAATATCCGCTTTTGCGGCAATTGCTGTTTTAACCATATCGGAGAAATCTGTAAGTGCTACCATAATGTTCACACCAATAACTCCCTTTGCCTTCTCCTTAGCCTTACGTATCTCCTCTTTTAATCCTATAATTGAGGCTTCAAAATAGTCTTTAGACTTCTCTTTGTACAGAAGACCTATTCCTGCACAAGATATAACTCCTACACCTCCTTCATTGGCGACTGCTGCAGCAAGTCCCGACAATGAAATTCCAACACCCATTCCGCCTTGTACAATTGGTACCGAAAGGTTCAAATTACCTATAGAAAAATTGTTCATCCTTTAATTCATTTTGGCTCCAATATATGAATAAATATGTTATGAATTGTAAATATAATAAAAGTTAAAACACGGCTGGCTAAACTACTGTATTAATGAATGTTATAAATGACAATAATTACACTTGAAATGTATAATCATTATAGCAGACCTCAAAAAGCTAAAATTTAATTAGGAAAAACAACCGGTTTGTAATTAAGTGAAAAATAAAATTTACTCCCTTTACCCGGTTCTGAAATCAAATTAATACCATTGCCCATAAGTTCGGTATATGCCTTAACAATCGACAACCCTATTCCCGATCCCTCGTATGGCCTGGTTAAACTTTGTTCTGCCTGAACGAATCTATAGAAAATAATCTCCTGACGCTCTTTTGGGATTCCTATCCCTGTATCCTCGACATAAAAATCAATTACCTCCTCATTATGCCTGTAACCAATTTTTATATACCCGCTGTATGTATACTTTATTGAGTTCTTTACAAGATTATTAAGAATTGAAATGAGCTTGGTTCTGTCTGTAATAATAAATGCCTGATTATTGTCAAGTCCCTTTTCAACTATAAACTCCACACCTCTTTCGGTGGCTTCTGAGATGTACTTGTTTACAAAATAGTCCAAAATTTCATTGAGGTTAACATTGTTCTCCTCAAGTTGTATCTGTCCGGCTTCAATTTTCGAAACTTCAATGATGTCGTTAAGAGTTGATAGAATCCTTCCGCTGCTTTTCTTGAGTTGCTCAATGTAGGTTTGCTGTTCATCAATATTGATATCTTTGGATTGAAGCAGTTCGAGAAAGCCTGTTATCGAGTTCATTGGAGTTCTGATTTCATGACTGAGGTTGGTAAGGAAAGATGATTTTAAAGTATCGCTCTCCTCTGCTTTCTTCTTGGCAATGACAAGCTCCTCTTTATTTAACTTCTCCTGAGTAATCTCTCTTGCACTTCCAACAACACCAATCATCTTGCCCGATAAATCAAAAATTGGGGCTTTGTTGACATCCATTACATAATACCTCCCTCGCAGATAGCCCTCCTCCTCAAATCTGGCAGGTTCTCCGGTATCAATAATTACCTGATCGGAATCGCTGCAGGTTGTTCCAAAAGTATGCCACTGCTTTTTCCCGGGATTGGCAGCAAACTCCCTGTCAAAGAAATACTTATCAGTCTTGCCAATAGGCTCAGAAATGTCTGATGCAAATAGAAAATTATTACAAATAGAATTATTTACAAATATGTATCTCTTTTCAAGATCTTTTGCCCACAACATGTCCTGCATATTATCTGACATCATTCTGAACATATTGTAAAGCTGTTGGTAATTTTCATTACTTAATTTAATCTGCTTCTCCTTTAAAATGTCATTGGTAATATCTCTGATAATGACAAGCTTGCTTCCGGGATAATCTTTTAATTTTTTCTTTAAGATCAGGTACGAATTTACCCCAAGCCTGCCCGATACATCCAGGCGCGAATCTGGATGGTCACTTAAAATTGCAGCAACAATACTTTTAACCTTCACAAAGTCACTATCAATATTAGCTCCTGTAATGTTTTTTGAATCTATGCCAAGAAAGGTACGTGCGGTATTATTTATATCCTGTACTCTGTTATTGGTATCCAGCACAATTATTCCCTCTCCCAAAGTTTCAAAAAGAGTCTCTCTTGCAACTGGAATAAGATCGAGAAAACGATTTCTGTAGATAGCGATAGTAAACAGAATTCCACTGAAAACCATACTTTGAGGAACAAGGTCAAGTCCGGGAACAGGATTCTTTGCTGTAATATAAAAGACGCTGGCAACCCATGGGCACAACGATCCAACTAAAAGATATAATCCTTGTGTCCGAAATGTGGACATTCTCTCAAAAATGAAGGTGAGTAAATAGGCAGATGTTATAATCAACAAAATATAATTGTACATCACATTGCCTATCCAGTATGCTATTCCATGATAGTACTGTGTTAGATTTGTCGATGGAGATATTGGAGCATAGCCTGTCCATACAAGCCCATGATAATCATTGGTCAGAGTTAGGATAAAGGTAATAAATGGAACCACCCATAATGCAATCTGATATTTCACAGTAAGGTACTTGTCCTTACCCACAAACCTTAGAACTAAAATCAGGTAGAGGACAGGAGTGGTCAGTGCTCCCACGTAGGCAACTTTTGACCAGAAAATCTTTAATTCTAGTGTAGGAGATGCTGTTTCGAATATTACAAAAAATGACCATAACCCTGCAAAAAGCATCAGCCATGCAAGTTCAGAAGTGCCCCTCTCTCTCTTTCTTTTCCAGGCTATGATGGCAAGCCCAAACGATACCATGCTCGAAATCAGAAAGAGAAGAGAGTAAATTGTAAAAATGTAATTCATCTCTTTTATAAACAAATTTCAACTAAAAAGAGTTCACTACTCAACAGGCTGTTCAAAAGCCACTTTGGCGTAGTTTAATTTATAAAAATCATATCTAAGGGTCAAAACCCTCAGTCTCTCTAAGAATTCATTATAATCACGCTCACCCTTAGGGCTCCATACAACCTCTGCCAGCGCTGCAGCACGCGGATAAACCATATACTCAACATGGTCGCTGGTTTTCATATACTCTGTCCAGACATTACCCTGAGCACCCATTATGTATTTAGCCTCCTCAACTGTCAGTGAATCAGGCACAGGCTCATAAGCGTATATCTTATCCAAAGGAGTAAAACCACCTATTGCCAACGGCTGTGTTTTTGGATCTGCCTGATAATGATCAAGATAACAATGAGTTCCGGGTGACATAACTACATTGTGTTTCTGTTTGGCAGCTTCAATTCCTCCGGCTTCACCTCTCCATGACATAACTGCAGCATTTGGGGCCAGACCTCCTTCCAGAATCTCATCCCAACCTATAAGTATTCTTCCTTTAGAATTCAGAAACTTTTCCACTCTCTGAATAAAGTAGCTCTGCAATTCGTGTTCATCTTTTAACCCCTCATCTGCAATTCTCTGCTGACATAAAGGACACTCTTTCCATTTTGTTTTAGGACATTCATCTCCACCAATATGAATATATTCCGAAGGGAAAAGCTCAAGTACCTCTGCCATAACATTCTCAAGAAATTCAAATGTTGACTCCTTACCGGCACACATCACATCATGAAAGATTCCCCATCTTGTTGAAACTTCATAAGGGCCTCCTGTACATCCCAAATCAGGATATGACGCCAGAGCAGCAAGGGCATGGCCCGGCATCTCGATTTCAGGTACTACGGTAATAAAGCGGTCGGCAGCATATTTGACAATCTCTTTAATATCTTCTTGTGTATAAAAGCCCTCGTGCGGAATACCATCATACTCTTTGGAAGTACGGGCACTGCCAATAAGAGTCTCTTTCCTTTTAGAGCCTATCTCTGTTAAAAGCGGGTATTTCTTAATCTCAATTCTCCATCCCTGATCTTCGGTAAGGTGAAAGTGGAAGGTATTCAATTTATGCATTGCCATGAAATCAAGATACTTAAACACAAATTCCTTAGGCATAAAGTGGCGGCACACATCCAGATGAAGGCCCCTCCAGGCAAATCTCGGATAATCCTCAACAACAGCAAAAGGAACCTCAACAATCTCTCTTGCTCCGCTCTCTGAAGGCATCATCTGTATTAGAGACTGTACTCCGTAAAAAAGACCATTCAAATCAGATGCCTCAATCAGGACACCATTTTTGTTGACTTTTAATTTGTAACCCTCTTTATTTATTTTTTTATTGTCACTTAGTTGTAAAAAAATAGAATTTTTGCTCTTCCCTTTCGCAGCTTGCTGAGCAATACTTTCCATTTTGTAATAATCTGAAAGATGAGTTGTTAAAGTTTCAATTATTAATGCACCTTTCTCAATATCAAAATTGTACTGCAAAACAGTAGCTTCATTAATATTGAAAAACCCCTCAAAAGTTTTTACTGATACCGGTTTTGGGATAATATTAAGCGGGTCACCCGCGTTCACCTTGCATCCAAACACACTTAACAACGGAAATACACACAATGACATAATTTTCAGATATTTCATAACTAAAGTTTTATATTTTTACCCTCTTAATTTACTTACAATTTATAAAAATAAATTATATGGAGATTAAAATAACTATTTTTTTGTTATATTTCGTTGACTTAAACATATTAGTATGAAAAAGATATTTCTCTTAACTCTATTTTTTGGTATTACCCTTTTTGCCGGTGCCCAGGCGGCATCAGAAAGAGAGGTAAACCTCTACGGGTCTGCCTATCAGACAGATTATGAAGTAAAACAGCAGATGAATCTTTTTAAGATTAACCTTACTGCTATACCAATAAGAAACTACTCATTTCAATATGAAAGAGTGCTGACAAAAAAATTATCTGTGGCCATCTCATATAAAACAATGCCATCAGGTAATGTGCCATTCAAAAACAGCATTATCAAGATGTCTGATAATGACCCCGATGTTGAAGATATGCTTAACAAGCTTACAATGTCACACTCTGCAATTACTCCGGAACTAAGGTGGTATGTTGGCAAAAAGGGCTATGGCAGAGGCTTTTACATAGCTCCTTTCTACAGATATGCAAAATTTAATGCAGAAAATTTAAGCGTAACTTACGAAGAGGGAGGCCCTACTCCAACAGAAAACACAATAACGCTGGAAGGATCAAATACTGCAAATACATTCGGATTAATGTTTGGAGCTCAATGGGCATTAGGCAAACATCTTGTGCTTGACTGGTGGATTCTTGGACCTCACGTAGGTAAAAGCAAGGGTGAACTAATCGGCAACTCATTAACACCAATGTCAACCGAGGCGCAAAATGAGATTAGAGATGCTCTTGAAAGCATAGACATACCACTGATTGACAAAACTGTTACTGTTACTGCAAACAGAGCAAGTGTCGCTTTTGATGGAATGTGGGGAGGCCTAAGAGCTGGTATCTCATTCGGTATTAAATTCTAAATATTCTACAAAGAGACCGCTTGACTGAATACTCGAAGAGACCGGAAAAAATATTTTTTCCGGTCTCTTTTATTTGAATTAATAATCAAAATGAATTAACATCTGAGCAAAAAATTGTATTTTTACATAACTGAAATTTAATCACCTAATTAATCTGTTGTTTATGAACTATGTACCAAAGAGTGTGGTAGAAATGGTGGCTGTAGGACTCCTTCCACACCCTGTTCTTGAAATTGAAGAGCTCAGCAGCGGGCTGATAAACAATTCCTGGAAAGTTGTTACGAAAGACCCAAAACATCCAAATTATCTGCTGCAGAAAATCAATCATAATGTTTTCAGAGATGTTGAAAGTCTGCAGTACAACATCAAAATGGTAACTGACTACATACGCAACAAGATTATTCTAAAAGGGATTCAGGATCTCGAAAGACATGTTCTAACGCCGGTTCCTGTAGGTGTGGGAGACAATTCCAAGTTTTACTACTGGGACAGTAACGGCGACTACTGGCGCATTTTTCTCTTCATTGAAGATAGCCACTCCTACGACAAAATGGAGAATCCCGAGATGGCAGAGGTAGCAGGAAGGGCATTCGGCCAGTTCCATAAATATCTCAAAGACTTCCCTGGCAAAAGACTTTGTGAAGTGATTCCAAATTTCCACAATACTCCCGTAAGAATTGAAAACCTCCGCAGAAGAGTCGCCCTTAACCCGGCAGGACGCCTTAAAGATGTAAATAAAGAGGTAGATTTTCTACTTAACAGAAGTCACGATTTTCTTATGATTGCCGATCTTGGCGAGAAAGGAATTCTACCGACAAGAGTTGTTCACCAGGACACCAAATTCAACAACATACTTTTTGACAAAAATGACGAGGTTTTATGTGTGGTAGACCTTGACACAGTGATGCCTGGCTATGTTTGCTACGACGTTGGAGATGCAATCCGAAGCGGCGCCAACACAGGTAAAGAGGATGATGCAGACATTAAAAATGTTGAGCTGGACATGAATCTTGCCAAAGCTTTTATTAAAGGCTTCCTGGATAAAACCAGAATGTTTCTTAAAAAATCAGAGGTTGAGACCCTTGCATTCGGAGCCAAACTTTTAACATACGAACAGGCTGTCCGCTTTTTGGATGACTATCTGGACGGAGACAAATACTACAAAACAGACTACCCCGAACACAACCTGGTTAGAGCCAGAGCTCAAATCAAACTTTTGCAGAGTATAGAAAAGCACTATTTAGAGCTTGACGAGTATGCAAAAAAATGCGGGGTTATCAAATATTAAATTAAACAATTCTCACATGATCGAGATTGGCAATCTGGAGTTTACATATCAAAACACACAGAAAACAGCCGTCAAAGATATGTCCTTTAAAGTAAAGGAGGGGGAGGTATATGGATTTCTGGGACCTAGCGGAGCGGGGAAAACCACAACACAAAGGCTCATAATCGGTCTTCTTCGAAACTATACCGGCAGCATAAAGATATTTGGCAAAGAGCGCAGCTCCTGGGGAAAAGAGTTTTACGAGCAAATTGGGGTAGCATTCGATTTCCCCAATTTATACCTTAAACTCACACCGGAAGAGAACCTTAAACTTATTGGAGCATATTATAAAAATGGTATCTCAGACATACCTGCAATGCTGGACAGAGTCGGACTACTACCTGACAGGAACACAAGAGTTGAGAGCTTCTCAAAGGGAATGAAGATGAGGCTTAACTTTATTCGCTCAATTATGCACAACCCGAAACTTATGTTCTTTGACGAACCAACCTCCGGATTGGATCCTGTGAATGCACACATAATAAAAGATATAATTCTTGAACAAAAGGCAGCCGGCAAAACAATTTTTCTCACAACACACAACATGACTGTAGCCGAGCAGCTGTGCGACAGGGTCTCCTTTATAGTTGACGGAAAAATTGTTGTAACCGGGTCACCAGCCGATCTAATGATTGAGCACGGCAAAAGGCTGCTGAATATCAACTATATCAAAGAGGGAGCAGAACATTCAGAAGAGTTTGATCTCAAGCAAATTGGAGAGAATGAACATTTTTTGAACATAATCAAAAATGAGGAGATCAGAACAATTCACACATGTGAAGCAACTCTGGAAGATATCTTCATAAAATTAACCGGAAAAAATCTTCAATGAGATTATTAAGCGCAATTTGGTCAGATATCAGATTTCAGATAAAACAGGGATTTTACCTGGTGTATCTGATAATCACCATAATGTATCTGATTATACTATCGATGTTGCCACCAAACGTATTAACAATAGCACTCCCTTTGGTTGTCTTTTCAGACCCTTCAGTTCTGGGGCTGTTCTTTATAGGAGGTATTATTCTGCTCGAGAAATCTCAAGGGGTAATGATGGCAATTGTAGTCACACCATTAAAGACAGAAGAGTATGTACTCTCCAAAGCCATCTCTCTGGCATTTGTCTCTGTGATGGCAGCAATAGCAATAACAGCACTCAGCCCCATTATTAACGTAAACTGGATTTTACTGATAATATCAACAATACTTACTGCCGGGCTGTTTACTCTTAGCGGAATAATGATTAATGCAGGGTGCAACAACGTAAACCAATACATGGTCAAAACAATACCCTACATGCTGCTCTTTGTACTGCCATGCTTCTCTCTCTTAGGGTTCGAATACTCATATCTTTTTACTGTCGTACCCAGTGTAGCAGCTTTAAGACTCTTACTAGGGGCTTATCACGGCATTATCTGGTACGAAGCGCTAGGGCTCACTCTCTACCTTATGTTAATGAACTATCTCTTTTTCAGGAATTCAGTCAGGATTTTTGAAAACAAAATCGTATATCAGGATCAAAAAATATGATAAACTTAATTCATATTAAAAATGATCTCAAACAGGTATTTCGTGACCCGATCATGAGCATACTTATGCTTGCTCCACTGCTGATAATTATTATCTTTAAGCTGCTTATAGTATTTCTTTTCCCATTTATTGCCACAAAATTTAATTTTGACATAAGTCTATACAACCAATATTTAATGGCCGGAATTCTGATTATGATCTCCGGCATGCTGGGTATTGTAATCGGATTCATGATGCTTGACGATAAAGATGGGAACATTGCCCAACTTATGGCAGTAACACCACTTGGAAGAAGCGGATATCTTTTTAACAGGCTGTCATTTTCATCTGTTCTCTGCTTTTTTTACTCCATTATTGCAATATATGTACTCAACATAATTGATATCCCTTTTTACTCAATACTTATACTTTCATTACTATCAGGAGTATACTCAATTATAATCGGTCTGCTTATTTTTTCAGGAGCAGACGATAAAGTTAAAGGGCTAACATTTGCCAAAGGTTTGAATATGCTTGGAATTTTTGCATTCAGCGACCTCTTTGCCCTCAATTGGTTCTCAATTTTGTCGCTAATTTTTCCAACATACTGGATTACACGCATCATAGATAGTCCTCACTCAATTTCAGCCATAATGCTTGGAACATCAATTCATGCAATTTGGTTGATTTATCTTATTTACAGATATTTGTCACAAAAACAAACATAATTGACAATTATGAACTCAATTATTGAAAGCGTCGCATCTTCAATGGATTGCGACAATCTTGAACTTGTTGAATACCTGCCATACATTTTGCAGGATTTTAAAGAGATTGGCGCTTGCCCAGGTGTTATCCTGGATCTTGTTAAGAGAAACACTCACAATTATCCTGCATTAAAAATTCTAGATTTAGGCTGTGGGAAAGGCTCTGTATCAATTGAACTGGCTCGTGGGTTAAACTGTTTTTGTCATGGAATTGATGCAGTGGAAGGTTTTATTAAGGAGGCAATAATATTTGCTTCTGAAAAAGGAGTTAGTGAGCAGTGCTTTTTTGAAACTGCAGATATCAGAGAAAGAACCAAAGATCTAAAAGATTACAATGTAATTTTACTAGCATCAACCGGTCCGCTGTTTGGTGACTACGAATCAACACTTAAAGGCGTTTCACCTTGTCTAGCTATTGATGGAATTGTGATCATGGATGATTGGTACAAGATAAAGAATGACAATTTCACCCATGTAAGACTATTTGAGAAGCAAGAGATATTGAGGCAGGCAGAGGCAGCCGGAATGTTACTTTCTGATGAACATATTCATGAGAAATCCACAGAGCTTGGCAACAGTTACAGTGAGGAGTATGAAAACCTTAAAAAGAGATGTCAGGAGCTTGCTCAAATACATCCCCAAAAGGCAGAGATGTTTAATAGCTATGTTAACAAACAAAAAGAGGAGTACCAAATACTCAAAAACAACGTAATCTGCTCAGCCTTAGTATTCATAAATAAGTAACTAAAATGGAAACTCAACTCTTAAG
The DNA here is from genome assembly GCA_003542575.1 of Rikenellaceae bacterium. Taxonomy (GTDB): domain Bacteria; phylum Bacteroidota; class Bacteroidia; order Bacteroidales; family UBA932; genus Bact-08. The sequence continues at coordinate 81,184 of DPKJ01000009.1, read as the reverse complement.
AGAACAGGAGATTATTCCAAATGATGAAAATCTGTTGGGAGTAATACCTGAATTATTTCCGCTTTATCGGAATTTCACATCGCTTATTAACAACGACATGCACTGCCTTAAGGCAGAGTGGAACTACTACAAAGACGGTAAAAGCTGGTTATGCAAAGTAACCTTCAAGAAAAAAACGGTATTTTGGTTATCGCTTTGGAATAACTACCTTAAAGTCGGCTTTTATTTCACAGAAGCAACCATTAAAGGAATAGATCAGCTAGAGATTGCAAAAGAGATAAAAGAGAGCATTAAAGATGTAAAAATGGTGGGCAAGTTGGCTCCTTTGATTTTAAATATTTCAAAAGATGAGCAGCTTGATGATCTTAGCAGAATTATTGAGTACAAGAAAAGTGTAATGAAATGAAAACAGAACCGGTAAAGGTGTTCCGCGGAACATACCTGCAATGTGAAATGGTAAGGAGTCTTCTCGAAAACGCAGGAATTGAGTCGTATCTCAAAGATGAGATACTGGGTACGGTAGCCCCCTGGTGGGTAGAGCCCGGAGGAGCTGGAGCAGTAAAAATATTTGTCTCAAAAGAAGATGAAGAGAAGGCAATTCTTGTGGTTGAACAGTACGAGAAAAACATAAATGAAGAGAACACAGATGAGTAAAGCTTTGACTACAATTCAGACAAAATCAATTTTAACTTGTCCGTTTTGCGGCTTTAGCAAGCAAGAAGAAATGCCTCTAAATGCCTGCCAGTTCTTTTATGAGTGTCAAAATTGTAAACATTTATTAAAACCAAAGAGTGGTGACTGCTGTGTTTTTTGCTCTTACGGGAGCGTTAAGTGCCCTCCGATTCAGGATAAATCAAAGGGTTGTTGCTGTTAAATTAAACTTAACAACTTAGCTTTGCAAATCATTAAATATAAGCACTTTTATCTTAGGAAGGTGCTTTCCAAGAAGTAATTTCGCTTAATACAGATTCAATGCAATCACTGCACAGGCCTCAGCATCAGCCAGGGCGTTGTGATGATTCTCCAAAATGTACCCGAAATGGGCAGCAACCGTATGTAATTGATGATTTATTATTGACTTGCCCAACTTTTTCCTTGATGCAGCAAGTGTACAATAAAATTCATAATCCGGATAATCCATACAATAAGTTCTGAAAGCAGCCTTCAGGCATGACTCATCAAAATTCTTATTGTGCGCCACAAGCGGCAACCCCTCAATTAGCGGATCAATCTCCCTCCACACCTTTGAAAAAACCCTCGCCATCTCAGTATCTTCTCTCGTAAGACCATGAACCCGACTATTGGCGTAATTGTAATAATTGGGTTCGGGTTGAATAAGGCTGTAATACTTGTCCACAATCTCTCCATCTCTCACAATCACAACTCCTACACTACATACACTGGAGAGATTTTCGTTAGCTGTTTCAAAATCTATTGTCGCGAAGTCTTTCATTTGAAATGATTTTTAATAATTTTCATACAAATATGCATCAATTTTAAAAAATTTGTAGATTTACAGCTGTTTTTCAGGCATACAACTGCCCAAATAACCACCTTACACTATTCTATATGAAGATATTAGCAATCGAAAAAGAGATAGAGGGAACAAACTGGAAAGAGGCTACCGATATTCTTAGGGCTGAGGCAGAGGCGGTTTACGAACTTATTCAGAAAAACATTATCAGGGAAATTTACTTTGATGACCTGCACAATGCAGTTATGATTCTTGAGTGTAAAGACAAACAGGAGGCAAAAGATATCCTGGGAAGGCTCCCTATTGTGAAGCATGGTTTGTCAATATTCAGAGTAAGCACCCTGCTACCCTATTCCGGTCTAGAAAGGCTTTTTGAAGTCAGAAGGTAACAAAAACAACATATTCCAAATATGAGTTAAAACAACCCGGGCAACCAAAATTTGCCGTGCACGTTTTGTTTCTAAAACATAGAGTTTAAAATATAGAATTTTATCTGTTAGCTAATTACTGCACTACATAAACAGCAATTATTTCCAAAAATGCTTCTATTATAATGCAATTCATTGCGATATATCATCAGCAGCTCATCGCAGAGTATCACATGAGAGCTATGCAGGCACAATACTACCTATAGAACATCCCTGGTGGAAGGAGCACATGCCCCCAAGCGACTGGAACTGCCAGTGCTCGGTAAGACAGACAGACAAAGATACAACACCGGTACCGGGTGAAGAACTGGTAAACCCGGCATTTGCCAATAACCCGGGCGAGAGTGCGAAATTTACAGTATTAGAAGAGTCTCCGTATTATAAGAATACTGAAGAGCAATTGAGAGAGAAAATAATTCAAGAGTCTGAACGCTTGCAAAAAGAAGTATTCAAAGAAGCTAGAAAAAAAACACTTGTCACAACCAAAAAACTTGTAGGAAAAACTGTTCAGAACCCTCAAGTTGATTTCAAAATAGGATTTACAGTTAAGGGTTTAAAGGAAGCAATCAATAACCCGGTATCAGATCCATTATCTAAGCTGGAAGTGCTTGAGGACATCGTTAAATACATTAAAAAAGCAAGATACCTGGGTAAAGCTGTAAACTTCAAAACAGATAAAAAACCTCATGTAACGAGGTATCACTATTTCGAAACCAAACACAGAGAAACGGAATATATTCTGGTAGTTGAAGAAAATAAGCAGGGCAAACATATGCTCTATGCTGTTGCAGATAAAAAGCAAACAGCCGAATAAGCTTCACTTAGAGGAAAGAAATCCAATGTCCTGGCTTAAACGACTGTTCTAATACAAATATATGAATAATATTGATATTGACAATGGATATTAAAGAATTTGAGAGAAGCCTCGCCGAAAAAATGAAAAAGGTGCAAGAATGGGTGCAAAGCGATGATATTAAAGATATCCTCGGCGTTGAAGCAATAAATCACTACAAAGAGTCATTTGAAAACGAAGGGTTTAAAGATGATGAAACCATACAAAAATGGCCTGATGTGAAAAGAAGAGACTCTGATAGCGCTTGGCATGGGCATTCAGGACAAACAGGCAAGTTCTCACAGGCACGAACTATTGCGAAAATACTATCCGGAGAGACTGGAGAGACTGAAGAGTTAAAAAGCGCACTTACATATGTAAAAATTGACAAAGGGGTGAGAGTATCAAATCCTAAAGAATACGCTAAAGTACACCAGGAGGGTCTACAAGCCAAGATCTATGGAAAAAAGGTATTCCAGATGCCCGCAAGGCCATTTATTGGCAACTCTAAGCTACTCAAACGAAATATTGAAGCCAAGATATTAAGAGAAATAAAAAAGCTTTTAAAATAGATTTAAATGAAAACAATTTACCTCGCAATCATCGATGAGCTCAAGAAGATCTCAGAGATAAGATGGATAGATCTTGACACAGGACAACTCAGCACTAACGACAGAGCGCCAATAGCGACTCCTGCGGCATTAATTGAAATTATTCTACCTGAGTGTAAAAGCTTAACGGATCTTGCGCAGGTATGCAAAGCAAGAATAACAGTAAGGCTGATTTTCGATAAGACCTCTTTGAAAACATCTGCCAACACTCCCGAAGCATCACTTGCTAAAAACCTAGAGGTTTACGACATTATTGCAAAAGTTTATGCTGCCCTTCAGGGCTTTGAAAGCAATACCTTTAGTGCTATGTCAAGAAAGAACCAAGGGGCGTCAAGGATTTCAAATTACTTTGTATATCGAATAGAATTTGAATGTGAGTTTGAGGATCAAACAGCTGAATAAAAAAAAGGAGAGTCTAAAACTCTCCTTTTTCTTGTAATTGACGTTGTTGTTCTTTTGCGTTTATACCCAAGTAGCGGTTGAATGTAGCTTCTGAGATATGATACTTTTCAGATATTAGATGTCGATAAATCCATGCTTGAGAAAACCCTCTTTCCTTTTCTCGAAGCACGATATTTTGAATTTCAACAATTCTCTGCAGTAAATATTTTTTATTATATGACATAATATCCGAATAATGACTATCTTTGACTTGCTGTTGCCTTGATCGTCTTCGGATGTGATAGGCTTTTTTTATGCTTCGGTCATTCCCAGTGGCACATTGACCCAACTGCCGGTTTCATCTTTGTACTCAGCGCGTATATATGACTTACTTTCCAAAGGCTTGTAAGCTTCTTTTATTATCCGCACTCCCTCTAAAAACTTTTCATTTCCGAGCTGGTTGCCGAGCTGCTCTAACTGCAATACTCGTGAAGGTTTGAGAGTCCCCTTTTTGTCCTTTGACAATAGCTTAAGGATTGTTTCAATCAACACCTTTGATTCAGCATCCTTGCCAAGGTCTGTGATACATTCTCTGACCATGCTAATACCTACATCAACAGTATCATCGTAGTTGTCTATTGTGTATACACCGATAGTGATTTTAAATTGTCCAAGCGAGTCGGTGAAAGTATGTGACTGTTGAAGGTCCTTAACGCCATACACCTCTCGCTTTATCTCGATAGCTTTCTTGAATGACTCTCTAATATTCGCTTTGTTCTTTGCCAATTTCTCAGAGATGCCGATCAGTTTGGGAAATGCCTTTTTTACCGTTTCATCTACCAGGCTCTTATAAGCTTCCTGATCATCTCTTTTCTTTTGTTGTGCAGCTGTCTCGTCAGCTTTGAGTTGCTCCAGTAGCGCCTTGCGCTCCTCGGATGTTAAATTTGTAATGTCCATGTCTTAATATTTATTTGATTTTCAAATGATTTTAGCAAAAAGTGGGGTTTATACTTCAATTATCGGCACAACATAATTTGCTCTATTTCTTAATTGTTTTACATATTTTTCTAATTTATCAGCTAATGCAATATCCGCTTCTTGGCGTGTCTGAAGATTCCGATTGAGAATTGCTTGTAGAGTTGCTCCACAAATTCTGACAGGCTCTTCGTTAGGACCTATCAAAATATGATATTTGCCCTGTCCCGTTGGGTGAACACATAAATATTTATACCATTTTATTTGTCCAGAATCAATGTCATAAATTTTATCACCTTGTTTTAATTCGCTTACATGTTTCATTTTTATTGCTATTAAATTTGATTTGTGATGATCTTTGCCCAGTGCGGAAGTTTCCAAAGTTCACTATCATAACAAGAATGTCTTTTTACGACTACCTTTTCATCAAGACATTTCTCACAGAAATAGTAATCTGCGTGATAATATTCCCGGGAATTTCTTCCGCAAAAGCTCCAGTAGGAATCAGACCTACTATAAACCCATTTGTGTTCGCACTGACTCATTCTATTTTAGTTTATAAATGAATATTTCTTTTTTATTAGTCGGATAATCTCTAGAAACTAATCGAGTGGGGTTTAATTTTGATAATTTTACAAGAGCTTTTTTCTTTGCTTCAGCTTCGCTCGTTGCATTCACCTTAATCTCTACCGGCTGAAAATAAAATGTTGCTAAATATGGTTTACTTGCTTTCATATCATAAGAGCTTGATTTGATGATATTTTATTGATATAGTCTTCAATTTCCCTCCAGCGAGGGAGAAATCCAACTTGTTTGTCGTCTACATAAACATCTGCATATACCTTTCTTGTATTGCCGGCATATGTCTTAATGTTGTCCGGGTGGTTGTCATTGATTTTATCAAATTCAATTTTATTTTCAAGAAGCCAGTTGATTGCAACCAGCAGATCATCTCCGGTACGGCATGTCCAAATGATAATGTAATGCCCTTCTTTTCTTAGGTTCTGTAGAACCTCTTTCACATCAGGTCTGATATATCCAATTGCTGGGTAATTACCTGAATGTATTGTTCCATCAAAATCAACTGCTATAATCATTTGTTTCGTATTAAAATTGTTTTTAATGCATCATTATACCCTGCAGTATAGTCAATAGCCGCTACGTTATATCTATGACATGTGGGGCGTTCATTGCAGTGCTCATAATCCGTTACAAGAAGACACTCTTTACATTCTGTTCTGTAAACATATTCATGAGCTCTTTCTTCTGTACTTATTTTCTTAGCCATTTTGAGTGATATTTAAAAACACCTCCTACCACTATCCTGGTCGCTCTTTTTCACTAAACGCCAGGGGGCTGTGGTTGTGGAGGTGTTAATTGTTATTTAATTTATTTTTAATGCCATCAACTGCTTTATCAAGCTCGAGCAATAGAACAATATCTGTCTGTGCAGTGACTGCTGCAGATATGCTTTTTTTCTTGAGAAATGCGTTGTATATTTCAGCTAGTCGCACTTGTGAGATCCTGTTAAAGTCCGAACAGTTTGCCGCTCTACAAGCAAGGGTTTTTGAATATGACACTTTATCGTTAGTAACAATCCCTGAGCGATCAACCCATGCACATATAGATGCAATCACTCTGCGTCGCCAAATTTCTGCTTCAGGATCATAAACTCTTTTTGCCTGAGGAGAGACCAGTCTTTCTTTCTTAATGTTATAGATCATTCTCTCGTACGCATCAGGATACTTTTCATACATCTCATTGAGGGATGTAGTTTTGCCTTGTGAATAATGCTCCACAAGGGCCTCTTTCATCTGTTCACGCAGCCGTGACTCAAATCCCGGAGTCTGCTTTAACAGACTGAAAAATCTACCGTGTGTCTTATTTGCTGTATTCATAACTTTATTCATTTTGATCACCCCAATATCTATTAGCACCCTCTTCCCAAACTGTTATATAATTTTCATCAGCCTCTTCTGCGAAACGAGAATTGACAAAAGCTCTGTATCCTTCAACCCGTATCTTACAGTGCGCATCATATCTCACCTTATTGGCCAACCTGCCGTCCGGGAGCTTACCTTCAGCATGTGAGACGTAGATAAAAAGCTTCGAAGGAAAAAGTCTCTTTAGCTGCTTGTATTCCTTATAGCTTAGATCTGCATACTGTAGCGAATCGATCACAACTACACTTGGAGACTTGTGCTTTTTAAGCCGATCTATCAGTTCCGGGATTGGCTCTCCTTCAAGTAGTGCGAAACGCCGGGATACTTCCTCCATGCCTACGCGCTCAAAAGCAAGTTGCATCGAGCGTCCGGCGCCCTCCTCTAAGCTATTGTACATCACTTTTTCAAAAGAACATAAGTACTTGCATAGGTCTAAGGTAAAAGTAGTCTTGCCGCTAAAGCTTTGTCCCCATATGATCCAGGTTCCGGAAAGTTCAGGGTTCCCAAATGTTTTTTGCCATTTACCATCAAATGCAATAACATTACGTTTGCCTGATAATACCTGATGTACAGAGAGAGCTTTTGTCATACCAACTTAGTTGTTACTGATGTTGTTAATAGCGTGTATTTTCCGCTTTACCCGTCTTAAATCGCCCTCGCTGTCCTCGATTACCTCTCGTATGAGCTGTTTGTCATTTACCCCATTTGCCAGGCACACTTCTGTGATATCGCGTGAGCTAACGCCCTGCAATTGTATGAAACGCCTGCCAATCCGTGAATAGATCTCTTTATAGCCCTTTTTATTCAATTTAAGGCCCCTTTTGATTCTCTTTTCCAAGTGATCAGTCGCGCAAAGGATAATGCCGCAATGGTCCTCCAATTTGTTATACAATGAGATGAAAAAGTATAGTACATTATCGCTCAATTTATCAGCCTCATCAAGTATGATCAGCGGCTTATCCATTACTTTAAGCTTGCTGACTATCTCTCCCATCATCTCACCAACTGTATAACCTGAATAATCGCGACCCATTGCACTTAATAACTCCTGCATAAACATTTTGCGATTCCAATACTCGTTACAAGAGAGGTTAAATACCCTTTTATTGGTGTTTGAATACTCGCGTAATGCAAGAGTCTTTCCACTGCCGGCTTCACCTACAACAGCAAGCACATTGCTATACGTTTGAGCATCGGCGAGAAGAAGAGTCATTAATTGATAGTCCCTAGTTTGCACAATAGCCCATTCGTCCGGAGAGTAGGAGATCTGAGCTGCAATATTGCGCCACATCTCATCTGCAATAAGGTCCCAATCATTGTTCAACACCTTAGATACAACGGCCGCACTTACTCCTTTCAGAGAATTGGCGGCTTTGTTTTGCGAACCTTTGTGCTCACAATAGATTGCGAGTGCCTGTCGAATTTTTTCTTTTTCAATTTTATTCATACTTTTGTTGTCCTTTGTGGCCTGGTTGGGAGAAATCCCTTCCGGGCCTGTTTTTATTAATTACATTGCCTTTCTAGCATATTCATACGGGTCAAAGTCCTCTTCCTGCATGATGTCAGCATTGCTGACTGCCTTCTGAACAACACCTATAGACCCTAATACATTTGACTTCTTTGCTTTACGCTTAGCAGCAACACTAGTTTGAATACCAGAGATGGCAGGACTGCGGAAACCACGATCCTCCGGATGTGTGCCATGCGCCCTTTGCAGCTGCTCCATCTGCTCCCACCTTGACACACGTGCCTTTTTGTTTGCTATCTCAATATCCTTTATGTATTGAGCCTCCCATTCTTCCTGCTCCTGCTTACCCCGGTGGATAGCCACCTTGGTAGAAGCGACAATATTATACTTCAGCCCGGCTGCTGTACGCTCATATAGGAAAATCATAGTGAGATCCGATGGGTCAAACTTGACAACGAACTTCTTGTCAATATTTTTCTGGAGCCAGTCAAGATCCGGCATGTTGCCATCCTTGTAAACCATAAAGTCGTACTTGATCTTTTTCTCAGTAAAGGTGATGCCCCAGGCAGTGCAGGTGACCTCTTTTTGTCTTGTCACGTAGAACATATCTACTATATCCCAGATCTCAACTTTCACAGCCTGTGGATTCACACTTGAACGGTACATCTCGATGCGAGAGATGCCTGTCTTGGGGTGTGGCATGTTGTTCCACTCTTCTCTCCTGGCAGCATAGGCTTCCCTCATCTCCTGCTCGGTAGGTAATTGATCCAAGTTTGCATTAAAAAACTCCTGATTTATACGACTTTCTTGAGTTTTCGTAGTGATGTTCTGGCCGGTATAGAATGTTTCCTGCTTTAATACCTGCTGTTGGAAGCGGCTAAAAGCGTTCTCAATCGTCTTGGAACGACCGTTATACGGCTGAGTCCTTATGGCAAGATGAGCCAATTTTTTCAATAGATCACCACTTTCCAATTTGGCGTGACTGCCCTGATTGTCATAAGAAATTTGGTAAGGCTTGTGTTTAGAAAAATTAAAAGCCATTTTATAAGCCATAAACTGTGCTTCGTAGTCCTCACTTTTGCTAATATGATATCCGAGAAAGACTTCAGAATAAACATCCATGATCTCATACACCTTTAGTGTTCCAACACACCTTTTACCCACTTCATTTTGATACTGGTAATAAAGGTTCAGCTTCGTACCGTCAGAGTACCACAGGCCATCTCTCATAGTAGGCATCAATGTCTTGTGCATATAAGAGTATTTCTCCTTAGCAACGAGCTCGCCATACCGATGAGCATACCACAACGGCTTGATCTCTTCTGAATAAATGAAATTGTAAATAGTCTTTTCGCTCTTGATCCTGTTCCAGAAAGGAGTGTCGGCAGCTTTTTCATTGTACTCCCTGAAGAGCTGAGTGAGTGAAGCACACTTTTTAACATTGTCGGACCATCTTGTAAGTAACCAAAGCTTGGCCTCTTCAGGTATCTTCTCTGTGTTCTTATTGCAGAACTTGCCACTGACCAGGTTAATGTAACCCTCCTTCTCAAACAGATCCAGACGCTCTTTTAAACGACGAGGATTTTCAGGCAAGGAATGGAGAAGAGGATCTGAGCCGGACTTGACCTTAATAACTTCATTTACTATAGCTGGCCAAATATGCGAAGCGCGGGATTGGCCTCTTGATGCTGTAAAGGATCTTTTATCATTCAATACATATCTTATTGCCTTTAGCATAGATGCATTAATAACATACTCCTGCTGTTTGTCTTCCGGCAATGAATCACCATTACCTAACTTATGCTCGCGATAAAAAGAGACCGCTTGAGGATCTATTGTGTATGCCCCTCGGATCGAAAAACGAGAAGGTATCAGGGTTGGTTCTCCATACTTGGCTTTGACAGCAGCAATGATATCGGATGGAAGGGAACTGACCGCAATAAGGGCCGGAGTGTTACGACAGGCCCTACGAAGTTGTTTTGCTCTTCCTTTTTTGAAATGCCATCTGAAAGAATCATACGACATTATTCCGTCTGTCAAATCAGACACTGCTATACACAAAGTATTGTCGAAGTATTCCATTTGAATTTGTTTTTAAATACCGGTCTGTTCCCGGCTGTCAACCCTCGTGTCGCGAGTAACGTAACGCTGCTTAAAATGGTCTTTTCGTTTCTTTTTTCTTGACCTTTGTTCCCGGAGTCAGAGTCGATCCGACAGCTACACGCCTTTGTCCGGGAGGGTTTTGTTTAACTAAAATTTCAATTGATCAGCAACATGTCCTCATACAGGGGCATAAGTTTTTGACCCCACTCAATAGCTAAATCACGCCTTTTATAGCAAAGCCGCGAGCCGATAGACGCATTCGTAGCCGAGGCCGGACTATACGTAGCCGAGCAGCCGAGACCCGCAGATCTCATATCGAACCAAGGATAGTATTTAAGTTCACTACTGTCTTCCCAATTTGGCTCCCAATCCTCATTGACGTACTGAATTATTACCGACAGCTTGTAAAAGGCAATGATCGCCTTCTGATTGCGATCAGGGAGAAAAGAGACATCCGGCAACATCGTTAGAATCTTTAACTTTTCGCATGCCTTATTATAAAGCATTTCTACAAACTCACGTTGTTCTTTTTTTGTTTTCATAAGTGTATTTTGATTTGGGTTTAATGTCCTTCTTAATGTCTTTCCAGCAGACCAGGAAGATCAATGCGCATGAACCAAAAACAAAGTAGAGGTGTGGAGCATCGAGAAAAATCGCGCAAAACAGAGCAATCAGCCCTATCACTGCAAAAATGTAAACGATTAGCTTATCCATAATATTATTTTGTTTGTTGTTTACCACCACGCTCCAGAGCAAGAGTGCGAATCCTTTCTGCAAGAGAACTTTTTGTCTTACCTGCCAGTGCAGACCGTATAGTAACTACGCTAACAGATAGCATCTGTGCCAGCTGCTTTTTTTCTCCGTAATCAACCAAGATTTTGCTCATTTCTTTTGATTTTTAAAAATTATTATACCTTTGGGTTGTCTTTCACATTAGAAAGACACCACAATATTATAGATAATTTTCTCAACAAACAAATCATTTGGGAAAATTTTCGCAATAAATTTTGATAGATGATTAGCCGATTAAATCAATTCTTGGAATATCAAGGTATTAGCGTCAGACATTTTGAACAACTAATATCTGCAAGTAATGGTATGATCAGGAAGGCTATAACGAACAATACAGATATTCAAAGCAAATGGATAGTAAAGATCATAGATAATTTTCCTACGCTTAATATCGAATGGCTTCTTACCGGTAAAGGGAATATGCTTAGGGGTGAAACCGGGCCTATTGCAGCAGCAAAAGAGGCTTCTATCAGAGGCAAAGGGATTCCTCTTATACCAATAACCGCATTTGCCGGGTTTGGCAGCCAGGCGTTTCATGATTTACAAATTGAACACTATTACGAAGTGCCAGAATTCAAGCAAGCAGACTTCCTGATGAGGATAAAAGGCAACAGCATGTATCCAAAATACAGCTCTGGAGACATAGTTGCATGTGCCATCATCGAAGAAACGCTGTTTTTCCAGTGGAATAAGATATATGCTATCTACACCAAAAGCCAGGGAGTCCTGGTAAAAAGAGTAAAGCCATCAAAAATAAAAGATCATATCTTGCTTGTATCAGACAACACTCAATATGATCCATTCGATGTGCCGGTGACGGATATTGCCAAAATAGCACTAATTATAGGGGTGATCCGGGTAGAATAATGAAAAAGGCGCCCAGTAGCGCCATAAACTACCCTCCTGTCAGAGGTCCAAGGCCCGGCTAAGGCTTACGCTCTTTGCCTGTCGATGGGAGCATAAAAGTGAAAAAACTTGGACTTCTTAGGATACCTAATCGTCCCATCTTTCAATCTAATGTACTTACAGAAAACCTCCCTATAGCCTACAGGAGGAGTTTTACCCAAATTTTCCATTGTCTAAAATGTATTTAATGCTATAAATTAACAAAGGTCTATAGCAAACCCCTTTGTATTACTTTAGGGGCCTTCCCTAAGGCTTTACAAAGTAAGAAGCCCATCTTTACTGGAGGACGGGCTTCTTTTTAAGTCATAGGTTAACCTGGCTAAAAGTCAACCTAAATGGCAGCAATGTTTAATATACATTTCTGCATGGAAAATTTGGGTACACAAATGTACAATAAAAATAATTCTCCGCAATTTTTTGCATAAATATTTAACTTTAATATACATAATTGTCTATATATCAAAACAATTACATAAATACTTATTATTTAATTCATGGTAGTAATGGGGGGTCAATCCGTAAAAATGGGCGTTTTTTGGGGTGTTTTTGGGAAGTAAAGGGGGTGTAATCACCTTTTTTTTTACCCTGAAACCACCACCCATTACACCATCCAATACGCCATCCAATAAGTTTTTCAAGCAATTTCAATCGTTTTCCTGACGTCGGGAATAAGGTCGGTAAAATGTCAATGTAAGGCACAAAAAAAGCCGCAATATATGCGGCATGAAACTCTTTAAAAGGCTTTATTTTGGCTGTTTTAAGGCTATTTAAACTATATTATAATATCTTTGTAAGGCAAATTAAAATTACGCCCAATTTTGGAGGCAATTTGATTGAATAAGTTAAAGTAAAATTAAACCGAAATTAACAAAATTGCACAATTCGTTTTTCAATGCATGAACCTATAAAAACTCCTGAAACCTTTACCCAGTAAAGCAATTCACTCATTTAATCATTAATCAATAATTGTACATTTCGTTTTTACCCCCGTAGATACGATAAAAAACTTAACAATTAACACTAATAAAAAATGTCAGACAAATCAAAAGAGCTTTTTGCTTCAATAAAGCTTATTAACGACAGACTTAATTTTGAAGGCCTTGCTGAAGGGAATAGACCCATATCGATTGATTACACACCGCCTCTTGGAGATAACCTGGGTTACACCTCTCTGGAGTTACTGCTTCTTAGCCTCTCCTCATGCCTGGGCACTGCGTTGCTAACCTTCCTGAGAAAAATGGGAAAGACAATCACTGACTTTAAAATTGACTCTCATGGAATTCGCAAAGAGATGCATCCGACAGGATTCAGTAAAATAAATCTTCACATAATTACTGTATCGCCGGATGTAAGCGATCTGGATATGAAAAAGATAATCCAACTTTCAGAGGAGACATACTGCCCTGTTTTCGCAATGGTGAAAGGAAACGTAGATATTGAAATAACATTTGAGGTTAAACGAGAGGCTTAGAGCACTCTTTTTACAATTGACGAATAATTTACTTGAGTTTATCACAAAACCAATAATTATATGCAAAACTTATCAAAAAAGACTAAGGCACTACACAAAATTCTTGGAGTTCTGTTAGCCTTTGGAGCATTGAATGCATTTGGAGGCGGATGGTACGGAATGAGTGGTGCAGAGGGAGTACCTGTCGAGTGGCTTGATGAGAGCCCCTTTAGCTCCTACTTTATTCCAAGTCTGATACTGTTCATTGCAGTCGGAGGCTCTTTTCTGACAGCTTCGGTTATGAATTTCGCCTACAGCAAATATGCACGGACAGTTTCGTTGGCAAGTGTAGGAGTTGTATTTATCTGGCTGATAGTTCAATTGATAATAATCGGATATGTATCATGGATGCAACCCACAACCGCAACATTTGCTTGTGGCGTATTGATTCTTTCAATTCTTCTGCCTGATCGAAAAGGTAAATTGTAAAATTTAAACGTCTGAGATCAGATTCACTAAAATAAGCTATCAATAACGGAAAATCACATTTAGGTGTAAAAGGCAAGAGGCCTTTTGCCCGAGTCAGTCTTTGAATATAAAGAAGACCGCCAGAATCAGAAAGACAAAGGCAATAAAATGGTTGAGTTTAAAGCTCTCCTGCTTAAAGAAAATCAGCGAAAAAACCACAAACACCAGAAGGGTAGTCACCTCCTGAATTACTTTCAGTTGCACCAAAGAGAAAGGACCTCCGAATTCACGGTACCCAATCCTGTTGGCAGGTACCTGAAATATATATTCGAAAAGAGCTATCCCCCAGCTGATTAAAATAATCCCGAAAAGCCCCCATTTCCCAAGTTTACTATCTATGTTAAAACGCAGGTGACCATACCAGGCCATTGTCATAAAACTGTTTGACACAACCAGCAATAGAATGCTAATCAACCCTCTGTTCATAAACCTTTTAAATTATCGCAGGCAAAAGTAGTCAAAAAATTATATCTTTGTCTCAAACAAAATTGTAAAATATTATAAACAATGAAGTACTTAAAAATTATGCTATTTGCTTCGGCTATCGGGCTCTTTGCGAGCTCATGTCAAACGGGCAAAAAAGAGGTGCAGGAGGAGAAATTCAGATACCTGGCCGACGAATTTGCCGATCTGAGGGTAATCAGATACCGCATACCGGGATGGGAATCACTCACTTTCAACCAAAAAGAGTACATCTACCACCTCAGTGAAGCTGCCAAATCGGGAAGAGATATTTTCTGGGATCAAAACTTTAAGCACGGTATAAAGATTCGTAAAGTGCTGGAAACAATTTTCGAAAACTATGCAGGCGAGAAAGAGAGCAACGACTATGCTGAATTTCTTGTTTACGCAAAAAGGGTCTTCTTCAGCAACGGAATCCACCACCACTATGCCGAGGATAAATTCATACCCGGCTGCAGTCAGGAGTACTTTAAATCTCTCATGACAGCCAGTGGACAGGAGGAGATGATTGACCAGATTATACCTATGCTATACGATCCGGCACTCTACCCACAGAGGAAGAATATCTCCGGAAAAGGAGACCTGCTATTGGGAAGTTCAGTAAACTTTTACGACGGAGTCAGCAGAAAAGAGGCTGAGGCATTTTATGCCAAGATGGAGGATCCCAAAGACCCTCGTCCTATCTCATACGGCCTAAACTCAAAGCTGGTTAAAAGAGACGGAAAGATTTTCGAAGAGGTATATAAAGTTGGAGGCCTGTACGGACCTGCTATTGAAAAGATTATCTATCATCTTGAGAAGGCTGCCGCTGTTGCCGAAAACGACACTCAGAGAAACTATATTGCTCTTCTTATTGAGTATTATAAAACAGGAGACCTCCGCACATGGGACCTCTACAACGTAGCATGGGTTGAGGATACTCAGAGCCAGGTTGACTTCATTAACGGTTTTATTGAAACATACAACGATCCATTGGGAATGAAGGCCACATGGGAGGCTGTTGTCAACTTCAAGGATCTTGAGGCATCAAAGAGAACAGAAATAATCAGCGAAAACGCACAGTGGTTTGAAGACAACTCACCTGTTGACCCTCAGTACAAGAAAAAAGAGGTTAAAGGCGTCTCTGCAAAAGTTATTACTGTTGCCCAGCTGGGCGGTGACTGCCACCCTGCCTCACCTCTTGGAATCAACCTTCCAAACGCAGACTGGATTCGCAAAGAGCACGGCTCAAAATCTGTGACAATTGCCAACATCAGCGATGCATATAACATGGCAGCCGAAGAGGCACCAAAGAGTATGACAACGGAGTTTTCATGGGACGAAAACGAGATAAGCCTACTTAAAGATTACGGTGCACAAACAGGAAACCTGCACACCGACCTTCACGAATGTCTGGGACACGGTTCAGGACAGCTTCGCCCGGGAACA
This sequence comes from Rikenellaceae bacterium, assembly GCA_003542575.1. Classification (GTDB taxonomy): domain Bacteria; phylum Bacteroidota; class Bacteroidia; order Bacteroidales; family UBA932; genus Bact-08. The sequence continues at coordinate 65,403 of DPKJ01000009.1, read as the reverse complement.
TCTTCAAATGCACTTAAGGAGTTCAGTTCACCGCTTGAAGAGGCACGTGCAGACATCTTTGCCCTTTACTACCTTGCAGACTCAAAACTTGTTGAGCTTGGAGTTCTTCCGAACGAAGAGGCATACAAGGCATCATACATTTCATACATCCGCAACGGTCTCTTCACTCAGTTTGTAAGAGTAGACCTTGGCAAGACTGTAACCCAGGCTCACATGCAGGGACGCAAGCTGATTGCCGAGTGGTGCTTCGAAAACGGTAAGGCAGACAATGTAATCGAAAAGAGAGTTCGCGATGGTAAAACCTATTTTGTAGTTAACGATTTTGGTAAGCTGCGCAACTTATTTGCAACACTTCTCAAAGAGCTGCAGCGCATCAAGTCAGAAGGCGACTACGAAGCCGGCAAAAAACTAATTGCCACTTACGCAGTAAATATCGACCCTGAATTACACAAAGAGCTTAAAGAGAGATACGCAGCCCTTGACCTCAAGCCTTATGGCGGGTTCATTAACCCTGAGATCACTCCTGTTGAAAAGGACGGTAAAGTTATTGACTACAAAGTTGAATACCCGGCCGACTTCCTGCAGCAGATGCTCGATTACGGTAAAAAATACTCAACACTGCAGTAAATCTCCGCGCCAGTTTGTGGTATATCACTGAATAACAATATAATAAAAACGAGCCAACTTTTAAGATGAAAGTTGGCTCGTTTTTAATGCGCTCACATATCGCGAAACGAACTTTCATCCCTGGGAATTCTTTCCTTTTGCTTCATTTACAGGTAATTAACCAAAATGTCATATAGCAATTAAAGCATTGATTACCAACGAAAAGGAAAGAATTCCCAGGGATTGTTTTTGCACTCACGCCATAGGCTCATAAACACGCCGTAGGCACCGCTACACGCACTCGGGGTCTTCGTCGTCAATATTGCCCGACCAGAGGTATTTGTTGGTCTCTTTGACCAGCACTCTGGAGAGCAGCAGTAACGCGATAAGGTTAGGTATGGCCATAAGGGCATTCATGCTGTCGGCGATTCCCCATACAAGAGCAAGGTTGAGCACCGAACCTACGAACACCGCTGCTATCCAAAACAACCTATAGTAAATTATAAGCTTTTTACCTCCCAGATACTCTACCGCTTTTTCTCCGTAGTAAGACCATCCAAGAATGGTAGAGAAGGCGAAGGTAACGATGCCGACCGTTAAAATTATTGAGCCGATATATGGTATTTTTGAAAAGGCCGCTTTTGTAAGGGCAGCCCCCTGAGTGTGATCAATGTCGGGGTGAGCAATTACAGAACTTACAAGCACAAGACCTGTGAGCGCACAAACCACAACGGTATCCCAAAAAGTTCCTGTCGAAGAGACAAGCGCCTGTCTTACAGGGTTACGTGTTTGAGCAGCAGCAGCCACAATTGGTGCCGAACCCAAACCCGACTCATTTGAGAACAGACCTCTGGCGATACCAAATCGGGCAGCCATCATAATGGTTGTTCCTACAAAACCTCCTCCTGCCGCTTTAGCAGAGAATGCCGAATCAACAATCAAATCAAGTGCTCTGAGAAGGTATTCCGAATTTACATAAAGTATCACAAGACAACCCAGTATGTAAAAGAAGGCCATAAAAGGCACCAATGTACCACAGACTTTGGCAATACCTTTTACCCCAAACAAAATAACCAACGCGGTTGCAAAACTTAGCACCAAGCCGGTGATATAGGGAGATATAGAATAAGTTTCATTAATAAGAAGAGCTATGGAATTTGCCTGAACGGTGTTTCCGATTCCAAAGGCCGCGATTGCAGTAAAAATGCAAAATAAAATGGCCAACCATTTCATTTTCAACCCTTTTTCAAGAGCATACATCGGACCTCCAAGCATTGTGCCGTCAGTAGTCTTCACCCTGTACTTAATTGCAAGCAACCCCTCGGAATATTTGGTAGCGATACCAAAAACCCCGGTAATCCAGCACCAGAAAACCGCTCCCGGCCCTCCAAGAGCCACGGCTGTGGCCACTCCCACAATATTTCCGGTACCAATTGTCGCAGCCAGCGATGTTGCCAAGGCTCCAAACTGGCTTACATCTCCACTACCCGACTTGTCTTTTACGACAGAGAGTCTGATAGCTTTGAAAATTTTTCGTTGAGGAAACTTGAGAATTACAGTTAGATAAAGGTGCGTTCCAAGAAGCAGAATGATCATAGGCCAACCCCACAAAATCGCACTCACCTGCTCTACGATGGCAGAGAAGTTTTCCATAGTTAAAGTTTAAAGTTTGTGTTTAAGTAAGTATCTTTGCAAAGTTAAAAAAACAACGAAAACTCGCAATATTATTTGCAAATTGCAAATTAGATATTCGATTATGAAAAGGGAGAAAGATAGAGAAGTGAGTGAGTAAAATAACTAAGAGATTTGAAAAAACATATATATGTCGTTTTAGCATCAATTTTTGTGGGACTGGGAACAGTCGGAATCTTCGTTCCTTTGCTTCCAACAACTCCCTTTTTGCTTCTGGCAACCTACCTCTACATGAAGTCATCCCATACCAGACTTAAATGGTTGCTTAGGCATAAACATCTGGGCCCGTATATACGCTCATACCTCTCAAGAGAGGGAATACCCATGAGGCTTAAAATCAGAACGATCACACTTTTATGGGGAACAATGCTGTTTGCGATTTTCTTTGCAACCGATAAAACCTTTGTAAGAATCATGCTGGTTGTCATTGCCACTGCGGTCACGATTCACCTACTTATGAAGAAGACCCGTAAGAGAAGCGTGTGATTGCCAAATTTCAAAAGAGAATCGTGAGGTTGAAAATGGTCACAAGAGAATTGTATGGTTGAAGATGTTCACAAGAGAATTGTGAGGTTGAAGATTACAACAACAGAGGTTTTGAAATTTTAAGTCCTCACGCATATCGCTGACAAAGAGCCGTTTACAAAACTCATTAATCGAAANNGATAGAAAATGGTCACACGAGAATTGTACGTTTGAAAATGGTCACAAGAGAAGCTCTTAATGAAAACAAAAAAAGGGAGGCAGTTGCCTGCCCCCCCGCTCCATAATAGTTTCAAACCTACCATCTGTCATCTGATCACCTAACCTAAACCACACCTTTGGTCTGTAATTACAGAGCTTTTTAACTCAACACATTTTTTTAAAGAAGCGTCTTCACTGCAGCAATTGCCATGTCGTAGTCCGGCTCGATTGTGATGTCTTTGGTTATCTCTACGTATTTTACTTTACCGGACTTACCAATTACAACCACACCTCTTGCAAGCAATTGGTTCTCCTTTACAAGAAAACCATACTCAAGACCAAATTTCGAGAATTTGAAATCAGAGAGTGTGTGGATGTTCTTAATACCTTCAGCTGCACAGAAGCGACCCAAAGCAAACGGGAGGTCTTTTGATATTGTAAGTATTACAACATCATCCGACAACTCAGTTGCCTTCTTGTTAAAAGCTCTTACCTGGTTTGCACACACCGGAGTGTCAATAGACGGGAACACGCTCAGTATTATTATCTTTTCACGAAAATCAGATAATTTTACATCTTTAAGCGTAAGATCCGATGCTACTATTTCTGGAGCAATGTCACCAACTTTTACAGGATTACCCAGCAGCGTTACAGGGTTTCCCTTTACTGCAAAAATGTTTTTTCTTTCAATAGTTGTCAGGTCAATCATAATGCCATCATTTAAGGTGTTTCGTAATTAATGTCGCTTTGTTATAGAACACAATTTACGAAAAATTGTTTAAGTTTGTGTAAAATATTTTTAAAATGTCCAGAATTTCCGGGTTTAAACTCTTGTTACTACTGTTAGCAGTTGTAACAGCTTTATATACAACTACATCCTGTCAAAAAGACGATATTCCCGATGATAATCCCGATGACCAACCAGATCCGTTAGCAGCCATCAAAACATACACTTATGCACTGATGACAGATATCTATTACTGGTCAAAAGATGTTCCAAAAAACATAGTTGCCAAACCAATTAAAACTGTTCAGGCCTACTTTGACACTCTGATTGTACCACAAGACAGATGGTCTTGGATGATGACAGGTCAGGAATATCTCAATTCCGAGGCAGGTGTTTCCGAATCGTACGGCATAAGTCTTGGACAACCCATAGATTACTATAATGACTACAGCGTTAGGGTAAGATATGTTCATCCCAATACTCCAATGTCAGAAAATAACATAAAGAGAGGTTATGAGCTGACCCATTTGAACGGAACACCGGTTAACACCCTGATTGCCAACGGCACATTCAACTCCGTTTACGCTCAAAAGACCAACCAGTTTACATTTAAAAATCACACCGGACAATCCACAACCTTTACAGCCACAGCACGAGTGATTACAACCAGGTCGTATCTTAACAGAATGGTATTCACAGGTCAGGAATTTGAAGGACTGCCTCACAGCGTAGGATATTTCAACTACCTATCGTTTAAAGCTACCATGCTTAATGATATTGACGAAGCCATGGCAATGTTTAAATCTGAAAATGTTAAGGAGCTTATTCTTGACCTAAGATATAACGGAGGAGGAGACTCAAAGGCAACTTCTCTGTTGGCGAATTACATAGCACCTGTTTCTGCAGAGAATAAAATTCTGGCAAGAAGAGAGCATAACGAAAAATACCGTTCGTGGGACAATGATTCTGAAACTCAGACAATTATCAAAAGAATTGCAGGATCATTGAATATCGACCGCCTCTTTATACTTACCACCAAAGGGTCGGCATCAGCAAGCGAAGTTATTCTCAACGGGCTCAAACCCGTAATGACAGTTGTTCATGTAGGTTCAACAACCTACGGAAAACCAAACGGAATGTATGTACTTCCATACCCTGAGGGCAACTACACAAGTCCGCAATATGTATTTTTGCCAATATGCTTCTTTAGCGTAAACAGCGTAGGTTACGGTCACTACCTGGACGGTCTGATTCCTGACCATTTTCGCCCGGACGACCTCTACCACGACTTCGGTCTTAATGATGACTGGGTAAAAGCGGTATTGCAATATGTAAAAACAGGCACATTCCCTCCACTTCCTGCCAAATCACAAACAACTTTCCCATTAACAGAGGGAATGAAGATAAAGGTTGACGAAGAGAGAGCAAACTGGGGAGCATACACTGCAACAACGCCTGTTAAGTAGATTTTTCAAAACCTGCAAAGTAGCGTTTCATTGCCCGCAAAGTAGCGTGTCAAAACCTGCTAAAATAGTTTCAAAACCTGCAAACGAACTTTTCAGTGCCTGCTTTGAATATCAAATTTTTGAAAGTGTAAATAATAAATAACCACTCTGAGTTTATCGGAGTGGTTTTTTTATGTTGAAAAGTTCAGTTTTTAAATGTGGGTTGAAACTTAAAACCCGTTCAGCTCAAGGAAAAGTGTTGGCAACAACAGCAGGAATCCTACGACAATCAGCAGAAGTATAAACGGTAAGATAAGTTTGAACCACTTACCGTAAGGAACCCGTGCGATTGTAAGAACAGCAATCAGAATTCCCGAAGTTGGGGTAATCATGTTGGTAAAACCATCCCCAAACTGGAAGGCCAGCACGGTTGCCTGTCTCGAAACCCCAATCAAATCAGAAAAAGGAGCCATAATTGGCATTGTGATGGCAGCCTTTGCGCTTGCAGAAGGTATCACAATGTTTATAAGCGTCTGAATCATGTACATCACACCAAGGGAGGCACTTTTGCCCGTATCCGCCATAGCAGACGACATTCTATAAAGAAGAGTATCAACAACCTTACCATCCTCCAGAATCACAATAATTCCGGCTGCCAGACCAACCACAAGGGCAGCAGATAAAATATCTTTTGCACCCTCTGTAAGCTTACCCACAATCTCATTTGCACCATAACCGGCAGCAACCCCGCTCAATATTCCCAAAGCCAAAAACAGAGCAGAAATCTCACCGATATACCACCCGTAACCCATAACCCCAATCACCAGAAAGATAATTGTAAAAAAGAGGAGGTAGAGGACAAAGAAGTGAACCGACTTTTTCAAACCTCTGTAACCCGCAATGGCAAACAATAAAGTGACAACAGGAATCAGGAAGGGAATATCAAAAACCGAACTTCCGATTTTGATTGAAGTATGATAATGAAATACCGAAAATAACACAAGAACAACAAGAGTAGTAAAATAACTGAACCATGCACCCGCAGGAGTGTGATAGTCAATTGTTTCTCCATTTTGCAACTCAATTTTTTTACGCCAGTATGAATCCTCATTATAAAGCGGAGATTTCTGAGGACTCTTTTTGACCCTGTTTGCATACCACAAAACCAGAGATATTGTAATCAGATTGAGAACCACCCAACAGAAAAACCTGTACTCGATACCCGAAAAGATTGGCAAACCCGCAATATCCTGTGCAATTCCAATTGTAAACGGATTCAGAATAGCTCCCGCAAACCCCACATGAGCAGCAACATAAACCATAGCAAGCCCGGTAATGGAGTCATAACCCATCGAAACAGCAAGAGGAATGATAATTATTGTAAATGCAATTGTCTCTTCACTCATACCAAATATTGCCCCGAACATGCTAAACATGAGCATAATCAAGACAATCACAACATTATTTACACCAATATACCTTAGAAACCTGTGCCTCTCCAAACCACGTGTGAAAGATAGAAAAGAGTATATGCCCGCATCAATAGCTTTGCAAGAATTCACAACCCAAAAAGCAGCACCAATAACCAGAATAAAGACAATTATCCCCGCCTGACGGGTAAAACCCTTGTAAAAAGCAGTTAGAATCTGCCAGCTTTGAGGCTGACTCTGAGTGTAGCTAAACTCCAGGGTATCTTTATTGTACTCACCACCCGGAACGATAAAAGTGACAAGAGCGCTCACTATTATCAGTCCAAAAATTATTACAAATGTGTGCGGTATCTTAAATTTCTTCTTTTCCATAGGATGCCAAAATTAAAATAAAATGCAACAGGTTAAAAATATTTAGCAATAATGTTAAATTTGCAACAAACCAAATTACAAATGAGAAACATTAAAATCACACTTCTGGCACTGGCTTTACTGCTGACATTGCCTACCTACCTGATCTCTCAGGACAAAAACGTTATTGACAAAATAATTGAGTACGGCACCAAAGATAACCGGACAATGCATCATCTTGATGTACTTACCAACAGAATCGGCGGTAGGCTTCTGGGATCTGATGCCTATGAAAATGCCACTTACTGGGCTGCAGGGCTGTTTGAAAAATGGGGTCTGGAGGTACAGGTGATTGAGGTGGGAGAACTTCCGGTTGGCTTCAATAGAGGGCCATGGTTTGGAAGAATGTTGAGTGAAGATGGAATGATGCTTCATTTTGCCACCCCATCTTACACTTCGGGAACCAAAGGAGTGCAGAGAGGTCATGTGATGATGGAGCCAAAGACACGTGCCGATTTTGAGAGAATGAAGGGTAAGCTAAAAGGAGCTTGGGTACTGATAACCGGAGAAAACGAAGGCTGGCCTATCGATTATTCGGAGTCTGCAGACACCATGAGAGCCAAGATAATTGCGGAGAATGACAAAATTGCAAGATATAACGACTCAATTACACGAATTAACCGAGCAAACCCTGACAAACCAAGAGAGGAGCTCAAAAAGTATAAAGATGCCCCAGCCCTCTTTTACAAACAGATGAGAGAGGCAGGAATTCTGGGCATAATACAGTCATCTACAGTACCTTTAAGAGTATTGTATGACCGTAAGAACTTGCAGAGTATGGATTTTGACAACCTCCCTACCTGCCCGGACATCAAACTGAACGAACACCAGTACAAGATTATCGAGCAAAAAGTTAAGGAGAGACAATATTTCCAGCTGGAGTTTGACATAAGAAATCACTTTAAACCGGGTCCGGTTAAATATCACAACGTAATTGGAATTATACGCGGAACCGAATTCCCTGACGAATATGTAATGTCCGGAGGCCACCTTGACGCATTTGATGTTGCAACAGGAGGAGTTGACTGTGGAACCGGAATTGCCCCAAATCTTGAAGCAGCCAGACTGATTATGCAGGCAGGCGGAAAAACAAGAAGGTCAATCGCATTCTGCCTTTGGGCAGGCGAAGAGTTTGGCCTTTGGGGTTCAAAACACTGGGTTGAGACAAACAAAGAGAATCTTCACAAAATATCAAACTACTTTAACCGTGACGGAGGCCCGACTATTGCCAACAACGTTACAGTTCCTCCTGCCATGTACGAAGACTTCAAAAAGGCAACACAGGATCTTAACCGAATCAACCCCGAATTCCCATTCACACTAAACAAAAGAGTGGGTGAAGCAAGACCCAAACCAATCACTGCCGGAGGTTCAGACCACGCCTACTTTGCAATTAACGGAGTACCCACAATAAGCTTCGGAACCTCCGACCCTAAAGGCTATGACTTTAACTATGGTGAAATTTGGCACACCGAGAGAGACACCTACAATATGAGCATCCCTGAGTACATGGATCATACATCTGTTGTAATGGCTATTGTGCTTTATAACCTTGCAAATCAGGATAAACTGCTGTCGAGAGAAGATCTTTACAAAGAGCCGGAACCGGTAAAACCGCAACCCGCAGCACGCAAAAGGAGGTAAATTTGAAGTAATTGATTTAATTAATCACTGACATTTATTTAAAATCAGATGATTAGATAAACAGTTAAGTAGAAAATATAAAACAAACCAATTGAAAAATACCTATTAGAGAATCAATTAGAAATATAATAAGAGAATTGAAAAGACATTCGATAAAAAAGTCGAATAGAGGGTCAAAAGAGAATTAAATATAAAATCAAAAAAGTGAATTGAGCTGGTTTAACAATGTTAAATCAGCTCAATGTCTTCTGAGGCAATCCAGCCCTGACGGCCGTCTGCAAGTTCGATACGAACCCATTTACCAAGCTTCTCGATAATTTGGGCCTTAGTCCCTTCGTGAAGTATAAAAAGAGTGGTACCCGAAACATCGGGAGAGCTTCTTACGGTACTCACAGGCATCATAATAACAGCCTCATGCTCTTTGTGGTATGCGTTGCGCTGGTTCCATGCAAACAGTGTTGCGGTAATGCCCGCAAGCAACAAAAGCATTGAAACAAAAAACGAGAGCTTTCTTATTCCGGGTGTTGGTCCATACCTGAAACTGAGCAGCAGAAGCGCAACCAGAATGAAAAATACAATCGAAAAAGTAACCCAGGTATCAGATGAGAGTTTGTAGTTGATGTCCCTCACCCAAGTTTTAAGGATAAAATCGGGAATCTCCTCAATTCTGTCAACTGTAAACTCCTTAGCATGCCTTAGGTTGTTCTGAATATCCCTCTCAGATGGGTTGAGCCTTAAAGCCCTTTCGTAGTAAAGGACTGCCTTCCCATTAAAACCAAGTTTAAAATAGGTATTGGCAATGTTGTAAAATAGTTGCCACGAAGCGTAACCCTTTTTCTCTATCTCAAGAAAGTACTCAAGTGCAAGTTTGTACTCTGCAGCGGTGTAGCTCTCATTTGCCATATCCCACAGCTCAGTAGCCGGCGTTGTGGCCAGTTGTGCAGTCGAAGGTTTATTCACATCAGATTGGTCATTTGTAGTACCTTCCTGTTGAGCCGGTTGTGTCTGAAGCTGGAGCTGCTGCTGACCTGATTGTTCAGATTGGACTGACTGACCTGCCTGACCTGATTGTTCAGATTGGCCTGCTTGATCGTATTTTAATTCTTCAGCACTAACAAACAGTGGCGCTGAAATGAGTGTTGCCACTAATAAAAATATATGTGCCCTTTTCATAATGATTCCTCTCATAACTAAACCTCCATATCTGAAATAAGTCTTATGGCTCTTGTGTAGTTGGCCTCCATCTCTGAACCACCCGGATCGGGTGCATAACGGGCATATTCACACTGCTCAATTATTGATAGCAGCTCCTGAATATGATCCTCCTTAACCTTTTTCTTCTCAAGCTCTGCCCTGATTTTATCACGGGAGAGGTCGGCAAGTGAAAGGTTTAGTTTATCTGAAGTGTAGCCCAGAATTGCCCTGTGAAGTTCATCGTAAAACGCTGTATACAAGCCCTGTTTCAAAAGAGCCTCCGCATTTTTGAGTCTTGCCCTGGCAACCTTGTTGGCCCTGCGGTTTTTAACACCCGCAACATCACGGTTACGCTCAATACGCTTTGACAATATCTTCTCAACAATAAAGAAGAGAACAATTATCAGTATTATGATTGCAAAATATGTAGCCGAGCCAAAGAAAAAGAGGTTCCCTCGTTTCAGGTGAGGAGACTTTGTGTATATGAAACGAATATCGTCGGCAATGCTTCTTACAGCCTGCCTGTTTACCCCCGTTTGAACAATACCGCCTGAAGAGGCAGTACCACCTGCATCACGCCCTACTTTTATTACAAAATCGGATGTAGTCTGAGTCACATAACGTTTTTTGGCAACATCGTAAAAAGAGAACTCAATCTTAGGAATGGTGTAAACTCCGGGGGCGCGAGGTATAATAGGATACTCAAACTGTTTGTTGCCCGAAGTCTTAACATCATAAGCCTCAAAACCGGCAGGGAAATCAATTTTGGGAGCCTCAATCAGATTAATGTTACCTGTACCCGTAATGTTAACAATAAGTGAAAAGGCCTCGTTTGCATTTACACTGTCACGAGACAATTTTGCACTCATGTTAAAGTCACCAACTGCACCAAGGAACGAGGCAGGAGCACCTGCAGGCAGAGCATCAACCACAACCCTCACAGCCGGGGCTGTAACCCTCTTTCTTACAGTCTGGTATGTATCAAAAAAATCATCAAAAACACTTCTTGGAGCGGCAGCCGCGGCAGACCTGATCTGAACCTGGCAAATAAGCTCGGCATTCTCAATTGGAAGAGTCCCACTCTGCTGAGGCATAAGCATATATCTCCGTAAAAGAGCAGCGTTGTACATTTTGCCGTTTACACTCTCCCTTACAAATTCAATATTTTGGGGAGTCTCTATCTCCTGACTCCAAAAGCCGTTAAACGAAGGAAACTTAACATCCTCAAAACCAGCAATCGGGACTCTGGTGTAAAGCTTAATCGTTGCAATGAGCTGCTCACCCTTTACCACTCTGCTCTTTGAGAGTGAGACCCTCAAAAACACATCATCGTTGCTGATTGCCGTAGAGGAGGTCTCTTCGCTCTTTTTGGCTCCCGGATCACCCTTGACAACCTCAACAGTAACAGGTTGCGAAGAGTAACTCTTACCGTCAACAACCACAGTTGCAGCAGGAATTGTGAACCTGCCAATGTTTTTTGCCTGAACAATATAGGTGTAACTAACCTGAAAGCTCTCTGTTCTCTTTCCGTTAATAATCTGAGTGCTACTCATTGTAGATGAGGTGGGGCCGGCAAGCACATCAAATCCCGTAATGGCAGGTGGCGAAAAGGATTCCGGCTGCGCATTCACATTAAACACAAGACGAAAAGTCTCATCTGCCTCCACAACCCTGGGCACATCAACCGTTAACGAAGTCTGGGCCGACAATCTGAAGCCGGCCAAAACTATTAAAACAGCAGTAAATAGTATCCTTTTTAAGTTTCTCATATATCCGGTATTTTACCAGTTTTTCTCTTTTTGTTTTCCTTGCAGAACCTTCGCCTTCTCTTTATTCACCTTCTCCTGAGTCTCCTTCTCTTTATTCTGTATAGCCTGCAACATCTGCTGAGCAGCCTGAGGAGTTATTGAAGGAGGAGGCTGAGGTTGATCTTTTTTGTCCTGATCTTTGTTATCCTGATCAGGGTCTTTATTGTCCTGATTCTGCTTATCGTCTTTGTTATCTTTATTATCCTTGTTGTCCTTGTTATCCTGACCCTGTTTATCCTGCTCATTTTTAAGCATTTTCTGAGCGTATGCAAGGTTAGACCTCGTCTCGTCATCGTCAGGATTTAGCCTCAGCGAACTCTTGTAATACTCAACCGCCTCGGAATATTTTTTCTGGTCAAGAGTGTAGTTGCCCAGGTTATGAAACACCTTGGGAGCAACAACTTCATTTGCCAGTGAATCTTTCAGAACCGAAACCAACTTCTCTGCCTCAGCAGCATTCTGCCTTTTGTAAAGCACATTACCAAGGTTGTATATAGCGTGAACCGAACCCGGATTTTGCTCCAATGCCCTGCGGTAATCAATCTCTGCCCTCTCTAAATTGCCCTTCGAATATGCCCTGTTACCCGAACGAATCTCTCCCTTTTCAGGTTGAGCCGCAAGTGTAACAGCTGTAAAGGTAAAAAGCAATATCAAACAATACTTCATCATAATACTCCTATTTAAAGAAATTTCTGCCTCTCCTCTCTGTGATTAAAAACTCAAGCAAAAAGAAGAAGAGAGCAATTCCCAAAAAATACATATACTGTTCGTCAAAATCTTCAAAAACCACAGACTTGAAAGTCTGCTTATCCATCTCTTTAATCTGATTAACAATCGTTTCAAGGCCAAAATCACTATTGCCCGCCTTCACATAGCTTCCTCCGCCCGCCTCGGCAACACTCAGCAAAATCTTCTCATCCAATCGCGTAACCACTATGTTTCCATCCTTGTCTTTAAGCAACTCACCATTTGGCATAGGAATAGGTTTTCCATCTGCCGAACCGATACCTATAGTGTAGATGTTAACTCCAAGATCCTTTGCTGTTTTGGCAGCCGTAACAGGGTCATCTTCATGATCTTCGCCATCAGTAATTAAGATTAAAGCCCTGCTGGTATTTGAACTCTCGGCACTAAAACTCTTGATTGCCAAATTGATGGCATCGGAGAGCGAAGTTCCCTGAACCGGAACCGAGCCTGTGTTAATGCTGTTGAGGAATATTTTGGCAGAGACATAATCGGTGGTAATTGGCAACTGAACATATGCCTGCCCTGCAAAGACAATCAGGCCTATTCTGTCATCCTTTAGTCTGTCGGTGAGGCGCGAAATTGCCAGTTTTGCACGCTCCAGACGGTTGGGAGAGTAATCCTCGGCAAGCATCGAATTTGAAACATCCAGAGCAATCATAATCTCGACACCTTTTCCCTCCATCTCCTTGATTCTTGCTCCAAGCTGCGGGCGCGAAAGTGCAATTGCAAAAAAGAAGATTGCAATGCTCAAAATAACAAGCTTAATCCAACCCCTTGAACGGGAGGCACGAGGCATCAGGGTGTCAAGAATTGTCTTGTCACCAAATTTCTCGATTCTCTTCCTGCGAATTCTCCTGTTTATGGCATGGAAAATAAAGAGGAAAGGAATTATCAAAACCAACGCTAAATACTCTATATGTGCAAATTGTATCATATTTAACCCTCTATGGAATTCTCCTGATTACAAATATTCTTAAAAACAGCTCAAGCCCCAGAGCCATTAAAGCAATAAGGGCATATTTCATAAACAGCTCCTTATAAACAGGAAACGAGTCAACAATTGTGCGGGTTGTCTCCATCCTGTTAATTTCACTGTAAATCTCAAGCATCTTTGTGTTGTCGGTTGCGCGGAAATAACGCCCTCCGGTCTGCTCGGCAATCTGCTTCAAAAGCTCCTCATCAATTTCAACCTTAACCTGCTGAATCTGAACACCAAACGGAGTCATTACAGGATACGGCGCAACACCCATTGCACCAACTCCGACAGTGTAAACCCTTACACCATAAGTCTTTGCAATCTCGGTAGCCATTAACGGAGCAATCTCACCACGGTTATTCACACCATCTGTAAGCAAAATTATCACCCTGCTCTTTGCCGGAGAATCCTTCAGACGCGAAATAGCCGTTGCAAGTCCGTTACCGATTGCAGTACCATCTTCAATAAGCCCCGTCTCAACCTCCTTCATCATATTAATGAGTGTCGCCCTGTCGGTTGTCAAAGGACACTGAGTAAAACTCTCTCCCGCAAACACAACAATGCCCATTCTGTCACTCGGCCGCTGAGCAATAAACTCAATGGCAATATCCTTTGCAGCACTTATCCTGTCGGGGTTAAAATCCCTCGCAAGCATACTGGTAGAGACGTCAATCGCAAAGACAATATCAATACCCTCGGTGTTAACCTTCTCAAAATCATCAGACGACCGCGGCCGTGCAAGCGCAACAATCATTGCAGCAAAAGCTACAAAACGCAAAATGTAAGGAACGTGTCTGAAATATTTCTTAAACTTACCCCCCGGGCCACCCCACGGCACAATAGAAGAGACTGTGAGTGCAGGCGACTGCCCCCTTATCTCCCTCCATATGTAAAGAGCAATTATGGGAATAAGCAGAAGCTCCAGCCAAAGTATCTTAGGATATTCAAAAAACATATCTAACTCCTCCTCTCTTTTTGTTTATCCTCTTTTCCCGCCTCCTGCTCTACCTCCTGCAAATAGGTTGCATTCACAAACCTCACAGCCGCAGGTACCGAACTCTCGCACTCCTGCTCCTGAGCGGTGTATTTTGCAAACTTCACAAGATCAGAGAGGCTTAGCAGCTCTGAAAGCTCTTTGTATATCTTAGGCTCCATGTTTACCCCCGAAAGATCGTGCAGAATCTCTGCAGATGTCTGCTCCATTGCCGTAATGCCGTAGCGATTTTCGATATACTCCCTGAGAGCATCGGTCAGCTCGGTGTAAAACTGCTTCTGATTGGTAACCCAAAGTTTTTCGTTTCTGATTCGCTCAAGCTGCCTTAGGGCTGCAATGTGCGGAGGATCAACCACAACAGGCCTTCCAAAGAGGTCTCTGTTGTTGAGTTTATTTTTGATTGTTCTGTATATCAAGTATATAATAACAATGAGTGCAATCAGAATTCCTGCCCAGGGCAACGCCTCCTTTACGGTATAGGGGTAGTTCATCTGATCCTTTACATCAAACGGCTTATAGGTTGTGGTATCTATCTGAATTGTGGTGACCTCAAGATTGCCTCCATCGTACCAGAGAGTATCTGTTGTGCCGTCGCTCTTGGTCAGAAGTGCCTGAAACTTTGGCAAAACGTACGATCCACTGTCAAAAGAGGTGATCATGATTCTGCTCTCCAGATTCACCAGCCCATCCTTTATGTTAAGAGTATCGGTTCTTGGAGCACCAATCATCTCAACCCCCTGCATTATAGGATTTTCCGGCGTAGTGAAAATATACTTATCACCCTGATTTACAGTTGCCTTAAATCTCAGTGTTGCCTGTTTTCCTATTAAAAGTGTATCCTTTAAATCTGTTGTCATACTCTCTACCTCGATTTAAACAGGGTCATCAGACCCTTTACATAATCCTGGTTAGTGCCTATCGATACCGTATCTACCTTGTACCTTCTGAGCATCTGCATGGTGCCATCAAGAACCGTTTTATTCCAGTTATTGAAATGCTCCCTCACCTTTGCGCTTGAAGTGTCTGCCCACTGCTCGCGGCCTGTCTCAGAATCTGCCAGGCGAATAAGCCCCACATCGGGCAGTTCACGCTCACGTGGGTCATAGACATTAATCACACACAGGTCGTGACGGCCCGCGGCAATCTTAATTGCATCTTCGTATCTTGGTTTAAGATCTTTGCCAACATCAATCATATCTGAAAGCAAAAATGCGGTACAACGCTTCTTGATTGCATTTGTAAGAAACCTAAGGGCCTCGGCAATATCTGTACCCCTCTCCTGTGGCTCAAACTCAATAAGTTCACGAATTATCCTCAGCAGATGGCTCCTACCCTTCTTAGGCGGAATAAACTTCTCGACTTTAGAGCCGAAGAAGAGTGCGCCCACTTTATCGTTGTTGGCCGATGCCGAAAACGAAAGCACAGCCGCAATCTCGGTCATAAGCTCCTTTTTGGTCTTAATTGCAGAGCCAAAAAGTCGCGAACCGCTCACATCAATCAGAAGAACCACCGTAAGCTCCCTCTCCTCCTCAAAAACCTTGATGAACGGGGCATTTAACCGGGCGGTTACATTCCAGTCCATGTTTCTCACATCGTCGCCGTACTGGTATTCGCGCACCTCACTAAAGGCCATACCCCTGCCCTTGAAGGCAGAGTGGTACTCCCCGGCAAATATCTGCCGCGAAAGACCCCTGGTCTTTATCTCTATCTTGCGAACCTTTTTTAGTAACTCTTTGGACATAATCTATTCTATTTCAGAAGACTAAGGAACTTCAATTGCGTTCATTATGGTTGTAACAATACTCTCTGTTGTAACATTTTCTGCCTCTGCCTCGTAGGTGAGACCTATACGGTGCCTGAGAACCTCGTAGCAAACCGCCCTCACATCTTCCGGGATTACATAACCACGGCGTTTGATAAAGGCGTATGCCTTTGATGCCATTGCAAGTGAGATACTTGCACGTGGTGATGCACCGTATGAGATTAAATCTTTAAGGCTTGCAAGGTTGTAATCTTCGGGTGTTCTTGTTGCGTAAACTATGTCAACAATGTATTTCTCAATCTTTTCGTCCATATAGACTTCGCGCACAACCTCTCTTGCCCTAGTGATATCTTCGGGCTTGATAACTGCATTTGCTTTTGGGAATGTGCCGCTGTTGTTCATCCTTATGATCAGCTTCTCCTCCTCTTTCTTGGGGTAGCTTACAACCACCTTTAACATGAAACGGTCAACCTGTGCCTCGGGCAGCGGATATGTACCCTCCTGCTCGATTGGGTTTTGGGTTGCCATTACCAAAAACGGTTCGGGGAGTTTGAATGTAGCATCACCGATAGTAACCTGGCGCTCCTGCATTGCCTCAAGCAGTGCCGACTGTACCTTTGCAGGTGAACGGTTTATCTCGTCTGCCAGAATGAAGTTGGCAAATATCGGCCCCTTTCTTATCTGAAACTGCTCGTTCTTTTGGCTGTAGATTTGAGTACCAATAAGGTCGGCAGGCAGAAGGTCGGGGGTGAACTGAATACGGCTGAATTTAGCATCTACAATGGAGGCCAGTGTGTTTATTGCAAGAGTTTTTGCAAGACCGGGAACACCCTCTAAAAGTATGTGCCCGTTGGCCAAAAGACCAATCATAAGATTCTCTACCAGATGCTTTTGCCCCACTATCACCTTGTTCATCTCCATAGTAATCATGTCAACAAAGGCGCTCTCTTTTTGAATTCTTTCGTTTAGCTCTTTGATATTTACGGTTTCCATATCGTTTGATTTTGTATTTTTGTATTCGGTGTAACTCACAAATTTAGCACATTTACTTTATAATGCGTTTCTTTATTTCACTATCATATAACGGAGCTGCTTTCTGTGGTTGGCAGAGACAAATTAACGGGCCTTCCGTTCAGGAGCATCTGGAAAATGCCTTTTCGGTTTATCTTCGGGAGAAGATTGAGATAACCGGGGCAGGCAGGACAGACACGGGAGTTCACGCCACAAATTACATTGCACATTTTGACTCCGGCAACACCACACTTATTGAAGAACAGCAATTGTTACTTTACAAAATAAATGCCATTCTTCCTGCATCCATTGTGGTGACTGACATTTGTGCAGTCTCTCCTGACGCACATGCCAGATTTGACGCCCTGAGTCGCACTTACAACTACTACGTGCACACCATTAAAGAGCCATTCCTGACAGATTTTTCATATTTTTTCCCATACGAACTTAATATCGAAAGTATGAACCGGGCGGCCGCTCTCCTGATTGGTGAAATGGACTTTACCTCTATGGCAAAACTTCACTCCGATGTCAAAACTAACATCTGCAACGTTACAGAGGCACTCTGGACCCCGGGTTCGCCCCTGAATACCCTCACCCCCGCCGGACTCACAAACTCCTACTGCTTTACCATTACCGCCAACCGATTTTTGCGCAACATGGTACGCGCCATAGTGGGCTCACTGCTCGAAATTGGCCGCGGCCGCCGCCAGCCCGAATGGATCACCCAACTGCTCTCCCAAAAGGACCGCAGCGCCGCCGGAAACTCCGTTCCCGCCCACGCATTATACCTCACAAAAATCAAATATCCCTACCCCCTCTTTACCAAAACCCAATAAACACGGGCAATTCCCAACGCTACAACACA
This sequence comes from Rikenellaceae bacterium, assembly GCA_003542575.1. GTDB lineage: Bacteria > Bacteroidota > Bacteroidia > Bacteroidales > UBA932 > Bact-08. Next base: position 47,404 of record DPKJ01000009.1, on the reverse strand, counting down.
TTAGGCAAAATTTATTTGGAAGGTACCATTTTTTATGATATCTTCACACCGCTTTGTGCATGACGGAGTTAAGGCACGTTTTTGCAATTCTGCACCAGATGCCGTTTTCAGCGAGATTTAAGCAACAAACCCTAAGCTTTGAACTAACCTTCAATCCATATTACCGGCATTAAACCGACCTAACCCAACTTAAAAATAACAAACGAATCATATAATTCTAAAATCTAATTATTACCAAAATTCCCTTTTACTATGAGAAATTTTTTTTGTTTTCTACTAGTCGCAGTAGCTTTAACTTCATGTTCAGTGACAATTCCTTTACAGACAAATTTAAGTGATCAAACAATGCTATTAGCTGAGAATCGAAACATTAAAGCTAATTTCACGTTAGTCTCAAACATATCTGATGGATTCATTCCTTACATTTCAGTACTTAAAAATGGCTCTGAGACTGTGAATAATGAAGCTTATAAATATGCGTCAGAATCTGCTTTCAATAAAATATGGACCTCATATTTTTCAAGCAAATTTAATTCATACTCAAAGGATCAAATGGATATTATAGCTACTTTGAAAGATTTTAAACTTCGAGAACAAGCTGCGACATCTATTGGAATGTCTTTACTAACAGGAAATTCAAAAGTAAATGTAGAAGCTATTGCAACAATTCACGTTCTTGTTAACTATCATGGGAAAGATTACGAAAACCAATTTGAAATTATCGCTTCAGATTATAACGAATCACAACAAATGAAATCAGGCAACAATTATTACGTTGTAAATCAAAACAATCCTACACAACAGAAAGCTAAACTTCTTGAAAGTTGCTTAAATAAATCAATTATTCAATTTGAAAACTTTCTACGGTCAGTTATGCTCGCACATAAAGAAAAGGAATAGATCGCATTACAACCTATATATTAAGAACAATTGAAATCAAACATTCATACATTATTCTACCTGAGTTGATTGATATTTTCAGTTCAACAGTCTTAACAATTTTAAACAGAGATTTATGGTTGATTTTTTTGTAAGTTGAGGTTATAATCCGAAAATGTTGAGATTAATGCACTTTTAGTGAATATATAAACAATTGGCCACAATTTTTTAAAGAGTAATAATTCCAAATCACATTAAATATTTAATAATAAATCTAATGGATGCACTTGTGAATTTAGTTATTCCTGTTTTAAGCATAATTCTGATAATTGTCTCTTGGTTAGTGAAGTTAAAGTGGAGCAACGAATTTGCTAGAGCAAAGGATGAAATAATAAGAGTGAAAGATGAACAAATAAAATCATATGAAAGCCATTTAAATATTCTTGAAAAATGGAACCCAGAAAAAATGGGTAAATATTATGACAGAATAAGAAAGGATTTGGAAGAAACGATATCTTATTTGGATAAGCAAAACAAGGAATATGAGCTAAGAGTTAAAGATCTTGAAAATGAAATAAAGAGACTGCAAGATGATATCCAACCAAGTAATCTTAGTGAACAAGAACTAAAAGAGATTATCACTCATGAAATAAGCAATTACAGGGATTTTATCAAAAGTGGAAAAGAACGTATTTCTGAAATTCAACATAAGTTGGAAGACGATAAAAGCTTTTTTGAAAGAATGAAAGATATATATGAAGAGAATAATAGCAACAACATTAGTTTCTGAAAACTTTGATGATAAATAAACAAGTGGACAACTGACCTAAAATGTGGATTTCGACACTATGTAAATGCTGCACTGTATTCATTAATTTTAAAATAATCATTGGGTTAAACAATCTTCCTAATTTTATATCAAATTGGAAAAACTATTATCAGTAATAAGATCGGTCAAAAAAACCGGATGTAAATTTAATCCGTTTGATGCAAATTTTGGATTTTTAGAAAATACCCACTCTGACATTATTGCAAAATTATTAGATCCTAAATTAGGCCTTTGGGACTATTTTATAAGGAGACTAAATGCTGATAACAAGGTTGATATATCTTATTTTTCGAAAAATTTAAAAATAGTTCGTGAAAAACATAAGATTGACATTTTATTAAAAGACAGAAGAAATGCTGTTATTATCGAAAATAAAATTTGGGCACCAGACCAACCAAAGCAACTTGCCAGATACTATGAAAAAATTAAAAACCAATTTGATACTGTAACCATAATATATTTAACACCTTTTGGACATCCGCCAAGTAAGGAATCTGTAGAAGATTTACAGGCTATACAGATAAGCTATCAAAGGCATATTTTACCTTGGTTAGAAGAATGGTATGACGAAAATAAAAACCGTTCAGAGGTTGACGAAAATTTAAGAATATTTGTTAAACTATACTCCGAACAAATTCGTACAATAACAAACAACAACAAATACATGATAGATATTCTCGAAAAAGTTTTTGGAACAGATGATAAAGGATATGCTGAAGAAGCAATATCTTTATATAAATCAATGAGTAGTAGAATAAATTTACTCTGTATTGGTAGCATTAAAGACAGAATAATGGAGACATTAAGAGATGTTGTGTCTGCTGACTATGCTGATGGTGACGTAACAGAATGGTATAAAGACGAGTACAAAGAATGTTGGGTATTGGACGATGAAAGTAATGATATATCCTTTTTCATCAGTGATGCTGATATTTATGCAGAGCGAGACAAAAATGAATTAGGTTCAATTTGCTGTAATAATTTAGATAATAAATATTTACAGGACATACTCACACGCAATAATGAAGGAATTAAACAATGGCTTAATAGCATATATGATAATTAGTAAATAATTTATAATAATCCCAATTCCCAACACTCCAATTATTTAGATAAAAATAAATTTGGAGTGTATTCTTTTTTATTCTAAATTCACATCGCTTTGTGCATGATAGGTTTACGGCATATTTCAGCAATTCTACACTAGATGCCGCTTTCAGCGAGATTACAGCAAAAATTTTACGGATTTGAACTAAACTTCAAAACAGATAACAGCATATAGTTTCCCCCTAAACCTAACTTCACCTAAAATGAACGACGAATCTCAAACCCACAACCCACAACCGGGTCAAACAATCATTATTAACCAGCAGACAGAAGAGAGTAACGGCGTAGGAACCGCCGGCTTTGTGCTTGCAATCTGCGCCCTCATCTTCGGCTGGGTACCCGTACTCGGCTGGATAATCTGGCTTTTAGGCCTCATCCTCTCAATCGTAGGCATCACCCGCAACCCCAAAGGGCTCGCCATCGCCGGCCTTATTATCTCCCTCCTCGGCCTTATTCTGCTTGTTGCAGTATTTGGAGCAATTTTAGGTGGGGCAGCGTTGCTGGGTTGATTAATTAATGAGGGAAATACCTTAATTACTGGAATTCAAGGGTGTCTTTCTTTACGTAGGAGGAGAGAGCTGTGGGTTTTGTGGAAAATAAGTAGTACACAAGGAATGGATATACACTGGAAATGGAGGGTTTATGCCCTTTTAGTGAATAAACAAACACGTTATGCACAATTATGAGTGCGAAATCGCGAATCATACATTAATCATTTTATAACAACATAATCTCAAATGAATCATAAAATGACATACCATTTAATATTATTATTAGTTGCTATTATTATTTTCTTTCTTGTTTTCTATATGTTATGGAAATATGGTAGGATAAGTAGACAGGATGTATTATCCTTGACAGCAGTGATAATTTCTCTTGCAATTGGTCTTTTTACTCTCTTATCAAGAAGCTTACCCGTTGAGATTGAAGTATATCATACAGCCACAACTCTTTTCAACCTTCCAGAAGAAAATAAAAGCACTCTCATATCAGAATGCTTATACTTCGATTTAAAGAATAAGATTAGTCTACAAGCCAATATTATTAATGGACAATTATTGTCAAGTGGCATCAATATAGACGATTTCGAGAAGAATGCATTTTTTGAAAAAATGAAGGGAAACTCGTTCAATTATGAAACCCCAATTGAAGTTGTGAAGAATTTTATTGGTAAAAGTCCATGTTCTATCCCAATTGTATTTAGTCTTTCATTTATTAATAAGACTCCTAATCCAGTAATTGTAGACGAATTGTACTTTATTCTAAAAGGGAATGATCGAATTTTCTTATATAAGCCGATGTTTTTCGTTAATAGCCAAAAGGTATTTACAAATAATTTCAAAAAAACATCAGAAGTGTTTGACAAACCATTTCATCCGTTTTTATTAACAGAGAATTCAGATAAAGAATTACATCTATTTTGCATTAAATGGAATCTTGTTGATAAAGACAAAAAAGCAAATATTGACGAATTGGGCATTGGTGAATATACAATAGAACTGAATTATCACACAACATCAAATAAGAAATACAAAGAGGAAATACCTACCATTAATATAGGTGAGAATAATTTGATTGATCTTTATAATGGTGGCAAAATTTCGATTTCAAATGAAAGTGATTTTTATAAAGAGCTATTAAATAAATAACTGTGCATAACAAAAACTATATGTCAATTGGGGTTTCGGTGCGGACAATAAAGTCCGCAGCCCGCAACAACGACATCGGGGTTAGACGGGAACGAAGCCCGCAATCCCCAACTGCATATAGTTCCGTCCGTTATAGGGCATTTTAGAACGCATATCTCAAACTATCCATTTTTTAATCTTAAACTCTTAAATTACAAAACAATGAATTTATTTACTCAGATTGTAGTGACTATTGGCAGAGTAAATCCCGATGGTGTGCAAATGCTTGGAACGGGATTTTTAATCTCGAATGATGGTAAGATTGTTACAACAAAGCATGTAGTTGGTATTGATAACGCAAGACTTGTTATGCTTGCCCCACATATTGCTGATATTAATCAATATCAGGATACAGCGGATAACCGATGTCATCCAATAGCAATTAGTGTAATAGATATTGATCCATTAAAAGATTTATGCATTGTAAAAGCAGATATAAGATTTGAGGGTGTATTACCAACTTTAGGTTCTTTTGACGAAATCAATGTAGGAGAAAAAATTGGAATATTCGGATTTCCTCATTGTGTAGAAGGTCGAAGAGTACTTACGTTCCAAGAAACAGAAATTGGTGCAAAGATTTTGCTTGAGTCACAAGGAATCAAATCTAAACATGCTGTAATAAATACACAAGCTAGACCTGGACAATCAGGTTCACTGATTTTTTCTCCAAGAATAAATAAAATTGTTGGTGTATTATTAGGTGCATATGCAAGTCAAAGTGGTGTTATAATCGCCGGGATAAATCCAAATGAATTGAATCAAACAACTCAATGTATTTCCGCAGAATATATAAATGAAATGTTATGAGCAATCTTGAAGAAATCTCGTTGGATGAATGGCTATCAGTATTGAAGCCATATCAAATAAATAGTATTAAAACATTGATAAATATACATGGTGAAGATAAAGCCGCTGAGATTTGGATTTCAGCTAATGGCCCATCTAATATAGCTCAATTTGGTGGTATCCATCAATCTACACAGCCATTTTTTGATAACTTTAAAACTGAGTTTAAAAAATTTATTTGTGGGCATCCAGACTATGATAGTTATAGAATTCAACTCAATTCTGAATCAAAGGTCATTAATACAATTTATGTTTCAGTTATCTCTGCTGCTATTGGTGCAACACTTGGTTTCGCAGCTGCATTATTGGCACCTGCTGTAGCAATTCTTTTATCTGCAGTCGGAAAAATGGGAATCAAAGCATATTGTACTGGATTTAATACTGATCCACCTGTGATTATTAAAAGGGATGAATAAAAACGCTCTATAACACACATTAGATCCTATTTAAACGGGATTTTTACCGCGGGACCGATAAAGGGTATAATAAAAAATGAACAAAGATTTTGAAAAATATATAATGGAATTAGTAATTCCTGAAGGCATGAAACCTCAAGATGAAACTAAAATTGTATCTGAATTACATGCTTATTGTCATAATCAGACCCCCCAAGAATTATTTAGATATAGAACTTGCTCGGATTATCATATTAAAGCATTTGAAAAAGATGAGATTTGGTTATCAAAACCTACGATGTTTAATGACCCCCACGATTCATATTTATATATAAACAAAAAAGAGATATTAGATTTGTTTGTCAATGGAATGAGCAAAAGCAAAAGCTATACACACACAAAAAACCTATTACAACAGGCTGATTATAAAGCTGATATGATTGATAAATGCGGTATAGAATTCGTTGAACAGTTTATTAAGACCGCAACCAAAGATGGTAAGCCAATAGAGTTAACTGATTATGAGATTGAATTGAATAAGAATTTTTATTCTCATCGAATTGATTTAATAACAAAGCTATGTAAAGAAAGTATAAAAGAGTCCGCTCTTGTAGGGTGCTTTAGCGAATCTGTTGAATCAACTTTAATGTGGTCTCATTATGCTGACAACCATAAAGGATTTGTATTAAATTATAACTTTCAAGAGCTCTATTCTGTAGACATTGGCAATGGAGATATAAAAGCTAGTTTATTTGTTGACCAAAAATTATTCCCAGTAATTTATTCTGAAAATCGTTATGATGCTACGAAATATTTAGAGTATCACTTTATGTTGGACATTTATAGATTAAGAGGAATAACTTTCAATGATCCTTTTTATGATAAATTTTTTTATTACAAGTGGCTATTATTTAAATCATTAGATTGGTCATATGAACGCGAATGGAGAATTATAAAACTGATGGATAATGAAATAAATAATAAAAAACCTGATTATGCTTGCATCGCCCGTATTCCGCCTTTAGAAATATTTTTAGGTGCAGAAGTATCAAAAGAAAACGAGATGAAGTTAACCTCTATTGCAAGAAAAAAGGGATTAAGAATTTTTAAAATGGAGATTGCAGATGACGAGAAAGAGTTCAAATTAAACAGTGTTGAAATTTAGATATAATAAATTACACCCCATAACAAAAACTATATGTCAATTGCCGTTTCTGTGCCGACAAAAAGCCGCGTAGCCCACAACTACGGCGGTGCGGTTTGACAGGAAAGCAACCCGCAGTCGACAACTGCATATAGTTCAGTCCATTAGAGGCTACTATACGAAACGCATAAATAATGATTAATAAATTAACATAAATATAAAGCTATGATATGCATAGATTTACAATCAAAAGTTCAAGAGATAAAGGACAATGATAAAGAATTTAAAATTACGCCAAGAGAATTAATAAATGCTTTTGGTTGTGAGAAAAGAACATCTGGAAATCGAGCATACATAAACAAATATTTACAAGATAATCAGCTTGAAACATTCCCTGATTATATGAATGCGTGGATTGACGGAGAAATTGTGTTACGCCATAAAAAAAGAGCAAAAAGTAAAAGTGGAGCTGACCCAATTCAGAGAATTAAAATTCTTTCAGCAGCTAACAAAGAACCTATTACAGTAACACGGGATGCAGAATTAGTTGAGGCTACAACTTTAATGATGCTTCATAATTATTCTCAATTACCAGTAATTAGTAGTCCCAAGACATTAGTAGGATTTATTAGCTGGGGAACAATTGGTAGTAAGATAAGTAATGGAGTTCAATCAGATAAAATTTCTGATTATTATTCGAAAGATATTGCAGTTATAGATTATGAGAAGCCACTTTTAGAAGCAATTAAGATAATCATTGACAAAGAGTTTGCTGTTATTCAAAAATCAGATAAGACAATTAGTGGAATTGTTACTATAGCAGATATAAGTGAGCAATTCGTAACAATAACTGAGCCATTTCTATTATTAGAACAAATTGAAAATCATATCAGGCAGGTACTTGATGGTAAATTTTTATTGGATGAATTAATTGATTTTTGTAAAAACGGAGACCAAGAAAGGAAATTAGAACATATTGATGACTTAACTTTTGGGGATTATATTAGAATAATTGAAAAACCTGAGCACTGGGAAAAATTGAATTTATCATTAGATAGAAGTCACTTTATTAAGCAACTTGAGAAAGTCAGAAATATAAGAAATGACATTATGCACTTTAATCCCGAAGGTATTACAGAAAGCCAGCGTGTTGATTTAACCAAAATGGCAGGATTATTAATGACCATAATTGAATATGTAAAATAACAGCCGCTAACATCGCATGTATAGAATGAAGGCGATGTGTTTAATTTAAGCTGTCTATCACGCATCAGCTTTTATCTCGGTGAATAGTTTTGAAACCCGCAATCCTGCTCTTTATATATACGATACAGTTAGCGGTCAGGCTAAAAGCAGACCCCACAGACAATAAATATTGACAATTAATGAAACGAATTTTAGAACTTAATCATATAGAAGCAAGACAATATCTTTTAAAGGCTGAAAGCTATTTCAACTTTGACTTGCCTCAGTATTTTGTTTTTCAAAATGTAATACAAAAAGTTTCGGAACAACTAAACGGACATAGATTATCTTATTTTTACAATAAGAAAACAAATTCAGCAGGACAGAAAAAGGCAACTTATCCTTGCGACTTTGAAAATGTAAATTATATCTTTCTAAACAACAAAGATGGTAAATTTGCTTGGCGACCTTTTCAATTAATTCATCCAGCATTGTACGTTTCACTTGTTCACAACTTAACCGAAGAAACTAACTGGAATTTAATTTTAACTAGGTTTGAAGAATTTGCAGCAAATCCCAAAATTAGATGTTACAGTATTCCTTTGCAATCTGACGGAACACAATCTGACGGAACACAATCTGACAAAGCCACAACTGTAACTCAATGGTGGCAAACAATTGAACAACAATCAATTGAACTGGCACTTGAGTACGAATATGTTTTACATACAGACATAACTGACTGTTATGGTTCAATTTATACACACTCAATTCCCTGGGCTATTCATACAAAACCAGTAGCAAAAGCAAATAGAGGCCCGAATGAGAATTTAGGAAATGTTATTGACAAACACCTTCGTGATATGGCATTTGGACAGACGAATGGCATTCCACAAGGCAGTGTTTTAATGGATTTTATTGCAGAAATGGTTTTAGGATATGCAGACACCGAACTATCAATTAGAATTCAACAAGCAAACATTCAAGACTATCATATAATTCGTTACAGAGACGACTACCGTATATTTTCTAACAACCCTCAAGACTCAGAACTTATTACCAAAATATTGACGGAAATCTTAATAAACCTCGGGATGAGACTTAATGCACAAAAAACATTGGTTTCAAATAATTTAATTCGTGACTCTATCAAGTCAGACAAAATTTATTGGATAGCAGAAAAAAATGGAAGTAGAAGTATTCAAGAACATTTGCTTTTAATTCATAACCTTTCAGACAAATTTCCCAATTCAGGTAGTTTAAGTAAAGCGTTAGGTAAATTCTACAATCGAATTAAAGGTTTGACTGAACTAAACAATATTGAAGTTTTGATTAGCATTCTTGTGGACATAATGTATAAAAATCCAAGAACGTATCCTATTGCTTCTGCAATTTTAAGCAAGCTTCTTTCTTTACTAAATGACCCAACAAAGAGAGATCGGATTTTACAATCAACAATGAACAAGTTTGCTAAAATTCCAAACACAGGGCATATAAAAATTTGGCTTCAACGTTTAACAATTAAAATTGATCGACAAAGAAGTTACAATGAAGACCTTTGCAAAAAGGTTAATGACCCAACAATACAAATCTGGAATTCCGACTGGCTTAACAATACTCTAAAAACATTAATTGTCGAGACACCAATAATTGACGAGCAAATAATTCAGGACATTGACGTTGTAATTAATCCCTCGGAAGTTCAATTATTTAAACCAGAATATGACGATGATATTGAAGAATAATAAAACCCAAACTGCTAACATCCCATATAAAACACTTGGGGGTTCAACGTTTATTTGAAGCATTTTGCCACACTTCGGCTTTCGTGTCGGCAGACAGGGACGAAGCCAGCAATCCCCAACATTTCATATGTTTGACCTTTATGCACACTTCTAAAACGTACTAAGATTAATCTTGAGAAAAGGGCAAATTAAGAAAGCAATCAAAACTGTCCATAAGTATTAGAACATCTCTTAATTCATAAACATTAAAAATTAAATACATGTTTTGTATGCTACATAAATCATTAAAAATATTTGTGATTTTTATCATCTGTAATAATTGCACAAAAGAGATACCGGAACCTAAGCTAGAGATTATTATTAACCCCCTAATTACGTCAACAGAAAGTAGTGGTACTGCAAAAATTTTATTTTCTGGTGGTCCGTTGATAAAGGAAAGGGGGGTATGTTGGTCAACAAATTCAAATCCAACAGTATCTGATAATATAAAAAAATACGGCAGTGGGGATGGAAGTTTTGAGTGGTCAATAAGTGGACTAATTGCCGAAACAGATTACTATATCAGAAGTTTTGCAAAAAGTGATGATGGGATTTTTTATAGTGAACAAATCTCCATAAAAACAAAATCTCCAATCAGTTCATTTTTCCGGACATTTGGAGGAACATCATCTGACAACGCATCTTGTATTATCAATACTATTGATAAAGGCTTTATTATAACCGGTAGCACTAGTTCCAGTAATGGAGATTTCTTTGGGGCTTCATTTAAAGGGTTTAATGATGTCGTTATTATGAAATTTAATTCAGATGGACAAAAAGAATGGGTAAAATTATTTGGAGGAAGTGATGTTGACGATGGGCACTCTATTTGTCAGTCGAGCAACGGCAGTTATTACATCACAGGCAAATTTGGAATTTATAATGGTGATTTTGCAGGATTAGGTTGGGGTGGGCAAGATATTTTTATTATTAAGCTCAAGTTGAACGGAGAAGCAGAGTGGATTAAGGCAATTACTGGTTCTGGAGATTTAACAGTCAACTCAATAACAAGTACGACTGATAACGGATGTGTCATAATTGGTAGTTTCAACAAAAACGATGGTGATTTTTCAACATTAAATAAAGGTGGGTTAGATGTATTCGCAATTAAACTAAATCTAAATGGAGTAATTCAATGGAAAACATCAATTGGAGGAACAACAAACGATGCTGGGTATTCAATTTCAAAAACATCTGATAATGGTTATATTATTGCAGGACTAACTCAATCAAGTGATGGAGACATCATCGGAGCAAATAAAGGGTCTAACGATATATTAGTTGTAAAATTAAACTCTATTGGTGAAAAAGAATGGGTGAAAACATTTGGTGGAACAGGAATTGACTTCTGCAGATCGATTGATATCTCTAATGATGGTGGTTATATTTTGACTGGAAGCACTTACTCAAATGATGGCGATTTTTTGGGATTGAGTATAGGAAAGGAGGATATGTTTTTATTAAAGATAAACTCTTATGGTGAGAAACAATGGGCTAAAGTTTATGGTGGTACTAATGCCGATATAGCAAGGTCAGTTAAACAAACCAGTGATGGAGGCTTTGTTATCACAGGTGCCTTCACATCACTTGATGGCGATTTTAATGTAATTAATAAAGGAGCACAAGATATATTTATTCTTAAAACAAATACAAATGGTGAGAAACAGTGGATAAAAAGCTTCGGTGGATCACTAATTGATAGAGCTCATTCAGTAGTCGTATCAACTGATGAAGGAATTGTTGTTTCAGGGACTTTCGCTTCTTCAGATGGTGATTTTATAAACAAGAATCGTGGGTCAAACGATATTTTTATTATCAAATTAAACCCATTTGGCAATCTATCTGAATAACAATGAAAGCCAAAAAATTTAAACGGTTGAATTACTTCTTTGTTTAAATGCCAATAACACTAAGATTAATTTTGAATTACTCCCATTTTTCAAACAACATAAAAACCACGAATTCAGATTATTTGCAAAACAACTTTAATAATGAAAAAAAATATAATGTGGATAATTATTATCCTTTTTAGTGTGAATGTTTTTGCTCAAAATGAGTCAGTAACTACACTAGAGAATAAACTAACAATACTTAAAAAAGAACTGGCCAAGGCTAAAGAAAAGATTGATATAATAGAGGACTCTATAAAGATAGTTATATCTGAAATAAATGCAGAACGCATTGAACTTAATAAATCGAAGGGTTTCATATGTGAAACAGTTACCATAACTCTCTCAAATATGCGTGATGAACCAAATATAGATGGAGCTTTAATTGTCGTTATCCCACATAAAAGCAAAATTAAAGTAATTAACAATGAAGGGAATTCATATTGGAAAGTAATGTATAATGATTATATAGGGTATGTCAACGAAGTTTCAATTGCAAAAACCCCAGAAATGAAAGAGGTTATAAGTGTTTATGATGAAAATTTAAAAAAAGAAAACGAGAGATATAAAATTGAGAATAAAAATCGTGTCCAAAATGACCTTGAAAAAAGGTTTGGAAAAGAAAACGCAAGTAGAATTTCAAGGCACATGATATGGATCGGTATGACATCCGATATGGCCGCAGCCTCTATTGGGAGTCCAATCAAAATTAATAGAACTACAGGGTCCTGGGGCATTCATGAACAATGGGTTTATCATAGCAGATATCTATATTTCGAAAATGGCAAACTAACATCTTGGCAAGATTAAAAGTAAATTATTTGAATATCATTAATCTTTTATGTTCTGTTTTTTTTGTACTTTCATCTTCTGAAATTTTCACCTAAACATTTCAACCACAGTTAATCCGTTATGAAAGAAATAATTGAAGAGCTTATTAAGTTCCGCAACGAGAGGGATTGGGAACAGTTTCACAACCCTAAAGATCTGGCATTGGCAATAAATGTAGAGGCGGGAGAGCTGCTGGAGCTGTTTCTTTGGAAAAAAGCAGAAGATGCTAATTTAGAGAAAGTTAAGGAAGAGCTTGCTGATGTATTTGCTTTTGCTTTTCTTATGGCAGAGAAGTACAATTTTGATGTTAAAGAGATTGTTTTAGAGAAGATTAGAAAAAACGGAGAAAAATACCCTGCTGACAAAGCAAAGGGAACCGCAAAGAAATATAACGAGCTATGAATGATTCCTATGAATTATCAATAGAAGTCTCTGAACAATATGATTTTAACCAAAGTTCTCTGGCACAAATTGAACAGAATCCATGGGTTAGGAATCAATGGCCAATTGTATATTTTATTCACCACGATGCAAGAAAAATTGCTTACGTAGGGGAATCCACAAATGCCTCAAGTAGAATTAAAAATCATCTTTCAAACCCTAAAAGGTTCCCGCTAAACAAAATTTCAATTATTGGTTCTGATAAATTCAATAAATCAGCAACTCTTGACATAGAATCAAGTCTGATTCAATACATAACAGCCGAGGGTACATTTGAATTGCAAAATGGTAATTTTGGATTGGTTAATCACAATTATTACCAGCAAGATCTATATAAGAATCTTTTTAAGCAGATATGGGAGAGACTGATTGAAAAGAAAATAGTTACCAAGACTCTCAAAGAGATAGAGGATTCCGAACTGTATAAATACTCCCCATACAAATCATTAAGCGAAGATCAATACAACTCAGCACTTGAAATCCTTGAAGTCATTACCAATAAAAAGTCTTCTGTAATTTTTGTAAGTGGCTGCGCAGGGACAGGTAAAACTATTCTTGCAACCTACTTAATGAAGCTACTCAGTTCAGAGGTTCCAGACATTATAAATGAGGACTTTAATGAAAATGAAATCATTGAGATTAACTATATTATTGATTTTCAGAGAAGAAATCCGAATGCTAAAATCGGGTTGGTTGTCGCCATGACATCGTTGCGCGAGACTCTTAAGAATGTGTTTAGAAAAGTTCCCGGGCTCAAATCATCAATGGTTATTGGACCCTCTGATGTTGCCAATAGCAGTGAAAATTATGATCTACTGATTGTTGATGAAGCTCACAGGTTAAGGCAATACAGAAATATCGGGTGGATGGGTATATTCAGAAATAATAATCGACTGCTTGGGTTAAACGATTCAGGCACTGAGCTTGATTGGATAATGATGAAAAGTAAGAATCAGATATTCTTTTATGATTCTGCTCAATCAGTAAAACCTTCTGATGTTGACTCAGCCAGATTTAATGAATTGCTGAATGATTCCAATACGGTAAAGCTTGAGCTAAAATCCCAGATGAGGGTCAGGGCCGGGAATAATTACATTAAGTTTATTGATGATATACTCAATGTTAAGGTTAACGAGCATTACAGGTTCAAAGACGAAAAATACGAACTGTTAGTGTTTGACCATTTTCCTGACCTGTTTAAAGAACTTTCTGACAGAGAGAAAACATACAAGTTTGCCAGGATGATTGCAGGCTACTCATGGAAGTGGGTATCAAAGAATGTTGATGTAAGCAAAACAGAAGTGTATGATATTGAGTTAGACGGCATGAGGTTCAGATGGAATATAGCAACTAAAGACTGGATTAATTCACCAACGGCTTTTAATGAAATTGGCTGTATTCATACAACTCAGGGTTACGATTTGAACTATGCAGCTGTTATATTCGGAAAAGAGATTAGGTACGATAAAGAGACAAATTCCATTGAAATTGACCGTGATGAATATTACGATTCAAGCGGGATTAACGGGATAAACGATGATGATATTTTAAAAACCTACATTATAAATATCTACAAGACACTCTTGTACAGAGGAATCCGCGGCACTTTCATATATGCTTGTGACAAAGATTTAAGAAATTACCTTAAGGAGCATATCGATGCCTACAATCCAAGAGGGACAAAGAGTACAAAACCTGATTTTCCTTTTAGAGTTATCCCTTTTGAGGATGTTAAACCTTATGTAAACAGCATACCGTTTATAAATATTGAGGTTGCAGCCGGCAATTTCAGCGAAGAGCAGCCTATAGAAGAGCTTACCTGGATTGAGACTCCTTTTAGTGTCAGTGCTAAGGAGGGCTATTTTGTATGCAAAGTGGTTGGAGAGTCTATGAACCGGAAAATTCCAAACGGTTCTTATTGTCTGTTCAAAAAAGATCCGGGTGGTTCACGTAATGGAGACATTGTTCTTGCAGAGTCATTTCTGATTGACGATTCTGATTTTGGGAAAGGCTACACCATCAAGCAATATCATAGCGAAAAATCAATCTCAGAAGATGGGTGGCATCACAGCTCAATCATTCTAAAACCGATGTCAAACAACCCTTATTATCAAAATATTGTACTTAGCAATGATGAAATAGTAAAATTCAACATTAGGGGTGTTTTTGTAAAAGTGATCGATTAATGCCAATAGTGTGATTTAGTTCAAAAGGACCATCTGTAAGGATGAATTTTCCCGGTTTTTTTGTACCTTTAACACCAGCTAAACCACCTCCGGACGAGGGGTATTTAACTTCTTGAGTATGGACAATCAAGACAAGGTAAAGAACTGTCAGAAAGAGATTGCCGAGGCATTGCAGTTGAAGCAAGGTCTGTACTACGATTTGGCAAATTCATTGCCTTCGGGAATGTATCGCACCCGTGTGTTTCATGATGTTTCGTTATTTGAAGATAAATGGTCAAGTTCTAAGGATACTCCCTATATTATTGAATTTGCAAATGACCGCTTCTATGAAATTCTGCATTTAGACAAGCTCACTTTAGACAAGAATCCCGGGATAATAAGTGACCTGATTTACGAAGAGGATAAAGCCGATTTTGCCAGACTTAATGTGGAGGCTAATTTGCACAAAATCCCCTTTTCGTGGGAGGGCCGCTTCTTAATTGATGATCAGATAATCTGGATTCACTTTAAGTCAATTCCACGTCTGCTTGATAATGGAGACATTATCTGGACAGGAACCCTGGATGATATTTCACTGCGCAAGAATACAGAAAAGTTGATAAGATCTAAAAATGCCCAGCTTCAAAAACTTAATAGCGATAAAGACTATTTGATTTCGGTGCTTGCACACGATTTAAAGGGGCCATTTAACACAATACTCGGTTTTCTTGACCTGCTTATTGGCAACCTGCGCTCTTTTGATATTGATGATATCGAAAAACATCTGAATATGGTTAATAGCTCTGCAAACAGGGCCTATGCTCTGTTGGAAGATATTTTACTTTGGGCACGTTCTCAGTCTAACAACTTGAATTTTGAGCCAAAAAAACTAATTTTCAAACCTGTATGTGATAAGGTTTTGGAAATGCTAAAGCCAATTGCCACAAATAAAAACATTACTGTTAATTATACCGAATCAGAGCCAATAACCGTTTTTGCTGATACCAATATGCTTAATACCATTTTGCGCAATTTAATTTCCAACGCTATTAAATTCACAAATGACGGAGGCTCTGTTAATATCTCTGCACAACAAACCGGTTCGGGAACAACTATCACAGTTTCTGATAATGGAGTTGGTATTGCACCCGAAATGTTGCAAAAACTATTTGATAATAAAGTCGCCTATTCAACAACCGGAACTGCCCGGGAACAAGGTACAGGCTTGGGACTGCTCATCTGCAAGGAGTTTGCACATAAACATGGGGGCAAAATTTGGGTTGAGAGCAAACTAAAAAAAGGCAGTGAGTTTAAATTCACACTGCCTTTAAATGAAACATTATCTACGTAAAAACTCTTCTGTTACTTTATCTCTTTTACTTCTTCATACCAAAATAGATCCATACGCTAACCTCGGTTGCGTTAATCAACGTATGTGTAGTCACATCGTCTATTGAGTATTGGCAGTTGACAATATTCACCGATCCTTTTGGATTGGCTGAAAGGTATTGAGTAAGGGTTTTACCATCCCATTCAGACAATGTAAGTTCTGAGAATGTGACACTTGCCTTAACTGCACGATTACTAAAGGATACATCGTTGTTTTGCAGTGTAACCGACCCGCTCACCTTGTTGTTTTTTGTATCGAATTCGCATACAACAGAGTTGCCGCTGTAAGATGCCGAGAAGATCTTTGTGGCAGTACTGTATTTTCCGCTTAGCATCGGATAGTTTGGCCAGTCGTCAGATCTTACCTGTAATGGTACCTCAACCGCAATACTCGATGCGATATCTCCTGAAAAATTACCTCTTATATAAATTTTTGCCCAAACTGCATCAAAAGCCAGCCCCTTCTCTACCTTAAACTCAACAGTCTGCTTCTCTTTTGTGAGAGAGATATTGGGCTTCACAACCAGAATTCTTGCATTTCTGTCCTTTAAATCCTTGAGGTTTTCAATTATGAACTCATCATAACCCTTTCCCATAAGGATAATGCCGCTTGCAGATGCCTGGTAAACCAGAAACTGACCCAGTCCTGTTGCCGTTATTGAGAGAGCATCCCCTGCCATGAGCTTGTCGTAACTGAAGTTTACTCTGTATATCTGTGCAGAAAGTGCCTCATAATCCCTCTCAAAGGTCATTAATGTATCGGCCTCGGCAGCAATATTAAACACCGCTGTTGTATTTGTCAGAAGCGAAGAGGGCTGAAAATCGGAGTAAATCTTTAGCCCTATATAGTCTGCCAGAAAAGAGGCATACATCTCAGAAAATGTTTTTGCGTGTGCCTGATNNACCAGCGAGGTTGAACCATACTGTTGAACCAGGTATTTAACAAATGCTCCCATTCCGTAACCATAGTGCTCTGCATTTTCAGCCGGCCCCTTGAATACTCCTTTAAGAGGTTCAAGGTGGTGACCCTGCCTTACCAGAGGGCTATAGTCCGGCTGTCCGGTTGAGAGTTGCTCAATCCACACCGAACTCGCCTCATCCAACCAGTAAAAAGGGTCATTACTTACTAGCATGGCGGCAGTGCTCATTGTTCCGTAAAGCGACTTAGCAAAATGGAAAAACTCGTGCCCGGCGGTTGCCCTCAACTCTGTTACTGAGGTGAGCTGTGTTGCGTTGAACTCCATACTTGAGTAGTTGTGGCTCCACGGTGACATGCAAAAATATCCGTAAACGTTTTGCTGATCTGCAGGGAACTTCTTTACCGTAACGCTCATGGGCCATGATGTTCTCTCTGCAAAGGAGAACTGAAGGTCGTTCTGGACAATGCCGTATATCTGGTCAAGATAGTCTCTCAGGTCAAATGCAGCGGCTTTGTATTCAGTTGGAGCATACATCTTGAACTTAGAGTCTGCTTTTGTAACGGGGAGCATCTCGTAGTTCTTTACAAGGCCAAATTTTATTGACATAGTGGTGTCCCGCAGAGTTCCGGCTCCTGCATACGGAGTATAGTCACAAACGTAAGCGGTACCGGATTTGGTTGCAGTAATAAAACCCGATGTCTTTACCATTTTTCTAAGTGACCTTGAGTACTTCTCTTCGGTTACAGTCATAAGAAGATTGTCGGGAGAGCCCGTTGCGGGTGTAATGGTAACCTTAATCGGCTTGGTAAAATTCACAGGTACACCTTTCAACTCATAAAATGTTGATGATTCGTATTCGCTAAAGTTACTGCCTGCTGTCTCCTTTTTAACCTCAAGGGGATAAGACTTTGAAAAGCTCCCCGATTCAATATTAACTTCAAGTGTTACATCTGTGAGTTTACCTCCGGTGGTTCCTATGGTTGCCGAGGTGTTGTAAGAGGGCGGTGGAGGGTTCTCTCCGGGGGGGTTGTTTCCCGGCGGATTTGGGGTATCCGGCTCAGGTTTTGTGCATGAGAACATCATAAAAGATGCTGCCAGCATTATTAAAACTCTGTATTTCATAATCTGATTTTTTGAAGAAGTGTTATCAAAAATAACATTTTTATTAAGTTACACAAGATTAAAATTTATAACTTTGCGTATATATTTACGATATGGAAATAAAAAAATTCTCAATCAAGGCAATTGCCACATTTCTTGCAGGAGCAATTCTATTCTCCAGTTGCGCAAGTTCAACAATGATATACTCAACCCCGGAAGGTGCTAAAGTATATCTTAACGGAGAGCCTGTTGGCAAAACTCCATATTTGCATACCGACACCAAAATTGTAGGCAGCACAACAACCGTACGCCTCGAGAAAGAGGGTTACAAACCTTTTCACACAACATTTTCAAGAGACGAGGAGGTTGATGTTGGAGCAATCATCGGTGGTATCTTTGTATGGGTTCCATTCTTATGGACAATGAAGTACAAGTCTTCACACACCTACGAAATGGTTCCGCTTTCTATGGACGAGATGACAAAAGCAAATGCATTACAGCATGATGACCTCAGCAAGAACAATATCGAAAAGCTTCGCGAACTTAAACAGATGCTTGACGAAAAACTAATCTCTCAGGAGGAGTTCGAAAAGGCCAAAAAGAAGATTCTCGAAACGCCTGAGAACTAAATTTTCTCATTAAAATTTAAGATTATGGATACCTTGAAAAATATCGGTATTTACTCCATTTTCCCCGAAAGTGAAAGTAAATATGACTTTGATACTACCGTAAACAAGTTGGTATCTGAAGTTGAGGCAAGGTCGTGGAACATATCTTTTACTCACGATCTGCAGCAAACAATGAAAAAGCACGGCAGAGATGTTTTGCCGGTAAAGGTTCTTGCAATTTGCCACCCAAGTCACTCGGGGCAGATTCTTGACAAAGATCACGAGAGAGTTATCTCTTGCATGATGCCTTGCAGGATTAGTATTTACAAAAAGAGTGACGGCAAAACCTACGTTTCAAGAATGAATCCCGCAATGATGGCACAGGTTATGGACCCGCTTACCGCTCAGGTTATGCAGAGTGCCGCTGCCGATGTTGAGGAGATTATTCAAACCGCGCTTAAAACAGAATAACTGCAAAGGAGTTTCCTCTGACAGTTTGCAATTTCTTTGTAACCGATTGATTATACTCTTTGTTGATCAGTCGGTTATTTTTTTTGTTACCTTTTAAGGCAAGTTTTTTAATTTAAAAAGTGTAAATTAGGGGACTTAAACTTTGTGTTATGAAAGACTCCGGTGACAAACGGGCCTTTGCTCCTTACAGAAAAAGGTACCTGCATTACATCCTCTTTTTTGTGCTTCTGGCTACTGCGGTTATTTTATGTAGATATCTTTATATTCTTGATCAGAATCAACAGCGCTACGTCTTTGAAAATGAAGCTGATCATATTGTTACTGAATTGGAAGATGAGCTTGTTTTATACAAGATACTACTCAATGGCGGTGCAGGTGTCTTTACAGCATCCGATGAGGTAAACAGAAGAGAGTGGCGCCTCTACCACAATTACCAGCAAACTAAGGTAGAATTTCCTAATTTTCAGTCACTTTGTTATGTTCCTGTCATTAAAAGAGGTCAGGAGATATCACATACTAAAGCACTATGGTCTCAAGGTTTTAGCAGTTACGAAATAACCCCTCAGGGCTCAAGAGATGACTATGCCCCGGTAACATTTATTGAGCCGCTTGACAGTGTAAATATTTTGCATCTTGGTAATGACTATTTCTCCATACCTAAAAGAAGGTTGGCAATGGAGAGGGCAAGAGATGCAGGTGATGTGGCAATATCAGCAAAAATTGATGTTTTCAACGGTGATGATGTTCAGCCGGGTTTTATGATGGTAACCCCTATCTATACAAAGGGCATCATGCCGTTAACTGTTGAAGAGCGGAGAAGAGAGATTTCGGGTTTTGTAGCAGTAAACATAAGAATATCTGAATTCGCCAAAACTGTAGGCGATAAAACAACACGCGCACTTAATCTAAAAATATTTGATAATGATCCACTTATTGGTAACGACTCCCTCTCCGGATTAAAACCACTGTTCATACACTATGGAACCGGCCTGGATTCGACCTCAATAGCTGTGCCAATGTTTACCTTCGAAAAGGTAATTGATTTATATAACCACAGCTGGAAAATTGTGATTGAAAGCACCCCTGAATTCGAGTCCGAAATGGTCAGAATAAATCAGATACTTGTTCTTGTCCTGGGTGTAATTGTAAGTTTTTTGACCCTCTTTCTTCTGAATACACTCACCCGTACCGCAGAAAAGGCAAAACATCTTGCAGATACACTTACAGAATCTTTAAAAACAAGTGAAGCCAAACTCAGGCAGATTACAGAAAATATTTCAGATGTAATTTTCACAACCGATCATGCTCTCAATACAAATTATATAAGTCCGTCTATTGAAAAGCTCACTGGATTTACTGTAGAGGAGTACATGAAAATGACAATGGAACAGAGACACCCTAAACATGCCATCGAAAATATCAAAACACTCTTTATGGAGGAGATGGCAAAGGAGAGTGATCCTGCTTGTGATAAATCCCGGACAAGAGTGATTGAGGTTGATCACTTTAAGGCTGATGGCTCAATTATTCACACTGCAATGCACTTATCCTTAATCAGGGATTCTCAGGGGCAGATGATAGGTATTCAGGGGGTTACCCGCGATATTACCGAACAGAAGAGGGCAGAAAAGGAGTTACATGAGAAGTCTGCATATTTAGAAAACCTTGTAAACTATGCAAATGCCCCTATTATTGTATGGGATCCAAATAATATTATCACAAGGTTTAACGGTGCCTTTGAACAACTTACAGGGATAGACTCCTCTGAAGTTATTGGTAAAAACATTGAATTGCTTTTCCCTGATAATTCAAGAGAGAGTACAATTAAACTTATAAATCTTACTAAAGCCGGCGAAAGATGGGAGGGTGTTGAAATTGAAATTCTTTGCAAAGACTCCTCCATAAAAACTCTGTTATGGAATTCGTCCAATATTTATGGGCAGACCCATGGAGTATTAAATGCCACAATTGCCCATGGTTTTGACATTACAGAGGTTAAAAGAACCAACGCAGCCCTTCTGGTGGCTAAAGAGAGGGCTGAGCAGAGTAATCGCCTGAAAACTGCCTTCATCAATAATATTTCACATGAGATAAGAACTCCGCTTAACGGAATTATTGGTTTCGGGCAGCTTCTTAACGACAGTAGCCTTTCTGTTGAGGAGCGTCAAAGTTACTATGATATGCTTAAAAGCAGTAGTGACAGATTGATTCAGGCTATTGAAGATAATCTGGATATTGCACAAATCTCCTCCGGCACTCTGGCGGTAAACAATACCTCCTTCCCGTTAAAACCTCTCTTGAATGAAGTTATTGAGCTGGCTATCGGACAAACCGGAAGATCTGCCGAAACAGAGATTGTGGGTGATATTCCTTCTATGGTCAACAATCTGTCAATTTTAACTGACAGAGAGCTTCTCAGAAAAGCACTTGAGCACCTTGTCTCTAACGCAGTAAAGTTTACCGAAAAGGGAACAATTACAATTGGAGTCAATTTGGGAGAGCACAGCCTTGAGTTTTATGTTAGTGATACCGGTATTGGCATTGCTCCCGAAAAGATGGAAGATATGTTCAGGCCATATATTCAAGAAGTTACCGACATGACTCGTGGTTACGAAGGGAGTGGTCTTGGTCTTGCGATTGTTAAGGGAATTGCCGGGTTACTTGACGGAGATGTGCTTGCAGAGTCTGAGAAGGGAGTTGGCACTACATTTTATTTTACCATTCCTCGCAGAGAGCTGTCAGTTAAAAGAGACTCGACTTCGGTTACCCATAAAGAGATTCTTATCCCTGACATTCCTCTTATTTTAATTGCCGAGGATGACGAATCGAGTTATCTTTTCCAGTCTGTTGTTGTAAAGAGAGGAGGATATAATGTATTGAGGGCAACTAATGGAGTTGAGGCGGTAGAGTTTTGTAAAAATAATCCACAAATCCAACTGGTTCTGATGGATATTAAGATGCCGCTTTTAAACGGAATTGAGGCTACTGAGCAGATAAGGGTTTTCAGAAAAGATTTGCCAATTATTGCCGTAACTGCCTATGCACAATCTGACGACGAATTCCGCATTCTGCAATCCGGGTGTAACGATTACCTGACCAAACCTATAAAATCAGAAACCTTGCTTGAAAAAATAGGTAAATTCATAAACAGGAGCTAGAAATTTATTTTCAAAATTCGTTAAATCAGCTTATTTTTATAGGAGTTTCCAATACTAAACTAAACCGATCTATGAAAGATGAAAAACACTTATTGTCAGATTCGGCTGAATGGATGACAAGTTCGGAGTTTGTAGACAGAGAGGGAAGGATATTCAAAGCAATTGGCGAGTCTAAAATAACCCATTTATGCGATTGTATCATAAACGAAAGCTGGGCCTGCATTGAGGGCAGAAAGGTTTACAACACCTATAAGATTGCCAGGGAGACAGAGCTTAAATACAAATTCGAATCAGAAAATCCCGATCTTGGCACTCAAACCGGAGAGTTTAATGTCGACAGAAACGTAGTCTATTCAAAATTCACAGTCAAAGACTCCACCCTAAACGGTTTCGAAATCATAATTAAAGACGAAGACGAATGCAACGTTTACGGCACCCTCTTCAACGGCACCGAACTCGTCAACACCTGGCGCACCATCATGGTGCGCATCCAATAATTTGTTGCACATCACACATCAGATATCACATATCACTATCACTCATCATCAGTAAGCCAAATATAATCGTATTAAAATTTCACATATCACATTTCACTATCACCCATCATCAATAAGCCAAACATAATCATATTAAATATTTCACATATCACCCATCATCAATAAGCCAAACACAATGAAAAACGAAAATTACAACCACAGCGCACCAAGCGGCGCATTTTACGGCCTTGGCATGATCGGAGCCGCAATATACTTCGTAATGCAGGCAACCTCCTTCTGGACAATCGTACTCGGAATACTCAAAGCCATTATTTGGCCCGTATTCTTCGTTCTCGAATCATTCAAACATTTCTCAATGTAAATCCAATGTACATTTGAAAGCAACCTTTTAAAGCAACTTTTCTAATACAATTGTTTTATTGTAAATCCAATGTACTTTTGAAAGCAACCTTTTGAAAGCAACCTTTCTAATTCAATTGTTTTATTGTAAACACTTGAATAAATGAATTTTGCGCATCAATACATAATTCAAAACACTTAAATCGTACACCTACAGAATACACTTAACGCAAACACATTAAGAAATATGAAATACCTTAAATTGCTTGTGCCTGCGCTTTTTCTGCTTACGGCCGCAAACGCTCAAGAGCAAAAACCTCAAACAGACAAAATAATGAAATCAACCGAAGAGGGTAAAACCGTATATCACTTGCCTGCCCCAAGCACCAAAGGAACAGTATCGCTCGAAGAGACACTCAACTCCCGAAGGTCCAGAAGAAATTTCCACCCCGATGGAGTCACTCCGGCACATCTCTCACAAATCCTTTGGGCAGCCTACGGAATAACCAGGCCAATGGAGGCCCCGACAGTAAGAGGCGGACTCAGAACAGCACCATCTGCCGGAGCTCGCTACCCACTTGAAATTTACGCCGTTGTTGGCAATGTCCCCGGCATCGACCCGGGCGTTTACAGGTATGATCCCAAAGCGCACAAAATAACCATGACAAATCCGGAAGACGTTAGAAAAGAGCTCACGGCTGCGGCCCTCAATCAAAAAATGATTAACGACGCACCTTTCTCTGTCTTTTTCAGTGCCATTTACGAAAGGATTACCGAGCGATACGGTGACAGAGGTCGCGACCGCTACGTATGCATGGATTTGGGGCACTCCGCACAAAACGTATATCTGCAAGCCGAAGCCCTCGGCCTCGGCACCTGCGCAATCGGTGCCTTTACCGACAGCAAAGTTACCGAAGTGATGCAGCTGCCCGAAAACGAAGTACCACTCTACATAATGCCAATCGGCCGCAGCAAATAAAGATGCTGCCAAGCAAGCAACGCAGAAAAAGTATGCGAAGCAGCACAGCCCGCAAAAAATCTCCGCGCCAGTTTGTGGTATATAATTGAATATTAAGTGGTTGAAAATGAGCCAAATTTCATTGAATTTTTGGCTTATTTTTATATTGCTATCCGTCAAGCAGTTACCACAAACTGGCGCGGAGATTTTTTGTCTAACTTACAATGTGTTAGCATTTTGTTTGGATTTCTAAATTAAACATAGCAGAAAAGGCAGTTTATTGTATGTTTTTGTTACATTTGCTGTTGAAACTACTTTTTTTACAATTTTACTACTTTAATTTAATCCATTTAAAATGAAACTAAAAGGTTTACTAGTAATCATTTTGGGTTTTATGTCGCTGCAGCTAAGTGCGCAGGACAAGATGCTCGATCTTCTTAAGGGCGAGCTGAAAAGCCAAATGACAATTCTTCAAAAGGGTGAATATCCACCCTACTACATGAACTACAGGGTAATAGACAACTATACCCGCACAATTAGAACTGCAATGGGGGCAACCATTAGTTCTGACGAAGAGAAACAGATAATATTCGTTCCTCAGATCAGAATCGGCTCGCCCGAATTTGACAATTTTCATGAATCACAAAACGGAGTGGCCATAAACAGGTTCTCCGGTGCTCCTACAATTCTTCTGCCCGCCGATCTGCAAAATGGCATTGAGGCTATGCGTGAGATTATGAGAGAGGAGGTTAACACTCGTTACAGGTTTGCGGTAACCAGTCTCGAGAGAGCAAACGCCAAAAAAGGTGTTCAAATTGAGAACGAAGATCAGTCTCCCGACTTCACAAAGGCAAAAGCTGAAAAGTATTTCGAGCCTGCACTTAAAAAAGAGAAGGTAGATCTTGACACCAAAGCATGGGAGGCAAAACTGAATAAATTCAGCGCACTGCTTTCAGAAAACAAAGACATTATATCTGCAAACACTACCCTCACCTACAGAATATGGCGGAAATATTTTGTATCTACCGAGGGTGCAGAGATTGCCGAAAACAGAACTTATGCAATTTTGAGCGTAAGAGCCACCACAATGGCAGACGACGGTATGGAGCTTCCGTTAAACACAAGCTACTTTGCCTACTTCCCTGACGAACTTCCTTCAGCTGAAGATATTATGACCGATCTTAAGAAACTATCTTCAAAACTATCTGAATTGAAGGTAGCTCCGTTGGTTCAGCCATATACAGGCCCTGCCCTGCTTTCAGGATCAGCAAGCGGAGTATTTTTTCACGAGATTTTTGGCCACAGGATTGAGGGTCAGAAGATGAAAAGCGAACGCGATGGTCAGACATTCAAGAATATGGTTGGCGAAAGCGTACTTCCTGCAGCTTTGAGTGTTTATTGCGACCCATCTATGAAAAAGTATCACGGTAACGCCCTTAACGGATTCTATATTTTTGATGATCAGGGTGTTCGTGGCGAAAGAGTTGAGGTTGTTAAAGATGGAATTCTTAAGAATTTCCTTATGACAAGAACAGGACTTGATGGCTTCCCTAAATCGAATGGTCACGCAAGAGCCGAATTTGAATATGACCCAACTTCAAGGCAATCAAATCTTATAGTTGAGACAAACAACTATAAAACCGATGCCCAACTGAGACAACTTCTGATTGACGAGGCTAAGAGGCAGGAGAAGGAGTATGGCTATTTCTTCAAAACTGTAACAGGTGGATTCACACAGACAGGCAGAACCGGAGCAAATTCATTTAATGTTACACCTCTTGAGGTTTACAGAATTTATGTTGACGGAAGACCTGATGAACTGGTTAGAGGAGTCGATATGATTGGCACACCGCTGAGTATGTTCTCGAATATTGAGTACGCAGGCGGAGAGTTTGAGATCTTTACAGGAACCTGCGGAGCCTCTTCGGGCAACGTGCCGGTTACTGCAATTTCACCTACAATCTTTGTGAATAAGGTAGAGCTGCAGAAAAAGGCAAAACCGACAGTAACTCCTGCACTTTTACCACGCCCGTAATAAGCGTTAAATTGTAATGAATATTGTTCATTTATTTGATCACAATAATTTATCGAAACAGAAAAGTCGAAAAAGAAAAAGTCTCAAATTTAATAATAACAGAAAATGAAATATTTTAAAAATATATACAGGTTCACCCTTCTTTTGCTTGCCCTGAACATTACAGTTCTGGCATCACTACAGGGGCAGGGCAACAACTCTATCCTCTTCAAAGCTATGGAAGATGAGATGAACCGCAGCAAAAACGAGTTAACACTTCCAAATTCACCCTCTCCATTTTTTGTGGCATACACTGTGGGAGATATCAGCTACACATCGGTAATCAGCTCAAAAGGAACCACCATCTACACAAAGGTGAGTCCTAAAGAGAGGCTCCACTCAGTTAACCTCTACGTAGGTGACAGTAAATTCTCAAGCGATTACGCCTATTCGGGAAACGGAATCCTTACAACATCAATGACCGTTACCGAAAATAACTACGACCAGCTTAGAAGAAGTTTTTGGCAAACCTCCGACATAGCCTACAAAATGGCTGTTGAGGTTTTCAATTCAAAGCAGAATGCAATTAAGAGTGCAAATCTGACAGAGCAGGAGAAGAACCTTCCTGACATGTTGCCACTGGCAAAACCGGTCGTAAACGTTGCTCAGTACGCTCAAAATCTCGCGACTAACAAATACGAAGAATTGGCCAACAAACTCTCTGCTGAATTGGCAAAATACAACTCAATCTTTGACTCAAGGGTAGAGATTGACGCCATTGTAAGCAATTACCATTACATTTCAACTGAGGGCACAAAAACCGTTGAGCCTGCAGGATATGTTGCAGTAACATTCAAAGGAAAAGTGAGAAACGCAAAGGGTCAGGTACTAAGAGACGAAGAGGTTTTGTACTCAAAAACATTTGAAACTCTGCCTGCCGAAAAGGATCTTACACTGGCAGCCGCTAAGTTCGCAGCTAAACTTACAGCTCTTATCAACAGCACTGAGATGGAGGAGTACTATCTGGGCCCTGTTCTCTTTATTGAGGATGCAGCCGCACAGATTCTTGCCGAAAACCTTATCTCACCTGCAGGTGTTTTTGCCTACAGAAGACCAATTCAGGTGATGGCAACCGCAGGAAGACCCGAAAATGTATCTGCCAGAAGAGATATCAAAGCATTGGAGGAGAGAATAAACAAAAAGGTGATTGACAGCAGAATCTCTGTGAAAAACATGACTGACTCAAAAACTTTTGGCAACACACCACTTATTGGTTATTACAGCATTGATGCACAAGGTGTTATTCCTCAAAAAGAGACATCATTAATCGAGAACGGTATTCTCAGAAACCTTTTAAGCACAAGAGTCCCTACCAAAACTTCAAGTGCATCAACAGGCAGTTTGAGATTTGGAACAAGACCAAGGGCAATTCCTCTGGAGGTTGCTCCGGGTAACCTGATAATCTCGGTTAAAGAGGGAACCACAACAGAAGAGCTTAAGAAAAACCTGATCAAAGCTGCCATAGAAGAGGGCCTTGACTATGCATACATAGTTAAAAAGATTGCAAATCAGACAGATCAGTATATCTACAAGGTATTTGTAAAAGATGGTTCAGAGACTCTTGTTACAGGAGCCGAGGTAACTCCTGTTCCTCTCACCAAACTTAAAAGAGTTCTTGGTCTTAATCAGAATCAGAAAATTTATAATTATCTTTATCAGGGTACAGTTCCGGTTTCGGTTATCTATCCTGACGGCATTTTAATTGAAGATATTGAGATAAACAGAAAACCGGTTAACGTACAAAAAGATTCGCCTCTTATTGTAAAAAAATAGTTAACCTTATAAACATTGGATTACATCTATGTTTTTATAGTACTTGTACTGGTCCTGGGACTTTTCGTCTGGGGTAAAATAAGGCACGATTTTGTTGCCTTGCTCGCCCTCTTCGCTCTTGTAATTCCCGGGATCATTCCAGCCGAAAAGGCCTTTCAGGGCCTGGGTCATCCCGCTGTCATTACCGTGGCAGCGGTTTTGATTATCGGCAAGGCTCTGGAAAAATCGGGAATTGTAGATTTGCTTGGGAAATGGGTCTCTTCACTGAGCAGTAATCTTACCATTCAGATTTTCACCCTATGCTCACTTGTTGCAGTTGCATCGGCATTCATGAACAACGTTGGTGCATTGGCCATTGTGATGCCCGTTGCCATTAACATTGCCGTAAAAAACAAAAGATCACCATCACTCTTTCTGATGCCAATAGCCTTTGCATCGCTGTTGGGAGGCCTCATGACGCTTATTGGTACTCCACCCAATATCATTATCTCTACCTTTAGAGAGGCACAAACCGGCACTCCATTTGGAATGTTCTCATTTGCTCCGGTGGGAGCAATCCTTACACTGGCAGGAGTTGTGTTTGTATCGCTTTTGGGCTGGAGATTGCTTCCGGGCAGAGTATCGGGAAAATCCAATGAGCAAGCCTTTAATATTGACGACTATATAACCGAGATGATTGTCAAAGAGGACTCATTAGTTAAGGGCAAAAGTATTGGGGAGATTAACAGCATATCAAAAGCTGACATTCAAATACTTGGCCTTGTAAGAAACAACATCAGGGTTCACGCGCCGGACGAAGATGAAATATTGCAGATCAATGATATCCTTATAATGGAAGGAGATACATCTTCATTTAAGGAGTTTATGGATGATACCGGTATTAAGTTAGCGGATGGAAAAAAATTCAGAAAAGATGCAATCGGGTCAGATAACATCTCTTTTGTCGAGGCAGTTGTTTTGGCCGACTCACCTTTAGTGGGACAGACCTCTGCAGGATTAAAAATGAGGAGCAGATACGGGATTAACCTGGTGGCAGTCTCCCGTAAAGAGGAGAAAATTCACAGGAGATTGGGCAAGGTAATATTTCGTAATGGTGATGTTGTTGTTTTTCAAGGCAGAGAACACCTGATAAGGGACACAATCACCTCAATCGGATGCCTTCCACTGGCAAAGAGAGAGGTCTCATTTGCTTCGGAAAAAAAGATATTTCTTAGTCTTGCCATTTTCGGAATCTCCATTCTGGCAATAGTTTTTGGACTCTTACCTGTCCATGTAGCATTTCCCCTTGCAGCAGTTGTTCTGATTCTTACAAAGGTTCTGCCCATTAAAGATATGTACACAAGCATAGATTGGCCTGTGATAATTCTGCTTGGGGCAATGCTGCCCGTAGGCGAAGCTCTCGAAACATCGGGAGGTGCCAAACTAATTGCAGATTACATTCTCAACATAGCAGGAGACCTTACACCACAAATAACACTCTCAATTCTCATCGTAGTTACCATGCTTCTTTCGGGAATAATCAACAACGCTGCAACCGTTGTACTCATGGCACCAATCGCAATGGGCATTGCACACGGCATGAACTATTCACCTGATCCATTTTTGATGACTGTCGCAATTGGCGCATCAGCCTCTTTCCTCACACCAATCGGCCACCAGTCAAATACATTGGTTATGGGCCCGGGAGGCTATCGTTTTGGCGACTACATTCGAATGGGGTTACCGGTATCTATACTGGTTGTTCTTTTGGCAGTACCCCTGATTTTATATTTCTGGCCATTTTAATCTTATGAAAATAGCAATAGCAGGTGGAGGTGCAGCCGGTTTCTTTGCGGCAATAACAGCAGCAGAGATGCATGTTGGCTCATCCGTTACAATATTTGAAAAGGGCCATGTAACCCTTGCAAAAGTGAGGATTACGGGGGGAGGCAGGTGTAACCTGACAAATAGCTGCGAGTCGCTGGAAGAGTTTGTTGCAGCCTACCCCAGAGGAGGCAGAGTAATGAGGAGGTTGCTTCAGGAGTTTGGCAATAAAGAGACAATAGAGTGGTTTGAATCCAGAGGGGTGCCGCTTGTAACTCAGGAGGATGGGTGTCTTTTCCCGGAATCACAAAATTCAGAATCAATTATCGATTGTTTTCACAGGGAGTGTTACAGACTCAACATCAAAATAGTGACACAAGCTCAGGTTGACGGAATCACTCCACAAGCCTCAGGCTCACTTCTGTTGACATTTGACAACCCCAATCTAACACCACAAACCTTTGACAAGGTTATTGTAACTACCGGGGGCAGTCCCAAAAGAAGAGGTCTGGAGTGGCTTGAAAAACTGGGACACAAAATTGAAGAGCCTGTTCCCTCGCTTTTTTCTCTGAACTTGCCTACAGACCAAATCACATCGTTGATGGGAATAGTGGCCGAAAATACTACAGTCAGTCTGCCGGGCACAAAAATT
This sequence comes from Rikenellaceae bacterium, assembly GCA_003542575.1. GTDB lineage: Bacteria > Bacteroidota > Bacteroidia > Bacteroidales > UBA932 > Bact-08. Next base: position 16,478 of record DPKJ01000009.1, on the reverse strand, counting down.
AAATCTCAGGGAGCCTTGCTCATTACCCACTGGGGCTTCAGCGGCCCGGCAATTTTAAAACTCTCCTCATTTGGAGCCCGTGTAATGAAAGAGAAGGACTATAGCTTTCCGGTCTTGGTAAATTGGATTGATATCAGCAATGAAGACTCTGTTAAAGAGCATATTAAAGATATTATCAAAACATCTCCCGGGAAACTTCTCAACTCCGTGCGGCCTTTTGATTTACCGTCAAGACTTTGGAACCACCTCGTTTTAAAGTGTGAATTTCAAAGTAATGTCAGGTGGGGTGATATTGGAAGCAAGGGAGTAACCAAAATCGCCACAATTCTCACAACCGACATATACCGGGTAAATGGCAAGTCATCATACAAAGATGAATTCGTTACCTGCGGAGGCATAAGCCTCGACAGTGTAAATATAAAGACCCTTCAAAGTAAGGTAGTAAAAAACCTTTACTTTGCCGGAGAGCTTCTTGACATTGATGCAATCACAGGCGGATACAATCTTCAGTGCGCCTGGACAACCGGCTTCGTAAGTGGCCTTCTAAGGGATTAACCCGACAAAATCAACCTATAATCCTCATTTTGATTTATTTATCATAGATTGTCACAATTGTGCTTTCTCTCTATTTTATTTTCCTACTGAATATATTTACTCTCTCATACTACCATTGTTATAGGATTTATAAATTTTTTATTTACCTTTGTATAAAATTTAAGCAGTGTAATTATGAAGTTAAACACAAAAATCAGGTATGGCCTCAGAACTGTAATAGAAATTGCTATTTCTGACGATCCCAACGGAGTGCTTCAAAAAGATATTGCCCTCAAACAGAATATCTCTGTAAAGTACCTCGACAGCATTATTTCATCCTTAAAACTAAAGGGAATTATTGCCAATGCAAGAGGAAGAGGAAGCGGGTACAGGCTCACCAGAGCCGCAGAAGAGATATCTGTGTTAGATGTTTATACTGCATTCGAACCAATAACTGTGGTTGAATGCATAGAGAATAAAGATTTTTGCGACCAGGCTTGTGACTGTGTTTCAAGGGACTATTGGATTGAGTTTAGGCAAAATTATACTGCCCTACTGGCAAATAAGAGCCTGGCGCAAATAATCTCTGAAAAAACAATTAAAAACAATTTAAAAAACTAAAAAAGAACCATGTATAAGTTAAAAATCCAGAAGCTTTTTTCGTTTGTATTGATAGGAGTAATCCTATTCACTGCAAACGCTCTCTTCTCGCAGAGTCAGAAAGCAACCACTTTTACATCAACCATCACAATTAACGGCACTTCGAACCTTCACGACTGGAACACCAAAGTTGAACAGATTAAGGGAGAGTTTTTAGTTAGTGGATCAAATGTAATTCAAACTTTAAATGTAAAGTTTCCGGTTCAGAACATTAAAAGCGGTGACAGATTGATGGACAAAAAAACGTATGAGACTCTAAATTCAAGTAAAAACCCAACCATCGCCTTTACACTTACCGAACCTTCAACTGCCATTATCGGGAACAATAATGACATACAGGTTACATTAACAGGTAATCTTACTGTTGCAGGTGTTACAAAAAAAGTGAGCTTTAAGTCAATCGGCACAAAAACCTCAAACGGATACCAGGTTAGCGGAACTGTTCCGTTAAAGTTGAGTGATTTTAGCATGAAAGCTCCTACAGCACTTTTGGGAATGTTAAAGACCGGTGATGCTGTTACGATTAAGATTGAGGTCAATGTACCTGAACAAAATCTCGTGGCTATCTATTAATTACATAATTAGCACAATTAAACAAACAACTACTAACTACAAAATGAAAAAGAATCTATTTACGCTCACAGCACTTATCCTTATTGCAGGAGTAAGTTTTGCGCAGCAACGACCGTATGACCAGCGCGGTATAAATGTTTTTGAAACACCTAAGGGTACAACAAAACCTTTTGAAAAAGTAAAACTGAATATCGGTGGAAGCTTTACTCAAGGATTTCAGGCACTTAGTCAAAGCAACACAGCTTCGCCAAATATGTCTGGGACAACCAATCTTAACAAACCTGTTGAGATGGTACCGGGCTTCAACACCGCGTATGCGAATCTCTATTTTGACACCTACCTTGCTGACGGTGTTACTTTAAACATGACTCTCTATTTGTCATCAAGACACCACAACGAAACCTGGGTAAAGGGTGGTTACATACAGTTTGACAAGCTACCGTTCCTAAAGAGTGATGCAATTGACAACATTATGAAATTTACCACCATAAAGGTTGGTCACATGGAGATAAACTACGGTGATTCTCACTTCCGCAGATCGGACAACGGTAATTCAATTTACAATCCGTTTATCGAAAACTACATTATGGATGCCTTCACAACCGAAATCGGAGCAGAATTCATATTTCAGCACAAAGGATTTCTGGGTGTAGCCTCAGTTACAAACGGTAAAATCAAAGGTGATGTTATAAAAGCCACTCCTGTACCGGGAGCAAGCGATGGTAAGCACCACCCGGCATTTATTGGAAAATTCGGTTACGATGGCCAGTTGATGGAAAACCTCCGCCTTCGCGCAACAGTTTCAGGATACCACACAGCGGGTTCAGTTTCAAACACATTGTTCAATGGTGACCGTGCAGGTTCACACTACTTTGGTGTTATGGATAACGCAATTACAACATCTACCTTTACTTCAGGCCGTTTCAACCCCGGTTTTTCAGACAAGTTAAGCACTGTTGTGGGTAACCTTTTCGTTCAATTCGGAGGTCTTGAGTGGTTTACTACACTTGAGAGTGCAAAGGGAAGAAACAGAACAGAGCAGTCTGAAAGAAGTGCAAACCAGTTTGCAACAGATCTTCTTTACAGATTTGGTTCAACTAAAAATTTCTGGATCGGAGGTCGTTACAACACTGTAAGTGCACAAATGGCAGCATCAGATATAGACATAAACAGAGTAGCTGTGAGTGGTGGCTGGTTTATTACCAAAAACATACTTGCCAAAGCAGAATATGTGAGTCAGAAATATAACGGTTTCGTAACTACTGACATACGTAACGGTGGAAAATTCAACGGAATCGTATTTGAAGCGGTAATTGGTTTTTAAAAGTAATATTGATAAATTTAAACCGGTAAGTAACCCTTACCGGTTTTATTTTTAATCTATGATGAGAAATATAACCATTATATCACTGTTGCTTGCATTGTTACCGGCTTTGCAGTCAGGTATCTATTCTCAAGAGAGGTTTAGTGCAAACTTTCTTGAAAATAGCGTAATTACCGTTTACGGATCTACAAATATCAACGAGTTTAAGCTAACCATTAATGAAACTGGTATTCCTGCAAACAGTTATAAGGGAACCTTTAACAAAAACGGCAGTCGCATTACTGCTTTTACCGATTCGGTGATAATTCCCGTAAAAAACTTCAAATCAAAAGACCCTCTGGCATATAGTGGATTTCTGAAGCTGGTTAACGAAAAGATCTATCCAAACATATATCTGAAACTTAATTATCTGGAGATTCCGGCCACAGCATTAAAAACATCTGTTCAAAACACAAACACAACTCTGCAAACAATAAATGCAAACGGAAACATAACAATTGCAGGTAAAACAAAAACTTATATGTTTCCGCTGACTTTGGAGCCAAATGGAGCCAACAATTACAATGTTAAGACTCGCATAAGACTTACAATCAGAGATTTTGGACTTGAACCCCCGGTAGAGTTTTTTGGACTGGTAAAAATTAGTGAATGGGTTGAAATTGAGTTGGACACAAACATTCGCATTGTGTTGTAGAGACAGCACTTTTTATTGTACCAAATATTAGTCTAAATTTGCCGTTAATTCTATGTCCCAAAACTGATGATCAATTCAAAATCTATACGAGAGGCATCCAATGTAATTAAAAACGGAGGTTTAGTAGCCTTCCCTACAGAAACAGTTTACGGCCTTGGCGCAAATGCCCTTGACCCTATAGCTGTTGCTAAAATTTTTACCGTAAAAGAGCGCCCCTCTTTTGACCCTCTTATTGTTCATATAGCAGATATTGAAGATATTAAAAGGCTTACAAAATCAGATGACCCAAGGGTATATGCACTTGCCAAAAAATTTTGGCCCGGTCCGCTGACTATTGTTTTGCCTAAAAGCGATATAGTGCCTGATATTGTAACATCGGGTCTTCCAACTGTTGGGATCAGAATGCCTGACAACAATATAGCCCTTGAATTAATTAATTTGTCCGGTTGCCCGATATCGGCTCCAAGTGCAAATAAATTCGGCAGAATAAGCCCTACAAGAGCAGAGCATGTAAAAAAACAGCTCCCTGAGGTCGATTGCGTTCTTGACGGCGGACCTGCTTCTATTGGTATTGAGTCAACGGTTATAACTCTTGATAGTCAGGGTTTTATAATATTAAGAGAGGGTTTTATCACAGCCTCTGATCTCTTAAAGGTACTCCCCGCCTCTCTCTCTAAGTTGGCAGAACATGCCCCTGCCTCCCCGGGACTCCTTAAATCTCACTACAGCCCGTTAAAGCCAATCTTTATTGAGGGCCGCTCCAACATCATCCCTGACACCTCAAGGGCAGGTTATCTCTCTTTTAACGGTCACTTCCCAAACGGATTTAAAAAGGTAGATTTCCTTTCAAAGAGTTCTGACCTTAAAGATGCTGCAGTTAACCTGTTTGGAGCATTGCACAGAATGGAGGATGACAGCGATATAGATTTTATTGTTTCTCAACCTGTTCCCGAGGAGGGAATCGGGCGAGCCATAATGGACCGTTTAACAAAGGCGGCCTACCAGTATTCCGAGAAACCGGATAAACAAAAAATAATATGAAAAAGTCAGGTTTGAGAAATGAATTAATTGTCAGGATTGGCATTTTAGTTTTTGTAACAATTATCGTTTTGTCAGGTTGCGGAACACTGCGTACTGCATCAAAATCTCAAAAATCTGAGGCAGTTTTTACGGCTGACGAGATATCACTTATCATGTCATCTGATTTAACATCCCCGATGAGGGTATTCAAGACAAATTCCTACTCTGACTCTCTGTTGTTAAGAACAAAAAGCTCAGCTATAACAATTGACACATCTGACAACAATCTCAATACACTCATCAAGAGAATGTATATTACCGTAAATGATACCGCATCAGCAGGTGTTGGTATTGCAGCTCCACAGGTTGGTGTTCTTAAAAGTGTTATCTGGGTGCAGAGGTTCGACAAGCCGGGTGAACCTTTTGAAGTCTATCTTAACCCGAAAATTGTGCAGTACTCACAACTCAAACAAGAGAGACGCGAAGGATGCCTCTCTGTTCCTGATCGCAGAGGTGATCCAAAGTCCAGGTCCTATGCTATTCTTCTGGAGTACAACAGAGCCGATATGTCATTTCACAGGGAGATGGTTGAGGGGTTCACTGCTATTATCTTCCAGCACGAGATTGACCATCTTAACGGGATTCTCTTTACCGACTATCTTAAGGATTAGCCCGCTTTCAGGAAAAATATGCATCGATAAAGAGCAAAAAAAGAGAAATAGTATTTGATATTATAGTAAAAGCGTTTACTTTTGTTAAACGATCTGCCTAAACTTTATTATCAATAACCTAATTTTAAGACTATGAAACGAATACTATTAACTTCGATTCTTGTAATTCTGCCATTGTCTCTATTACTGTCCCAATCTTCAGAAAAATCTCCACTCCTTTTTGAAAGCGGCAAAACCACTGCAAAAATCGGTGGGACAATCAGAGCTGTTGCTTTTCAGGACTTTAACGGTACAATTATGAATTATGAGTTCATAAATTCAACAATGTCAGCCCCAAATAGCTGGGATCTTAAATCAAGAAACAGCATGGATGCCTCAGCATCAAGATTAAGTGTTAAGATTACTCAGAAAACTGAGAAATTTGGAAATATAGATATATACCTCGAGTCTGATTTCAGGGGTACAAATGAAGCATTCAGAATCAGGCATGCCTATGTTTCATTTAAAGGTTTTATTTTCGGACAAACCTGGAGCTTTATGACCGATACTCCTGCAAACGCCCCTACTATTGATATTCAGAATGTTAACTCACGTACATTCTTCCGCACTCCACTGATTGGATATGTAGGTAATCTTGGCAAGGGATGGACAATGGGTGTCTCTTTGGAGCTTCCAAAGATTAAAATTACAACTGCCACAGGTTTTAAAGCAATTAATCAGAAAATACCTGATCTTCCTGTTTACATCCAGTATAAAGGGTCCAAAGGCCATATAAAACTAACCGGTGCTCTAAGGAGTCTGCAGTATGGTTATACTCCATCCAATGATATTGAGACTGAAACGGGTCTGGGTGTTCAGCTGAGTGGTACATTTAAACCTGTCAAGAACCTTACTCTGTATTCACAAGGTATTTATGGTAAAGGCATTGCAAGATACATCAATGACCTGGCCGCTCAGAATATGGATCTGCTTCCGGTAACAATCACCTCAATGGGCACTATGCCTATGTATGGTCTCTCTCTGGGAGCAAAACTTGATTTTTCAAAATCTGTTTACGCTACAAGCACTTTCTCTGTAGCCGGTCTTGAGAAGAACGATGGTTTGTATTTAACCCGGGACAGTGACTTTTTCAAAGGAAACTATTTCTCTGCATCTCTCTTCTGGAACGCTGCCAAAAATCTGACAATGGCCTGGGAGTATATTCATGGTACCAGAATCAATACCAATGATACCAAAGGCAATGCAAACAGAGCTCAGTTTATGGTGTTGTACAGCTTTTAAAGAATTTTACAGGATTTTTTCCTGATTTTTATTAACTTGCCGGGCAAATAACTGTCCGGCATTTTAATTTCAGAAAATGTCATTAACTTTTGAAGTCATGAACCTGCTTAAAAAATTTGAAAAAACAGTATTCTCATTTCTGGTTGTTGTCCTTGCCGCATACATTATTGTAGAGATTGTTGAGCTGTTGTATCAGTTTGGTAAAGGGATAATCGGGCCAAGTGTTGATGGTCGCCTATTCATTTCAAACGCCTTGCTTAAAGAGGTTCTGCCTGTGTTCTTTAACATACTTATAGCTATTGAGTTGATAGATACCTTTAGCGTTTATGTTCAAAAACATGCAATTAAGGTTCTTAACATCATGCTTATCGGACTTATTGCCATTGGCAGAAAGCTCATAGCTTATGACTTTAATAGCGCTGACGGGCTTTCAAACCTTGGGCTTGCAGCACTTATTTTCTCACTGGCCAGTGGATACTATCTGATTAAAAAGAATGAGTTTGATTAAGTAGATCTTTTAAAAAGAAAGTATAAACTTTAATACCCCTTTCCAAATCTTCAATATCAATAAATTCATTGTAATTATGAATTGCATTGATTTGTTCATGATCTACCATAAACGGGTTCAGTCCGTAAACGGGTACACCCTCTCTTCTGAAATAGACATTGTCTGCCGAGGCTGGAAAAAGCATCGGAATAACTGCTGCCCCCTTAAATTCATGTTTTAAAGCCTGAGATAGTTTTTCGAAAAAGTACTCCGGAGTGGTCCCTTTTCCGGATCCCTTACCGTAACTAATTATCTCTACATTCATCTCCGGATCATTTACTATCCCGCAAATGAAGTTTATCATGTCATCAGCAGTTACTCCGGGAAGCAATCTGCAATCAAGGTATGCAGCAATTTCAGAAGAGTTTTGATTGATACTGCCACTGTTTGAGGATACTCCCGAAAGCGTTATCTTATTTGTGAAGAAGTCATTCAGTTCCGGGTTGTCAAGTGAATATTTCGCTACAAACCTTTTAAAAATCTTTCCATGTGGCTTTCTCATCACTTTGCCTGTAACGCCTCCAACCTCTTTGCCTAGGGCTTGCATCATCAACTCTGTTTCAGGAGTAATGGTAATAGGCATTCTTGTATTTACAAGTCTGTTCAATCCATTGACGAACATCATGGTAATATTGTTTTCTTCGGTAATAGAGGTGTGGCCTGCATTTTCTGCTCGCCACACCAGTTTTAGCCAAAGGTGCTCTTTTTCGGCAATCGATATTCCGAATATTTTCATCTTTTTTTGAGTTAAACTCAAATCTTCCATGCCGGATCCACCCTCTCCAATCACAACTGCAGGATTAAAAACCTCTTTGAATTTTTTGGCTACAATTGCGGCACCGGTAGAGCCGCTTGTCTCCTCTCCTGATACACTTAACAGTGTTACATTGTAGGGTAATTCTCTCTCTTTGGCCATATCAAGTATGCTCTTTATGGCAAAAAATTGTACAACGGCAAGCCCTTTGTTGTCAAGTGCTCCCCTGCCCCACACTCTTCCATCTGCAATTTTTCCTTCAAACGGTGGGAACCTCCATAGAGTACTGTCACCTGCCGGAACAACATCAATATGGTTCTGAAAAATAATGTTGGGTTTCCCGCTGGAAAGGGGGTAAATTGATGCTGCAAAATTTACTGATCCGGGATTGTCTGTAATGAAATGTACAATTAGTCCGGCCTCTTCACACTTGTGGGCTAAAAAGTAGGCTGCTTCGTTTTCATTACCTGAAACAGAGGGGATTGCTATATATTCACTAAGGAAATGGGCCGCCTCCGGAATTTTTGAAGTATCATTTTGACCGACACCGGAACCAAGCGCAAAAAGATCTGCCGGGGTATATAAAACCACCAGCAGAACTAATGTTCCTGTTAAAAATTTGCTTAATCCTGTCATTCGAGAAGCTCTTTCAGGCTATAAATTTAACAATTCGCCGTCAATAAAGCAAAAGAGATTGCTCTAAGATGTATTTGGTCTATTTGAGTGTTGCGGCTCTTTTGTTGTGAAGATAATTTGAGGCGGCCAAAGCAGCTATGGTGCCATCACCAACAGCGGTAGTAACCTGTCTGTAACGTTTTGTAACACTATCTCCACCGGCATAAACACCTGGGATGTTTGTTGACATATCACTGCCTGTTATTATCTCGCCCCACTGATTCATCTCAACTTTCCCCTTTAAAAATTCGGTATTTGGGACATACCCGATAAATATAAATGTTCCGTCAGTTTTGAAGTTTTCAGTTTCACCTGTTTTCAAATTTTTAATGTCAACGCTTTCGAGTTTCTCCTCACCATAGAAAGCTGTAACAGTAGATTCCATCTTAAACTGAATCTTAGGGTTACTTTTAGCCTCCTGAACTGCGTGTTCAAATGCCTGAAAATTGTCAAACTGATGAACAATGGTAACTTTTGTTGCGTATTTTGTTAGTGAAACAGCCTCTTCGAGAGCCGAATTACCTCCGCCAACAACTACTATCTCTTTACCTGTAAAGAAATCTCCGTCACAAGTTGCGCAATATGATATTCCTCTCCCCTTGAACTTCTCCTCTCCTGGTACTCCGAGTGTCCTTGAGCGGCCGCCTGAGGTTAGGATTATCGAGTCTGATGTGTACTCCTTGCCATCTGAAAGGGTTACCCTCTTAATATCACCTTCAAGTTCAATTTTGTCAATTTTAATATTGGACTTAATTTCACATCCAAATGATTTTGCCTGTTTTTTCATGATGTTTGCCAACTGATATCCACTAATGCTCTCAACACCGGGATAGTTGGCAATTTCGTGAGTGAGTACCATCTGCCCTCCTACAACTCCTTCGCTTATAATTAGAGTCTTTAGACGGGCTCTGGAGAGGTAAATGCCGGCTGTTAGGCCGGCAGGTCCTGCACCAATAACAATTGTATCGTAATGTATTCTATCCTCCATTACAAAATTATTTTGAAGATTTTCCGAATTCTGCATCCAGAATTGCGGTTATCTGTTCTCTTGTCTGAATACTTGATGTTGCTTTCACAACTTTTCCGTTTTTGTAGTAAATTGTGAACGGGATACCCATAAATCCTCTCACTTCAGGTAGGTTTCTTATTACGTACGATTCAGGGTTGTCAAACTCTAAGTCATAGAACTTAACATGCTTGTACTCCTGTTCAAGTTCCTCTGCGATTTCATATACAGGAATACACATAGGCCCCATCCTGCCGCATATTACCATTACATTTTCGTTATCGTTAAGTATTTTTGAGTGATCGGTTGCCGATTCGATGTGTTTTAGATTTGTGTATAACATTGCTTTAAATTTGAAAGATTAATAATTTTAAATCATGGTACAAAATTACACCCTATTTAATTAATTACAAAGCATTTATAACATCATTGCATCATATTAAAACATGATTTAAATCATGTAAAAAGCTGCTTTGCATCTGAATCAAATAGCTTATCTTTGTATTAACCTGAATATCCAATTTATAATGAAAACAATACTAGAAGACGACAGCCGGTTTGTATGTGAAATAAATGCTCTCTGTTTTCAGATGCTCTCTCAGGACGAACTTACTTTAATAAGAAACAGTAAGACTCAGGTGCTTTTCCGAAAAGGAGACAACATAACCAAACAGGGTGTGTTTGCCTCTTATGTTCTGTTTGTAATAAACGGGCTCTCTAAGCAATATATCGAGGGATACAATAATAAGAGTCACAATCTCAGAATCATCGGCCCTGGGGAATTCATAGGGCTCTCTTCTGTATTTTCGGCAAATGTTTTTCAGTATTCAGTTACCTCTCTTACAGACAGCCACTGCTTTCTCATAGAAAAAGAGGCAATCGCAACTGTAATGCAAACAAATGCCAAATTCACAACCAATATTGTTAAACGCTACTGCCTTCACAACTCAAATCTATACGAGACAATAGGCTCCGTTCTATATAAACAGATGAATGGCAGAATGGCATCTGCACTTCTTTACCTGAACCAAATCAAAAATGATCACCCTGACATTTTCACACTTCTCACCAGAAAAGAGGTCTCAGAATTTGCCGGTGTCTCAACTGAAAACGGGATTAAGCTACTTAAAACATTTGAAAAAGATGGTCTTATAAAGCTTCCTGAGAAAGATATACTCCTGTTAAACAAGACAATGCTTGCAGAAATTGCAAAACATGGATAAATTTTTTCTCTGATTGCAACATTTTGGCATACTTTTTCGTCTATTGTGTAAATTTTCTTATAATATGAGGTTTATACGTTTTTCAATCGTTTTATTATTAGCTGTTTTGTCTCTTGGTTCATGCCTTGAATTTGAAACAGTTTTCCCATATGGCAACACAGTTGCATATGAAAGACCGGTAAGGACATTTGACAATATTGCCGTATCGAGTGGTTTTGAATTAATTGTCACTCAAGATAATTCTCAGGAGGTTGTTATTGAGGCGAAGGAGAATCTTCACCAGTATATTAATGTTGAGGTTATCGGTAGAAGTTTAAAGGTCTATCGCGCTAGAGGTGTGATATTTGGAAGAGGCGCAACTGTAAAGGTTTATGTTTCAAGTGACTATCTTGAGAATGTCTCATCCAGTGGTGGTGGATCGATAGTTTTTGATAATCTGTGGGTTGGAAACTCATTGGATGTTCATGTAAGCGGAGGTGGAAATCTTTATGGTGATGTTGATCTGATTTCGCTTTATCTCTCTCTTTCGGGTGGTTCCAAAGCAGATCTTGCAGGATACGCCGATGATTTGAGAATCAACTCTTCGGGTGGAAGCAAATTATGGTGTAACTATCTGGAATCGGTAAACTGCAATATTAACATCTCCGGAGGAGGTTATGCAGAGGTGTTTGCAAAGCAGTCTCTTCATGTAAGCGGGTCTGGGGGAAGCAGAGTCTTTTTCAAAGGGAATCCATTCATAACCAGCAATCTTTCAGGTGGTTCTATAGTAAGTAAAACACGTTAATCAGAAACTCACAAGAGTTAATCAAGAATTAATAATAAAACAAAAACAAATCCGGCAGAGTACACACTGTCGGATTTTTTATGTACCTTTAAGTCAGATATTAACATTATTAAATCATGAAAAAGGCAGTTGTATTCGGAGCTACCGGACTTGTAGGAAAAGAGGTGGTAAAACAGCTTTTAACAAATGATATTTTTACCTCTGTTACGTCAGTGGTAAGAAGAGATCCGGGAATCTCTGACTCGAAACTCAAAATTCTGACTCTGCCGGACTTTGGCTCTATTGATTTTTTTGCAGAAAATCTTGTAGCAGATGTCTATTTTATCTGCATTGGAACTACCATCAAAAAAGCCGGAACAAAAGAGAGCTTTTTCCATACAGATCATGATATCCCGGTAAAGATTGCACATCTTGCCGAAAGACTTAATATACCTGTAGTTTCTATCATCTCGTCAATTGGTGCAAAAAGCACATCATCAAACTTCTACCTTAGCACCAAAGGCAAGATGGAAAAGGCCGTAAGAGAGGCTTACAGTGGAAATCTGCAGATAGCAAGGCCATCACTTCTATTGGGCAAAAGAGAAGAGTTTCGTTTTGGCGAGCGGGCCGGCACACTCATCTTCAATGCTGTGAGCTGGCTAATGGTAGGTTCATTAAGAAAATACAGAGGGGTAAAAGCAAGCGATGTTGCCGCCAAAATGATTTCAAATGCCATTAACATACTTTGAGGTGTGGCTCAATTATTGTATTTTTGCAAATTGACACATTTAAGAGATAAATAATAAGTAATACAACCACTAAACATTATGATCACTCATTTTCTTATGGCTTTTGGGCAGGACGCTGCCGATGCTATTGCTCAGATTCCTCCGGTAAAGGAGACACTTTCGTTTTCTCTTATAGAGATGGCCTTCAAAGGGGGATGGATTATGATTCCATTGCTTTTACTCTCTATACTAACACTTTACATTTTTGGCGAAAGATGGTGGGCAATCAGAAATGCCTCTAAGACAGATGAAAATTTCATGAGAAACATTCATGACTATATACATGAGGGTAAAATAAAAGCGGCCATAAGTCTATGTCAGTCACAGGAAACTCCAATCGCCCGCCTAATTGAAAAGGGCGTTGAACGAATTGGTCGTCCATTAAACGACATTCAGACTGCTGTTGAGAATATGGGTAATGTTGAGGTTTCCCGCCTGGAAAAGGGCCTTCCTATGCTGGCAACAATTGCCGGTGGAGCACCCATGCTGGGTTTTCTTGGTACTGTTATCGGCATGATTCAGGCTTTTTACAATATGTCACAAGCGGGTAGTAATGTTGATATAACCCTTCTATCAGGAGGTATCTACACGGCTATGGTTACAACAGTTGCCGGTCTGACGGTAGGTATCCTGGCCTATTTCGGCTACAATTACCTGACTGCCAGAATAGACGACATCGTTTACAAGATGGAGAGCAATACCATCGAATTTATGGATCTGCTTCACGAACCTGCTAGCAAATAAAGGATATAAATTATGGCAATAAAGCGTCGTGCAAAGGTTAACCCATCTTTTAGTATGTCATCTATGACAGACATAGTATTTCTTTTGCTAGTCTTCTTCCTGGTGACATCTACACTGGTTAACCCCAATGCCCTGAAATTACTGCTTCCAAAGAGCACAAATCAGGTTGCTGCAAAAACAATGGTTAGTATCTCAATTAAGCATTACCTGCAAACCAACACCTTCTCATATCACATTAATGGTAGAAACACGCCCATACCTTTTGGAGATATTGAAAAACTTATCCAAAACGAGCTTCAGGAAGAAGATGAGCCAACCTTATCTCTTCATGTAGATAAAACCGTACCAATGGAGCAGGTTGTGAATATAATGAACATAGCAAAGAGAAATCAGTACAGAATAATTCTAGCTACTGCACCGGAATAGAACAAAAATACAATAATGTCAAAACTACCTTTTAAACCGACTAAAGCGGAGAAACGTGCCAAATTCATTGGCGTTTATATGGCTTCAGGATTTCACGTCCTGCTTGTCTCTCTCTTCTTTACAACCGGGTTTAAGGTAATTTATCCTCCTCCTGCAGAGGTTGGAATTGAGATTGACTTTGAACTTCAACCCCCTAAACCTATTCAGGTAAGTTCGGGACACGAACCAAGGGTTGAAAACCCAAATCCAAACGAAGACATAAGGCTTGTACAAAGGTCACAATCTCCAATAACCGGCACGGGAGCCAATAAGGGAGCAGAGGCTACTGCCGGAGAAAAAGGCGATATAGAGCAATACGAACCACCAAGGCCTGTAATTGACAGAAGAGCTCTTTTCCCATCTGCAGCAAATGCAGACTCCACAGCTCCTCAGGTTGCCCGGGAAGCAGGCCGAGACCTTACTCCCGGACACGCCGACGGCAATACCCGCGTAGGTTCTGTTGATGGTATACCTCAGGCAAGATTGGCAGGCAGAAGTATTATGGGCTCTCTCCCGGAACCGGAGTATGCGGTAAATAAATCAGGAACAGTAGTGGTGAAAATTTCTGTTGATCAGTATGGAACCGTTATAAGCGCAACGCCGGGGACAACCGGGACTACAGTTCAGGACAAAACTCTTTGGGAAGCAGCCAGAAAAGCTGCATTAAAGGCTAAATTCAATCTTAGTGCAAATGCCCCGGTTGTTCAGGAGGGAACAATCACATATATATTCAAACTGAAATAGCAACTCCTTGAACAAGAAGCTACTCGTATCTAAGTGCCTCAATAGGGTCAAGCTTTGATGCTCTGACTGCAGGGATATATCCTGAGGCAATACTTACAATCAGACATACCATTACTCCGGCAAACATCCAGAACCAAGGAATTATAAACGGGCTCTTCATAAGCATAGCTGTGAGGTTACCTATCAAAACACCCAACAGAATACCAAATGCTCCTCCAAGCTGGCCAATAACAATTGACTCAAACAGAAACTGTTGTTTTATTGTTGCTGAATTGGCGCCAAGAGCCTTTCTTGTACCAATTTCCCGAGTTCTCTCCTTTACAGATACCAGCATAATATTCATCAAGCCAACAGCTGCTCCGAGTAAAGTTATGGCACCGATCAGAAATGCAGCGATAGTTACGTAATTCATTATATTCATAATGTCTTCCATCATAGCGTCAGATTTTGTAAGCCTGAAGTCAGACTGGTCAATGGGGCTTAACCTTCTTATAGATCTGAAAAGTTGTTCTGCAGCCTCCATAGCCTTTGTCTGATCTATGCCAAGTTCAGGAATAATACCTATTACAAAAAATGAATTATCAGAAAGGAAAATTGATCTGGCATTTGATACAGGTATCCAAACCTGATTATCGGCTCCCCCTCCAAAAGTTTGACCCTGCTTCTCCAAAACTCCCACAACTTCGTACCTAACTGCTCCTACCGAAATGACCTTTCCTATGGGATCATCAGATCCTTTAAAAAGAGAACTTGCTACACCGGAGCCTATTACGGCATTAAAAGAGGCCGATTCAACATCCCTGAAATTGAAATTTCTTCCCTTTGCCATTTTTGCACCCATATATCCCGCATTTTTTTCATCAGTAGCTACGACCCTGACGATAGGATTTGTTTTTGCTGAACCGTATTTAATAGTAGCATTATTAATTGCAGTTGCAGATATGGTTACAATTGAAGGGATTTCGTAATTATCGGCAAAATCCTTTGCCTGACTGTAACGAATATTTCGGCGGTTTAATACCCTGGCCTTACGGTTTGTAGTTTGTGTGTCAGTAAAGTTTGAACGAATAGCAAATGAGTTTGCTCCCATTTTACCAAAATTTTCGTTTAGAAGAGCCTTAATTGAGTCTGTAGCAGTAAGAATACCTACCAATGAGGTTATTCCGATTGCAATAATCATGATAGTAAGTGATGATCTAAGCTTGCTGCTTTTAATTGATTTAATAGATACATTAAAATTTTCCTTCAATAAAGGATTGTACCCTGCAAATTTTGAAATTATTCTTACCAGGCGTGACATTTGATACAAATTACATCTAATGAGTCTGTAAAAGTAGGAAAATATATGTTATTAACATAACTTTGCACCCGAATTAAATATAAATGAGAACAAATCAACCAACAAGTCGTGCCGGAGCAGGAGCTGCCGGAAGAACGAAAACCAGCGATCGTAAACCATCGGACCGCACACGCAGAGATGCGAAACCGTCTGATCGTGATCGCAAACCCTATGACCGCACACGCAGAGATGCGAAGCCGTATGACAGGGAGCGCAAACCGTTTGATGGAGAGCGCAAACCGTATGATAGAGAACGCAAACCGTTTGACGGAGAGCGTAAACCCTACAACAGAGATCGCAAACCATTTGATGGTGAGCGTAAACCGTACAACAGGGATCGTAAACCATTTGATGGAGAACGTAAACCTTACGACAGAGATCGCAAACCTTTTGATGGAGAACGTAAACCTTATGACAGGGAGCGTAAACCATTTGATGGAGAACGTAAGCCGTTCGATAGAGATCGCAAACCGTTCGACAGAGATCGTAAACCATTTGACAGAGATCGCAAACCGTTCGACAGAGATCGTAAGCCGTTCGATAGAGATCGCAAACCGTTCGACAGAGATCGTAAACCGTTTGATGGAGAGCGTAAACCGTTCGACAGAGAGCGCAAACCGTTTGATGGAGAGCGTAAACCGTACGACAGAGATCGTAAACCATTCGACAGAGA
>DPKJ01000006.1 GCA_003542575.1 Rikenellaceae bacterium | reverse complement strand
TTCGACAGAGACCGTAAACCATTTGATGGTGAGCGTAAACCGTACGACAGAGAGCGTAAACCGTTTGACAGAGAGCGTAAACCATTTGATGGTGAGCGCAGACCATACGACAGAGAGCGTAAACCATTTGATGGTGAGCGCAGACCATTTGTCAGAGGTCGTAAGCCTTACGAAGGAGAACAAAAACCTTTTGATGGTGAACAAAAACCTTACGAAACAGAACGCAAACCTTATGTCGAAGGTCAGCACAAATCATTTTTTGACGAGGACTCATTTGTGAGTGACCGTACACCAAAAATGAGAGGAAGAAAGAGCAAAACCACTCCTGGTGAATATAAACCGGACACCGGAAACATTAGACTAAACAAGTTTATTGCAAATTCAGGCGTATGCTCAAGAAGAGAGGCTGACGAATATATTGAGGCAGGATTGGTTTCGATAAATGGTGAAATTGTAACTCAGCTTGGAATAAAAGTTTCACATAACGACGATATAAGATTCAACGGAGAGAGGCTTAAGGGAGAAGAGAAGGTTTACATTGTTATGAATAAACCTAAAGACTTTGTAACCACAATGTCTGATCCCAATGCTGATAAAACCGTTATGGATCTGATTGAAGGTAAATGCAGCCAGAGGGTATTCCCTGTTGGCCGCCTTGACAAATCAACTACCGGTGTACTATTGCTGACAAACGATGGAGAGATGGCAGAGAAGCTGACTCATCCTTCAAACATGCAAAAGAAAATATACCATGTTCATCTCGATAAAAATCTTTCCGGATCAGATTTTGATCTAATTCTTAAGGGTATTAACCTTGAAGACGGAGAGGCTCACGCAGATGCTCTTTCCTATGTTGATGGAGAGAATAGTCAGGTTGGTCTTGAGATTCATTCAGGTAAAAACAGGATTGTACGAAGAATATTCGAACACCTTGGATATAAGGTTAAGAAGCTTGACAGAGTCTTTTTTGCAGGACTTACCAAAAAGAACCTTAAAAGAGGACAATGGCGCTTTCTTACCGATGTAGAAATTTCTCTGCTAAAGATGGGTGCCTATGAATAGTTCTCAAGAGACTAAAAAAATTCACAAGTCAGGATTTGTCAACATAGTGGGAAACCCAAATGTTGGCAAATCTACGCTTATGAATGCTCTGGTTGGCGAAAGATTGTCAATTGTAACAGCCAAGGCTCAAACAACCAGACACCGCATAATGGGAATTGTAAACGGAGAGGATTATCAGATTGTCTATTCAGATACTCCTGGAATTTTACGACCTAACTACAAACTGCAAGAGAGTATGATGAGTTTTGTACGCTCTGCATTTTCTGACGCCGATGTTATATTGTATGTTACCGATGTAGTTGAGAAGAGTAAAAAAAATCTTGACTTCATCAACCGCCTTAAAGAGATATCAACCCCCGTACTTCTTGTTATCAATAAAATAGACTTGAGTAATCAGGCAGAACTTGAAGAGATATACACAGCATGGCGCGAAATTCTGCCAAATGCCGAAATATTTCCAATTTCAGCTCAGGAGAAATTCAATCTGGATGCAATCTTTAACAGGATT
This sequence comes from Rikenellaceae bacterium, assembly GCA_003542575.1. Taxonomy (GTDB): domain Bacteria; phylum Bacteroidota; class Bacteroidia; order Bacteroidales; family UBA932; genus Bact-08. The sequence goes on along the minus strand of DPKJ01000006.1, from coordinate 16,023 downwards.
TTGGAGTTGATACCGGAAAACGAGGCTTGGTACGATAAAAATCAATTTACAGACAGAAACCTCCGTTTTTTTGCGAGTGAGATTATCCGCGAAAAAATTCTATTGCACTATTCCAAGGAGGTACCTTACTGTACAGAAGTTGTAATAGAGGCATTTAAAGAGGCAGAAGATATATATCATGTCGAGGCAATCATCTATGTTACAAGAGATTCCCAGAAAGGGATTATTATTGGCAAAGGTGGTGACGCACTTAAAAGAATTGGAACGCTTGCCAGAAAAGATATGGAAACCTTTTTTGAAAAAAGGGTATTTTTACAGATATTTGTGAAAGTAAATCCCGATTGGCGCGAAGACGACAGAAAACTCAGACAATTCGGGTACATCCAGGATTAGATAGATTTTTTTAATTAAAAAATGAGCAACCCAGATCTTGATTTCGATTTCGAGGCGGAAGAACCTTTGGAAATTTCTGAAGATACGGCCGAGAGCAGTAAGTATGATAAACTCATAAACGAGGGAGACAAAAGGTACAAGATAACAGGGATGTACAAAGAGTGGTTCCTCGATTATGCCTCTTATGTAATTCTCGAAAGAGCCGTTCCCCATATTAATGATGGACTTAAACCTGTCCAAAGGAGAATTCTCCATTCAATGAAAAGAATGGATGACGGCAGGTACAATAAGGTTGCCAACATTATAGGTCACACCATGCAGTTCCATCCGCATGGTGATGCCTCAATAGGTGACGCTCTTGTGCAGATTGGGCAGAAAGATCTTCTGGTTGACTGCCAGGGTAACTGGGGTAACACTCTTACCGGTGACAGTGCTGCTGCTCCACGATACATTGAGGCTCGTTTGACAAAATTTGCCCACGAAGTTCTTTTCAATCCCAAGACCACAGACTGGATGAAGTCATACGACGGAAGAAACCAGGAGCCTGTGAGCCTTCCCGCAAAATTTCCTCTTCTGCTTGCAATGGGAGTAGAGGGTATTGCCGTAGGACTTGCCTCCAAAATACTTCCACATAACTTCAACGAACTCATTGACGCCTCTGTTGCCTATCTTAAAGGGGAGGATTTTGAGCTCTACCCTGATTTTCCTACCGGAGGACTGGCCGACTGCACCAAATACAACCTGGGGTTGCGAGGTGGCGCAGTTAAAGTCAGGGCAAGAATTTCAAAACTAGATAAAAAAACACTTGTCATAACAGAGTTGCCTTTTGGACTGACAACATCTAAGCTCATAGAATCAATACTAAAGGCAAACGACAAGGGAAAGATTAAAATTCGTAAAGTTGACGATAATACATCTGATGGTGCAGAGATTGTTGTCCATCTTCACAACGATGTCTCTCCGGACAAAACTATAGATGCCCTCTATGCGTTCACTGAGTGTGAAACTTCAATTTCGCCCAATGCCTGTGTTATTGTAGAGAACAACCCTCATTTTATCGGGGTTGATGTTATACTCCGCCATAATACCGACAAAACAAGATCGCTTCTCAAAATGGAGCTTGAGATTCGTCTTGCAGAGTTGAATGATAGCTGGCACTATACCTCATTGGAGAAGATTTTCTTTGAAGAGAGGGTCTATCGTTTACTTGAAAAGGATGCAAAAAGCTGGGAGGACCAGCTTGCAACTGTCGAAGCAGAGCTTAAAAAATATGAGAAGAGCCTCAAACGGGAAGTCACGCGCGAAGATGTTCTTAAACTGGTAGAGAAGCCGGTAAGAAAGATATCTATGTTTGATGTCAAGCAACTTGAGGATGCTATTTTAAAAATTGAAGCTGAGATAGAAGAGGTTAGCCATAACCTTGAGCATATCACACAATACACAATCAAGTACTACACCCAGCTTAAGAAAAAATATGGCGCTGCATACCCACGAAAAACAGAACTATGTAGTTTTGAGACAATTCATGCGACCAAGGTTGTAGCAGCTAATGCAAAATTATATGTGAACCGCACAGAGGGTTTTGTGGGAATGGATCTCAAAAGGGATGAGAACGCAGAATTTGTTTGCGAGTGTTCAGATATTGATGACATTATTGTATTCCTGAAAGATGGCAAATACTCTGTATCCAGGATTGCAGAAAAGCAATTTGTGGGCAGAGATATAATCCATGTAGGGGTATTTATCAGAAATGATGAGAGAACTATATACAATGCAGTTTATCGTAATGGCAAGGGGGGTGAGGTTTTTGTAAAGAGATTTGCCGTGACCGGTGTAACAAGAGATAAGGAGTACGACCTGTCACAGGGTAAAGATGGTAGTCAGGTTCTCTGGTTCACCTCAAATCCCAATGGCGAAGCAGAGGTGCTTAAAATCTTTTTGAAGCCCAGACCTAAACTCAAAAAGCTCATATTTGAATTCGATTTTGCTGCTCTTGCAATAAAAGGCAGAGGCTCTATGGGCAATATTCTGAGCAAAAATCCAATACATAAGATCCAGCTTAAGTCAAAGGGTATTTCACAATTCGGGGGGCAATCTATTTGGTTCGACCTTGACATCAACAGGCTTAACACCGATTCCAGAGGACAATTTTTGGGTGAGTTCCTTGCAGATGACCACATTTTGGTGATTTGCAAAAACGGTGAATACTACACTACAAACTTTGATCTGAGCAACAGATATCAAGGAGACATTTTTTCAATTGAAAAACTTGATTATCACAAGATTTATACTGCATTATACTTTGATGGAGAGCAATCTTCGTTCTACCTGAAAAGGTTCTGCTTCGAGCCTAATGACAATACCGTACAGCTTTTTATTGGCGACTCTCCCGGTTCATATCTGGTTGCCATTTCATCTGACAGATACCCCCGTATTGAGGTTAGCTTTACCGGCAAACACCAGAAACGTATGGCAGAAGTTATTGATGCCGACGAGTTTATTGCCTGTAAGAGCTTTCGGGCTAAGGGAAAGAGAATTACTACATTCGAAGTAGGTAGCGTTGTATTTATTGAACCTCTTCAAAAGGAGAACAATATCGAAATAGTTGAAAACGGATCAGATGTACCAATCATTTCTGACGAAATCGAATTGGATTCATCTGATAAAGAGACTGATACTCCTCCTCAAACAGACCCGTCACCTACGCTATTTTAACATTCAGATTATGATTATAGCCCTGACAGGATTTATGGGTGTAGGAAAAAGTACAATTGCCGAAAGGTTGTCATTGTTTTTGTATTGCAAATATACCGACCTTGATAAAATTATTGAACACAAATGTTCTCAGACAATTGAAACTCTTTTTGCAACTAAGGGAGAGGCCGAATTCAGAAAGATAGAAGAGGATGCTCTTGAAAATTTTATCTCAGGCAATAAAGATCAGACTCACATACTCTCTCTCGGAGGGGGTGCTCTTGTTTCTGAAAAAAACAGAAAACTAATCAAAGAGAATACATTCTGTATATACCTCAAAGCAAACGAAATAACTTTGCAAAACAGGATTAGTAAAAGCCATAAGAGCAGGCCGTTAATGAAAAATCTTACCTCAGTGCAGATGACAGAAAAGATATCTGATATGCTGTCGGTAAGAGAGACCGGCTATCTTGATGTATCAAAGGCTGTTGTAGATGTAGATAACCTCACAATAAGCGAGGTTGTGGGAAAAATTATATCACTGATTTAGTTTGTGGCTAGATAGGGTCTTCAATAAGCTTGATATCTCTAACTCTTAACTGCAGGTTGGCAATTCCTCTGTAGTAGTTTTCAGCAATCGAATAGCAAATATCTACCGGGTTCCCTGATTTAAGGTGTTCAAAATGTTCTGATCTGTTAAAGGCTATTGCCGATATATGTCTGTGGAAGTCATCTTCCTGAATCAACTCAAGCTTAAGGTGTCCCGATTCTGAACCCACTTTTCTCCCGTTTCCGTTATCATAAACCCTTTCTGAGATAAACACCGGAGAGAGATTACCCGGGCCAAATGGTTGGAACTGCTTTAAAACATTGAAGAATCTTGGGGTAATCTGCTTGAAATCAAGGTATGTGTCAATATTTATAACCGGAGTAAGAATCTCGGCAGTTATCTTAGATGCCACAAACTCCTCAAATCTTTGGCTGAATAACTCAAAATTTTCCTCTTTAAGAGTCAGGCCTGCAGCATACATATGCCCTCCAAAATTCTCAAGAAGATCAGAGCAATTTTCTATTGCATCATATAGGTCAAAACCAGGAATGCTTCTTGCCGAACCGGTAATAAATCCGTTTGAGCGACATAAAACGATAGTTGGCTTGTAATAGTTTTCAACAAGGCGGGATGCAACAATTCCCAATACACCTTTGTGCCAGTCAGGGTTATAAACAACTGTTGATTTTTTATTTGCAAAGCCCGAAACAGTTGTGGCCATTTCACTGGCCTCAAGCGTGATCTTTCTGTCCTCGTTTTTTCTGTCGTTATTGTGAGTATTTATCGTATCACCAATTATTCTTGCGTCGTTGTCGCTGCGGGAGGTTAAAAGGTCAACAGCAGTTTTACCCGATTCCATTCTGCCTGCAGCATTGATTCTGGGACCTATCTTGAATACAATATCATCAATTGTAATCATATGTTTTTCCAGACCCGAAAGTTTGATAATTGAGAGCAGACCCTTTCTGGGTGATTGATTTAGTTGTTTAAGACCATAGTATGCCAACACCCTGTTTTCGCCAGTAATCGACACAAGGTCAGATGCTATACTTACAACCAAAAGGTCAAGCAACGGTAAAAGACTGTCAAATGGGATGCTTTTTGTTGAGGCAAATGCCTGCATAAATTTAAACCCTACACCACAACCCGACAGATCGTCAAAGGGATATGAACAATCCGTTCTTTTGGGGTCCAGAACTGCCGATGCTTCGGGCAAAAATTCATCAGGAAGGTGGTGATCACATATAATAAAATCTATACCTCTCTCCTTTGCATAATTTACCTTCTCTACCGATTTTATACCGCAGTCAAGTGCAATTATTAAAGTGAACCCGTTCTCGCTTGCCCAATCAATACCTTTGTAAGAGATACCGTAACCTTCTGTATATCTGTTTGGAATATAGTATTCAAGATTATCCTCACCATACTTTCTCAGAAAAGAGTAAACAAGAGAGACGGCTGTGGTACCGTCTACATCATAATCACCGTAAATAAGAATTTTCTCTTTTGATTCTAGTGCCGTTGTGAGTCTTGCCACAGCTTTGTCCATATCTTTCATCAGAAACGGATCGTGTAACTGTTCAAGCTGGGGTTTCAAAAATGCCCTGGCCTCAGATTGTGACTTGATTTTTCTTTGTACTAAAAGGTTTGCAAGAGTCTGGTCTATTCCAAGCTCCGAAGCAAGTTGTCTTACCAGTGCCGGGTTGCCCGGCTCTCTTACTATCCATTTTTTATCTATGGCCATATCCTCGCAAAGTTAACGATTAATTTCGGGATATAGATAAAAAAAATTACTTTTGTAGCTCATTAAAATGTTTATAGTAATGGAATTTACTGAGTACAACGAACAGGAAATTATTAGAAGAGAATCGCTTTCTGCTATGAGGGAAATTGGCATAGAACCCTACCCTGCGGAAGCGTATGATGTTAACATTACCACTCAGGAGATTAAAGATAAATACGATGCTCAGGAGAAGAATCTTCAGGATATATCGTTGGCGGGAAGGATAATGACTCGCAGAATTATGGGTGCTGCCTCTTTCATGGAGATCCAGGACGAAACAGGCAGAATTCAGGTCTATATTAAGAGAGACGACATTTGCCCGGGTGAAGATAAAACCATGTACAATACGGTTTTCAAAAAATTGCTTGACATTGGAGACATTGTTGGCATAAAGGGCTATGCGTTTATCACCAATGCTGGTGAACTTTCGGTTCATGCACGGGAGCTTAAAGTATTAAGCAAATCACTAAGGGTGCTTCCAATTGTGAAGGAGAAGGAGGGGCAGAAGTACGATGCTTTTACTGATCCCGAACAGCGATACAGAATGAGGTACGTAGATATGATTGTGAATCCTCAGGTAAGAGATGTATTCATTAAACGCACTAAAATAATGAATACAATGCGTGAGTTCTTTAACAACCACGGCTATCTGGAGGTTGAGACCCCTATTCTTCAGCCAATTCCCGGAGGAGCAACTGCAAGACCATTCATTACACACCATAACGCACTTGATATTCCGCTCTATTTAAGAATTGCCAACGAATTGTATCTGAAAAGGCTCATTGTAGGTGGTTTTACGGGAGTTTATGAGTTTGCAAAAGATTTCAGAAATGAGGGTATGGACAGAACCCACAATCCTGAATTTACCGTTCTTGAGATATATGTTGCATACAAGGACTATTTCTGGATGATGGAGTTTGTTGAGCAGATGATTGAGAAGGTTGCCCTTGCCCTGCATAATAAAACATTACTGAAGTTATCTGATAAGGAGATCGAGTTCAAGGCTCCTTACAGAAGGCTGCCGATGCTGGATGCTATTAAAGAGTATGCCGGTGTTGATGTTGCAGGAATGGGAGAAGATGATTTAAGGGCTGTATGTCAAAAACTTAATGTTCCCGTTAACAATACCATGGGCATAGGTAAATTGATTGATGCCATTTTTGGTGAATATTGTGAACATCACCTTGTTCAACCAACATTTATTACCGACTACCCGGTAGAAACTTCACCTCTTACAAAGAGGCATCGCTCAAACCCTGCTCTAACAGAGAGATTCGAACTCTTCGTAAACGGGAAAGAGCTTGCCAACGCATACAGTGAGCTAAACGACCCGGTTGATCAGCTTGACAGATTCCGTGAGCAGGTTAAATTGAAAGACAAGGGCGACGATGAGGCAATGTTTATTGATATGGATTTTGTCAGAGCTCTTGAGTACGGCATGCCTCCTACTTCCGGAATGGGTATAGGAATAGACCGTCTTACAATGTTCCTTACAGACACTCACTCCATTCAGGATGTCCTCTTTTTCCCTCAAATGCGTCCTGAAAAGGGTGGCAAACAGGAGAACCAGGAGTCGGAAGAACAGGGAGAATAAATATTTATAATGTATATAGATCAGATATCTTCATTCAAAAACCCAAAAATTAAAGACCTTATCCTTCTTGGAGAAAAATCAAGAGAGAGAAGGGAAAAAGGACTGTTTACAGTTGAAGGCAAAAGGGAGATTTCAAATGCACTTAATGCGGGATTTGAATGTGAAGAGGTTTTCTTCTGTCCTGAAATATTTGACGAGAATAGTCTTTCATCCATTAATTCATCCCGCTATTACTCTATCAACAGGGAGCTATACTCCAAAGTAGCATACAGAGATGGTACAGAAGGCATAATTGCAGTCATGAGACAGAGAGAGTTAATACTCTCTAGTTTTAAACCCGGCAATAATCCTCTTGTACTGATACTTGAGAGTGTCGAGAAACCGGGTAACCTGGGAGCTGTAATCAGGACTGCAGATGCTGCCAACGCAGATGCAGTGATAATATGCGACCCGCAAACAGATATTTACAACCCCAATGTAATAAGATCAAGCATTGGAGGAGTATTCTCACGAAATGTATTTGCATGTACATCGCAGCAAGCTTTCGAATGGATTGTGGCAAATAATATTAAAATTTATACAGCAGAACTTCAGGCAGCCGAATGGTACCACAAAACCGACCTTACAGGTCCGATGGCTCTGGTATTGGGCACAGAGTCCCAAGGGTTAACTGAATTCTGGAGGGAGAAGGCTCATCACCGGATAAAAATTCCAATGAGTGGTAACCTTGACTCATTGAATGTTTCTGTATCAGCTGCAATAATCTGCTTTGAAGCTCTCAGACAGAGAGGATTTAAGAATACCTGACTTTAAAATGCAAAAATTCGCACTCATAGGCAAGAATGTATCAAAAAGCTTGAGTCCTGCACTCTTCAGTGCAGCTTATCCTAATTCAGACCAGACATACGGGCTTATTGAAAGCGATGATGCCGCCAAAGCACTTGACATATTTCTGTCACACGGTTACAAAGGGGCGAATATAACCTCCCCTTACAAAGAGAGCTTTATGGATTTCTCTGATTTTCACGATGAAATTTCACAAAAAATAGGTGTAACAAATCTTATCCTTAATAGTAATGGTAAATTAACAAGCTATAATACAGATTATTATGGTGTTAAAGACCCTTTGACTGCCAGAGGCTTAAAAGTGGGCAAAGCTGTAGTTGCGGGTGCCGGCGGTGCTGCGCGGGCAGCTGTTTTGGCATTAAAAGATTTGGGAATGGAGGTAACTGTTGTAAACCGTACCTATGAAAAAGCAGAAACTCTGGCAAAACAGTTCAATGTAAGCTATCAGCCTCTAGAGCAAATATCAGATTTGTTAAAAAACAGCCAACTACTTATTTATACTATTGATGAGCCACTAATGGGTTTAGATACTGCAGATTTTAGAAACCTTACAATTTTTGAGGCAAACTATAAAAATCCCAACCTGAATTCAAAAAAATGTATCGAATACATTTCCGGCAAGGAGTGGCTTGTTTCTCAGGCGATACCTTCATTTATGCTTTTTACGGGTATTAAACCGGACCTTAAAGCCATGCAAATGGTGGCTGTAAATTGCTAATTTTTTTTATCTTTGTCAGAACTAAAAAAGGGTAATTATGTCATTAAACAAGGTAATGCTTATTGGTAATGTTGGGAAGGATCCGGACATACGGCACCTTGCAAACAATTCATCTGTGGCCAGATTTCCTCTGGCAACCTCAGAAAAGTTCAAAACAAAATCGGGAGACCTTCAGGAGCAGACCGAATGGCACAATATAGTGTGCTGGCGCTCTCTTTCAGATCTGGCCGAAAAATATATACACAAAGGGTCAAAACTGTACATCGAAGGCCGTATCAGAACAAACAGCTGGAACGATAAAAATACCGGTGAAAAGAAATATGCAACCGAAATTTTTGCCGACAGCATCGTTCTTCTTGACAGAGCCGGTGATGACAGAAGAGGTCCCGACAGAGAGCAGGCTCCATCTTCTTCCAAATCAGAAGATATCATGAACGCCGGCAACAATAACCTTGCAGATATGCCGGATGCGGATGATCTGCCATTTTAATAATTATAAATTTTGATATGAAAGTTGATGTAGTACTGGGTCTCCAGTGGGGAGATGAAGGGAAGGGAAAAATTGTGGATGTTTTAGCTAATGGCTATCCCGTAATAGCACGATTCCAGGGAGGTCCCAATGCAGGGCACTCTCTTCAGTTTGAGGATAAAAAATTTGTACTGCATACCATCCCCTCCGGAGTATTCAGAAAAAACACACAGAATATTATTGGAAACGGTGTAGTAATTGACCCTATTACCTTTCTTGACGAGTGTAGAAAACTGGAAGAGATAGGAGTACCTGTAAAAGAGAGAATTTTGATCTCCAAAAAGGCTCATCTGATTCTTCCAAGCCACAGAACAATTGATGCCGCATCTGAGCAGGCCAAGGGAGCTTCAAAAATTGGCTCTACCCTAAAGGGTATCGGTCCTGCATATATGGACAAAACAGGGCGTAACGGTCTGAGAGTGGGTGATATACTTTCTGCTAACTTTGCAGAAAGATTTCAAAATCTTAAGAATAAACATATATCGTTTCTTAAGCAGTTCGATTTCAGCTATAATATTGAAGAGAATGAATCTGCCTGGATGGATGCTGTTGAATACTTAAAGGGCTTTAATCTTATAGACGGAGAGTATTACATTAACAATGTTCTTAACGAAGCCAAAAGAGTTTTGGCAGAGGGTGCACAAGGTTCTCTTTTAGATGTTGATTTTGGCTCATATCCATTCGTAACTTCTTCTACTACAACCTGCGCAGGTGCCTGCATCGGTCTGGGAGTTGCTCCGAGACACATTGGCAAGGTTTCAGGGATTTTTAAAGCATATTGTACCAGAGTTGGAAGCGGCCCTTTCCCTACAGAACTTTTTGATGAAACAGGAGAGAAGCTAAGAGAGGTTGGTGCAGAGTTTGGAGCAACTACCGGTAGACCAAGAAGGACAGGATGGCTTGATATGGTTGCATTGAAATATGCAGTTATGATAAATGGTGTGGACAATCTTATAATGATGAAGGCCGATGTTCTTGACGCTTTTGACACAGTTAAGATTGCTGTTAAATATAAAGTAAACGGAGAGCTTACAGACTCTTTCCCTTATGATACATTCGCTCAGATTGAGCCTGTATACAAAGAGTTTAAGGGATGGAAAAGGGATCTCACAAAGGTTACAAAAGAAGAAGACCTTCCGTTTGAATTCATGAATTATGTACGATTTATTGAGAAAGAGGTTGGAGTTCCAATCAAGATTATCTCACTGGGGCCGGACAGAAGTCAGACTATTATCAGAAGTGAAGAATAAATTTTTCAATTATCAATACACACTAATCATTAACCTTTTTTTATGAAAAAAACTACCAATCTCAAAGATTCAGCCGTTATGCGCTGGTCTATGCTGCTGCTGGTGGCGCTGACTATGTTTGCAGCTTATCTGGCATCGGACATTTTCTCTCCTTTGAAAACAATGCTCGAACAGCACAATCAGTGGACAAGTACTGAATACGGATGGTTCAGCAGTTCATACTCCCTTTTTAACGTTTTCCTTGGATTACTTATTCTTGGAGGTATTATGCTTGACAGAATGGGTATCCGTTTTAGCGGTATAACCTCGTGTCTTTTCATGGTTGTTGGTCTTGTCATTAAATACTGGGCAATTTCATCTCCTGAACTTATTCATGCAGCATCAATTTTTGGGCTTAAGGCTCAGGTTGTTTGGGTTGTTGTCGGATTCGGAATATTCGGTGTAGGAGCCGAAGTTGCAGGTATAACAGTCAGCAAATCGATAGTTAAATGGTTTAAAGGCAAAGAGCTTGCACTTGCAATGGGTATGCAGCTATCGATCGCCCGTATGGGTTCGGCCGCTGCACTTATATTCTCTCCAATGATTGCTGCTAAATATCAAAGTGTTTCTCCTTCTGTATTTTTCGGTCTTGCTCTAATGATTGCAGGTAGTCTTGCATTTATGGTGTATGCTTTTTACGATAAAAAGCTTGACACTCAGATGAAGCTTGAGATTGAGGCAGAAGAGTCATTCAACATGAAAGATGTTAAGTCAATCCTTACCAATAAAGGTTTTTGGTTAATTGCACTACTATGCGTTGTTTTCTATTCTGCAGCGTTTCCTTTTATCAAATACGCAACCGACCTTATGGTTAATAAATTCTCTGTAGATCCAAAGCTTGCGGGTACAATTCCGGGTATGCTTCCATTCGGAGCAATTATCCTTACTCCATTGTTCGGAAGAATCTATGACAAAATTGGTCACGGTGCCGACCTTATGATCATTGGATCATTTATGATTGTAATTATACACACCCTGTTTGCCATGCCGTTTATTAATCACTGGATTGCAGCTGTAATTCTGATGATCCTTCTCGGAGTTGCATTCTCGATGGTTCCATCTGCTATGTGGCCTTCACTGGCTAAGATCATGCCTGAGAGGCAACTTGGAACAACATATGCACTAACTTTCTTTATCCAGAATATCGGTTTGTGGGGAATGCCTGTACTAATCGGTTACGTATTGGATAAGTATTGCATCATCGGAACACATGTTCTCAACGGAATAGAGGTAAACAAGTACAACTACACTTTACCTATGATGATATTTGCCGGAATGTGTTCATTTGCAATCCTTCTTGCATTTATGGTAAAAATTGAGGATAAGAAAAAAGGGTACGGACTTCAATTACCTAACATAAAAAAATAAACTCTTATGTTAGTTTGTTGTTATAATGTCCTATGGAGCTATTAAGTAAAATTAATTCACCCGATGATATAAAGGGTCTGGGAAAGGATGAGCTGCAGAAATTATGTGCCGAAATAAGGGAACATATTATAACTTGCTGTTCACAAAACCCGGGTCATATTGGCGCCAGTCTGGGTACAGTTGAACTTAGTGTTGCACTCCATTACTTATACAACACACCAGATGATAAAATTGTGTGGGATGTAGGCCATCAGGCCTACGCCCACAAAATTTTAACAGGAAGAAGAGATCAATTCGTTAACAATAGAAAATATAAAGGTCTCAGTGGTTTCCCGAAAATGAGCGAAAGTAAGTACGATGCATTTGGCGTAGGCCACTCATCTACTTCAATATCTGCCGCATTGGGAATGGTCGTTGCCTCTGAAATTAACAATAACAAAAACAAAGTCGTTGCAATAATCGGAGACGGTGCTCTAACGGGCGGTCTTGCTTTTGAAGGGCTTAACAACGCAGGTGCAAAACAGTCAGATATACTCGTCATTCTTAACGATAATCAGATATCTATCGACCCCAATGTGGGCGCGCTTCATAACCACCTGTTGAAAATTACTACGTCTCAAATCTACAACGAGACCAAAAACAGAATCTGGAATATAATCGGTTCAAAAAAACTTAGAACTCTTTTCCAAAGATTTACATTTAGTACCAAAGTTGCGTTTTTCCGCTCAGGATCTCTCTTTGAATCTCTGGGCTTTCGTTATTTTGGTGTGGTTGACGGTAATGACCTGCCCAAACTTATTAAGACGCTGGGGCATATTAAAGATATTCCCGGGCCAAAGCTTCTTCATATTATTACAAAAAAAGGCAAAGGATATATACCGGCTGAAAATGACCAGATTGTATGGCATGCGCCGGGAACTTTCGATAAAAATACCGGAAAAAGAATTTCATCTACTGACGAAAAAAGGTCAAGATATCAGGATGTTTTTGGAGAGACCCTCCTTTCTCTGGCCAGAGAAAATGATAAAATTGTAGGGGTTACTCCTGCAATGCCTACCGGATGTTCAATGAACATTCTTATGAAGGAGATGCCAAACAGAGCCTTTGATGTTGGAATAGCAGAGCAGCATGCAGTAACTTTTTCGGCAGGTCTGGCCACACAGGGTCTTCTACCCTACTGCAATATCTACTCCAGTTTCATGCAAAGAGCATACGATAATGTAATACATGATGTTGCCACTCAAAAACTTAAGGTAATTTTTTGCCTCGACAGGGCAGGAATAGTGGGTGAAGATGGAGCAACGCACCATGGTGTTTTTGATTTGGCATACCTGAGATGCATACCAAATCTGACAATTTTTTCACCTCTGAACGAGGTTGAACTTAAAGACATATTATACTCGGTACAGTTTCCTGAATATGGTGCAACAGCAATAAGATATCCAAGGGGTTACGGAGAGGGGCTTGAATGGAAGGGTAACTATAAAAAGATTGAGCCGGGCAAGGCTCAGCTTTTGCAGGATGGCAGTGACGTTGCAGTTTTATCATTAGGGCCGGTTGGCAATAATGTACATGTGGCATCAGAAAAGGCAAAAGAGATTGGGATAAACATTATGCATTACAATATGCGGTTTATAAAACCTATAGATACTGATGCAATCAAATGTGCTGCTGCCGGGTGCAAAACCATAATTACTGTAGAAGATGGCTCCGTTTCAGGAGGTCTGTACTCTGCAGTATCGGAATATATTGCCACCAATTCCCTTAATGTTAAGGTAATTGGGCTGGGAGTTCCGGACAGATTTATCGAACAGGGGACCGTTGAAGAACTTATCGGCGAATGCGGATATGATATAAACGGCATATATAATACTATAATTAATGTCGCACGAAAATAATAAAAAACCACAAGTGGTCTTTGACCACTTTGCATATAAAAGTGAGAAGGAGAATCCGGGAAAGGGTCACCACAGAAGAGGAGAGCACAAAGGAGAGCACAAAGGAGATCATAAAAGCGGTCACAAAAGACATCATCACCACAATAAACTAAAAAATTTAAGAGAATACAGTCAGGAACAGACCTCCAGACTTGACACCTATCTTACTCACCCGGTTTGGGGTCTTTTGGCATTTATTCTAATAATCTGGCTCATATTCTTCTTTACATTCAGACTTGGAGCATATCCTCAAGCCGGTATTGAACATCTTATGAACCTTGGAGCCATGTTTATCCGGGATAATATGACACAAGGTTGGTTTGCCGATTTTCTTAGTCAAGGCGTGATAATGGGGGTGGGAAGCGTTCTGGCCTTTCTTCCCAATATTCTCATACTATTCTTTTTCCTTTCATTATTACAGGAGACTGAATATATCTCAAGAGCAGCCACAATAATGGACAGATACATGCACAGGATCGGACTGCACGGCAGCTCATTTATTCCTCTGCTTATGGGATTCGGTTGCAATGTTCCGGCAATAATGGCTACACGAACAATAAAGAGAAAATCAGACAGGATTCTTACCATGCTCATGATTCCATACATTCCCTGCAGTGCAAGAATCCCTACATTTTTATTGTTCTCCGGAATTTTCTTCCCCGACAATCAGGTTTTAGCACTTAGCATGCTCTATTTTGGGGGTATTTTGATTGGGATTGGAATGGCAATACTATTCAGAAAAATCTTCTTCAACTTTGGTATCAAAGATTTCTCTATACCACTTCCAAGATACAGGAGACCTTCATTTGTCTACTCTGTTGAAAATATGTGGGATGCAGCCTGGCAGTATGTAAAGAAAATTGGTACGGTAGTACTCCTGGCAGTAATAATTGTATGGGCGTTGGATTATTTCCCGTTAAAAGACAAGACTAATCCCGATACAGAAAGAGTATCATACCTGGAACATTTTGGCAGAGTTGTTGAACCTGCTCTTAAACCATTGGGTTTTGACTGGAAGATGAGCGTGAGTCTTGTTACCGGTATAACTGCAAAGGAATTTATTATAAGCACCCTTGGTGTGGTTTATCAGGCAGAGGAAGATTCTGCATCTGATGAGCAGATTAACACATCTTTAATGGCCAGGATAAAGGAAGAGAAGGTCTTTAACAAAGCAAATGCCCTCTCATTCATGATTTTTGCCCTATTATATATGCCATGCGTTGCTACTGCATTCACTATTAAGAAAGAGACCGGGACCTGGAAATGGGCTCTGATTTCAATATTCAGTACCATTGCAGTTGCCTGGATTGCAGGATTTTTTGCTTACAGAGTGGGGTTATTGGTTTTTGTATAATTCCGGAGTCTCACTTTTTACTTAAAATTTTTTGGAGTTTAATCAAAAACATATATCTTTGCAGTCCCCAAAACGCGGAGGGGATTATTGACATATCGCCGATGTAGCTCAGTTGGCCAGAGCAGCTGATTTGTAATCAGCTGGTCGGGGGTTCGAATCCCTCCATCGGCTCGAAAAAAAGTTTTTTGAAATTATTCATTATGGGGAGATACCAAAGTGGCCAACTGGGGCAGACTGTAAATCTGCTGGCGTACGCCTTCGTAGGTTCGAATCCTGCTCTCCCCACTTTTATTATTTATCGCGGAAGTAGCTCAGTTGGTAGAGCATCAGCCTTCCAAGCTGAGGGTCGCGAGTTCGAACCTCGTCTTCCGCTCTATAGTAAGCCAGTGTAGCTCAGAGGTAGAGCGCTTCCTTGGTAAGGAAGAGGTCACGGGTTCAATTCCCGTCACCGGCTCTACAAGTGTGTAAAAATTTAATTATATTTAAAAATTCAAACATTATGGCAAAAGAAACTTTTAAAAGGGACAAGCCACACGTAAACGTCGGAACCATCGGTCACGTTGACCACGGTAAGACCACTTTGACTGCGGCTATCACTATGGTACTGGCAAGAAAGGGTCTGTCTGAAATTCGTTCATTTGACTCTATCGATAACGCTCCTGAAGAAAAAGAGCGTGGTATTACTATTAACACTGCTCACGTTGAGTATCAGACAGAGAATCGTCACTATGCTCACGTTGACTGCCCTGGTCACGCCGACTACGTTAAAAACATGGTTACAGGTGCTGCTCAGATGGACGGTGCTATCCTTGTGGTTGCTGCAACTGATGGTCCTATGCCTCAGACACGTGAACATATCTTGCTTGCAAAACAAATTGGTGTTCCTGCGATCGTAGTTTTCATCAATAAAGTTGATATGGTAGATGATGAAGAGCTTATCGAGCTTGTAGAAGCTGAAGTTCGTGAAC
>DPKJ01000001.1 GCA_003542575.1 Rikenellaceae bacterium | reverse complement strand
CACACTAAGTTCAAAGCTGAGATCTACGTTCTTAAGAAAGATGAAGGTGGACGTCACACTCCATTCCACAACAAATACCGTCCTCAGTTCTTTATCCGCACACTGGATATCACAGGAGAAATTATGCTTCCTGAAGGAACAGAGATGGTTATGCCGGGTGACAACGTTACAATTTCTGTTGAATTGATCTACCCTGTTGCTATCAACAAAGGTCTTCGTTTCGCAATCCGCGAAGGTGGACGTACAGTTGGTGCAGGTCAGGTAACTGAGATCGTCGACTAATCATATTAATAGAACAGGTTAGTCACCCAAAAGGTGACTGACCTGTTATAATTATACAGGGGCATAGTTCAAGGGTAGAATAGCGGTCTCCAAAACCGTTGATGGGAGTTCGAATCTCTCTGCCCCTGCAACAACGGCAGTTACGTGCCGGAGTTATTAGTAACCGGTCAAAGCAACAGCTTCCAATGTTAATGGCCGCAATCATATAAAGATGAACAAGATTAGATTGTACTTCCAGGAATCGTACACTGAGTTAGTAAAGAAGGTGAGTTGGCCGACTTGGTCACAGCTTCAGAACTCGGCAATCGTAGTAATGATTGCCTCTCTGATTTTCGCTTTGGTCATTTTTGCTATGGACTTTGGGTTCAGAAACATTATGACATTTATTTACAACATGTTGTACTAAATTTTTATGAGTGAAATTTCCAAAAAGTGGTATGTCGTAAGGGCAGCCGGCGGCAAGGAAAAAAAAGCCAAAGAATACATAGAAAACGAGATCAAGAGATTGGGCCTCGATGACTATGTTTCTCAGGTTCTTATCCCTACTGAAAAGATTTACCAGGTCAAAAATGGTAAAAAAGTCAGTATGGAGAGGATTTTCTACCCCGGTTATATCCTTATTGAGGCAGCCCTGACCGGAGAGATACAGCATCTTATCCGTAATCTTCCTCATGTCTCAGGTTTTCTCACAGAAAAATCGGGTAAAGACAAAGAGCCGGTACCACTCCGCCAGTCGGAGGTGAACAGGATCCTTGGCCGTGTTGATGAGTTGGCTGATATGGAGGAGGAGAACATTACACCATTTATCATCGGTGAGCCTGTAAAGGTAATCGATGGTCCGTTCAACGGTTTTGATGGAGCGGTTGAGGAGATTCTTGAAGACAAGAAGAAGCTCAAGGTAATGGTTAAAATTTTTGGAAGGAAAACACTCCTGGAGTTGAATTTTGTTCAAGTAATTAAAGAATAAATAAATAATCATTATGGCTAAAGAAATTGCCGCTCTCATTAAATTGCAGATCAAAGGCGGAGCAGCCAATCCCTCACCTCCGGTAGGCCCGGCACTTGGTTCAAAGGGTGTAAACATAATGGACTTTTGCAAGCAGTTTAATGCTCGCACCCAGGATAG
Source organism: Rikenellaceae bacterium (assembly GCA_003542575.1). Taxonomy (GTDB): domain Bacteria; phylum Bacteroidota; class Bacteroidia; order Bacteroidales; family UBA932; genus Bact-08. The sequence goes on along the minus strand of DPKJ01000001.1, from coordinate 30,065 downwards.
GTCCGGTAAGATATTGCCGGTCATTATCACCGTTTACAGCGATAAGTCATTTACTTTTATCGTAAAGCAACCACCAGTGGCCGTACAGTTAAAAGAGGCTGCGAAGTTACAGTCAGGTTCAGCAGAACCTAACCGTAAAAAAGTAGGCTCTGTGACTTGGGAACAAATCCGCGCAATTGCTACAGATAAAATGCCTGATATGAACGCATTCACACTAAAGTCAGCAATGACTATGGTAGCTGGAACCGCAAGAAGTATGGGTATAACTGTGTCAGGGAATTTCCCCGATGATGTAAATTAGATTAAATCCTGCGATAATGAGTAAGCTAACAAAAAATCAAAAAATAGTATACGCTAAGGTTGATCCTGACAAGCAGTATAAACTTGCAGAGGCATGCAAGCTGGTAAAAGAGATATCTTTTACAAAGTTTGACTCCTCTGTTGACATTGCTGTTCGTCTTGGTGTTGACCCTCGTAAAGCGAACCAGATGGTGCGCGGCGTTGTGACTCTTCCGCATGGAACAGGTAAAACAGTCCGTGTACTGGTACTGTGTACTCCCGATAAAGAGGCCGAGGCTACAGCAGCCGGGGCAGAATTTGTTGGTCTTGATGAATACATCGAGAAGATTAAAAATGGTTGGACAGATATAGATGTTATCATCTGTACTCCTTCCGTTATGGCAAAAATTGGTGCAATTGGCCGTATCCTCGGTCCAAGAGGTCTTATGCCTAATCCAAAAACAGGAACTGTTACAATGGAGGTTGGTAAGGCTGTTACAGAGGTTAAAGCCGGTAAAATCGATTTTAAAGTAGATAAACAAGGTATCGTTCACTCTTCTATAGGTAAGGCGTCATTCTCTCCGGAGCATCTCACCGAAAACGCTCTTGAATTCCTGAATACGGTTATTAAACTGAAACCTCAGGCACTTAAAGGCACCTATGTTAAGAGCATTTATCTTTCATCTACTATGAGTCCGGGTATTAATGTAGATAGCAAGACTTTTAGTGCTGCTGAATAAAATAACTACTATTTTATGAAAAAAGACGAAAAAACACAAATAATTGCAAGTCTGGCAGCACAGTTAGAGAAAACACCAAATTTCTACATTGCAGATATATCAGGGCTTAATGCCGAGAAAACTGCAAAGCTGCGTCGTGCCTGCTTCGAAAAAGAGATTAAATTGATGGTTGTAAAGAATACTTTACTCCGCAAGGCTCTTGAGAAGACTGCACTGACAGACTCAGAGGCTCTGTTCCCAATACTGGAAGGACCTACAGCAGTTATGTTCACAGAAACTGTGAATATCCCTGCCAAACTTATTAAAGAGTTCGGTAAAGAACATGGTAAACCTGTTCTTAAGGGAGCGCTGGTACAAGAGTGTGCATATGTTGGTGAGAATCAACTGGAAGCACTGATCTCAATTAAGTCTCGTGAAGAACTCATCGGTGACATAATTGGTCTTCTTCAATCACCTGTACAAAATGTTATCTCTGCACTTGTTTCAAGTGGTGGTGGTAAGATTGCAGGAATTGTAAAGACCCTTTCAGAAAAAGAGTAACAGAAATTAATCATTTTAAAAACAAATATAATCATGGCAGATATCAAAAAATTTGCAGAAGAATTAGTAAACCTGTCTGTTAAAGAGGTACAAGAATTAGCAAAAATTCTTAAAGACGAATATGGAATCGAACCAGCTGCTGCTGCTGTTGCAGTTGCTGCTCCTGCCGCTGCCGGTGCAGCTGCAGAAGTTGAGCAAACTCAGTTTGATGTAGTTCTTATATCAGCCGGACAAGCTAAACTCCAGATAGTAAAAGTTGTTAAAGAGCTTACAGGTCTAGGTCTTAAAGAGGCTAAAGATCTTGTAGACGCTGCTCCTAAAGCTATCAAGGAAAAAGTTTCGAAAGCAGAAGCAGAACAAGTTAAATCGCAAATAGAAGAGGCGGGCGGAGAAGTTGAAATTAAATAACTCCACAACCCGTTGATCGGGGAACACCATCAGGTTTAGAGTCATTAAAAGGCTCTAAACCTTTTTGTCGTTATTTTAATATATTTTCAACTAACCCGAATACAATGTCGCAAAAAACAATAAATCAGCGAATTACATTCGCTACTTCTAAATCCCTTCTTGATTACCCGGATTTTTTAGAGGTACAGCTGAAGTCTTTCAAAGACTTCTTCCAGCTTGAGACGACACCAGAAAATCGTGAAAACGAAGGACTTTACAAGGTTTTCCAGGAAATATTCCCAATTACGGACACCCGTAATAATTTTGTCCTTGAATTCATAGACTACTTTATCGACCCCCCTCGTTACACTATCGAGGAGTGTCTTGACAGAGGTTTAACATATAGCGTTCCTCTCAAAGCAAAATTAAAACTTTATTGCACAGACCCTGAGCATGAAGATTTTGACACAGTTATACAAGATGTATATCTGGGTACAATTCCCTACATGACACCTAGAGGTACATTTGTAATAAATGGTTCTGAAAGAATTGTTGTTTCTCAGTTGCACCGCTCACCGGGAGTATTTTTCGGTCAGAGTCTGCACGCAAACGGAACAAAATTATATTCTGCAAGAATAATCCCGTTCAAAGGGTCATGGATTGAGTTTGCAACAGACATTAACAATGTGATGTATGCATACATCGACAGAAAGAAAAAATTACCCGTTACCACTCTTCTAAGAGCAATCGGATATGAGAGTGATAAGGACATCCTTGATATATTCGGCCTTGCAAATGAGATCAAGGTCAGCAAAAGCAGCCTCAAAAAATGTGTTGGCAACAAACTTGCCGCCAGGGTTCTCAAAACATGGAATGAAGATTTCGTTGATGAGGATACAGGAGAGGTTGTGTACATTGAAAGAAACGAAATAGTTATTGACAGAGAGACTGTTATCGAAGAGCACCATATTGATCTTATCCTTGAATCAGAGGTAAGTACAATACTGGTTCACAAAGAAGATGCAAACGTCAATGACTTCGCTATCATACATAATACATTACAAAAAGACCAGTGTAACTCCGAAAAAGAGGCTGTCTTTTACACTTACCGCCAGCTACGTAACTCGGAACCACCCGATGAGGCAACTGCAAGGGATGTGATTGACAAGCTCTTCTTCTCTGACAAGAGATATGACCTTGGAGAGGTAGGAAGATACAGGCTTAACCATAAGCTTAATCTGAATATTGCTGACGAAACCAGAGTTCTTACAAAGCAGGATATTATCGAAATTATTCGTTACCTTATTCAGTTGATTAACTCTAAAGCAATTGTTGACGATATCGACCACCTTAGCAACCGTCGTATCAGAACAGTTGGTGAGCAGCTTGCAAATCAATTCAGTGTTGGATTGTCAAGAATGGCGAGAACCATTCGTGAGAGAATGAATGTAAGGGATAATGAGGTGTTTACCCCAATTGACCTGATTAACGCAAAGACTCTCTCTTCGGTAATCAATTCATTCTTTGGAACAAGCCAGCTTTCTCAATTTATGGATCAGACAAATCCTTTGGCAGAGATGACTCACAAACGTCGTCTTTCGGCACTGGGTCCCGGAGGTCTTTCACGAGATAGAGCAGGTTTTGAGGTACGTGACGTTCACTACACTCACTATGGCCGTCTATGCCCGATTGAGACGCCTGAGGGTCCAAACATCGGTCTGATTTCATCGTTGTGCGTTTACGCCAGGATTAATGAACTTGGATTTATCGAAACCCCTTACAGAAAAGTAGAAGAGGGTAAAGTTGATATGACCCTGAAGGGTATCGTTTACATGAGCGCAGAGGAGGAAGAGGAGAAGATGGTTGCTCAGGCAAACGTTCATATTGACGAAAACGGAATGATGACTGACGAAAGGATTAAGTGTCGTTTCGAAGCAGATTATCCGGTCGTTGGTAAAGAGGATGTTCACCTTGTGGATGTTGCCCCTAATCAAATTGCTTCAATCGCGGCTTCACTTATTCCGTTTCTGGAGCATGATGATGCAAACCGTGCATTGATGGGTTCAAATATGATGCGCCAGGCAGTTCCACTCATCAGACCTGAAGCTCCGATTGTGGGTACCGGTCTTGAGGGTCCTGTTGTGCACGATTCAAGAACTCAGATTACTGCAAGAGGTAAGGGCGAAGTAGTTTATGTTGACGCCAGGGAGATTCATATTAAGTATGAAATGACCGAAAATGAGCGTTTTGTAAGCTTTGATCCTGAAATTACTGTCTATAAATTACCACTATACAGAAAAACCAACCAGAATACATCAATCACACTTAACCCGATTGTAAGAAAGGGTGAAAAGGTTACCGAGGGTAAGATTCTTACCGAAGGTTATGGTACAGAGAAGGGTGAACTGGCATTGGGTAGAAATCTTAAGGTTGCGTTCATGCCTTGGAAAGGTTATAACTTTGAGGATGCTATTGTAGTTTCTGAGAGACTCCTGAGAGAAGATGTGTTCACATCAATTCACGTTGATGAATACACAATGGAGGTTCGCGACACCAAGAGAGGAATGGAAGAGCTAACAGCTGATATTCCTAATGTAAGTGAAGAGGCCACTAAAGATCTTGACGAGAATGGTATCATAAGAATTGGCGCCAATATCGAACCTGGTGACATTCTGATTGGTAAAATTACTCCTAAAGGAGAGAGCGATCCTTCTCCTGAAGAGAAGCTTCTAAGAGCGATCTTCGGAGATAAGGCAGGCGACGTAAAAGATGCCTCGCTTAAAGCATCTCCTTCGCTCAGAGGAACAATCATTGATAAAAGATTGTTCTCCAGAGTTGCCAAAGAGAACTCAAAGAAAGGTAAATCTGTTTCAAAAAACCAGATACAACATGCCGAAGAGAATTTTGCCAGAAAAGCAAGTCAGCTTAGACTTAACTTCATGGAAAGGCTCTTTGCACTCCTGACAAATAAAGTTTCTCAGGGAGTATCTGACCTTTATGGTGTTGTTATCGTTGAAAAAGGAATAGATTTTAAATATGAAGTTCTGGACAAGATTGATTATGAAAACATCAATCCTACCAAATGGACAACTGACAAGAGCACTAACAACCTGATTAAACTGCTTATTAACAATTATCTGATTGCTCATAAGGAGTTCGATGCAGAACTTAAGAGAATAAAATATAATCTGACAATCGGTGATGAGCTACCAACAGGCATAATGCAACTTGCCAAGGTTTACATTGCCAAGAAGCGTAAGATTAGAGTTGGAGATAAAATGGCAGGTCGTCACGGAAACAAAGGTATTGTTGCCAAAGTTGTAAGAGACGAGGATATGCCATTCCTTGAAGATGGTTCTATAGTTGATATAGTATTGAATCCTCTTGGTGTACCTTCTCGTATGAACCTTGGTCAGATATATGAAACAGTTCTCGGATGGGCAGGTAAAGAGCTTGGACAGCGCTTTAGTACTCCAATCTTTGACGGAGCAACCCTTGATGAAATATGTCAGTATACCGATAACGCCGGAATTCCAAAATATGGTAAAACATATCTGCGTGACGGCGGAACAGGTGACCTGTTTGATCAACCGGCTACTGTTGGCATAATTTATATGCTAAAACTCGGTCACATGGTTGATGACAAGATGCACGCCCGTTCTATAGGACCTTACTCACTCATAACCCAACAACCTCTGGGAGGTAAAGCTCAGTTTGGAGGACAGAGATTTGGTGAGATGGAGGTTTGGGCACTTGAGGCATTTGGTGCTGCCAATATTCTTCAGGAGATTCTAACAATTAAATCAGATGATGTTGTTGGAAGATCCCGTGCCTACGAAGCAATAGTTAAAGGAGATCCAATGCCGCAGCCCGGCATTCCTGAATCTCTTAATGTGTTGCTTCACGAACTTCGTGGTCTTGGACTCAGCATAAACCTGGAGTAATTTGATAATAGTATTTGCAAATCTTTGAAACAGAATAATATGTCTTTAAAGAAAGAGATAAAGGTAAAAAGTAATTTCAATCAGATTACCATAAGTCTGGCCTCACCCGAAGAGATTCTTGAAAGATCTTCAGGCGAAGTACTAAAGCCAGAAACTGTCAACTACAGAACATACAAGCCGGAAAGAGACGGACTCTTCTGCGAAAGGATCTTTGGTCCTTACAAGGATTATGAATGTCATTGCGGTAAGTATAAAAGAATCCGCTACAGAGGCATTATATGCGACCGTTGCGGTGTAGAGGTGACAGAGAAAAAGGTAAGAAGAGAGAGAATGGGACACATCTCACTCACGGTACCTGTGGCTCATATCTGGTATTTCCGCAGCTCCCCAAACAAGATAGGTTATCTGTTAGGTATTCCTTCTAAAAAACTTGAAGCAATTGTATATTATGAAAGATATATTGTTATTCAGGCAGGCGCAAAAGCCGTAGACGGAATAAAAGAGCACGACTTCCTGACAGAGGATGAATATTTAAATATTCTTGATTCTCTCCCAAGAGAAAACCAAATGCTTGACGACAATGATCCTAATAAGTTTATTGCCGGAATGGGTGCCGAAGCGATCTATAAAATGCTGAGCAGGATTGATCTTGACCAGCTTTCGTATGACCTCAGACACAAAACAGAGACCGAAACTTCTCAGCAGAGAAAGGCCGAGGCTCTAAAAAGACTAAGTGTTGTTGAAGCATTCCGTGAATCAAAAGCGATTAACAAACCTGAATGGATGATCCTTAAGGTAGTTCCGGTTATTCCACCGGAGTTGCGCCCTTTGGTTCCTCTTGATGGTGGAAGGTTTGCAACATCAGACCTTAACGACTTGTATCGCAGGGTAATTATTAGAAACAACCGTCTAAAGAGACTTATTGAAATTAAGGCTCCTGAGGTGATTCTAAGAAATGAAAAGCGTATGTTACAAGAGGCAGTTGACTCTCTTTTTGATAATTCAAGAAAGTCAAACGCCGTTAAAACTGAGGCAAACCGCACACTTAAGTCACTATCAGACAGTCTTAAAGGGAAACAGGGTCGTTTCCGTCAAAACCTTCTGGGTAAGAGGGTTGACTACTCTGCACGTTCGGTGATTGTCGTTGGTCCTGAGCTTAAGATGCACGAATGTGGTATTCCAAAAGATATGGCAGCAGAACTCTTCAAGCCGTTTGTTATCCGCAAGCTTATTGAAAGAGGAATAGTGAAGACTGTTAAGTCTGCCAAAAAAATAGTTGACAGGAAAGATCCTGTAATCTGGGATATTCTCGAGAATGTAATGAAGGGTCACCCGGTTATGCTAAACCGTGCTCCTACCCTTCACCGTCTTGGTATTCAGGCATTCCAGCCAAAACTTATTGAAGGTAAAGCAATCCAGCTGCACCCGCTCTCATGTACAGCATTCAACGCTGACTTTGACGGTGACCAGATGGCTGTTCACCTTCCGTTAGGAAACGCTGCAATTCTTGAAGCACAGCTTTTAATGCTGGGTTCACACAACATTCTTAACCCTGCCAACGGAGCTCCTATTACCGTTCCTTCTCAGGACATGGTACTTGGACTTTATTATATTACTAAAGCTCGTCACCAGGCTAAAGGTCATGGAATTAAATTCTATGGTCCTGAAGAGGTAATTATTGGATACAATGAGGGAAGAGCTGCTCTTCATGCAGAAATTGAGGTTAGATTGCCAAATGACTTTACTGATCATTCAAAGGGCTTCTCTCTTGTAAAGACTACAGTAGGCAGGATCCTGTTCAATCAGGTTGTTCCTCCTGAAGTTGGTTACATCAATGAGATCCTTACCAAAAAGTCATTAAGGGACATTATCGGTAATGTACTCAAGGTTGCAGGAGTTGCCAAAACTGCCAAATTCCTTGATGATATCAAAGAGATTGGATTCCAGATGGCATACAAGGGAGGACTCTCGTTCAACCTTGAAGATGTAATTATTCCTGAAGAGAAGGTGAGCCTTATCGAAGACGGTTACAAGCAGGTTGAGAATATTATGTTCTCATACAATAATGGTCTTATTACCAACAACGAGAGGTATAACCAAATTATTGACATTTGGACATCAACCAACTCTAAGCTTACAAATATTGTTGAGAAGAGGATAGCAACAGACAGAGATGGTTTCAATCCTGTTTACATGATGCTTCACTCTGGTGCAAGGGGTTCAAAGGAACAGATTCGTCAGCTCTCAGGAATGAGGGGTCTGATGGCTAAACCTCAGAAATCAGGAGCCAGCTCAGCAGAGATTATCGAGAACCCGATTCTTTCAAACTTTAAAGAGGGTCTATCAGTTCTTGAGTACTTTATCTCTACACACGGTGCCAGAAAGGGTCTTGCCGATACCGCTCTTAAAACAGCAGATGCCGGTTACCTTACAAGAAGGCTTGTGGATGTGTCGCATGACGTTATCATAAACGAAGACGATTGCGGAACATTAAGAGGTCTTGTTGCGACAGCAATCAAGAATAAAGACGAGATAGTTGAATCACTTTACGACAGAATTCTTGGTAGAACCACTGTTCATGATATTTACAATCCACTTACAGGAGAGAAAATAATTGATACAGGTGAGGAGATTACCGAGGAGATTGCTGCTCTGATTGAATCATTGCCAATTGAGCACGTTGAGATTCGTTCGGTACTAACCTGTGAATCCAAGAAGGGTGTCTGCAGCAAATGCTACGGAAGAAACCTTGCGAATGGCAGAATGGTTGAAATTGGAGAGGTTGTGGGTGTAATTGCTGCTCAGTCAATTGGTGAGCCTGGTACTCAGCTTACTCTGCGTACTTTCCACGTCGGAGGTACTGCATCAAATATTGCTTCTGAAAATGAAATCGTCGCAAGATATGATGGTAAGATAGAGTTTGAAGAGCTCAGAACGCTCCTAAAAGAGTTTGAGAATGGAGAGAAATCAGAAATTGTAATTGGCCGTACAGCTGAGATGAAAATAGTAGATATCAATACTGGTATTGTACTTTCAACTCACAATGTTCCTTATGGTGCAACTCTTTATTTCAAGAATAACGATACTGTTAAAAAAGGTGACAAGATTTGCGAATGGGATGCTTACAACGCTATCACAATTGCGGAAACCGGTGGTAAGATTGTATTTGACAATCTAATCGAAGGTGTTACATTCCGCGAAGAGGCAGCCGATGAGTATTCACTTCACAAAGAGAAGGTTGTTATTGAATCACGTGATAAATCAAAGAACCCTACAATCCGTATTCTTGATGAAAACAAGCTAGAACTAAGGCAATACAACTTGCCTGTTGGAGCCCACATCATGGTTGAAAACGGTAAAAAGGTTAAATCGGGTGATATCCTGGTGAAAATCCCAAGAGCAATCGGAAAATCCGGTGACATCACAGGAGGTCTGCCAAGGGTAACCGAACTCTTCGAAGCGAGAAATCCTTCAAACCCTGCTGTTGTTTCCGAAATTAACGGTGAGGTTTTAATGGGTAAAATCAAAAGGGGAAATCGCGAGATTATCATCAAATCTAAGACCGGAGAAGAGAAACGCTACCTTGTTCCACTCTCTAAGCAGATCCTTGTTCAGGAGAATGACTACATAAGAGCAGGTATGGCGCTGTCGGAGGGAGCTATTTCACCTACAGACATACTCGCTATTCAAGGTCCTACAAAGGTTCAGGAGTACATCGTAAACGAGGTTCAGGAGGTTTACAGAATGCAGGGTGTGAAGATCAATGATAAACACTTTGAGATTATTGTAAGACAGATGATGCGTAAGCTTGAGATCGTAGATCCGGGCGACACAAGATTCCTTCCGGAACAACTTGTTGACAGATGGGAGTTCATGCTTGAGAATGACAACATTTATGATAAAAAGGTTATTCTTGATGCAGGTGATTCGCAAGAACTTAAGGCTGGTATGATAATTACGGTAAGAAGACTGCGCGAAGAGAACTCTACTCTTAAGAGAAGAGACCTTAAGACAGTTGAGGCACGAGATGCCGTTCCTGCCACTTCAAACCAGATACTTCAGGGTATAACCAGGGCAGCATTGCGCACCAACAGCTTTATGTCGGCCGCATCGTTCCAGGAGACAACCAAGGTACTTAGCGAAGCAGCTACATTCGGCAAAACTGACACTCTCGAGGGTCTGAAAGAGAATGTAATTTGCGGACACCTTATCCCTGCCGGAACCGGAACAAGAGAGTTCGAAAAGATAATTGTAACATCAAAAGATGATTATCAAAGAGCTTTCAAGAGCAAAAAAGAGGAGTAATCTCAATTAGGTTTTGTTAACCTTGATATAATTTTTAAAAAAAGCCTGCTTCTAGAAGCAGGCTTTTTTTAAAAACAACTAAGAAAGTGCCCAACAGAAACCTTTTTCTCCGCGCCACTTTGTGGTATATATTTAATAATCATGCGTTTGAAAATGAGCCAACTTTCTGCACGAAAATTGGCTCATTTTTATTATGCTAATAATGTGATGTTTACCACAAACTGGCGCGGAGAATTACTTCACGTACACCGGTGGTGCCAATGGTACAAAGGTTAATGGGTTGAAACTCTTGGTTTGAAGTGCTGCAGCCTGTGACGGCTCTTTAATAGCATCTTTGGCCAGAAAACCATCAAGTGAATATGGCTCACCCGCCTTGGCCAGTACTCTTTTCACAATTGCCTCTCTTGAAGCTGCATTATAGTATGCAATGTTGTTAATCATACAACTTGTCAACTCAGGCCTCCATACTCCATATGTATAGTAATATGCACCCTCATAAACTCCTACCCTGTCATATCCTGCTCTTCTGAGAAAATGCTTCCATCTGATTAGAGTGGTATCTGAGGTAAGGTCAACGTTTCCTGCATGGTTTTTGGCAAAACGTGATTTAAGGCTTTGTGTATCTTCTGCTGTTATTGTCTTGCCTGCATTAGCAGAACTTACATATTCATCGGCCAATCGCCCGAATCCGTGCCCACCGGCTTCGTGCAGCAACACCCCTTTGTAGTGGTAACTTGGATTAGAATTTCTGCTTACAGGAGTTATGGCTATGGTCTTTCCGTCTGACCATGTCCAGCAAGTACCTGCATATCTGTTTTCATTAACAATTAGAATAACGAGTAACTCTCGTAATTTAATATCATCAACTCCGGGGATCAGCTTTGCACTTGCAAAAACGGCATCGCTGTTGGAGTTCATTGATGACCCACCCCCAAACGTTACACCGAATTTTGTATTTTTGGTAATGTTTTTATCTGTCTGTGTGACACCCTGGTCTCTTGAATAACCGGCTTGTTTATAGACCTTAAAATATTGCTTATAAGACTTATATGGCTCTGTATTAAACAGGTAAACAATACCCTCTTCAACCTCCTGATCAAACTTTCCTCCCTCTACATAATCTTCGGCAGTATAACCGTCTCCAATAAAAAGAATTTCTGAAGGCAAAGCTCCTGCGGTATTATTAAGTGCAACCTTATATTCACCATCAAAATAACTGATCTTATTTCCTGTATTAAATGTAGATGTTTGCGAATAGGTGAATTCACCCATGCTGTCTGTTGCCTTTACTCTCCAGTTATATGCACTATTTGCATCAAGATACGCAGAGAGGTACTGCAGAGTATCCTGTGAAGGTGAGAGCGTTGTCCAATTACCACTGCCTTTTGAAATTTCGAAAGTATAAGTAACAACATCACCATCTGCATCCTTTGATGTTGACCATCTGAATGCCGGCAATCTTGTAAGATCCTGAGTATTGTTTACCGGAGATTTCAGCTTTGGTGCTTCCGGTGCATTATTTATGCCTCTTTGCTGGCTTATTGATACATTTTTCTCTGTCTCTCCGTATTTAATGGCTATATCCACACCTCTGAGTGCTCCGGTATTTGCATTAACCGATATATTAACCTCCATATTCTGGGAACCGGTTAACGGGCTAACTGTAATCCAGTCAGTGCCCTGTGGAACAACTATCTGCCAACTTGTGTTTGAAACAATATTTAATTTAAGAGAAGAGCTCTCTTTTGGAAAAGAGAGTGTTGATTTATCTGTGTCAAGTAGGGTTCGGCTTTGAGTAATTTTTAGGGTTTTAGTTAGTATGCCCGATGTTAAAATTATATTACCACTCCTTTCACTTGATGATATATTCCCTGAAAAATTTAATGTTAACTCTCCGTTTCCGGTTCCAAAAGATGGAGCTACAGTGAGCCATGTTTCGGAAGAGACTGCTGTCCATTTACCATTGCATGTAAAAGAGACATTGTTACTTCCTGCAGTATTCAGAACTGCTAAATTTGATTGTGAAAGAGTTAATTCAGGCTCCGGTTCCTTCTTACATCCAAAAGTTATTAAAATTGAAATTATTAAAAATATTTTATAAAAATAGTTTTTATTGAAAAGTATTGATTTTAACATAAATGGTTAGTTTTAAGCATATCAAAGATACGTTTTTTTATGCTCACTTCATCATTACCGGTGGTGCAAGAGGTACAAATGTAAGTGGGTTAAAGCTTTTCTGCATAATCACAGCACCAAACGGAGGCTCTCTCACTTTATCTTGATCAACAAACTTCTCCAGAGTATATTCTTCCCCAGCCTTTGCCATAATTCTCCTGAAAATTGCCTCTCTCGAAGGTGCATTAAAATATAAAATATTAGATATCATACAACTAGTAATTTCAGACCTCCAAACTCCATATGAAAAGTAATATGCACCTTCATACGTTTTAACTCTGCTGTAATCACTCCGAAGAATAAATTTGCTCCATTTTACCATAGTTGGATCACCTGTTAAATCGACATTGGCAGAATAGTTTCTTGCAAAGGATTCCTGAAGTTGCTTAAGACGTTCAGAGGAGATAGCGTGTCCTACATTGGATGCACTCACATATTCGTCAGCAAGCCTTCCAAAACCATGACCTCCTGCTTCATGAACTAAAATAGCTCCATAGGTGCTACTAGTGTTTGAATGTCTGCTAACCGGTACTATAGCAATTGATTTTCCATCTGTCCATGTCCAACAAGTTCCTGCATACCTGTTTTCATTAACAACTATGACAATAAGAAGATCTTGTAATTTCACATTATCAACTCCGGGAATAAGCTTTGCATGGTTAAATACTGTATTATAATCTGAACTCATTGAAGTACCTCCTTGAAAAGCAACTCCAAATTTGGTGTTCTTAATAATATTTTTATCTGTTTGTGTAGCTCCCTGTTCTCTTGAATATCCTGCCTGTTTATAAATTTTAAAATAATTTCGGCACGTTTTATAAGGCTCTACACCAAAAAAAGCTTCTATCCCCTCATTAACATCCATATCAAACTTACCTCCTTCATCATAGTCCTCAGGAATATAGCCATCTCCAATAAATAGAATTTCTGATGGGTAATACCCTTCAGAATTGGTCTGGGCTACTCTGTACTCTCCATCAAAATATCTCTTTTTGGTCCCTGTTGAAAAATAATATGTCTCCGAATAGCTCCAGTTTCCTGTGTTGTCTGTTGCTTTTACTCTCCACCTATAACTTGTATTTTGATCTAAATAAGACGATAGCAGGTACAAAGTATCTTGTATTGTCTCAGAAGAAATCCAATCTCCGTTAATCGAGGAATATTCTAAATTGTATGTTACTTCATCATTATCGTAATCAATCGCCTCAGACCAACGAAAAACCGGTAATCTGTTTTCGTCACTTGAATTGTTGGTAGGGCTCTTTAAAACTGTTTGTTCCGGAGGGCCATTTATCCCTCTTTGTTGAATGATTTTAAGTTTTTTCTCAATTTGAGCATATTTGACAACGATATCTGCTTCCCTTAAAAATCCGGGGTTTGGGTCAACAGTAACATCAATATGCATGTTTAGATTTCCGCTTGCAGGAGATACCGAAATCCAGTTTATCTCAGGTGGGACAGTAACCTGCCAGGTAGTATTTGATAAAATATAAAACCTTAATGTTGAGCTATCCCTGGGAAACGAAAGTGAATATTTGTCAAAGTCCAGACTTGATTTACTTTGTATTATTGTAACGGTTTTACTTAAAGCACCACTTGAAAGAATTATCTCCCCCGATCTCTCTTCTACCAAACTGTTATCATCGTATTTAATAACTATTTCACCATCTCCTTTACCAAACGAAGGTTCTATTGTAAGCCACGCTTTAGTTGCTGTAACTGTCCATTTACCATTGCATGTAAAAGAGATCCTGTCACTACCGCTAGTGTTGGGAATTACAATATTTGAAGAGGATAAGTTAATCTCAGCTGCTGGCTCTATCTTACAACCGGAAGTACTTAGTACAACAAGGCCACAGATCAGACCAAGTATTATTGTGTTAATCTTAAAGAATCTTGAAATTACCTTTTTGAGCCGTCTTGTTATAGTAATATAATCCCCCATGACATCTAACGTATTGTTAATAAGTATATCAAAGATACGTTTTTTTATGCTCACTTCATCATTACCGGTGGTGCAAGAGGTACAAATGTTAGTGGGTTTATGCTCTTGGTTTGCAAGATTGCAGATTGAGATGGAGCTTTCTGGATATCTTTCTGCATAAATATCTCCAGCGTATAAGGCTCCTGTGCTATTGAGAGTATTCGTTGAACCATTTTCTCTCGTGAAGGTGCGTTGTAGTATGGTTCATTATACATCATACAGCTCGATTGCTCCGGCCTCCAAACTCCAAGCGGGAAGTAAAATCCCCCTTCAACAGTACCCACTCTGGTATATCCCGGTGCATTAATAAAGTGTTTCCATTTTACGGCTGCTACATCACCTGTCAAATCAACATTCGGATAAAAGCCGGCGTTCTTAAATGTATTGTACTTAGACTTATATTCGTCATTTATGGTTTTTCCTGCATTTGCAGCAGTCGTATACTCGTCGGCCAATCTTCCGTATCCATGTCCTCCGGCTTCATGATATATAAGGTTTCTGAAATGTTGTCCGGCTGATGTTGATGTACTTACAGGGCAAATTGCTATAGCCTTACCATCGCTCCAAATCCAGCAAGTTCCAGCGTATCTGTCCTGGTTTACAACAAGAATAATAAGCATGTCTCTAAGCTTAACATCATCAACTCCTGGTATCATTTTAGCGTATTTAAATACCTCATCGGTATCTGCAGATAGTGAAGAACCACCTAAAAAATCAACATTAAATTTAGTATACTTCAGTATGTTTTTATCTGTCTGTTTTACACCTCTGTCTCTCGAGTATCCTGCCTGTTTGTAAATAGTAAAATATTCTCTGTAACTTTTATATGGTTCTATTTCAAAGAAATATTCTATCCCATTATTCATATCTCTGTCAAAGATTCCCCCCTCTTCGTAATCCTCAGAGATATATCCGTCACCAATAAATAAGATCTCTGATGGTCTTGATCCCTTGCTGTAATTTTGAGCAATTTTATATTGTCCGTCAAAATAACTGGTTTTGGTGCCGGTTGTAAATGTATAGACCTGTGATACACCTACACCACCATAAGCATCTACTGCTGAAATTCTCCAATAATAGGTTTGATTGGCATCAAGGTAATATGATAGATTATACACACTATCTGCTAGTGTAACGGTGTTATTCCAGTTGGATTGATTGGTAGTGTATTCGAGTTTATATGTTACTAAATCTCCTTCGGGATCTTTAGATGTGCCCCATCTGAATGTGGGCAGTCTGTTTGCATCTGATAGGTTGTTTACCGGAGATTTGAGCAGAGGAGCAGCCGGGTCCAGGTTTACACTACGCTCCTGATTAATTTTGAGAGTCTTTTGTTCTTCTCCGTATTTAAATAAAATATCGGCACTTCGCATAACTCCAACATTTTGAGCCAGAGTAATAGTCACATTACCGCTGGTAGTACCGCTCATGGGCGAAACCGTTATCCAGTTTATTGACGGAGGAATCTCGACTGTCCAACTTGTGTTGGCATCAACAAATACTGTTTTTGAACCCTGATCCTTTGGAAATAGCAACTCAATTGCTGAGACATCAAGTCTGGAATATGATTGGTTTATCCTAACAGATTTTTTAAGTTCTCTGGATGTAACAACCATATTTACAATCCTGTCGGAACTTGTAAAATTATTTACCGCTGTTATTGTTATCTCTCCGTTACCATCGCCACTGGATGGAGTTATAGTACACCATGTAGATGCAATGCTTGCTGTCCATTTACCATTAGCAGTTACCTGAATTGTTGAGCTCCCGTCAATATTTGCTATCTCAACTGCATCCAAAGAGAGTTCAAGAATAGTAGGCGGATCTTTTTTACAGGATATTGTAACTAATACTGCTATAACTAGTATGAATATGTGGGTATAAATTCTTTTCATAATGTACAAAAATGCGAAAATGCGAAATACAATAAAATTGTTGAAAATTGCAAAATTGGCATTTCAACAACTTCCAAATTTAGTAAAAAAAGAGCAAAATTCCTGATTACTTATCTTTGACAAACAATTTTAAATCGTCAGTAGTTAAATTGTCCAAAATTATAACATTTTGTCTGTCAATCAAAAAAGCTCTAGGAATAAGGGTTACGTTATAAAGAGAAGCAACCGAACTCTCCCTTACATCATTCAGATTTAAAAAGGTTAGCCCCTCATTCCTGATCGTCTCCTCTCTCTTTCTTTTCATGCTTTCGTTTTGCTCTGCTCCTGAAAGTATAACACCTGTAATTTTTATTTGTTTACTTTTTGCCAAATCTGCAATCTCTTTAATCTCTTTTGCGAAATTTATGCTCTCAACACTCCATTCGGTCCAGAAGATAAGAATTGTGAAATCTGATGCAGAGGTTACATCATAAAATGAGACATGAGTGCCGCTCATATCTTTTAGATTAAAATTATTTGCAATATTTCCCGGCTGAAGTGCCTTCCGTTTGTTCAGCACCTCTTCAATCTCTTTAAGGTGTTTGCTGTTAGTAAATTTTTTATTTGAATTAAGGTGGTCATACCTTTTTTGAAGAGTATCAAGGTTCTCTCCCTGAGCAGATAATTTTGTGAAATGGAGGTAGAACCAGGTGTTGGGATTCTCTCTGATTATTGAGTCATAGTAGCCCTTCATTGTAGCATTTGCGTGATTAAATATTGCCAGAATACTATCTTTTACACTTTTTGGTGTCTGAGGGTTTGAGAAATCTGCCATAATTGAGTTCAGATTCAACTTTTCAATCACCTCCTTGCTCTTTTTTTCTGTAAGGCTTATCAATTTCTGAGATTCACCACCATCAATAACTGCATCATTAAGGTTATACGAGGGTGCTGTGATTTTATATCTGGCATTTTCAATAAAGATTGCTATTCTATTAGGTAGATTTGGATTGTAGATAATGTATTGGTCAGGGTCTTCTAATCTACCTTTAAATGTGAACTTCCCATTTACCAGCAACGCCGAGTCAATAGGTACTCCTCCAAACTCTTGCTGCCTTAGATACATCATGCCGGATAAATCCTCTGCACCGGTTATGATTCCATTTATAACATAACCTTTTTCATTTAGAGAACAACTATTAAGTAGAAGGCTGGTTGTTATAAAAAACAAAGCTATTGGTAAGTATAACCTGATTATTGATAATCCATTTTTTTCTTTATTCCCGCTCATAATGTAATGTAGATTATTTAATTATCAAAATTACAAATTTTTATTGATGGTCTCTCTAAAAAAAGAGTGCACCCGATAAATCGAGTGCACTCAAAGATTATTTTATGCTCAAATTACGGCATTATGAAGGTTTCGTCATAAGTACCGCCAAATGCTAAACCTGCTGTTGGTAGTACAAAACGGCTATTCCACGTATGTCTCTTGCCACTTATAGTGTTAGTTTGAGGACTAACGTGAACATAACCATATGCAGCACTGTAGAGCCATCCAATATTTTGCTGATCTACAAGTAGAACTCCGTTATTAACTCTGAAAACAATGTCATATCCTGCATAGTAGCAACCTGGAAGTTTATAGAAGTCAAGAGTTGTTGAAACGTTGGCCTTTTGTACAGGCTGGCTCCATGATTCTTCGTAGAACTCTGACTCATATGTACCTGTTCCAAAACTTGCATAATTCAATGGCAGTTGTGCCTCTACCCTTACAGCAGAAACTTTTGATTTTGATACCATTGTAGCATCACTGATTGTAAGAGTAACAATGTATTTGGTTGCAGGAGGTATAGCTGCAAAGTTGTAGTTCAATGTAATATAGGCTTTTCCTTCACCATCATTAAAAGTTACAGTATTGCTGGCAAGGGTTAGTTGAGTGGTACCTGTTCCTGAGATTGCAATTGGAACAGTAGCTGCACCTTTAGTATTGCCTCTGTAGATAAGTACCTGGATCTTGCCGTTGTCAGCCTGTTTCAAGTCATAAATTGCAACGGTTGAAGAGAAAGCGGCATCAACAGGGCCGATATCGCTTTTGTCGATGTAAGGCATTATAGCGTCCTGGTTACAAGCAAACAAACCGAACAATAACACCAATGATATTATATATTTTAAATTTTTCATAGACCTAATTTATTAATTAATCATTATAGAGGATTCTGATCGGTTTCGATATCCATGTTTTCATTACCGTCAAACTCTTGCTGAGGTATAGGTAGTACAAACTCTTTTGACTTAGGAGCTGTAGAGATTGTTTTAAGTAGCTGAGAGTGGTTTGTTCCGGCAAAATCTCTGTCAAATCCAAGACCAAGTCTCTTAATATCAAACAGACGACCTGCTTCACCCCAAAGCTCTATACGACGCTGGAAAAGAACCTCATCCATAAGTGTAGTAAGTGCACCGGTTGTATTGGTGTTGTAAACAGCTGAATTGGTTCTGCCATCAAGCCTTGCAGCCATCTGAGGGTCACGAACTGCTCCCAGCTCAAGAAGAAGAGTTCTTGCAGCATCGTACTGAGTAAGTCTTACTCTTGCTTCAGCTTCGATAAGAAGCATCTCTTCTGCTCTTAAGAATATATAGTCACCTGTATAATCACTGATGTTCTTGTATTTGTACTTAAACTGAGCATAGTTCTTATTTGGTCCCGAGCTTGCCTGTACAGGAACAACTCCGTTCCACCAAGGTCTTCTCAGGTCAGTAGTAGGAATCTGGTTATACAACCATGAGCTTATACATTTTCTTGAAGTTACCCCGTAACCGTTAGCTGTTATAACTGCAGGTGTGCTACCCGGATCCATATGGCAGAAGAATGTACCCCAACCACCTGAAACTGCTTCAGTAGCGATAACCTGACCTCCCCACATTACTGAAGAGAGAACAACATCATTAAATCCAGTATATAGAGAGTTGCCTGAAAGAAGGGTATAACCTGTTCTGGCCTCTTTCGCTGCGTCAGCTGCTCCGGTCCAGTTTTCCATTGTGAGGAATACCTTTGCCTGAATAGCTTTTGCTACGTTGTAGTCAATATGGGATTTGTGTGTCCTGGTAATACCTGCATCTTTAGCGGCTTTCAACAATGTTGTTGCCTCAACAAGGTCGGCAGTAATAAGATCGTACACATCTTTTAGAGTACCTCTAGGAGCACCAACAAGTGTTGGTTCAGTATAAAGAGGAACACCAGGAGTGCTTTCATTACCTTTATAGGTGTGCTGGAAGAATAGAGTCAGATAGTAGTAAGAGTATGCACGAAGTGCAAGAGCCTGTCCAACTATACTCTTAACTTTATTAGGGTCACCCTGAATCAAATCTTTAGATGCAATAACATAGTTTGCATTTGTAATAACCTTATAATAGAAGTTCCACAAACCATAGCACCTCCAGGATGCACTGGCGTATCTTGACCTTACATCATATCTGTAGTCAAAATAGAACCATCCGTTACCTTGTTCCGCCTGTACAAAATCCTCACCCATAAGGTCAGCGACCATGTTGTGCGAAACAATACCAAAATTCTGCTGTACGTTACCTGTAGTTCCAAACCAGGTACTGTTCGGCAAATAAAGAGCTCTGTAAATACCGTTCATTGCAACCATCGCGCTTTCGGTATTACTGAAAATCAATTGCCCGGAAACTGAGTCAGTAGGGGTCGTATCAAGATACTCCTTTTCACAAGAGCTCAATACGAGAAGTGCTACTGCAAATAGTGTAAATATTTTTTTCATATTAAGTATATTCTTATTATTTAATTAAAAAGTTATATCCAAACCTAGTGATATAGAGCGGGTAGGTGTGTAAACATAGTCAGTACCTCCTGAGAAGTTAAACTGTGGATTCATACCCTTCAGGTGTGTGAACATTGCAATATTGTCTGCAATTGCAGAAATTCTTACATTTTCAATACCGAGTTTCTTCATCCAGGTTTTTGGTAAAGAATAACCTAATGTTACATTCTTAATAGTAAAGTATGAAGCATTAATAAGGTTACGGGTAGAAGTTGTTGTGTTTGCACCAAGCTGAGCAATAGGGGTATCTGTGATGTCACCCGGCTTACTCCATGCTCTTGATAAGTGTGCAGACAGTGAGTTACCCTGATATAGTGGATCAAGGAGATTAGCATATAGACCATCAAGAATCTTACCTCCGATAGAGTATGTGGTAAGAATGCTAAAATCTATGCTCTGAAACAGTTTGAAATCGTTACTGATTGATCCGAACAGGTCCGGCATACGGTTACCTGCGATAACTCTAGAAGCAGCGGCTTTTGATCTGTCAGCAGTAATATACTCTTCGCTGCGTGTACCGTCTGAAGCTGTATCCCATACCCAGTAAAGCTGGTATCCTGTTGCAGGATCAACACCTGCAGATCTTGGTAGATAGAATGAGTTAAGAACCTCACCCTCTTTTGTAATATAGTTACCTGCAGTAATTTCAGGTTTGTCAGCCAGGTTAAGAATCTTATTCTGTACGGTAGAGCCCATTAGAGTAAGTGACCACCTGAGATCTTTACTCGTAACCATATCAACAGCTACAGTAACCTCAACACCTGTATTTTGCATACTTCCGATATTCTTTTGATAAGATAAGAAACCGGTTGACATTGCAAGAGGATAGGCCATAAGCATATCTTTTGTTACTCGCTTGTACCACTCTGCTGAGATTGAAACCCTGTCGAATAGTCTTGCGTCAAAACCAATGTTAAGGTTTTCATTTTTTTCCCATTTAAGGTCGTTGTTTGCAATTGATGCAACAACTGCACCATTCATACCTGCATTAGGATATCCGAGGTCATAAAGTGCCTGGTAAGGATAGTATCCTCCAACAGCATCATTACCCTGTACACCAAAGCTGGCTTTGATATTCATGTTTCTTATCCATGAAAGACTCTGCATGAATGACTCCTGGCTAATTCTCCAGTTACCACCTATAGACCAGAAATCACCCCAACGGTTCTCATTATAGAAACGAGAAGATCCGTCACGACGATATGACCCTGAAACATAGTACTTATCATCAAAGTTATAATTCAACCTTGAAAGGAATGACTCAATCGTATAATTATCCTCATACGAACCTGCAGTGATTACTGTTGCTGCAGCATCCAGTTCATATAAACCGCCAAACGGGAAGCCTGATTTTGCACCCATCAGGTAGTTGTACTTGTACTGATAGTTTTCGTGACCAACCAGAAAATCAAGATTATGCTTGTCAGCAATTGTTCTCTTATAGGTTAAGAGTTGGTTGAAAGTTGAAGACAAGGTGTTGCGGCTGTATTTATAGGCACGACCCTGTGAACCCGCAGCGTTTCCGAAATATGGATTCTCATAATTGTGCTGCTCCTGGTTGATAAAGTCAAAACCAAGGTTTGCCGACAACTTAAGACCTGCGATAGGACCTGTTTTAAAGTCAAGCAGCTCAATAAATGTTCTTCCGCTTACACTTGAGTTAACAGCTTTAAATTTATCGTCATAAAGTGTTGCAATACTGTTATAGTTTTGCTGAGCACCTGAAGCACGATTCTGGCCGTAGTCAAATTTCTTCTTGCCATCGGCATCAAGAACGGGTTGGTTATTTGCATCCAGCTCATAAATAGGATAGATAGGAGCCATCAGCATACAAGAGTACCACACGTTTGATGTTGCAGAACCTGTAGCATTCAGAAAATTGCTGGTTGTCTGTGCAAAGTTTGTACCCAGACCGAATTTAAGCCACTCAATTGGTTTAGCCTCTACGTTTGCTCTTCCGGAATAACGTTTGAAGCCTGTTGTCATCAGAATACCTTTTTCATCGAGGAAACCGACTGAGCCCATGTACTTGGCTTTATCAGTACCTCCGGTAACTGTAAGAACGTGGTCTTGTCTTATCGGATTGCTGGCAGTAACCTCTTTCATCCAGTTGTCATCATAGCGAAGAGTAGCATCGCTTCTGATTTTTCCTGTCTGAGTATCGATAAGGTCAGCAAGAGGATAGTTGTAAGGATTGTACTGTTGGTTATTACCAAACACCTTACTTGGACCTGTGAGCATCATTTGAATAGCTGTTTGACCTGCAACGGCAGGATTTACACCTTTTATTATGATCTCTTCATTTTTAAATGCCTGATACTGGTATTCAATCCAGCCTTTTGCATCAAGAAGGTCATAAGAAGGTATAGCCTGTCCTGAAACACCCCAAACGCTCCTGAAGTTAACTTTTACCCTTTCGCCTTCCTTAGCACCTCTTTTGGTAGTAATCATGATTACACCATTTGCACCACGGGCACCATAAAGAGCTCCTGCTGATGCATCCTTAAGGATGGTCATAGATTCGATATCTGCTGGATTTATTGATGCAATACTACCATCATAAGGGATACCGTCGACAACATATAGAGGGTTGTTTGATGCATTGATCGAACCATAACCCCTGATAATAATGTTAGAACCAGCACCCGGCTGACCTGTTCCTGATGTAACAAGCACGCCTGTTGCCAAGCCTTCAATAGCTTTGGTTACATTGGAAACAGTTCTCTTCTCGATTTTCTCACCCTTGAGAACCTCGGCAGAACCTGTGAATGATTCTTTTCTTGTTGTACCGTAGGCAACTACGAGCACATCCTCCAGATAAACGGCATCCGGCTTCATAGTTACATTAACTGTTGTGCGTCCGTTTACAGGCACCTCTACAGTTGTGTAGCCAATAAAACTGAAAACAAGGATTCCGTTTGCCGGAGCACTTATGGTGTATTTTCCACCCTCATCTGTTGCTGCCCCTACAACTGTACCTTTCAGCATAACTGATGCAAACATAACAGGCTCCCCTGTGTTGGCATCAGTAACAGTTCCCGTTACCTGAATATTTTGAGCGCTGGAAATACCAACAGCCAAAACAAGCAACAGACCTGTTAAGATTAGTTTAAATTTTTTCATGTAAAAAAGTTTTGGTTAGTAATTAAGTTAGTTAGTTTTTTAAGTATTTTGGTTTATTCTCATAAGCATTTTATTGGCCTTAAATATTTAGTCTAAAAACATAGACCTAACAAATTTAACAAAAAATTAATTCAAAATAAATATTTTATTCATCAAATTATAAATATTTTACTTCGAGGGGAGAAATATTTATTATAAATCATAATCAATAATAGTGTAATTATATGAAAATATAAGAGAATTCAATTTTGCAATAAAAAAAAGTAGCCACATTAACAAATGTGGCTACCTGAATAAGTTTTAGAATATTTTAGAAAACTTATTTCCTTATCAGAATTAAGTTAAAAAACTAGCAAAGTCCCTGCTCAAGTGTTGCTCTTGCAACCTTCATAAATCCGGCAATATTTGCACCGTTTACATAGTTGATAAAGCCATCTTTTTGAGTTCCGTATTTAACACACTGCTGATGGATGTTCTCCATAATCTGCTTAAGTTTGTTATCAACCTCTTCTGCTGTCCAGCTTATATGCATCGCATTCTGTGTCATCTCAAGACCGGAAACTGCTACACCGCCTGCATTGGCAGCTTTACCGGGAGCATACAGAACTTTAGCTTTCTGAAGTTCGGCAATAGCCTCAGGAGTACATCCCATATTTGAAAGTTCACCAACGCAAATAACTCCGTTTTTGATAAGCTCTCTTGCATCATCACCGTTAAGTTCATTCTGGAAAGCGCAAGGAAGTGCTATATCAACCTTAACAGCCCATGCCTTTTTGCCGGGATAGAATTTAGATCCGGGGAATTTGTCAGCATAAGGTGCAACAACGTCATTATTTGAAGCGCGAAGCTCAAGCATGTATGCAATTTTTTCTTCTGTCATACCGGCTTCGTCATGTATCATTCCGTCAGGACCTGAAAGTGCAATAACCTTTGCTCCCAGTTCAGTGGCTTTATGAGCAGCACCCCAGGCAACGTTACCGAAACCTGAAACTGAAACTGTTTTGCCCTTAATGTCCATTCCTTTAGTTGCAAGCATGTGCGTAACAAAGTAAACTCCACCGTAACCGGTAGCCTCAGGACGAATGAGTGAACCTCCCCAGGTTGAGCCTTTGCCTGTAAGAACGCCGGTGTTTTCGCGGGCTAGTTTTTTGTACCAACCGTACATAAACCCAATTTCACGTGCACCAACTCCAATGTCGCCGGCAGGAACGTCTGTGTCAGGGCCGAGATGACGCCAAAGTTCTGTTATGAATGATTGGCAGAAACGCATGATTTCGGCATCTGATTTACCTTTTGGATCAAAGTCAGAGCCTCCCTTGCCACCACCCATAGGCAAAGTGGTTAGAGCATTTTTGAACATTTGCTCAAAGCCGAGGAATTTTAAGATCGATAGGTTTACCGAAGGATGGAAACGGAATCCACCTTTGTAAGGGCCAATTGCGTTACTGAACTGAACTCTGTAGCCAAGGTTTGAGTGAACCTCTCCCTTGTCATCCTGCCATGTAACCCTGAATGTAAAAATACGGTCCGGCTCGATAAGCCTTTCGATAATTTTAGCTTTTTGAAATTCAGGATGCTGGTTGTAAATCTCTTCAATTGACTCCAACACTTCATGAACTGCTTGTAAAAACTCTTTTTCGTTACCATGCTTCTTCTCGAGAGAAGCCATAATGTCTGCAACTTTCATTATTTCTTTGTTTTAATGTTTGGTATGTTAGTTCTTTATTTAACCTCCCAGATTGCACCGCTGTGCAGAAGTTCATCCATGTTGTGAATCTGCGCATGCTCCCTTGCATCAATAACCTGATCACGAACATTGTCGTCATAGGTTTTATCTTTAACTGCGCGGATAACTCCAAGAGCGACAGGTAATTCAGGATACATCATATCAATGAGCATTGAGTGTATTCCCGGATTTTCCTCTTCGGCGTCGTGTACAAGCAGGTCTTTTTCAGTTATTCCGTTTTCCCCTATAACAACTGATTTGATCTTGTTTCCGTCAAGGATAAGACCTTTGTCTTTGTCCTTGCCGTAAATCATAGGCTCACCATGCTTAAGAATAATTGTTCTCTCTGCACGGAATTCCTTATCAGAAACCTGAGCATGAGTTTTGTCATTAAAAATAACACAGTTTACAAGAATTTCGGAAACAGCGGTTCCGTCGTGCTTGGCACTCTGAACCATTATGTCTTGTGTAAGTTTAAGCTCAACATCAATACTTCTTGCAAAGAATGTTCCTCTTGAACCAAGAACAAGTGCTCCAGGATTAAAAGGGTGCTCTACAGTCCCGTACGGAGAGGTTTTGGTAATCATTCCCAGTTTTGAAGTAGGAGAATACTGACCCTTTGTAAGACCATAAATCTGATTATTGAAAAGAAGTATGTTAATATCTATGTTTCTTCTGATGGCGTGGATGAAGTGGTTCCCTCCGATAGCAAGAGCATCACCGTCTCCGGTTACCTGCCATACTGTTAATGTAGGGTTAGCTACCTTTACTCCTGTTGCTATGGCAGATGCGCGACCGTGAATACCATGGAATCCGTAAGTATCCATGTAGTAAGGAAAACGCGATGAACAACCGATACCTGATACAAACACAAATCTCTCTTTGGTATAGTTTAGAGATTCGCATATCTCAGGCATTGCTCTCTGAACGCTTGCAAGAATTGCGTGGTCTCCGCAGCCGGGGCACCATTTTACCTCTTGATTGCTTTTAAAATCCTGTGGTGTATATTTCATTTCCATAAAATTTCTGATTTGATGTTATAGTATGGCATTAACTGCGTCAACAATCTCTTTTACAATAAACGGCTGCCCCTGTACCTTATTTTTCTGATGGTACTGGAACTGCTGGTGTTGTGTCCTTAAGTAATTAGCGAATTGTCCGCTGTTAAGTTCACAAACAATTATCTTCTTAAATTTTGAGAAGATATCGGCAGTGTTTTTCGGAAGAGGTAAGATGTAGTCAAAGTGGGCAAGACTCACACTCTTTCCTTCATTATGAAGCTCTTTTACAGCTGTATAAAGATGTCCGTATGTTCCGCCCCATCCTACAACCAGAACTTCGCCTGAATCATCTCCAATAACCTCTAAGTCAGGTATGTAGTTTGCAAGTCTCGCAACTTTCTCGGCCCTTTCGCCTACCATTCTTTCGTGAACAAGAGGGTCTGAAGATACAGTTCCGTCATTATTCTTTTCAAGACCTCCTACCCTGTGCTCCAACCCCGGAGTTCCCGGCAAAGCCCATCTTCTTGCCAATTTTTCGCTGTCACGCTTGAATGGCCAGAATGGTGTCTCTTCTGATTCTGTAATTACAGGTGCTTTTATCTCCGGAAAATCTTTCATTGATGGGATCTTCCATGGCTCTGAACCATTTCCTAAGAAGCCCTCTGTGAGAAGCATTACCGGCATCATGTGTTCAAGAGCATATTTTGCCGAATAAAATGCTGCATCAAAGCAATGAGATGGTGAGTGAGCTGCAATTATTGCAATCGGGCACTCACCGTTTCTGCCGTAAAGAGCCTGATTAAGGTCTGTTTGTTCTGTTTTGGTAGGAATACCGGTTGATGGGCCACCCCTTTGAACGTTAACTACAACGATTGGAAGCTCTGTCATAACGGCAAGACCAAGTGCCTCGGACTTTAAAGAGAGACCGGGGCCTGAAGTGGTAGTTACGGCTAGATTCCCTGCATAAGCTGCACCAATTGAGGTACAAATACCGGCAATCTCGTCTTCACACTGAAGAGTTTTTACGTTAAGATCTTTTCTTAAAGCAAGTTCTTCAAGAATACTTGTTGCCGGAGTAATAGGGTATGAACCGCAGAAGAGAGGAATTCCCGACTTTTCTGAAGCTGCCAGAAGGCCCCAGGCTGTTGCCTGATTGCCGTTAATATTTCTGTAAACACCTTTTTCCAGCTTAGCCGGCTGTACTTTGTATGTATTAGGAATTGCATGAACATTTCCCGCATAGTTGAAACCATCTTTAAGTGCCTTTTTATTTGCATCGGCAAGCTCCGGTTTTTTGCGGAATTTTTTATCAAGATACTCCTCAGTTGTACCCATTGGTCTGTTAAACATATAGTAACAGATTCCAAGAGTGAAAATATTCTTACTTCGGATTATTGATTTTGGGTCAAGGCCGCTATCCTTTAAACTCTCTTTTGTTAGTGTAGTAATAGGGGCAAAAATAATGTGTCTGTCTTCCAGTTTAAGTTCGGTGATTGGATCATCCGTTTTAAAGCCTGCTTTTTTGATCCCCTTTTCGTCAAAAGTATCGGAATCGAGAATAATGCTGGCTGTGGGTTTTGCCCATTTGGCATTAGCTTTAAGAGCTGCAGGATTCATTGCTACAAGTACATCGCAGTAATCACCCGGTGTGCGGATCTCTCCGCTTCCGATGTTAACCTGGAAACCTGAAACGCCTGATACGGTACCTTGAGGGGCTCTGATCTCAGCCGGAAAATCCGGGAAGGTTGAGACTTCGTTCCCATAAAGCGCCGAAGCGTCTGCAAAGAGGCTGCCTGTCAACTGCATACCGTCCCCTGAGTCGCCTGTAAATCTGATAACAACTTCTTTGGTATCAATAACTTTGTGTTGCATAAAAATTAGTTTAATTAAGCTGGTGCCTTATTACTGTTTGTTAAAAAATAATACGCAAATGTAATTATTATTCCAATCCAAAAAACCTTTTTGGGCTAAAATTTGAAATTATTATAAAACCATGCAAATAATACGCCATTTGTTAAGCAAACGGGAAAGCTATACTTATAATTTTTGCAATAAAGTGCACTTTTTGCTAAAAATGCATTAATGATTATTCCAATTTTTAGCGATATTGTTGGAAATCGTTAGGATTAAACAAAATGAGATTATATCTGTTTATTATAAGTATTCTATGCAAAATTTTAAAGGGTTTTGCTCTTTAATAATTTATATATTTGCAAGACATTAATAAAAGAGATGGCAATAGTAAGAAAGCTTAACGGGATGGAGCCGAAAATCGGCAAAAATTGTTTTTTGGCAGAAAATGCTGTAATTGTGGGAGATGTAACAATCGGAGATGACTGCAGCATTTGGTATGGGGCCGTTCTCAGAGGAGACGTCAACCCTATTGTAATAGGAGACAGGGTAAACATACAGGACGGAGCAGTGCTTCACACTCTGCATAAAAGGTCTGTTGTAGAGATTGGCGATGATGTATCAGTGGGCCACAATGCAATAATTCATGGTGCAAAGGTAGGGAGTAAAGTGTTGGTAGGAATGGGTGCCATTTTAATGGATAACGCAGAGATAGCAGATAACACCATAATTGCAGCCGGTGCTGTTGTTTTGAGCAATATCAAGCTAGATCCGGGTGTTTATGCAGGTATACCTGCCAAAAAGGTTAAAGAGGGTTCGGATGAGGTTGGAGATTCAGCACTTAAGAATGCAAGAGGCTATATGATGTACAAGGAGTGGTATCTCACTTGTTATGAAGAGGTATCTCTGGAGTCGGATAGAGACGGAGCAGAAAAACTCACAGCCATGCATAAAGACAGAATGTTAAAAAATGTTCATAATAAATAATTTACATCCTAAAAACCAATATTCCAAATGAAAAAATTTCTTTTACCGGCGCTAGTGGCAGTAATTTTTGCCTGTACGCCAAAACATGATGGTTATATAATTACCGGAACCCTTACAGGCGACAATATCGCTGATGGAAAGGCATATCTCACCAATTTTTCAAGAAGTGAGCCGCTAAAAGATACTGCAGAACTAATAGCAGGCAAATTTGAATTTAAAGGCAAAGTTGTTACCCCTGAAGATTACGCAATTACCTTTGACGGGGTTGAAGGACGCGTAAGCTTTTTCCTTGATAACTCTAAGATCAACATTCAGGTTGTAGCCACTGAACCAAACAAAGCTGTAATCACCGGAGGTGTGACTCAAGATCTTATCAAATCTCTGAATGACCAGAAAGAGGAAATTAAAAAGAGGTATAACCTTGATTCATTGCTGGCCGAGTTTTATGTAGAGGGCACAACTCAGGCAAGAAAAGATGAAATAATTGCTGTTTATGAAGAGGCTCAAAAAGAGGAGAAAGTAGTAGAATCTAACTTTTTCGCCAACAATCCTACATCTTATTATACTATAACTCAGTTGCTAAAAAAGATTGAGGAGTATCCTCTGGACGAGATGGATCAGAAAATTGCCGCGTTTAAGGCTCTTCCTGAATTTGAAGCCAATAGATATCTTATTGAGGTTGAAAAGGCTGTAGAGGCTTTGAAGTCAGTGCAGCCGGGTATGACAGCACCTGAATTCACTCTCAACGACCCTAAAGGTAATCCTGTTTCTCTTTCAAGCGTTTATTCTCAGCACAAAATTACAATGATTGATTTCTGGGCAGGATGGTGCGGACCATGCAGAAAGTTTAACCCTACCCTTGTTGAGATTTACAAAAAATACAATAAAGCAGGTTTCGGCATAATCGGTGTATCTCTTGACAGCGACGAAAGTTTGTGGAACAAGGCTATCGAAGAGGATAAACTTACCTGGATTCAGGTTTCTGATCTTCAGTTTTGGAACAGTGCCCCTGCAAAGCAGTATTATGTTAGGTATATTCCTCAGAATATTTTCGTAGATCAGGAGGGCAAAATTATTAAAAGACAGGTTGAAAAAGATGATATCGACCAGTTTATTAAAGAGTTTCTGGGTCTGTAATCTTTCAATAATTTGATATTAAAAAATAAAAAGCTGGTAGTTTTATAAAACTACCAGCTTTTTGTTTGATAAATTTTTGCTCACAAACTGTTACTGTATCAGTAAAGGAAAACTTTGGCTCCCGAAAAGGGAGGGGACCCACCGCAAGTGGGGAGGATTGACTCGTCCTA
>DPKJ01000007.1 GCA_003542575.1 Rikenellaceae bacterium | reverse complement strand
GCCTTTGAGTTGAGGATTTGTGCAATCATTCACCCGGTTTTTCGACTCATTTATGGTCACTGAAGCCTGAAATACAATTGATTTGGAGAAATATTATTGTAAATTACTTTATTTCTACTTTTTTTATTACTAATTTTGAAATTCAGCTGCTCAATAACTTACCCATAATTCCACTTTTACTTTTTCCAATGCATATAATTTCAACAGATGAACATTTGCATCGTTATTTTTAAAAAATACATTGACCAAGTAAAGCATAATTTTAAATATTGATATTATGAAAAAATATTTATTTATCGTATTTGTTTTCACGCTATTATGCACTAATACACGTGTGTCTGCTTTTTCGTTTAATGCATATAATCAGAATATTGAAAGACTCAGCGGAATAATTGTGGACAGCAAAGGGCAGGGAGTCCCCTTCGCGACTGTTGCTCTCACAAGTGAGGGAAATAACAATAGAAGAATTGTATTATTTTCATCAAGTAATGAAAATGGAATTTTTTTTTCCAAAACATCACAGTAGGTAAATATACGCTTGAAGTATCAAGCCTAGGATTTACACCTGGAAAATTTATGGTCGTCATTGACACTGGCAGCTCAGATTTAGGCAAATTTACACTCTTGGAAGGAATTGAATTGAGTACTGTGAATGTTGTCGCAACCAAACCATTGGTCAAAGCAGAGATTAATAAACTAATTTATGATGTGGAAAACGATCCAGATGCTGCAAAATCAAACACATTGGAAATACTTAATAAAATCCCCTTTATACAGGTAGATAAGATGACCAACAAGATTAAAATAATGGGACAAGAGGCCGGTTTTTCCATAATAGTAAACGGGAAAAAGAGTCTTTTGATATCGGAAACCAACCAGTATGTAGCTAAAATGCTACAGGCCGGGCAATTGAAACAGATAGAACTTATAACAAGTCCGGATGGAAAATACTCCGACCAAACGGCTGTAATAAATATAATTACAAAATCTTCATTACCCGATGGACTAGTTGGCGAAGTATCAATCTATGGTAGTGATCTTGTACGTATTAGTTCCGGTTTTCAACTTACCTCTAAAATAGGAAACCTTATATATAATACAAGTTACAATTATGGATATTCCAATCTTTATGGTACTATGAGCAATTCAAAAACTGTAGATTACAGGAATGATGAGTTCAGATTCTCTGAAAGCTATATAAGAAATTCTCCCGGATCATCAAATAGCCATAATGCAGGAATTAGAGCTAGCTATGATATTAGTGACCAGGATATGGTGGCTGTAAATTTCAAAGTTGCATTTGATGATGGTATAAGCAATATTAATTCTTTCAGTAAATATCAGAATTCCAGCAATATTATAACAAGAGAGTTTATTATCAATAGCAGCAATGTTATTTATAATGCCCAGTATGTAGGAAGTGTTGATTATCAACGGTCTTTTAAAAGCAAACCCAATAAACAGTTTACTGCAACATACAGTTTGGATAATCGAAAAAATGAAATGAAATATGATAGGATAACAGAATCTATTACCGGATATACTGATAACCGGGATCAAACTCTTAATAATCTGAATAATTTTGAACAGACTGCAGCGATAGATTTTTATAATACTATCGCAAAAAATCAATCTTATTACATAACTGCAAAATATGTTCACAGAAGATATACGAGTGACATTTGGTTGTCAGAAATGAATAATACTCCGGTATTTACAACACAGGTAGATGCTCTCGAATATTTGCAACAAGTGGGTTCATTACTTTGCAACTATTCAATTAGAACCAACAAAGTAATGGCAACCGGTCAAATTGCCTTTGAACATACCGATAACGACATTAATTTCGGAATCAACAATTCCATGCTTAAAAAAAGTGATGATGCTTTGCTTGCTAATCTTCGTTTCAACTATCAACCCAGTAATAGAAGCATGTTTGTTTTATCGCTGAGTAGAGAATATTTCCGCCCTGACATAGGATATTTAAATCCTTATGAAGACAAATCTATTGCCGGGCAGATTTATAAGGGAAATCCTGAGTTAGATAATCAGAAATCATATTTCACTATGTTGATGTTCCGTTACTTCGTGCGCAAGAGTCTTAATATTAGAGCACTCGCGTCTATGAGGTATTCAAATAATGCTGTTCAACAGTATAGCTTTGTAAATAATAATGGCGTTCTAATAACTACTTATGGCAATATAAGTAGAGAGAGTACGATGAATTTTTCAATCGGAATAAATTATAATCCTTCATCTTGGCTCGAAATAAATCTAAATGGTCGTATGGCACTCAAATCTTTTGAATATCCCGGGAATAAAAACTCTTATTGGGATCCTATGTTCATGTTAAGTTTCACTAGTGAATTATGGCACGGAGCAAATTTAAGGACACAGTTACTTTATATAACCCAAAATTGGGACTCTAACCTTAATATACAATCCAGCAAACAGCATATGAGAGTTGATGGATTGTTTGATTTTTCTCAAAAGATTGGAAGGAGACTGAGATTAGGTGTTTTCATACAAAATCCTTGGCAAACATATAAAAATCAAATTATTGAACAAGCTTCTTCCGATTTTTATAAAAAAAGCGAGACTAGATCTTTGGGACGTACTATTGGGTTTCAACTCACCTATAACTTTGGGCAATTCAAAGACTCAGTAAAAGCAGCTAAAAGAGCAGTTAGAAATACTGATCGTACTAAATCAGAGAATTTATAAACAATATTGCTTAATACAAGTAGCTGTTAAAATGCTCATACCTAATATGAAGATAATGATGTTGGATTATCTATGATTAAATAAATTATTATGAAAAAAAGCTCATTTTTTACTATAGTAATCATACTTGTTTTGTTCTCCTGTGGTAAGGAGATTGAAACTAAAAAAAACAATGTAATTGATTTGGAATCCAACATTGGTATTACAGAGATTGTAAATTTATCTATGATCGCTGATGGAATAGAGTATATCCCATTACAGACCAAAGACCAATCTCTTCTTACTCCTCCTTTCAAGGATGCTGCTTTTGTAAATGGGAGGCTCTACATTAGCCAGTCCAGATCAGAAGTAAAGATATTTGATCATGATGGTACTTTTTTAAAGACATTTAACAAACAGGGTAGGGGGCCGCAAGAGTATGAAGATATGTCAAATATATATATTGATCCTTCAACCAACAATTTACTCGTTTATTCAATTGGAAAATTAAATGAATACAACAATGAAGGTGATTTTGTTAAAAGAATTTTAATTCGTGATAATGAAGAAATTAAGAGCTTTACCCCGAATAAGTTCTATAGCATAAGAGAGAATCTGAAGCTTATTACGTTTAGAAATTTTAAATCCTTACATTCTGCTTGTGTTACTGACAGTACTTTTAGAGTACTGTACTATGTAAATTATTCTGAAAAGGAGCACGCTCTACGTATGAATAGCCAAACATCTATAAATTTTCTGGAACCCTATTTCTATAAATTCAGAGACAGCGTGAGAGTATTTAATAATTATGATGGCAGCCTTCTCACAGTCAGCAATGCCAATGGCGTTGATACTTCATATATATTCAATTATGGGAAGTATAATTGCAGAAATGTTGATCTCAATGTGAGAGATTATAATAAACTGCCTTTAATCCGCCGTTTTGGTGATATGTTTGAAAGCACAAACTATGTTTTTATTCAGTTTCAATTGGGTTCCTTGCCTCACAAACCAAGAATAATGCTAAAGAGCGGTGTGGCAGGTAACAGAGGGGAGACATATGAAATAACCCTGTCAACTTCGTTATTAAATAAGAAAACCGGTGAGTTTAAATTTGTAGATCAACCTGAATTCAATCAGTTTGGGTTTAAAGATGATTTTGAAGGAGGGCCGGCATTTTGGCCGGTTTATATAAGCGAGGATGACTATATGATAGCCATGATTGATGCTTACAAATTCATTCAGCATGCTCAGGCAAATAATGTGTCTGCCAAATTCAAAAAGATAGCCGAAGGTCTTAAAGATACCGATAATCCGATTCTTGTGAGGGTTAAACTTAAAAGCGAATAAAAGGGTTTGTTACAGTAATATTGCTTTGCTTTGAAAATCGCTGCCATTGGTGTAAATTTGTCTGAATTTTAAAGATTTTACAATGGGCTTTGTGATTAGAGAGGCAAACTCTTCGGATATTAACCTCATATTTGACTTTATTTGCGATCTTGCAGATTATGAGAAATTAAGGCACGATGTAACGGCCACTCCGGAGATTTTACACGAGAGTATTTTCGTTAAAAAGCAGGCCGAAGTTCTGATTGCTGAGTTAGATGATCTACCGGTTGGCTTTGCCCTCTATTTTCACAACTTCTCAACCTTCAAAGGCAAAGCATGTCTCTATCTTGAAGATATATTCATTAAACCTCAGTACAGGGGAAAGGGATTCGGGAAGGCAATTTTCAACAGGCTGGCTCAGATTGCGGTTGAGAGAGGTTGTGACAGGTTTGACTGGGCAGTGCTGGACTGGAACGAGCCCTCTATTAATTTTTACAAATCGCTTGGTGCTTTTCCAATGGACGAGTGGACCGTATTTCGCTTGACCGGTGATGCTTTAAAAAGTGTTGCCCATAAGGAAAAATAGGTTAAATATTATCAGTAGAGTATGAACAGGACAATTGCATTGGTTGCTCATGACAACCGGAAAAAAGACCTTATAGAGTGGGTCGAATTTAACAAGGGAACCTTGTTAAGACACAAACTTATTTGTACAGGAACCACAGGGCGAATGGTTGAAGCGGCACTAACGCAGAACAGAGCAAAAAATGACCCTCAACCTGAGATTAAGCTTCTTAAATCGGGCCCTCTGGGAGGAGATCAACAACTTGGTGCATTAATTTGTGAAGGAAAAGTTGATATGCTGTTTTTTCTATGGGATCCGATGCAGCCCCAGCCGCATGATGTCGATGTAAAGGCTTTGCTCAGAATATCAAGCTTGTACAATATTCCAACCGCTACCAATAGGTCAACTGCAGACTTTATAATATCCTCTCCGCTATTCGAAGGTGAATACAAACCTCAACTCAACAATTTTTCAGACTACCTGGGGCGTTCAATAGACCTTTAATACGCTAAAAATGGATGCCCAATCCAAAGAAAATTCCCTTACTGTCGTACTCGAAAAGATATACTCTTTTTAGGGTATAGTGTCTGTAACCTGCTGTTGCAGTCAAACAAACTTTATCTCCGGCAAACAGCTTATATCCTACACCTGCATCAAACATATTCCCCTTTTGATAATAATCATTTACTGCGCCAAGAATGCCGGCAGTACCAAATATAAATGGGGTATTTCGAGCGTTAAAAAGATAATATTTAGCATCAATATAGAGTGGTAGTGCCTTGGTTTTAGGATTACGAAACTTGTCAATTCCAACGCCAACACCTACTGAAACATTTGGTATTAAGAAATATGACGCTCCCAGACGATAATTTGTAGAGAACATATTCTTATCAGAATTATCATCATGAGTTGGCTTTACCTCAAATGTTGCTCCAACCTGTGCCGAGAATCGGAATCCTGTGTTTTTCTTATTTTGCTCCTGAGCTGATGCTCCAATTACCAATAGCATCAGAGAGATGGTTAAAAGTGATTTTTTCATATTAAAAGTGTATTATGTATTTATTGCTTGTTAAACTTCCAAAAACTCCGTATCCATTTTCAATATTTGAGTATATCTTAACGGGTTCTGAATGTATGTCGTTGGTAGAACACTTGGCCAACTCTATGCTTTTAAGGTATTTGTAGAAATCATATGATATGTGTTGTAAGTCAATTTCTATCCAATTAAACAAACCGTTTCTTTGTCTTGATTCAATGGTAAAAATATAACTTTTTCCGTTGAATAGCCTATCATCAAATACATTTGAGAAATGCTTTGGCCAACCCTCAATTGATTTTGAAATGCTGTTATCAAAAAACAAAATATCATTTGAAGCAAAAATGTCATTTGCAAAAGCAAAGTCTGAGTATCCTAAAGGCGCGGGCTTTGAGCTGCCTATGCTCCTAACATTCAAACGATAATAATTATTTTCGTTTGATGGATCAGAAATCTTACAAACTATCTTAATAATTGTATCGTTTCCGGTATTGTCAATTGGATGTAAAAAACCATCATCCATAATCTTCTTTGGGTTCTCGTTATAAAATGTTATTGATTCAACTATTTGAAAATCTGATTTAGATTTGATTTGGGTATTCCCTTTAATAATTTCAAATCCTTCTTTAGATGCATTAATTTCAATTCTATCTCCAATTAAAGGTTTATAATCGGAAATATATTGATGATTATTGGAGTTATAGCGTAGATAATAAATAGAATCTGATGTTTTAAGCCATACAATAGCATTTTGAACCGAATAGAATTGTTCATCAGATAAAAGATCATCATCTAAGAAAAATGTTGATTTGTATAAATATAGAGATAAACAGGTGTCTGGATTGGCCAGAGCTCCAACGGTTAATTTTGATTCAGTAAGTTCACCATCAAAATTAAGTGTTTGTTCACAGCCAATTATTATTGTGATGAATAGAAATAATAAGTACTTTTTTTTCATTTAATTAAAACTTATAAGAGTAACTTAATGAAGGCATGAATGGAAATAGACATATTCCTTTCAGAACATTTTTATTATTTTCATAATCAGGATAGACCGAATGAATATTAAAATGATTGTACAAATTATATATGCTCAGACTTAAAGTGCTTGTTCCTATTTGATGGTAAATATGATAGTTTATTCCAATGTCTAATCGATGATAATCCGGGAGTTTATATCCGTTTTTTACAGTGTATGATTTAATTTTTTCATATGAAGTAAGAGTTACGCTACCCGATGGATTAATTATCGGAGATGGGTGATTACCTGAAAGATATCCGGATTCTGGAGTAAGTGTATTTGAAACAAATATCGTTCTCCCAAGTAAAATTGTTTCTGAAAGTGTCCCTCTACTGCCTGTTTTATAAGCAAAAGTTGCAGATATGTCAACTCTTTTACTGATAACATGCGAAATATTAAATGCAAAATTATTGCGGCAGTCATTTTTTGCATAAAAAGATTTCCCTTCATTCACGATGTTATTATCTCTGTCAAACAGTCTAAGCGATTTACTCCATGTATATGATAAACTGCCAGTGAGCTTTCCAATATTTTTCTGAGCTAATAATTCCAACCCATAGGACAAACCCTTTCCGGAATAAACCATGTCTTCCCAACTGTCGGGATTGTTTATGAATGATGCACCATCTTTATATTCAAGAGCATTGTTAAAGTCCTTATAATAAGCCTCCAATGAAAAATTTACACTGTTAAGTAAATCATAAAATAATCCAACAGAAAAAAGATTAGAAGTCATTGGTTGAATTGATTTTGTTGCAGGAACCCAGATATCTGAGGGTAATACTAGATTGGAACTGCTTAAAAGATGAATTGGTTGGGACATCTTGGTGTAAGAAGCTTTTAATGAAAAGTTTGTCAAAATTAAAAATCTAAGACCAACGCGAGGTTCAATGAAGAGTTTATTTTTGCCATTCAAGGAATACAAATTTATACGTGCTCCTGTATTAATACTAAGACTATTAAAATCCGTGTCTTTTTCAGCGTACAGTGCTGATGTATATATTGCCGATTTGAATCCATTTCTGTTTTCAGAAAGTGTTTCTGCATTTATACCAGACGTAGTTATTGATGTATAACGATATGTATTGATAAATGGATCAAATTGCTGAAACGATAGTAAAATTCCTGCATTGTACGAATGCTTGCCTGATTTAATGATAATTTCAGGACCGACAGATATCTCTTTTATTTTTGAATCATAGCTCACCACAGATCTGTTAGTGTTTGAATTAATAATTTCTAGTGAATTAGGTATTGATACAGTGTGTTCAGAAAATGATTCAACATTATACAGATATTTATATGTAGTATAAAAAAATTTAGTATTAAGAGTTTTTCCTCCACTAATTTTATGATGCCAGTTAAAGCCAATCATTGAGTTGCCCCATTTGTTTTTAGAATCATATTTGCTTTTATACTTGATAGTTCTTTGGTTATTCGTCTCTTCAGATTGATTTACTTTACCATCGTAGTCAGAATTATCAACACCTTGATAAAAGCTTAACGAAAGCTTGTTGCTGTCGCTTATCATGTGGCTCATCTTTGCATTTAAATCATAAAATGAGAGATTTGAAAACTGATTTAATGCTTCTGGAACATCATATACAGCACGCAAAAAATTATTAGCAATGAAATTATAATGTGATCTTCTTGCAGCCAGAATAAACGATGTTCTATTAGAAATAACAGGTCCCTCAAAATTCAGCTTACCTGATAAAAGTCCAATTGAGGCTGAACCGTGATATTTTTTATAGTCACCGTCTCGAATACTGATATCAACAACACTAGATAATCGAGATCCATATTTAGCGGGAAACCCACCACGATACACTAAAACTCTATCAACAATTTCAGAGTCAAATATTGAAACGAACCCTTTCATATGTTCTGGATTATATAGGGTTGCACCATCAAAAATTATCATATTCTGATCGTTGTTGCCACCTCTAACATAGAACCCAGCTTTCCCGTCACCACTGCTTTGAACACCAGGCATTAATTGGATGTACTTAAAAATATCAACTTCTCCTAAAAGTGTAGGTGCTTTCTTTAATAAATTGATAGGAAGCTCAATAAAACTCATTCTTGAATTTTGAACATTATTTATTCTTTGAGCATAAATCCTTGCCTCATTCAAGGTGTTAACCTGATCCATGCTAACAATAATAGTAGTGTCATTGTTCACGTTCAGTCGGATGTACTCTGACTTAAAGCCGACGCTATTAAAGATCAATAATATACTGCCTTGTATTAGCGAAATTTGAAAAGAACCTGTTTCATCTGAATGCTCTACAATTTTATAATCAAGGGAATTGATGGAAGCATAAGGGATTCTTTCCCCATTGCTTCCATCAATGATATTTCCAGAAACTAACACGTTTTTTTGTGCGATTGATAGTACTGGAAGAATAAGTTGGATTAATAATATGATAGTAATCTTTTTCAACGTATTACATATCTGCGTTTAATACTTCAAAAAATGTGGTATATGCTAGAACTCCAAAGGCATTATAAATATTGCAATATATTTGAAATGTGCCTCCTCTTTCAAATGATATTAAAGCAGTGTTACCATTTTGAGTGATAATAGTACATTTGCCATCCGAATCATCAATAAACCAATCATAAGTTGCATAACTCATATTAGGATAGACGGTATAGTTATAATTGTTGCCTAAACTTATATTTTGCTCTCCATATATGCCTGGATTAAAGTATATTGTCCGG
Organism: Rikenellaceae bacterium; assembly: GCA_003542575.1. Lineage (GTDB taxonomy): Bacteria > Bacteroidota > Bacteroidia > Bacteroidales > UBA932 > Bact-08. Next base: position 67,231 of record DPKJ01000007.1, on the reverse strand, counting down.
TAATTTGGATTGTAAGATGATGGAACATTAGTAGGTGAGTGCCTTACTAATGGACCACTACCCCATTTTGATTGATAGACATTCGATGGACTCCCATATGATAAAATTGCCGAATGATCACCATTATAATAAAAAATTCTTCTATAACCATATGAGTTGTTAGGTTCGTTTGTGGAGTAAAGGTCGTTAATTAAATAGTTAGAAATATTGTCATTGTATGAAAAAATGGTTGCATCTATCCAACATACTGAACCACCATTAGAGATATTCCAAGCATAACTATGACAATTATAAGTTCTTGATGCGCTATCGATTAGTTCCACATTGTAAGTATCAAGTACAACTTGAGTCACATTGTATTTTTCTGTGGGTGTAAATTCCTGATTAATATACCCTAAGACGTTTTTTCCAAACGGAGTTAAGACGGTTGTTGATTGAAAAGTATTTTCACCGAAAGGACCTTGATTTTTAACCAATAAAGAAGATTTCTTTCTTATGTACTTATCAATAATTTCAGTACTATAACTGCCATATATCTTTTTATTTAAATTCTTTTCAGAAAGTTTTTTTTCGAATATATGGAATAACTCCTGCTGATGACTTTCTTTGATCTGATTAATAAATAATTTGTTAGTTAGAAGTAGCTCGATATACTTTAGTTTTAATGGATTCACAAATTTAGCATTATTATCCTTATTATTATTTATTTCTAATTTATCATATATTTTCATCAATTGATATGCACCATCTTCTCTTTTTGAAAGTTCAGCTAGCCCATTATAAGCGTTAATCATTCTAGTTATCTCCATTTCTTCATTATTTGAAAAAGCAAATTCAAAGTAAAGTGGATAGTTAAAACAAATCTCCGCTAAGTTTTCAGTAGTGAGATAACGTAATAGCGAATCAGGAATTTGACATTCTCTCAATTTTTCTTCTCCGCTTAAATTCTTCCAATAAAGAGAGTCTTTAATAAGATTTTGATAATCAAATTTAAAATTTGATTTTGTTTCAATACTTATCAGTCCCGGATCTGATGTTTGATGATTAATAATTTCGTCTTTTAAACATGCTTGACATAGCAAAATAAATGCGAATAAAAATAATGATTTTCTCATAAAAATATTTTTAGAGGGTAAGTAATGTTATCGCCACTAAATTAAATCATTATGATTAAATAATCAACTTTTATTTAAAAAAAGTGTAAAAATTTTAAACTATTCAACTGATTGAATCTTAGGTTTGTCAATGGCAGCTTAGAAATATTGACATTGTGCAAAATTTTCCGTATCAGTTCAGGCTGTAACCAATTCTGGCCTGAAATACAGAAATCTCTCCTCTTTTGCCCTCTGCGAATATCATATCTGCCTCTTTAACATAGATATCAACAACGTCATTCAGGCGACATTCGTTGTTGAAGTTAATCCATAATTCAGTTACATGCATTTTTGATGAAAGCTCAGTACTTATATGGTTCATAGACCACTCCATATAGCGGATGTTGTTGGCATGCTGGTTTATGTCAATATCAGAAATATTCACTTTTACACTGCCACGTAACTCCATACCTTGAGGAGATACCAGCCTTTCGGCAGGCTCATCAATTGCATTAACAAGATGTGCACCGGCATAGTCGCTGCCCAGTATTGAATCCATTCTCTGTACTCTTCTGGTATTTGTGTTGATTATGAGCCATGAAGAGGTTGTCAGGATTATGGGATTACCTTCCGGATCGCATGCCTGGTAATCTCTGAACCCAAAGAGCCGGTCGCTGCCCTTGTGCCATGTCTCAATTGTAAGTTTGTCTTTCCAAGTAGGCAGTTTGAGAAACTTAACATGAATTCTTGAGAGTACCCAGGCAATGCCTTCACCGATAAGGTTATCGTATCCAAAACCCAATGACAGGGCGTGAATATTAGCCATCTCCTGCATATGGTACATCCATGAAGTTGGTTTGTATTTACCAGTATGATCTGTTTCGTAAGTTTTAACCGTGAAGTTCTCTTTGTATGTGCTCATCCCGAAATTATTAAGTTTTTAGTGATCTGAAACATGGCTCAAAAATAAAGATTAATTGGTAATAACCGTCAGTTTGTACTATCTTTGTATCCCTGTATAACAATCCGTATTAACTTATGAGCACCAAATATGTTTTTGTTCTGGGAGGAGTTACCTCTTCCCTGGGAAAAGGTATTATTTCAGCATCGCTGGCAAAATTATTACAAGCCAGAGGACTCTCTGTCACGATTCAGAAATTTGATCCATATATAAATGTCGATCCCGGTACTCTCAACCCGTATGAGCATGGCGAATGCTATGTTACAGAAGATGGAGCAGAGACTGATCTTGATCTTGGACATTATGAGAGGTTTCTGAATGTTTTCACCTCCAGGGCAAACAATGTGACTACCGGTAAAATTTACAGAACCGTTATTGACAAGGAGAGAGAGGGAGCATATTTGGGCAAAACAGTTCAGGTAGTGCCCCATATTACGGATGAGATTAAACGCAGAATGCTCAATTTGGGCAAGACAGGCAAATACGACGTAATAATTACTGAGCTTGGCGGAACTGTTGGTGATATTGAGTCTTTGCCATTTGTTGAGGCTGTACGTCAGCTTCAATGGGAACTTCCCGACGAAGATTGTCTGGTAGTACATCTGACTCTGGTACCTTACCTGAGTGCAGCAAAAGAGCTAAAGACCAAACCTACTCAGCACTCGGTTAGAATGTTGCAGCAAAACGGGGTTCATCCTGACGTGATTGTGTGCAGAACCGAGCACCCTCTTCCTGCAGAGATCAGAAGAAAGGTTGCACTGTTTTGTAATGTGAGGATTAATGCTGTAATTGAATCGATTGATGCCAAGAGTATATATGAGGTTCCTTTGCTTATGGTAAAGGAGAAGCTTGATGAACTTGTATTGAAAAAATTTCAGTTAAGTGCTATTGACAACACTCCTGACCTTGCAAAATGGAGATCATTTCTGGACAGGCTGTTTAACCCTAAAAACGAAGTTAACATTGCTCTTGTAGGTAAGTATGTTGAGCTTCAGGATGCCTATAAATCAATTCTAGAATCTTTTATTCACGCAGGAGCAGAGAATGAGTGCAAGGTGAATGTTCACAGCATTCATAGTGAGCATATAACAGCTTCAACAGTAGATGGTTTTCTAAAAGATATGGATGGAATTCTTGTTGCTCCGGGCTTTGGTGAAAGGGGTATTGAGGGTAAGATTGTTGCCATTGAATATGCGAGAATCAATAAAATTCCTTTCCTTGGTATATGCCTTGGCATGCAAATGGCAGTGATTGAATATTCAAGGAATGTACTCAAGCTTGAAGATGCAATGACAACCGAAATTAAAGCTAATGCAAAGAATCCTGTAATCGACCTGATGGAAGATCAGAAATCTCTCACAGCAAAAGGTGGTACAATGCGTCTGGGCAAATACCAGTGTAGGATTGAGGAGGGCTCATTAGCACACAGGATATATAAAACTCTGGATATTTCTGAGAGACACAGGCACCGTTATGAGATGAATAACACCTATGTTGATATGCTGGCTCAAGCCGGGTTAATACCAAGTGGCAAGAACAACGACACTGGCCTTGTTGAGATAGTTGAGCTGCCTGAGCATCCGTTTTTCATTGGCGTTCAGTTCCACCCTGAGCTTAAGAGTACTCCCGAGAATCCCCATCCGCTGTTTGTATCTTTGGTAGAGGCAGCACTTAAGAGAAAGCTACGTTAATACTGATTTTTAAGTATGTTAAGGCAACTTTTAATAATCATGACAATAATGGCAACAATGCCTGCAGTTAAGTGCTCTGCACAGAGTAAGGTGCCTGTAAGCTATAAAGCTAAGGTTACTGAAGTGCTGCCTCATGATGTTAATGCCTACACACAAGGGCTGTTCTTTCATGAGGGCAGGTTATACGAAAGTTCAGGGCAGTATGGTCAGTCATATTTCAGAGAGGTTGATCTTGCAAGAGGCACAACTGTCAGAAGCTTCAATTTAGCAGCCAAGTATTTTGCAGAGGGAGCAGTAGTCTTTAAGGACAGGCTCTATCTTTTAACCTGGATGGAGAGAGAGGTTCTTGTTTACGACATTAAAACATTCAAAAAGCTTGGTGCGTTTTACCTTCCCAGAGAGGGGTGGGGCTTGACAACAGACGGAAAGCAACTTATCGCAAGCGATGGGTCGGCATTTCTCTATTTTCATGACCCGGAAAATTTCAGGGAGATCTCCAGGGTTGAGGTTAAGATGAATGGCAAAAAGGTCACTGCATTGAATGAACTTGAGTATATCAATGGCGAGGTTTGGGCTAATATTTATGAGAGCGAAACAATTGTAATAATAAACCCGGCAACAGGTGAGGTAAGAGCAACAGTCGATTGCAAAGGGTTACTTCCGTTATCTCTAAGGACCTCCAGAACAGATGTATTAAATGGGATAGCCTACAATCCTGCCAACGGTCACATCTATGTCACCGGTAAATACTGGCCAAAGATGTACAGAATTGAGCTTGTAAAAAAGTGATCAAANNTCAAAGCAATCAAAGCAATCGTAAAAAATATCCTGTAAGTCACTGCTTCTCTGCCCTGACTATGTGCTTTTTCCCTACCGGTCCGGCAATCCTTAAAACATAAAATCCTGCATCTCTCAATGCCTGTTTGACAACTCCTTTCGAAGAGTATGTAGTAAGAACAGAACCGGTTTTCATTATATGATACAGACCTTTAAATATGGAGTTACTCCAGAGTTCCGGCTGTTTTTCAGGAGAGAAGGCATCATAGTAGACAATATCTATCTGATTATCTTGTAAATAACTCTTTAAAATATATTCAGCGTCTGCAAGCTCCTCTATCCCTGTTTTTAGCTTTGTAAGTGTAAATCCGTCAGAGATTTTGGTTGAAATATTCCATGGTGCTGAGTGGATCCTAAGAAACAAATCTTCGATTTCGCTTTTTGAGATGGTGTAGCCGGTAAGTATCTCAGGATAATTTAACCTGAGCACTTCTTCCAAATCCAGAGGGTATAATTCCAATGATATGTAATGAATCTCCTTTTTTGGAATTGTATATGTTTCGAGTAATGAAAGCAGACAATTCAGACCCGTTCCAAATCCTGCTTCAAGTATGGTGATTATGCCTGCAAGAGAAAGATTATCAGAGGTATAAAATTTGAGACCGTTCTCAATAAATATGTGCATACTCTCGGCCAGTGCACCGTTTACAGAGTGATAGCACTCATCAATTTCGGGCACTCTCAAAGTTGAAGAGCCATCGGCTGTTTTAATTATCTCTCTTTTCATGGTTGTTCCTGTTACAAAAGTATATCTTTCTTTCATTTTTTTTATCTTTGCAGATTACAATAAGTTATTTTTAATAATAGAGACAGAATGGCGTTTTTAACAGGTGTGATCAAAAAAATCTTTGGCACAAAATCGGAGAGAGACTTAAAGGTTATTCAACCATACGTAGATAAAGCACTGCTGGCATACGAGAGAATTGACAAATTATCAGATGATCAGTTACGTGCCGAGAGTTTAAGACTCAAAAAGGTTATTGCAGACAGCATTGCTGCTGACGAAGAGCGTAAAAAATCGCTTCGCGCCAGACTGGAGGATGTTCTAATTGATGTTAAGGAGAAGGAAGAACTTGCAACTGAGGTGGATAAACTCTCTAAAAGGATTGACGAAAAGATTGAGCAGGTGCTAATGGAGATTCTTCCGGATGCATTTGCCGTAATGAAATCTACAGCCAGAAGACTGAAAGAGAACAGTACAATAAAAGTTAAGGCTTCTGAACTTGACAGAGATCTTGCTGCAAAGCATGACTTTATAACAATCGAAGGTGACTATGCGATTTGGAGTAACAAATGGATGGCCGGTGGTAATATGATCACCTGGGACATGGTTCACTACGATGTTCAGCTGTTTGGAGGGGTAGCTCTTCATCAGGGTAAGATTGCAGAGATGGCAACGGGTGAGGGAAAAACTCTGGTAGCTACACTGCCTGTATTCCTGAATGCGCTTGCAGGAAAGGGAGTACATGTGGTAACCGTGAACGATTACCTATCAAAGAGGGACTCTGAGTGGATGGGTCCTCTCTATCAATTTCATGGTCTGAGGGTTGATTGTATTGACAAGCACGCTCCCAACTCAGAGGAGAGAAAAAAGGCATACAGGGCAGATGTTACCTTTGGTACCAATAATGAGTTTGGTTTTGATTACCTGAGGGATAACATGGCTATAAACCCTGATGATCTTGTTCAGAAGAAACACCATTATGCGATAGTCGATGAGGTTGACTCGGTTTTGATTGACGATGCCAGAACGCCTCTCATCATTTCAGGACCTGTTCCAAAGGGCGATGAACAACAGTTTAATGAATACAAACCCATAGTTGAAAGACTATACGGAGCACAGCGCAATCTTGTTAATCAGCTATTGAATGAGGCTAAGAAAAAGATTGCCGAGGGTGACGAAGAGGAGGGAGGCAAGCTTCTCCTTAGAGCACACAAAGGTCTGCCTCGCTACAACCCTATTATCAAATATCTGAGTGAGCCGGGGATGAAACAAATCCTCATCAAGACAGAGAACTATTTCATGCAGGACAACAATAAGCAGATGCACCTTATTACAGACGATCTGTTATTTGTTATAGAAGAGAAACAACGCTCTGTTGAATTGACTGATAAAGGTCATGAGCTTATAGCTCAAAATGTGAGTGAGTCAAAATTCTTTATTTTGCCAGATATTGGTACTGAGATATCTGAAATTGAAAAGGGGGGAATGACTCCTGAACAGAAACTTAAGGCCAAGGATGAACTTCTGAGTGATTATGCAATTAAGAGTGAGAGAGTTCACACTGTTAACCAATTACTTAAGGCATACACAATGTTCGAAAAAGATGTTGAGTATGTGGTGATGGACAACAAGATTAAGATTGTTGATGAGCAGACAGGTCGTATTCTTGAGGGCAGACGGTATTCTGATGGACTTCACCAGGCAATTGAGGCTAAGGAGATGGTTAAAGTTGAGGCTGCTACACAGACATTTGCTACGATTACCCTGCAGAATTATTTCAGGATGTATCACAAGCTTGCAGGTATGACCGGTACTGCCGAAACTGAGGCAGGTGAGTTTTGGTCAATCTACAAACTTGATGTTGTGGTTATTCCAACAAATCGTCCAATCGTAAGAAAAGATTTGGATGACCTGATTTACAAAACAAAACGTGAAAAATATAATGCGGTAATTGACGAAATTGTGGCATTAACAAAATTGGGCAGACCGGTTTTGGTTGGTACAACTTCTGTTGAGGTGTCTGAGTTGCTTAGCAGAATGTTGAAATTAAGGGGCATTAAGCATAATGTGCTCAACGCAAAGCAGCATGCCAGGGAGGCAGAGATTGTTGCCGAAGCAGGTCAGCCGAGTGCAGTTACCATCGCTACAAATATGGCCGGTCGTGGTACCGACATCAAGCTTGGAAGCGGGGTTAAAGAGGCAGGCGGTCTTGCAATTATAGGTACTGAGAGACACGATTCAAGACGTGTTGACAGACAGTTGCGTGGTCGTGCCGGTCGTCAGGGAGACCCTGGTTCGTCAAGTTTCTTCGTATCGCTTGAGGATGATTTGATGAGGCTGTTTGGTTCTGAGAGAATTGCAAATCTTGTTGACAAGATGGGTATGAAAGAGGGCGAGGTTTTACAACATTCGATGCTCTCGAAGTCTATAGAAAGAGCCCAGCGCAAGGTTGAGGAGAATAACTTCGGAATTAGAAAGCGTCTTCTTGAATATGACGATGTGATGAATTCACAGAGGGAGGTTATATACACAAGAAGAAGAAACGCTCTTTACGGAGAGAGGATTGATGTTGATGTTCAGAACATGATGACAGACTTTAGTGAGTCGCTTGTTCAGGCAAACCATGGTAATACCTCTTTTGAAGAGTTCAGTTATGAGACAATCAGGCAACTTTCCGTTGAACCTGGTATGACAGAAGATTTTTATACTGACTCCAACATTGATGCTGTTGCTGAAAAGTTAACCGAAAATGTACAGGAGGTTTACAAACGTAGGGTAGATTCACTTGTGGGTCAGGCATGGCCAATCATTAAGCAGGTTTATGAAACCCAAAGTGCTGCCTATGAAAATATAGCTGTTCCCGTGACCGACGGAGTTAAAATGATGCAGCTTGTAATCAATTTAAAGAAGGCATATGAGAGTCAGGGCAAAGAGATTGGTCGTACTTTAAGTAAGAGTATCACTTTGCTAATGATTGACGAATACTGGAAAGAGCACCTGAGAGAGATGGACGACCTTAAGCAGTCGGTTCAGAACGCTACTTACGAACAGAAAGATCCGCTACTTATCTATAAATTCGAGAGTTTCAAGCTTTTCCAGACTATGCTGGAGAAGGTAAACAGAGATGTTCTTGCATTTTTGCTTAAGGCTCAGATTCCATTCAGAGATGAGCAGAGAGAGCCTATTTCAGTAAGACAGGAGCAGAGAAAGAGAACAGATTTAAGTAATTTACAGACCTCAAGAAGTGATCTTGTCACCTCATCTGGTGAACCAAGAAGCCAGGCGCCTGTTCATGTAGAGAAGAGGGTTGGAAGAAACGACCCTTGTCCTTGTGGCAGTGGAAAGAAATTCAAAAATTGCCACGGTGCAAATGTTTGATTTTAAAAGAGTTTAATTATGTTTGACCTTATAGTTATTGGATCGGGACCAGGTGGTTATGTTGCTGCAATAAGAGCATCGCAGCTTGGTATGAACACCGCCGTTATCGAAAAAGCAGAATTGGGAGGAGTGTGCCTTAATTGGGGATGCATCCCGACAAAAGCACTTCTCAAAAGTGCTCAGACTCTTCATTACGCTCAGAATTCAGCAGACTACGGCTTCACAATAGATGGTGAAATAAATCCTTCAATTGAGGCGATTGTTGAGAGGAGCCGTAATGTTGCTTCAGGAATGAGTCGTGGGATTGATTTTCTGTTCAAGAAAAACAAGATTACCGTTATTAATGGAACCGGAAAGATATCCGGAAAGGGAAAGGTTGAGGTAACATCCCCTGAAGGAGATGTAACCATTGCCGAGGCAAAAAATATTATTATTGCAACAGGAGCAAGAGCCTCTTCGCTTCCTTTTGCTCCAATTGACGGAGAAAAAATTATATCATACCGGCAGGCAATGGTTCCTGCTTCGCTACCTAAAAGTCTTGCTGTAATTGGTTCAGGTGCTATAGGCAGTGAATTTGCCTATTTCTACCGCTCACTTGGAGTTGAGGTTTATCTTATAGAGTATTTGTCCAGCATTGTTCCTCTTGAAGATGACGATGTTTCTGCTCAGTTGGGCAGATCATTCCGTAAAATGGGAATTAAGGTTATGACTTCTGCTCAGGTTAAGTCTGTGGATATTTCGGGTGAGGTGTGCAAAATCACTGTCGAGACCAAAAAGGGAGAGGAGATTGTGGAGGCAGAGAGAGTTCTTTCGGCAGTGGGTGTGAGAGCAAATATTGAAAATATTGGACTGGAGGAGAGTGGAATAGAGGTTGAGAAGGGTAAAATAAAGGTGAATAGTCTGTATGCAACCAATGTAGATGGTATATATGCCATAGGAGACGTAATTGCAACACCTGCACTTGCGCACATAGCTTCTGCTGAGGCTATATGCTGTGTAGAGGCAATAGCCGGACTTGATCCCAAGCCTCTTGATTATGGTAATTTTCCTGCATGTACATACACATCTCCTGAAATTGCCTCTGTTGGAATGACAGAGAGGGCCCTCAAAGAGAGTGGTATTGATTATAAGGTTGGGAAGTTTCCATTTACTGCTTCAGGGAAGGCCTCAGCAGCAGGAGAGAGAGACGGTTTTGTAAAGCTTATTGCCGATGCCAAAACTGACAAAATACTAGGTGCACATTTAATAGGTTATAATGTGACAGAGATGCTTTCGGGCATTGTTGTTGCAAGAAATCTGGGAGCTACCGCTAAAGACTTTATTCACTCAATACACCCGCATCCTACTATGAGTGAGGCAATAATGGAGGCGGCTGCAGCAATTCACGGAGAGGTTATTCACATCTAAATACGGGGTTATGTCAAAAAATGAAGTATCGAACCAGGTAATAGAGGTAAACAGAATTTGTACCGGAACAGAATTTCACGGCACATTAAAGTCCACATCTGACATCAGGATTGATGGGTTTTTTGAAGGAAAAATTAATACTCTTGGTAAACTTGTTATCGGAGAGTTCGCAAAACTAATTGGCGAGGCAACCTGCAAAAGTTGCGATATCTGGGGAGAGGTAGATGGTAAAATTGTTGTTAAAGAGGTCTTTGGCCTTAGAAAAAGCGGCAAAATAAAAGGGAAGGTAAGCTGCCAGAAAATCTTTATCGAAGAGGGGGGCGAGTTCAACGGAACCTGCAAGATGATTACAGAGGAGGAGTTTGACGGAATCCAGGGCAATCCGGACCAGCAGTAATTAATAAATCAGATTCTCTTCTTAATTTTATAGCTGTTTCTTTCACTACTGTTTCTTGAAACAAGTTCTGCTATGAATCCGGACAGGAAGAGTTGCATTCCAATAATAAGGGCTACAAGCGAAATATAAAACAGGGGCTGGTCGGTTACAGCCCTGTATTTTAATCCCTGTGACTGATGTATAAGTTTTTGAACTATCAGATATAGCGAAGTTAAAGTTCCAAACAGGAACATCAGAGAGCCGATAAGCCCGAAAAAGTGCATCGGCTTTTTCCCGAATTTAGAGAGGAACCACAATGTAAGCAGATCCAGGAACCCATTAATAAAACGGTTCATTCCGAATTTGCTCTTACCAAACTTTCTCGGTTGGTGCTTTACTGTTTTTTCTCCGATTGAGTTGAAGCCGGCATTTTTTGCCAGATAAGGAATGTATCTGTGCATCTCTCCGTAAACCTCTATGTTTTTAACCACGATACTCTTGTAAGCTTTGAGCCCGCAGTTCATGTCGTGCAGTTTAATACCGGTAACCTTTCTTGCTGTAAAATTGTAAAGTTTTGAGGGGAGATTCTTAGTCAGTTTGCCATCATATCTCTTTCTTTTCCAGCCCGAAACAAGGTCAAAACCATCTTCACGGATCATCTTTATCATGCCAGGAATCTCTTCGGGACTATCCTGAAGGTCGGCATCCATTGTAACAACAATTTCGCCTTCGGCTGCCTCAAAACCGCAGTATAGTGCTGCGCTTTTGCCGTAGTTTCTTCTGAATGATATTCCCTTTACAGCTGGGTTAAACCGGGTGATCTCTTCGATTATTTCCCACGAAGAGTCGGTACTGCCGTCATCAACAAAGATTACTTCGTATTTCAAAGACTCCTCTCTGAGCGCTTCGGAAATCCATCCCGTAAGTTCTCTGAGTGAATCCTCTTCGTTATAAACCGAGATTACTATTGAGAGATCCATTTTTTACTGAAATTTAAAACTGACTATCTGCAGTATTTGCGAAAATGTCACCTTTTTTTGTGTAGTTGGCAATTATTGATGAAGCAATTGCACCGAAAATAATGTAATAGACCAGTGAAAACACCAAAATAAGTTGAGGCAGTATTCCCTGAATCTTCTCAAATGCTTCCATAGAGTCAGAGTTAGAAGATTGCATAGCGTTCATAACAGTCTCCATCTGATTTGCCATTAAATCGGGGAAAATTAGTGTAATCTGTAAAAATGTGAATGATGCACAGATAACAGAAGAGAAAAGGCAAATCATAAAACCAAATCTGAAGCCATCTTTATATGTAAAAACTTCAAACGGTTTTGAATACTCCTTCATGAAGTAGTAAAGAACCCACAAGCTTCCTGCAAATTTTGCCGCCCATAAAATGATATTTATCACTAAAGGTGGTTCAAAGACGCTTGTTATAAGTGAGTGTAATACAGTGATAAGTGCAAGTAAAAGGCCGTACATAGCGGCTGTGCTCCATTTGTTCGATTGCATAATAATTTGAATGTCAGAGTTAATACATAGTGATTAGGAGTTCAAATTTAGGTAAAATCCTTATCGTACCAAAATTTACAGCTTTTTTAAAAATATATTTACCTTTGTAGTTCGATAAGAAATGAACCACAAGATGATAAACATTACCTTCCCGGACGGATCAGTTCGTCAGTATGAAAAGGGGATTACCCCTTTTGAAATTGCTAATTCAATAAGCCCCAGGCTTGCGGCCGAGGTTCTTGCCTCTACCGTAAACTCAAAGATATATGAAATTAACAGACCGGTTAACGAAGATGCTACACTTAAACTGCACAAATGGGATGACCAGGAGGCCAAGAGTACATTCTGGCACTCCTCATCTCACCTTATGGCAGAGGCTCTTGAGCAGCTTTATCCCGGTATTAAGTTTGGAATAGGGCCTTCAATTGAGACAGGTTTCTACTACGATGTAGATTCAGGCGAAAAGAGTATCACCGAGGCTGATCTTAAAAATATAGAGGAGAAGATGCTTGAGCTTGCCAGAGAGAAGCAGAGTTTTGTCCGCAAAGAGGTGAGCAAAGAGGATGCAATGGCAACTTACACCCAGAAGGGTGACGAATATAAATGCGAACTCATTAAAGACCTTGAGGACGGGACAATATCGTTTTATACAAACGGTACATTTACAGATCTTTGCCGCGGTCCTCACCTGGCAGATACCTCTGTAATAAAAGCTGTTAAACTTACATCTATTGCGGGAGCTTACTGGAGGGGAGATGAGAAAAACAAAATGCTAACCAGAATATATGGAGTTACATTCCCTCAGAAGAAGTTGCTTGATGAGTATCTTGTAATGTTGGAAGAGGCTAAAAAGAGAGACCACAGAAAGGTTGGCAAAGAGTTGGAGTTGTTTGCATTTTCTCAAAGGGTAGGGCAAGGTCTTCCTTTGTGGCTTCCAAAGGGGGCTATGTTAAGGGAGAGACTTGAAAACTTTTTGAAGGTAGTTCAGAAGCGACATGGCTATTTGCCGGTTATGACTCCTCATATTGGTCAGAAAGAGCTGTATGTGACTTCGGGTCACTATGCAAAATATGGAAAAGACTCTTTTCAGCCAATTCATACTCCGCAGGAGGGAGAGGAGTTTTTACTTAAACCTATGAACTGCCCTCACCACTGTGAGATTTATAAGACTAAGCCAAGATCTTACAAGGATATGCCTTTGAGACTTGCTGAGTTTGGTACCGTGTACCGCTATGAGCAGAGTGGAGAGCTTCATGGTCTTACCAGAGTTAGAGGATTTACTCAGGATGACGCACATATATTTTGTCGTCCCGATCAGTTGAAAGAGGAGTTTATAAAGGTTATTGATATTGTTTTATACATATTTAGAACTTTGGATTTCAAAGATTATACAGCTCAAATTTCTCTCAGGGATCCTGAAAACAGAGAAAAATACATAGGGAGTGATGAGAACTGGGATAAAGCCGAGAGTGCAATTATTGAGGCCGCTGCAGAGAAGGGGCTCAAGACTGTGGTTGAAACAGGAGAGGCTGCATTCTATGGTCCTAAGCTTGATTTCATGGTAAAGGATGCAATCGGAAGAAAGTGGCAGCTTGGTACAATTCAGGTTGACTATAACCTGCCTGAGAGGTTTGAACTCGAATATGTTGGTGCAGATGACAAGAAACACAGGCCGGTAATGATTCACAGAGCGCCTTTCGGATCTATGGAGAGATTCGTTGCTGTGCTTATTGAACATACAGGAGGAAAGTTTCCTTTATGGCTAACTCCTGAGCAGGCTGTGATACTTCCAATCAGCGAAAAATTCAACGATTATGCAAAAAAAGTTGGAGAATTCTTGAATAATAGCGATATTCGCGCCTCAATTGACGACCGAAACGAGACTATAGGTAAGAAAATCAGGGAGAATGAGCTCAAAAGAGTTCCATTCCTCCTTATTGTGGGTGAGAAAGAGGCTGATTCAGGGTTGATTTCTGTCAGAAGACAGGGTGAGGGAGATAAGGGTCAGATGTCAGTTGAAGAGTTTATAGCAAATGTTAACGAAGAGATTAAACTACAAATAGATTATTAACTAAAATTTAGGAGGACTATTTATCGCTACACCATTTAAACCTCGTCCCGGAGGATTTTTCAAGAAGCCAAGCGGTACATCCGGAAGCAACCTGAGAGACAGACGCATGCCTAACAGGAGAGTGGATGACGGGCCAAAAATGAATGAAAATATACCTGCCCAAAGAGTCAGGGTAGTTGGGGACAATGTTACAAATCCTGGAGTTTACTCACTTTCAGAGGCAATCAGGATGGCAGAGGCGATGGAGCTCGATTTAGTAGAGATATCTCCGAATATTGACCCACCTATTTGCAAGATAGTTGATTACCAGAAGTTCATCTATCAGCAAAAGAAGAAGGCAAAGGAGATAAAATCCAATGCTACTAAAATCGTAATAAAGGAGATACGTTTCGGCCCCAACACAGATGAGCACGACTATCAGTTTAAACTGAAGCACGCTCAGACATTTTTACAAGAGGGTTCAAAAGTTAAGGCTTTTGTGTTCTTCAAAGGAAGGTCAATTCTGTTTGCCAATCAGGGTGAAAAGCTCCTTTTAAGATTTGCTCTTGAACTGGAAGAGTACGGAAAAGCAGAACAGATGCCTAAGCTTGAAGGCAAAAGGATGATCATGATGCTTACTCCGGCAAAGAAAAAGTAAACGAAACTTAATTTTAAAAAACAAATAAGTACGATGCCAAAGATTAAGACCAACTCCGGTGCCAAAAAGCGTTTTAAGCTTACCGGAACAGGTAAAGTGAAGAGGAAGCACGCCTACAAGAGCCACATTCTCACCAAGAAAACCACAAAACAGAAGAGGAATCTTACCTACTCTGCACTTGTGCACACTTCTGATGAGAAGAGAATCAAAGCTCTTCTGGTAGCTTAATTTTTTCAATTATTAACCTGAATGCACAGCAGAAAAAGTTTCTCAATTGAGGGAGAGCGCTGACATTCTTAAAACCAATTAGTGTAGTATGCCAAGATCGGTAAATTCGGTTGCTTCAAGAGCACGCCGTAAAAAAATCCTAAAACTGACGCGCGGTAATTTTCTTGCCCGCGCAAATGTGTGGACGGTAGCAAAAAACACCTATGAAAAGGGTTTAACTTATGCTTATCGTGACCGCAAAAACAAAAAAAGAAGTTTCCGTGCTCTCTGGATTCAAAGAATAAATGCAGCAGCAAGACAACACGGAATGAACTACTCGGAATTTATAGGAAAACTGGCAAAGAGCAATGTGGGCTTAAACCGCAAAGTTCTGGCTGACCTTGCAATGAATAATCCTCAGGCTTTTGAGGCAATTATCAACTCTGTAAAATAGTTTAAAGTTGAAGATTCTCCAGATAGCTGCCAATAAGTGGTTTAAGTTCGGTGTCTGGGCTATGTTATACCTGCTATGGGTAATATGGTTCGGTAACTGGTGGTTCCTTTTGGGACTGGCGGTTATTTATGATCTGTACATAACCAAAAAGGTTAAATGGGCTTTCTGGAAGAAAAATTACAAAGAGGGTGATAAGAAAAACGGATGGTTTGAGTGGCTTGATGCAATTATTTTTGCTCTTGTTGTCTCTACCTTTATTAAGTCGTTTTTCTTTGAGGCTTATATGATACCAACCTCTTCGATGGAGAGAACGCTAATGACCGGAGATTACCTCTTCGTGAGTAAGCTCTCTTTCGGTCCAAAGGTTAGTCAGACGCCTCTCTCTTTCCCGCTTGTACATAATGTGCTTCCTGTAACAGGAGGAGAATCTTACTTAAACTGGATTCACAATCCGTATAGACGCCTTAAGGGTTTCTCTAAAGTTAAACGAGATGATATTGTAGTTTTTAATTTTCCTCATGGTGATACAGTTCTTAAAGCTGCACCTACAGAAGATTATTATACTCACGTCAGGTTGAACGGAAGAGCGTATACCCACAAGATGTACGGACCTGTTGTTTCCAGACCGGTTGATAAAAAGGATAACTATGTAAAAAGGTGTGTTGCCATTGCCGGTGACTCACTGGAGATAATTAACGGTCAGGTATATGTCAACGGTATAGCTCAAAAGGCTTATCCCGGAATCCAAAATACATATACTGTTTATACAAATGGTACTCCTGTAAACTCAAGATTAATTGAGGATATGGGAATGAGTCCGCAAGAGATATATTTCGATTCTTCACTGCCGGGTTATCAGAGTTTTCCGATGAACCCAAATGAGGCTCAGGATATACTCAAACTGCCAAATGTGCTGGAAGTGAGACAGAATATTGATTCTTATCCTCCGGATTTTCCTGATTCACCGTTGATGTTATTTCCTTTTACAGGTGATTTTAAATGGACAAGAGATAATTTTGGCCCGCTCTGGATTCCTGCTAAGGGAGCTACTGTTGAGCTGACACTTGAAAACCTCCCCATTTACCGCAGAATTATATCCGCTTATGAGAATAACACCCTTGAGATTAAAGATGATGTGATTCTTATAAATGGTCAACCTGCTACCAGTTATACCTTTAAGCTGGATTACTATTTTATGCTTGGCGATAATAGACATAACTCACTTGATTCCCGTTACTGGGGATTTGTTCCTGAGTCTCATGTTGTAGGTTCGCCTGCCCTTATCTGGTTCTCGAAGAGCCAGTATAAGTCTTTTCCTAAGAGTATCAGATGGAAGAGAATGTTTAAATTTGTGTAAATATTTTGGATTAGAAAAAAATATTCACGATATTTGCAACCTTTGAAAAAATAATAAATTTTACTATATAATGGCACGAGTTTGTCAAGTTACAGGAAAGAAAAGGATGATTGGGAACAATGTTTCTCACTCCAAGCGCAGAACGAAGCGTGAGTTTGCACCAAATCTTCAGAACAAGCGTTTTTGGTTAGAGGAGGAGCAGAGGTTCGTGAACCTTAAGGTTTCGGTCGCAGGGATGCGCACAATTAATAAAAAAGGTCTTAGCGCAGTATTGAAAGACGCCAAGGCTAAAGGTTTACTTAATCTGATATAATATTTAAGCAATATGGCAAAGAAAGGTAACAGAATTCAGGTTATCCTGGAGTGCACAGAGCAAAGGGAGAGCGGTGTTCCCGGTATTTCAAGGTATATTACTACCAAGAATAAGAAGAACACAACTCAGCGTCTGGAGCGTAAGAAATACAACCCATATTTGAAGAAGGTTACTCTTCATCGTGAAATCAAGTAAGAATAAATAAAATTATAATAAAATGGCAAAGAAAGTAGTTGCTACATTCGGCGGAGGTAAAGGACAGAGCAAAACAACTGTTAAGTGCATTCGTATGGTGCGCTCAGAGCGCAGCGGTTCTTATGCGTTTCAGGAGGAGATGGTTCCTGTAGAGGGCGCAAAGGATTTCTTCAGCAAGAAATAGTCTTACTATATAAGAGATTTATAAAGAGGTTGCCTTTTTTAGGGCAGCCTCTTTATTTTTGGTTTCAATATTTGTATCTTTGACGATTAAATAAACAGTAATGGCATTATTCGGATTATTCGGATCAAAATCAAAAGAGGAGAAGAGTGCGTTAGAGTCTGGTCTGGCCAAAACCAAATCAGGCATTTTTGATAAACTGGCAAGAGCAGTTGCCGGAAAATCAAAGGTTGACGACACTATTCTTGATGATATTGAGGAGGCACTTGTGGCTTCAGATATCGGGGTTGAAACAACTCTCAGAATAATTGAGAGACTTGAGGAGAGGGTTGCCAGAGATAAATTTATGAATTCCGATGAATTAAACTTTATTCTCAGAAGTGAAATAGAGGCTCTTCTAAATATTGATGACAATTTTACACCGGAAGAGCCCTTTGATTTTTCTAAAAAGCCTTTTGTGGTTATGGTTGTGGGTGTTAATGGTGTAGGTAAAACTACAACCATTGGTAAACTTGCAGCCAGATTAAAGGCATCAGGCAAGAGTGTTCTTCTTGGAGCAGCAGACACCTTCAGGGCAGCCGCAGTAGACCAGCTTACAATATGGAGCGAAAGGGCAGGAGTGCCGATTGTTAAACAGGCGATGGGGGCAGACCCTGCATCTGTTGCATTTGATACAATATCTTCTGCCATGGCACAGAACATAGATGTGGTTCTTATCGACACTGCCGGCAGACTACACAATAAGGTAAATCTTATGAATGAGTTGACAAAAATCAGGAATGTAATGAGAAAACTCATTCCGGATGCCCCCCATGAGGTGCTGTTGGTTCTTGACGGATCTACCGGACAGAATGCATACCAGCAGGCAAAAGAGTTTACAAAGGCAACCGATGTAACTGCATTAGCTGTAACAAAGCTTGACGGGACTGCCAAAGGGGGAGTTGTTATCGGAATTTCAGATCAATTTAAAATCCCGGTTAAATTCATAGGTGTAGGAGAGAAGATAGAAGATCTTCAGGTATTCAACAAAAAAGAGTTCGTTGAGTCTCTCTTCTCATAGTACACAACAAATTAACATCCAGTTTTTAACACCAAATTTAAACGCCAAATGAAAATCTCGTATAATTGGTTAAAGAGATACATAAATGTAAATTTAGCTCCGGAAGAGCTTGCATCAATTCTTACATCAATAGGCCTTGAAGTTGAGGCAATGGAGGAGGCTGAGGATATTCCCGGTGGTCTTGCCGGCGTTTTTGTAGGTTCTGTTATGGAGTGCTCTAAGCACCCCGATGCAGACAAACTGAGCCTGACCAAAGTTGATGCCGGTCAGGGTGAACTTCTTCAGATTGTTTGCGGTGCTCCCAATGTAGCTGCAGGACAAAAGGTACTTGTGGCAACTGTTGGTACAACTCTTACATTCAGCAATGGCGAAGAGGTTAAAATTAAGAGGTCAAAAATCCGTGGTGTTGAGAGTATGGGGATGATTTGTGCTGAGGATGAACTTGGAATTGGTGACTCTCACGATGGAATTTTGGTTCTTCCTGATAGTGCTGTTGTAGGGACCTCTGCAAAGGATTATCTTAAACTGGAATCTGACACTGTTTTTGAAATAGGGCTTACGCCTAACAGAATTGATGCAGCATCTCATATGGGTGTTGCGAGAGATTTATATGCCTATTTGAAATATCATGGCTATGAGGTCTCATTGAATTTTCCGTCAGAGAGCCAATTTAATCAGCTTGAAAAGTCAAACTCCGGCGTAAAAGCAGCTGAAATTGAATTAGTGGCACCAGATGGTGCTCCAAAATACTATGGACTTACTCTAGATAACATTAAGGTAGCTCCTTCTCCGGAATGGCTTCAGAAAGCATTAAGGGCAGCAGGAGTCAGGCCGATTAATAATGTGGTTGATATTACCAATTTCATACTGCACGAAACAGGACACCCTTTGCATGCATTTGATCTTGAAAAGGTCGAGGGGGGCAAAGTTGTTGTCAGAAGAGCTGCTAATGGTGAAAAATTTGTAACACTCGATGGTGTAGCACGTGAGATGTCCGGTGAGGACCTTATGATTTGTAATGCAAAGAGCCCTATGTGCCTTGGTGGAGTTTTCGGAGGTGAAAATTCGGGAGTTACAGAGAGTACAACCTCAATATTTCTTGAGAGTGCCTATTTCAACCCTGTCTCTATCAGGAAAAGTTCAAAAAGACATTCGCTAAAGACAGACGCCTCTTTCCGCTTTGAGAGAGGTGCAAACCATGAAATTCTATCTTATGCATTGAAACGTGCATCAATTTTACTGGCAGAGATTGCCGGAGCAAAGGTTGTGGGAGAGATTAAAAAGGCATGTCCTGTTATAATTGATAGGGCTGTTGTTTCGTTAGACTTCTCAAGAATGGAAGATCTTATCGGGAAAAAGATAGGTGCAGCAAATATTCTTTCAATAATTGGACTTCTTGATTATGAAATTCTCTCTTCAAATAATGAATATGCGACAGTTGCAGTTCCGGGATATAGGGTTGATGTTACAAGAGAGTGTGATGTTGTGGAGGATGTATTGAGAATTTACGGGTACAACAATATTGAATTACCCGAGAGGATGAGTGCCTCTCTTACTCCCGGAATCAAACCCGATCCGGAGAGAATAAGGGAGTTGTCTGCCAATTTATTGGTAAACAATGGATTTTATGAGATGATGAATAACTCTTTGACCAAGGGCGATTACTATCAGAAATTGAAATCTTATCCTGCTGAAAATCTGGTGAAAATTCTCAATCCGCTGAGTTCTGACCTCAACTCGATGCGTCAGACTTTGTTGTTGAATGGTTTGGAGGTTGTTGCTTATAATATAAACCGCCAGCAGAATGATCTGAAACTCTTTGAGTTTGGTAATGTTTATTCATATATTCCTGAAGGCGGTGATGAAAAACTAAAAGACTATAAAGAGAGTGCTAAGCTTTCGCTGGTTGTGACAGGTCCCGGCTACGCCTACTGGAGAGGTAAGAGGGCAGCTTCTTCTTACTTTATGCTAAAGGGTTATCTTGAGGCTCTTCTTAAGAGATTTGGTGTTAACCTGTACGATTTGGATTACTCCTCTGCACCTGCCGATATCTTTGTCGAGGGAATGGAGATTTTGACCAAAGGTGGAAAGAGGGTTGCAGTAATGGGAACAATCAGTAATATGCTTTTAAAGCAGTTTGATATTAAGCAGCCCGTTTTTGCTGCTGAAATTTCGTGGGATGTATTATTGGGTATTGTAAGAAAAAAGAGGGTGCTTTATTCTGAACTTCCTAAGTTTCCGGAGGTTAAAAGAGATTTAGCTCTTCTTATTGATGAGAAGGTTTCTTTCTCGGAGATAAGAGCAACTGCTTTTGCAACTGAAAAGAAGATTCTGAAGCAAGTAGTTCTGTTTGATGTATACAGGGGAGACAAAATTCCAGATGGAAAGAAGCAGTATGCAATCAGCTTTACTCTTCAGGATCTTGAGAAAACACTCACCGACAAATATGTCGAAGATGTCATGAACAAACTTCTTACAGCCTTTATGAATAAGTTTGGAGCTACTCTTCGTTAACATAACAAACACTCTATGGCAAAGTCTGTGATTAAGACACTCTCTGATTTTCTGAGTCTTGTGAAATTTTCGCATACTGTATTTGCCTTACCATTTGCACTGATTGGATTTGTCCTGGCAATTACAACAACAGATCACCGCTTTACATGGCAGTTGCTTCTGCTTGTTTTGGCATCAATGGTAACAGCTCGCAATGCCGCAATGGGTTTCAACCGATATCTTGACAGAGAGTTTGATTTGAGAAATCCCAGAACTGCCGGCAGAGAGTTGCCTGCTAAGGTTCTAAAGCCGGAATCTGTATTGATTTTTGTGATTGTTAACTCCTTACTTTTCATAACAGCTGCCTATTTCATTAATGGATTGACATTTTTATTGTCGTTTCCGGCATTGATGGTTGTGCTTGGGTATAGTCTTATGAAGAGATATACTGCACTCTGCCATTATGTTCTGGGTTTAGGCCTTGCTATAGCACCAACAGGAGCTTATCTGAGTGTGACTGGTGAATTTGCTCTGGCTCCGGTTATTTTATCGATGATTGTATTGCTTTGGGTAAGTGGGTTTGACATTATTTATGCTTTGGCAGATGAGGAGTTTGATGCAGCCAATAAATTACATTCAGTGCCACAATTATTTGGGAAAAGGGTAGGGCTCATAATTTCATCTGTTGGCCATTCACTGATTGTGCCTCTATTAGTAATCTTCTATTTTACAGTAAATAAAAGTCGATTGATTCTAAACGAAAGCTTAAACACAATAAGTGATGGTGAATCAGTTGTTGTTAATGCGGGTCATTTGAGTTGGTTATATATCGCAGGTGCTGCAATTTTTTCATTGCTGTTACTGTGGCAACACCTGATTGTAACGCCAAAAAACCTTTCAAGAATAAATGCTGCTTTTTTCACTGCTAATGGTTATGCAGCCATTTTGTTTGCCCTCTTTGTTATAAGCGACCTTCTGTTTTTCCGGAGTCTTTAAATTCTAAAAAACAGATTAATATCTGAAAAAGATTTGTACCTGCTTAAAGATCAGCGTTAATGAATAATGTTATTTAGCAGCGTTAAATTTAAAGTGTTTAAAATTTTCCCAGACAATTAATTCATTAATCGGCCAACAGGGTATCTGTTGGCATTGGGTTCAACGTTTTCGCGCACTTTTGACATAAAAAACTGCAGGATTGCGTTAGGATTTGAGGCGAATTCAGGGTCGTTTGCTTTTTTGCTCTCAAACTCTGCACGCAAAGCCTCATCCTTTTCCAGCATCTCTCTGCCCTTAACCTCCATGTAATTTAACCTAATCCAGAACTCTGTCGAAGGCCTCGCCCATAGGTTGTAAAAGCCCCAGTAGACAAGGGATGTAGGAGATTTTGGTTCCAGCATATGAGCCAATATCTTAACTTTAGGCTGAGAAGTTGTAACTATAATATCTCCTTTTCTATATGTAACTTTCTCTTTTTGAGTTGTATAATCTGCAGTTAATGTTACCCTCCCTTCGTAAGGAAACTGAGACCATTTGGGATTGGCAAAACGGTAAGTTTCAACATCATATTCTGAATCGTGGCTTAATCTCTCGTATTTAATTCCATGTACATCCAATAGATGAATTGTCTCTGTTTGCTCCTGAGGAATAAGGTAGGCATCAGGTAGCTTTACCTTTAACTCAGGTTTGTAAGATGTAAAGAGGGGCATCTTAATTGTGATTGGAGCGTTTCTGTCTGAGTAAGTCCATTTAGCTCCTGAAAGTGAGCTTGTTTCTGTCTTATCTGCCCATGCCAGAAAATCTACAATAGTGCTGTCCTTTAGATCGTGAGTAAAGAGTAGCGGAAGCGAATCTGCCCTGAATTTGGCTGATGCTATATATTTATCTGCCTCTTTTGTAAGATTAATCAAATGACCGGCATTTTTTCCAACTATTTCAATAGAGTGTTTTATGATTTTATATGCCGAAGTAACTCTCTCTTTATATGGTTTATAAATATGATTCTCAATTAACATTCCGATTCTGTTGTTTGCCGAAGCATATCCGTTTGAGTACTGAGGAGGAAAATTATCGGGGAGCACACCGGCTCTTGGATTTGTATAGCTGTTGAACTCAAAATATGGAAAAATTGGATATCCTGAATCCGCCATCTTTTTATTAAGCTCTTTTTCAAATACCTCCTTTGTCCATTTGAACATATTTGGGGCAAGGAAACCGCAATGATCAAGGCCATAAGTTGTAACGTACTGAAAATCTGCTCCGTTTGTTACATGGATATCAATAAAGAGTTCAGGCATCCATTTTGAGTATAGTTTAAGAAGTGCTCTGGTTTCAGGAGCATCTGCTTTGATAAAGTCACGGTTCATATTTAGCCTTTGGGAGGTAAATCTTGCGCCTACCTCTTCAGGTCCATTCTGATTTATTCTGTAATGACTTCCAAAATCTTCGTGTCCGTCAGGATTTATTACTGGTATGAAAAGCAATGTTACGTTATCAAGTATTCCGGGATACATGTTGTAGATGGCAATATCTCTCATCAGCATCAGACCTGCATCTTTGCCATCGGGCTCTCCGGCATGAATAGCTGCCTCGGCCAAAACAATAGCACGCCCTTTGGCTCTTATAGCTTCGGGATTGGTCAATCCGTCCCGATCCAGTATTAACAAAGGAATTTCTCTACCCTGAGGCGTCTTACCAATGGTTATGAAATTTATCATTTTTGAGTTGTCAGACAACAATTTACAAAAAGCAACAGTCTCGTCAAATCTTGGTGTGCGGTTGAAGTTGTGCTTCTCGTAATGTGTAAGAAATTTCTCTTGATTTTGGGCATCTGAAAGCTGAGCAGCACTTGCACTTAGATTAGTATTTTGTTTTGGACTGCGATAAACTGATTGTTTATTAGTTGCTTTTAATGTAAGCGTTACCGAAACCAACAGTAATATCGAAAATGTCTTAAAAAACCTTTGTTTGGTTAAATTCATTGTTTAAAAATTTTGGATTTCAAAGATATAAAAAAAAACCTCCACGCCAGTTTGTGGTATATCTCAGATTATTAATGTGTTTAAAATGAGCCAATTTATACTGATGTGAACCCCGAAAGTTGGCTTGTTTTTATTATGCACATAACTAAGCAGTTACCACAAAGTGGCGCGGAGATTTTCCTTTTATGCAACTTTTTATCATTTATTTTCGTCTGTTAGTTGGATATCTTCAAATTTTGTGTTGAACTAACCTGAACTCTCATTTAAAGAGATATTTGACTGTTTGAACTCTTTCATTAACTAATACAGGTGTTTTAGTTCCTTAAAAAATTTCAGAAGGTTTAATTTTAACTAGTAAACTTTTATAACTACGAAAAAATGATGATTAAGTTTCTAAGAATTTTTAGCATTGGAGTATTGGCTGTTCTATTGTCAGTAAATACGATTTATTCTCAGGTTTCAATAAAGGGATGTGTTAAAGATAACGAAAACATGCCAGTGCCTTTTGCAAATGTTGTAATATACAATTTGTCCGACACAACAGAGCTTAAATATGGAGCAATTACTGATTTAAACGGTAATTATGCGTTTCAAGAGATCAAAGAAGACAATTATCTTCTTGTGATTTCATTTATGGGTTACAAAAATCTAAAGGAGAACTTGAGACTCATAAATGGAGGAAGCAATACTCTGATGTTAAACCATGTCATGGAAACCGATTTCAAAGTTCTTGGTCCTGCTGCAGTGCAGGAGAGCAGAACAAAAATTCAGAGTGACAAAACAACATTCATTGTTCTACCTTCTGATATCAAAGGTGCTTCAAGCGCACTTGAGCTCACAACAATTATTCCTCAGGTAATTTATGATCCTGCAAATGAAAAAATTTCTTCTGCGACTGGTAAAGCGGTAAAAATCCTGATTAACGGAATGAATGCAAATGAGATTGAGTTGAAAACCATTAAGCCGGAGCATATATCCAGAATTGAACATTATGATATTCCACCTGCTAGGTATGCCGAGTTTGGAAGTGTCCTTAATATCATAACAAAAATAAGAGAGGATGGAATTGCTGCAGGTGGTAATTTATCCTCGGCTTTCAATACCGGTTTTGGAAACGAAATGCTCTATTTTAAATATAACAAAGGGAGAAGCCAGTTTGGAGCTGATTACTCTTTATACCATAGAAACTACAAGAAAAACACTATCGAAACATCATATGATTATATGTTCAATGGTATAAGAATGCAGAGATTTCAGAGCTCAAAATCGGCCTTTGGGTATGATGATAACTACATTAACCTGATGTTTATAAACCAGAAGGAATCAGATTATTCACTTAAAATTAAAGTTTCTCCTAATTTTACTACCCGCCATGGATTTAATATTTCTGATATTGATTATCAGGAGGGTGATGAGAGCGAAAGCAAAAGCGGTACTGACATGCGTAAAGCATCGATCGTTGGCCCTACTGCTGATATATATTTCTGGAAACAACTGAAAAACAAGCAGGAGCTTGCAATTAACCTGGTTGGAACAGGATTTGTTACATATAATGAATACTCGAAAAAAGAGTATAACCAAAGTGGGGCACTTGAACTTGAGGACAATATGATAGAGAAAAACAATAAAATCTCATTCATTGGTGAGATAAATTATTCTGCTGAGTTTTCTAAGTTGAGGTTAAACGCCGGTTACTCCATAGAGGCAAATAAACTTAACTCTACTGTGGAAAATAGTTTTGAGAACATCGATTACCAGACTTCATTTCTTAAAAACTATGTATATTCAGAGATCTCGGGGAAGTCGGGGAAATTTTCATACAAGGCAAGTCTGGGACTTAGTAATATAAGAAGAGATACTTATACTCAGAAGTTTGACGATTGGGTTTTCAGACCCTCCGCAGTACTTGGATATAACGCCGGAAAGGGAGGGGTATTGTCTTTTCAGTACAAAATGTACTCGTCAGAGCCAAGTATTGCTCAGCTTAGCAATAACAGAGTATATATGACTGAACATATTATAAGACAGGGTAATCCCGAGCTGAGACACAGCATTTCAAACGAAATTAACCTTGACTGGGGATGGAGCTCAAAATTTCTGGATGTTAAGGTCAGTGCAATGTACAGACATACTGAAAGACCAATAAGTAACTATTTCTCTCAGGGAATTGATTACATTATTCTTGCATCGGAGAATGGAAATTGGTCAAAAACATATGGAGGAGTCTATTCGGGAACTATAAAGCCTTTTAAAAACAATATCTTATCATTACGATTCCAGGGACAGCTTCTGAAAACAGATCTTTCAAGCTCTTTGGCGGGAGATTTCTCACACACATATGCTCCATTATGGTACCAGATTATTTTTCAGTACAAAAACTGGAATGCCAGTTTTCTTGGGAATATTGTAGGTAAATATCTTAACGGACCTTACTTGTCAACAAATGAAAATCAGTCATATATAAACTTAAACTACACAAAAGGAGATCTTGTGATTTCTGCAAGTTGCTTTTGGTTCCTTACCAAATCAAAATATAGGACATCAACCATACCGGAGAGTTTGGTAAAATACAGCAGCTTTAACTGGATTGATGATAATAAATCGATGATAGTCTTAGGCGTTAAATATAATATTTTCAAAGGCATTAAGTATCACGAGAAGGCCAGCAAACTGCAAAATGCGGACAGAGATACCGGGATGTTTTAGTTTCGCGGAATAATATATAAACATAAAAAAACAACCCCGATTTCGGGGTTGTTTTATTTGTGTGTTATGGTGCAGAGATTACTTTCTGCCGTATTGTGCAAGGTCTCCAAGTTCTTCTTCGATTCTGAGAAGTTGGTTGTATTTTGCCATACGGTCTGAACGGCTTAGTGAGCCGGTTTTAATCTGACCGGAATTTGTAGCAACTGCTATGTCTGCAATTGTTGAGTCTTCTGTCTCTCCTGAGCGGTGTGATGTTACAGTAGTAAATTTGTTGCGGTGAGCAAGTTCAATAGCGTTAAGAGTTTCAGTAAGAGTTCCGATTTGATTAACCTTAATCAGAATTGAGTTGGTGCAACCCATCTCAATACCTTTCTTCAGAAACTTAACATTTGTAACGAAATTGTCGTCTCCAACCAGTTGGATCTGTGAACCAAGAACATCAGTAAGGAGTTTCCATCCATCCCAGTCCTGCTCATCCATACCATCTTCGATAGAATCGATCGGGTATTTTGCAACGAGTGACTTCAGGTATTCTACCTGCTCAGCTGCATTTCTCTTTGCACCCTGAGGGCCTTCAAATTTTGAATAGTCATAAATTCCATCTTTATAGAATTCGCTTGCAGCACAGTCAAGGGCTATTGTAATGTCTTTACCTGCCTCATATCCTGCCTTCTTAATAGCTGCAAGAATTGAATCAAGAGCATCTTCTGTACCCTTAAGTGCTGGAGCAAAACCACCCTCGTCACCAACAGCGGTGCTCAGACCTCTGTCATGGAATATTTTCTTAAGATTGTGGAATACCTCTGCGCCCATTCTCAAAGCCTCTTTAAAGCTTGGCGCTCCAATTGGACGAATCATGAACTCCTGGAATGCGATAGGGGCATCTGAGTGTGAACCGCCATTGATGATATTCATCATTGGAACAGGTAATGTAACTGCATTTGTCCCTCCGATATACCTGTAAAGTGGTATCTGAAGATAGTCGGCAGCGGCTCTTGCAACTGCAAGTGATACTCCTAAAATTGCGTTGGCACCAAGTTTAGATTTGGTTGGTGTACCGTCAAGTTCGATGAGGAATTTATCTATTTGTGTCTGATTTAGGGCACTCATACCCATAATTGCAGGGGCAATAACTTCATTCACATTTTTAACTGCCTGAAGAACACCTTTTCCAAGGTAGCGTGATTTGTCACCGTCTCTTAGCTCAAGAGCTTCGTTAGCACCTGTAGATGCTCCTGAAGGAACTGCATATCTGCCAAATGCTCCTGAAAGGAGTTGAACATCTACTTCGATTGTTGGATTTCCGCGTGAATCGAGAATTTCGCGGGCGTGTACGTTACAAATTTCCATAATTACTTTAATGTTTGATTTTAATCAATATGTATATTTAATACTTTTTCTTTTTATGCACTTAATCTTCTTTATATGCATTTAATCTTTTAGCATGTAGTCAATTGTGCTCACAACCCTTATGGTTTTAATATGAGGGGTGTTTGCATCACGGTCCGATATTGTAAACTGACCCTGATTGGCTCTTTTAATTTTACCGAGCTTACTGCCTGAGTCACGGGCAAATTTCTCTGCCGAAGCTCTGGCATTAGAGGTAGCCTCTTCTATCATTTGTGGTTTGATATCATTCAGACCGGTGTAGAAATACTGAGTCATATACTGGTATTCACCCGCTGTAAGTGCAACACCTTTGTTCAGTAGCTCTGACTGAGTAGATATTATATTCATCACCAAAGGAACCTTATCTGATGTTACAGTTAGAATGCTAGTTATGTTGTACCTGTAACTTGAGGGCTGACTCTGATACCTTTCGGCATTCATATCAATGATCTGAGGTGCTGCGACCGAAATTTCACTCTCATCGAGCCCTTTGGACTTAAGATAATCTATGATTATTTTATTCTTCTGATTAATGGCGTTATAAAGGACGGAGAGGTCGTTGCCAATCTCTTTGTACACAACGGGCCATATTACTTTGTTTGCCGGTACCTCTACCTCTGCAAGACCTTTTACTGTTACAACCCTGTCGTATGATTTAAGGGATACTACTGCACTTTTGATGAAGATTCCCAGGAAGATAAGCCCAATCATTATGAAGAGGCCGGGGAACAGTGATCTGTTACTATGAATACTTCCCATTTTTATCTAAATTTGTGTTTCTCATAATTAGCAAATATCAAGCCATGAAAACTAACCTTAAACTTATTTCAGCCCTCATTTTGACTCTGATTTTTTCAGCTACTGCAATTGCTCAGAACAACTCAACCTTAAGGATTGTAAGGGGTAAAACAGATACTGTTTTCACTCCTGTTCACTTTGTTACCGGAGTCGCCATTCCAGGTTCTGCGATATATATCAATAATCTTTTGGTTAAACAATACTCTACCGGATCTTTTGGTGCCGAACTTTCATTAGTTGAAGGGGACAACGAGATATCAGTGAGATCCGTAAAAGGTACTTCGGAAGAGAGTGTTACATTCTCGGTTCACTATAAAATTGCTGTTCCTCTGCAAAGAACGAAAACCGATTTATACTATCCTAACCGGTTAGTTATGACAAAGAAGGGTGCCTATCTTAACTATGGTGCCGGAGAGGATCGGCTCGGCGGTGCAAAGATAAACTTTTTAGCTGAGGGTATCAAACTTGAACTCATGGATTCCGTTAATAATTTGTACAAGGTTAAACTGTCGCAGAATGGCTATGCCTATATCCCAAAACAGTTCACCGAGAATGTCCCTTTTGGTACCAAACCTCCCTTCTCACTTACCAGTTCGTGGAGCGTAACAAATGCCGGTAAAGCAGACAGAATAAGAATTGCTCTTCAGGAGCGTCAGCCTTATATCATATATAGAGAGAGTGACCCCAACCGTCTGATGGTTGAGATTCACGGTGCAGCATGCAACTCTAACTGGATTACACAATATCTGGACCTCAAGGCTGTGGATTATGTTCACTACCGCCAGACTGCTCCGGATGTTTTCACTGCAATTATATATCTGAAAGACAAATACAGTTGGGGTTACAGCGTTGACTATGTTGGTAACTCTCTGGATATTACAATTAGACATACCCCTGAACCTACTCTTAAAGGAATGGTTATTGGGGTTGATGCCGGTCATGGTGGTTCGGCAACAGGAGCTGTCAGCACTTCGGGATTAAGAGAGAAAGACTTTAATCTTGCAATGACATATATGTTAAAGGAAGAGCTCGAGAAAAAGGGAGCAAGAGTAGTTTTGAGCAGATCTGAAGATGTTGATGTTTCAATGCAGGAGAGAGTCGATATTTTCAAAAAAGCCAATGTAGATCTTGTAATATCTGTTCACTGCAATGCCGGAGGACATCCTTTGAGAGAGATGGGTACCAGTACCTATTACAGACATATTGAATACAGACCTTTGGCAGAAAATATTTTGAAAAGGCTTTTAGAGCTTAACATAAAGAACTTTGGGCTGATTGGCAACTTTAATTTTGCTCTTAACGCACCAACTGAGTTTCCCTCTGTACTTGTAGAGGCTCTGTTTATGAGTTCGTTACCGGAAGAAGAGCTTCTTGCTAGTCCAAAATTCCAGAAAGATATGATGATAAAGGTTGTAAGAGGTCTAGAAGACTATCTCTCTGAAGTGAAAAAATCATTAAAATAGTTTATGGGCTTTAAACTCTCGTCAAAATTCAGTCCAACCGGTGATCAACCGGAGGCAATTGAACAACTTACCAACCACCTCAATCAAGGTGTTGATGCCGTAACCCTTCTGGGAGTTACCGGGTCGGGTAAGACTTTTACAATGGCCAATGTAATTGAGAAACTCCAGAGACCTGCCCTGATTCTTAGTCACAACAAAACTCTGGCTGCACAACTTTATGGAGAGTTTAAATCCTTTTTCCCTGATAATGCTGTTGAGTATTTTGTCTCTTATTATGACTATTACCAACCTGAAGCATACATGCCCGTCACTGACACCTATATCGAAAAAGATCTGAGCATAAATGACGAAATTGAGAAATTACGTCTTTCTGCTTCAAGTGCATTGTTGTCAGGAAGAAGAGATGTTATTGTGATTTCCAGTGTCTCCTGCCTGTACGGAATAGGAAACCCGGAAGACTTTCACCGCAACACAATTAAAATAAACAGGGGTCAGGTTCTCTCCAGAAGTAAACTCCTTTACGCTCTTGTTGACAGCCTGTACTCGCGTAACGAAAATGAATTTAAAAGAGGTGTTTTTAGAGTAAAAGGAGACACAGTTGATATATACCCTGCATATTCTGACACTGCTGTCAGGGTTATTTTTTTTGGTGATGAGGTGGAGAACATTGAGTTGTTTGACCCCATATCAGGCGCTCTGGTTGAAGTCCTGGATGAGATAGCAGTCTATCCTGCAAATATTTTTGTTACAACCAGAGAGCGTACAAAAGCCGGTGTAGCACAGATCCAGGATGATATGCTTAAGCAGTTCGATTACTTTACAGAGATCGGAAAGCATATGGAGGCAAAGAGGCTTAAGCAGAGAGTGGAATATGACCTTGAAATGATCAAAGAGATAGGCTACTGCTCCGGAATTGAAAATTATTCAAGATATTTTGACGGAAGAACAGCCGGAATGAGGCCATTTTGTCTGATTGACTATTTTCCCGATGATTTTATCACCTTCATAGATGAGAGCCATGTTACCATACCTCAGGTTAGGGCAATGTACGGTGGAGACAGATCCAGAAAGGTGACCCTCATCGAATATGGATTCAGACTGCCTGCTGCTGCCGATAACAGACCTTTGAAGTTTGAAGAGTTTGAAAACATTATTGGGCAGAGGGTGTTTGTAAGCGCAACTCCGGCAGATTATGAGCTTGGAGTATCTCAGGGCCTTATTGTTGAGCAGGTAGTAAGACCAACCGGACTCCTTGATCCTCCGATTGAGGTGAGACCAACAAAAAATCAAATTGATAACCTTCTGGAAGAGATAAGGATAAGAGCTGATAAAGATGAACGGGTGCTTGTAACTACACTCACAAAGAGAATGGCCGAAGAGCTGGATAAGTACCTTACAAAAATATCTGTAAGATGTCGCTATATCCACTCAGATGTCGATACTATGGAAAGGATTGAGATTCTTGAGGATTTTCAGGCCGGTCGCTTTGATGTCTTAATTGGTGTAAACCTTCTCAGAGAGGGACTTGACCTGCCTCAGGTATCACTTGTTGCAATTTTGGACGCCGATAAAGAGGGTTTTTTAAGATCAGCAAGAGCACTTACTCAAACTGCCGGCCGAGCAGCAAGGAATGTAGAGGGGAGGGTTATTATGTATGCAGATACCATCACCCGTTCTATGGCTTTGACTATCGAAGAGACAGAAAGAAGACGAAAAAAACAGCAGGATTACAACATTAAACACAACATTCTGCCTAGACAGATTGTTAAAGAGGTCAGAAATGTTTTAGGGAAGGTAAGAGACTATTCATTGGAAAAAGAGGAGGCAAATCCTCTGCTTGCAGATCCTGTACTGGCAATGCTTAATCCTTCACAGTTGAAGGAGGCAATTATTGCATCTAAACTTAAAATGGAGGAAGCTGCATTGGAGCTCGATTTTCTAAGGGCTGCCAAATTCAGGGATGAGATGAATGCCCTTAAAAGGTTACTTGAAAAAAGCTGATTATGTTTTCGCAAAAACTTGAAAAGTTTATAAAAATCTCTACTGAAGACGAGCAGAGATGGATCAGTGAGGCTTATAAAATTGCCGAAGTTGCTCTTTTAGAGGAGAAAAGAGGCAATGGGTTACCATTTACACAGCATATTGAGGCAGTAGCCCAAATTGTTGCGACCGAAATGGGTTTGATGCCATCTGCAATAGCATCAGTTTTCCTGCATGAGGCTTCAAGGCGAAATAACTCTTTACTGGATAATTATAAAAAATTTTTTCCGGATGAGATAATTTCGATGGCTACTGCTCTGAATAAAATTTCGGGTATTAAACCCAAAGACACAGGTCTTCAGGCAGAAAATTACAGAAAGCTTATTGTCAGTTATTCAGGTGACCCAAGAGTTACTCTTATTAAGCTTGCCGATAGACTGGAGGTGATGAGAAGTCTGGATATTTTTTCAAAATCAAATCAGATAAAAAAGGCAACCGAAACTCTTTTATTATATGCTCCGCTTGCTCACCAACTTGGTTTATACAACATTAAGAGTGAAATGGAGGATCTCTCCTTCAAATACACCGATCTCGAAAACTTCAGAACAATTTCCAATAAACTTAAAACAGGTGAGCAGGAGAGAAAAAGACTGACCGATCTGTTTATCAAACCTATAGAATTAGGGTTGAAAAAGGCTCGAATCAAATATCAACTTAAAAGCCGAACAAAAACAGCCTATTCAATTCATAAAAAGATGGTTAAGCAGCAAATTCAATTCGAGTCTGTTGCCGACGTATTTGCTATAAGAATTGTAATTGATTCTCCGCCTGAGAGTGAGAAGGAGTTGTGCTGGAAGGTTTATTCAATTGTAACTGAGAACTATACTCCTGATATAAATAGATTAAGAGACTGGATAACAGTACCAAAGGCGAACGGATATGAATCTCTGCACACAACCGTCAGCACAAAAGATGGTCATATCATTGAAGTTCAGATCAGGACCAAACGAATGGATGATGTTGCAGAAAATGGATACGCATCTCATGCACTTTATAAAGGGGTTAAAAGTGAGCACGGTCTTGCAACCTGGCTGTCAGGTGTAAAAAAATTACTGGAAGGAGGAGGACTTGCAGATTCTTCAGAAAATTCAGATTTTACATTAAACGAGATATTTGTATTTACTCCAGACGGCGACTTAAGAAGACTTTCTGCAGAATCCTGCGTACTTGACTTTGCATTTGATATTCATACAAATTTAGGTTTGAAATGTTCCGGAGCAAAAATTAACGGAAAACCGGCATCAATCAGAGAGAGATTAAAAACTGGTGATGTGGTTGAGATAATGAGCACTAAAAACCAGAGACCTTCAAGAGATTGGCTCAATTATGTGGTATCATCGAAAGCAAGGGCAAAAATCAAACAAAAACTTAAAGAGGAGACCGGAAAAAGAGCAGAAGAGGGCAAGGAGCTATTGGAGAGGAGAATGTCAAATTGGAAGATTGAATCCAATGATGATACTCTGGGGTTTTTGCTAAAAAACTATAAATTCAAAACAGCATCTGAGTTTTATGTTGCACTTGCAGAGGAGAAGATAGATATTTCTGATATCAAGGGTGTACTGACTGCCAAAGAGGAGGCTGCAGAATCAAAAGATCCTGTACCTCTCTCAGGTTACGTTATGAAACCCGAAAAAAGTATCAGACATGGAGAGTCTGATTACCTTATTATTGACGAAAAGGTTAACAATGTTGGTTTTAAACTTGCAAAGTGCTGTAACCCAATTATGGGTGATGAGGTTTTTGGCTTTGTGACCATAAGAGAAGGGATAAAAATTCACAGGATGAGTTGCCCCAATGCAACCAGATTAATTGATAACTATCCATACAGAATACAAAGAGTTAAATGGAGGGAGAGTACTACCGGTCACAGTTTTCAGGCGGCTCTCAGAATAAGCGGTTATGAAGAGATGGGAGCAGGTCAGCATATACTTGAAATAATTAATTCTTTAAATATCTCATTAAGACATTTTTCTTTTACCGAACAAAAAGGAAAACTGGAGGCAAAGCTACAGGTAGCTGTCTCAAACAATCAGCAACTGGATAAACTCATCTTTAATTTAAAGAAAATTAAAGGGGTAAAATCTGTGGGCAGGATTTCAAATTTATAACTCAACGCAAAGGATGCAGAATAAGTATATCAAAATTAAAGGGGCAAGATTAAATAACCTTAAAAACATAAGCCTTGACATTCCCAGAGACAAGTTAGTTGTAATTACCGGTATTTCAGGCTCCGGAAAATCAAGTCTTGCCTTTGACACTCTCTTTGCCGAAGGGCAAAGAAGATTTGTCGAAAGCCTCTCTTCCTTTGCCCGGCAGTTTCTTGGAAGAATGTCAAAGCCCGATGTTGACGAAATATCCGGAATTCCTCCTGCAATTGCTATAGAGCAAAAGGTAAACACCAGAAATCCAAGATCAACAGTAGGGACATCAACCGAGATATATGATTATCTGAGATTATTGTATTCTAGAGTTGGAAAAACTTACTCTCCGATTAGTGGGGGAGAGGTCAAAAGAGACACACCTGCCGATGTAATCAACTATATTAAGGGGCTGCCTGTTAATGAAGCCCTGTTTATTCTTGCTCCAATTGGATGGAAAGATAAAGAGAGGCTTACCGAGAGATTGCTTGAACTTAAAGAAGATGGTTTTACCAGGCTTTATGCTAATGGCGAGATTGTTAGAATTGAGAGTGCGCTTTCCGGTGAGTTACCTGTAAAAGGAGAGGTTTACCTTCTTGTTGACAGGGTTATAAATCTGGATGACGAGGAGACAGAAAACAGACTGTACGATTCACTCCAGACAGCATTTGCAGTGAATAAGGCCTCTGAAAATGAGAGAGAGACAATTTTTATTTTATCAGGCAAAACAATAAAAAGCTTTTCAACACTGTTTGAAAGAGACGGGATAATATTTGAGGAGCCATCAGATCTGCTGTTCAGTTACAATAATCCTCTTGGAGCATGCCGGGAGTGTTCGGGTTACGGCAAAATCCCCGGAATTGACGAAACTCTGGTTATTCCGGACCCAACATTGAGTATCTACCAGGAGGCAATTGCCTGCTGGCGTGGTGAGACAATGAAAAGCTATTATGAACAGCTTATTTCATCATCTCATAAATTTGATTTTCACATACATAAACCATATAAGAATTTATCGGAGAGCGAGAAGCTTATTCTGTGGAGCGGTAACGAATATTTCACCGGTATTGATGACTTCTTTAAAATGGTTGAGAAGAACAGATATAAAATCCAGTACAAATATCTTCAAAGCAGATATACAGGTAAGTCAATATGTAAATCCTGTATGGGTAAGCGACTTAGAAAGGAGGCTCTATATGTAAAGGTGGGTGACAGAACAATAACCGATCTTTTAGATATGAGTATTTCAGATTTGTTTGAATTCATAAATGGATTAAATCTTGTTGAATACGAAGCGAAAATTGCTGAGAGACCAATAAAAGAGATTAAAAACAGGCTGAGATGTCTTATTTCTGTAGGTCTACCTTATCTTACCCTTAATCGCCCTTCCAATACTCTAAGTGGCGGAGAGAGTCAACGGATAAATCTTGTAAATTCGATAGGAAGCAGCCTTGTGGGCTCGCTCTATATTCTGGATGAACCAAGCATAGGACTTCACCCAAGAGACACAGGAAGGCTTATTAATGTGCTTAAAGAGCTTCGTGACCTAGGTAACAGCGTACTCATTGTAGAACATGACGAAGAGATAATGAGAGAGGCAGATCAACTTATTGATATTGGGCCTGAAGCCGGACGTTACGGTGGAGAATTGGTTTTTCAGGGAGGTATTGATGAGATAATATCTGCAGATAACGGATCTAAAAGCCTTACATTAGCTTATTTACAGGGAAGAGAAAAAATCGGTATTCCAAAAACAAGAAGAGAATGGAGTAGTTTTGTCAATATCACAGGAGCCGCAGAACATAACCTTAAGGAGATTGATGTTAAGTTTCCTCTAAAAGTGTTTACAACCATTACCGGAGTGAGCGGATCGGGAAAGTCAACTCTTATCAGAGATATTTTCTACCCGGCACTAAACAGAAAGATTAATCAGTTTGGTGAAAAACCAGGCATTCACAAAGAGATTTCAGGTGATATTTCTAAAATAACATCAGTTGAATATATTGACCAAAACCCTATAGGAAAATCTACACGATCAAATCCTGCTACCTACCTCAAGGTTTACGACGAAATCAGAAGACTTTATTCGGAGCAGCCATATGCAAAGGCAAACGGTTACGGCCATTCACACTTTTCTTTCAATATTGATGGAGGCAGATGTCCTGAATGTCAGGGAGATGGAGTGATAAATATTGAAATGCAATTCATGGCTGACGTACAGATGGTTTGCGAGTCATGTTCAGGAAAAAGGTTTAAACAAGATGTTCTTGAGGTGAGGTACAAAGAGAAGAATATTAACGACATTCTTAATATGAGTGTTTTAGAGGCAATCGAATTCTTTTCATCCCAAAAGGAGGCAGCAGCACAAAGAATTGCAGAAAAGCTGGAGCCTCTAAGAGCAGTCGGACTCTCTTACGTTCAGCTAGGTCAAAGCAGCAGCACTCTTTCAGGAGGTGAGAGTCAGAGAGTTAAGCTTGCTTCGTTTCTTGGAAAAGATTCCGGTAACGAGTCAATTTTATTCATCTTTGATGAGCCAACTACCGGACTCCATTTCCATGACATAAAGAAACTTCTAGACTCATTTAATGCACTTATTGCCAGGGGGCATACCGTTATTGTTGTTGAACACAATATGGATGTGGTTAAATGTGCAGACTGGATTATAGATATGGGCCCCGAAGGCGGAGAGGGTGGAGGCAGAGTTGTTTTTGCCGGAACACCCGAAGATCTTGTCAAGCACAGCAATAGCTATACCGCATTGGCTCTTGCCCCCAAATTAATATCCTGATATCTTTATATAACGGTCTGCAAAGAGAAATATTAGTTTGGTTCTCTCAAGCAGTGCAGTATAGTCAATAAAAAAATGTACATCAGTAGGTTTATAGGTATGCATATGTATCCCTGAGGTGAACATTACTGAAGGAATTCCTGCCTTTGAAAAGCTATAATGGTCTGATGTTCTCATAAAGAGCTCATAAAACGATGGGCTACCATAAAAAGTGTGGTCCAGATCCATATCGGGCAGATAAAAACGCCTGATTATATCCAAATCTTTTCGAATATTACCCCTTACTTTTGAATCGGCAACATACAAAAGATAATTTTTGTTATCACCGGGAGGTGCAAAAGTACAGCCGATCTGATCAATATTTATATTCAGTCTTATTTGAGATTTTTTTACCGGAAGCATTGCTGTAAAATATTCCGAACCGGCCATACTGCTCTCTTTGCCATCGAAAAAGGCAAAAATGATATTCTTTTTTGGGCCATCCCTTTCACTTTTCATCTTTGCAAAAAGCTCTGCAATAGCCAGGAGTGAAGCTACTCCTGATGCGTTATCGTCTGCACCGTTGTAAATCTGACCCCCTATAATGCCCAAATGGTCATAATGGGCTGAGATTACAATGTATTGATCTGTATAGTACTGAGCATTAAGTACTCCGATGATGTTTCTTCCAATTTGTGCTGAATCTATTCTGAAGCTTTGTGAGAGTGTGTGACTGTAAAAGGGGATCAAACCCATCCTTTCGAGTTCGGAACGAATATAGGAAGCGGTAATAAGTGCTCCCGGAGTTCCGGTCTGTCTACCTTTAGTAAGATCGTTGGCAATAAATGAGACCGAACTCTGCAGTTTGTCAGCCGAGAGTTGAGATGTGTAGAATTCGGGAGTTTTATTTTGGGAAAACAATAAAAATGGAGAGAGAACAAGCCAGGCAACTAATATTGTTTTGATAACTTTATACATTTATAATTTTTTATATTTGTCAAAAATAATTGTTTTACCACCAATAATGAAAAATAAAAGAGGTACTACATCCAATAGAAAGCGCAAAATGCTTAAAACCAGAATCTTGAAGTGTTTAAAGATTCTGTTTTTGTACCTGCCTCTGCTTTTTGTTGCTACCTCATTTTTTTGGATTCTTATTCTTAAATGGGTGCCTGTATGGTATACTCCCCTGATGGCTATACGTTCAATAGAAAATGTTGGTGATGAAACCTTTAAAACACATAAAAAATGGATGCCTCTTGAGATGATATCCCCGAATATGGTAATGGCAGTTATTGCTTCTGAGGACAATCGCTTTATGGAACATAAAGGCTTTGACTGGATTGAGATAAATAATGCCTTTGATGCAGAAAAAATGGGAAAAAGGTTAAGGGGAGCCAGTACCATTTCTCAGCAAACGGCAAAGAATGTTTTTTTAATCCCTTCCAGATCGTGGGTAAGAAAGGGACTGGAAGCCTGGTTCACAGTTGGTATAGAGTATATTTGGGGTAAAAAGCGCATTATGGAGGTTTACCTAAATGTGGCTGAAATGGGAAAAGGGTATTATGGGGCAGAGGCTGCAGCACAAAACCTTTTCAAAAAATCGGCACAAAAATTGACACAGAGAGAGAGTGCTCTTATTGCAGCTACACTTCCAAACCCTTTGAGACGAAGGGCAGACAGACCGGGACCATATGTAAGCACGAGGGCAACCGACATTCAGGATCTTATGAACAAAGTCGCCAGACCTGAATGGCTTGATAATAACAAAAACATTAAACAGAAGAAAAAATGAGAAGAGTATTACTAATATTGGTTGTCAATCTGCTTGTGTTTACAACTCTATTCGCACAATATGACAAACAGCAGTTTTTTTTCAGAGGCAGACAGGCATTGATAGAGGGGAAATACTCAAACGCAATAGAACAGTTTAACGTATTGGTTCAACTCGACACAAATCTTTATGAAGCATATTTTTTCAGAGGAATTGCCAAATACAATCTTGGAGATTTCTTAGGTGCTCAGGTTGATTTTGATCGTACACTTTCAATAAATCCTATTTATACTCCAGCTTATCACTACAGAGCAATAACATTAAGTCGTACAGGTAAATACGATCTTGCTTTAAGAGACCTGGAAGAGGCTGTAGATCTGAGGCCAAGTTATATTGGTCTTTACTTCAGCAGAGGGGTTACCTATTTTTTGTCACAGCAATTTGAAAAGGCTGTAGAGGATTTTGACAGATTCATCAGACGTGATTCTAAGGTGGGAGATGCCTATCTCAATCGTGGTGCCAGCCACCTTTTCCTTGGAGATACACTCAAGGCCATGGATGACTACAATACAGCCATTAGCCTTAACAGATTTGACCCGGAAGGTTATATAAGAAGGTCAAGAATTCATATAATGCAAAAGAATACAGCTCCGGCTCTTGAAGACCTTACCTCTGCAATCTCTCTGGACAGTACAAACACCTTTGCATTTTTTAACAGAGCTCTTGTAAGATATGATAACAAAGACATTATTGGTGCACTTACAGATCTGGAAAAGGTGCTGGAACTTGACCCCGGAAATGCCCTAACACTATATAACAGAGCGCTTATAAGATCACAGATTGGCGATTATAACAATGCTATAGATGATTATGACAGAGTTATAACCATTAACCCAAATAATGTACTTGCATATTATAACAGGGCATCTGTTTTTGTTCAATTGGGCAGATACAGAGATGCAATGGATGATTATTCACAGGCTATTAACCTTTACCCTGATTTTGCAAATGCCTATATGAATCGCTCTTATGTTAAAAACCAGCTTGGTCAGTTTACCTCTGCCAAAAGTGATTTTGACATTGCACAAAAGAAGGTACGAGAGTACAGGTCCATGCAGTCAGACTCTGTTGGTGTTTCTGCCTTTGCCGATACAACAAGAAAATATGACCGTTTGCTGGCACTTGATGCTGACTTTGCAAAACGAGATTTTAACAACGAACTTCTTCAGTACAGAGATGTTGATATTCGTTTAAAACCGCTTTATAAATTCCGTCCGGATTCTGAGAGAAAAGCTCTGGTGGCGTTGGAAAACAGGTATGAGGACAAAAAAATGGAAGCATTTACATCGAGTTTGGTTATGCCTGTCTCGTTTACATCTGTACCTCCTCAGTTACCTGCCGAAAATCAGGTCAGCTATTTAAATGAGACCGACATTTTGCTAAGAAGAGAGAAAAGCGGCCCGGTCCTTTTTGCCAAAGCACTTCTTGAATCAGGCAACAAGCAGTTCAATACTGCACTTGAGTGTTACAATCAGGCAATATCACTTGAGCCCGATCAAATATTTTACTACATTAACAGAGGTGCCTTACAGTCTGAAATGATAGATTTTATATCATCAATGGAGAGTAATGTTCAAGTACTTACACTTGACAATGCCGGTGCTACCAGAGCTAAGGTAAAGGAGCATGTTACCAGAAGCTATGACTATACGGCTGCCATTCATGATATGAAACGTGCTGCCGAATTGTCTCCGGAATTCCCCTATACTTACTACAATCTTGGTAATTTGTACTGCCTCTCAAATGACCTGCCTGAGTCAATTATTCAGTATTCCAAAGCCATTGAACTTTTTCCACACATAGGTGAAGCCTACTACAACAGAGGCCTTGTTCAGATATATCTGCAGGACAAGGAGAAGGGGTGTATGGATATGAGCAAGGCGGGTGAACTGGGAATTCCTGAAGCTTACAGCGTTATTAAAAAGTACTGTACAGAGGAGAGCAGGTAACCCTATTTCCTGAGTCTGGATGTAGATCTTACCATTGCTTCGTCTCTTGCAATATATCTCATTGCTGTAAAACTCAGAATGGCAGCAACTATAGGAAATACAGCCGTTACTGAAAACGCTGAACCATCGGGTCTGTTAAAAAAGAGCCACAAAATCCAACCCTGAAAGCCAAGGAGAATTATTGAGTTGTAAATGCAAATTCTTATCTGGATTATTCTGTGTCTGTATAAAAATATTGAAGAAAAAGCAAGTCCGAATGATACTATGTTTAGAATCAGTAGGGCAGAGACAGAACTGAATTTAACGGTCTCTTCAGAGGTATAGGCCATAACGCCAAAAAACATTGAGAAAAGTAGTGCAGCCGCAGCTAGTAGGAATAATGTCTGAAATCGTTGTATCATATGCTTTAATTTTGCACAAAAGTATAAAACAAATGGTTATTTTTGCAATTTAAGGGAGGGATATATGAATTCAATAGCACCATCAGAACTTATTATAAACGGAGACGGATCTGTTTTTCATCTTCATATAAAACCTGAAGAGCTTGCTGATACTGTGATTCTTGTTGGTGATCCCGGCAGAGTTGAGCTTGTTTCATCCTATTTTGATTCAAAGGAGTTTACCAGGTCTTCAAGAGAGTTTGTGACAGTTACGGGCAATTATAAAGGTAAGAGAATAACAGTTTTATCTACCGGCATTGGAACTGACAATATTGACATTGTTGTAAATGAGCTGGATGCTCTTGCAAATATTGATTTTAAAACAAGAAAACCAAAGGAGAAGCACAGACGCCTTAAACTTCTAAGAATAGGAACATCAGGCGCAATACAGGCGGATATACCAATAGGTTCTTTTGTATTATCACACATATCTGTTGGTTGTGACGGGCTGCTCAACTGGTACGCCGGCAGAGACAGAGTTACCATAGCAGATATGGAAAAGGCATTTGTTCTTCATACAGGTTGGCTTCCTGAGTTACCTGCTCCATATTTTGCTCCGGCAAGCAAATCTATCATTGATTCAATGAGCGATTTTACGTTGCCTGGTGTTACAATCTCAGCATCAGGTTTTTATGCACCTCAGGGCAGGGTTTTGAGATTGCCGCTAGCCATGCCTGATATGGTTTCCAAATTTGAATCTTTCCGTTTTAAAAATCACAGAATTACCAATTTTGAGATGGAGGGTTCGGCAATTGCCGGCCTTGCAACCCTGCTTGGGCATGACGCTGCTACAGTCTGTTGTATAATTGCAAACAGATACCTCCACGAAA
This sequence comes from Rikenellaceae bacterium, assembly GCA_003542575.1. GTDB lineage: Bacteria > Bacteroidota > Bacteroidia > Bacteroidales > UBA932 > Bact-08. The sequence continues at coordinate 24,951 of DPKJ01000007.1, read as the reverse complement.
GCCAGCCCGATTATAAGCCATTTATAAAGAGGCTTATAGAATTGTCACTAGAAAGGTTATGAAGCAGGATAACGAACTAATATCTCTTATTACTTTAATGGATGACTCTGATTCTGTCGTTCGTAAAGCTGTGCGTGACAGATTGATTGAACGAGGTCAGGATACTATTGAATTAATTGAAAGACAATATCTTCCCGGATCACCGGAAGATAAAAAAGAACTCTATCTTTCATTCCTTGATGAAGTAAAGGCAGATATTGCAACAGGCAAACTCTCTTCACTTATAGAGAGCCCTCAGCCTATGCTTGATCTGGGATTATATTATGTTACACGTGTTGCTGACACAACTACAGATGAGGGGCTCTACTTTACAACACTGGAAGCTCTTTCTGAGGAGATAAGCCTTGAGATAGGAGAGGACAAAACATCTGTCGAAAGTGTCAAGATTTTCAACTATCTGTTTTTTAACAGGTTCAGATTTCATCATACTGATGTTCAAATGCAGCAATCCGAAAGTGCATTGATAGACAGGGTTCTCCTCTCAAGAGGAGGTAATCCGGTGGCAATTTCGTTGGCCTATTTTCTGTTATCACGTTCTGTTGGTCTCCCAATTTATCCGCTCTGCTTTCCGGGAGGATTTGTTCCGGTTTATCTTGACAATGAGGGCAAAATAGTATTTTATCTGAATATTTTCAAACAAGGTTCAATATTCCTGGAGGAGACCTTAATGCAGTTCTTTGAAGACATTGGCATGGTCTATAATCCTGAAGCATTAAAAATTGAAGAGGAGAGAGCACTGGTTGCAATATATGCAGAGCTTCTGGGCTACATTTATAAAAGTGAAGAAAACTTTCAGATAGTCAGTAGAATGGAAAAAATTTCCGAACTTTTTGGAGGAAGACGATTTCTTTAAAAAAAGACCTCCGAAATCCTTACAGATTGCGGAGGCCGAAGTTTAGTATTAGGTTAAGTAATGACTAACAGTAGACAAATATAATAAAAATTTTGAATACAAATCTCTTTATAGCAAAAACTTTATGGCGAAAAAGTTCCGGCAAAGGGGGGCTTGGAAGAGGGAGTGCCATAATTGCATCTGTGTCTGTTGCAGTAAGTATGCTTGTAATGGTTCTTGCTATCTCAATTTCTGATGGCTTTAAAAAGGAGATCAAGGAGAAAGCGGCCGGTTTTTCAGGAGAAGTATTGCTTCATAGTCCCGGAGTGGAGGTTACAACCAGCCTTTATCCTGTAAATTCATCACCAATATTTTTGGATGAAATAAAAAAAATGCCCCAGGTAGCAGATATCCAGCCATATGCATACAGATCTGCAATTATTAAACAAAACGATGAGATTCAGGGTGTTCTTGTAAAAGGTGTGACAAAAGATTTCAAGTGGGATTTTTTCAAATCTGTTTTACAAGAGGGGGCTTTGCCTAAAATAACTGATTCAGTAGGAAATTCCGAAATTTTAATGTCTTCAAGACTTGCAGGAATGCTTGGCTACAAAACAGGGGATGCAGTAATTATATACTTCATAGACAGCAATGTAAAGGTTAGAAAATTCATTCTTTCCGGAATCTATAATGCGCAACTTGAAGATATTGATATGTCACTTATGATTACATCAATTTCGGAGATTCAGAGTGTAAACGGTTGGGCAAGTAACGAGGTATCAGGAATTGAACTTAAACTCAAAAGAAAAAGTGATTTAGGCCAAACAGCTACTCTCGTTGAGCAGATTATTGATGAATCTGAGGGTGATGATATGATGTATGTCACAAGAGTTGATGAGATGTTCCCTCACCTTTTTGATTGGCTGAGACTTCTTGATTTCAATGTTTTAGTGGTAATGGTGTTGATGCTGACAGTTTCGGGCTTCAATATGATTTCAGGACTATTGATACTTCTATTCGAAAAAATATCAATGATTGGTCTTCTGAAAGCACTTGGTATGAGAGATAAAGGGATACATAAAATATTTCTTTACAGGGCTTTATATCTGGTGATTACAGGTATGATTGCCGGTAATATTGCAGCGTTGATCTTTGTATTTATTCAAGGGCGCTATGCCCTTATTCCTCTCGATCCATCTAACTACTTTGTAGATCACATCCCGGTATATCTAAACCTGACAAAGTTGATAATTCTGAATTTAGGTGCCGTTGCAGTAATAACGCTGCTGCTGATGATTCCTTCTGTTTTTATATCGGGAGTCAGTCCTGAGAAGACACTTAGAGTTAAGTGATTATTTCCGGCTAATTTCTATTTAACCAATACTTTATAATCGTCGTAACGAGAAATTACTTCGTTTACATATCTTAATGTCTCGTTTCCTTTAAATGAACCAAGTTTTATAACCCCTTCCGGAATATTCTCCCTGTTTCTCATATCTGCAACAACAGCTGCAAGACTCTCCCAGTCATTGTGATCAACTCCTCTGTGCATTCCAAGTTGTCTAATGTCTTCGACTCTTCCCTCTCCGGCATTGTATGCTGCAAGAGTGAACTTAATCCTGTTCACTGAATCAATTTCAGGTAGGTTATAAAATCTTTGCAAACGTTTTATGAAAAGTGTTCCTGCTTTAATATTCTGTTCAGGATCGAAAATGTTTTCAATATCAAATTGCTTAGCTGTGGCAGCTCTTACCTGCATCAGACCCTGGGCCCCCCTTGATGATTTTGCGCTCATTGAAAATTTTGACTCCTGGTATATAAGTGCAGCAAGAAGACGCCAATCCCATCCTATATTTCTTGAATACTCTTTTATTAGCTGATCATATGGAGAGAGAACTGAAACCGGGCCATGAGCATATGAAACTCCACTGTATTTTCGGTAATAACTGTTAATTAGCTGTAGATACTCCTTTGATTGCCTAAAAAAACTGAACCAGTAATTGAGATTTTCAAGCATCTGATAATTCTCCCTTCTAACCACCCAAACTTGTTCATGGTGGTTTAAGTCAATGCTGGAGATTACAAGATGGGCAAACTCATCAGGAATTGTGTCTTTCTGAGAATCTACAACCAATATATCAACTCTACCGCTGATTAGTTCGGTCCAGGGGTCACTTTCAAGAATAGGTTTTATCTTAACTGAACATTTTTGATGAAGGGCAAAACGGTTTAAAAGATCAAAGTGAAATCCTACAGGATGTCCTTGCTTAAGGTACATGCCCCCTTTAATGTTTACCAACGCTTTTACCTCTTTACCTTCAAGGTAGTTAGAGTATTTGTTTTCACTTATATGCTTTCCAAAGGAAGAGAATAAAGAGTGAATGACAACCAATAAAAGAGTAAATAAAATTTTGGAAAAAGGCCTCATAAGGCTGCTGTTATTTAACATAGAAAGGCCAGTGAATGCCAAATTTAATGGCTGTCACCGGTCTGATGTAACGGTATGCTGAAAAATAATCGCTATCCGGCCACCCTTGAGTGGCATTTATGTATTTTACGAAAATGCTTGTTCTTTTCCACTGAAGATTAACAAATGCATCTATGTATGGATAGTTACCTATCTCTCTGTCATTCTGGTTGTGGAAAATGCCCAGGGCAGGGCTGTACGCCGGCGCATAATAACGTGTATTAAATGTTGCGTCGGCCCCAAATTGAGCAGTCAAAACATTTTTAACAAGTTCGAACTGCATATAGTATCGTAAGTTTGCGCTTAAAGCCGGAAGCGGAATAACCTCGTTGTTTGAGGTCATTTGAAAGAGTACCCTGTGATCCAGGTGTAGGAAACCAAGTTTGAAGTCTTTCTGGACATAGGCAGACAATATATTAACAATGTCATTATGCTGAGCTGCAATCCCCTGAATGCCGTGGTAAACCGGGTTATTAATAATTGCGTATCCAGCAAATGCACTGAGTTTAAAATGTGGAATGTCTAAATGTCCCTCTATTTTGGTTTCAGTTATATTTTCAAAGTTATTGTTCCAGGTGTAGTGGTTTGAGTAGTAGGAGTTACTGAACCAGCCCGGTCGGCGGGTTTCAAGATGTAGCCTCGCATTGAGGTGTATTCCCCCTTCAACAGGGTAGAGTGATACTCCTGCTTTTGCATCCAGGCTGAAATTATTCGCATAATACCCCGAGATATCATATTTGGCAATTGCATCCCATCTGAAATACTTTCTGAAGTTACCCGCAGCACCAAAATACAGATATAAGTTATTATGAACACTGTTTCGGGCACCTGTGGAGTAATATTCAGGCCTGAAACTGTATATTGATAAAATTTTATGCCCTATCCCTCCATCCAGTTTAGAGACTATTGCATCTTTTGACCAAGGCTGTATTCTTATGAAAACTCTGTTTTCAAAAATTCCAACTCTTGATGAGTCAAAGGTGGCTGTGGGCGAGATAAGAAACATGTTATTGTATAAGGCTCTGGCCAATGAGTCATTTTCAGAAATTTCGTCAGTGTACTTTTTGAAATATGTTGAATATTCAAAAGAGTGACCGAAATAGGTAGTTGTTCCCTCTCCGTAATTGAGAGTGTCTTTTTTTGATAGCCTTATCGGAATTCCATAAGAGTGAGTCAGAAAGAGAGTGTTTCTTTTGAGCCGGTTATCTGCAGAGGCAAGAATGAAGGTCAGATCTTTGGGGTCATCAAAGGTGGTGTCTAAAACCATCTTCTCGTTCGCAAGCCCTCCGTGCTCTTCTCTTTTAATCCCCTGAAATATATACCCCGAGTGCATTACATATCTTCTTCCAAGATAGTTTGAAGATATGGAAAAAGTTCTGTTGTCTGTTGATTCTCTGCTCAGAAGACCTTTTGAGCCATATCTCTTGTATGTAACGTTAAGATTCAGCTCAGGAGATAAGTTCTGGGTATGCATGAATTTAATATTGGTCTCCTCTTTGTCTCTGTTTGCAAAGAGAGTTCCCCAATATGCAAGTTCGGTGTAAGGTGTCTTGGTATTATAAAATGGCAGGTTTTCCGGAGTGTTGCTATATACCAGCCATGGTTCAAACATCTCAAAATCCCTTAACTTTTCTCTTGAAAAGTAATTATGGGATATAGCTGCAGATCCTGAAATGCCCAGATATGTTACACCCGGGTCATTTCTATAGAAGGGGTAATCGTAAAAATTTTCGTTAAATGTTGTGTCAGGATTTCTGAAAGTAATATTATTCAGATAGTTGTTGTGGTTCCAGGTGATCAGCCTTTTACTTTGCATAGAATCGGGCACGATATAAGTATCCATTATTCTTGGCTTAGACCATCTGATGCTGTCATTGGAAGCTCTTATGCTATCTCTGACCGCTTTCTCTCTTTGGCGTGTTCTGTATCTTATCTCTCTCTTAGTTAGAGTTGAATCCTTATGAGCAGACAATGTATCTGATAAATTACTTAGAGAGTCAACCGGCACATTAAGTGTGTCTTGTCTGGTTTTAAGTGTGTCTTGTCTGGTTTTGAGCGTATCAATCTGACGAATATTTGCAGAATGGGCTGGAATATAAAAGAGCACCACGGCACATAATGCCGTAATGCTCAGTAAATATTTTATCTGTGTTATCGTTTTTTTGCTCATTTCGATGTGCAAACATACAAAAACCAGACCAGTTGACAAAATTACTAGATCCCGGCAACCTTCTTCTTATATTCTGCTATACATGCATCCAGCCTGTCATGTGCAGTTGTATCGCCCGGAACATTGTGTGAAGGGTGAATATACAATTTTACACCTCTGTCCGCAAGTATCTCTGCAACAGTCGTTACTGTCATCCATACCAATGTAATGAAAGCAAGTGTCGAAACAGGACCTACTTTGTCATAGTGGTTTTTTAAAGGGACACTGGCATCAACAAGTGGTGCGCATGAATCAACTACCAGATCTGCAAGTTCAAAAAGGGTTTTTCCGCACGAATGACGTGTCTTTTTGCCTTTTGATTCTGCTACAGAGCCAAAAACGATAACTTTCATACCAAGCTCTTTAGCTTTAAGGGCTACATCAATGTTAACGTTATTTATACCAGTATGTGAAAAAATCCACATAGTATCTCTGTTGTCGAAATTCCATGATTTCATTATAGCGTTTCCATATCCCTCTGCCCTTTCAAGAAAGAGGAACTGATGAATTCCCATCTCTCCGGTAATCTTAGTGAAGAATGTGAGAGGTAGTTCAACTATTGGGTGAAATCCAACAAAACCTCCGATTCTTGGATACATCTCTTCGACAGGTATTGTTGCATGGCCACATCCGAAAGTGTGAACCCACCTGCCTTGCTCTATAGAATCTGCCATAACTGTAGCAGCCTTTTTTATATTTTCGAGTTGACTATCTTCAATTTTGGACATTACATCCCTAGCGTTTTTTAACCATTCCAGTGCTAACATAACTTTGTGTTTTAATTACTTATTAATATTTTTAGTTTATTGCCTTTTTTGATATAGATCTATGAATTATGTAAAGTGTTGATATTAAAAGGGTACAACCTATAACCAACAGTGGGAAAAACTTAAGAGATACTACCCCGACCAATAGATTTATTAATGTATTTCCCGTTAAAGCTATAACCAGGGCAAAGCTGAATGCTGTACCTGATACATCTTTATACCTCTCTCCAATCTCACTGAAAATAACAGGAAATGTTGAAGCAAAACCGAGACCCATCATAAAAGTACCTATAATGGCAACAGTAACAGTGGGGAAAAGCGTTATAAGATAAATTCCTGATGCAGCTATCAGCATACTGGAGAGTAAAAGCAGCTTCCTTGACATCTTCGTTAAGAGTATGCTTAGTATCAGTCTTCCGACTCCGACTCCCATTATAATTGAGCTTAGAGCGAACATGGCACTTTTAGCGGGGATTGATGCCTGTTCTCCGAGAAAGGTAGGAATCCAGTTATTGCTAATCCCTTCAAGTCCGCTTTGAAAAAAGAGGGTAAAACTCAATAGAAGAATTGCGGGTTCTTTGGCCATTAATGCAATTTTTTTGAAAGGGAAGCCTTGTTTAAACTTTGCCTGTGGGAAATTGATAAAACTATAGAAAATAACGGAGAGCAACATCAGAGCTCCTGCGCCTGCCACAATCGGAGAGTACGAGAGCGTCCTGGACAAGGTTGCAAACAGCAGAGGAATTGCAATTGCTCCAATGGTGTAAAAAACGCCCAGAATGCTTAAGTTTGATGCCCGGTTACTATCTTCAGAAATATCAGATACCAGGGCATTCGTCAACCCGTTTAAAATACCTCCGCCAAGACCTATCAGAAAAATTGAGAACCTAATCAGCGTTATTCCCTGTGACCAGGCCAGAAGTTCTAAGCCCGCAACTGTAATTATACTGGCAATGATTATAAGACTCTTGTAACCGAATCTGTCAATGACCGGTCCAAAAAGCACAGATCCCAGAAGAATTCCGAGAGGTAGCAGTCCGGCTAATGTAGAAGCTACGGTTGTATCAAGTTGAAATTTTTCAATTAATGAAGGTAGCACTGCACCCATTATGACAAATGCCACACCAAAGAATATCATTCCGGAAAATCCTGCTGCCAGTACCGGCGCCCTCTTAATAGTTGTATTCATCAGAATATAATTTATTTCTATTTTAGTGAACCAATGTGGCCAAGTCTGGCAATAACGCCTGCTCCGTAAAGCCCTGCGGTATCGGGCAAACCAGTTGCTGCAAATTTACACTGTCTGATGGCAATGGGTTGTGCCCATTTTAATGCCTCAGCATATATCTTATCAACAAACTTTGATGCAGGACCGAAAATTCCGCCACCAAATATAATCATCTCAGGGTTAAAAAGGCTTACAAAATTTGCGGCTGCCATACCCCACATCTCAATAGCATTGTCAATCACCTCTTTTGCTACGGCATCATTTTGATCCAGTGCGGCAAATATTTCCTTTGCTGTAATATCATCCGGATCAAGTGATGATAGAGGGCCGTTGTAAATGCCCTCTTCTTTTACTCTTTTGAGTATCTTTCTTGCCTGTAGTGCTATACCACTTCCGGAACAATTGCTTTCAAAACATCCGCATGCATCCCACTCTTTATCATATGGTTGCTTAAGTGCCATCCATCCTGTTGCACCAACAATGTCAGAAGCTCCGTGCAGAACCCTGCCATCGATTAGAATTCCGGCTCCTATTCCGGTACCAACAGCAATAAAAATTGCATTTTCACAACCTTTTGCCACTCCCTGACTCGACTCTCCCAAAATATAACATGTGCGGTCACTCTCTACCATCACAGTTGAGTTTGAGTATCTCTCTGTCATCTTCTCTCTGAGGGGGTAATTATCCCACCCCGGAATATTTGGAGCCCAGATCTTACCTGTCTTGGAATAGGCAATGCCGGGAACGCATATCCCAATACTCTTTTTATGTTCTTCTCTTATAGAACCCTTCTCCATAAGTGAGTCGCAAAGGGTGAAAATTCTCTCCACGACTTCATCTCCTCCTCTTCCCTCCAGATATAGGGTTTCGCTAATAAGCATTATGTTGTTTTCGGTAAAGAGGGCACCGGAAATCTTTGTTCCGCCGAGGTCAAGTCCAATATATACCATATAAGTCAGGTTATAAGTTTAGTATTTTACCTTATTTATTGTGATCTTCAGATGATTTTTACACCCATTTTTCTGAAGTCATCCAGTGTTTTTTTATGACCATTGTAATCGACATATGCAAGAGCCTTTTCAATAACTGTTACTTTAAATCCCGCATTGATAAGATCTTTAACCGTTTCATTAACACAGAATTCTGTTGCAATACCACTTACAAATACATTCTCTGCATCATTGCCTTGCAAATAATTTAATAAAGTTTCACCTTTGCCTGTAATAGCTTGAAAACCCGAATATTGTTCAAAGTTTGGGTCTTCACCTTTTCTTAAAATATTATTTAATGAAGGTCTGGCATCTGAGCGGGTAATTTGACTATAAAAACTTTCATGAACCTGAGCACCTTTTGTGCCGGCAACACAATGCGGAGGCCATATTCCTCCATTCTCTGCAAATGAACAGTGTTTTTCCGGATGAGAATCACAAATATAAACTACCAGATGAAGTGGGTTGTCATTTATAAATTTGACAGATTCTTTGACAGCATCTTGTGCATTGGAACAGGCAAGAGATCCGTCAATAAAATCATAAAGCATATCTACAACGATATGTGCTATATTATTCTTTTTCTGAATCATAATATTCTTTTATCTCCTTTATCAATGAGTCAATAAGGCTGTTTTTAAGATCGTACAAATCGTCAGAAATGTCAACCTTATAAAAGTGAGGATTAATCAACCTTCTTTGTGTCTCGTTAAGGGAGTGAAGGTTTTTTAGATAATAATCCCTTTTTTCTTGTGTAGTATAAATCTCATTGCAAATTTTTCCATTTTCCATTACTTTGCTTTGTAGAGTTTTATAATGATAACTCCCCTTTTCGAAAAATGTAATCTTGGTGTCATCGTATTCATCCCTAATAGTGAAACTTTCACCATTCTCTATGTTTTTACTCATTATGTCTCCCCTAAGACATGTTACATCTGCCTTAGAAATTCCATGCTTGATAATCCTGTAGGTAATCTGAAACCCGGGATTGATCGCCTTGCTCTTATCCTCTGATCTCTTGAGAACAGCCTCTCCTTCAATTTCAACCAGCTTATATACATTGCCGAAACATGGATTGTGTTTGCTTGTTGCAATTGCATCACCAACACCATAGGCATCAATTTTTGCCCCCTGCCTCTCAAGTTCTGTGATAATATATTCATCAAGTGAATTTGTAGCAAAGATTTTACAATTTTCAAGCCCTGCTTTATCAAGCTCCTCCCGACACCTGTTTGACAAATAAGTAAGGTCACCACTATCAAGTCTGATTCCGAAACTTGCAGGGTATTCATTATTAACTTTGTTTCCTTTGAATGCCTTTATTGCATTTGGAAGACCGCAACGAAGAGTATCGTAGGTGTCAATAAGGAGGACGAGTGGCTCTCCAAAGTGGTTGGTTATATATGTCTCAAATGCCTTTAACTCGCCGGCGATAGTGCATCCGAAAGCGGTTATATAACTGTGAGCCATAGTTCCGGTAGCCGGAACATTAAATATTGTGGAGGTAAGAATGTTGGAGGTGTTAAGGCACCCACCAATGTATGCCGCTTTTGCGCCATAAACTGCTGCCCAGGGGCCATGTGCTCTTCTTGAGCCAAATTCACTTACCGGTTTTGTTGTTGATCTGGAGACTCTTGATGCTTTAGTGGCGATTGCCATCTGGTGATTCATTATGCATAGCAATGGAGTTTCAAGCACTTGCGCCTCGATAATAGGCCCTTCTACAATAATAACGGGTTGGGTGGGAAAAGCAATCTCTCCCTCTCTCATTGCATAAATATTCCCAGTGAACTTCATTTTTGACAGGAATATCCGATATTCCCGATACTCCTCTCCCGGCAAAAACTTTTCAAAAAATGATTCATCTTCACTCCCTAGTCCTGAAATCATTTTTAAAGCCTCATCGATTCCTGATACAACGGCCCAGTTGTTTTTATCGGGTGCAGAACGGTAAAAAAGATTAAAAATGGCCCTTTTATCTTTAAGACCACTTTCAAAATATGTTTTGCCCATTGTGTACTGGTACTTGTCTGAGCAATATGATATATTGAATGAGTTTTCCATGGCAATACCTTATAGTGTATCAAAGGTACTAAATGGAGTGACAAAAAGAAAGACCGGGGGTTAGTTTAACTCTACATCCGCTGCACTTGCCTTTTTTATCAGACTATATCCACCAATCAACCTTTGTATGAGTTACCCCCCGGTCAGACGAAAATTCTCTTCTCAGCATAATATCATCAAAAATTATACCATAAAATGAAATGCTTGAAACAGAAATAGATACAATTTATTAATAAAATTTATTTTGTTGTTAATTTCAAAAAACTATACATTTGTTTCGTATTTTTACGAAATACTAAATGACATGACAAAAAAGGAGAAATTTTATACACAAAACCAGGAACGGGTTGCAGCTTACGCAAAGGCATTATCTCATCCGGCCAGAGTGTTCATTATGAACTATCTCTCTTCGAATTTGGATAAGTGTTGTTACAGCGGAGATATGGCAACTGAACTTCCAATCGCAAGATCAACTCTTTCTGAACACCTTAAGGAACTTAAAAAAGCCGGCTTGATTCAGGGTGAAATAAATCCTCCCTATATTAAATATTGTATACACAAAGAGAGCTGGGATGAGGCGAAGCATATTTTTGAATCTTTTTTTAAATAGTTAACCAAAATTTATTAAGCATATGGAAATTAAAATTTTAGGGACAGGTTGCCCAAAGTGTAAGACTGTAGAAAAGCTTACAAGAGAGGTTGTTGAACAAAACGGGTTTATTGCAACCATCAGCAAAGTCGAAGACATTATGGATATAATGAAGTATGGAGTGATGGCAACTCCTGCGATTGTAGTAAACGAGAAGGTTGAAATAAAGGGCAGAGTTCCCTCAGCAGAAGAGATAAAAAATGTTTTAATAAAATATCAGTAAATCAATAATTATGAAAAGAGGTTTATTTATCGGATTAGTACTTATTATGTCATTGTCCGGAATTTCGTGTAACTCACAGGTGAAAAAGGATAAAGAGAATATTGTTGCCGCGGTTTCAGGTAATATAGAGGTCTATTACTTTCATTACACAAGAAGGTGCGTAACCTGTGAAACTGTTGAGGAGAACACTAAGCTGGCAATAGAAAATATTAATAAAAAGAGAGTGGGGGGAGATGCCATTGTATACCATGTTTTAAACCTTGATGATGTTGCTTCAAAAGGTGTCGCTGACAAATTTAAAATAGGAGGTCAATCACTAATCGTTACCATGGCAGACAAAAAGGTTGACATAACGGGGAATGCTTTTATAAATGCAAAGAGTCCCGCTAAAATTGAAGAGGAGATATCTAAGGCTACAAACAAGTTATTAAAGCCATAACGATGGAGTTTTTGCAAAGTATTCTGGAAAATTCCCAATATGCAGGAATAACTGCGTTTATTCTGGGTCTTATGACAGCAATAAGTCCGTGTCCTCTTGCCACAAATATCTCGGCCATTGGGTTTATTAGCCGGGATATTGAAGATAAGCGAAGAGTTTTTATTAATGGAATTGTGTATACTCTTGGCAGAGCTGCCAGTTACACATTACTTGCTTTGATACTCTTTCTGGGTGCCGATCAGATGAATATCTCGCAGATATTTCAGGGTTGGGGAGAGAAAATACTCGGCCCGGTTATGATTATCATCGGGCTTTTTATGCTAAATGTAATTAACATTAAGCTTCCCGGAGTTCAAAAACTGACCGAAAAGTTGGGAGAGAGCAGCAGGGGGAGCTACATTGGGACTTTTTTATTGGGAATGGTCTTTGCCCTTGCATTTTGCCCCTACAGCGGGGTGCTCTATTTTGCGATGCTGATTCCAATGACAATAACCAGTGCAAGCGGCCTCTATCTTCCTGTAATATTTGCAATTGCAACAGGAATTCCGGTAATTCTTTTTGCCTGGTTGTTAGCCTACGCTGTTGGTAATGTAGGGAGTTTATATAAACATATTAAGGTGTTCGAGCTGTGGTTCAGACGCATTGTGGCCATTCTCTTTATCGGAGTTGGCATCTATTTTATAACCATTTTATTTATCTGATAATGGAGACAAAAAAAGAGTTAAAAATCCTGATTGGGATTATTGTCGTTTTTCTGGGAATCTTTTTCATGCCTGTTGAGAGTCAGGTATTTAATACTGCAATTGATGCAACCCTTGATCTATCAAAATGGTATGCAAGAGAACATGTTATTTTGTGTCTTTTGCCGGCATTCCTTATAGCAGGTGTAATCTCGGTATTTGTTAGCCAGGGATCTGTCATTAAATACTTTGGAGCAAAGGCAAAAAGATGGGTAGCATATACCGTTGCTGCGGTGTCCGGAACTATACTTGCTGTTTGTTCGTGCACAATATTACCTCTCTTTTCTAGCATTCATAAAAGAGGTGCCGGTCTGGGACCTGCTGTTGCATTTCTCTATTCCGGTCCTGCCATCAATATTCTTGCAATAATACTAACTGCCAGAATTCTGGGCTTTGAAATGGGTGTTGCCAGGATTATCGGAGCGGTTACTTTTAGCGTTGTTATCGGTTTGATAATGGCCTTCATTTACAGAAAAGAGGAGAAGGCAAAGGCAGAAGAGCAGATGAATTTTCCTGATGTACCTGAAAACAGACCGTTATGGCAAACTTCAATCCACTTCTTCTCTCTGGTTTTAATTCTTGTATTTGCAAACTGGGGCAGTCCATCTTCAGAGGACACCTCAAGCCTTTGGTTTTACATCTGGTCATACAAGTGGCATATTACCGGTATTTTTGGACTTGTACTGGTTTATTCCATGATTAAGATTCTTAAACTTAAGGGATGGCAAGTGTTGATAGGTGCTGCAGTAACAACTCTGAGTGCCTTGCTGATCGGCAATCCGCTTATAACCATTGTTATAGGTATTGCCACTGTAAGCTCGATAGCGCTGATGGACAAAAGCGAAGATGGTGAAAACAGAGAGTGGATTATTTCAAGTTGGGGCTTTGCAAAACAGATCATCCCCTTATTGGCAATCGGTGTTGTAATTGCGGGCTTTCTTTTAGGCTCAACTCACGACACTACCTCAATTCCGGGAGTTATTCCTAACTCCTGGGTTGCATGGGCTGTTGGAGGAAACTCATTGTTGTCAAATTTCTTTGCCTCAATAGTAGGTGCATTTATGTATTTTGCAACACTTACCGAAGTTCCAATCATTCAGGGCTTACTGGCATCCGGAATGGGTAAAGGCCCTGCACTTGCTCTATTGTTGGCCGGACCTTCACTTTCATTGCCAAATATGCTTGTAATCAGAGGGGTAATGGGTACTCAGAAAACTGTAGTGTACGTTTTGGTTGTTGTGGTACTTTCAACAATTGCGGGTCTTATCTTCGGATATATTTAATATATCGAAGATATATAAAACTGTAAAATATTAAAGGTGCGCTTAGCTGTGTAATTTTCAAAAAATTATACAGCTAAGTTTTTTTAAAATTATTCAGCTATTATTGTAACAAATTGTTATACTCGTTTAATATCTGTTAATGATAATGGCTTGTTCTTATAGCACTTTTGTAAGGTAATATACTCCAGCACCTGCCAAATATCCTGCAAGTGCTAGTAGTGAAAAGTGTTTGAGGTACCAGTTGAACCTAATCTTTTCTAGCCCCATAACAACTACACCGGCTGCTGAGCCTATAATAAGAAGTGATCCTCCGACCCCTGAACAATAGGCTAAGAACTGCCAGAAGGTTCCATCCTGAACAAAATTGGCCATATAAATCGGATCTGCTGCTGCAACCAAAGCCGCAGGATCTGCCAGAGGGTACATTCCCATAGCCACAGCCACAAGTGGAACATTATCTACAATTGCTGATAGAATACCAATTGATATGTCAATCAGATAAACATTCTTTATATTTTCATTTAATATTGCACCGGCTTTATTTAGAGCTCCGGATGCCTCCAATGACATTACGGAGAGCAGTATTCCCAGAAAAAAGAGAATTGTTGCCGTATCTACTCTTTTTATAACATGGGTTACTCTGTTCATGTGAAGGTCTCTTAGATTACTTCTGCTATAGAGAATTTCAGTATAGATCCAGATTAATCCCAGAGTTGTAAGTACTCCAATAAATGGAGGAAGCCCGGTAAAGTATTTGAAAACCGGCACTGATATAAGTGCTGCTACACCTAGGATCAGAATTATAATTCTGCCTCTACGGCTTAAAATATTACTTTCTTGTTTCTTAATCTCAGTGGAAACAGATTTTTTTAACTCCCCTTTAAGTAATTTGCTGGCAAAAATAAGAGGTATAACTGCTGATGCTATACTTGGTAACAGAACACCTGATATCAATGGCCATGAGGATATTTTTCCCTTTATCCACAACATTATCGTAGTTACGTCACCTATTGGAGACCAGGCACCTCCACTGTTTGCGGCAATTATTATCATGCTGGCAAAAATCCATCTCTCTTTGTAGTTTGGTATGAGCTTTTTGAGCAACATAACCATGACTATTGATGTTGTGAGGTTGTCAAGAATTGCTGACATGACAAATGTTATACCTGATATCAGCCATAACAGTTTTCTCTTGTTTTTGCTTGTAATTCTGTCTGTAATTATATCGAATCCTTTATGAACATCTATAAGTTCAACAATTGTCATTGCCCCAATGAGAAAAAACAGGGTAGAGGATATATCACCTAAATATTCAATCAGTTTAAAATCAACAATAAACCTCTTGCTTTGCTCAATAAAATTTAGATTATTAATTGCTGGGTTATGTGCAAGAAACTCCCTAAAACTATCAGTGTTAACACTCACTGCAGAGGCAGGAATAGTAAGAATTAGTATAGCCCACATAACGCCGGCCATAACAAGTGCAATTGCCGCCTTGTCAATTTTAATTTTGTGTTCCATGGCAATGCAAACATAGCCTGCCAGGAAAACCAGTAACATCGCTTCCACTTATATTGTACTTTTTGGATAGAAATCCAATGAAAGCGCAAATGTATTCTTTTTAGCGACTCGTTGTCATTAATTTTTCAAAAATTAATTAAACTTATAAGCCGCCTTTCTCATGTCAGCAGCGCTCTTGAATGGTTTTGGTGGTGATAGGTGCAACTCAAGGAATTTGTGAATGCTGAATCTTATGTCAGTTGACTCCTTTGTATCTATGCGATCAAAACCGTGACCTCCGGCAATTTCCTGAAATACTTTGTAATCAAATACTTTATCATGAGCCTTCAGTGAATCAATCATAAGCAGCACCTCCTCAACATAAACATCATTATCATTAGTATTTGTATGAATCAGAAGTGGTTTTCTCAGGTCTTTCGCGTAAGTTGAAGGTGATCTTCTCTTGTACTCTTCTGGATTCTCTTCAATTGTCTCACCTATATGATACTTTGCGGTAAAATTTGCTGTGTATTCAGGAGTGTGTGAAGCAAGACGGTTTGCCAGATCACTTACAGGTACTCCTGCAAATGCACAGTTGTACATATCCGGGTATTTTAAAATGTTCATAAGCGCTATCATTCCACCATGACTCCATCCAATAATTCCAACTCTGGATTTGTCTACAATTTTATAGTTTTCTAGCATATAGTCCCGGCTTGCAAGAACGTCTTCATTTTCCAATCCGCCGTAATCAATGTTCTCATAGGTGGCTCTACCGTATCCTGTACTTCCTCGGTACTCTGCCGATACAACTATATAGCCCTGAGCGATTAATTCCCTTACAATGTGAGCATAGTATGTAGAAAAATCAGCATGAATTCCGCTGTGAGGAAGAACAATAAGAGGATACTTCTTTGTGATGTCAACATCTTTTGGAATAAATACATAGCTGTAAAACTGCAAAGGGTTTTGTGCAAATTTATCATCCTCTCTCAATGGTTTCCATCTTGGAGGACCGGTAAGTCGTACTTTGTCAACAAATGCGATATCCTCGAGCATTTTGTGCCACATAAGGTCGTCTACTTTTTTAAACACTTGGTCAAAAGAGTGTCGGTATCCCTCCACTTGCCGTTTGAGAGAACGAATTTCCTGCATAAGTTGCTCGTTGGTAGTTTCCTGAGTCTCTTGCTGAACTTGTGTTGAAGCTGAAGAGACAGCAGAGGCTTGATTCTTTTTATTGGTTTGATTTTGAGCGTGAACCGGAGTTAATGCAAGTGCTGTAAAGGCAATCAGCAGCATTAGTTCTTTTGAATGATTTTTCATATTAAATTATTGGTTTATCATATTAATTTTTAGGTTCAATACTTATTCCGGTGCGGCACAAATTATGCAGCAATACAAAAATATGTAAAAGCTCCCATTATTAATCTAAAATGATTAATTATATGTCATCAAGGAGAATCAAAAATTATATTGTCGTTTTGTTAGTGGCGGGCTCAATAATGAGCTGTTCAGTTTTGAGGCAAAATGATACTTATATCGAAAGTCCCTACATTCAATCCAGTTATTTAATTGATGGTGCATACACCTCTTTTTACAATGATAGTCTGAAAATTTCAGAAGATTTGTATGCTGTGTATATGCCGGATTATAAGGGATATAGTATTTTATTCAGTGATTTTAAAAGAGACAAACGCCTAATAATAAGGTCACTGGGCATTAAAGTTACATCTGATGACTTTGTATTTCAGTTGAGAAGTAAATCGGGTGATCTTACAACCGCGCTTTATTATATCTCAGGAAAAAGCATCAAAAACGATGTTTTAAAAGATTATAGCCATAAGAAGATGTTATATAACATATACTCTTTTAATGTAAGAGATGATCAAATAGTACAAATATTCAGAGTAAAAGAGGATTATAAAAAGAGTCAGCGAAACTACTCTTACTACCAAAGAGAGTGTGATGCTATTGTCCAAAGACTCTGTTATGGTGATTATTACAAGAAAGCCTACTGGAATGGATCAAAAATAATGATTGATTTATCGGAGAGCAGATACTCTGAAAAGAACAACAGTGTTGAGGAAGTGCTTTCTGATACTCTGTTTATTAAAGATAAAAGTAATAAATTGGTCTCTATCCCTTCTAACAGAAAAAATCTGGTTGTTGACTTCAGACTTTCTGATAAAGCAAAAGCGTTAATCAATACTGAAAACAAACTCTCCAAAGGGGATAATTCTCTTCAATATTCAGTTTACAACAAAAAAGTGCTTGCAAGAGAAGGGATAAGCTCTGAACCACTGATTTGTAAAGAGATTACTGAAGCTACATTTTCGCTCATGCTAGAAAAATCATATGATGACTATCTTTTATTGGTGCATGACAGGAAGGGAAATGTGCTTGAAGCACTGTTCCTGAATATTTGGTGAGAATGATTTCTGGTTTAGCCCGTAAAAACCGAGCAATTTTTAATCATTATTTAGTACAAGCTAATTCCATATATGCATTTAATTGTGTCATCCGGAAAATCCTCCCCAACGATGTTGGGTCCCCTCGCTTTTCGGAAGCCAAAGTTTTCCTTTGCTGACACAATTAAATGCTTATAAATGCTGTAATAAATTGGATAACTGTTAGTGACGCAAAAGGAGGATAACCTGATTAATGGCTATCCTCCTTAAGTTTTTGTGAACAATTGTTTGATAATTACTTCACCTCTTCGAAGTCAACATCGGTTACCTCCTGGTCTCCGTTGCCGGCAGATCCGTTACCCGAACCGTTGTCCTGACCTCCGAATCCTGCACCTGCATCTGCTCCGGGAGCCGGGCCTGACTGAGCGGCCTTGGCCATATCTTCAGAGGCTGCATGCCATGCTGCATTCATCTGCTCCATTGCTTTGTCAATTGCAGCAACATCCTGTGACTTATGTGCGTCTTTAAGTGCTGTAAGAGAGTTCTCAATTGCAGATCTCTTTTCTGCAGGTATCTTGTCTCCATAGTCCTTGAGATTCTTCTCAGTCTGGAATACCATTGAATCGGCTGCGTTTATCTTGTCAACTCTCTCTCTCTCCGCTTTATCTGTAGCTTCATTGGCTTTAGCCTCATCTCTCATACGATTAATCTCTGCCTCTGTAAGGCCGCTTGAAGCCTCAATCCTGATCTTCTGTTCTTTACCTGTTCCCTTGTCTTTTGCAGAGACATGAAGAATACCGTTGGCATCAATGTCAAATGTAACTTCTACCTGTGGAACTCCTCTTGGAGCCGGAGCAATTCCGTCAAGGTGGAATCTTCCGATTGTTTTGTTGTCTTTAGCCATTGGCCTTTCGCCCTGCAGAATGTGAATTTCAACAGAAGGCTGATTGTCGCTTGCTGTGCTGAAAGTTTCAGATTTACGGGTAGGAATTGTTGTGTTAGACTCTATGAGTTTAGTCATTACATTTCCTAATGTCTCAATACCCAATGAAAGTGGGGTAACATCAAGTAGCAATACATCTTTTACATCACCCGAAAGTACTCCTCCCTGAATTGCTGCTCCAACAGCAACAACTTCGTCAGGATTTACGCCTTTACTTGGAGCTTTGCCAAAGAACTTCTCTACAATCTGTTGGATTGCAGGAATTCTGGTTGATCCTCCGACAAGGATTACCTCATCAATATCAGATGATTTCAAGCCTGCATCACTTAGTGCTTTGCGGCAAGGTTCAACTGTTCTCTGGATAAGATTATCGCAAAGTTGTTCGAATTTTGCTCTGGTAAGAGTTTTTACTAAGTGTTTTGGAACACCGTCAACCGGCATTATGTAAGGCAGATTAATCTCTGAAGAGGTTTGGCTTGAAAGTTCAATTTTTGCCTTTTCAGCTGCCTCTTTAAGTCGCTGAAGTGCCATCGGGTCTTTTCTTAGATCCAGGCCACTGTTCTCAGATTTAAACTCTTCAGCTAACCAGTCAATAATGTTCTGGTCAAAGTCATCACCACCCAAATGGGTGTCTCCGTTAGTTGATTTAACTTCAAATACTCCGTCGCCAAGCTCAAGAATAGATATATCAAATGTACCTCCTCCTAAGTCAAAAACTGCTACTTTAGTGTCTTTGTGTTGTTTGTCAAGACCATATGCAAGGGCGGCTGCGGTTGGCTCATTTATAATTCTTTTAACTTTAAGACCGGCAATTTCTCCCGCCTCTTTGGTTGCTTGTCTCTGAGAATCACTAAAATAGGCAGGTACAGTAATAACTGCTTCGGTAACTTCATGTCCAAGATAATCTTCTGCAGTTTTCTTCATTTTTTGAAGTACCATGGCAGAGATCTCCTGAGGAGTGTACATTCTTCCATCAATGTTCACTCTTGGTGTGTTGTTTTCACCTTTTTCAACTTTATAGGGAACACGGCCAACTTCAAGCTGAACCCTGTCAAATGTTTCTCCCATAAACCTCTTGATAGAAGAGATTGTTTTCGTAGGGTTGGTAATAGCCTGTCTTTTGGCAGGATCGCCAATCTTTCTCTCTCCGTTTTCTGCAAAACCAACTACAGATGGGGTAGTTCTTTTACCCTCACTGTTAATAATGACTGTTGGCTCATTTCCCTCCATAACTGCCACGCAGGAGTTGGTTGTGCCTAAGTCAATGCCTATAATTTTACCCATAACTTTATATGTATTTTAAATTAATTATTCTCTTTGACCAGGGTAACATCTAAGATTGTGCCACGCACAAAAAACTGACAAGGTGTCAGGAATTCACAAATGCTTTTGTTTATTGAGAAAATGTATAGCTTTGCACTTTAATATTGAACAGATATGTCGGTTGAGGGTAAAAATAGAATCATCACAACGCAGCGTTTGCTTGAGATGAAATCAAAAGGTGAAAAAATAGCTATGTTGACTGCTTATGATTTCACCTCTGCCAGAATAGTGGATGAGGCCGGTATCGACATCATTCTTGTTGGAGATTCTGCTGCAAATGTAATGGCAGGCCACGAAACCACTCTCCCAATAACTCTGGATCAGATGATTTACCACGCACAGAGTGTTGTAAGAGCAGTTAAAAATCCAATGGTTGTTGTGGACATGCCTTTTGGAACATATCAGGGGGATTCAAAACAGGCTGTTTCAAGTGCAATCAGGATAATGAAAGAGTCAGAGGCTGATGCTTTAAAAGTAGAGGGTGGTAAAGAGGTGATTGAATCTATTAAAAGAATCCTTTCAACCGGAATACCGGTTATGGGACATTTAGGCCTTACACCACAATCAATTCACAAATTTGGCACCTATAGTGTTAGGGCCAGAGAAGAGGAGGAGGCTAATAAGCTTTTGGCAGATGCACTCTCTTTAGAAGAGGCAGGGTGTTTTGCCATTGTTTTAGAGAAGATCCCTGCTGAACTGGGTACGAAGGTAGCAGCATCAGTTAAGATTCCTGTTATTGGTATTGGTGCCGGTGGTGGGGTTGACGGACAGGTACTTGTTATGCATGATATGCTTGGCCTTAACAAAGAGTTTTCTCCTAGATTTTTAAGAAGATATCACGACTTAAGATCTGAGATGCTTAAAGCTTTCCGAAATTATATTTCGGATGTTAGGAGCGGAGATTTCCCCAATGATCAGGAACAATATTAGAAAAAGGTGACTTATAAAATCAGGATATGAGCGAGGGAATAGAGATTCTTTTTGAAGACAATCACTTTATAGCCGTTAATAAAAAAACCGGTGACATTATTCAGGGTGATAAAACCGGCGATGAACCTCTGAGTTCGGTTGTTGCACGTCATATTGCAATCAGGGACAATAAACCGGGAGATGCATTTATAGGAGTCCCTCACAGACTTGACAGACCTGTCAGTGGTGTTGCAATTTTTGCAAAACGGTCAAAGAGCCTTGAAAGGATAAATGAACAGTTTAGAAACGGAGAGGTTAAGAAACTTTATTGGGCAATTGTTGCCAAAATGCCACCAACCGAACAGGGAGAACTAACACATTTCCTGATAAGGAACGAGAAACAAAACCGCTCTTATGCATATGACAAGATGAAAAACGGGGCTAAAGAGGCTCGTCTTCGCTATAAACTTATTGCATCAAGTGATAACTATTTTCTTTTAGAGATAGAACTTCTTACAGGCAGACACCATCAGATAAGGTGTCAACTCTCTGCAATAGGTTGTCCGATTAAGGGAGACCTTAAGTACGGTGCTCCAAGATCCAATCCGGATGGAGGTATCTCGCTACATGCCAGAAGTGTAAGGTTTTTACATCCAGTTAAGAAGGAGGATATTTTTATTGTTGCCGAACCCCCTGTTGACAATATCTGGAACTATTTCAAGAAGATAGCGACAGAGGCAGGCTTCTGAAAATCAGACCCTAAACTGCGACATATCCAGCCCCGATTCCTCTGCTTCACGGATTTGTGTTGAGGATATTTCAATCAGCGGTGCCCTTAAAATCTGAACACCATATTTAATACAGAGAGCTTCGGTATCAAAACCGGTTCTTGGATATACCCAAATTCTGAACTCTTGTATCAACTCCTCCCATTTATGCCACTTCTCAATAATTGCAAGATTATCGGCCCCCATAACCAGAATGAAATTATTAAGCGGCTCTTTCTCCCTTAATTTTCTTAAAGTGTTTATTGTATAAAGAGGAGGTGTAAGATGATACTCTATGTCACATACAGCAACCCGCCTGCCAAAGTGTGCTCTTTCGACAGCATCTTTTACATATTTGAGTCTTTCTCTGGCATTGTTTGCATATGCTTTGCCTTTCAGTGGGTTTCTTGGGCTTACAACCAGACGAAGTTGGTCGATCGAGGTTTTTTCTGTAAGAAAGTGGCAAATCGAAAGGTGTCCGATGTGCAAAGGGTTAAAAGACCCGAAATAGAGTGCTATATTCATTTTAATCCCATATAGAATTTCTCTACGATATTTTCGGCCTCAGTAAGGCATTCGTCAAGAATATCATTAATTATAATTTGGTCGAACTGACCTGAAAATTCTATCTCTTCGTTCGCTTTGGCAACTCTTTTCTCAATTGCTTCCGGAGTCTCTGTCCCTCTGGCTGTTAGTCTGTCTCTTAGAGCTTTTGTAGAGGGAGGCATTATGAAGATGGAGAGAGCATCCGGACCATAAATCTTCTTTAACGTTATGCCTCCCTTAACATCAATGTCAAAAACCACTACCTTGCCCTGATTTCCTAACCTTTCAACTTCGCTTTTGAGTGTTCCATAATACAACCCCTCATAAACCTCTTCGTACTCTACAAACTCATTCTTTTTTATCTTCTCTTTAAACTCTTGAACAGTAAGAAAATGATACTCTTTCCCATCTACTTCTTTACCCCTTGGTTTTCGGGAAGTTGCAGATACAGAAAAACCCAGGAAGGCATATTTATTCATGAGATGCTGGACTACCGTACTCTTTCCTGCCCCAGAGGGTGCTGAAAAGATAATTACACCTGCCCTTGATAATTTTGATGACCCTCTCTCTTTATCTTTCATAAAGTTCTTCTTCTGAGTTTATTTCGGCAATTTCTACAAGAAATTCTGCCAATGAACTGATACAGCATCGCATAAATTCTTCACCTTTTTCAGGTGTGGCCGCTGCCGGATTCCCTACACCGGTATCTTTGCTGATATATATCCACCTCCTAGGTGTCCATGCCCACTTTTCCCTTAATCCTTTGATTTTGAATTTCTTCTCAATCCCTTCTCCTGCTTTTTCAAGCGGAGATGCCAAATCCGGAGCAATAGCCTGTATACATGATGTTTCAAGTTCTCCGGCATGATCGCCGGGTTCTTTAAAAAACTGCTCCTGTTTGCAGATAGTCCACCAATTTAATGAAATCATTATAATGTCAGGAAATTCAAGAGAGAGCTCCCTTATAATTGGCTGAAACGCGTTTCCTCCGTGCGCATTTACGATTACTAACTTTTTTATATTGTGATTCTTAAGCACGAAAAGAATGTCTCGCAAAATAGCCATCTGGGTAGAAGGATTTATGTTCATGCATAATTTTACCTCCATCTGACCTGAGTTAACTCCATATGCAATTGATGGCAAAACGATAGAACCTGCCCCTCTTTTATTGGCAATTTCAGCTGCGCTGCCTGCGATATGTTCGGCAAGAATTGTGTCTGTACCGTAGGGAAGGTGGTAATTATGTGCCTCGGTAGCGCCCCATGGCAGAAGAGCTACTTTTAACCCGGCACTCTTTACATACTCCCAGCTACTCTCTTCCAGAATATGTGTTCTCATAGTTAGGCTTTCTCACAAAGTTAGACATTTTGAACAATTAAAGGGAAATTTAATTTCGGGTAACTCAAATTTTAATAGTAATTTTGCAGTGGAATTTAATATAGAAAAAAGATGATTTCATACAAAGAACTGGGACTGGTAAACTCAAAAGAGTTATTTGCCAAGGCTGTTAAAGGGGGATATGCTATTCCTGCCTTTAATTTTAATAACATGGAGCAGATGCAGGCAATCGTTGCCGCATGTGTAGAGACCAAATCACCTGTAATCCTTCAGGTTTCAAGCGGAGCAAGAAAATATGCAAATCAGACATTATTAAGATATATGGCTCAGGGTGCAGTTGAGTATGCAAAAGAGCTTGGACAAAATATTCCTATAGTACTCCATCTTGACCACGGAGACACTTTTGAGCTATGTAAATCGTGTATCGATATGGGCTTCTCATCTGTCATGATAGATGGCTCACACCACTCATTTGAAGATAATGTCAAACTTACCAAACAGGTAGTTGAGTATGCTCATGCACACGGTGTTACTGTAGAGGGTGAGCTTGGAGTTCTTGCAGGGGTAGAAGATGAGGTATCTGCCGAGCACCACACATATACTCAGCCCGAAGAGGTTGAGGAGTTTGTGACCCGCACAGGTGTTGATTCACTTGCTATTTCTATCGGAACGTCTCACGGTGCCTTTAAATTTAAGCCAGGTCAGGATCCTGAGATCAGGCTTGATATTCTAAAGGAGATAGAGAAGAGAATTCCCGGATTTCCAATCGTTTTGCACGGAGCATCAAGCGTTCCGCAGGAAATTGTTGAGCAGATTAACAAATTCGGAGGTAAGTTAGAAGACTCGATTGGTATTCCGGAAGATCAATTACGCAAGGCTGCAGCGAGTGCTGTGTGCAAAATTAACATTGACTCTGATGGCCGTCTTGCAATGACTGCTGCTATCAGAAAGGTGTTTGCAGAACAACCGGGTGAGTTTGACCCACGTAAATATCTCGGTCCTGCACGCGACGCACTAAAGGCTCTTTACAAAAATAAAATTGTAAATGTACTCGGGTCTGACAATAAGATCTAAATTAGGTAAATATTTAGCAAAAGAGACCGATAAAATAACTTTTTGTCGGTCTCTTTTTTTTCAAATTTTTAAATATTTAAAGCGTAAGTTAATGGGCATGAATAACTAACAGTTGTCTGTGTCAGCTAAGGAAAACTTTGGCTCCCGAAGAGGGAGGGGACCCGCCGAAGGTGGGGAGGATTGACTCGTCCTA
>DPKJ01000008.1 GCA_003542575.1 Rikenellaceae bacterium | reverse complement strand
CGTACCATTCTGGAATTGAAATATTACTTAAAGATTCAGAGGTTGTCAGGAATGACTCTTATAATCGTACCTTACTGGAATTGAAATCAGTTATCGCAAAAAATGCGCCAACTGAAACGGAATTTTATAATTGTACAATATTGGAATTCAAGAATTCAGTTATTCGGGTTTTCCGAATAACTACATTTATTACACACCGTGCTGTATTTAAATCATATTCGAATGCTGTTCATTTGGATTGAGTTGTTTTGGCATCAAACAATTTACTTAATCAGGGCCCTATAAAGAAAAAGTCCGCTGCTGCGCAGTGGGTATTTAGGATCACGATCAAAAGTTAGGGATTTTAAATCTTTGTTTTAATATCTATATATCAATGGCTTGCAAACGTTACAATTCAAAAAACGGGCAATCTTGTTTAGTATAACCCACTTAGTCAGATAGTTATGCAAGCACTTAAATTTCGGAAATGGGCACTCTCCCAATAATCTCACAAATCACTCTACTCAAAGGCAACATTTGTTTTCCGAGAATTTTCAGCGGCTACTTTTCGGGAACGACGAGGACTGTTTGACGACCGAAGGGAGGAGTTCCGCAGTCGCCGAAATGTACCAGGAAAATTTGAGGGTACCCTAAAACAATCGGTTGCCGGAGTTGAGTGATATGGGAAAATAAAACATATTTCCTTTTTAGACTATCTAAAATTTATGCCTATCTTAGGCTCAGGATTGCCTCGCTTTGCTCGGCGATCCTGAGGGGGCCCTACAATAAAAAACCCGGCATTTAAGTACCGGGTTTTTCTTTTTGGGTGGAAGATGGGGTTCGAACCCACGACCTCTAGTGCCACAAACTAGCGCTCTAACCGACTGAGCTACGACCACCATTTTACCATTTGATTGCTCAAACGGGCTGCAAAAGTACAAAAAGTTTTTCAATTTATTCCAAAAAAGTGGTTTAATTTTTGCACTGGTTAAGACCATTAAAAATTTTGAAGAGGCAAAACTCATTTAGTGAGATTGATTTTTTAGTCTAAATAAATAGTTATTTATTAACCGGAAATATCTAATTTTGCCGCTTCGAAACAAACGCAACTATATCATTAAAAAAAGGAAAAAGTTATGGCTCGCGAAATTAAATTCTCACTGATTTACAGAGATATGTGGCAATCATCAGGAAAGTATGTTCCTATGGTTCACCAGCTAAAAGAGATTGCACCAGTTATTATTGACATGGGTTGCTTTGACCGTGTGGAGACAAACGGAGGAGCATTTGAACAGGTCAACCTTCTTTTTGGAGAGAATCCCAATAAAGCAGTACGTGAATGGACAGCTCCTTTCAACAAGGCCGGTATTCAGACCCATATGTTGGAAAGAGGTCTTAATGCGCTTAGAATGAACCCGGTTCCTGCCGATGTACGCGAACTCATGTACAAAGTAAAGGCAAAACAGGGCACAAATATATCAAGATCATTTTGCGGTCTTAACGATCCAAGAAACCTTGAACTATCTGTTAAATATGCAAAGGCAGGAGGAATGATCTCTCAGGTAGCCCTCAGCATTACCTACTCTCCGGTTCACACTGTAGAGTATTACATGGGTCTGGTTGACAAGGTCGTAGAATTCGGCTGCGATGAGATCTGTCTCAAAGATATGGCCGGCGTTGGCCGTCCTGCTTTCTTAGGAAGACTTACAAAATCGATAAAAGATAAATACCCTCACATCTTAGTACAGTATCACGGACACTCCGGTCCCGGCTTTTCGGTAGCATCAATGCTTGAAGTTGCCCGCGCCGGTGCAGACTTTGTGGATGTGGCAATGGAACCTCTCTCATGGGGAATGGTTCACCCGGATGTGATCACTATTCAGGCAATGCTCAAAGATGCCGGATTCCTGGTTAAAGATATTAACATGGAGGCCTATATGGAGGCAAGGGCTCTTACCCAGAGCTTCATTGACGACTACCTGGGCTACTTCATTGACTCCGGCAACAAACAGATGACATCACTACTGGTAGGCTGCGGCCTTCCGGGAGGAATGATGGGCTCGATGATGGCAGACCTTAAAGGCTTCCACGGAGCAATAAACTCATCGCTTAGAAACCAAGGCAAAAAAGAGCTTCAGCTGAGCGAACTTGTAGTTATGTTATTCCATGAGGTAGAGTATGTATGGCCTAAGATGGGATACCCTCCTTTGGTTACTCCATTCAGCCAGTATGTCAAAAATATTGCCCTCATGAACCTGATGCACACCCTTAAGGGAGAGCCAAGATGGTCAACAATTGACAAAGACACATGGAATATGATTTTAGGCAAGACCGGTAAACTTCCGGGCGAACTTGATCCGGAAATTGTAAAAATTGCCAATGACAAAGGTCTTGAATTTTATACAGGAACCCCTCAAGACGCATTCCCTAACGAACTTGACAAATTCCGCAAAGAGATGGTTGAGAATAACTGGGAATTTGGACAGGATGATGAGGAGTTGTTTGAATTTGCAATGCACGAAAGACAATACAGAGATTACAAGAGTGGCGTAGCAAAGCAGAGGTTTGAGCAGGAGCTTGAGGCAGCAAAGGCCAAAGCAGGAGCTCCGGTTGTTATAACCCGCCCGGTAATTGAGATGCCAAAATTCGAGGTTGAAAAAATCCTTGAAAAATATCCAAATGCCAAGCCTGTACAGTCAACCGTTAAGGGTCAGCTGATGTGGCAATACGATCTCGCAGATGTCTCTACCGCTCCGGCTATAGGAGAGGCTGTTGAGGCAGGAAAGACAATGTGCTTCGTTCAGGCTTTCTATGGAATTGAGCTGATTAAGCCATCCTTCTCAGGAAAAATCGTTCAGGTTTGTGCTAAACACGGTGAAATCGTTCAAAAAGGTGAAATCATTGCCTTCGTAGAATAATTTCCGCGCCGGTTTGTGGTATCGCACTAAATATCATACAATTAAAAATGAGCCTATTTCAATGAAATGGCTCATTTTTTTTATTGTGACCCCGAAGGGATTCAAACCCCCGACCTTCAGAACCGGAATCTGACGTTCTATTCAGCTGAACTACGGGGCCGTCATTGGGCTGCAAAGATAGCTATTTAAAATTCATTAAAAAATGTATCTTTGCCACTCATCAATTTAACATTCAAATATGAAAGCATTTGTATTTCCGGGCCAGGGGGCTCAGTTTACAGGGATGGGAAAAGAGTTGTATGCGACCTCCCCAGAAGCAAGAGAGTTGTTCGAAAAGGCAAACGAAATTCTTGGCTTCAGAATCACCGACATTATGTTTGAAGGTACCGAGCAGGAGTTAAAGCAGACACAGGTTACACAACCCGCTATATTTATTCACTCGGTTATCCTTTCAAAATCTATAGATAACTTCAACCCAGACATGGTAGCAGGCCATTCACTAGGAGAATTCTCCGCATTGGTTGCTGCAGGAGCAATGAGTTTCGAAGACGGACTTCGTCTGGTCTCTGCAAGAGCAAAGGCTATGCAAAAGGCGTGTGAGGTTGAGCCATCAACAATGGCTGCAGTTCTGGGATGTGACGATAAAATTGTAGAGGATATTTGCAAAGAGATACCGGGAGTTGTTGTGCCGGCAAACTACAACAGCAGCGGCCAGCTTGTCATATCAGGTTCGATTGAAGCAGTTAATGAAGCCTGCGAAAAGCTAAAAGCTGCCGGTGCAAAGAGGGCAATTGTTCTTGCCGTGGGCGGAGCTTTCCACTCTCCACTTATGGCCCCTGCCGAGAAGGAGCTTGCAGAGGCAATTGAGAAGACAGTAATAAACAAGCCGGTTTGCCCGGTTTATCAGAATGTAGATGCCAAACCCAATCAGGATCCTGCAAAAATCAAGGAGAATCTCATTATACAACTTACAGCACCTGTAAGATGGAGACAAATTGTAGAGAATATGTGGAGTGACGGAGCAAGGGAATTTACCGAATTAGGTCCGGGAGCGGTACTTCAGGGTCTTATCAAGAAAATTGCACCTGAAAGCGTTGTATCCGGTCACCAGTAGTGATTTAGAACGCTACTAAAGCACCTACAGTTTAGCCAGGTAATTAAACAGCGTAACAAGATCTTCTTTCTTGTTATAGCTTAGGTTATTCTCGTCAACATATTGATTTATCTTAGACTTTAAAGAAGAAAACATTCTTTCAAAATTCCTTTTATTAGCAGGGTAATATTTGTTATCCTTCATAAGAAATAAAGTCTCTGTATAGGTATAACGCAACTCTGCCGTACCGGAAATCTTTTCGACTCTGCTGTCAACATCAATATTTGCGATCTTCTGAATTGAGCTAACCTCATTGCTTCCACCATAAGCACCCTGAAGCTTCTCGGTACCAAGCTTCATTGTCCTGTGCAAGCCTAATGAAACCTCACCATTAGTGTTAACATATTGAATATAACCTATATTAAATTTTCTGAAAAAATAATTTCCGCTACTTACAACCTCAACAAGTTTCTCGTTGCTGATCGATATTGTATCACCGGTATCGCTAATCACCCTTAGTGTTTGATCCATCGTACTAATGTTTACTTTTCCGGTATAAACCTCCCCGTTGTTCAACCTGATTCTGCCATCCAGATAGTGATCAAAAACAAATATTTTTTCCTTAAAAAAATCACCCTCCACAACTTTTCCGTTTATTACTTTGATTGTGCCGCTTTGCGCACTGATGGTTAGCGCTGTAACCATTGTCAATAATACCAAAATTGCTCTTTTCATAATATTTAGTGTAGATTTTACTGCCTATAAAAATAGGCATTTTCCTTTTACCTTTGAAAAAAGTTATGTAATTTTGGCAAATATTAGAGAACATGTCGGGTTATTATCAGATAGTAGTAGAGTACGAGACAGAGACAGAGTTCGCTTCGGCCCACAAAAGCCTGAGCGACAAGATAGTTTGGGCAGATAATTTAACCCGTAAAATATAAAAAATGACATCTCCGCATTTCAGACAGGTTTTGCGGGGTGTTGTTTTTTTAGCGGAACCTACTCAATGTTTTTTAATAGGCTTTAAAGGGAAACAACATTTATTAAAATACTAATTATTAACAAGAAAGCTATGGCAAAAGAAAAAAAATTTATTACCTGTGACGGTAATTACGCCGCAGCGCATGTAGCGTACATGTTTAGCGAAATGGCAGCCATATATCCTATTACTCCGTCCTCAACAATGGCAGAGTATGTGGATGAGTGGTCAGCTTACGGACAAAAGAATCTCTTTGGAGAGACTGTTAAGGTGGTTGAGATGCAGAGTGAGGGTGGAGCAGCAGGTGCACTTCATGGAGCTCTTCAGGCAGGTGTTCTAACCACAACATTTACTGCTTCACAGGGTCTTCTCCTGATGATTCCAAACATGTACAAAATTGCCGGCGAATTACTTCCAACGGTATTTCACGTCTCAGCACGTACTCTGGCAGCCCAGGCGCTCTCGATTTTCGGTGATCACTCTGATGTAATGTCTGCAAGACAAACCGGATTTGCCCTGCTCGCTTCAAGCGGAGTTCAGGAGGCACTTGACCTTGGTGCTGTTGCTCACCTTTCTACACTTAAAACAAGAGTTCCTTTCCTTCACTTCTTTGACGGCTTCCGTACTTCTCATGAGATTCAGAAAATTGAAGACCTCGATCAGGATCAACTAAAGAAGATGATAAGTGAAAAATCACTTAACGCTTTCAGGACAAGAGCTCTTAATCCAAACAAACCGGTAACCAGAGGTACTGCACAAAATCCTGACGTATTCTTCCAGGCCAGAGAGGCTTCTAATTCATTCTACGATGCAGTTCCGGATATGGTTGCACGCTACATGGGTGAGATTAGTGAGATGACAGGAAGACATTACCTTCCATTCGACTTCCACGGCCATCCTGAAGCAGAAAACATCATTATTGCAATGGGTTCTGTTTGCGAGACAATCAGAGAGGTTGTTGATGTGCTTGTTGCAAAAGGCGAAAAGGTTGGAGTTCTGACAGTACGTCTTTACAGACCGTTCTCTGCCAAATACTTCTTCCGCGTACTTCCTAAGAGCGTGAAGAACATCGCAGTTCTAGACAGAACTAAAGAGCCGGGTGCTGTTGGCGAGCCACTTTACCTTGATGTAAAATCGGTTATTGCAGAAAAAGGCGGAAAGATGCCTCATATCGTTGGCGGACGCTACGGTCTCTCTTCTAAAGATACAACCCCTGCCCAGATTTTCTCAGTATTCGACAACCTGAATATGAAAGAGCCTAAAAACGGCTTTACCATTGGTATTGTTGACGATGTAACATTTAAATCACTTCCTGTTAAAGAGGAAGTTAGCGTTACCAAGAAGGGTGTTGTAGAGTGCAAATTCTACGGACTTGGTTCAGATGGTACAGTAGGTGCCAACAAGAACACAATCAAGATTATCGGTGAAACCACACCTAAATATGTTCAGGCATACTTCGACTACGATTCAAAAAAATCAGGCGGTTACACTTGCTCTCACCTTAGATTTGGAGATACACCTATTACATCACCATATCTGGTTTCAAACCCGGACTTTGTTGCTGTACACGTAACTCCTTACCTTACAAAGTACGATGTACTTAAGGGTATCAAAAAGGGAGGCACATTCCTGCTTAACACCCTTTGGTCAAAAGAGGAGACTATCGAGAAGCTTCCTGACCACATCAAATCGGTAATTGCCAAAAAGCAGCTCAATCTATACATAATCAATGCAACAAAGATTGCAGAAGAGATTGGTCTTGGTAACAGGACAAACACAATTCTTCAGTCAGCATTCTTCAAAATTGCAAACATTATCCCATTTGAGCAGGCTGTAGAAGAGATGAAGCACGCTGCCGAAAAATCATACGGCAAAAAAGGTGACAAGATTCTTCAGATGAACTATGCAGCCATAGACAGAGGTGCCGACTACGAACAGGTAGAGATCCCTTGCGAATGGAAAAACATTGCTTCAAATAAGTTCCGTCCTGCAAGCTACGACAGACTTGCACCGGATTGGGTAAGAAATGTTGCTGACGTTGTTAACGCTCAGGCCGGTAACGACCTTCCTGTAAGTGCATTCCTTCACCTTGAAGATGGTACAATCCCTTCGGGAACATCTGCATACGAAAAACGCGGTATTGCAACTCACATTCCTGAGTGGCAGTCTGAAAACTGTATTCAGTGTAACCAGTGTGCATATGTATGTCCTCACGCTGCTATCAGGCCATTCCTGATGACAGAAGATGAGCAGGCAAAAGCACCTGCCGGAGTTAAGAAGATTAAAGGAAACGGTCCTTTCAAGGAGTACAGCTTTACAATCCAGGTAACACCAATGGACTGTACAGGTTGCGGTAACTGTGCTGATGTATGTCCTGCCAAGACAAAGGCTTTGGTTATGATGCCATTCGAAAGTCAGGAGCACGAGCAGGTTAACTTCGATCACCTGCACGCTGTTGTCGGATACAAAGATACAATCCAGCCAAAAGAGCAGAATGTTAAGAATCTGCAGTTTGCACAGCCACTCTTCGAATTTTCGGGAGCTTGCGCAGGTTGCGGTGAGACTCCGTACATCAAAGCTATCACACAGCTTTACGGTGACAGAATGATGGTCGCCAACGCAACAGGTTGTTCTTCTATCTTTGGTGGTTCATTCCCTGCTTCTCCATACACTACAAACAAAGACGGAAAAGGTCCTTCTTGGGCTAACTCACTCTTTGAAGATAACGCAGAGTTTGGTCTTGGTATGCAAATGGGTTCTGAAAGAGTTCGCGACAGAGTTGCAAAACTTATGGCAGACGGTATCGAGTGCAAATCATGCACTGCAGAGATGAAGGTTCTCTTTGCTGAATGGCTTGCAAAACGCGAAGACCATGTTGCTACCAAAGAGATTGCCGATAAATTGGTTCCTCTTATCTCTGAGTGCAAATGCGAAATCTGCAAAGAGCTTACAGTTCTTAAAGATTACTTCGTAAAACGCTCACAGTGGATATTCGGAGGTGACGGTTGGGCATACGACATCGGATACGGCGGACTTGACCACGTACTTGCTTCGGGTAACAATGTAAACGTTCTTGTACTTGATACAGAGGTTTACTCAAACACCGGAGGACAATCTTCGAAATCTACACCTGTTGGAGCAGTTGCAAAATTTGCAACATCTGGTAAGAAGATCCGCAAGAAAGACCTTGGAATGATGGCAATGAGCTACGGTTATGTTTACGTTGCACAGGTTGCAATGGGAGCAAACCAGAATCAGCTATTTAAAGTACTTAAAGAGGCTGAGGAGTATGACGGACCATCTTTGATTATTGCATACGCTCCATGTATCAGCCACGGCTTGAAGAATGGAATGGGTGCAACTCAGCTGGAGGAGAAACTTGCAGTTGCCTGCGGATACTGGCAGCTATACCGCTATAACCCGCTCATGGAGGCAGAGGGCAAAAATCCATTCACCCTTGACAGCAAGGAGCCTGATTGGACTAAGTTCCAGGACTTCCTGAAAGGAGAGGTAAGGTACACTTCGCTTGTTAACACCTTCCCTGACCAGGCCGAAGAGCTGTTCAAACTCACCGAAGAGTTCGCAAAATGGAGGTATAACTCATACAAGAGACTTGCCACCGCGGAATAATCTCAACTAAAACCGGTTAACCCCGGTAATAACACAAAAGCCGGCTAAATAAAATTAGCCGGCTTTTTAATTTAAAATTAACTGTCACAATATCAGATTGTCTGCATTACGGCGTCGGTGATGCGCTTTTCTGCTGCAAGTGCCTTTTCGAAAATCTCCTGTGCCTGAGCTACAAGTGAATCTGCCAGTTCACGGTCTTTAAGGTCTTTAGAGTTGATCCTTACATTCATGTAGGCTCCAAATACGGCTGAACGGAGAGCAATTGCACCCACTCCGGCATCGGAGACTGAGTTTGGATTGCCCTCTTTAACCATAGCCTCGGTAAGCTCCATTGCGCTGTAGGCTACCTGCATTGTTCTTAGCGGAATTTCGGTTGCATATTTTGTTGCCTCCTGAATTGCAGCACTCCTCTCTGCCTTTTGCTGCTCGTTCTCTTTGGGTAACCCGAATGCCATGAGAATCTTATTGAAAGAATTTGTGTCTTCGTCAACAAGGTAAAGCATCTCCTCCATTATTGAATGACCCTTTTCTGCCCACTCTGCAAAGTACTTCCATTTGTCGTCCCAGCCCGCTTTGTGAGATGAGAGGTTAGCCACCATTGTACCAAGTGCTGCCCCCAATGCTCCCATATAAGCAGATACCGAACCTCCGCCCGGAGCAGGTGATTCACTTGCTGTTTCGCGGGCAAATCCTGTGCAGGTAAGATCAATTAGTCTCTTTTTGCTCTCATCCTCTATCAGGTATTCAATAACTCTCTCACGTGGATCAAAAGGTTTGAGGTCGTCAAGTCCCATCGATTTAACGGCAATCTTTATAATCTCATCCTCAGAGATTCCTGCAGAACGGTTTTGCTTGTCAAGGTAGTATTTGCCCGCGTCTATCAAAACGCTTTTTGGTATAAGTCCTACTATCTCGCTGCCGGTTACCCTGATTCCTCTTTGTGCTGCCTTGGCAACAATCTCGTCAAAAGCAATATGAACGGGCGTTGCCTTTATATCTGTAACATTCATGGATACCTGAGCTATCCCGTACTCCTCAATAAACCAGCCGATTGCCTTACATCCCTTTAGAGTACCCGGAATCCACACCTCTTCACCTTTTGCATCTTTCACTACCTTGCCGGTAATGGAATCACCCTCTCTCATCTTTCTCCCCTTCTCCCTTACATCAAAAGCAATGGCATTGGCTCTGCGCGTAGAGGTAGTGTTTAGGTTAAAGTTTACTGCAATCAAAAAGTCTCTGGCTCCTATTGCTGTGGCTCCTGTTCTGGCTACATTCTCACCAAATGTGGCAGGGCCGAAATCGGGTTTCCAATGTGGGTTCTGGAATTTTTGTGACAACCCTTCGTACTCACCGGAGCGGCAGTTTGCAAGATTCTTTCTCTCAGGTGTAAATGCAGCATTTTCGTAGCAATAGACAGGTACCGACAGCTCCTCGCCCACTCTTTTAGCAAGAGCTCTTGCATACTCCACAGTCTCCTCCATTGTGATACCGGCTATGGGAATCAACGGACATACATCTGTTGCCCCCATCCTCGGGTGTTCACCGTGGTGGCCTCTCATATCGATAACTTCGGCAGCCTTTTTTATTGCCAGATAAGCAGCTTCAACCACCTGTTCCGGTGAACCCACAAAGGTAACTACCGTCCTGTTTGTGGCCGCTCCCGGATCGACATTAAGCAATTTCACCCCTTCCACCTTCTCTATCACATCGGTTATCTGCCTAATAACCTGCATATTGCGCCCTTCGCTAAAATTTGGAACGCACTCGATAATTCTTTGAATCATATCTGTTTAAAAAATTAATTCTGTAATGTTACTCCCTGAGGCATGCTCTTTTTGAGAGCCTCAACATCAATTTCAAAATAGTGGTATGCAAAGAGATTTTTTGGTTTAACCACTTTAACAGCCTCAATAAACATCTGGTCACTCATGGTATACGGCAGATTTTTAGGCATAAAGGCAAGATCAATCTCTCCAAGCTCTTTCATCTCAGGAATTATCTCTGTATCCCCTGCTATATAAACTCTGTAACCTCCAAAGTCGAGAATATATCCGTTTCCCTCTCCTCTTGGATGGAAAGGAAGGCCATCTTCCCTTTTATTTTGAATGTTATAGGCGTAAACTGCCTTTATGTTAAGCTCTCCATACTTAAAACTCTCACCCTGAGCCAGTCCGTTGGCCTCTTTCATACTCCGGGCACATGTTAAACTAGTTACAAATACACTCTCTTCTGTTACAATATGTTTAAGTGCCTCTTCGTCCATGTGGTCATAATGGTGATGAGTTAGAAGTATCAGGTTAGCTTTCGGCTGGAGGGAAAAATCGGCTACGCTGCTGTATGGGTCAACAAAGATGTTTTTGCCCTGCCATTTTATTAGTAGTGATGCATGACCCAACAGGGTTATATCAATCTCTCCAAGCGGAGTGTTAAATTTTTTCATCTCAATAAGTTTTCTTTAAATTCTTATAAACTGTTTACTCTTAAAAAACTCTGTCGTTAACATTAACAACAGTGCCGTTGAGAATAACCGTCTCCACAACCGGAGTGGTGAGAGCGTACGGGATGAATGAGTATGATGGTATAGGACGGGTTATAAAGAGGTTTGCGGTCTTTCCCTTAGCAATTGTTCCATGGGTCTCGCTAAGTCCCATTGCGGCGGCTCCGTTGAGAGTTGCTGCGTTTATAACCTCTTCGGGTGTCATCTTCATCTTGAGTGCTGCCAGCCCCATTATGAATTTCATATCACTGTATGGCGAGGAGCCGGGGTTGTAGTTGGTGGCAAGTGCCACAGTCAGTCCGTGATTAATCATTTTTCTGGCAGGTGCATACTCCATCTCCAGGAAAAAGGTTGATCCCGGCAGCAGGGTTGCAACAGTCTCGTTTTTAAGAAGGAGGTCAAACTCTCTCTCGGCTGTAAATTCAAGATGATCTGCCGATATTGCGTTGTACTTTACTGCAACACCTACCCCTCCCGAAAAACTCATCTGATTTGCATGAATTTTTGGTCTAAGACCGTATTTTATTGCTGCATTAAAAATTCTGTCTGTATCCTCAACCGAGAAGAAACCCTCTTCTGTAAAGACATCAATATATTCGGCAAGCTCCTCAGTGGCAACAAGGGGTATCATAACAGAGATTATCTCATTAACATACTCCTCGCGCCTGCCTCTAAACTCTTCCGGCACAGCGTGTGCTCCCAAAAATGTTGACTTTACAGATAATGGAGTTGATTCGGCAATTCTCTTTGCAACTTTGAGCATTTTTAGTTCATCATTGGTATTAAGCCCGTATCCGCTCTTAATCTCAACAGCTCCGGTCCCGTGGGCAATTATCTCCCACGCTCTCTCAATTGATTGCCTGTATAGCTCATCCTCAGATGTTTGGTGAAGCAATGCCGCTGAGTTCAGAATACCTCCTCCCCTTTTTGCAATCTCCTGATATGTTAGCCCTCTGATCTTGTCAGTAAATTCACCCTCACGGCTTCCGGCATATACCAGATGTGTATGTGAGTCACAATATGAAGGAAATACAAATTTATCAGTGGCATCAATAATTTCTCCCACTCTACTCTCTCCTCCAAATCTCTCAATGAGAGATTTTACCCCACCGGAAGCCACTCCGGGCATCTCTCCCAACTCCCGGATTGAATCTCCCTCAATAAAAATAAATCCGTTATTAATGGTATCAAGAACAGACATTTCACCACCGCCTCTTCTAAGTGAGTACATGTCCCGCTCTACCTGAACAATCTGTTTGATATTTATAATTAAGATACTCATTATGTGCCTTGTAATCTTATATTTAAAAGAATATTAATCTTTTAAAAGGTTAATATCGCTTTAACTTTTCAATAATTTTGCTGCTTCAAAAAATTGACCGCATTGTTAATGTGAAGATACATAACCTGATCCTCTTCTACAAACGGAACATACTCTCTGAAACGTTTCACAAAATCCTCAACTATCGGTGAACTTTTGAGTGGCCTTCTGAAATCCAGAGCCTGAGCAGCATTCATCAACTCAATAGCAAGTATCTTCTCTACGTTTTCAACTACCTGAAAACATTTAACAGCTGCATTTGCTCCCATGCTAACATGATCTTCCTGCCCCTGTGAGGAGTCAATTGTATCTATACAGGCCGGCATACAGAGCTGTTTGTTCTGACTGGCTACAGAGGCCTGTGCATACTGAGGAATCATGTATCCTGAGTTAAGTCCGGGGTGAGCAACCAGAAATGAAGGGAGCCCGCGTTTTCCCGAAATAAGCTGATATGTTCTTCTCTCTGCAATACTTCCAATTTCTGACATAGCAATAGAGAGGAAGTCCAAAGGGAGAGCGAGTGGCTGGCCGTGAAAATTTCCTGCCGAGATTATCATATCGTCGTCAGGTAATATGGTTGGATTATCTGTTGCGCTGTTAAGTTCGGTCTCAAATGCGTTGAGGGCATACTCAATGGCATCCTTTGATGCTCCGTGTACCTGGGGAATACATCTGAACGAGTATGGATCCTGTACATGCTCTTTCTTCTGTTTAACAATTTCACTCCCCGCAAGTATATCTCTGATTGCCGCTGCAGTCTCTGCCTGTCCTTTGTGTGGTCTCACTTTGTGTACATTCTCGCTGAATGGCTCCATTCTGCCAAGATAGGCATCAAGTGAAACCGCTGATATTAGATCTGCCAGCTTAGACAGCTTCTTTGCCTTAAGAATGCACCAAATACTGTATGCAAGCATAAACTGAGTTCCGTTGAGTAGTGCCAGCCCCTCTTTGGGTGACAGAACAAGTGGTTCCCATCCGAAAATCTTATTTACCTCAGATGCCGGCACTCTTTTTCCGTTGTAATTTACCTCTCCCATTCCCAGCAGCGGAAGCGACATGTTGGCCAGAGGTGCAAGATCGCCTGATGCTCCAAGGGAGCCCTGTTTAAAAACAACAGGACAAACTCTATTGTTGAACATATCGGCCAGTCTTTGAACAGTTTCCGGTTTAACTCCGGAATAGCCGTACGAGAGTGATTTTATCTTAAGAGCAAGCATAAGTCTTACGATCTCCTGAGGAACCTCCTCGCCCAAACCACATGCGTGTGACATCACAAGGTTTGTCTGAAGTTGTGAAAGTTGTCCGTTATTAATGGTTACGTTGCAAAGAGACCCAAAACCGGTTGTTATACCGTAGATTGGTTCGGTGCAGGTCTCTATTTTATTTATCAGATACTCCCTACTCTTGCGGATTCTCTCTTTTGCATCGTCTGTTATTACAATTTTGCAACTTTCATTCAGCAGGATTTTAACCTCGTCAAGCTTGTTATACTTTGAACTTATATGAAAATACTCCATTTCAACTTTTATTTTGATAGATATTCATTAACAATCTTACAAATATAAAACAAAATGAGAGTTTGGGGTAATTAATTATCCATTTATTATATTTGTTGTCTTAAAGTACAATTGTTTACTGTAGGCTAAACTATTCAAATAAACAGGGTGGAAAATCTTCTGATACCGGGATTATTTATGTCTGTGCTCCTTTCAGGTCTTCTTTTAACTAAAAGAGACAAGAGGTGTGCAGATTATGTGCTTTCTACCTTTCTGGCCATATCTGCATTAACTCTGGTTTTAGCTTATCTGGAGATTTACAATCGTGATCATGGATATATTTTCCCCTTTTTTATAAATCTATCTCCCCCTTTTGTTCTTCTTCTGGGGCCGGCTCTGTGGTTGTATGTTAAATGTCTCACCATACCTGACTTCGCAATAAACAGAAGGCATCTTTTACTGCTCATTCCATTTGTCACTGTGTTTGTCCTCTTTCTGCTCAACGACTATATTAAGCCCGACGCATCAAGAATTGATATGGACTCTCATGAGGGTTTTAAAAAGGGCTACATGTTCCCCTTAGTTATGGGATTAATTGCCGTCTCAAATATTGGTTATACTATCTGGGGACTGTTGATGATAAAGAGCTACAGAGAAAAGATGAAGAGTTTCTATTCGGGGTCAAGGCATCTTGAACTCAGATGGCTCAGATTTCTACTGGTGTTTTCTCTAATCGCATATAGCGTTATAAGTGCTCTTTATGCTGTTGACTCCGCTTTGCATCTGATGCCCTTTAATACAATTCAGGCTATTGGATATTCTATTGCTTCAACATTTATTATTATAATTGGCTTCTTTGGATTAAACCAGGGAGATCTATTCTCCTCTGTTCCTGTAGCCTACAAAGAGATTGAAGTTGAAACCAAAATAACTCTTGCAGGTGTAAGCAAACCTGACCAGGAGTTTGTTGCCCATTTGCTTAAATACATGAAAGAGAAAAAACCATACCTCAACCCTGAGCTCAGTCTGGAGACATTAAGCAATTGCCTGAAAGTAAACGCAGAGTATCTGTCCGGCGTACTAAATGGGTCTCTCAATATGAATTTTTATGATTTCATTAACCACTACAGGATTGAAGAGTTCAAGTCACAGTGTAAAGATCCTGTCAGGAGAAAGCTTACCATTATTGCACTTGCTATGGACAGTGGCTTCAACTCAAAAGCAACATTTAACAGAGTATTTAAGAAGAACACCGGGCTCACTCCCAGCGAGTATTTTAGTAAGGTATCAATTAATTGAGACACCTAAAAGCCTTAATGATACCTGCTTTTAATCTGATTGATACCACCCGTTCAAACAATTGGCTTTCATTTGCACAAAATTTATGAAAATGAAAACTGCTGTAATTTATGCCTCTTCACACGGAACTGCCGAAAAGGTGGCTGAAAAAATCCAAAATGATTTGGGTGGAGATGGAATCTCAACATTTAATTTAAAAACCAACAAAAACATCGACCTAAGCCTTTTTGACAATATTGTAATTGGAGGCTCAATCCATGCCGGCTCTGTTCAGGGGAGCGTAAAGGAATTCTGCAAAAAAAACATGGTAGATCTTCTTCAGAAAAAAATTGCACTGTATGTTTGCGCAATGAATGAACCGGAATATGAACAAGAGCTAAAAGGAGCATTCCCTGAGATGCTTTACAATTACGCTGTTTGTAAAAAGGTAGTTGGAGGAGAATTCAATTTTGACAAAATGAATTTTCTGGAAAGAGTTATTGTAAAAAAAGTTTCGGGCATAAACGAAAGCGTCCAAAAAATAGACACCTCTGCAATTGATGAAATTGTTGCCGCACTCAAGTAAAATTTGCTCTTACTTAGAGCACATGTATCCGGTTATCTGAAAATAAAAAGAGAGCGACTTAAAAGGTCGCTCTCTTTGAAGTTAATCACAAATCTGTTAGTTTACATACCCGGGATTTTGCTGAGCTGCAATTGCAGGATTGGCATCAATCTCATTCTGCGGAATTGGCAGAATAGCTTTGTAGAATGTTCTGTTAATAGATTTCTCTCTGTGAGAGATAATTACTGCAGGAGTAATAAACTCATCATTGAAAGTAATGGTTTTATTCCAACGTAGCATATCAAAATATCTGTGACCTTCGGCAAAAAGCTCTTTGCTTCTCTCATCCTCAATCATAGCCATAGTTACCGTTGTAGAGGTAGCTGCAGCGAGATTAGGTGAGCGTTTACGAATGGCATTAAGATAGTTTGCGGCCTTTGTTTTGTCTGGTGTTGGAAGTTTAATTGCTGCTTCTGCTGCCATAAGGTAAACCTCAGAGAGGCGAATAACCTTAATATTAGTTGCAGCGGCAATTCCTTTATCACCGGCCATTGCGTGGCCACCTACGTACTTCATACATGAACCAAACCTGGTTGTTGATGATTCGTCATAGTCCATGATGGCCTTTCTGATATCACCAGCATCTTCGTTTAGTCGTGCAAGATAGTAGTCACTGGCCATAAAATAGCCACTGGCTCCTGTTACCTTGTTCAAACGTAGCAGATAATAACCCAGAGAACCTGTTCCAAGGTTTGCCTCTCCGGAGAATACTCCTAATTCGAAAATCGACTCAGAAGCAAACTGATTTGCCCATGATGTAATCCAGTTGGTGTTTGTGTAAAGTGTATAAAGAGTTGTTCCAATAACCTCTTCAGCAGCAGCCAGTGCATCAGCATATCTGTCCATAGTCAGATAAACTCTTGCAAGGATAGCTTTATTACCATAGTAATTTAGGAATCCATTCTGTTTTGTTTTGGCAAGTAGAGGAGCACCATCAGTCAGATCCTTTATAATTTGTGTATAGACATCCTCAACAGAGGCTCTAAGTGGCTGATCTGATGCATCAAGAGGCTCAAGAATTAACGGAACACCATAAGATGTTTTATCCATGTTGTATGGCTTTCCATATATACGAACAAGGTCAAAATACATCAGAGCTCTTGCTGTAAGTGCTTGTCCTTTATATTGATCAAGAGCAGCGGTTCCTTTACCATCTGCAATTATCTTTTCAATATTGAGTAACAGGTTATTAGCCTGAAGAATACAGTGATAGATCTGAGACCAGTATCCACCATAGTTATTTGATGACTGTGAGTGGTTGAAGCTATAAAGAGCATCAAGACCTCTTCCTTGAGAACGGATGGTAAAATCTCCACCTTTAACATCGCCGTACATGACAAAGTTCCTTCCATAATAGTCAGAAGATGCCATTTTTCTCATCAGACCGCTCATCACAACCTTTGCGTCATTTGCATTGGTAATTGATGTCTCGGCTGCAGCAGAGTCACTTGGTTTGACATCCAAAAAACCCTCGCATGATGAAAGTAGTGCAATGCCCAAAACTGTAATTAGTAAATTTATTTTTTTCATTGTAGCATCATTTTAAGGTTAGAAACTCAATTCAACACCAAAAGTGTATGTCTTTCCGATAGGTGTTTCCCATCCTCTTGAACCATACTCATTAACTTCAGGATCATACACCTTGTGTGCAGCAAGTGTCCACAAGTTCATTCCGTTAAAAAATACCCTTGCGCTTGATACGTTAATTTTATTAACAATATTTTTAGGTATATTATAACCGAGCGTCACTGTTTTAAGTCTGAGATAGTCTGCCTTATACATATGTCTGCTACTTTTTTGATTTACATCTTCAAAGTCAACGGCAACACGTTGTGGTAATTTAGCATCTTTATTCTCAGGAGTCCATCTGTTTTCATATTGATATTTTGACATGATTCTCTCCCAATAGTAACCATCATCAATTACATCACGTCCTGCAGCATCATATGTATAACCACCCAGTTTGTATGTAAAGTTAAGGGCCAGGGTGAAGCCTTTCCAGTTAACATCTGTATTAAATCCGCCGAAAAGTTTAGGGTGAATATCACCTAATATTTTCTCACTTGCATCCTGGTATCTGAATGTAGCAGGACGACCATTAACGGTTGTTGGCTGAGATGTTGTATTTTCGTTATTCATGTACCAAACGTTTTTACCGGTCTCCCTGTCAACACCGGCCCATTCGCGACCGTAAACAGCAAGGGTTGATTGTCCCTCCTGATACATAAATTTAATCCTTGAATCACCTCCGGTTGGTTCAAACCAAATAATATTCTGACCACCGTAAAGCTTAGTAACCTTTGAAGTAATATGAGATGCAGTTATTCCGGCATTCCACGAAACCTCTTTACCTTTAATGATCTCACCGCTAAGCTCAATCTCTATACCTTTATTGTTTATTTCGCCAATATTTTTGAGGGTAGAAGAGAATCCTGTTACGCGTGAAATTGGAACGTCCTGTAAAAGATCTTTTGAGTCTCTGTTGAAAACTTCAACAGTACCTGTAATTCTTTGATCAAGAATACCAAACTCCAAAGCAAGGTTTGATGTATAACTGGTTTCCCATGATAGGTTAGCATCAGCAATTGTGCTTACTCCACCACCCGGTTGCTCCATATATTTGTTACCATAAGTAGCAAGTGAACGCCATCCGAAGTTAGACGAAGGGAGTGTACCATTAACACCATATGATCCTCTAAGTCTCAAACTACTTATAAAATCAATATTTTTCATAAATTCTTCTCTGTCAATTCTCCATGAACCGGCAAGAGACCAGAAGTTACCCCAACGAACTGCAGGGCCCAAACGTGACGAACCGTCACGACGGAATGAACCGGAAACATAATACTTATTATCATAGTTGTACTCAACACGTGAAAGAAGAGACATCATAGTGTTTCCCCAATTGTATGCAGATGCTGTAAGTACACCGGCAGTTGCAACTGTCTGAAGAGCTCCGGTAGGAAGGTCAGAGCCTTCTGCACGCTGATAGTCGGTATTGTTTTTTTCAGCTTCCCAACCAGCCAGCAAGCCAAGTGTGTGTTTCTGAGCAAAT
The DNA here is from genome assembly GCA_003542575.1 of Rikenellaceae bacterium. GTDB lineage: Bacteria > Bacteroidota > Bacteroidia > Bacteroidales > UBA932 > Bact-08. Next base: position 142,800 of record DPKJ01000008.1, on the reverse strand, counting down.
GTCTTATTGTAGTTAATTGTGCTCGATGAGACAAGTTTATTAACATTTGTACTCATCTCTCTTACAATACCTTTTGCAGAAGAACCTGAGAAGTGTATTGGGCTGTAATAAAGGTGATCAAGAGTTTGAGCATTGTCAAACGAAATAATTGATTTTACAGTAAGTTCAGGAAGAAGCTTAAGAGTGATTGCCTCATTGGCAGAGATTCTTAATGTAGTTGAATTGTTATCCCACTCATTATCATAATAAAGAGGGTTGTATGCATAGCTACCATATCTAATAGTCCAAGGTTCTCCTGTCTGGTAATTTGTTGGCCAGTACATACCCCACATAAGGTTACGGCTTTGGAGGAAGTAGTTGTTTCCTAAAGCGCGTGTGTCGTTATAACCTTTTTTCGAGCTTTTAGCTACGTTTACATTGGTTGTAAACTCTACAAACTTACCAACTTTCTGAGTCATATTAATACGACCGGTTACCCTATCAAAATCGTTAAGGGTAATTCTACCCTGCTCTTTTGAATATGAAAGCGATGTGTAATAGTTAGAAACATCAGTAGCACCACTAACAGAGAGGTCATATGTCTGGTAGACAGCCGTTCTGAAGAGCTGACTTTCCCAATCATAATATTGACCGGCTCTGTCTCCGGTAACAGTAAGTGAGTTTACTGTATTATCTGGTGCCGAGAAGATATAACCGTGTTTGTTAAATCTGTTGTTCAGCTGCCTGATTGCCTCTGTACTGGCAGCGGCAACAGTTTTGTTCTGATAGTAAACACCTGCATTCCAGAAATTTTCGTAGTACATCTCTATCTGCTGTTCAGTTGTTGCAGCATCATAGTTTTCTGTAGCCCAATCAGGAGTAATACCTAGGCTGGCTTTGAAATTTATAACAGGTTTCCCTTGCTTTCCTCTCTTGGTGGTTATCATTACAACGCCGTTAGCAGCGCGGGAACCATAAAGAGAAGATGCAGCAGCATCTTTTAGAACAGTGATTGACTCAATGTCCGCAGGATTGATTGTGCTCATCACGTTTGATGTGCTGTAAATTTGTCCACTCATTTGTCCCGCACTTCCTGATACTACAGGAACTCCGTCCACAACATAGAGAGGTTCATTAGATGCATTCATTGAACCAATACCCCTTATCCTGATGGATGATGTTGAACCGGCCTGTCCTGAAAGGGTGGTAATTTGCATACCAGCTACCTTTCCGCTTAGGGCGCTTTCAAAAGAGAGGTTTGGGACATCTTTAATCGCATCGTTTTTTACAACGCTTGCAGCACCTGTAAATGTGCCTTTAGTTGCTGTACCGTATGCTACTACCATAACCTCGTCAAGGCTTGTAGCGTCCGGTGCCATAACAACATTAATTACGGCTCTGCCGTTTACCGGAATCTCCTGTGTTGTAAATCCGATGTAGGAGAACTGGAGAATAGCATCCGCCTGGACATTGTCAATAGAGTACTTGCCATCCAAGTCAGTAACTGCACCTGCTCCTCTTACGCCTTTAACCAAGATGGTTGCATAAGGGATTGGAGAGCCATCTTCGGAAGAGGTTATCGTACCTGTAACCTTCATCTGTGCCATAGCCATATTGACAAGCAATAGGGCCAAGACAATCAAGATAGATTTCTTCATAGACTAGTTTTTGTTTAAGTAAATAAAAAGTTTGTGACTGTTTCGGCTACGAATTTATAATAAAAAAAAACTAAAAGCAAAAAATCCCTAAATCATTTACTGTATAGGGTATATTAACATTGCCGGGAGTGTAAGAATTAACTTAATTCAATTAATTCCTGATTTTTGATAATAATTTATAACTTTTAATTTACTTTTTCTTATACTTGAATGCTATTTCACATCATAAACTAATACAATTTGCACATAAAAGACAAAAAAAAGACACCATAATGGTGTCTTTTTTATTGTAATTATCCGGTATTTTAAAAAAAGAATTATCTTCTTCTTGGACCTCTGTCTCTGTCTCTGTCATTAAACCTGCCACCGGGTCTTCCTCCTCTGTCTCTGTCTCCTCCGTTTTCCGGCCTTGGTCTTCTAACCGGCTCAACATAGCCTTCCGGTTTTTCAATAAGTGCTCTTCTCGAAAGTCTCATCTTACCGGATTTTGCGTCAACTTCCAGTAGTTTCACTTCAACTTCGTCTCCGATATTTACCACATCTTCAACCTTTTCAACCTTCTTCCAGTCTAGTTCTGAGATGTGTAAAAGACCCTCCTTACCAGGAAGTATCTGTACAAATGCCCCAAATTCAAGAATCGAGACTACCTTACCTGTATAAATGGTCCCCTCTTCAGGAACGGTTGTGATACCCTTAATCCAGTTAAGTGCAGCATCCATGTTCTCTTTGTTCTCACCAAAGATTTCAACAATACCGGCGCTATCCTTTTCTGTAATTGTGATTGTGGTGTCTGTTGTTTTCTGAATCTCCTGAATAACTTTTCCGCCTGTTCCGATAACTGCTCCGATAAATTCCTGAGGAATAACTAGGGAAACAATTCTTGGTGTATGAGGTTTAAGTTCTTCTCTTGGGGCATCAAGCGTCTTCATCATCTCTCCCAGGATATGCATGCGTCCTGCTTTAGCTTGTGAAAGTGCCTGCTCAAGTACCTCGTATGAGAGACCGTCAACTTTAATATCCATTTGAGTGGCAGTGATACCATCTTTTGTACCGGTAACTTTAAAGTCCATATCTCCCAGGTGATCTTCGTCTCCAAGGATATCAGAAAGAACTGCAAACCTGCCGTTTTTACCCTCTGAAATAAGACCCATTGCGATACCTGAAACAGGTTTCTTAATTTTTATACCTGCATCCATCAGGGCAAGTGTTCCTGCGCATACTGTTGCCATTGATGACGAACCGTTTGATTCAAGAATGTCTGAAACAACTCTTACTGCATAAGGGTTATCCTCTCCCATTGGAACAACATTCTTAAGGGCTCTGTAGGCAAGGTTTCCGTGTCCGATCTCTCTGCGGCCAGTTCCTCTGTAAGGCTTTGCATCACCTGTAGAGAACGGTGGAAAGTTATAGTGAAGAACAAACTGCTCTGATCCCTCAACAAGTACTTCGTCAACAGATTTCATATCGAGTCTTGTTCCTAAAGTAACGGTTGTAAGAGATTGTGTCTCACCTCTTGTAAACAGTGCTGAACCGTGAGTTGCAGGAAGGTAGTCCACTTCACTCCAAATTTGTCTGATCTCATCTGTTTTTCTACCATCAATACGGATAGCTTCGTTCAGAATGAGGTTTCTCATGGCCTCTTTCTCTACTGCATGATAATATCTCTCAACCAATGCCTTCTTCTCATCACGCTCCTCTTCAGGGATTGTTGCGATAAATTCCTCTTTAAGCGCTGCAAATGCGTCAGTTCTTTCATGCTTTGAAGTTGGATTTTTAACAATCTCATAGCATTTATCGTAGCAAAATTCAGCTACAGCCTTTTTAAGCTCTTCGTCGTTGGTCTCGTGGCAGTACTCTCTTTTAACAGTTTTACCAACCTCTTCCATTAACTCGATCTGAACCTGGCAATGTCTCTTAATCTCATCATGAGCAAATTTGATTGCATCAAGCATATCTTTTTCGCCAATCTCTTTGAACTCTCCCTCTACCATCATAATGTTGTCAAGCGTTCCTGCAACCATGATGTCAATATCAGATTGCTTAAGATCTTCGAACGAAGGATTAATTACAAGATTGCCCTCTATTCTTGCAACTCTTACCTCTGATATTGGTCCGTTAAACGGAATATCACTAACTGCAAGCGCAGCTGAGGCTGCCAGTCCCGCAAGGGCATCAGGCATAATATTCTTTTCTGCAGATATGAGGTTTACTGTTACAAAAACATCTGCATGATAGTCATCCGGAAACAAAGGACGCAGGGCTCTGTCAATAAGTCTCGAAACAAGAATCTCCGAATCGTTTGGACGTCCCTCTCTTTTGAGGAATCCACCCGGATATCTGCCTGCAGAGGCATATTTCTCTTTATACTCAACAGAAAGAGGCATAAAGTCTGTACCCTCCTTTGCATCTTTTGCTGCAACTACTGTTGCGAGCAACATGGTTTTACCCATTTTCAAAACAACGGCTCCGTCTGCCTGCTTGGCCAGTTTGCCTGTTTCGATTTCGATCGTTCTGCCATCTTTTAATGTGATGGTCTTTTTAATAACGTTCATCTTAAACATAAATTGCAACCCGACTCTCCCTTTGAGAGTTGATTAATAATACTGATTCCGCATACGCCCGGCCTCGGGGTGCCTTATTTGAACAGGCGTATTTTTTAACAAAATAAGTTATGTACAAAAGGGTGCCGCCGGCACCCTTTAGCTTTATTTTCGAAGGTTAAGTGCCTTCACTATATTTCTGTATCTCTCGATGTCCTTTTCTTTCAAATAATCCAGAAGACGACGCCTTTTACCTACCATCTTAAGGAGTGATCTCTGCGTAGAGTAGTCCTTTTTGTTCTTTTTCAGGTGGCTGGTAAGGTGAGCGATACGGTAGGAAAATAAAGCTACCTGACTCTCAGGAGAGCCGGTATCTGCATTAGACTTTCCGTATTGTCCGAAAATCTCTTGCTTTTTTTCTTTTTCAAGATATTCTGCCATTTTAAGCAATTGATATTTATTGTTATCCCCAAAATTGGGTCTGCAAAGTTATACATAATTTTTGACTGCGCAAGTATTTGCCTAATTTTGTTCCCTGTACACCAATCATACTGAATTAAAGATGATATCATTCGAAGAGGCACTTAAAATTGTACTCGAAAACACCCAATATTTGCCACACGAGAGTGTTAAGCTGGAAGATTCTGCCGGAAGAGTTCTGGCTTCAGATATTTATGCAGACAGAGATATGCCTCCATTTGATAAATCGGCTGTTGACGGTTATGCCCTTAAGCGTGAAGAGCTCGGGAATCCACTCAGGGTAGTAGAGAACATTGCAGCGGGTTATGTGCCGAAAAATGAGGTAATTTCCGGCACTTGCAGTAAAATCATGACAGGAGCAGTGATACCTGCCGGAGCAGACTTTGTGGTAATGGTGGAGGATACTATCGAAGTTAACGGATTTATGGATCTGAAGGAGAAAGAGGAGGAGTTCAAAAAGAGAAACAATATTTGCTACAAGGGGGAGGACATTAGTGAGGGAGATCTGCTGCTTTCGCGTGGAACGGTAATTTCACCTGCTGCTACTGCTATCCTGGCCACTACAGGGTTATCTGTTGTATATGTTTCAAAAGTTCCCGTAGTGGGAATTCTCTCAACCGGAGACGAAATTGTAGAACCGGACGTCACTCCACTCCCATCACAGATTAGAAATTCAAACGGATGGCAGCTAAGAGTGCAATCTTTGTCAACCGGTTCAAAAGTTAAGTATTATGGGATAGTAAAAGACGACCCAAAACTGCTTGGTCAAGCATTGTTAAAATCAACTGAAGAGTGCGATATAACTATTATCACAGGCGGAGTCTCTGCCGGGGATTTTGACTATGTACCCCAAATAATAACAGAGTGTGGTTTTAAAATTCTGTTTGACAAGGTTTCTGTTCAACCGGGTAAGCCAAGCACATTTGCTGTCAAAAAAGCTTATCCTTATGAATATCCGGAAGATCACCTTGTTGGTCTGATTGAAGAAAAGAAAAATTTGATAATTGAGGGCAATATATATGGTAACATTGACAATAATGCTTTACAGCAGAAACAAAACAGGCGAACTTCAACTGTTTCAAAAGTAATATTTGCACTGCCAGGTAATCCTGTCTCTTCGCTAATACAGTTTGAAATGCTTGTCAAACCTTATATAATTAAGTCAATGGGTGGCAATTACCTTCCTTTACGGTTATCTCTGCCTGCTGCTGAAGATTTTACGAGAAAAAATACCGAGAGACTCTCCCTTATCCCGGTAGAAATAAATCCGGATGGGACTTTCTCTGCATTAAGATACAACGGTTCGGCTCACATTGCAGCAATGGTTCATGCCGATGCAATTGCTGAGATACCTGTGGGGGTAAAGCAGATTCTGGCCGGAGAGAAGGCAACAATTCATATTTTCAGATGAAAAAAACCTACACCCACCCCATTGTTGGAGATGTCCTGATTGTAAAAGGGCTATCTCTCAGAACATTACGTCTCTCTGTTAATCACAGCCGGGGTGTTAGACTTTCAATACCATGGCATGTTACCTACAGTACCGCCCTTAAATTTCTTGAATCTAAAATTGAATGGGTTGCCGAAGCTATTTTGAGACAGCGTGAGAAAGCATCAAAATCTGATGAGCTTCCTGCCAACGGAACAGAGATTAAAACGCAAGCAGGAACAATTGTTTTCACCTATTCAAATTCAGAGCCCCCCCTTAAAAAAGTCAAAGTCAGGACAATCGATAATAAGCGCGAAATAATCTTTGACAATACAATTTCTGCAAAGGAGTTGAAGAGTGCAGTGGTTAAAATTCTAAGAAAAGATGCAGCGGCACTTTTACCGGCAAGGCTCTCAGAGTTGGCTGCTCTTTATGGCTTTTCTTACGGGAAATTGACACTTAGAAATAATGTGAGCAATTGGGGCAGCTGCTCAGCCCGAAAAAATATAAATTTAAATATTCACCTTATAAGATTACCCCGGGAGCTATCAGATTATGTGCTGCTTCATGAACTGGCACATCTGAAGCATCGTAATCACGGCCCTGAATTTCACCGCCTGCTTGACTCGCTTTGCGGAGGAAGGGAAAAAGAGCTAAGCAAACAGCTTCGAAAATCTTCTCCGCGCCACTTTTAGGTATATAGCTTTATAAGCATAAAAAGAGCCTCCTTTTAGAGAGGCTCTTTTATGAATTCTTATTTGACAAATGTCTACTTTGTCAACGCACTCATTCTCTGAAACAAAGCATCAACACCTGTAAGAAGGTCCTGATTGATTGCTTTAAAATGAGCTTTGGCATTCTCTTTAACAGGTGTGTTTACCCTTTCGAAAAGGCCATTTCTTAATGTGATTGCATCGTTGATAATTTCAACTACATCTTCTGCCTTTTTATCGGGATTAATGTAAAGAAATGTCCAGCAATCAGAAATTACCTCTGATACAAGATAGTCAATATCTTTTTTGATTACTCTTAAACTTGCCATAATTCTCTTTTGTTTGGGGGGCAAAGGTAATAAAATATTTTAATATCAGATTTTGACTATGCCAATTCCGGGCTTATCATTAAGGGTAATCTTGCCATCCACTATCTTCATTCCACTAAAAAGATCATTGGATATCAATAAATTTCCATCAAGATCTGCCCATTCTGTCTCTGGAGCAAGCTGTGCTCCGGCTGAGATTGCACATGATGTTTCTGTCATACAGCCAATCATAAGCCTCATTTTAAGAGCTTTTGCAAGCGAAATCATCTCTCTTGCCTCTCTCATTCCGGTACACTTCATCAATTTAATGTTAATTCCGTGGAATGCACCCTTAAGCTTCTGAACATCAGTTAATCTTTGACAAGATTCGTCTGCTATTACCGGAAGCGGGCTTCTTTCTGTTACCCAGGCTGTCTCATCAAGCCACAGCTTATTCATAGGTTGCTCAACCATGGTAATATTCTGTTCTTTTAACCAATGAATCATGTCAAGAGCGTAATGCTTGTCTTTCCAGCCCTGATTGACGTCAACATACATAGGTTTGTCTGTAACCTTGCGAATGGTGTTAACCATCATTCTGTCAGTTGCATCGTTAACACCCAGTTTTACCTTAAGCACATTGTACGGAGCAGCCTCTTTGGTTTTTTGAATAACCACCTCTTCTGTGTCGAGTCCGATTGTGAAAGAGGTATCGGGGGTTGTCGCTGCATTGAATCCCCATATTTTCCACCATGGCTGACCCAAGATTTTACCTACAAGATCATGAAGAGCAATGTCTACAGCAGCCTTTGCTGCAGTATTGTTTATGGCGATTGAATCTACATAGGCAAGAATGTCCTGAATCTGGAAAGGATTATTGAACCTTGACAAATCAACCTTCTTTAAAAACTCCATTGCCGAAGCCTGAGTCTCTCCAAGGTATGGAGGCATAGAAGCCTCTCCGTATCCGGTGTATCCGTCCCATGAGATTTCAGTTAGAACGATAGGTGTGGTTGTCCTGGTAAAGCCGGCAATAGTAAATGGATGCTTGAGCAGGGCGTCGAAAGGTAACCATTTAAGAGTTAGTTTTTTACTGCCGGAAACCTGGGCAGAACCCCTTCTCTGTGAGAAAAGTTCTGCAGGGTTGAAAAATGCAGCAGCGGCTGTAAGTAAACCCGCCGACTTAATAAAATTTCTTCTTGTTGTGATCTTGTTATTCATCATTTTTCGCACATTAATTAAAATACCACTGATGTTTTGCTATAGATACGATTCCGGGATCCTGGTCAATTTTTGAAATTAGCCTCTGCACTCTTACCAGACGGTTGCTTCCATCATAATAATTGTGTGAATCAGGAATAAGCGAATTAATCTTAACAGAGGTTGCTGAATGGATAAACTCACCGTTTGCAATGTATATGCCCACGTGGGTTATCCTCTCTTTCCTTTCAGGAGTTGCTTTTGAGCCGAAGAAAAGAAGATCTCCCTTTTGAAGATTTTCAAATTTCTCGGTAATTTCAACTCCCTCTCCGGTTAATGCCTGTTGTGAGGCGTCTCTTTCTAATATTACACCATTCAGGTAAAATACAGTTTTTGTAAAGCCGGAACAATCCATTGCCTTAACTGATGTTCCTCCCCACATATAAGGGAAGCCCAGAAACTGAGAAGCAGTCGCGAGGATATTATCAGCAGATGGATTTCTTGAGGCAATCCATTTAGAAAAATCAGCTGTATGAGATTTTTGTACAAAAGCAACCTTTCCGTTTGGTAAAATAACTTTGTTGTAATTTCCGGATGATCCGTCAGCACGCACAATATTTCCCCAAACTCCGTCCGATACAACAGCTCCGCTTTCAGAAGGAGTCTCTCTGAAAAGCGTATAGTTAGTTGTAACAATTAATTTGGGAGCAGCTGTCCATGCAGTGTACTCCGACTCGTTCATCGGCTGTATACTTCCTGATGATACCCACGCAATGTATCCTTCAGGAGTAATTGCTCTTGTCCATCCTCCCTTCTTCTCAAGAATTCGGAGTGGTGTTCCCATGATTGTCTGGGTAGCAGACTCATTTGAATAACCGGAACCATATCTGAAATTAATAACAGACTGAGCAGTAACTCCATATGTTTTATCACCAAGTGCAGCATCAGGTAGTAACTTCATGCTGTCAAGTACCTCTATTTTATTCTCAATCAACGCTGTAAGCAAAGCTTCTTTAGCCTGTGGCTCTGTGGTTGAACCTTTTAGCACTAAAGTTTTTGCATCTTCAGAAACCAATAAAACAGGTTCAAAGGTCTTCTCTCTTCTATCAGGAGCATACTGCAGTTTTACCTGTTGAGAAATCTCGTCAAACTGCTTTTCAATCTTCTCTTTTTTCCCTGTTGTTGTACAGGAGATGGCAAAAAGGGCCGTCAGTAAAATAATAAGTACTTTTCTCATATATTTTTATTTTGGGGGATTATTTTTTTTGAACCTTTACCGGTTTACTTTCATTATATAGTCTATCTAGAGCAGATACATAATAATCATAGTTCTCATCAACTTTTGCCGGAATTGTAAAAGAGTCCTCTCCGGTTAGTGCAATAATGGCACTTCCTTTTGAGAAGTCCGCCTTTTCTCCTTTGTTAAAACGGTAAACCACATGATATTTAGCTGCGCTCTTCCAGGTAAATGTCATTTTACCATCACTTAATTGGGCATGAGCAGTAACAGGAGGTGCAGGAGGATCAACCGGAAATCCGTTTAATGCCGGAACAAGTGCGGGATTAGGGTATAATGCCTCAATCACCTCATTGATTCCCAAACGATTATCTTTAAAATTCTTTGCATTGAAATAACAGGCACCCTGATAAGCCGGCATGGTTCTTATAACCTCTGCCTGCATTTTTATCTGCTCAGCTGAACGCCAGTCCGGAATACGAGCATCTTTTTCCAGACGGTAGGTTCCTAGCCCGGCGTAAACCGGAGTTCCGTAGCTGTAATCCTGCCACCAGTCTGCCAACACCTTAAAGTCTGCTGCTTCATAACCAATATTGAAATAGAGTTGTGGAAGAACATAATCAAGCCAACCCTTTTCCATCCACAGCAAAAGATCTGCATGCAGATGGTCGTAATTTGTATAACTATAACTCTTTGTGTCTGAACCCCTAGGGTCTTCCCTCTTGTTTCTCCAGACAGCATATGGGCTTATGCCATATTTAACATAAGGTTTAACAGACTTAATGGTATCACGAAGCATCTCAATTACCAGATCGACATTCTCTCTTCTCCACGCCATCTTATCCTCTGCTTTGTAACCCCTGCTGTGTGATGCAAAAGATTTTGAGTCTTCAAAATCGTTATTCGGATAAAAATAGTCGTCAAAGTGAATACCGTCAAGATCATATCTTATAACAATATCTTTAATAACCTTTACAAGAAACTCTCTGGTTTCAGGAAATGCAGGGTCGAAATATAATTTTTTACCATGTCTTACAAAGAGATCAGGTCTCTTATTGTAAAGGTGGTCCGGATTCATATCTTTAATATTGGCAGTATCCTGACTTACTCTGTAAGGATTCAGCCAGGCATGTAACTCCATGCCTCTTTTGTGCGCCTCTTTTATTGCAAATTCCAATGGGTCATAATGTGGTACAGGTCCCTTTTTCTGGTCGCCTGTAAGATAAATTGACCAGGGCTCATGTTTTGAAACATAAAACGCATCGGCAGTAGGTCTGATCTGCAGCACTACGGCATTCATATTCAATGTTTTGAAAAGGTCAAAATATTCAATCAACTCCTTTTGCTGCTGCTCAGAGGTCAGTCCCGGCTTAGATGGCCAGTCAATATTATTCACGGTTGCAATCCATACAGCTCTCCATTCATGCTTGCCATCGTATCCCTGAGCTCTTGCCATGCCCATTAAAGAGATAAAAAGCAGCCCCGTTAATGCAATCTTAAAAAATTTATTCATAGCGGTTTAAACTTTATGGGGTTAGTATATCCTTACAAAGATACTATATTTGCAGAAATTTCTTTAATAATGATAGTTGATTCTTTGAAAGGTTTTGAGAGATATTTAAACCTCCACGGCAGATTTGCTGCGGCATACGAATTTTTAAAAAAGAACCCTCCCGGGTCTTTGGAAGCAGGAGAATACCCTGTTAAAGGCAGAGAGGTTTACTGTACTGTATGGGAAGGAGAGGCCAAAGGGCTTGATCTTCCAAAACTAGAGGTACATGATTCTTACATTGATGTGCATATCCTGATTGAAGGTACAGAGACAATAGGATACAGGGACAGAGGCAGATGCAACGGAGACGATATCCCTTATGATAGTGATAAGGACATCGCTTTTCTTGAAGAGGAGCCTGAGAGTTTTGTCACCCTTGGTCCAGGAAACATAGCAATAGTATTCCCCTATGATGCTCATGCCCCCCTTATAGGGACAGGGAAAATAAAAAAAGCCGTAATAAAGGTTTTAATGTAACCTGCCAGTAATGAAATTCGCCGGCAACAGAAGATTTAACACCTACGTTGGATATCACAAAGAGAAGTATGGCAGTCGCCTGCAAAAAATTGTGATTGATGCAGGGTTTTCATGTCCCAACAGAGACGGTACCGTAGCTGTGGGAGGGTGTACATATTGCAACAACCAAGCATTTCACCCATCATACAGCACCCCTGACAAAAGCATAACTCTACAATTAAACGAGGGCATTGAATTTCACAGAAGAAGATACAGAACAGCCGAAAAATACCTTGCTTACTTTCAGCCATTCTCCAACACAAACGCTCCTCTTGAAAAGCTGAAACTTTTATATGGGGAGGCTCTTGATCATCCCCTTGTGGCAGGACTCGTATTAGGAACCAGACCGGATTGCATTGATGATGCTAAACTTGAATACATTGCAGAGATAGCCAAAGAGAAAATTGTGGTTATTGAATACGGTATAGAATCAATATACGACAAAACTCTTGAAAGAATTAACAGAGGTCACAACTATAATCAGGCTGTTGAGGCTATTTTCAAAACCGCCTCTTACGGCATTGATCAGGGGGCACACTTTATTTTAGGACTTCCGGGAGAGACACCTCAACAGATGCTTGCTGTTGCCGATGAGATCAACAGACTCCCGCTGCAGTCAGTAAAATTTCACCAACTTCAGATAGTAACAGGAACAGCAATGGAAGAGGATTTTCATAATAATCCCGATGATTTTCACCAGTTTGGACTTGATCAATACATAGATTTCTTTATTGACATACTGGAACATCTGAGACCCGATATATATATTGAACGTTTTGCCGGAGAGATGCCTCCAAGATTTGTTAAAAACAATCCATGGGGATTTATACGAAATGTAGAGCTAATCAGAATGCTCGAAAAACGATTGGAGGAGCGGGATACATTTCAGTCAAGGCTCTACGGGCAGTAACTATTTTTTAATTATCTTTGTAGATTATAATAAACACACTTATGCAATCAACTGCCAACATAATTATTCCCGAAGGACTTACCTTCGATGATGTGCTTCTTGTACCTGCAAGAAGTGAGGTACTTCCCAGAGATGTAGATGTGAGCGCCCAGTTTTCGAGAGAGATCAGGATTAACTCGCCGGTTGTCTCCGCAGCAATGGATACTGTTACCGAAGCAGCCCTTGCAATTGAAATTGCACGCGAAGGAGGCATCGGAGTCATTCACAAAAACATGTCCATAGAGATGCAGATGGAACATGTGAGAAAGGTAAAAAGGGCTGAGAACGGAATGATTTATGATCCCGTGACAATTAACAAGGAGGGTACAGTCGGAGATGCTCTCTTTCTGATGAAAGAGAATAAAATAGGAGGAATCCCTGTTGTTGACCAGGCAAGACGACTGATAGGTATTGTAACAAACCGTGATTTAAGGTTCATAGACAACATGAAAACTCCAATCTCGGAGGTCATGACAAAAGAGAATCTGGTTACTGCAGGCAGAGGTACAGATCTTCAGCAGGCATCGTTAATTCTGAAAAACCACAAAATCGAAAAGCTTCCTGTTATTGACGAAAACGGAATATTAATAGGCCTCCTTACATATAAAGACATTACAAAAATAAAAGATAATCCTCAGGCTAGTAAAGACCTTAAGGGAAGACTAAGGGTTGCTGCAGCGGTGGGAGTAAGTTCAGACACCCTCATTAAGGTAGAAAAACTTGTCTCTGTTGACACAGATGCAATTGTGGTTGACACTGCTCACGGACATTCGGTAGGAGTTCTTGAAACAATTAAGAAAATTAAAAAGGCATTTCCGGGAATTCAGCTTATAGCCGGGAACATTGCCACTGCAGGTGCCGCCAAAGCTCTTGCAGAGTGTAATGTTGACGGGGTAAAAGTTGGCATAGGCCCGGGATCAATCTGCACAACCAGGGTAATAGCAGGCGTAGGTGTACCACAATTAACTGCAATAATGCTTGCTGCAGAGGCACTAAAAGGCACAGGCATACCAATTATTGCTGACGGAGGAATAAGATACTCAGGAGATATTGTAAAGGCTCTTGCAGGTGGGGCAAGTACTGTTATGGCAGGCTCACTTTTTGCCGGAGTAGAAGAGTCTCCGGGAGACACAATCATCCTGAACGGAAGAAAATTCAAATCTTACAGGGGTATGGGTTCGCTCGAGGCAATGCAACAAGGATCCAAAGACAGATATTTCCAGGATATGGAGGAGGATGTCAAAAAACTGGTTCCTGAAGGGATTGTCGCCCAGGTACCTTATAAAGGAACCCTAAGTGAAGTTGTATATCAGCTTGTTGGAGGTCTTCGTGCCGGAATGGGATATTGCGGGGCAAAAAACATCGAAGAACTTCGCAATGCTCAGTTTGTACGAATTACAGCGGCCGGTGTTATTGAAAACCATCCTCACGATGTAACTATAACAAGAGAATCGCCAAACTACACAAGATAGATGAGATTATTCGCGGCCATTGCACTTCTTCTGACAGTAAGCTCCTGCAATTTGCTGGAGTTCCGTTCTGGCGACGAAGTTGTTGCCCACGTTGGTGAGCACTATCTTTACAAAGAGGATATCAAAAACCTTATTCCCCACGGGACTTCATACAGCGACAGCATAATGATGGTACGTCAGTATATTAATTCATGGGCTCTCAAATATCTCTTATTGTCAAAGGCAGAGGCAGAACTCTCAAAAACTGACAAGGATGTTGAGGGGGAACTGCGGGATTACAGGACCTCTCTTCTGGTTTACAGATACGAAAAGCAATATATTGAAAAACGTCTTGACACCCTGGTTTCCGATCAGGAGGCAAGAGCATACTATCAGGAGAATTCAGAAACTATAACAGTAAACAACTCTGTTGTAAAAGCAAGGGTTATTAAGGTATCTTCTTCTTCTCCCAATCTGTCCAGACTAAAGAGTATGTACAGATCTGATGCACTTGAAGATATTGACGAACTGGAGAGAATAAGCTACAATTCAGCAGAGAGATACAACAATTTTGACAATAAATGGGTTGATCTCTCATTTGTGGCAAGAGAATTGCCTTTAGATTTATACAGGTGCGAAGAGATGCTGAAATCAGCTTCACATATAGAAGCTCAGGACTCTCTTTACAGCTATTTTGCCTATTTTCCTCAGAGGATAGCCCCAAACGGTAACCCGCCATTTGAGTACTATCTTCCAAGAATTAAAGAGATTATTATAAGTCGCAGGAAACAGGCGCTCATAGCAGGACTTGAAAAGGATCTTATCAAAGAGGCTTTGGAAAACAATAAAATAAAACTGAACATAAACGATAATACCCGAAATGAAGAATAGCATTTTAAAAACAATTGTTGTAACTGCAGCAATTCTATCGGTTTCCCCTGCATTTTCACAGAGATATGAAAAAGGGCTAATAGACAAAACCATTGCTCTTATTGGAAACGATATGATTCAGCTCTCTGCATTGGAGGCAGAGGTACAGATGATGATGCTTCAGGGTATTACATCGGACAGAAATATAAGATGCAATGTTCTTGAGAACATGCTTATTCAAAAACTCTTTCTCACTCAGGCAAGACTTGACAGCTTAACGGCTAACCCATCACAGGTTGAAAGTGAGTTGAGCAGAAGAATTGACGACGTGCTTTCAAAACTTGGAGGAGAGAAGGCCGCAGAGGAGTATTTCAAAAAACCTCTTTTTAGGCTAAGAGAGGAGTGGAGAGAGGCATTAACTGAGCAATTTCTCACACAGGAGATGAGAGGTAATGTGGCAGCCAAAGCTCCGGATTTGAGCCCCTCAGATGTTGAGAAATTTTACAAAACCAGCCATCCTGATTCACTGCCCGAAATTTCAACTCAATACAAATATCGCCATATAGTTCAGTATCCTGACAAAGAGGGAGCTGTAATTGCTGTTAAAGAGAGGCTGCTGGAGTTTCGTGAAAGGATTATGAAGGGAGAACGATTCAGTACACTTGCAACTCTCTATTCTCAGGACCCTGAAAGTTCAAAAAGGGGCGGAGAACTTGGAATGGCATCAAAGAATTTTTTTCTTCCTGCCTTTTCAGACGCAGCAATGGCGCTAAAAGAGGGTCAGGTATCTCAGATAGTAGAGACTGAATATGGATATCACCTCATACAGATGATTAAAAAAGAGGGAGATATGTTTAATGCCAGACACATCCTCATCAGACCTGAATTCAATAATGACGACAGATCAAAGGCATTTAACAAACTTGACAGTATTAAAACTCTGCTTATAAACGACAGCATAACATTTGAGCAGGCGGCCAGAAAGTTTTCACATGATGTCAAATCGTTTGTGAATGGAGGTTTAGTGGCTGATAAGTATTCAGGTTCTGCCTATTTTCTAAAAGATCAGTTGAAGCCATCTGACTATAATATTATTAAAGATCTCAAAGAGGGTGATATCTCTGAGCCTTTTGAAACAACTGATGATGAGGGACAAAGCGGCAACACCGTTTATAAGATTATTATGCTCGAGAAGATTATCCCTTCTCATGTAGCCAACTTTAAAGATGACTACAATGAGCTTCTTAACAAAGCGAAAAACAAGGCAGCTATGGATGAAATTATTAAGTTCATAGAGAAGAAAAAGGAGACAACATTTATAAGAATAGATCCTTTATTCCAAAATTGTCCCTTCCTCAAAGATGGATGGCTTAAATGAGATTAAATACTACATTTCTTCTACTTTTTCTGATTGTTGCAATTCCACTGAAGGGTCAGCAAAACCTTGACGAGGGGAGGTATGTCCGCCTTATTAAAGCCAATACGGCTGAAATGTACCAGAATGAATCCAGAAACATCAGGAGGATAACAGGCCCCGCTCAATTTCTTCACAACAACACATTAATTATCTGCGACACAGCCATATGGGATGTAAAACTCAATACTGTTGATGCTATAGGAAATGTAAAAATAATCCAGAACAACACATCCCTGTCCGGAGACAGAATCCACTATATAGCGGACAGTTCTTTGGCCAAAGTAAGAGGCCATATTGTTGAGCTTATGGATAGGGACAGTAATCGGTTACGCACCTTCTATCTTGATTTCAATACAAAAGACAGTGTTGCGTGGTTCTACGATGGAGGTGCCATGATTGACAAGGATGGCAATATAATAGAGAGTAATTACGGTTACTACGATTCAAAGATTGAGAAATTCAAGTTTCTCAAAAATGTTGAGATGATGTCCGACTCTCTGGTGCTTAAGTCTGACTCTCTGGCCTATTACGCCAATGAAAACAGAGCAGAATTTTTAGGACAAACTTCAATATGGCAAAACGATTCATATCTAAGAGCCGGAAACGGCTGGTATCACCGAGAGAAAGAACTCTATAATTTTGAAAAGAGTGTCTATATTATTGATCCCAAAACCGAAGTTTGGGCCGAGAAGATTTTTTACAACGCACCGGAAGGTAACGCTGAATTGTCTCAGAATGTCCAGATTCTTGATACTGTTCAATCTCTGATAATCTTTTCTGATTTCGCCCGGTATTCCAGGGAACCTGCCTTTGCAAAGCTCTATAACAACCCTTCCATTGCTTTTTACTCTATTGAAGATAATAAGCCGGACACACTCTTTATAGCGGCAGACACAATGCTTTATAACTCTGTTCCCAGATATCTTGCCGACTCGGCAACTGTCGCTCAATCAAAAAAGAGGTACGAGCAGAGCAAAATTGACCCCATTGCAGCAATGCGCAGTAAACCTGTGCCACCTGCAGGCAAACCTGAAAATAAACCTGAGAACAAACCGGAGAGTTTAAAAATTTCACCAGATAGTATACAGGGCAAAACAAATAGTCAGAAGATTGTAAAGGACACAATTAATAATGCCCGGATTAAAATAATCCCTGACACTCTTTTAATAATTACAGATAGTCTGAAGCTATATACAGACAGTTTAAAAATATCACCTGACAGTTTGTACAATATGGCAGATAGTCTGGCATTGATAAAGATTAAAGACACAATGCCTCTCGTTGATTCTACTTTGATAAGATTTATTGTTGCCAATAAAAATGTACGATTTCACAGAAGTAATCTGCAAGGGAAATGTGACTCACTTATTTTTAATTCCATTGACTCAATTGTCCGCATGTTTAAAGAGCCGGTCATGTGGAACGAAAAAAATCAGTTTACATCAGACAGTATCCAGCTTGTTATCGACAATAAAAAACTTAGAAAGGTTGAGTTTTTATCCAATGCATTTGCTATGGCTAAAGAGGATTCTCTTCACTACAATCAGCTGAAGGGGACAGATATAATATTACATTTTAAAGAGGGAGAGTTATCGAGGGTTGATGCATTTGGAGGAATTAATATGTATGTTTTCGTTGCCGAAGACAGTGTTTTGACAACCATGAATCACAAGGAGTGTAAAACCATGACTGCTAGAATTGCTGATCAGAATCTTCAACAGGCCCACTATATTGATAATGCAAAAAGCGTTCTATATCCGCTGATTGATCTGGAGCCATCCAGGAAGAGACTCAAGGGGTTTACCATTAGAGATAGTGAAAGACCTGCCGACAGATTTGCTGTATGCAACAGAATAATAAGAAAATCAGAGAGAGATCAAATTCTTACTGTTTTACTGCCTACTTTTGGTCAAACCAGCAGATTCTTTAAAATCACACCAGTAATTCCCGAAGTTATAATCAAAACCCGCGAACCCAAACCTCTTGAAGAGGTCAAAATTGAGGCAGAAGGAGTCGAAACGGAGATTGTTGAAACAGAGATTACTGCCTAAAATTTTATACTCTCCGTTTAATGGCAGCAAGAAATTTATTCAACTCCTGTTTGTACTAATCTGCTTTATGTCAAATATATAAAAATGAGCCAATTTTTAGAAAATTGGCTCATTTTTAATAAATTATTAATCAAGTATATACCTCAAACCGGTGCGGAGATTTACCAAATATTAAGTGGTAAACCGTGCATCTTCTTTCTGGTAGTCTCTCTAACTTCAGCAATTGCAGTTTCGTTATCAAGGTTTGAAAGCACTTTATCTATAAGGTCAACGATGAATGGCATATCCTTCTCAATCAGACCTCTTGAGGTAACTGCAGGAGTTCCCACGCGAATACCTGATGTCTGGAAAGGAGATCTGCTGTCAAACGGAACCATATTCTTATTAACCGTGATATCAGCAGTTACCAGAGCCTTTTCAGCAACCTTACCGGTTAGGTCAGGAAACTTACTTCTGAGGTCAATAAGCATAAGATGGTTATCTGTTCCTCCTGATATAACTTTGTATCCTTTGTCAACAAAGGCAGCAGCCATTGCAGCAGCATTCTTCTGTACCTGTATCTGATATAACTTGAATTCCGGTTGTAACGCTTCAAAGAACGAGACCGCTTTTGCAGCTATACAATGCTCCAGCGGGCCTCCCTGAATTCCGGGAAAGACACTCGAGTTAAGAACGGCTGACATCATCTTTGTCTCTCCTTTTGGCGTTTTAATTCCAAACGGATTTTCGAAATCTTTTCCCATAAGGATAATACCGCCGCGTGGGCCTCTTAATGTCTTATGTGTAGTAGATGTAACAATATGTGCGTGTTTTACAGGATTTTCCAGCAGACCGGCTGCAATAAGACCTGCCGGATGGGCCATATCAACTAAAAAGATAGCTCCAACCTTATCTGCAATTTGACGCATACGTGCCCAATCCCACTCTCTTGAATATGCAGAGGCACCACCAATAAGCATTTTTGGTTTGTGCTCCAGAGCCTTTTTCTCCATTTCATCATAGTCAATGGTTCCGGTCTCTTCGCTAACCTGGTATGCGATTGCATTATACCACATTCCTGACATGTTTACAGGAGAGCCGTGAGTAAGGTGACCGCCGTGAGCAAGGTCAAGACCCATGAATGTATCTCCTGGCTTGAGACAGGCCATGAAAACAGCCATATTAGCCTGTGCACCTGAATGGGGCTGGACATTTGCATATTCTGCACCAAATAGCTGACAAAGACGATCTATCGCCAGTTGTTCAACCATATCTACAACCTCGCATCCTCCATAATATCTCGCTCCAGGATAACCCTCTGCATACTTATTTGTAAGTACAGAGCCTAGTGCCGCAAGTACCTGAGGACTTACAAAATTTTCTGAAGCTATCAACTCGATTCCGTGCAGCTGACGGTTTTCTTCTTTTTTTATAAGTTCTGAAATTTGAAGATCTTGTTTCATTATAGTGAAATATTAATACTCGTTTGAAAAAAGAGTCTCCAAAGGTACAAAAAATATTGCGTTAAATGCTTTTATTTTACTTTTTTAGGGTAATTAAGATAACTCCATTCTTTCCCTTCTCTCCATACTCTTTAATTGCAGCTTCTCCCTTAAGAACTTTTATTGATGATATGCTCTTCGGTTCGATATCTTTTGATGAAGCTCTGTCTTGCACCACTCCGTCGATAACATACAGCGGATTATCAGAACGGTCAGAAACCCTTACTGCAACATTTGCAGATAGTGTACCTTTTATCTCTTTTAAATCACCTTTGGTAGTAATTACCACAACACCATTTTTAGCCTTCTCTCCGAATTCAGCAGTTGCTTTAGCTCCCCTAAATACTCTAACCTCTTTAATGTCCTTTGAATCTATTTGTTTAATAAACATCGTATCTTTTTCAACACCGTCGACAAAGATAAGTACGTTTAAGCTGTCGCCATTTTTTGATGAGAATGTGGCAACTCTGTTGTTTTCAACCGAGTCAGATGTATAGACAAAAGTGTTTATTTTGGTTTTGGAAACAGCTCTTATTGAATCATTTACAGACCTGCGGATAATTATTGTGTCTAATTCAACTCTCTTATTATCTGTTGTTTTAATGATAATTGTATTTCCGGCAGCTTGTTTGGAATCATTATTGGAAGTTTGCTTGGAATCGTTAAAGGTAACTTTTTTGGAATCATTACCGGAAGTACTCTTTTTAATTTTAATTGTGTCAGCCTGAATAAAATCTTTAATTTTGACC
Source organism: Rikenellaceae bacterium (assembly GCA_003542575.1). Lineage (GTDB taxonomy): Bacteria > Bacteroidota > Bacteroidia > Bacteroidales > UBA932 > Bact-08. Next base: position 122,220 of record DPKJ01000008.1, on the reverse strand, counting down.
TCTGAAACCGGTGCCATTACTGATGTAATCTCTTCGGAGGCAAATGCTGCTACCGCAACAAGTGAAAGTGGTAATACATATAGCACTCTAAGTGCTGACCATAAGGTAGATTTTTTCTTTGTAATCATGGTAATTCTGTTTTTAAGTTTACTGTGGTTAAAGCTGTTGGCTATAGAGTAGAGCCTTTCGCCAACAGCTTTTTTAATTAATAATAGTTGGTAGGTAGCAGCATCGATTCCGCTTTTTATTACGGCATCATCTGCCTGATATTCATGAATATTTTTTATCTCCTGTTTAAAGAGCCACGCTGCAGGGTTAAACCAATGTACAATCTTGACTATTTCACACAAAATCATATCTGCCGAGTGCCCTCTCTTTATATGTGCAATTTCGTGCAGCACAATCTCTCTCCCATTCTCATCGTAGTCATTTTCAGAGATTACAATGTATTTCATCCAAGAAAAAGGAGCGATTTTCTCTTTGTGTAAAACGATAACTATCCCATCTTCCGATTTGATTCTTTTACCATACTCTGTTCGGCGAATCAACTGAGCCATTCTGATCATTGAAATGGAAGAGATTGCCAAAGTTATTAATACCCCTGTCAGGTAAATAATAACAATAAATACCGGCCAAATGGTATTGGAGGTTTCATCTGCTCCTGCAGTAATAACAGTATCATCACTAAACCCAGCAAGCTGCATTAACTGCTGAAGGTTGAGCGAAATAGAGTTACTCAAAAGAGCCTCATTGCCGGGTAATTTTATGAGAGGTATAATAACAGATAAGAGTGATATCAACAACAATACAACTCTGTTAAAACGGTGAAATGTCTCTCTGCTGAGCATCACTTTATAGAAAAGATAAAAGGCAGCAAGTGACAAAGACGATTGTAAAATATAGACAAGAAAATCACCCATAAACATTTTATTGAGATTTCTTACCCTCTGCAAGTTCAATAAGCCTTTTGAGCTCTTCGACTGATATCTTCTCCTCTTCTATAAATGTGGAGACTAGTCCAAGGTATGAGCTTTTAAAATATTTATTCACCACATTCTGAAGCGCACCTCTCTTGTACTCCTCCTCTTCTATTATATGAAAATACTGAAATGTACTTCCGTAGGATGTATGAGATAGAAAGCCTTTCTCCTCCAGGCCTCTTACAATTGTAGAGAGTGTATTAAAGTGGGGTCTGGGATCTGAATAGAGCTCTACAATCTCCCGGACAAAGAGCGGACCATTTTGCCAGAAAAAATTCATTATCTCCTCTTCTTTAATCGTTAACTTCTTCATATACTTATATTTAATAAAGCATTCAATTAATATTTATAAACCAGATTCAGCTTTCATATGATTATGAATACAAAAATAACTAATAAATTTAGTTATACAACTATTTTTATTAGTTACACAACTAAGTCTATTAGTTATTTTGTGGAGATTGGATTCCGGTTTCCCCGGATTGGAGCAATTAGTCTCCTGTGTTTATGACCGGCTGCGCAGCTTCGTCGGCACAAAGAACCACTAGCAGGTTTGAAACCATTTTAACTTTTGCATCTTTATCAAATGTTGCAATTCCTTCACTATCGATTTTTTCAAGTGCCATTTTAACCATTGAAACAGCTCCCTCAACAATCTTTTCTCTGGCAGCAATAACAGCCGAAGCCTGTTGACGTCGCAACATCACTGCAGCAATCTCAGGTGCATAGGCAAGGTAATTGATTCTGGCTTCACACACCTCTATACCGGCCATACTTAGCCGATTATTTAGTTCATTAACCAACTGCTGATTAATTTCCTCACCACCACCTCTTAGAGTCAGCTGACTTTCTGCAACTTCGTTGTCATCATAGGCATATTGTCCCGCAACCTGTCTTAAAGCTGCATCTGATTGAACCTTGACAAAATTTTCAAATGCGTTCATTCTGTTACCAACTGTCTGGTCACCTGATACTGCCCCAGGCTGAACACCCGACCTTGCCATTGTTTGCGCATCTATTTCAAACATTGCCTTATAGGTATCTCTGAGTCTCCAGACAAGCACCAGACCAATCATAATCGGATTACCTGCTTTATCATTAACCTTAATAGGTTTAACATCAAGATTCCGTGCTCTAAGTGAAAGTTTCTTTTTTGCGGTAAATGGGTTAACCCAAAAAAAGCCTGTCTTTTTGAAGGTTCCCTTATACTTGCCAAAAAATACCATGGCTCTTGCTTCATTTGGCTCAAGCTGCATGAAACCCGCCCATAAAAGCATAGAAGACATGAATCCCAGAATTGAAAGAATTATAATCCAATCACCTAGAAGTTCGGTTTGAAACATAAGTGCAACTGACACTGCAATGAGAATAAGGTCCAAAAAGAGTACAAGAAATCCGTTAATACATACTCCGTTAAAAGGCTGTTCGCCTACTACAACTGATTTGTTTTCTGATGTTTTCATTGTAAATATTTTATGGGCACTAAGTTATACAAAAAAATTAGCCGTTGTAACAAAAAAAGACTGCCCATGCGGACAGTCTTTTCTATGTAATATGAGTTAGTAATTATTCGAGAATTACAACACGATTCAGAACAGGCTTGTCGAAAGGTTCGTTTTCGTCACCTTTTGCAATTACCTCAAGTTGTGAGGCATTAACGCCAAATTTATTTACAAGTGCATTGTAAACACTGGCTGCACGATCCTGACTTAGTTTTAGATTAATCTTTTTGCTGCCTGTAGCTTTGTCGGCAGATCCCATAATCTTGTATGTCTTACCGGTTTTCTTAACAGCCTCTGCGAATGTGCCAAGATTGATAAGATCCATATCTGTCAGCTTAGACTGATTGATAGGGAAGAATATAGCAATTGGAGAAGCTATATATTCAACAGACTTTATAACCTCTGGCTTTCTGTTCTTTTCGCTTGCAAGGTCAGATGCAAGTTTACTTGCTTTAGCATCAGCATCTGCGATCCTTTGCTCAAGATCAGAAATTTTTGAAGTGTAAGGAGAGTAATCACAAGGTATAGGTTCAACATATTTGTCAAAACCTCTCTTCTTGAAATTATAAGTAAAACCGATAGTTGCAGAAACAAGCTCTTCAATACCCTGACCGACTTCATAACCGTCGAATCTGTCATTTACCAATAGGGCTTTAAGCTCAACATTGAAATCAACAGCCTGTGAAAGACGAATTTTGTTAAGCAGACCCACTGTTGCAGAAGCCTCTTTGTAAACAGGATTAACATTTTCCTTATATGAGCGGGCATAACCGACTCCAAGGAATGGAATAAACTCCAGGATGCGATCTTGTCTGTAGCCTCCAATAGTATTTGAGAGGTTCCACATAAGGTCACCGTGGAGATTGAAGAAATTGAATTTCTCTTCAAAACATCCGGCGCAATCATCAGAAGGACCTTCGATGAATTTTGCAGTTGGGTCTGTAGAGAGCCCTTTCATAGTGAAGCCGCCAAACTGGCCTCTTATTCCTATTGAAGGAGTAATCCATTTACCTAGTGAAATGTCAATGGCTGGCGTGATTCTATTTTTAAATGATGCCTTTGTATCGTGCTCTCCATACATCCATTGTATGCCACCGCCGGCTGAAATAAACCAGTTGTCGAAGAATTTATTTGTCAGGAAGGGACCATATTTGCTCCCCTCTGGCTGATTCTGTGAGAATGACACTGCTGTAATCAGCAGAAGTGTCAATGTAAGAAATTTCCTTTTCATATCCAGATTTGTTTTTGGTAGATTTGATCAAATATAACAATAAAGATTGATTGTTGTTCAATTATTTGAATATATTTTTACAGCTCTCTGTAAAAAAAAGCTGCCCTAAGACAGCTTTCATATTATATTCAAAATTTGCGGAAAGATTAATTATCTGCGGTAATTTCGATTTTGATATTGGCTTTGATCTCCTTGTAAATCTTAACAACTGCATCATAAATGCCAATCTCTTTAACAGATTCTTCACCAAGAATTGAGATATTTCTTCTGTCAATTTCAAATCCTTTGGCAGCAAGGGCCTCTGCAACCTGAATATTGTTAACCGATCCGAATATCTTACCGGTTGAACTAACTTTAGTCGCAATAGTCACTTGAGCTCCTTCAAGCTTAGCAGCCTGAGCAGCTGCCTCAGCTCTGATATTTGCCTCTTTATGAGCTCTCTGTCTTAGGTTTTCGGCATGCATCTTTTTTGCAGAAGGGGTTGCCATTTTCGCAAAACCCTTAGGAATCAGATAATTTGTTGCATATCCGTTACGTACTGTAACGATATCGTCTTTATGACCTAAATTAGGAACATCCTGTATTAGTATAATTTCCATATTATCTCTCTCCTTTGCTTATTTCATTAAATCTGTAACGTATGGCAGCAAAGCAAGGTGTCTTGCACGCTTAACAGCCTGTGAAACTTTCTTCTGGAATTTCAGAGACGTTCCTGTAAGACGGCGGGGAAGAATCTTACCCTGCTCATTAAGAAACTTCTTTAAAAACTCAGCGTCTTTGTAGTCAATGTACTTAATGCCTGATTTTTTAAAACGGCAGTACTTCTTCTTTTTAACCTCAACAGTAGGAGGATTTAGATAACGAATTTCGTTGTTTGCTGGATTTGCCATAATTAAACCTCCTTAGCTTTAGTCTCAGATTTGTTCGCTCTTCTCTTCTCTGCATATGCCGCTGCATGTTTGTCAAGGGCAAAAGTCAGAAATCTGATGATTCTCTCATCACGACGATACTGAATCTCGAGTTTTGATATCATGGCAGGGTCTGCCTTGAATTCAATCAGGTGATAAAAACCTGTAGTTTTTTTCTGGATTGGGTAAGCCAATTTCTTGAGGCCCCAATCCTCTTCGTGTACAATTTCACCACCATTGTCGGTAATGAAGTCACGATACTTTTTTACCGCTTCCTTTATCTGAACATCAGATAAAACGGGAGTTGCAATGAAAACGGTTTCGTAATTTCTTAACATTTTTATTAAACTTTAATAATTAAAAAAGGGCTGCAAATATAACGAATATTTTCAGCCCTACAAATTATTTTGGTAACTTATTATTTTACAGGTGCATTTTTAAGCACCTCAATAATGTAATCCCACCATTTCTGAACAGTCGGAATATGTACCCTCTCGTCAGGTGAGTGAGGAGAACGGATTGTTGGTCCACATGAAATCATATCCCAATTAGGATAAGCTCCTCCTAAAATACCACATTCCAGACCGGCATGAATCGCTTTAACCTCCGGCTCATTGCCGTAAAGTTTTTTATAAACTGACTTCATCGTCTTAAGGATATCTGAATCCATATTTGGCTTCCACCCCGGATAACCACCGGACAGAGAAACCTCAGCTCCTGCCAATTCAAATGTTGAAGCAATTGCAGCAGCAAGAATATCTTTAGCTGAGTCAACTGAACTTCTCATAAGGCAGCTGATCTCAATCATTCCGTTGCCGGATTTAACAATTGCAAGATTATTTGAAGTCTCGACAAGACCCGGCATAGCATCACTCATCCTCTCTACTCCGTTAGGACATGCATAGACTGCTTTAACCATGTTCAGAGCGGTCTTATTGTCAATTATGGTAGCGGGGGTGTCACATTTCTCAAGTGTAATCTTAAGATCAGCTTCATGTGCCGAAAGTTCATGCTTCATCTCGGTAAAGTGTTTTTCAACAACTTTTTTCGCAGCTTCTGCATTTGCAACCGGAATTGCTAGAGTTGCAAAACCCTCTCTCGGAATTGCGTTTCTGAGACTTCCACCTTCAATTGAGGCCAGAGATGCACCAAGATCTTTCATCAGAGGCAGCAAAATTCTTACAAGTGCCTTGTTAGCATTGCCTCTGCCAAGAACGATATCCATTCCCGAGTGACCGCCTTTAAGACCTGTTAAGATTAGCTTGTAACCTTCTGTACCGGCAGGTGTAGCAACTTCGCTATATGTAAATTTAACATTGGCATCAAGACCTCCTGCACATCCTACATAAAGCTCTCCCTCATCTTCAGAGTCAAGATTTATAAGAATGTCTCCTTTAAGCAAACCTGCCTTCAGTCCACGTGCTCCATTCATTCCTGCCTCTTCGTCAATTGTAAACAGTGCCTCTACAGGACCGTGTACCATATCTTTGTCTTCGAGAACTGCCATTGCAACAGCAATACCAAGACCATTATCTGCTCCAAGGGTTGTTCCGGTAGCGTACATCCAGTCTTCAACTACTCTTGGGATAATTGGGTCTTTTTCAAAGTCGTGTACTTTATCACTATTCTTCTGGGGAACCATATCTATGTGTGCCTGAAAAATAATTCCCTTTCTGTTTTCCATGCCTTTGCTGGCGGGCTTTCTTATAATAATGTTTCCCAGTTGATCTTTTATTGTCTCAAGTCCCAGGTCTTTGCCAAACTTTTCAAGGAAAAGCACTGCTTTTTCCTCTTTTTTTGAAGGGCGTGGGATTTGGGTTAGTGAATAAAAATGGGTCCATACCCTTTCGGGTTTCAATTCTCTGATGTCCATAACGGTAATTTTAAAGATTAATATTTAATTGAATTATTTTTCGCGTAAAGAGTCAAAAATACTAAAAAAGAGGCATAATTACAACCTTCCGGTAGCAATTTCAATAGGGAACGACATTATATTGCCAAGTTGATAAACAGGAACTCTGGATTGAATCAGAACAGTTTGCCCGTCAGTAAGCCTTGCATTCACAATGGCAGGTTTTCTGTAAATCACTCTCCCACGTCCGGCTGTGGCATCCATGTTTACGGCAACGGCTGCATCTTCTCTGATCAACTCCATTACAATCGGACGTCCCGACAGATTGCTTGCCGGCAACAGACCCTGAGAGTCGGAGAGACGGAATGCAATATAAATTTGCTTCTCGTTGTCTGTTTTTGGAACAACATCAAAAGACATTGTCTGTTTACCAAAATCGGTTTTACCCAGAAACAGATCGAGATACTCCCGCTCAAGTCTATTGATCTCTGCGATAGCTGCTCTTAGCGCATCACCGCTGAATGTCGCATCTGTCTCTCCGGTAATTATCTCCAGCCTCTTGGCTCTGAGTTTAAAAATCAGATTGGCCGTCTCCTCAGCCCTCTTTTCAAGGCTTTTTTCCACCACCTGGGTTTGCTGTACTGCTGCCCTGTCCAGGCTTGATCTGCCTTGAACTGTTCTGTACAGGGTTGTCATTTCGTTGGTGAGATTGGAGCCCGACATTGAGCGGAGAAAGTCAGAATTGCCTGCAAGAGTAGGAAATTGCATTTTTGCCATCTTTCCTGCATAGGAGTCAGACCACATTATCAACCCCTGATTAATCATCTCAAGAAAATTGGCTGAGGCATTCTTATTGTTTCCAAGATTCAGGGCAATATTAATTGAAGGATCGGCCTCAATATAGGGGATCATCTGTACAGAAGTAATCCTGTATGTCTCTCTATTTTCTTCCCTTGCCTGAACTCCCAGATATTTCTGTGCAAATCTTGCATAGGGACCAGCAGTAAACAACTCATATTCAGCATCTATCTTGAGATTTATGGATGTCATTGGAAGAGAATACACAATGGCTCCGGCAGGAGCTCCCTGTCCCGGGTTAATGATTTGAGCTTCTGCTCTGATTGTAATAATCAGCGCTATTGCAATTAATAGGGTCTTAAATAGATTTTTCATATTTCTTTTTATTATTCTCTGTTATTAATCAACTTTCATATCTGTCAAACAATCTGCAAAAGTTTTCAATTTTCCTCTACTCCTCTTTTCCATCTTTTGTGCGACCACAACCAATTATCCGGGCTGTTAATAATTGTCTCTTCCAGCAAACTGGCATATTTTTCAGTTATATAACCCTCCGGCACATCCGATGGTTTATCGGTAATCTTTGTGAGAACTATTTTATATCTGCCTCTGCACGCTCTCATCATCTCAAAATAGACAACCGGACAATCAATCAGTCTGGATAACACCTCAGGCCCGTTTATCATGGTTGTCTCTCTGTGAAGGAAATTAACCACAAATTTTGAGCCAGGCAAAGGTGTCTGATCGGCATAAAGAACATAGCAATGCTTTTTGTTCCGGTTTTTTAACATATATCTGGCAAGGGAGCCTGACTCTACCAGATTTGCCGTTTTATGAATGCTCCTTGTCCAACGGACAAGTTTATCGGATAGTTTACTGTGTTGTCTTTTGTATGCAACTATAAGTCTTTCTCCGGCAAATCCTATTGGAGTTGGTGACGAAAAGAGCTCCATACGAGTAATAATTTCCCAATTACCTGTATGACCTCCGACTAAAATAACTGAGTCTCCCCTGTTATAAATTTCACTCAAAACATCAGGATTAGAAATTGCAACCATTTTAGATACACTTTTTCTTGATGCAGATACTATCCAAATGCTTTCTGCTATGATTTCAGAAAAATTTTTAAAAAATTTATTTACCGTTTTTTCTACCCTGTCGTACTTGAATTCAGGAAAAGATCTTGCAATATTAATGGTTGATGTGTACCTCCTGTACCCCACTATTTTGCTAATAAAGAAGATAAGAATCGAAGAAAAAAAGTAATGAACCCTTAATGGCAGAAGAGATATTAGGTAGATGAGAGAGGCAAGTAATAAAAATGCAGTTTTAGTCATCCGGCGCTTTAGATTTTTAACAAAGTTATCCAAATTTTATTATTTTTGCGAACATTAGATTTTATACACTAACTAATAATTTGATTTTATGTTCAAAGGACAACCGAAAGGATTAATGGCAGCAGCCCTGGCAAACATGGGCGAACGCTTTGGTTTTTACACCATGATGGCTATCCTGGTGCTGTTCCTTCAGGCCAAATTTGGCCTCGACGGTACAAACGCCGGAATTATTTACTCCGTTTTCTATGCTTTGATTTACATCCTGGCGCTTGTAGGCGGACTGATAGCCGATAAAACAAGGAATTATAAAGGAACCATTTTAGCTGGTCTTTTTGTAATGGCCTTGGGTTATCTGATGATCGCCATTCCTACCCCTACTCCTGTTCCAAACAAAACTCTTTTCCTGATTATTTCATGCATTGGACTATTCACAATAGCATTTGGTAACGGACTTTTCAAGGGTAATCTACAGGCTCTGGTGGGACAAATGTATGACAAGCCGGAATACAGCAAATTGAGAGATTCAGGTTTCCAGCTTTTCTACATGTTTATCAATGTAGGTGCAATGTTTGCTCCTTTTGTAGCAAAATATGTGAGAGCCATCTGGCTTGCCAAAAACGGATTTGAATATAATCCAAGTCTTCCTTCAATGTGTCACCAGTACCTTGACGGAACAATTACAGCCGAAGGTAGTGCAAGGCTTGTAGAACTTGCTGCAAGTGTTGATAAGACAGGCGCTTTTGCCGGCAACATGGACGGGTTTGTTAACTCTTACCTTAACTCTTTTGTTACCGGATTCCACTATGCGTTTGGAGTTGCAATTCTAACCATGCTTATCTCAGTTGGTATTTTCCTTATCAACAAACATAAACTTCCGGATGCCAAGAGCAAAAAGGATGCTGCTGCAGATGCTGCTGCAAGAGGCGAAATTCAGATGGACGCCAAAGAGGTTAAACAGCGTATTTATGCATTGTTTGCTGTTTTTGCGGTTGTTATCTTCTTCTGGTTCTCATTCCACCAAAATGGTCTTACTCTTACATTCTTCGCAAGGGACTACACATCATTGAGTCTTTTCGGATACAATATGGCCGTTGAAGATTTTCAAAGTTTCAACCCACTATTTGTTGTATTCCTTACTCCTGTTGTAATTGCTGTTTTCGGCTGGTTGAGGGCAAAGGGCATCGAACCATCAACTCCTAAAAAAATAGCCATCGGTATGCTTATTGCCGCTATCGGCTTTACAGTTATGGCATTGGGTTCATTCGGACTTCCGGACAGTAAGAGTGTAACAGCTATGGGTAGCTTACCTGAAGCTATGAAGGTCACTCCTTTCCTTCTAATGGGAACATATTTTATACTTACTGTTGCAGAGCTGTTTATCAGCCCTCTGGGTATTTCATTCGTATCAAAGGTTGCTCCTCCTCAATATCAGGGTCTGATGCAGGGAGGTTGGCTCGGTGCCACGGCGCTGGGTAACCAGCTACTGTTTATCGGAGCAATTTTCTACGATAATGTTCCAATCTGGTTAACATGGAGTCTGTTTGTTGTAGCTTGTGTCATTTCGATGGGTACAATGCTCTTCATGCTCAAATGGCTTGAAAGGGTATCCAAATAATATTTTTAATACGGCATTATAGCCTTAAACACAGAGAGACCGGATTTTTTAAATTTCCGGTCTCTTTTTATTTATATTTCAATCAATTGTGCTGATTTTTTTATAGATTCGCAAAATCTTTTTTGTGAGTTTAAATTATGAAGAAAAAAATCCTTTTCCTTTCATGCATACTTGTATTATGCAGCAACATATCAGCTCAAAATATTAAAGATTCTGTGCTGAGCAGATATTCAAAATTCGCAGAGGAGAGCTCACCTGAAAAACTTTTTCTTCATACAGACAAATCCCATTATGTTTCCGGTGAGTATATCTGGTTCAAAGGCTATCTTATGAACAGTACTTCTGCCTCGTCTATGATTGAAAGTCGCTTCATTTATGCCGAGCTGTATGGTGACACTCTTATTTCACGTGTTAAGATAAAATTCGGAGAGGATGGTTTCGCGGGTAGAATCCCAATCAGTCACTCAATTCCAACAGGTGAGTACACACTAAGGGCCTACAGTCAGTGGATGGGGAATTCACTTCCTGAATACATGTTTCACAAAAAGATTTCTGTGATAAATCCTGCATATAAAGATGCTGCTGACTCTTTGGTTAAGGCAAACAAAACCGAGAAAGAGACCTCTGTTGCATCTTTACAATTTTTTCCTGAGAGTGGACGGATAATCTCAGGCAAATTCACCCTTGTCGCCTTTAAAGCCACCAACAATGAGGGCAGAGGGACAGAGTTTGAAGGAACTCTTTATAACGGCAGGGACTCTGCAATCACAAATATTTCAACTGAACACAACGGCATGGGACAATTCAGGTTCTATGCAGCATCAAATGAGAGTTATTATGTTCTTGTCAGCGATGGCAATGGTGGCAACCAAAGGTTTAATCTTCCACCTGCCGAACATCAGGGGGCTGTGATAAACGCACTTAACCGTGATGGCAGAATATTCATCAACACACTTGTAACCAGTGATATCCTCTCAAAAGGAACATTTATTTTAGCGCATGATGGTGACGATATGTTCTTATTCGAAGAGCTCTCAAGAGAAGAGAGAGTCTTTATACTAAATGAGAGTAACCTGCAACCCGGAATCGTTCACATACTATTGATTGACAATAATTTTAACATCCTGGCAGAGAGGCTTATTTTCAAATTTCCTGAAAATTCTCTGCAGACTATTGTTGAGAGGGATAAACCTTCTGACGAGCTAGAAAGGAGAGAGAAGACAACAATAAGAATAAGCCTTAAAGATTCATCCGGAATACCTGTAAAAGGAGAGTTTTCGATATCTGTAACTGACAGTTTTCTAGCTCCTGCCGAACCCTATGCAGACAATATGAAATCATACATATATCTCACCTCTGAATTGAGAGGACAAATTGAGAGGGCAGCATGGTACTTTGACTCAAACAATGCAAAGAGGGAAAGGGCCATAGATCTGCTTATGATGGTTCAGGGATGGAGATACTACGATTTGCCTGCGATATTGTCCGGTGACTCGGGGGTCAACGGCAAAAAGGCTGTAACCAAGCCCTGGTATCAAAAAGAGTATACTCAATCTGTCTCAGGAAGGGCCACAAGTACTTTCAGGAATACTAAAAGAGCCACAATTTCGGTATTGGCTCCTGAGATCAACCTTGCTTTAAGTGAGAACCTGAACAGAACCGGACACTTCATTGTTTCAGATCTGGATTTTCCGGATAGTACCGGATTTATCATATCCTGTACCGGCAGAGAGGGGCAAAAGGGTTATTATCTGGCGATGGCAAAACAGACATTTCCACCACTTACTTACTACCAATTCTTACCCACACCACGCATAAAAAGAGATGCTGCATCAGAAGACAGTTACCTTAGAATTTTTGAACAATCGGGTGGGTTTGGCTCAATAATGCTAACTGCTGCTACGATTACATCCAACTTTAAAGTTGCTGCAAAACACAACCCATCTCCTTTCAATCAAACATTTGAAAAACGTCAGATAAGAGAGAGGGCAGACCTGGACGTATATGCCGGATGGTCTCTCTTTGACTACATATTGGGAACATTCCCGGGACTGATGCATGGGGGTACTGGAGAAGATGGTTCAAGAACGATGGTATCAACAAGAAGCACTACAATAACCGGAGAGAAGGAAGAGCCACATGTTTATATCAACAGACTCAGAGTTGGCAGCACAGGAGATCTTGACAAATATATGGTGGACGATGTCGAAAATGTAGCCTTTCTAAGGGGTAATGAGGGATTTCTCTACAGAACCCTGTCCGGGGTTGTTCTTGTAACTCTGAAATACTCTGTCTCGAGCCTGGCCAGATCACCTGATATGTATTTCAATACAATTTTTGCAAGACCTCTGGGCTGGCAAAAGCCATCAAAGTTCTATTCACCCGATTACTCGCTTGAAGCGGATAACAGTGCTGTCTCATTTGACACACGTTCTACTCTCTATTGGAGCCCAAGGGTAAAGACAGATGAAAATGGTCAAGCTGTAATAACCTACTATTCAAGTGACAGGAAGACTCGCCATAATGTATCGGTTGAAGGAATAACAATGGAAGGAGAAATTTTTTCGTTATTCAAATAACCATTTTTACTACTTTTGTGTTCCAAATTTTCAGAAATGCCCGATAAAATTAGACTGAACAGCAATATAAAGCTGATAGCGTTTGACGCTGACGATACCCTTTGGATAAACGAGTATCACTATCACAATGCAGAAAAGAGGTTTGCCCGGCTTATGGAGCCCTGGTGTGATTCAAAGAGGGCAAATGATGCCCTGCTAAGGGTTGAGAAAGATAATCTGCCATTGCTTGGTTACGGATCAAAACCATTTATAATCTCACTGGTAGAGTGCGGTATTGCATTAAGCGGAGGAACTCTTTCAAATGACCAGATAATTGAGCTCATTCAGATAGGGAAAGATACAATTGGCAGACCGATTGAGCTATATCCCGATACAGAAAAGGTTATTACTACGCTTGCTGATCATTACCCGCTGGTACTTGCTACCAAGGGTGACCTAAAGGAGCAGGAGTCAAAGGTTGAGCGCTCGGGGCTAAAGAGATACTTCAAAGCTGTTGAGATAATGAGTGAAAAACATACTGACAGTTATCTGAAAATTATTGAAGAGCACAAAATTGAACCTGAAAACTTTCTTATGGTGGGCAACTCTTTCAAATCAGATATAAAACCTGTATTGGATATTGGTGGATATGCAATCTACATCCCCTCCGATATTACCTGGGCCCATGAAGTCGTTGAAGAGACCGATCACCCTAACCTAATACGGGCAGAAGGCCTGGATAAAATTCTGGATCTATTTGATATAAAGTAATTTACACCATTATGATACCTTTCAGGGAAAACAGAAGCTACAGAAGATTTTTCGAAGATGTAACTATTCAGGAAGATCACCTTGTCTCTATGGTTGATGCTGCAAGGCTTTCGCCATCGTCAAGAAATGTCCAGCCTGTAAAGTTTTTTATTTGCAATGACCGTGATATTAATGCCCAAATTTTTCCAAACCTGGGATGGGCAGGCTATCTCAAAGAGTGGGACGGGCCTTCTGAAGGTGAAAGACCCTCGGGATACGTTATCTTACTTCACGATAAGAGCATATCAGCAGGCTACTCTTGTGACCACGGGATATTTGCTCAAAGTATTCTCTTAAGAGCCGTTGAATTGGGTTATGGAGGATGTATGATTGCAACATTCAAAAAAGAGGCACTTACTCAACTGCTGGATTTGCCCTGTAATCTTGAAATAATCCTTGTTATTGCATTGGGGAAGCCAAAAGAGGTTGTTGTAATTGATACGGTAAAAGATGGTGACATAAAATACTGGAGAGATTCACAGCAGATTCACCACGTGCCTAAGAGATCTCTCGAGGAGTTAATTTTAAAACCTAAAAAATAGCACACAAGGTTGGCATCTCTTATTCAGAGAGCACACTGTCCCATTTGCATCAGAATTTTCTTTCCACCTTCATCTGAACGCAAAAACTCAATAAATGCCTCCGCAGCTCTTCTGTTAGGGGCTTCATTTATAATGGTGATACCATAAACCATGGGCTCTCCCGTAATGCATATCTTTTCACCAGGTTTTGCCCCTCTTACCTCTGTTGTTGCCTGAGAATAATAGCCGGCCATTTGTGGATCGCCCAAATTTATTGCAGCCGGCAAAGTAATAAATTCCAGATTGTGTTGCACTGCAACCGATTTATAAAGAAAAATGTAGTCAACAGCGCCTGTTTCAAGAAGTGCAAGCAGATCAACCTCTTTAGGACGGATAAACCTCTCTGATTTTGTTAATATTTTGTTAGTCAGAGACTGTAAGTCACTCCGGCCGGATTCACCATAATATATCTCAGCCAGCTTAAGAGTCAGCAATGTTCTGTAACCGCACGGATCTGCATCGGGATCAGATCTGCCTGTAAAGACTTTATCCCTTGCCAGGATGTCAATCCAGTTCACAGAATCAATCTCTCCGGAATGGAGTGACTTAGAAGTATAAACCAGAGCCATCTCATTGGCAGCAAAATGTATGTTTTCAGAGGCGTACCGGGGGATAAGAATTTGGTCAATAATTGCATAGTCTGCAGAGGCCATTATATCACACTCTCTTTTGAGCTCAGTGATTTTTCTGGCAGCGTCTATACTTCCGGATGCCTCGTTGAGAACTTTCACTCCCGGATTGATTCTCATAAAAGAGTCGGCAATGGCTTTAAAGGGCATTGCAAGCGAGCCAGCATGGAAAATTACAAGATTACCATTCAGTCCACCAGAATCAGTCATAGTTTTTCTGCCATGGCAACTGTAAATTAACACAATTGTCATGATCAGAAAAGTAATTTTGCGAACAGTACCCATAAACATCCTCCGGGTTATCTCATAATTGTAATCTTGCTCAAACCTTTAACCGCTCTGTCAGCAAACATATCTCCCCTGCAAAAAAGAGAAAAGCCCTCTCTGCCCTTCTCCGAACCGTTTGTCATAAGAAGAGGCTCTCTGCTATCGCTTCTGTTTACTATTTCAGAAAATGAGAACGCAGCCCTGTAACCATCAATCCCCTCAATACAAACAATTGCATTTTTGAAAATAGAAGGGTCAGCAGGAAAAACACTCTTCATCACAAGGCTAAAGTCAACTCCGCTAAACATCTTCTCTCCCTTATATCCCATACTTTGACCGTAGTAAACATTCCTACTTGAAATCGACGGCAAATTGGAAGGTAACTCCGTAATCTCCCTAATGGCTTTCCGGTCACCATCTATTGCAAAAGCTAGTTTGCCCGAAGTAAAGTTTGCAGGCTCTCTCTCTACCTTAAAATCTCCCTTAAGTGATTTAATTACAATCTTAATGGGATCACTTATATTTCTGACTGTAACAAGATCGTTTCCGGCAATAATCTTTGACTCTTTTGGCAATGCCCAAAGCTCACCGGTTTTTCCCGGAATAACCCTTGAGACACTTTTAGCCATAATAATCTTGTATGGATCGGCAGAGTAAAAGATCTCGCCCCAGCTAAAGACTACATACTCTCCTTTATTGTTCCAAACCTCAACATAGAGGTCAACCGGAGGGTAGAAATCATCTTTTGAGAGTTTATTAACCTTAACTGTACTTAATATATCACAAAGTGCATACCCGTCGTATCTGAAGGCTCCTTCAAATTTAATAGAATCGGCAGATGGAGAATATTCTTTAATTGTAACAGAGTGCCATGGCATTCCTGATGTATTTACAAACTGATCCTTTACAACCTCACCGGTTACAAGTATCTTACCTATAAATGGGAGAGATGTCGGTTTTTCTCTGTTAAAATAGTTGTTTGCACCTGATTCCCAGACGAGGGTACTCCCGCTAAATGCGTCAACACCAAAAAATTTGCAGCCTCCTGCAATAAATAGAGCAATTACAAGAACTGCAAGTGTACGAAACTTAATCACGTTTTATCTGTTGTTTGTAAATAATAATCGGTCGCAAAAATACCAAAAAAACAGCTATATTTCGGTAATTTTCAGGTAAAGGACATGGACATCAAAAATCTTACCATAAAGGGAGAATCATTTAAAAAACCCCTTATTCTTGCGGGACCATGCAGTGCCGAAAGCAGGGAGCAAACAATGAGTACTGCTTTAGAACTTGCATCATTCGGCGTCAAAATTTTCAGAGCAGGCATCTGGAAACCAAGAACTAAACCGGGTGGTTTTGAAGGCGTTGGAGAGAGAGGCCTTGACTGGTTTAAAGAGGTAAAAGAGGTAACGGGAATGTTAACCGCAACCGAAGTTGCCAACTCAAAACATATCGAAATGGCCCTTAGAGCCGGGGTAGACATTTTATGGCTTGGAGCAAGAACAACGGCCAATCCTTTTGCGGTTCAGGAGATATCAGACGCACTGGCAGGAACTGATGTCACGGTACTTATTAAAAATCCGGTAAATCCGGATCCTGAATTGTGGCTGGGAGCGGTAGAGCGGCTAATGAACAGCGGAATTACAAATGTTGCTGTTGTGCACAGGGGATTTAGCACTTACGAAAAGGGACTTTTTCGAAATCTCCCCCATTGGCACATTCCAATTGAACTGAAAAGAAGAGTACCATCACTGACAATGTTGTGCGACCCAAGTCACATTGGCGGCAGGCCCGAATTAATTTACCCTATTTCACAACAGGCCATGGATATGGGATTTGACGGGTTAATGGTTGAGACCCACATTAATCCACCAACGGCGCTGAGTGATAAAGAGCAGCAGATCACTCCATTTGCTCTCAACACAATTATTAAAGCTTTGGTAATAAGAGAGACCGTTGACTCAACGGAGAGACTGAGTGAACTCCGCAGGGAGATGGACGAAGTTGATGAGAGACTTCTTGACCTTATTTCAAAAAGGATGGCAATTTCCAGGGAGATAGGACGGTACAAAGTTGAACATAATATGCCTGTATTACAGCCTGTAAGGTATGATTACACTGTAAACCGCAGAATTGCCCAGGCTTCTGAGCTTTTGGTAGACGAAGATTTTATCAGAACGGTACTTGAAGCTATTCACGAAGAGTCGGTAAGGCAACAGCTTGATATTTTCGGAAAAGAAGAAAAAGAATAATCGCGAAAATTATCCTCCGCTTACTAGATGTATTATTTTTAAATCATCGCCATCTTTTACATCTGTTGTCTCGTACTCCTCTCTTTTGATGAGTTTGTCATTCAACCTGACAACTAGCATTTTAAAGTGGAAAGATTTAATCTCCATTATTTTAGATACTGATAGAGAGTCTCCTTCAAAATTTTCGGGCCTGTTATTTAGAATAATTTTCATCTGCTTTATTCTTCATTAAAGTTTATACAACATCCTTCAGTAGCAACTGAAGAACAATATCTGCCTGCATATTTGCAACAATGTTCACCCTTGGAGCAAGTGGCGGGTTCTCTTCTGAAATTTCGCTCTGGGCGTCACCACAAACATAGAGATTACCGGACTGTACAACTTTAAGCTGGTCTGTTCTACCGAACCCCGCCATTCCTGACGCGGCAACAAGAGGAATATCAGGAAGATTGGTTAACATGTATTCAATAAGCATACTCTTCTGATCTGCTTCGTCAAAAGCTTCAACAACAACATCGCAAACAGAGAAGAGAAGTTCAATATTATCTTTTGTTACCCATGTATCGTGCATCTGCAATAAGCAACCGGGACAAATCTTTTGCAAATTCTCCCTTAGGGCATCAACCTTTTTCATGCCTGACTGCTTTCTGAAATAGAACTGCCTGTTAAGATTTTCCGGAGATACTCTGTCGTAATCGGCAACTATTAGCTTTCCGACACCTGATCTAATCAGGGATACTGCACAGTTGGAGCCCAGTCCTCCGGCTCCTGCAATTCCTACTGTCTTTTGAGAAAGAATTGCCTTAATTTGATTAAATGTTGGCATAAATCGGGTTGTTAGGCTATCATTTTTTTGTAAATTTACCAATTCAAATTTAAAACTAAAAAACTATCTGATGAACTTGCAGGAGATTAAAAACAACAGAAAAATTATTGCATCGGCCCCCTATTCGTGGAAACCAATGGATAAAGGGTACAGCGACGTCAGTCTGTATGTAAATGTGGGTAACAATAAAATTGAGGTCAGAGATATTGCCCCGGAGACTAAGGAAAAATTTATCGGTGGCAAAGGTTATGGTCTTCGTATGCTTTGGGATGCAGTTAAGCCTGACACAAAGTGGAGCGACCCGGAAAATGAGATTGTTATCTCCGGGGGTCCGTGCTGCGGCATAACTCAATATTCTGGTGCCGGGAAATCGATAGTTGTTGCCATATCACCTCAGACAGAGAAAATTATCGATAGCAATGTTGGTGGGCACTTTGGTCCTCACCTGAAAATCGCCGGATTTGATGCTTTTGAATTGCAGGGAATATCTGACAAAGATGTTATTGTTTTCATCAACGGTACAGATCACCTAGTCGAGATTTTTGAAACTCCGCAAGGGCTCAGCTACGACTCGCACCTTTTGGGAGAAGAGCTTCTGGAGATGTTTGCAGATAGTGAGAAAGATAAAATTAATGTTTCTGTTGTAGCTTCAGGCAAGGCTGCCGAACACTCACTGATTGGAATGCTCAACTTTACATTCTACGATATGAAGCGTGGAAAGGTAAGGCTAAAGCAGGCAGGACGCGGAGGTCTTGGAACCCTTATGAGACAAAAAGGGGTTAGGGCTATTGTTGCCAAAGTTCCCAAAGTGACCGGCAACTTCAATAATGTTGCCGAACTCGAGCCAATAATGGAGAGGGGAAAGCGATTTAATAAAGAGATGAGGGAACTGGATGATACCCAGTGCCAGATGAAACAGCTGGGAACTGCTCACCTGATGGGTGTTCTTGAAAAATATGACATTCTTCCCGTAATGAACTTTAAATACGGTGACCACAAAGATTGTCCGAAAATAGACATGGAGGTTTGGAAAAAATATTTTACCCAGGGAGTTCCTGACGGATGCTGGATTGGCTGTAATATGTCCTGCGCAAAAGGAGTTGATAATTTCGAACTCCGCACAGGGCCATATAAAGGATCAAAAGTAATCGTAGACGGCCCCGAGTATGAGAATGCTGCTGCACTGGGATCAAACCTTGCCATTTTTGACCCGTTGGCCATTATCGAACAGAACTTCTACTGCGACACATACGGTGTATGTACCATCACCTGGGGCAACATAGTGGGATTCCTTATGGAGTGCTGGGATAACGGAATTCTGAATGCAGAGAGAACAGGAGGAGTTGATCTTACGTGGGGAAATGCAGATGCATCACTTGAGTTACTGCATCAGATGGCTCGCGGAGAAGGTTTTGGAGTCACTGCCGGATTGGGAGTTATGCGCCTGAAAAAAATGTTTGCAGATAATAAGTGGGGCGACCCACAATTCATCTATGACATTGCAATGGAGAACAAGGGTCTGGAATATTCGATGTACCTCTCTAAAGAGTCGCTTGCACAACAGGGAGGATACGCAATGACCAACAAAGGGCCGCAACACGACGAAGCCTGGCTCATTTTCATGGACATGGTGAACAACATGATTCCTACCTTTGAAAATAAAGCCGAAGCTCTACACTACTTCCCTTACTTCAGAACATGGTTTGGTCTTGCCGGTTTCTGCAAACTATGCTGGAATGACATAGAGCCTGCCGACAATGCACAGCAGCCGGAACCAAACAAGGTTCCCGAACACGTTGACAACTATGTGACAATATTCAAAGCTGTTACAGGACGGGAATTTGACAAGGAAGAGATGATAAAGATGTCTGAAAGAGTTTACAATTTCCAGAAGATATTCAATATACGTCTCGGATTTGGTACAAGGGATTATGATGCTCAACCATACAGAGCTGCAGGCCCTGTTACTCAGGAGGAGTACCTTAGCCGTCAGGAGAGATATGACAAACAACTTAATGAAATTCTTGGAATTAATCCCGAAGAGCTAACTCTTGAACAGAAGATGTCCAGATTAAGGGCTCACCGAGAAGACCAATACGAAAAACTTCTTGATGCTGTCTATTTCAGAAGAGGATGGAACAAAAACGGAGTTCCCAAAATTGAGCACCTTCAGAAAATTGGTATGGATCTTCCGGAACTAATCGAAGTAGTTAAACCGTTACAATAGATATTAAAATGACAAAAAACAGATTGACCCTTTCAAGAGCCACCTCCTTTGCAGCATTGCTGTTATTGGCGGCTTTGGTCTCTTTCGGTTGCAAAAGCGATTTGGGTAAAGACTCCAAAAATCCTTACGGACTGGAGATCATTAACACTAGCGAAGCATACCTTCAAAGTGTTGCAGAGGATAGTTGCAACCTGATGGTTGACCTTGAAACCTATATTCCGGGAGTTGTGCTGGAAATACGCTATGCCGGAACAAATAACTTTACCGGGAAACAAATATACACTGCACCAAAGGCATTCATGAGAAAACCGGCCGCAGACTCTCTGCTTAAAATTCAGAATTTGCTTGCAAAAGAGGGGCTCGGTATCAAGGTTTTTGATGCATACCGCCCTTATGCAGGTACACTCTATTTTTACGAAGTATATCCTGACACCACATTCGTAGCTGCACCATGGAAAGGATCAATTCACAACAGAGGTGTTGCAATTGACCTTACATTGATAAATCTGGCAACCGGCGAGGAGCTTGAGATGCCTACCCCGTTTGACGAATTTTCAGAGAGAGCTTCCCACAGCTTTATTGAGTTGGATTCTACAGTTATTGCGAATCGCGAAAAGCTACGCAAGGTAATGACTGAGAATGGCTTTACAATGTATGAGCATGAGTGGTGGCACTATAATATCAAGGATCGTTCCCGGTATTCACTTATGGATATCTCCTTTGAAGAGCTTTCGAAAAAATAAGAGATAGAGCAGATAAGATTACTAAATTGAATAACTAATCCAAGATGAAAAATTCCTCTTTTATTACATTTTTTCTGGCAGTTGTTTGTATAACTGGTGCCAGCTTTCAGCAACTCAATGCTCAGAATCTTAACCCTAACAAGGTTACTTATCCATCATACCAAACCGAACACCGCACTAACATTGTTTACCCAAAGGTAAATGGATATACTGTTTTATCATGTGATTTTCACACTCATACAATGTTTTCTGATGGGCTTGTATGGCCAACTCAAAGGGTTGCAGAGGCGTGGCTGGGAGGTATGGACGCACTTGCAATTACTGACCATATTGAGTATCGCCCATACAGGCAATACACCAATAACGATCACAACACTTCACACGAAATAGCAAAACCTGCAGCAGCGCATACAGGTCTTATTCTGATTAAGGGCACCGAAATTACCCGCACACAAAGGACAATTGGTCACTTTAATGCTCTTTTTATAGAGGATGCCAACAAGATTGCTGTTGATGACCCAAAAGAGTCAATTAAAGAGGCAAAAAAACAGGGAGCTTTTGTAATGTGGAATCACCCTGGATGGGCTGTTGATTCAACATACATTAAAGATTTTCAGGCAGATCTTTTTAAAGAGGGTCTTATTGACGGTATTGAGGTTTACAATAATACCGAATTTTACCCCAGAGTTCTCTCATGGGCTATTGATAAAAATCTTGCAATAATTGCAACCACAGATGTTCACGGTTATGTAGAGAGTGGCACATTGCAGAAAAACGGAGTACAACGCCCTGTTACTTTAGTACTTGTTAAAGAAAATTCTGCCAAAGGGATAAGAGAGGCTTTGGACTCACGCATGACACTCGCATTTTTTCAAAACATCCTGGCTGCAAGAGAAGATGTGGCCAAAATGTTTGTTGATGCAAATCTTGCAGCAAAAAAGGTTCACAGTGACGGTAAAACGATTTTTATAAATGTCACAAATAACGGTTCTGCACATTACGAAATGCAGGCCGGTAATAAGTTATATACTATTCCGGCACTCTCGTCTGTAATAGTAACAACACCTGAAACCGATAAAAAATTCATTAATGTAAACTTTAAAAATATTTACATATATGAAAACAAAACTTTGGCACACGATTTGTATTTTAATTAGTCGAGAAGTTTTTTCATAGTTTAAGTTTTAGGTTAAGTAAAAAGGATTGGCATCGTCTAAAAATAGACGGTGCCTTTTCATTTTACGATATGTTCATTTTGCGATATAATTATGTATTTATGAAAAAAGATCGTATATTTGCGGGCCTTTTCTCGAGAAGTTAAGGAAGTTGTATTAATAAAAACTTTAAAACCACAGTATTATGGCTGTTAAAATTCGTCTGGCCAGACATGGTAAAAAGAATTTCGCATTCTTTCACATTGTTATCGCAGACAGTCGCGCTCCACGCGACGGTCGTTTTATCGAGCGTATCGGCTCTTACAATCCAAACACTAACCCTGCAACCATCGAGCTCAACAACGACAGTGCTCTTCAATGGTTAATGAACGGTGCTCAACCTACTGACACTTGCCGCAGAATTCTATCTTACAAAGGTGTTCTTTTAAGAAAACACCTTCAGGAAGGAGTTAAGAAAGGCGCAATCACTCAAGAGGTAGCAGACCAGAAATGGAATGATTGGGTAACCGAGAAAGAGGGAAAAGTTAGTGCTAAAAAATCTGATCTTGCACAAAATAGCCGCAACACAAAGAAGGCTGTGATTGAGGCAGAAGCCAAAGTAAAAGAGGCAAGAGCAGAAGAGATTGCAAAGAAGAAGAGAGTAGAGGCCGAAAAGGCTGCTGCTGAATCTGCTGCCGAAAATGCTGCTGCAATCGTAGCTGAACCTGTAGCTGAAATCGTGGCTGAGCCTGTTGCAGAACCTGTTGCAGAAATCGCTACTGAAACCGCTACTGAAACCGCTACCGAAAGCTCAGAGGGAGAAGTTCCCGCTGCAGAGGCAACCGAAACTAAGGAGTAAAAAATTATGTCAGAGCCGGCAATAGATTTGCTGCCTGTCGCAAAGGTCATAAAATCGTTCGGGACCAAGGGCGAGATGCTAATAAGGTATTCTCCCCGTTTCAAGGGCGAAATAGATGAGAAGAGACCGGTATTCATCAATTACGATGGACTACCGGTCCCCTTTTTTATTGAGGGTATATCACCCAAAGGTACCGATCAGGCACTTCTCAGACTGGAAGGGGTATTCAATGAAACTCAGATTGCTGAGATTACAGGAGAGTTTATATATATTGAATCAGTTCAGATTCAGGAAGAAGATGAAGAGCAGGGACCTGCTCAATTTATTGGCTATACACTCTCTGACGAAACAGGCAAAGTAATTGGTGTTATAAGGGAGTTTTACGACTATCCCGGGAATCCATGCTTTGGCATTTCACGAAACGACAAAAAGGAAGAAGAGCTACTTCTTCCCATTCACGAAGAGATTATTGTTGCAATTAACGATAAATCAAAAAAAATTACAGCCCGGATACCCGAAGGTCTCCTGGAGCTGTAATCTCTCTAAACACATCATTTATATATTATTAATCAAGAGATATCTGTACTCCCATGCTCAATCTTGGTAACTCCAATGGAATAACATCAGGGTTAAACAGATTTGTCAACCTGTATTTTGCAAACAGGGAGTATGATCCCTTTGTTATGGCTCCGTAAAGCCCGGCCTGTATTGGATTGAATTTTGATCCGTCTCTGTATTTATGTTTTGTATTCTTCCCGTTTTCAATAGTCTTAACATGATATCTCTTACTGTAAGAGAAGTCAACATATCCTCCGATATCCAACATAAACGGTTTGTTCTGCATTGGGAAGAGGTAGAATCTGTTAATAATACCTGTACCAAGGTTGTCTGTTCTGAAGGACTCTGATCGGATCTCTCCCGGAACGTTGCTTACAAAAGTCTCATTTACTGCAGCATCTTTAAGCTTATAGTTGTAAAAACTGTACTGCCATAATGTGCCTATTGCATATCTTGCTGCGGGACGATAGAAATATTTGAATCCAACCTCTATGCTATGTGAACTACCGTAATGCATTGGCAGGTATTCCTGGTTCCTGAGAGGAACAGCCATCGCAATTCCAAAAAAGAAATCTTCATAGCTTCTTGGATAATGCTTCGATTTAGTCACGCCAAATCTGTCAGATTTCCCAAATGATACCCCGCGGTCATTGACATTAGCAGGAGTCTCTTTTTTCTTTATGCTTATTGGAGACTGGATAGCAATCTCGGCCTCTCCTATTTTAACGACTGTTTGTGCAGCAGCCTGATTGTAGCCCAGCAGCAGAGCTCCCGGTAGTATAATTGCTGCAAAAACGGTCCCGATTATCTTTTTCATACTCTTGTCTGATTATAGCTTTTTGAAATTAATGAATTGTTTATTAGTCGTTTGGTTATTTAACCTTAATGCCCCCGGTCATTACAGCATTGATTACACTCTTATCAATGTTGCCGAATATTGAAATTATAGCAAACTCTTTGGGGCTTGTGGCAAGGAAAACGAGGACACCTTCTTCATTTTTGGTAACAAAGAGCTCCAGAAGTTCTTCTCCATCCTGCATTTTGAGGACTCTTGAGAATCTCTCTCCGGTAAGGACTTTGTCAAGATCGCTGCGGATTATTATTTTCAATGGAGTTCCATTTTGTTCAGCGCCCTCTTTAACATTCACTATTCTCATCTCACTTATTTTAGACAGCAACTCCTTGGTTGAGGCGTCGTAGTTTCCGTTACTTGCCATCTGTAGCACTGACGGTGAGATAATTATTGATTCAACCTTTTTTCTCTTTTCATATTTATCAAGAATAAGGTGTATCTGCTTCGCCTGAGCCGCTGCTAAATAAGGGCAGAGCAGCGCGACAAACATTATTATTAAAACCTTTTTCATTATCAGTAATTTTTTTAAAATATTTCTAATTTTTTCAGAAGTCTTCTGTTATTCAAGACGATCAGATACCGTCGTTTGTGTCAAAATTTTGTTAAAAGATTTAAAAGATGAAAGAGCATCACCCATTTTATTCATATTGTCAATTTGTTTGGTGCTCCCGTCACGAAATCTTCCAAGCATTGAGTTTAGCTGTTCCATATGTATATCAGCTTTGCTAAGCGCAAGCTCTCTGTTTTTTACATTTACTCCGTCAATTATAAGTTTCAGAGAGTCTCCTCTCTCTGGCATCATAAGAAATGCAAAGATTGCCAGAGCAGCAGCTACTGCTATAGACATCCATCTGAAATGGAATTTTTTTGAATTACTATTTATTGTAAACTTATCTTCTGCAGAAAAATTCCGGGCTGTCATATTCAACATCTCGCGCTCTTCTGCAAAGGCGCAGAACATCTGCGTGTAAACAGCGTGTTCAGGGGCAACATTTGCTCCCGAGAAATATTCTCTCAGCAGCTGCTCCTCCTGAAGTGTTGTCTGAGCTTCGAAATATCTTTCCAAAAGATCTTCGGCTCTTTTTCTGTCTATTGTTTCCATTTTGACATTAATTTTTCTCTTAGTCTCTGGCGGGCTCTAGAAAGAAGAGTTCTCACATTTCCTTCGGTTGTTCCCAGTATGTGTGCAATCTCCTCCATTTCATAACCCATAATATCCCGTAGTCTTATCGCTAACATCTGATCTTCGGGAAGTTGGGCGAGATAGCCGTTTATATTACACATCTCATCTTTGCTCTCAAGTGCCACAGATGGGTCATTCTCTGTATAAACTCTAAAGTTTGGATTCAATGCCTCCATATTGTTCTTTTTGAGCTTAATATAGTCGAGGCATACATTTTTCAGTATTTGCACTGTAAGGGCCTCGGGATTTCTTATCTCTTGCAACTCATTGGATCTCCACAACTTAATGACTGCCTCCTGCACCATATCCTCGGCTGTGGCAGCACCTCCCTTTACAAATCCATTTGCAAAGTGAATCAGCCTTGGCCTTAGCTTCCCAACCAATATGTTAAACTCCTGAGATGTCATTCCGATAAAAAGACGAACAACATTTGATATTGTTACAGAAAATAAAAATTTCTAAAAAATAAAGTTCAAACCAATATTCAACCCACTTTTTCCATCAAGTGAATTAAAGGGCTTGCCCCACTCTGCAGAAATTACAAAGTTGCGATTCATAACAGCCTTGATGCCGGCTCCTGCACTCATGTGAAATTTTTCATTTAAAATACTCCAGATATCCGGGTTCATGCTTTGGGACATCTCTTTCAGCTTATGATACTGAACTACCCTGCCTGCATCAAAAAAAGGATTAACAACTAAATACCATCCCTGACCAAGAAATTTAAAGTCTGCAAAACGGTATCTGAGTTCAAAATTTGAGAGAACAACTCCAGCTCCCACAACCTTGTTTCTTAGCACACCCCTGATAGTATTGAGCCCGCCAAGCCCCTCACTTGTGATTTGTCTGAAATAGAGAGTGGTAATGTTCTGCATCATATAAAAGGGCTGTTCACCCATAATAGTTCCCTGATATACTCCTCTGGCTGCAAAAGTCAATTTATTGTTTATTAGAGGTATATATCCCGAAGCAGAGAGAAAGAGCTTAGTATAACCATCACCTCCGAATCCCGGAGAGATTGACGAAATAGCCTCTCCTTTAAAACCTCTGTACGGGTCTGCCTCGTTATCCCTTGTATCGTAAACCACTCCCAGCTTTACCTCAAGTCTGGTGCCGCCATCCTTCTCACTTTCACTGATTAGTCCTTCATCTACATAGTACTGATAAAGAGAGGGTTCTCCTGCATATTTATCCAGTTTAACAGGTGCTGTTTTATACCCATACGCTCCCACACCCGCTACCCAACCCAGGCTTCCTGAAATATTTCCCTGTACATCGAGTGTTGCCCTTAAAAGGTTTCTGTCATATTTATAAAAAGATTCTCCCCTATGAGAAAAGTACGTTGCAGCATATCCATTGAATCCGTAAAAATCCATCATTCTGTCGGTAAGGTAACTGAAATCCACTGTGGTTCTTAGGTTTTTAATCAGATATTTTGAGTCATAAAAAAAATGATAAACACCTGAACCCTTGGTATACCTTGACACCTCTACATTGAACTTATGTATGTAATCGGGAAAAGTACTTCCGTCACCAAACCAGTAGATGTCACACAGAGCACCATACTGAAATCCAAGATCACTAACATAACTGATAGCGGGAAGGGGTCCAAAATTCCAGCCTGTCTTCTTCTCAGGACCTTTAACAGATTTCTTTTCCTGATCCTGAACCGAATTATTCTCCTGGCTTTTAACAGTCGCAGCTGAAAGCGACATTACTGCCAGCAAAACTATCACTCTAATGATTAATATTCTCTTCATCTCTTTGATTTTTATAAAATTATCGAAATCAGATATCCTAAGTAGTTTCCTATTGCGTACCCCACAAGTCCTACAGTCAAACCGGTTATTATTACACTTCTGTTGTTCATTGCCGTAGCAATCAGAGGAACAAAAGGTGGAGAGTTAATTAATGAAACCGATGATATTAACACAGTATCGGCATCAATTTTCAAAATTCTGGCCATTATAAGTTGCAAGACAAGCGATCCGAA
Source organism: Rikenellaceae bacterium (assembly GCA_003542575.1). Taxonomy (GTDB): domain Bacteria; phylum Bacteroidota; class Bacteroidia; order Bacteroidales; family UBA932; genus Bact-08. Next base: position 94,501 of record DPKJ01000008.1, on the reverse strand, counting down.
GATAACAAAAACAATATAAAGTAGAACATACAGACCACCTGCAAGGTTTAACCTCCCCAGATCGGCCATAGAGGCCACAACCATACTGAAAATATATACTAGGTACATCCCCGCATCATAACTTTTTCTAATCTCACGTACCCTTTTGATGAATGATGCCCCTATTCCAAGAGAGGTAATTGTAAGAATAACCACTACCATCTGCAAATCCTTGGGAAGTATCATAGAGAGCCCTCCGGCTATGCCAAAAATCAAAAGTGAAAGTGCTGCAGCACCCAGTACAGGCAAGAAATTTTCCTTTTTAAAGAAATCTTTATAGGGCTCTTCGCCTTCCGGTTCAAATGGCATATGGTCACTCTTTGTGCTCTTTTGTGACGGTTCGTAATGGAGTATCTTTCTGAATAGCTTAATCCCAATCGATAAAACAAAAGTCAAATATATAAGACTAATGGCCATATCGTAAGAGTGAATCAAAATGTAGGTTTCGTTAGGTATCCCAAGCATCAGTTTGATTGCTGCCAGATTGGGCGTTCCTCCTGTATAGACTCCGGCAAGCATTCCGGCAATTTTGTCAATATTTCCACCTATGGCTGGATCGCTCCCTATCAATGGCTTAAAAATGAAGTAGCCAGCAAAAATTGCTATGACTACGGCAATTATTCCTGTAATAAGGGTGAGCACAGCATTTTTAATATTCCACTGCAAAAAATTACAGGAGAAGAGCATCATTGGAATTGCAAGAGGAATTATTATAGTCACAATCAAATCCTGAACCTTAAAGGCACTCTCATCAATTAACCCCGAATTACCCAGAACGATTCCAATCAAATATAAAAGTAGAACCGGACCAATTTTATTGAGAATTTTGATTTTTCTGCAGAGCCATAAAACAATAGCAGGGGTGATAACATAAGAGGCTGTCAGTAATAGTGTCATGGATGTAAGTTTAGGCAGACAAATTTAGTGAATAGATTTATATAAGGTTGGATTTCAGCACAGGGTTTTTGTAATTAAGGTGGGAAAATGCTATATTGCGTATTGATCCATCAATTTTGCCCCATGAAACTTATTATTATTTCCAACAGACTTCCCGTAAAAGCCATAAAAACCAAAGGATCTTTCCGCTTCACCAGAAGCGAAGGAGGCCTCACAACAGGGCTCGATTCTCTGAATACCGACATAGAACGTCACTGGATAGGATGGCCGGGTGTAGATGCCAAAAATGAGGAGGAGAAAGAGATAATCACGCAGCATCTTTTAGAAAAAAATTTCCACCCCGTTTTTTTATCAAAAAAAGATATAAAAGAGTACTACGAAGGGTACAGTAACAGTAAAATATGGCCCCTTTGCCATTACTTCTTTACACTTATACAACACGAGAGCAGCCATTGGGACAGCTATAAGATGGTTAACAGATTGTTTGCCAAGGCTGCAGAAAAAATAATGGAGCCCGGAGATATTGTGTGGGTACAGGATTATCAGTTGATGTTGCTACCCAGAATGTTAAGAGACATTAATCCTGAAGTTAGTATAGGATATTTCCATCATATCCCTTTCCCTTCGTATGAGTTATTCCGTGTTCTGCCAGAGAGAGCCCAACTGCTGACAGGTCTGCTTGGAGCAGATCTTATTGCATTTCACACATACGAATATATGAGGCACTTTATAAGTGCAGCAGAGAGAGTTCTGGACTTGAGTTTTGATTTAGATGAGGTGAGGCTTCGTGAGAGAATTGTGAGGGTTGATGCACTTCCTATGGGAATAAATTATGACCTCTATTATGACTCGATACTTAACCCCAAGGTGGCTAGAATAGCACATAAACTTAAAAAGGATTACAGAGACCATAAGATTATTTTGTCCGTTGACAGATTGGATTACAGTAAAGGGATTCTCCACAGGCTAAAGGGTTTTGCACAGTTTCTAGAGAACAATCCCGAATTCTGGAATAAAGTGTCACTCTTTATGATAATTGTACCTTCTAGAGACAATGTAGAGAGCTATTCAGGGCTCAAAACTAAAATTGACGAGACAATTGGTTCGATAAATGGCATTTACTCAAATATGAACTGGACTCCGGTTCACTATTTCTACCATGGATTCTCATTTGAAGAGCTCTGTGCAATGTATCATGTAGCAGATATTGCTCTTGTTACACCTCTCAGAGATGGGATGAATCTTGTCGCAAAAGAGTACATCGCTGCAAAAAGAAATGCCAACGGAGTGCTGATACTGAGCGAAATGGCAGGAGCTTCAATCGAGCTTATTGATGCTTTGATAATTAACCCGAATGACTCGACCCAGATTGAGGAGGCAATTCTGAAAGCCCTGAAAATGCCCGAAAGCGAACAGCAGGAGAGAATGAAATGGATGCAAAAGCGAGTTTCAAAACAAACTGTAAACAAATGGGCAGGAGACTTCATAAGGGATCTTAAAAGTATACGTGAGAGAAATACAGCTCTCTTCTCTAAAGTTCTAAGCATCGAATACGAAGAGGAGATCAGAATTGCATATGACAATACCAAGCAACGATTAATCATACTTGACTACGACGGAACTCTGTCACCCTTTATGCCAAAACCTGAGGATGCCGCTCCATCGGAAGAGATTCTGGAGACTCTCAGACTACTATCATCTGACAAAAGAAATCGTGTTGTAATCAGCAGTGGACGGGATCACAACACTCTTGAAACCTGGCTTGGTGGTCTTGACATTGGTCTTGCTGCAGAGCACGGAGCATTTTTTAAAGAGGGTTCAGATTGGACAAAGAACAGCCCCCCAAAAGAGTGGGAGGATGAGATTTTGCAAGTTATGCAACAGTTTGTGGAAAAAACCCCACGATCGTCACTGGAAGTTAAGGAGACTGCACTTGTCTGGCACTACAGAAAGGTGGACGCATGGCTGGCATCAATCAGGGTGCCCCAACTCATTCAGGCCCTAATAACTCCATGCACAAGAGAGCATCTGCAAATTATGAAAGGCAATAAAATTGTAGAGATCAAATACCCTGAATTCACTAAAGGTTCTGAGGTAAACCGCCTGTTAAAGGATAAGTATTACGACTTTATTCTTGCGATGGGCGATGATGTAACAGATGAAGATATGTTTAATGCGCTCCCTGTAGGATCATACACCATTAAAATCGGTACACTTTCTGACAGTGCCCGTTTCAATCTTCTTAACCAGACCGACACATTGCCGTTTCTGAGAAGATTGGCAGGGAGAGACTAAAAAGAGGGGAGGAAATAACTATGTTTAAAGAAAATTTTATTACCGGCATACTGCCGGAACCTGTTTTGCTATATGCATTTTTTGCACTTTTTTTTATCATTGTACTTATCGTTTACAGGTTTGTTCTTAAGAAGCTGAAAGCCATAGCAGTGAGAACCGAGACTAAGCTGGATGATTTTTTGATCAGGCTTTTTCGTTTCCCTGCAATATGGTTGATATTCTGGATTTCGCTGAAACTGTTTAACCATCTATTTATAAACAAACTACCTGAGTTTGATTTAATTAATAAAATCAACAATATTCTTCTGATTCTTTCATTCGGATGGATCGTAATTCAGCTGGTAAGGGTGCTCTTTCATCAACTTGAAAAGAGGCTGGATATTGACAACCCCGATAATCTTGGAGCAAGAAAGAGTCTTACTCAGATGAAGGTTTTCGAAGGGCTTGCAATAACAGTTATCGCTGTAATTTTCATCTCGGTTGCACTGATGACAATTGAGAGTGTAAGGAGTATAGGGATTAGCTTACTAACATCTGCCGGGGTTGCCGGTTTAATTATCGGACTCGCAGCGCAGAAAAGTATCGGTCAGATACTCTCAGGAATGCAACTTGCAATAACTCAACCGATAAGGCTGGACGATGTGGTAATTGTTGAGGGAGAATGGGGTAGAATTGAGGAGATTACACTTACCTACGTTGTAGTGAGAATATGGGATCAAAGGCGATTAATACTGCCATCAGGATATTTTCTTGAACAGCCTTTCCAGAACTGGACAAGAACAGAAGCCTCTATTATGGGAACCATTTTCCTGTATGTCTCCTATGAGTTGCCTGTAGATCCAGTAAGGGAATATCTGTCAATAATTCTTAAAGGCAACACCGACTGGGACGGTAGGGTTCAAAACATACAGGTTACCGCATCCAAAGAGTGGCATAAGGAGATAAGGGTACTGCTCAGCAGCAGTGACGCATCAAAAAACTGGGATCTGAGAGTACGTATCAGAGAACAGCTTATTGACTTTATTAACAAAGAATATCCAGGTTCTTTTGCAAAAATTAATACTGAACTTTCCGGGATAAAGGGAGTGAATACTAAGGACGTATAAACCTCGATCTTACTCTCTCCTCAGATAATAGTTCAACGGTGTTAATCAGAGCAAGGTGAGAGTATGCCTGAGGGAAATTGCCGAGTTGTCTCTTGGTTTCAAAATCGAGATCTTCGCTAAAGAGTCCCAGATGGTTTGAATACTTGAGAATCTCATTAAAAATGGCAGATGCCTGCTCTCTCTCACCAATTACAAAGAGGGCTCTTATAAGCCAGAATGTACAGATTGTAAAGGCTGATATAGGTTTACCAAAATCATCTTCTGTTTTGTACCTGTACATTAATCCATTATGCAGCAGATTGTCTCTTATTGTCTTAACTGTACTTACATACTTGGGGTCTGATGCTTCAATAAAGCCATACTCCTCCATCAGAAGCAGTGAAGAGTCAAGCTCCAGATTGGAGTAGGTTTGAGAAAAGCTGCCCAGACTCTCTTTCCACCCATTTTCATGAACATCCCGGAGTATCTCCGAGGCCTCTTTTGCCCAATTATCGGCGTAGTTATACTTTCCAATCAGTTCGGCAATTTTAACGGCACGATCGAGAGCGACCCAGCACATAACTTTGGAGAATACATAATGGCTCATACTGTTGCGTATCTCCCAAATTCCCTGATCGGGTGACCTCCACTCATAATATACTGTTCTGACAATATTTTTTACCACCTCCCACATATCCTCTATTTCGTCGAGAGTACCAGGAAAATAGATATAATATTTATATATAACATCCATAAGATAGCCAAAAGAGTCATTCTGCTTTTGTTTATATGCGGCATTACCGATTCTTACCGGTTTTGACCCCTCAAACCCTTCAAGGTGGTCAAGCTCAAATTCAGTAAGCTTTCTCTCGCCTCTTATACCATACATTATCTGAAAACTATCTCCTTTTGAGTGGATAATGCTCTTTACAAAGTTGATGAACCTCTTTGCAGCGCCTCTGTGCCCCATACTCAGCAAAGTCTCAATTGACATAGATCCGTCCCTTAACCAACAGAAGCGGTAATCCCAATTTCTCACCTCACCTATTGTCTCCGGGATACTGGTAGTAAGAGCAGCAAGAACAGCACCCGTTGGTTGAAATGACATAAGTTTAAGGATAAGCATACTTCTTTCAACCTTCTCTTCATACAGTTTGTATCTCTTTGAACGGTTTACCCAGTTAAGCCAATAGACCTTTGTCCTCGAATACTCAAGATATACCCTTCTAATGTCAATATCAACAAGTTTTTGGTTGTATGAGATTAGAAAAAACTCCTCTCCGGTAAGGACAATCCGCTCCCTCTGAAGAACAGAGTTAAAGTCCAGGCTTGAATAGAGAAATATTGAATCTCTCTCATCCATAGCCGAACTTGTTCTGAGGTAGTTCTGACCAATTGTATGCACGGTTGATGCTCTTGCATAATCGGGTGCAGGAGAGTAATTTATACTGAACGAGGGCTTACCACTTAAAAGTCTTACGTAACGGTAAATTTCGGCCGGCAGATAGTAGTCGTTTGATTCATCACCGGTCTTGTATCTTGGCATAAAGTCCATCACCTCAAATGAGCCGTCAGACAACTCAAAGGTTGTGCAGAGGATGTTTGTCCCCTGAAGGTACTTTTGTGAGGATTTATAATCCCCCTCAAACTCAAAAGAGAAACAACCTCCCTTCTCTTCATCAAGAATTTTCCCAAAAATTGAAGGTGAATCAAAGTCAGGAAAACACAACCAGTCCAGACTTCCCCCTTTCGAAATAAGTGCTGCTGTTCTGCAATTCCCAATAACTCCGTAGTCCAGATTTTTCATATTACTATCAATTTTTTACTTTCGCGTTTATGCTCTCCAGAAGATTTTCTTCTCACTCATAGCTGCAACGGCAGCCATTGTTAACAGCACCATAGCCGCAGACCTAAATACCCCTATCCATGGATAACCAACCGGATAAGCTGCCTGGTAGATTAGTACCAACCCTGTGATTTTAAATAATGGCATTACAAAACTTCCAAATGCAATGTAGCTCATGAGCGGGTTACTTCCCGAACCCGAAAATATTCGCACCGGATAGGAGTTGTGAGCGTTATGTGATATTCTGTCAATTAAAATAATCAGATATATGCTTATAGAGGTAGTAATAAAGCAATAGGCAATTGTGCAAGGCACTTTAGTGATGCCACCTTCAATCATAACAAGAACCGCTCCGGATAATCCCAGTAACGATGCAATTGCACTCTCTTTTGTGTAAACGGGCATTCTTTGCTCAACGAGCCGATGTATCTTTGATATAATAACTAATGATACAAAAATATTTATAAGATAGTACCCTTTGTATAGCGCAATCATTAGCCATAAAATATAAAGCGCCATTAAAATAAGAGGAACACCCGTACCCGAACCATTCGTACGACTTTCACCTACAGGGTCATATGGGGTTGACGCATTAAGCTTGTAATGAAGTAGATCTCCCAGGTAAGTTGCCGGAATTAGTATTAGCAAAAAGTAGATATACTCAATATTTACAATCCATCGTATATCCTTGATAGCATATAACTTCTGAGGAATATCAAAGAACATTGTAACAGCTGCAAATATCAGAACGGCAGCAAATGCCACTGCTCTCATTCTGTTGCTGTTTCTGGTAAAGTACCAGATGAGAGTTCCAAAAAGGTAAATAAAGGCTAAGAGAAATATTATTATACCTCTTCTGTTCAGGGATATAACCTCGTCAAATTTAAAATGTCCGTATGCAATAATCGATGCGGTGAGAATTAGCCCGACAACTCTTAACAAAATTAAGGTATGCTTTGATGTAGTCTTTGATAACTGCATATATAGCGGAAAAAGTGCCAAAAATCCTCCAATGGTTACCAACTGAGGCCACCAGCCTTTTACCGTTGAAAAATCGAGAAAAACATAGAGGTACGAGAAGAGCCACAACATTATAAAGCGTTCAAAAATCTCTGCCAGATATCTTCTTCCTGCACCTGTATCGTCAGGCTGGTCAAGCCGCCTTCTCCCGGCCAGAGGAATAGCAACGCCCATACAAAATATGAATATTGGAAAGACCAGATCAACCCAGCTGATTCCGGAAACAGTCATATCCAGAGAGTGTGCCGGGGGTGGGTTTTGTATATGGTACATCCATGCAGGCAAAACCCCATGTGGTATAATGGCTGAGAAGACCATCCCGAAAATGGAGAGCCCTCTTAAAATATCGAGTGAAAGATATCTCTTCATATATCTATGGTTTTGCAATATATTTTTCGTAAGCCCTCTCTCCCCAGTAAGTATAACCTTTTTCATTTAAGCTGCTACCCGACAAAACACCGTGTATCAGACCGTTTTTCTCCACAAGAACAGTGTGGTAAATTTTCCCCGAAGGGTTCTCCTTTATAAGTATCTCTGCAGATTTTCCTGAATATTTTTTAAAAATTGTATCTGCAGCAAAATTTAAATCTATGCCTGCAAATTGGAGATCTGCAGCCATCATATGGCTTCTGTACCCAGTCCCACCTTTACTGCTCACAATTGGCTTTCCATCCAGGATAACCGTAGTATCGACATAGGCCATTACTTCAAGGTGATTATTGTCTCGTTTAAGCCAGTCACCAATTTTAATACTGTGTATTTCAGACTCATACCCATAATTACTGTCAATGAAAATAATTCGCTCTATAAAATGTGGTATTGCCTTATTTGCCGCAATATAGTTCAAAACAAACCTTCCTCCTCCGCTGTGGCTTGCCAAAATAAGCTTCTGATTATCTATTGAGGCAAAATTATGGAAATTTGATGCGATAAAGTTTCTGATGCTATCTATGAGTGATACATACAATTCGCCGGAGTCGGTATATTTTGAAGCATGGGAAGTCCATGCCCTTGTTTTACTTTCGACATATACTGCTATATAGTTATGACTAGTGTCTCTCTCCCTTAGAAACCCCGTCTGGGCAGCAATATGCTGAATATTATAGCGCCAATCGCTCTCTTCGGTTACAAACCTGCCCTCTGTCTGCTCGATTGTGTTTCCGTTTGGAAGTGCATAGAAAATAACTCTTGTGGGTCTGAGTCCGTTTGCCAGAATGCCTGAAGGTATATTTATTACTACCCTGCTCTCCGGAATTATGTCATGCAGTTCGATTCTTGTTCCCCAAGCCTGAGATTTTGCCCCCTTGCCAAAAGATAACCAGGAGATAAACAGGATAAGTAAGGCGGGAATTAATCTCCCGGTAAATCTTTTACTGTATCCTGATGGGGGGCTGATCATTTGTCGAAAAATCCTCCTGATTCGAGTAGTTCCTTTACTTTTAAGACCTTTTGTGAGAGTAACTCTTCAGATGTAGCCTCTGCAATAAATCTAAGATATGGCTCTGTATTTGAAGGCCTTATATTAAACCACCAATCAGGAAACTCCACTCTATAGCCGTCAAAATCATAATTGGCAGTAGCACTCTCCTTTGAAAGAAAATAATCTCTCACCAGATCCATCGCCTCTTTTTTTCTCTCTATTCTAAAGTTTATCTCTCCTGAATTCTTATATTTTTCAATTCCTGCAATTATACCCGATAGTTTAATCCCTCTGTTTTTAAATTCAGAAATTACCCCAAGGATAATCAGACACGCCATTATACCAGAGTCACTGTAAAAGAAGTCCCGGAAATAGTAGTGTCCGGCAAGCTCTCCTCCATAGACTCCGTCAATCTCTCTCAGTTTATGTGCCGCAAAGGCTCTTCCTACTCTCCATGTGTGCATCTGAGCTCCCATTGGAGCAAGATACTCCCCTATCGCTTTAGAGCTTCTGATATCCTGCAAAACAGCACCCTTCTCACCTCTCTCCTCCAGAAAATAGTGGCCCAAAAGTGCAATCATAAGATCGGGAGAGATAAAACGTCCGTTTTCGTCAACAAACATTACTCTGTCGCCGTCGCCGTCAAAAATCACCCCAACATCACAGTTTTTCTCTTTGACCTCTCTTTGCAAATCAATAATATTCTCCGGAACCAATGGGTTTGCCTCATGATTTGGGAAAGTCCCGTCCAACTCATCAAAAATATAATGAAGTTCCGGGGAATCTTTACCAAGAACATCTTTAATGAGAAGCGCAGCCATACCATTGGACACATCGACGCATATATTCAGATTTGAAAGGTTTTTCCTGTATTTAAGCAGAAAATCGATGTACTCTTTCTTAATGTTGATTTCAAATTTCTTTCCTTTAACCTCTGTCTTTACAGTCTCGCGGGTCTCTGTCCACTCTTTAAGAAGGCCCAGACCATTATCAAAGCCCACAGGAAGTGCGTTCTCGCGCGATACCTTGAGGCCGTTGTACTCTTTCGGGTTATGGGAGGCTGTTATCTGAACAGAGGCAGTAAAACCATACTTGCCGGTTGCATAATATACCATTGGGGTTGTTGATAGCCCCATATCATAGACATCTGCTCCCGCATCGGTTATTCCTGCAATCAGGTACTCCTTTATTTCGGGGGAAGACTCCCTGACATCCCGTCCAATCAACACCTTTTTACTATTAAGCAACTCCGGCAGAAAGAATCCGATTTTGTAAACTGTCTCTTTATTGAAGTCTTTATTGTAAACTCCCCTTATGTCGTATGCGTGAAATGCTCCCATTTTGTAATTCTGCTGTTCTGCGATTATGCTATTTTTGATCTCGCTATCTTGCTGTTCTGTAGTGCGTTTTAACCTTTCCGGTCTTTATGTTGTTCAGTTTTGACTGAAGCATCTTTTTTCTGATGGGAGGTGTCCTGTCTGTAAATAGAATACCATCCAGATGGTCCATTTCATGTTGAACCATTCTGCAGGCAAACCCTTCGAGCGCCTCCTCCTTTTTTTGCAAATCAGTATCGTAGTAAGAAACCCTGATCTTACTTGGCCTCTCTACAGTAGCGTGAATGTCCGGAATGCTAAGGCATCCTTCACTTAATTCGCATTTCTCTTCACTCTCTTCAAGTAAAACGGGATTAATCATTGCTCTTTTAAAACCCTTGAGTTCAGGCATATCTTCAGACATGAGAGATCCATCAACAATCAATACTCTTATCGATTTTCCAACCTGTGGAGCAGCGAGACCGACACCATCTGCCTTCTCCATTGTCTCCCACATATTGTTTATTAATTTCTTCAAATCATCTGCGGCGCCCTCTGCTGTAATATCCACCTCTGCTGCCTTCCCTCTTAAAACCTCGGCTCCGTACACATAAATTGGTAATACCATAACTAAAAATCTTTTTTATTTTACCTCTCTTTTTTTCTCTATTGCCTTTCTGTCCAGATATGACTGGAGAATAATGGCGGCACTTATTTTATCGACCATTGACTTGTCCCTTCTGTCCATCATCTTTACACCTCCGTCAATCATTGTCTGAAATGCCATGGACGAAGTGTATCTCTCATCTTCTAATGTAACAGGTATTTCGGGAAAATGTTTCCTAAGAAGATTTAAAAACTGATCGACGTATCTGGCCCCCTCAGATGGTGTGTTGTTAAGGTTCATCGGATAGCCTACAACAAATCTTACAATCGTCTCTTTTTGGGTATAATTTTTGAGATACCGGACAATATCCCCCGAGGGGACAGTCTCAATAGCATTTGCAAAAATACCCAGCGGATCGCTCACAGCAACCCCTGTTCTCTTTTTGCCGTAGTCTATTCCCACAATCCTCTCCATGGTGCAAAGTTAGTTTTTTTTAGTACATTTGAAGGTTTATTTACCACTATGCCAAGACTATTTTCATATGTTGATTTTGCCGGCGGAAGCGATAAGGTACGCAACTATGCCGATAAACATTCTCCTGTAATCATCTGTAACAGTGAGGCTGAGAGAAATACTCCCTTCAAGGTAAAAGTCAGGATTGGAACAAATGCAAAACATCCAAATGCCCCCGACCACCATTATGAATATATTCAGTTATGGAATCTTGAGACGCTTGTCGGAGAGGTTAAACTGCAACGTTCAAGCTACGGAGATAACCCGGTACATATTGAGGCAGACTTTACCATTATCCCAAAGGTCAGCTTAAGGCTTACTGCCGTTGCATACTGCAATAAACACGGGCTATGGAGAAGTGAGGAGGTTTTTGTAAAAGTAGAAGGAGAATAATTTACAAACATGGCAAGAGTCAGAAAAGAGAAAAGAAACAGACTGAGAAGCAAGTTCCGCTTCTCGATATTTAACGATACGTCGCACGAAGAGCTATTTGTTTTCAGGGCAAATGGGCTAATGATGCTCGTAAGCATTGCCCTTGCGGTAATCTTCATCATAGGCTCGGTTACCCTGCTCATATCGTTTACTCCGTTGCGTGAGTTTATTCCGGGATATCCCAACGCATTTACCAGAAGGGCAATTGTTCAGAATGCAATAAAGGCAGACTCTCTGGAACATACCATAAGAATGTGGGATTTCCACCTGAACAATATACAGAGAATAGTTTCGGGGCTCGAACCTCTGCAACCGGAAAACCTAACCTCTGCAGCAACTCCCGGTGACACATCATTAAAAGCATCCTTCTCCCAATCTGTATCCAGAGAGGATTCGCTTCTGAGAGAAGAGGTAATAAGGCAGGAGAAATTTAATCTGGGAAGTGGCAACAGAAGAATTGAGCAGATAGAGGGTCTTCATTTTTTTCCACCTGTCAAGGGTGTAATTTCAAATGGTTTTAACATTGCCACAAACCATCCATTTATTGATATTGCCGCACCAGCTAATTCGGTAGTTTCTGCAGTTCTTGACGGAACAGTAGTTTTAGCTGCATGGACAGAAGAGACCGGCTTTACAATTCAGATCCAACATGAAAATGACCTTATTTCAATATACAAACACAACTCAAAACTTCTGAAAAAATCGGGGGACAGGGTAAGTGCCGGTATGGCTATTGGTCTTGCCGGCAATACAGGGACACTAAGCAGCGGCTATCACCTTCATTTTGAGTTATGGCACAAAGGAGTTCCCATAGACCCCACCCAATACATAAAATTTTAAAACCCTCCCGATGAAGAGAAAAATTGCAGTTTTGGGCTCCACCGGATCGATTGGCACACAGGCTTTGGATGTCATTTCACGACATCCTGACCTCTTTACGGCCGAAGTTCTTATAGCAAACTCAAACTCTTCGCTTCTGATTTCGCAGGCAATCAAACATGATGTAAATACTGTTGTAATTGCAGATGAAACAAAGTACGATGAGGTTTTTAAAGCACTCGACCAATACGGCATTAAAGTATTTACAGGAAGAGAATCTATTGGAAAGCTCATTTCGGGAAGCAACATTGATGTTGTACTTGCAGCGATGGTAGGCTTTGGAGGACTGGAACCTACACTGGAAGCAATTCAGGCTGGAAAAACCATTGCCCTTGCAAATAAAGAGACACTTGTTGCCGCAGGATCGCTTGTCATGAAGATGGCACAAGAGCATAATGCCCCAATAATCCCGGTAGACTCAGAGCATTCAGCTATATTCCAGTGCCTTCAGGGCGAAAGATCACCTGTCGAAAAGATAATACTTACGGCATCCGGAGGCCCTTTCTTTTCCAAAAGCATTCAGGAGATTGAATCCGCAACAATAGAACAGGCTCTTAACCACCCAAAATGGTGCATGGGTCCCAAGGTGACAATTGATTCAGCAAGCATGATGAACAAAGGTCTTGAAATGATAGAGGCTCACTGGCTTTTTGGAGTAAAACCCTCTGATATAGAAATTATTATTCATCCACAGTCTATTGTGCACTCAATGACTCAGTTTAAAGACGGTTCTGTTACTGCTCAACTTAGCACACCTGATATGAGGCTGCCTATTCAGTATGCATTTTCATACCCCTTCAGAGTCGCACTGAATACAGAGAGAATCGATTTCGCAAAACTTTCAAAACTTGATTTTTACAAACCTGATTTTAATAAATTCCCCTGCCTCACCCTTGCATATAAGGCTATTGAAAGGGGGGGCAATATTCCATGTGCAATGAATGCTGCAAATGAAATTGCAGTAGAGAGTTTCCTTGCGGGGAAAATAAAATTTTCAGCAATTCCAGAAATTATCTCTCAGGTAATGGATCTGGTTGGGCAAAATGATAATCCCGGCAGGGATGATATATTTGAAACAGACCTTGAGGCAAGAAAAATTTCAAGACAAATAATGAATAATTACATTTAATGAACATATAAGATAAATGGATACTATAATGAAAATTCTCCAGGTAATACTGGCTCTTTCGATTTTAATTCTGGTTCACGAATTTGGTCACTTCTTTTTTGCACGCCTATTTAAAATCAGGGTTGAAAAATTCTATCTCTTTTTTGATGCCTGGTTTTCACTATTCAAATACAAACCAAAAGATAGTGATACCGAGTTTGGAATAGGCTGGATTCCCCTTGGCGGCTACTGCAAAATATCAGGAATGATTGACGAATCTATGGACAAAGAGGCCATGAAAGAGGCTCCCAAACCATGGGAATTCAGAAGTAAACCCGCATGGCAGCGCTTTATTGTGATGTTTGGAGGTGTCTTTTTCAATTTTATTCTGGCAATTCTAATCTACTCTGCAACTCTTTTTACATGGGGAGAGGAGTATCTAAAGACAAACGACGCTATTTATGGAGTGCAGTGTAACGATCTCGCTCTTGAAATTGGATTCCGTAATGGAGACCAAATACTTTCATTTGACGGAGAACCTGTTGATCGTTTTCATGAAATACAAATGCAACTGGCACGCAATCAGGCACAAAGCGCTCAGGTTATCAGGGGAGAAGAGACCATCACCATAGATATCGACCCATCATTTATTCCACAAGTGCTTAAAACACCGGGAATGTTTACCCTTCGGGCCCCTTTTGTAATACAGACAATATCTGACTCCTCCCTCAATTTGAATGCAGGCCTGCTGCCGGGAGATATGTTTGTTGCTACAGACAACATTCCGACACCGGCAATCCAGGATGTTCAGGAGATACTTCTTGCAAGAAAGGGAGATTCAATAAACGTAACAATATTAAGAGAGGGCGAACTGATAGGCAAAATACTGGCTGTTGACAGTGAAGGGCGAATCGGCATAGTTCTTGAGGGAGATATATATAAGTTCTTTAACATAACTACACATAAATACTCTCTGTCGGCCTCAATTCCCGCCGGTTTTAACAAGGCAACCGGTACTATCGCAAATTACTTCAAAGAGCTGGGTCTGATTTTCTCACCTAAGACAGAGGCTTACAAATCGGTTGGGAGTTTTATAACAATAGGAAAAATATTCCCATCATCATGGGACTGGGAAATTTTCTGGGGAATTACAGCATGGTTGTCAATAATGCTTGCAGTGCTCAATCTGTTGCCAATTCCGGCGCTTGACGGGGGTCACATCCTTTTCCTTCTTTATGAAATTGTAACCCGCAGAAAACCAAGCGATAAATTTCTTGAATATGCCCAGATTGCAGGAATGATGATTCTTTTTGCGATAATGTTTCTTGCCTTTGGAAATGATATTTACAGACTTTTTAAATAGTATATTATGAAAACACTCAATTGGCTGTTAATAGTTGTAACCGGATTACTCCTCTTCTCCTGTAAATTCACGGGAGGGCCTCAGCTGATGCCGAATGTAAGCGGCAAAGCCGGTGAGGTTGTTATCGTTATTAATAAAGGTGACTGGGAGAGCGAAGCCGGTGCCGGACTAAGGGCCATTCTTGCTGCAGACGAACAATACCTGCCTCAGAAAGAGCCTATGTTTACTCTGGTTAATATTCCCGAAAACGCCTTTACAAGCATTTTTCAAACTCATAGAAATCTGATTATTGTAAAGGTTTTACCTGATGTGACTGAAACAAAGGTTGTTATTCAGGAGAATGTTTGGGCTGCACCTCAAATTGTTGTAACAATATCCGGCCCCAACGGAGAAGATATTGCCAATAAAATTCAGGAAGAACAGGACAGACTTTCCGGAGCCCTGCTCATGGCCGAAAGAAACCGCAATATCAATAACGCAAAAAGATATGAAGAGCGCACTCTCAGAGATGTCGTAACCCTTGAATTCGGTGGCTCACCATATTTCCCGAAAGGCTACAGCATAAAGAAAAAGACAGAAGATTTCATCTGGATCTCATATGAGACAACATACACAAATCAGGGTATTTTTGTCTATCGCTTCCCATATAAAGACTCAACATCATTTAGTCATGACAATCTTGTTGCGATGAGAAATTTGGTGCTCGAAAGAAATGTGCCGGGACAGGTAGACAAGTCTTATATGACAACAAATCTTCTTGTTGAACCCGGTATCAGATGGGTAAGATTTAACAGAAGAGACTTTATTGAGATGAAGGGTTTGTGGGAAGTACAAAACGACTTTATGGGTGGCCCTTTTGTAAGTCACTTCTTCTTAGATAAGGCTAATCAAAATGTTATCGCTCTTGAGGCATTTGTTTATGCTCCGCGTTATGACAAAAGGAACTATCTACGCCAGGTGGAGTCTATCATTTACTCATTTGAATTTTTTTAACAAATTTTTGGAACAATAAAAAAAGTTTTTACCTTTGCACTCCCAAGATCGAAAATGACCGATACCTGTAACGGTAAGATTCATTAGATTTTGAATGGTCCGTTCGTCTAACGGTTAGGACTCAAGATTTTCATTCTTGCAATAGGGGTTCGATTCCCCTACGGACTACAAAAACAAATTAGATATGGCAAATCACGCATCAGCAGAAAAGCGCGCGCGTCAAAGCGCAAAACGCAGGTTACACAACAAGTACTATGCACGCACCACCCGTAATGCCATCAAGGCTTTGCGCAATACTACCGAAAAGGAGGCTGCAACTGCATTACTTCCAAAAGTATCTTCAATGTTAGATAAACTTGCTAAAATTAATGTTATTCACAAGAACAAAGCTGCAAACCTAAAAAGCGGTATTGCTGCCTATGTTAACAAATTAGCATAATTTTTTCAGTTTGTCTCCTTAGAATAGTAAATGCTTCTCAATTTTGAGAAGCATTTTTTATTTACTGAATATGACAACTGAAAAGAGAGTCCCAATAAAAGGGTGGCTTGAAGATGACAGGCCAAGGGAGAAGATGAAACAGAAGGGTGCGGCAGCCTTGAGTGATGCAGAGTTGATTGCAATTTTACTAGGCAGCGGGACACGGGAAGAGAGCGCTCTTGATATAGCCCGAAAGATTCTGCAGATTTCAAACAACAATCTCAGAGAGATGTCACGAATATCCTGTGATAATTTAAATTCAATAAAAGGGATTGGTCCGGCAAAAGCTGTTGTATTTATGGCAGTTTTTGAGCTCTCTAAAAGATTTCTGACATGTGAGGCCAGAGATTTGCCAAAGATCCAATCCTCGGCATACGCAGCAGGCATTATAAGTCCTATCCTAAGAGACCTGAGTCATGAGGAGTGTTGGGTAATGTATCTGAACAGGGCAAACAAATTAATATCAAAAGAGAGAATCAGTATCGGAGGAATCTCTGCAACTGTGGTTGATGTGAAAATTGTAATCAAAAATGCCCTTGATAAATTGGCCAGTTCAATAATACTGGTTCACAACCACCCCTCCGGAAATCTCAATCCCGGTGAAAACGACAAGACTCAAACCAGGATGCTTAAAGAGGCTGCTTCTCTGTTTGACATCTCCCTTCTTGATCACCTCATTATTGCCGGAGATGGATACTTCAGCTTTGCCGATGATGGTTTAATGTGATTAATTTGTATATTTGGGGCACAATTCCCCAAAAGCTAAAAAATGAAGATTATCAATCTTGGCGAAAACAACTCTGCTCTCAACAACTTTATTGCAGAGATCAGAGACTCTGTGGTTCAAAAGGATAGTATGAGATTCCGTATTAACCTTGAAAGAATCGGAACAATTTTCGCTTATGAAATCAGCAAAGGGCTTTCTTACAGCTCTAAAGAGGTGACAACTCCGTTAGGGATTGCCAACTGCAGCACATGTGATGACAACATTCTTATTGCCAGCATAATGAGAGCAGGATTGCCTCTTCACCACGGAATGCTAAGCGTGTTTGACAAGGCTCAGAACGCTTTTATTGCGGCTTACAGAAAATATGGTAAGGACAATAAATTTACTATCCAGATTGAATATGCAAGCAGCCCTTCAGTAGGGGGAAAGACTCTTTTACTTGCAGATACCATGCTGGCAACAGGCTCTTCGGTTGTGCTTGCCTATAACAGGCTTTGTGAAACAGAAAACCCTGTTCATACACACATTATATGCCCGATAGCAAGTACAGAAGGGATTGAATATCTCTCAAAGCACCTGCCCCACAAAAAGACAACTCTTTGGGTAGGAGCTATTGATCAAGAACTTACAATAAAGGCTTATATTGTACCGGGTCTTGGAGATGCCGGAGATCTTGCCTACGGAAGCAAGCTTTAATCTGCCTTGTAAACCCGCTCCCCTGCAAGGTATGTCATTACAACCTTAGTTCCGGGAACAGATTTCTCATCGACAGTCATTATATCCCTGTCAAGAACCACGAAATCAGCAACTTTACCTTTTTCAAGAGATCCTTTGATACCCTCTTCAAAAGATGCTTTTGCGGCCCATATAGTCATTGAACGAAGAGTCTCTTCCCGTGTGAGAGCGTTTTCCATCTGAAACCCCTCTTCCGGGATAAAGTCAAGATTCTTTCTGAATACTGCAGCAAAGAATGTATAGAATGGATTCACCTCTTCTACCGGAAAATCTGTTCCACTTGGCAACCAGCCAAGCTGATTGAGCAGTTGCTTGTAAATATAGGCATCTGCTATTCTATCTCCTAACCTTTCATCTGCCCATAACATATCTGATGTGGCATGTGTGGGTTGAATTGAAGGAACAATTTTATATTTACCAAAGATCTCCAGATCATCTTTATCAATAACCTGAGAGTGCTCTATCCTCCAGCGGAGGTCATTATCCAGGGGCAGATATTTCGAATATACTGTCAGGGCCTCTCTGTTGGCAGCATCTCCAATACAGTGTGTTGCTACCTGAAAACCGTGTTCGTAAGCCCATTTGCACATTTCATCAAAATCTTCTCTTGTAATTACACTGATTCCCTTTGCAGTGGGCATATCTGAATAGGGCTTTAAAAGCAGTGCACCTCTTGACCCGAGGGCTCCGTCAACATACAGTTTGATTGCACCTATTCTTAGTCTTCTGTTTTTGTATGGAGTTGTAAATCTTTCAAGGTTCTCTTTAGAAGGGGTAAGCCAAACATCTGTCCTTAGCTTTAGGCTCCCTTCGTTTGACATAGAGTCCAATACATTAATTATATCAAGAGACTCCCCGGCATGTGAAATGGAGGTAAGACCATATTTAAAACACTCATTCTGAGCCATTAAAAACATATCTCTGAGCTCAGAAGCAACCGGGTCAGGTATAACAGACTTAAATCTGTCAGCAGTATTTTCCAGAAAAACTCCTTTAAATTTTCCACCCTGGATTAAAGCCTCCTCTTTTGGAATGTCCTTATCAGATGGTTGTATTCCCAGAAGATTTATTGCAGCATCATTAACGATAACTGCATGAAAATCTATTCTTGAAAGTACAACAGGTATGTCCGGAAAGAGTTCGTTAAGCTTTGAATTGTCAGGGAATTCCTTTACAGGCCAAAGGTTTTGGTCCCAGCCATCTCCTGCAAGGTATGCAGGCTTGTCGCGTTCATATCTCTCTTTTAGTCTTTCAATTATCTCGTCAAATGAGGTAGTACCTCTTAGGTCAACTCTGGTGAGGCCACGTCCAAGACCGGTAAGATGGCAGTGGGCATCGTTGAGCCCGGGATAAACCGGAGCCCCATCCAGATCTATCATCTCGCTAGCCCTATATTTATTAAGTATCTCATCGTCAGTTCCAACGGCAAGCAGTATTCCGCCCTTAACAGCCATTGCACTCGATATTGTAAAATTGGTGTCAACGGTATAAATATTCCCGTTATAAACAATAAGATCTGCTCTCTCTTTCATTTTACAGCCGGTTATCAGGATTAAAACAATTAATCCCGTTAATAGATTTTTCATATTAAGTTTTTTAAAGCTCCTTTCTAAGTCTCGCAATTGGGATATTGAGCTGTTCACGATATTTTGCAACAGTTCTTCTTGCCACCCTGTAACCCTTCTCATGCAGAACAGTCACCAGCTCTTCATCTGTCAGCGGCTTTTTCTTATCCTCAACATCAATGCTTGAGGCGAGTATGTTTTTAATCTCTCTTGTAGAGACCTCTTCTCCCGCATCTGTCATAAGCCCTTCTGAGAAAAAGTACTTCAGAGGGTATATCCCGAAGTGTGTCTGAATATATTTGCAGTTAACAACTCTGGATATGGTTGAAATATCAAGATTGGTTTTTTCGGCAATATTTTTTAGAACCATTGGACGCAACTTTGTTTCATCTCCTTCAATAAAGAACTCTCTCTGAAAGTCAATAATTGCATTCATAGTGTTATTGAGGGTGTTATGCCTTTGTCTGATTGCCTCAATAAACCATTTGGCAGAATCCAGCTTCTGTTTTACAAATGTTGCTGCCTCCTTACCTGCTCTATCCCCTCCGGCCGAAGTCATCAGAAGGTCGGCATATCTCTTGTTTACCTTGAGCTCCGGAACCGAGAAGCGCGGCATGGTCATAATCAACTCTCCATCTTTGTACTCCAGTACAAAATCCGGAACAACCTGCTGAGCCTGTTCTGCGTAGGAGTCATCAATCTGCCCGCCCGGTCTTGGATTCAGGTGTACAATCTCCTCAATGGCATCTCTAAGCTCTCCTTCACTGATTGAAAGACGAGACAAAATCTTCTGGTAATGCTTTTTTGTGAATTCAGAAAAGTGGTCCTCCAGAATACTCTCTGCAAGCACAACCTGGGGAGTCCGCTCTCTGGCTTTGATTTGCAAAAGCAGACACTCCTGAAGATCACGCGCACCTATACCTACCGGTTCAAAGTCCTGAATTTTTTTAAGAATAGCTTCAAGCTCGTCAGGGTTGGTCTCAATTCCAACTCTAAAAGATATATCGTCAGAAAGAGCATCAAGGTCTCTCCTGAGGTAGCCATCATCGTCAAGGCTGCCTATGATGAATTTTGCTATTGCCTTTGCTCTGGCATCCATCTGGCTGTAGCCTAGCTGAGTTACAAGAGACTGGTGAAAGCTCTCCCTTACAGAAAATGTATTGTATTCAGGTTTTATATCTTTACCCTGATTGCTGGTAAAGAGCTTATATGATGGAATCTGGTCGTCTGATGAATATTCGCTCAAAGAGAAGGATCTCGCCGACCCATCGTCAATATCTTCGCTGTCTGAAACTTCGTCCAGAACGGGATTCTCCTCCAGCTCCTTTTTTATTCTTTGTTCTAGTTCCAGCGTTGGCAACTCCAGTAGTTTTATAGTTTGAATCTGGAGTGGCGAAAGCTTTTGCAGTAGTTTTTGTTGTAATCCCTGTTTTAACATATTACTATGGAACATTTATGCAAAGATATGATTTTTATTTAACTTCGCGTCGTACAAACCCCGCCTCAGATGAGCGAAACGAAGAGAAATACCAGAGTTGATGTAGAGAGTGTTATAGCCGGTAAAAACCCTAAACTTTTAAAGATTATACCGGGTTTTATTTTCACATGGCTCAAAAAACTAATACACCAGGATGAAATAAATGAGCTGCTTTCGGAGTACGGTCACCTCAGAGGCGTCCCTTTTGCCACTGAAGCACTCAAACGGATCAACATTAAATATTCTTTAACGGGACATGAAAATATTCAAGAGGGTCGCAGGTACATTGTAGTATCCAATCACCCCCTGGGAGGTCTTGACGGACTGATTTTATCCGAAGCATTCGGACAAATTTTTGATTCTGTCAAATTCATCGTAAATGACTTGGTTTACAGCATAGAGCCATTAAGACCAATATTTATCCCAATAAATAAATATGGAAAGCAGACGGCAGAGTCGGCAAATATGTTCCATGAGAGCTACAGCTCCGGAGATCAAATCATATACTTCCCGGCCGGGCTTTGCTCCCGCCTGATTAAAGGAAAGATAGAAGACCTGGAATGGAAAAAAAGTTACCTGAACCAGGCTATCAAGTATCAGCGGGATATATTACCCGTCTATTTTGAAGGCAGAAACTCCTGGTTTTTTTACAAATTGGCAAACATCCGAAAAAGGCTGGGAATTAAATTTAATTATGAAACTATCCTCTTACCTCATGAAATGTTTCGTCAAAAAAACAGATCATTTAAGGCATATATAGGCAAGCCAATTACATATGAAGAACTTTTATCCGGCAAAAGTGTTAATGAATGGAATGACATTGTCAGGGAGAGGGTTTACTCACTAAAAAAATAAAAAATGGAACCGGTAATATTACCCATAGACCGCAAACTCATTATTGATGAGTTGTCGTCAGATAAGTTTATAAGAAACACACGAAAGGGGGACAATAAACTATACGAAGTCACAGCCCAGGACTCTCCTCACACCATGAGAGAGATTGGAAGGCTGCGAGAGATTTCATTCAGACTTGCAGGTGGTGGTACAGGTAAGCCTATTGATATTGATGAATTTGATACCGATGGTAAAAATCCATACAAACAACTTATAGTGTGGGACCCGAAAGATCTGGAGATTATTGGAGGATACCGCTACATCAAATGCTCCGGGCTGGACGCTCATCATATGGCAACCAGCGAACTCTTTACCTTTTCAAAGGAGTTTACAAATGATTACATGCCTTTTACGATAGAGCTGGGTAGATCTTTCATCCAGCCAAACTATCAGAGTACCAATATTCGCAGAAAAGGCCTCTACGCCCTCGACAACCTTTGGGATGGTCTGGGTGCATTGGTTTTGAGATATCCGCATATTAAATACTTTTTCGGCAAAGTGACCATGTACTCCTCATACAATATGAGGGCAAGAAACACGCTGCTAAATTTTTTAAGCATATATTTTTCTGATGAAAAGAATTTGGTAAAACCAATAAAACCACTTGAGTACGACATCAGCAACCCATATTTTGAAGAGTTGTTCAGCTCTGTTGACTACAAAGAGGGCTATAAGGTATTGTCAAAAGAGATAAGATCCCTTGGTGAGAATATCCCGCCATTGATAAATTCCTACATGAATCTCTCTCCATCTATGAAAGTCTTTGGAACTGCTATTAACGATGGGTTCGGAGGAGTAGAGGAGACAGGAATAATGATAAATATCTCTGATATCTACCCTGAAAAAATTGAGAGGTATATCACTCCGCTCCAAAGATTAGCCGCAAGATTCCAACCTAAATGGTGGAAGAATCCTATCCTGGGCAAACACTTAAAGGGTGATTAAAGAGGCGGGAAATTAATAATCTCCCTCACAATAAATGCAGATGGATAGACTCTTTCAATCTCCTTGAAAAGTCTCATTGCATCTGATCTGTTTCTGAAATCACCTACCGTTACCTTGAAGTAGGGATTTGTGTAGGTTCTGTAAACCCCAACGCCGGGATAAAGCTCTCTGAATGAGTTCTCCAGACTGAGAGAGACCTCTCTTGCATCTTGTTTATTATCAAAGAATATCCTTACGCGAAAGCCGGTCAATCTCTTTTTGGAGGCGTTTGCGATGTAATTATGTACAGTATTTGTAATATGGCTGCTCTGCTTGATAGTTACGGTAGAATTGTTTCTGCCGGGCTCAGCAATAATTTTAAATATATCTGACCTGAACAGAGTGTCACTCTCATTAAGAATCTGAGCTTGCGCATTAGCAGGAAGAGAGAGCCAAAAAACAGAAATTAATGACAACAGGATTGTCTTTATCACAGGAACTCTTTTCATATTAGCTTTTTTTAAAGTGCATTTACAATATTTTTCAGGGGCACATTTTTATATTTAAGAGTTTTTCGCCCTGCACCGGAGACTTTCAATGTAAAAATGCCATCCAGAAAGAATTCATCCAGATCCCATCTTGAGACATTTAACCCCATTGAAAGAAGTGAAAGCGGGTCATTAATCTCAATTCTGAAAACTATATTGTTTATACTTGCCATCTTTGGAGTGACCACATCGGCACTGAGCAATGTTGCATACGCAAAATTTACTCCCCTTTTTTTAAGAATGCCATCAGCACTCTGTACAGTAATTGTTCTGCCCGAAGGATTCTCAATAAGGTACTCGATATGGATATTTGCAGTGGTTGTATTAATTAGTTCAAACCTTTTGACCTTCATATCCCTTACATCTACCTCTTTCAGTTTTGAACATGAGGTTGTAAAAAGAATTGTAACCAAAGCAAAAGCAAATAATCTGTTCATAATTTAATTTTTGAATTACAGCAAAGGTATAAAAAAGCATATATTTGCGGAATAAATGTACTATAGATGACTATCAAATTCCATTCCGTAAAACCTATCTTAGACAACAAACTTAAGCAAGTATATATTGAAACCTATGGCTGTCAGATGAACGTGAACGACAGCGAAGTTGTACTTTCGGTACTCCAGCAGGGCGGGTACTCCATTTGTGATAAAATTCAGGACGCCTCACTTATTCTTATAAACACCTGTTCTATAAGGGATAACGCAGAACAAAGAATCTGGGCAAGGATAAAGCAGTTGGGATACCTAAAGAGAAAGAAAAAGGGGCTGAAGATTGGAATTCTGGGTTGTATGGCAGAGAGGCTTAAGGAAAAATTGCTGGAGAACGGTGCTGTTGACATTGTGGCCGGCCCGGATTCATACCGTGAGCTCCCATCGCTGATTGAGGCTCTTTCGGGTGGGGATAAACAGATAAATACCATGCTTTCGCAGGAAGAGACCTATGCAGACATCTCTCCTGTAAGGATGGACAAAAACGGAGTCTCTGCCTATATATCAATAATGAGAGGGTGCAACAACTTCTGCTCATACTGCGTCGTACCCTATGTGAGGGGAAGGGAGAGAAGCCGAAATCCGCAAAGTATAATCAACGAGGCAAGAGAACTTTTTGAGAACGGATATAAAGAGGTGACGCTTCTTGGACAAAATGTGAACTCCTATCTTTGGGAGAAAGAGTTAACATTTGCCAAACTGCTTGAGATGGTTGCTCAGATAAGCCCGCAACTGAGGGTACGCTTTTCGACATCCCATCCAAAAGATATGGATGACTCTGTTCTTCACACCATTGCAGCTTACGAAAATATTTGCCGACATATTCACCTTCCTATACAAAGCGGAAGCAATGATGTGCTCAAGAGAATGAACCGCAAATACACACGGGAGGAGTATCTTGCAAAAGTCAAGAAAATCAAGGAGATAATTCCCGAAAGCACTATAAGTACAGACATGATTGCCGGCTTTTCGGGGGAGACCGAAGCTGACCATCTTGAAAGCCTTTCGGTTATGAGAGAGGTGGGCTATTACACAGCGTTTATGTTTCAGTATTCTGAAAGGCCCGACACCAAAGCTGCCGAAATGTACCCTGATGATGTGCCTCACGAAATCAAAAACAGGAGGCTTAACGAGATTATTGCGCTCCAAAATGAGCTTTCACATCTAAGCAATAAGCAAGATATGGATAAAGTTGTTGAGGTGCTAGTTGAGGGAACATCAAAAAGATCGACTGCAGAGCTTGTCGGAAGAACTTCACAGAACAAAATTTGTGTTTTTCCTGCAGGTGACCATAAAGTTGGAGATTATGTAAAGGTTAAAGTAACCTCATTTACCTCTGCTACACTCAAGGGAAATCTAGTTTAATACATTAAAATAAAACATATTATGACAAAAATAAGAACCTTTTACATTGGTGACTTAAAAACCGAGGCAGAACATTTGAAATCGGGAAGCAAGATAATGACAGAGGCTCCTGAAGATAATAACGGCAAGGGAGAGATGTTCTCACCTACCGATCTTTTTGCAACTTCACTTGGATCATGTATTCTTACAATAATGGGAATTTCTGCTCAGGCACACGGCTTTTCGGTTGACGGAACCAGAATTGAGACAGAAAAGATAATGGCTTCAAACCCAAGAAGAGTCTCGGAACTTAAGCTTGACATCTATTTACCAAGAAATGACTACTCCGAAAGGGAGATGAGGTTCATAGAGACTGCTGTTAAGACTTGTCCTGTTGCAAACAGTGTACATCCAGACATAATCAAGAACATCACATTTCACCTTCCGGAGTAACACTCCCCGCAATAAATTACAAAAACAGATAGCGGCAGGTTCCAACACCTGTTGTGGCAGATCCTTTAGGTGTGCCATCTATGCCAAACACCTTCATCAGAGAGTTTGATGTAAAGCTCACCTCTGCCGTAAACACATTGCCAGTGAAGGGGCTTACCCCGACTCCGTAAAAGTATATGCCCGAAAAGATTTTAGAAACACTCTTAGAACTAACATCAACCGAATAGATACCGGCTTCTTCGGGCATATATGATGAATTAAATCTCGTATAATAGGTGAGAATTTTTTCTCCGTAAACATCAGTTGTAATATAGCCATCCATAGCATCAACAGGTACCTCAACCGAAGCCAATACATTCATTGTAAGCGGGTCTATCTGAACAACTCCCTTCTCCGGGAATGAAGCCCACAATTTTGAATGGCGGTCGAATGTTATATATTTTGCGCCTCCGTTTATTCCGGCAGGCTTAATAGTGGTAAAGAGACCCATGTTATCATTTGAAATATCTACAACAGCTACTCCCTCCTTAACCGCAACAAAAAGCTTTGAGTTGTATATAACCATTCCCTCGGCATCTGTGCCTACAAGAACTTTTTTAATAAAGGCTTTTGTATTAAGGTCATAAACAGAAACATACGACTTGTTGAACTCCCAGAATCCGATTGCATTAACTATATAGTCATAACCCCAGTTTGATACATATATTCTGTTTTGATATACAATTGCATTGCGTGGTGATTCCAATCCGCTTATCATCGGGTTCTCTGAAATCTTGAAAGTTTTTGCATCAATTATTTCTATTTTATCGGGGTTGTTGCAAACCAGATATGCTTTGCCGTCTGCTGAAATTGTTCCTGATATTATTGTTGCACCAATGGATATTCCATTTGCACTTTCAAATACCCTGTTCTGGACTGCTCCTGTAACCTCGTCATATACGGAGAGACTCGCCGAATGCTCGGTATAGTTTCCCTGATTAATTACAATTACCTTCTTCTCCGGCTGAATAACAATCGGATTTTCATCTTTAGTACAGGAAACCAGCGTAATTGCTGCCAGGACTGCTATAAGCCCTCTTTTTAAAATTCTTTTCATATCAGTTTAATAAGTTAAAAGTTCCATCTGACCGACACTTGCCAGTGCCTTTTGGGCATTGCGTAGAATTTTACATTCTGATAGCTCGTGTCAAACAGGTTTAGAATAGTTGTGTTAAGTATAAATTTGTATTTGTTAATATTTATTTTTGCTGAAGCACCAATATCTGTCAGAAGATAAGATGGAAGCAGATCAAAAATATCCAGAGTTGTTCTCTCTCCGGTGTATGCAACCCGCAAAAAGAGTGAAAATGGCTCCTTATCTGCTGTCACAGATGCCCTCCAAGAGTGTTTGGGCTGGTAGGCAAGCTGATAGCCTACGGAGGGGTCTTCTGCCCTCAGACTTTTCTTCATTACCACATTGGTGAGGTTGTAATTGAATCCCGTTCCAATCTTCCACTCTCCCACTCCAGTCGTAAACATTGCCCCGGCCTCTCCTCCTTTTGATGTAACCTCCGGCACATTCTGGGGCCTCCACACATTTCCCGCAGGGAGCCACCTTATCCAGTCATTTACTTCACTTGTGTAAGCAGTCACAAACATATCAAGCGAAGAGTTGCTGCTATACCAGGAGAGGTTTATCCCCCCCTCGGCAGTCTTTGAAGATTCGCTTTTCAGGTATGAGTGTACTCCTCCCCAATACCTGTCATTAAGCGATGGTACTTTGCTGCTGACTGAGGCGGCAGCCCTGAACGAGAGCTGTGTGTTGTTTGTTTTCAACGGTATGTAGAGTATGTCGAATGAGGGCATTATGGGAATTTCACTCCCCGTAACCATGCCATATCTGACACCTGCCGATGCAATAATATTTTCTATGATAGCAGCTTTTGCAAGCAGATATATATAAGCCCGTCGTTCTGTAACTGAATCTGCATAGGAGTCAACCTGTGGAGAGATGTGCTCAGCCGATATTCCTCCCTTGATGCTGACTCTTCCCGATCCAGTCGAATAACCTGCCTCTGCAGAGGCTAAAACTCTTGATGCTGCAATAATATCCTCTTTGTATCTCTCATGGTCGTAGGCATAGGAGAGCCTTGCAGCGTAGGATAATTTTGACAGGAGCCCACTGTATGAGAGAGATGCCCTGAAATTTTTATCGTAGATAGATGCAAAAGTCTCAGGTCTGTCATTCAGAGCGACAGAGGGTTGTATCTCTCTGTTAAAATCAAGATACCACAAGTTGAAGTTGAGGAGCGAACTTTTTCCCGTTTTGCGGTAGATCTCCTGAAGGACTCCGTAATTTTCATACCCTGAGTTATTAAGGAATTCTGTGGGCCTTCCCAATTTGGTATTGTTTTCAAAAGCATACAGATTTACTGCAGAACCTCTGAAGAGACTAGTTCTGCTCTCTGTTTTTAAGTTTGAATATCTGACTGTTGCACCTGTAAACAGGGTTGAAAAGCTGCCAACAGATGTAGTTATATCGCCACTTAGCCCCTCCTTCCAGCGCGGAGCTGTTGCGAGAGAGATGTTTCCACCAATGCTCCCGTCTCCGTAAAGAGTTGCATTTCCTCCGATATGGAGGTCCATTTTATCGAAAAAATAGACAGGTATGTGGGAGAGGTCTGTTTGCCCCATTGTTGGAAGAGCCAGACTCATTCCATTCCATGATACTGTTGTATGAGATGACGAAGTCCCTCTTATTGAGATAAAAGAGGACATCCCTTTGCCATACTCTTTAAGGTATACAGAGCTCTCGGCCCTGAAATAATCTGCAAGTGAGCTCATTGCCGACTCTGCAATTGATCCGGCAGATGCCGAAATTATATGTGTCCCTACGGCAAAAGCCCTTCCCGGGAGTGGAGCCCTTCTTGTTTCGGTTGTTATTGTTACAGAATCAAGCCTGACCCTGAGTGTGGTATCGGGTTTGTGCTGACCATATGCAGAGATTCCTGCAGCAGAAAAAAGCCCCGCGGCATAGAAAAAATAAATTACAAATAATGCATACAATTTGTGCATCGCTCCCTATCTCCCGAAAGTTCGATCGTTAATAATAATATTCCAAGCAGGTCTTCTGACTTAGCTTTTATGTCCGTCACCTTCCCGCCTTTTCAGGCAGTGGTTCTTGATTGCGGACAACCCGTTCGGGTAAGCATCACAGCAGCGGGTACTGTCTCCGGTTCTCACGGAGTTCCCTTAACTTTGAACGGAACAAAGGTATATGAATTCTTTATATATCATCCAAATTATTTAACTTTATTGTCTTTCCAATTTTTAACTTTTTACTTAAAAATTCGTCTAATTATATCATCCTTAATAAAGAAACTTTAACTAAAAATCTATGAAAAATTTATTCCGCACACTTTTGCTGCCGGTAATGCTTCTTCTTCTGTACTCGTGTACACCAAAAGAGGCAGGCGTTAATATCGCCTTTGAAAAATTTACCCTTGACAACGGACTCAAGGTTGTATTGCACCAGGATCATTCAGATCCTATCGTAGCCCTTGCCATCCAATACCACGTTGGTTCGGGAAGAGAAAAACCGGGCAGAACCGGCTTTGCACACTTTTTTGAACACATGCTTTTCCAGAGGTCTGAAAACCTTCCAAGAAATGCATTTTTCCAAAGAATTGCCAAAATGGGAGGAACTTTTAACGGTTCAACCAACGCCGATGGCACAAACTACTACGAGGCGGTTCCTCGCGACGCTCTGGAGAAGATCCTCTGGATGGAGGCCGACAGAATGGGATACTTTATCAACACTGTTACCCAAAGCGGACTCGAAAGAGAGATTGACATTGTTTCAAATGAGAAGCGTCAGAATTATGACAGTCAGCCATATGGTCAATCGAGCATCATTATCTCCAAAGAGCTCTATCCGCAGGGACATCCTTACAGCTGGACAACCATTGGTGAAATTGAAGATCTCAGAAATGCTACTATTGACGATGTAAAAGAGTTCTATCATAAATACTATGTTCCAAACAATGCTACTCTGGTTCTTACCGGAGACTTTGATGCAAAACTGGCAAAAGAGCTTATAAACAAATACTTCGCAGAGATTCCTGCCGGGAACACAGTTGAAAAACCTCAGCCTGCACCCGCAGTACTTGAGAATACCAAAAATGTAATGTGGGAAGATGCATATGCAAAGCTCCCGCAAATCACAATCACCTACCCTACTGTTGAACAGTACCACAAGGATTCATACGCACTTTCGGCATTTGCTTCTCTTTTTGCAGGAAGCAAAACATCTCCTCTTTACAAAGTAATTGTTGAGGAGAAAAAACTTGCCCCAATGGTTAACGCGTTCAGCATGTCAAGAGAGATTGCAGGTCAGGCTCAAATTTCTGTCAGAGCGTTTGATGGTGTAAATCTTAATGATGTTTATACTGCTATTGATGAGGCATTTGCAAAATTTGAATCAGAGGGAGTTAACGAACAGGAGCTCCAGAAAATTAAAGTTATGCAGGAGGTTAACCTTTATAATCGTCTCAGCAGCGTAATGGGCAAAGCTCTTATGATGGCCAGGGATTATGAATTTGGAGGTTCACCTGTGAAATCTCTTGAAGAGCTTGATATGTTCATGAAGGTAACCCCTGAAGATGTAAAAGCTGTTTATGAGAAGTATTTCAAGGGACAAAACCATCTGGTATTAAGCGTTGTACCTCAGGGCCAAACAGCTCTGGCTGTTGCAGACTCAAGAATGGGTGAAGTGACCATTGAAAAGGTAGAGGATCAGCAAATGAAATCTCAGGGTGGCAAAATTGTTGACGACGAGTATGAGAGAACCCCTTCGGCAATTGACCGTTCGGTTGAGCCGGATTATCTCCCTAATACCCCTTCGATTACCATCCCTGCCATTTGGAAATCAAAACTGGCAAACGGAATGGAGGTTTATGGAATTACACAGAGCGAAATGCCTGTAATCCAATTTACAATCAGCCTTAAAGGTGGTTCACTTCTTGACCCTCAAGGTAAAAAAGGTCTTGCATATTTGAATGCCCGCCTTATGAACGAGGGAACGGCGCTTAAGAGTGCCGAAGAGCTTGAGAGCGCTATGGGTCTTCTTGGAGCAAGAATTACAATATCTTCAGACATTGAGGGAATGGAGATAAACGGTACAGCTCTTTCAAAAAACTTTAAAGAGGTTATAGCTCTTACAGAGGAGATGATTCTCAAACCACGCTTTGACGAACAGGCATTTGCAAGGGTAAAACAGGAGGCTAAATCTGCCCTGCGTCAGGCATCTGCCGACCCAAGAAGCATTGCCCGCAAGACCCGTGACCGACTTCTTTATGGCGAAGATGGAACCTTTGCAGTTTCACATCTTGGAACTCCTGAAAGCATCGACAATATCACAATTGATGATGTTAAGGCGTTTTATGCAGCAAGCTTCTCTCCGGCTATTGCAACCATGAATATTGCAGGTGCAATTGATCTTAAGAAGTGCGAGGTTGCTCTTGCATCTCTGGCCAAAAACTGGACTCCTTTTGATGTTGTTGTTCCTGAGCCTGTGCAGGGGATGCCTGCAAAAACAGGTCAGATATACTTTGTTGACAATGTGGGTTCACCTCAGTCGATGATTTATGTGAGCAAACCGGCAATGGATTACGGAAATGTTGATTTTTACCCTTGGTTTGTTACAAACTACAGACTAGGTTCGGGATCACAGGGAATGCTCTTTGATGTATTACGCCTACAAAGAGGATTCACATACGGTGCATCTTCTACCTTTGAGACAGGTAAATTCTACAACAATTTTACCGCCTCTTCGAGCGTACAGGCAACCACCACAGCCGAAGCAGTTGCAATCTTCAACGACCTGATTGGAAACTACAAGAGCACCTTTAACGAAGATATGCTGGCAGACACCAAAAACTCACTGACACGCGCAATGGCCTCTTCATTCGAGACCCTTGGTGCACTTGTGAGAGTTCTGTACAATGTTTCGCAATACAACATGCCGTTTGACTATGTGAAAAATCAGGAGAAGATGCTCAACGAAATGACCCTTGAGCAGGCTGTTGAGGTGATAACCAAAAACTTTAATACCAACGAAATGGTGTTTATTGTAGTAGGTGACGCCCGCACCCAGCTTAAACCACTTGAGAAACTTGGTCTTGGTAAACCAATACTTGTTAAGTTGTAACGTTTATATCTCAATTGAATTTTGCACCAAACATTATTAGTACAGTAACAGCCAACATTTGTACGATAACAGCTACACAATTTGTACAATAACAACTAAACGGCAAAAAATGCAACTCGTGACTTGAGGAGTAAAGTTGTTGTACAAATATTAATAACTTAAGTTGTGATACAAAATTCAAGACACTAACAGAATAATCAAAACCTGTGCACCGGTAAGCTTTGACTTTCTGCTGCACAGGTTCTTGTTTTTAAAAAAATATTAGCTATTTTTGCACTCCCTGTTTACCGAACACTTTTTTATGCCCGGATGGCGGAATCGGTAGACGCGCTGGTCTCAAACACCAGTAGCTGCAAGGCTGTGCCGGTTCGATCCCGGCTCCGGGTACGGGAAAAGAGGATGACTTGAACGTCATCCTCTTTTGCTTTATGTGTTTCTATCACTAATCGTTTCGGAAAGATGGTTTTTAAGTGTTTGTTTAAGCCTTTATATTCCAGGTCATTACAAAATCAATTGTCCAAAAAACGAGCAATCTGTTTTGTATAACCCATTTAACCAAACAGTTATGCAAACACTTAAAATGCCGGATGTGGGGTAAGCTCCTATAGTTTGAAAACAAATGATTTTGTCGAATGAATCTATGTCCGTTTTTCAGGGGGTCCGTCACATTTAGGGGTTCCGACATAAAGACATAATTATCCCGCATAGTGTAAAAAGAATCGAACACTTTTGTTCTGAAGAATGCCGTTCATTAACATTGATAAAAACTAACGAAAACAACAAGTGTTACAGAGACAAAGACAGATAGTCTTGTATATTAATAACATATGATTATCTTTATGGAAATTTTATTTAATAAAACTATGGAAGAGTATACAATTCTTTTTACTGAACTTGAAAATCAATTAAAAGATCTTGACAACAAAAAAAAATTCAACCTACTTATAAATACAGGGCTTGGTAGATCAGAAAAATTACATTCAAATTTGATTTCAGACTTTCTTAAACTCAATAAAAAATATTTCGAACTGTTTTTAGAACAAATCGGTTTAGAACCTGGTTTTATTGAATTCAACGATGCAAAAATCTACAGAGAGCTACCAGCAGGAGGTTATGTTGATATCTTCATCAGGGACAAAAATAAGATAATTATCATTGAGAATAAGGTGGATGATCGAGGAAAATCTGGTCAGTTGCAAAAGTATTGCGAAGCTCTTCAAAAGGAGTTTGATGATATCACCCCATACTATCTTACCAAATATGGCGAATTGCCTCCAAATGATCGTGACTGCATACATCCATGCTTAAGCTACGAAAAAGACATTGTAAAATGGTTGGAAAAGTGTATAACGGAGACTACCGATCCAGCTAACAACAGAATTAAAGTGAGCCTGGAAATATATGTAGAGTTAGTAAGAAATGTAATTAATAGAGATAAATATATGGAAGAAGTATTAGATTATTTGAAAAAAGACCCTAAAAAAATGTCGTTAGCAATTGATATTTATAAAACATTAAATGGTCGCAATTTTTTTGAGGATACAGAAATTCGGGAGAGATTTAAAACTATGTTTAAAGATTACTTAGACGATAATGAGATAGAATGCAATGAATGGTATCCAATTAAAAATAATGGGTTCCAGCTCGATTTAAAATATGACGGCAACCCAATAGGTGGATTTTCTTTTTACCCTTTAAATAATAAAGAAATCTATGCTGAATTTCCAGATGAAAGAGGAGTACCAGAATCAACAATTAATGGTAGTGACTTATCTAACGAGACATTAAAAGCGTTACTTATAAATGACAAAGAGAAAGTCAATTCTTACATAGCAAAATGCGTTGAAGCTATGTTGAATTATAAAAAAAATCATAAATAAAAAACATTATGCATTGCTAATTGTACAAGACCCCTATTAATGGGACATATTACTTGAAATGGTTATATATTCCAATCCTTTAATGCTGGCACTGCCTGCTATTCAGTGTTAATTACCACCTGCCTTTTGTCATTTGATAGGAAGTTATAACCTACATAAATATTGTCGAGATCCCTTTTTTGACAGAATCCCGAAACAAAGGACAATGACTCATTTTCAAATTTAGTAAATATATTTTACTCATTACCATATATTTGAATCATTTTTTCAATTTTCTATCAACGCCAAATCCCTTAAGAATGGTTCGGATAATTTTCCTTCTCCGGGAACTGGAACAAATAAACCCTAATTGGCTATCAGCCAGTTGGGGTTTTGTCTTTTACAATTTGCGCCATTTTTGCGCCATAATTCTGCAAACAGGAAAATTTTGACAAAATATCTATCAGAATTTTCTCTTTTTTATTGGTTAAACTTCGTTTGAAAATAAATGAACTTGTCCAATGAATCTATGTCCGATTTTAAGGGGGTCCGACAAAACAAATTTTTAAATGAAAATACTTTATATCTAATTATCAATTATCAACCATGGTATTGTTTTGAACTCTTTTTTTAATAGCCTTAACTACACCAAATTTCCAATCATTGGGTGTATCTAAATCAATTATATCCATTTCTTTTATCACGTCAATTATAACATCGATAGGAGTATCATTAACAAGAAGTTTAGAAATAATTTTATCAAATCGTTTTGTTATTCCTTTTTGTTCGTAATCAATACCTCCAATAATATTTTTATACCCATAATGATCAGTAAACGAGAAACAAAGAATCTCTTTATCTCCAATAGTAGAAGGTTCTAAAGTACCAATTTTGGGAAGTCTTCCGATATGTCTAATATCAACTGGAGTGGTTAGAATTTCATAGGGTAAATCATAAAAGTAGCCTACAAAAGCTATCCAATCTTCACCATTCACCTTAAAATATGTGGTTTTACAAACTAATTCTTTTGGACGAGTAAAGCCTTTCCTTAAAGGGATTAATTTTAAGTCTAAATCTAATTTAAGACTGCATAAGAAATCCTTTACTGATTTATAATAACCTGGAGTGTGGTGTCTTATTATCTCTTCTTTAAATTTTCTTAAACTTTCCCCTTTCTCTCCTATATCAACATTTTTAGGATAAACACACCCTTTATTTTCATCGATCATATAAACAAGAATATCAAGATTACATTCTAATGCTTTTTCGTATTCGAGCTGAGTGTAAGATTTAGTTGAACTTTCTTCAATTGAACCATATTTCATGCCGATTATACATAGAAAAATATCAGATCTTTTAACCTCGTTTACACATGTTTCTAAGACATTTGATTTCCTTGCTCCAAAAGACTCCATTCCAAGGATTTTTACATTGTATTGATTTAATAATTTCCAAACTCCTTGTCTGTATTCTACCAAATCCAAATAGGTTGATGAGATAAATATTTTCTTTCCCATTTTATGATGAATATAACCGATGTTTAAATTTTAGTCTATCTAATGCTTGATATTCAAATTGATTCTTTAATGCAATTAAGATTTCTCGTGAAGTACGTTTTATTGTATTGTTGTTGCAGTTTGACCATCTAAGATATGTAATTGGAATCAAATAATCAATATTCACAGAATCTATCATTAAGTGGGTATTAAGAAATGAGTTATTATTTGAAAAGCTGATATTTATTTCTATTTTTAACAATAATTTTATATCAAAATTTCTCAGATATTAAAGGACTAAACATCCAATATTATATAATATTTTAATTGGAGGCCATACCCACTATAGAAACTAATCAAATTCTCATAAACATGAGGCAATAAAAACTAATTAAACAAATTACATACTAAGTAAATAATTGCAATGTAAAAGAACCTTTTTATGTCTTTGGATTTTTTTAAATAATCTTCACTGTTTTATTTAAAAAATGCAGTTGGGAATTGTAAATATTCAGAGTGCTTTACAATAATTAAATGTGTCCAATATAAATAAGAATAAATTGACCATTTCTTAAAGAGGTTAAAAAAGAAGCCGTTTATACTCCGATAATTAATAAATCATCACTTTGGATAAAGAAAAAGTTAAAACAATCATTTCAAGATTAGAATGTGAATTTGATTCTCATGAGTTTATTGAAAAATACCTATCAACATATGAAAAAGACTATGTTGAACTATTGTACTCTTTTAAAGATAGTAAGAAGGGAATTTTTAGAGCTGCTCATTCTAAAATAGGGAAATATCTCTCATCTAATTCTTCATCTTTAAAAATTGAAAAGATTGAAAGAGGAAATAGTGAGAATATAAAAAAATACGACAGTGAAAATCAAACATGGAAGAAAATTATAAAAAGACTATAAAAATAGTTTTAAGTAGCCGGAGCAGTTCAACCTTAGATAAGAGAAATAATATTATATGAAATAACACCATAAGGCACTTCTTAAATAAGTAGAATAATGTATAAAAC
The DNA here is from genome assembly GCA_003542575.1 of Rikenellaceae bacterium. Taxonomy (GTDB): domain Bacteria; phylum Bacteroidota; class Bacteroidia; order Bacteroidales; family UBA932; genus Bact-08. The sequence goes on along the minus strand of DPKJ01000008.1, from coordinate 58,483 downwards.
AGGAGAAAAACCAGGAAAAGGGTTGTATAGATGTACAACATGCGGTCAGGTAATTAGATTAGATGACCAAACGGATACTTTACCACCATGCCCTAAATGTCATGGTGCAACATGGATCAGGATTGGTTAGACCTTTACCTTAGAATTATTTCAATACAGGTTGACCTTATCAAATCAACCTGTATTTATTAGCTTCAGCGTAACTGTTAGTAAAGTTATTCAAAGGGCCTATCAATTAAATTGTGTAAATGGTTCTGCATAAATACAAAAGCACTATTAATTATAACCATTTATCAAATGGAATCACAATTTATGGCAAATAAGCGTAGGTATATCCCGCCTGAGCTTATAAGTAAACAATTTTCAAGGCAATTCTAGCCTAATTAATATGTAAGTAAGTTTCTGAGTCAGTTTATTCTTATATTTGATAACAGAATCTTAATGTGAAAATGAACTCTCAATTATAATTTACACAAAATAATGGTCAGTGTAAGTTATATGGATATCTAATATTTTTCAGCTATGAAAAGATATTGCTTAATATCCTTGATATATGGCATCTCACACCTATATCCAAATTTGATAAATTGAACATCAAAATCAGTTAATTCTTTGATGAAAAACTTCAAATACAAATCGGCTTCAGTTAAGTCCAAATCTGTATTAAAAGCACCATGTACCTGCTGTGAGTCCTTAAGTAATTCAATGATTCTTTTTTTCTCGTTTTCACTATCCGGAAAATCTAATTTTTTGTTAATGTAGCTTACTTCCATAACTTGCATGATATATTTAGTTGATTTTTAAATACTAAAGTTAAAATAAAAATCACAAATCATAATATGATAATAGTCTCAATAATATGTGGTTGGTATATTTAAGATAAAAAAAATTGAAAGCAAATCACAACTCTACTTAAATATCATGTCAAATTAGAATTTACTAAAACAGAACAATATTGTTTTATGCACACATAGCATCTTTTTTTTCAACTATCTAAGCAATTATTTGTATATTTGCTGTAATAGTATTAGAAATATATGCGATGAAAGTACTAAAACAACTTGGGATGATACCTGTTGATTATTCTGTTCTTCGGGCACTATTCTTAAAATATAAGTTTCCGAAGAACAAGATTGCATCGCTTGAAAACAAGGGCAGTCTTATAAGATTAAAGAAGGGAATGTATGTAGTTTCGCCCGAAATCTCGGGAGAGCTGCTCTCTGTAGAGTTGATAGCCAATCATCTATATGGCCCTTCTTATGTATCAATGGAGAGCGCGTTGCGATATTATGGTTTAATTCCGGAACAGGTATATACCATCCGCTCAGCAACTGCCAATCGTTCTAAAAATTTCGAAAACAGTATTGCTGAATTTCAGTATATATCTGTTAATGAAAACTATTACTCCATAGGCATAGTTCAAAAAACAGTCGATAATAAATATACATTCCTAATTGCTTCGCCCGAAAAAGCCCTGTGCGATATAATTGTTTCTACACCTCACCTAAATTTTCAGTCGAAGAAGGCCGTCGAAATTTATTTAGAAACAGATCTGCGTCTGGACACATCGGCATTTGAAATGATGAACAAAAGCATTATAGAACAATGTGTCGTTACAGGAAAGAAGAAAAAGACGCTTGAATTATTACTAAAACTATTATCCAGATGACCATATTTGATCAGATGCTCAATCGGTACGATATAAAGACCATCGAACAAAAGCGAAATGCAACACAGGAAGTTATGCAGGAGATAGCTCTTGCCGGGCTCTACCGGGGAGGTTTTTTTGATAAAGCTGCTTTTTACGGAGGCACATGTTTGCGGATATTTCACAGTTTGCCTCGGTTTTCCGAGGATTTGGATTTTTCTCTAGTCGAAAAAAATTTAGAATTCAATCTCGAAAGCTATTTTATTCCAATCATTCAGGAGTTTAAGGCAGCGGGCCGAGATGTATTGATTACGAAGAAGGACAAGAAACTCCAAACTAAAGTGGAATCTGCATTTCTCAAGGACANNTTTTTCAACCGAACAGAGATTGTCACTCATGCCGTTTTCGTTTATGACACGTTGCTTTTCTCTGCCGGATCTTTTTGCGGGAAAGATGCATGCTCTGATATTCAGAAACTTTAAAAATCGTGTTAAGGGTCGTGATTGGTACGATTTTGAATGGTATATAAGAAAAGGCATTCCTCTTGGATTTGAACACTTCCAAGCGCGGGCTAAAGAGTTTAATGGTATTGATATCTACAAGAAAGATTTTAGGGCTATGTTATTGGATAAACTGAGCACTGTAGATATAAATATGGTCAGGAGGGATGTTATGCCATTTGTACAAAATCCGGGCGAATTGGAAATTTGGTCTAACGACTATTTCCTGCAATTGGCAGAACGCATAAAATATCAGTAAAAAATTATAATACGAATCTAAGTGGTCTGCTATTTACATATCTGGCAGGATGGTTGTTCACCTTCAGTTTGAAAACAAATGAACTTGTCCAATGAATCTATGTCCGATTTTAAGGGGATCCGACACATTTGTCAGATTCCCAATAAATGGCACAGGTGTTCATTATACAAATTTAATAAACCTATATCAGTCATTTTAAGGAGGCTTTTTCTTATTTTACAGACATAAACACATGTTTACATGCGATTTAGCGGCATAATGCAAAATAAGAGTTTTATTTTTGCTTATTATGACACATCATTAGGAGTGAGCAATGAGGTTCTTTTATTGTTATAAAGATAGGAAGAAACCCAATACGCATAAATTGCCGCAGGAATAAATAGTATTTTCCCTTGTGGAGAATCGTATGTACCTGTTTTGCTTTTTGTTGTAACTATTATTTTGCGAATATCTTTATTAGATTCAAGAAACTTATTTAGCGACTTCAACTCTGTTGGATTATTATAAAAGCGATCTGTCCACTTAACCTCAGCTAAAGAAAAGGCTTTTTGCGTTGCAGCATCAGTCCATACCATATCAACCTCTCCCTTCTCTCTGCCATTTGTCCAGTTGGCGTAGTAAAAATCACTCTTCTCGCCTTGAATCCATTGTGCAAAAATTGCTGTTTCAACCATACTTCCAATAAAATCGTCAGAATCTTCAATTGGCGAGAATAGAGCACATCGCAATGTTGGATTGGTCAGGTAAATCTTAAACGAGATAACCCGTTGCATTCGTTTTGCATTTTGATCTATTCTATTTACTACCTTAATTAGGAAAGCAGCTTCCAGATACTCAAGATATTTTTTCAGCAAATCTTTCTTGATTCCGGCCTCGCCGGAAAGTGCTTCATAAGAAAACTCATTCCCTGAACGAAAGGCAATATGCACAAACAGTTTATTTAACTCTTGAATATCTGTGATACCATACAGACTCGGTAAGTCTCGGAGCAAAACCTTATCAATAATATCATTCTTGATATACTGTCCGGGATTAGAGCGTATTTTTTCAGAGAAAACAACTTCAGGATAGCCCCCATAATTTATATATTCAATAAATAGACGGTTTAGTTCATTAATGTTTATGGTGTCATATGGAGCGATAGATTTGTCGCTTTTTTCAATGATTATGTTGTTAAGATTTTGCAGATTCAGAAATTCATAGAAAGTCAAGGGAGGTAGCATAAAGTCGGTAAACCTTCCTGCACCACTCTCATTACTTTTCATCTTAAGTGCAGCAGCAGCCGAACCGGAAGCAACAAATTTAACACTGCGAAAACTATCAACGAGTGATTTAAGATGAACCTCCCAATTTTTTAGATATTGTATCTCATCATAAAAAACAAAGAAATCATCGTAATTATCTTCTTGTTTGAGTGCTTGTCGAGCGTAGTTAAATAACTCCTCAAGAGAGACGTTGTTATATATCGGGGTATCTATAGACAGATATATAATTTTTTGTGGATTAATACCACTTGCAATTAGTTTGTCGATAGTATGATATAGCATCACTGTTTTGCCCACTCGTCGTGGCCCCATCAATATTGTTGCTCGCCTTATTGATGTATCTGCGACTAATGGATAAAATACTTCAGAATATGGTCTTAGTGGCATATTTTTATAATCATCTGCAATAGTTCCAGATAACCACCAAGGATTATCTAAAGACACCCTTTTTATAAGTTGCTCTTTTAACTGACTATCAAGTTGGCTCATATTAAACAAATTTTTAAGCATAGCAAAAATAATAAAAAACATCTATAACCACAAATTATGATATAATAAGAGCTTTTTATTGACCCTATTCTTATATTAGCAGTCATATTATATCTAATAGCACGTAGTTATTATTTATTGCAAATGTGATTACTTCATTTACGATACGCGCCATTTTTGCACCACAAATCATAAAAAAATATTAGAGAATAAAAGGTTCAACTCTTCGGATCGAATTGTTAGTGTGAAATTTACAAGATTATTATTACCTTCAGTGACTGAAAAATGAACTTTTTAACAGGCTTTTCACATAAAATTTACACTAATGATGGCAAATAATCTTTCAAAATTTTCACGTTTTATCTTTAGGACATCTCTGTTCGTTTTATTTCCGGTGGCTATATTGACAACAATAATCGGATGCAACAAGGATTTGGACACAGAGGATTCTTATCATCTTGAATTCATAACTGAAGACTACAAACCTTTAAATTATATAGAGAATGGGGCGTTAAAGGGGCTAGGTCCCGATTTACTTAAAGAAATTTGCAATGATCTTGGTATTTCGTTTTCTTCTGAAGTTCTTTCATGGGACCAAGCTTATGCAAAAGCTCTTACGAATGAACATGCCGTGTTATATTCCACTGTTCTTAATGCCGAAAGAAAATCATTGTTCAAATGGGCAGGACCTTATGCCTCTTTAGACTGGAATTTTTATTCCTCATCACAGAATCCTGTTGAGCTCACGTCACTTGACGATGCCCGTAATGTTGCCGGCATAGGTGTTCTACCCGACTATGCAATAACACAGCATCTTGTTAGCGAAGGATTTAGCAATCTTATTTATTGTGAGAATAACCAGGATGCCTTTAGCAAGCTACTTTCGGGAGAAATCACATTGTTCCCTTCAGATAAAATTACTGCTGAGGCTGCCCTCACTGCCATCGATAAATCTATTTACAATATTACCAACAGACTGACCATTCGCACCGATCTGGTTTACTTTGCATTTAATATTGCAGTTCCCGATATGGTAGTTGAAAAATTCCAAAAGGGAATTGATAAATCTAAGCAAAACGGGGTCTTAAAACAGCTATACCAAATTTATATGCAGTCGGCCAATCCTCCCGATATAATTCAGGTTTATACAGAGCAGTATCCCCCATTGACCTACCGAAACAATACAGGTGATATCACAGGATTTGGAACTGATGTAGTTTTGGAAATTATGAAACGAAATCAATCCTATTATCCAATCAGAGTATCGCTTTGGAGCAATGCTTATGAACTGGCTCTGCTCAATCCCAATTTCTGCCTGTTCACAATGGATCGCACTAACCAGCGGGAAAACCTCTTTCAATGGGTGGGACCAATAGGCAGTAATGTTACATACTTTTATGTTCGCGCCGGTTCTGGCATCACTATCAAATCGATTGATGAAGCGCGCGCCTTAGGTTCTGTGGGTACTGTCAGTTCGTGGTTTTCTGACCAGCATCTTAGAGGTTTGGGATTTACTAACCTTGTAACCGCAAGCGATCCTGAATTAATGACCAGGAAGCTAATGAATGGCGAAATTGATGCTTTTGTATGCACAAACATAACATTTCCTTCAATACTTAGGTCCATGAATTACCAGTACAATCAGGTTGAACCTGCATATCAACTTATGTCATCTGATTTTTACATTGCGTTTTCAAAAAACACCCCCACAGCCACTGTGTTAAAATGGCAGCAGGCGCTTGATGCAGCTAAGCAGGATGGAACTTATGATGCTATATCCGGGAAATGGTTTAATTAATAATTAAAACTCCGCTATTCTGTCATACATACGGCGGAAGGCCTCCCATGGTGTGCGGTCGCCGGTGTTTTGGTCAACAGGGGTTCTTCCGTAAAAGCCATCCAGGAACACTCCGGTACTTGACCATACCGTGTGTAACACCCCGCGGAATCGCTCTTTCATTACCTTTGCCGAATTCTGACGGAACCTAACCATATCCTCCGCCTGCATAACCGCAGTATGTGGATTTCTAAAAGGACAAGTCATTACATCAAGCCCCTTCATTGCAAAAAGAGCTGCGGTAAGATCGGCTCTCTCGTAGTGCCAGTCGCAGATTGTCACATCTTTTGGTATCATATCAATAGCCCTGTGGGTATTGTTGTAGCTCCCTTCCCATCTGCCAAGGCCTATTGTTCTTCCATCAAGCAATCTGTCTCCCCACATCCACATCTTCCTGCCTTTAGAAGCCAAATGGTTTCGTATTATCCACACCTCCCCGGCAAATAATTCTGCCTTATCCTTTCCTGCACACCTTGGACACTTGTCGTTACCTATATCAAACACTTCGTCCATACCGGCATGAAATATATCCGATTCAAACACTTTACAAATCTCATCCACCACATCAAATACAACTTTGTGAACATCAGGATGGTTTGGGCAATAACTTCGCATATTAAAGCCATTCATTGGCAATCTTGCCGGATCGTTACCAAACTCCATAGGGGTCTCTTCGAATTGGGGATAGACCTTAAGTAACTTCCCTAAGCCGTTGCGTCCCGATTGGTGACCAAGAAGGTCAATCAGCGGAATCATCTTAATGTCGTGTTTCCGGCACATTTTTAAAATCTTTTTCACCTCCCTTTTAGTGAGTGCAAGAGTATCGATAAGTTCCGGCCTGCTTTTCCAGTTATATTTGCACTCTACCCTTAATACCAATGTATTAACACCTCTTGGTGCAAGCTCGGTATCAATAAACCGGATAAATTCATCAACCCTGTCGGGGGTTGGCAAAGCGATACAGAACCCTCTTACTGGAAGAAGGGAGTCCATTCTGGCCCTGTTTGGCTCGTTTAAATTATTTGCTGACAGGTAATTTGGTGTGGCGAATGCCATAACAAACAGCAGAAACATTACTTTGATGAAAGTTTTCATAGCCGTTTTTTTAAAGATTTCTACCTGCAATTTAATACAAAAAATGATCTCCGCGCCAGTTTGTGGTAACTGCCTGGGGTTGTTATAATTAAAAACGAGCCAACTTATGTGTACACCTCATTTCATAAGTTGGCTTGTTTTTAATTCGCTCAATATCTGCCATATACCACAAACTGGCGCGGAGATAAATGGTTAACGCAACTCAAATATTACCTGAAGTATGAAGTCATGATTGGCATTTTTCCATTCAGGATCGTCATATTGAGAAAGAAGTGCTGTAACTCGGAGCAGCTCATTTTTAATTGATGCCAGCCCTTTGGCCGTTTCGGTTTCATTTGATTTTTCGGTTATTACCTCCGTTGATCTTCCATAGGCCACAATGATGAGTGGTTCACAGCGAGGAGTGTCAAAATCATCTTTAATATCTATAACTTCTGCAAGTTTTATCACTCCCTTTTCTGACTTAATCTTAACATAGAACTCTCCCCTTGTCGCTGACTTCTTTGCATCTTCGGGGTAGATCATTTGGGGAGCAATAAATTTTGGAATTTTGGTTGTAAGTGATTTAGGGAACTCTTCATTTGCTTGTACCTTTTTTGCATACAGATAATTAACATTGGTTATATTCTCTTTTTGAAGGATATCTTTTAGCATATTCAATGCCTCAATTGGAGTCTTACCTGATGTTTGTACTTCAGCTATAATTGGTTCATTTGAAGCGGATTTCAGTTTTTCTATATGCTTCTTGAGTAAATACTCCACCTCATTACTGTTTGTAACAAATTCATTATTAACCAAAAAGAGCCCCACATCGTTAATTTTAACAGATAATACCCCCTTTTTCAGCTTTATATATTCATTAGTTTTACGCTCAGAAGAGATACTCTTTATTCCATTGATCTTTAAAACATCAAGAAGTAATTTTAGATGATCGGAATTAACAGTATGCAAATCACCCTCCTCAAACTTTATTAAAAAATGAATTGAATCTTTGGGATATTTCATTTTTGAAACAATATCTTTTATCACTTGATCGATGTTATCCCGGGTTGCCTCATTAATGTTTTTATTACTTGAATAAGAGGACCATTGACCCAAACTATATGTGCCATTCTTCATAATTGTTACAGGCACAACCTGGTCTCTGTTAACTTGTGTGTCTCTTTGCGGTTCTTTTATTGATTCAGATTTTGATGAAACATCGGGAGGAGATGTCACGAGTTCATTTGATAATGACACATCCGGGGGAGATATTACCATTTCATTTGACAATAACACATCCGGAGGAGATATCACGTACTCTGTTTTGGCAAAAGCTGCTACAGCAATTGCAAGCAATGGGATTAAAAATAAAACCTTAATTGCTTTATTCGGATTTGATTGATCTTTAAGCATCATTTTAATTCTTTTTTTAAAGTTTCCGCTACATAAGTGATTCACCACCGGTATGGAAAAACTCTGAACGGTCCCTTTAGAGATTAGTAAATATTGATATTTTCTTGCATCGATGCCATTTTTGAGTACACAACTATCGGCCTGATATTCGTGAATTGTAATAAGCTCTTTTCGTAATAGCCAGAATATAGGGTTAAACCATTGAAAAACTGCTATGATATTGATAAACAGCAAGTCATGATTGTGTTTCAACCTAATATGCGCTTTTTCATGTTCAATTATTATCTCTTTGCCTGAAATGTAATCCTCTTCTGAAATTATTATGTTTCTGAACCAGCTGAATGGAATTACGGCTTTATGGAAAATATATAGTTTGATATTGGAAAAGATCTCTTTTCTGGAATTTTTCATTATCCTAATAATCTGCAGTATTCCATGTAGATATTTAAAAAACAGAATCAAAGCGCCTGCAAAATATATACAAAGAATTGCGATTGGAATTGCCTCTTTCCAGCCGTAACTGACTTTATCTGAGGTTAATTGTTGCTGTGAGGATAATTCTCCCACATACACCTCTTGCCCTATTTCCGGCGAGGCAATAATCTCTTTGGTAATTGTTAATGTCCAAACAGGTAAGATTATAGACAAAATGACAGCCAACAGAAGTACAAAACGATTAAGCCTGAAAAATGTCTCCCTCGAAAGTGTTACTGTATATACAAGATAGAATGCGGCAATACACAGGCTAACCTTTAGCAGATATAAGAGTAAAAGTGTCATTTCTTAATCTTGTTTGCATTCTCAATCTCTTCAATCAACTTTTTTAACTCCTCAAGTTGAATCTTATCTCTCTTTACAAAAGTCGATACAACATCCAGGTAGGAGTTCTCAAAATACTTGTTTATTGCTCCGCTAATCTTGCCTTCGCCAAATTCACCGGGAGTGATAACAGGATAATACTGATACGTATATCCGAATTTATTATGCGCCAGTAAACCTTTGGCTTCAAGCGCTCTGACCATAGTTGAAATAGTGTTGAAATGAGGCTTGGGGTCGGGGTAAAGCTCAATAAGTTCCTTAACATGCATGGCCCCTTTTTCCCAAAAAAAGGTCATTATTTCATCCTCTTTAGCAGTAAGTTTTACCATTGTTCAAATAGTTAATTTAATCCTGGAACAAATTTAAACTAATTTTTTTAGTTTACAAACTATTTTTGATAGTTTAAATATATTTATTTATTTGCCTAAAAAATATCTGTTCTGTTATTCAGGCTTATCCGCTTATCACGCAAAAATTATCTGATATTATTAATTCATTTGAACTATGTTTGGCCTGTAAAGCCAGTGTAATCTCATTTAAAAATGAGATTTTTTTTATTTACAGCGACGGATTAATTTGAGAATTGAGTCTAAGTATATATAGACAATGAGAGACGAGAAAAAGATAATTGATAGAATCCTTTCCGGAGAGACAGAGATGTACCGACTTTTGGTAGAGCGTTACCATGAGAAAATCTTTATTCTAGTCAGAGGTTTCGTGCATCAGACAGAGGATGCTGAGGATGTTACTCAAGAGACATTTATGCAAGCTTTTGTATCGCTTGGAAGCTTTAGTGGAAAGTCGGAGTTCTCAACATGGTTATACAGAATAGGTATTAATAGCGCATATACCTTTCTAAGGAAGAGAAATCGAAAGTCAATACCAGAATTTTATACCGAAAAAATAGCTGCTCTTACAGATTTTATAACGAGTACAAAACCCGAAAATCCTCAGACAATTATGTCTGGTAAACAGACGGAAGAGATTATTTACAAAGAGATCGACAATCTTCCGGTAACCCAGAAAACAGCATTTATCCTGAGCCGATTGGACGGATTGTCTCAGAAAGAAATTGCAGAAATTATGTCACTCTCTGTTCAAGCTGTTGATTCTCTGATTCAAAGAGCTAAGAGACAATTAAAAATAAAACTAATAACAATTATAAATGAAAAAGAACTTTAATAATCCGGATTTTGATCAATATCTCAATGCTGCAATAGAGAAGGAGAAGCAAGGAGCTAACAGAAAAAACAGGGTTGATGAGATTATGAATAGCGTTACTGAGCTGAGTCTTCAGGCATCATTTGAGACAAAATGGCTTAATCTCAAAAGTGCACTTGTTTATGGGTTCTCCGTAACATTTGTTATTAGCATCGGTTGCTTTATCGGGAACCTGGTTGATGTTTACGAAACAACTCAGGTAGCTAGTGTTGAGATCATAAACTTTGGTTTTGGTAATATTCTACTTAATATATAAAAAGCTGTTATGAATAATGACTATCTAAAACTTGTACGAAGATTAAAACTATGGGTAGTACTACTATCTGTGCTTAACATAACAATAGTGAGTACAATTGGTGTTAATCTGTATTTGAGCAAGAAAAAAGAGGCCCAGAATGAAAAGAGCATAAAAGGAACCAACAATTTTTTTTCACTTTATCTACAACTAAATGATAATCAAATTGCTCTTTTTGATTCGATTTCTGCCAACTACAGCAACAATTTGAAAGATGTAGGGATGATGCTTCGAAATGTGAAAGAGAGGATGAATACTCCCGGAATATTCAACGATACTGTTGCCATGAACAAAATGTATGAAGATTTTATAATGGCACAATCTCTAAACAGAGATCTGGCAATTATTTTCTATAACAATATCCGTGGAATTTGCGACTCATTACAGCTGACAAAATTTGACACTCTTATCTCAAAAATTACAGTACCTGCTGATTACTACAAAAACGCTACAAAACTTAAAGAAGAGAATGAATAACAGAACTCTGCTTTGCGTACTGTTCTTGCTCATACCTTTCGTTATGTTAGGTCAGAGATATGAGGTTTCGGGACGAATTACCTCTGCAAGTAATGGTGAACCAATCTATTTTGCAACAATATTCACTGATGGAACTCAATATTCAACCTACTCTAATGATAAGGGAGAATACCGGATAGTGCTCCCAAAGGGAGAGCATAAGCTTAAAGTTGCTTTTTTGGGATATGATATCCAGGAGAGAGTTATTAACCTGTCTGGTGATATTAAGTCTGTTGACTTTACACTTAGAGAGATGTCATTGAGTTTAAATGAAGTTGTTGTAACAGCAACTTCATCTCAGAGTAAAGAGGGATCAAGCACTTATTCCATTGGAAACGAAGCAATAAAACAGATCCAGGCAATAAGTCTTAGTGATATAATGTCTCTCCTTCCCGGGGGAAAACTGGAACCTCAAAGGCTAACTTCAACAGCACAGCTCAATCTTAGGACAACAGAGTCATCTGCTGTCAATTCATTTGGTACTGCTATCGTTATTGACGGTACTCCATTGAGTAACGACGCCAATCTTCAGGTAGAAAATCCTGCCTCGAGTCTCTCGGGCGGAACAAACGTTGCAAACAAGGGTCTTGATTTAAGGGAGATTCCGGCATCTAATATCGAGTCAGTAGAGGTTGTTACTGGTGTTGCAAGTGCACGTTACGGAAACATTACATCTGGAGCAGTAATTGTCACAAGAAGAGCAGGTTACTCCCCTTTAAGTGTAACCTTTAACAGTACACCCACAACTTATCAGGCTAGTGTCTCCAGAGGATTAAAGCTTAACAAGCATGGATATCTTAATCTGGATGCAGACTATGCATACTCTGTCGGACAACCTACAGAATTGAAATATTACTTCAACCGGATTAATGTAGGAGCAAGATGGACATCAACCTTTAATGAAGAGAAAAACTGGAGCAATACAATATATGCTTCATACGGGTTCAGCGGAGATGGCCGCAGAGTTGAACCGCAGGAGGTGCTGCTTTCGAACAGAGACATAAGGAACAACAGAGTAATGCTTGGAATCAATGGCAGACTGAATCTCTTAGGAAGACTTAACTATACATTAAGCTTTAACTTAAACTCACAGTACACTAAACTGGAACAAGAGGTTACAGATGGCCCAAGGCCAATGATTGAACCAACTGAGACAGGAACCTATTTCACAACATACACTCCACTGAGCTATATGCAGACGACTGTAATGAAAGGGATTCCTGTTAATGCATATCTCAGAGTTGAGTCAGAGCAAAATAGCGTGGTTGCAAATAACAACCTCTCCTTCACAACTGGCATTGAATATACTTTTGATAAAAATTTCGGAGAGGGAAGGGTCGAGAACGAAGGAGGAGTCGGACCGGCAGGATTACCCGGGAGCAGAGGTGTCCAGTTTCATGAAATACCTGCATCAAAAAATTTCTCTATGTATCACCAAACTGTTGTTACAAGGGAGTTTGAAAATATTATGTATAACCTGAGATTAGGTATGAGGTATGACAGGATGATTGAGAGATTTAATCTGTTTTCACCCAGATTATCTGCAACAATAGGTCTTGGGAAGAACATCAAAATCAGGAGTGCGTGGGGAGTATCATATAAAGCTCCCTCAATGATTACTTTATATCCCGGTCCTGTCTATTTTGACATAGTTAATCTAAGTTACTATGATCCTATTCCCGAAGAGAGACTTGCCATTGTCACCTCTTATGTAATAAACCCCGACAACAGCTCTCTAAAACCTGGCAGAGGAGAGACACGCGAGGTAGCATTTGAATTCGATAAGTCGGGCTATAATGTCAGATTAACCGGATATCACAAGCTTCTTTCAAGAGGCATAACCTCTGCTACTAAATTGGGAGTATTTAAGAATCAGGGTTACAGAATAGTCTCTGAACCGGTTGGAAGACCTCCTGTTGTTGAAGAAGATCCTGATAATATTACATACCTTCCAAGAACTTACAATGTTTATGTGAACAACCAACGCTCAGATACAAAAGGATTTGAGCTAACATTTGCTCCTCCAAGAATTAAAAGAACAAACACAGGAATTAATCTTACAGGGCAATATGTAAGTAGTCGTACCCTTGATGATGTACCCTCTGTTAGAGTATCAAATACCTCTGTCTCAAAAAGCAGATACGGAGTATATAACAGTTGGGAAAGGTCGGTTCAGATTGCGAATGCAAATCTGACACTTATTCAGCAGATCCCAGACCTTAAAATTATTGTCACACTCACTACAGAGTTAAACATTTACAACAAAACAGTCAATGTAAACCCAGATCTGTTACCTGTTGCTTACTACGATACAATGGGGAACCAAATAGAGATCCCTGAAAATGAAAGAGGTTCAGAGGAGTATAAAGATTTAAGATTAAGTCCAACACAAGTGTTCCCATCAATATCACCTTTCTATCCAAACTTTCATCTTAATATCAGAAAAGAGACAAAGCAGGGACACAGCTTTACATTCTATGCAAATAATTGCTTCTGGTACAATCCCTATTACACCGACCAATACAGCAATAGCAGATATACTCTTAACAGTAAGATCTCTTTTGGATTTGGCATATCATTTAAAATATAAAACACTCTAAAGAAAGAATTAAGCTTAATAAATCCTATAAACTAAATATTTAATCATGAAAAAAATCAATCTTCGTCTATTCATTACTGCACTTGTCGCAGTAATAACGATCTCTGCCTGTGAAAAGAAAGCACCAGAGCTCTCTGTTATTGAGGTTACATTAGCAACATCTGCGGCATTTGATGGAGTCGCAATTGGCAATATTCCTGTTGAGATTACTAACACTATTGACAATACAAAAAAAACAGTTCTCACAAATCAAGCAGGAGTGGCAATATTTGAAGATATTGCCCCATCAACTTACAATATATCTGCAAGCAAGGAACTAACTGCTGAAATTGCTTTCAACTACACAGGGTTCAATAAAGCTATTACAATAAATGCAAATCTACAGAACATTGCTGTGATGCCTTTGCAAACCATCAGACAAACCTTGACTCTTGACGGTAAAGCCGGAGGAGATCTTGTTATAAAGGAGGTTTACTCTTTGGGTGCAGCCAATGATGGTTATGCAATAATGTTCAAAGACCAGTTTTTTGAGATTTTCAACAACTCAGATGAAACTCAATATCTTGACAAACTTTACATTGCATACCTTTCTCCATCAAAAGCCGGGCAAGGCTCAACTGATGTTCCTCTTGGACTGCCTCTTACAAGTTTTGTTTATGCCTCCAAAATTCTGCAGTTCCCGGGAACAGGCACCCAATACCCATTAGAACCAGGAATGGGAGCAGTAATTGCAATAAATGCCATTAACTATAAAGAACTAAAACCTCTTGCACTTACAGTTGATAATTCAACTGCACAATTTGACACATATGCAATTACTTGGCTGCAATCACTCGGAAGAACCGGAAATTCATTCTTTGATGTAGATAATCCAAATGTTCCAAACATGAATTGTATTTATTTAAATATTCAGAACAACGGTTTCTTTAACATGGATGACTATGCATCAATAGCTCTCGTTAAATCAGGACCGGTATTTACAGAGACTATAAAAGATCCGACAATCACTACTTCAGAGGTATTTTACATGAAAATTCCTGTAAGTGAAATTATTGATGGTGTAGATATTCTGGCGAAGAGCAGCTCTGCAGCGTTTAAACGCCTTCCAGCAGTAATTGATTCAGGTTTTACATACGCTCAGGAGAATGGCAGTGCAAACTATACCGGAAAGAGTTTAAGAAGAAAAGTAGCCAAGACATTAGCTTCGGGAAGAAAAGTGCTTCAAGATTCGAACAACTCCTCTAATGACTTTGAAGTTGTAGCCCCGGCAACACCTCGCTCTTACAATTTAAACTAGTCCAATTCTCAGATTATAATTATGATGAAGAAACAATTAGGAATTGTTGGCATTATTTTCCTCTCTATTGGGAGCTGTTTTGCAGGCAATCCAGATTCCACAAGAGTTACAGATGTTATTGATCGTTCTCTGCAAAGAGAGGAGTATCACCTGATATTTGATAAAGTGCCCTCTCTTCTATCTGTCTGGGAAAAGGGTGATTATGCGCTTATCTCAACAGGATTTTCATCTTCCGGGGGAGATTATGTACATCCTCAATTGTTCTTCTCAAAAAATCTGTTTGAGATCAAGTCGGAGTCTGTAAAAAGCTTGCCTGTAAATGGTTGGAGGTTCTTTGGTTCTGTTGCATACACAAACGGTAATGCAGAGACAGGTAAATGGAATATGTCGTATAACCTTCCTACCAACGGGTCTCCATATTATTACATGATAGAACAGGAGGGAACCTGGAAAAGTCAGTCTTATGATTTCAATGTTGCTGCTCAGAAAAACATATCCGGCAGGTTAAGTGCCGGAATTGGTTTGAAATATCTGGGGGATCTCCATTTTCGGACATTTGACAGCAGAAATGATAATACAACACTCAAAATTCAGGTTCTTCCCTCTCTTACCATGAATTTTGATGGGAAGAATTATATATCCATAGGACTTTTGTACCAAAGATTAAAAAACGAACCCAATATTTCTAACAAATATCAGCATGGTACAGAGCCGGAAAAGTACCACCTGTTCTTTAACCAGGGTCTTGGAACCTGGGACAATTCACCATCTCAGATGAGAATGATTGATTCTCGTTACGGAGCGTTGATTTCATATCGCAAATTTTCTGCAAACAGCTCTTTTGATGCAATATATGCGATAGATTACGGTAGTGAAGAGTGGTTACTTAAGTCATTATCCACATTAAATAACAGAAGGGAGGACATCTCCAGATATAGTTATTTTTCTCATGATCTCTCGTTGCGGCACAGAAGTGTTACATCTTCAGGAAGTTTTGTTACAAATTTTGACATCAAAAACATACATGGAGACGGAGCTGTCTACAAAGAGAGTACGAACGCTTACCAGGATAATTATCAGTTTTTTTCGATTACTGCAGACCTTGATGTTTCGTATATCAGGAGCAACTCTGTATTAAGGCAGCTCTCTGCAAAACTGAGGTTGGATAACTCAAGTCAGAATGATTATAATTACGGTCATATTTTAGAATATACAAATCTTGAGGGGACACTTTCTGCAGATGTAATATCCGGTAAAAATAGAGCGGTTAACTTAATATTCGGAGGGCTTTTTTCATATAAAATGAATCTCTCCGGAAATCACAATCCAATGGCTGCTTCCAGCAACTTTTTCAATACAGAAATTGCTATTCCTGCTTTTGCATATCATACCTCCGACTTTTACAGGGCCGGAGCAAGAGTTTGCTCAGAATTTGATATTGCAGGGGGCTATCGATTGGACATATCTCTTTCCGGTGATTTTCTTAAGCCAATAAAATTAAATAATTACGAAAACCGATCCTCATTCACATTAAATGACAAATATTATTTAATGTCATTATCGCTTTGTTTTAACTTCTAACTTATAAAACTCTATATGAAAAAAATACTTATACTTCTGCTGATATTATCTTCAACAGCACTTTTAGCCCAGGTCAATAATAAAAAGGGGGAGACTAAAACAGAGACATACAATAATGACTTCCCGGCATATGTAATTTATAATGATCAGGGAGAGAGGGTAACCTATTCACAAATGGTAAACTCAGTAGTAGCTGCAGACATTATGCTGTTTGGTGAACTACACGACGACCCCATATCTCATTGGATGGAACTAAGCCTGCTTAAATCTATCCATTCAATAAAAGGAGATAAGCTTATTGTGGGGGCAGAGATGTGGGAGACTGATAATCAACTGATAATGGATGAAATGCTGGTTTACAATCTTGTAGATGGAAAATCATATACAGAAAGCAGTAAACTTTGGCCAAATTTTGCTACAGATTATCAACCAATACTGCAATATGTAAAATCAAAAAAACTTCCTTTTATCTGCACTAATATTCCAAGAAGATATGCGAGAATTGTATTCCAAAAAGGGGTTGAGTATCTTGACTCATTATCCGATCAGGCAAAAAGCTACTTCCCGCCACTCCCTATTCATTTTGACCTTACTCAACCTGCATATAAAAATATGGCCAAAATCTTCCCTTCTGACGAAGAGTTTGAGTTGAAACAGCAACAGGAAACCAGAAGCTCTTCAAATGCTATGCATGGAAGCAAGCCATCAAATTTAGTTAAGGCACAGGCAATAAAAGATGCAACCATGGCCTATTTTATATTAAAAAACTGGAAACCCGGAATGTTTTTTTATCATTTCAATGGAGAGTACCACTCAGCTTTTCATGACTCAATAGTATATTACCTTAAGTATTATAATCCTGATATTAGTGTAAAGACCATCTCAATTATTAAACAATCATCGGTTATGCATTTTGACAAGAAGAATAGCAGGGCAGATTTTAACATTGTGGTTCCGAACGATATGACTGTTACATACATATCAAAACCTTTCTAAAACATCTATAATGAAAAGAGCCTGCATATTAATTATTGCACTACTAAGTATTACAGGAATAATTGCCCGAGAAGAGGTATTTCCAACCATAAAGACTGTAGAGTATAAACTCAAAAATGGCCTTCATGTAATTATTTATCAGGATAATTCCTCGCCTATCGTCAACGTTGGGGTTATGTATCATGTGGGGAGTAAAAATGAGCGTCCTGACAGAACCGGATTTGCACATCTTTTTGAGCATCTTCTATTTAACGGCACAAAAAACATTCCGGAAGGAGAGCTGGAACACTACCTGAGAGAGGCAGGCGGGTACAGTAATGCAAATACATCAGCCGACAGAACTTATTACTATACAATTTTGCCTTCCCATCAGCTAAAGCTTGGATTATGGATTGAATCTGAGAGAATGTTTCATCCTGTTATTTCAGAAAAGGTAATTGGGCGAGAAAAAGAGGTTGTAAAAGAGGAGAGTCGCCAGAGATACGATATTAACCCAATGGGCAGAATCCCCGAAAGAATGCAGGCCATCGATCATGAAAATTATTCATACAGATGGCCTGTTATTGGCTCAATGGAGCATCTTGATGCAGCTTCCTTGGATGATTTTAAAGTTTTTTTTAATAAGTATTACATCCCAAACAACGCATGCCTTGTTTTGACCGGTGATGTAGATATATCGGAGGCAAAAAAATATATTAAAGCCTACTTTGAGAGAATCCCAAAAGGGAGGGCTGTAATTCAACCCCCCTATATTTCTGGAACTAATGGCCATAGAATAATTCGTGATTCTATCAGGGGAATAAAAGACCCTCATATTGTTATTTCATATAAAGCTGTTCCTGAGACGCACGAAGATGCCGTTGTGCTTGACTTTATAAATTCTCACC
The DNA here is from genome assembly GCA_003542575.1 of Rikenellaceae bacterium. Taxonomy (GTDB): domain Bacteria; phylum Bacteroidota; class Bacteroidia; order Bacteroidales; family UBA932; genus Bact-08. Next base: position 39,784 of record DPKJ01000008.1, on the reverse strand, counting down.
TCACTTTCACAGGCAACAATCCATTACATGAGATAACTAAAGAAAACCCTGGCATATTGAAAGTTACATCATCAAAGGAGTTATATGAAATGGCAGGAAACATGTGGTTTAGAAGTTCATTCAAGGACACTCTCAAGTATGAAAATGTAGTTGAAAGCATCCAGGACCAATTGAATAATCTTGCGAAAAACGGGTTAGATGAAAAGAGGTTATCCCAGCTAAAACACTCTTATCATAGTGGTTATACAGATATGTTTTATAACATGGCTTTTCTTGCAGACATGCTTGCAATAAGCTATTTGGAATGGGGAACCACTCAGCGGGTAAATAATCTGATTCCATCAGTTCTAGCAATAACAAATGAAGATATAATAAGGGTGTCTAAAAGGTATTTCACTCCGGATAATCGCACTATACTACTTATCTATCCAAAAAAATAGCGAGATGAATAGAAGAATTTTATTGATAGCACTTATACTTAATTTTGCATCTCTTGATGCTCAGATCAATCCCGACATAAAACCAAAGCCTTCAGAGGCAAAACCAATAAAAATCGGAGAATTTCATTCTTTTACAGCCGATAACAACATGAAGGTCTTTCTTATACAGAAGAGAGGGTACCCAAAATTCAGAATTTCGATAGATTTTGGAGTGCCACTTATTCCTGAAGAGAGAGAGCCGGAGGCAAGAAAGATTCTCGCTGAGATATTTTCAAAGGGTAATTTAAATTATAGTTCAGACACAATTAAAGAGATTACCGACTACTATGCCTCATCTGTCGGGGGCTCCGTTAACGGAGTCTCATGTGCAGGAATGAAGAGTCAGCTTGAAAAAATGTTAACAATGATGGCTTCATACATTACGGCTCCAAAAATAAGTGAGGAATATGTGAGGGAGAGTGCTCTTAAGAACGCTTCAAGGGTACGAGAATCAGAGAAGGCGCCAAAAAAAGCATTAACTCGAAATTTTATGGCCACTCTGGAGGACTCTCTTACATTTTATAAAGACATCTCACTTCAAAAAACAGAAGAGAGAGCCGAGGTGTACGACACTATTACAAAAGCAGCGGTAATCTCTTACTTAAATAAATATATTAATCCGGATAACAGCTACTGTATAATCTCAGGGGATTTCACGATTGAAGAGGCGAATCTTTTACTAATGAATTATTTAAACGAATGGGAAAACGGGAACAGATTTCAAGGAGATTACACTAATTTGTATTCGTATAATTTTCCACAAACTCGTAGAATTTATGTAGTTGATAAACCTGAGGCTGTTCAGTCTAAGATTTCGGTAAAATGGCCTCTACTCGATGCTTTTCCATATGGAGAAAACGAACCGCTTCTAATGGTTATGAATCAGATCTATGGAGACGGATACCTCTCAAACCTAAATAAGAACATCCGTCTTGACAAAGGATTAAGCTATGGTGCAAAAAACTTTCTCTCCAATAATATTACAGGAGGAAGTTGTGTAAGTGCAACAATGGTAAGGAATGAAGAGACAGCCTATGCACTTGAAAACATATTTTTTGAAATGCTAAGAATGAGGAACGAGCTTGTATCTGATGAGGTATTAAATAGGGCAAAGAGCGGACTACTCGGAGACTTCTCCCTTTCAATGTCAAATATTAACTCACCTGCAATAATTGGATTCGGTATGGTAAAAGATAAATACAACCTTCCTGACGATTATCTGGCAACTTATCCAGATAAGTTACAATCCATTACTGCAGAAGATGTAAGAAAGGCATCCCAAAAATATATAAAACCATACGAATGCCTTGTATTCATTGAGGGCAAGGTAGAAGATATCAAAGGTACGCTGGAAAAATATGGAATAGTAGAGTATTACACTTCAGACGGCCAAAGAATATATCTCCCATAAACTGTCTTGACCTGATTAATACTGATAGTAACAGTGGCATCTCCTACAACGTAAATGTGTGAAAATTGTAAATTTTTCATGGAATTCTATAAAGAATTTATAATTATTGAAAGTTAACTTTGGTACAGTAAAAACTTAAAAAATATATTATGCCATTACTTACTATTTTAATTGTACTTGTTGTTGCAGGCATCGTTTTGTGGCTCGTTAACACCTATATTCCAATGGATGTGAAAATCAAGAGAATCTTGAATATCGTCGTTGTAATCATAGTTATTATTTGGCTTCTCAGAATATTCGGAATACTGGATTTCTTAAAAGATATATCAGTCTAAAATAAACCAGTATTATTAAATAATTCAAAATAGTGAATAGCTCTAGTTTCATAGGTTAAGTTTAGGTCAAAGTGTGTTTAGGGTGAAAAAGCAGGTATTTATATCTGCTTTTTCTTCTTTTAACCATAACCATTAGTAGTTTTGTAAAAAAAAGATTGAATTATCTGGCGCACATATTTCTTTCCAGAGGCAACCGGCAATTGCAGGTGGGTAACTTTATCGGAGATTTTGTAAAGGGCAAAAGTCATGAGAATTATCCGCCGGAAATACAGCAGGGAATTCTGCTTCACAGAGAGATTGACCGGTTTACGGATTCCCGTCCTTCATTTCTTGAAACTGTAGAGATGTTGCGCCCTGTTTTCAACCGCTATTCAGGTAACGCTAATCTCCACGCCACTTTTGGACAACTTGTTATATTCCAATCTATTACAAAACAGACTTTAATAAAATAACACGCGATTTTATTAAAGTCTGTTTTGCAAGCACCTGGGAAACAAAAATATATCCAAAAGTGGCGCGGAGAAAACACACACTGAGTGCTAAAATATACATCGTCACCAAGTTTTGTGAAGCATAATCCAAATAGCAAATCTACTTTTGGACTAACTATTTCTATATTATATCATTTATCCAACAAAATCAAAAAATGAAAAACAATCTTGTTAAACTAACACTGGCAATTACCTTTATTCTTACATTATCTTGCTCGAAAGAAGAATTACAAACTAAGGCCGAAATCACTAAATCAACTAATAATTCCACCGTAATTAATACAAAATCAATGATAAAAACCCGTTCTGGTGGTAGCACATTTTACATTAATCATGAGAACTGCATTGAATGTGGCGCCTGTATAGAAAATTCTTCAGATATTGACTTATTGAAAGCAGACGAAAACGGGAAACCGGTGTGGATAAAAACAGGTAAAACAACAGCTGTTTTTATGTCTAACAGCCTTATATTTGCCATAATTGAATCACTTAATGAAACTTGTCCTGTTGCGAGCGAAGATGAACCAGTTTTTGAAGAGATCGGCTAATGATGATCATGAAAAAATTAGTTAGAAGTCATGTCATACTGTCATTCCTTTTAGCAATTTTGCTAAGTGGAGAGGTATATGCTCAATCCTCAATGAAAGAGGTAGTGAGGTATCTGACATCTGAACAGATGGCCGGAAGGTTTCCCGGTACAATTGAAGATTCACTGGCCCAATGCTACATTTCTGAACAATTCAGCTTAAATAATTTGGAACACCATAAAGGTAGCGACTCCTATTTGCAGCCATTCGAATATACTTACTCATCATTTTACGAAGGAGTTTTGAGATTTATCAATTTGAGAGACTCTTCGATTCATACAGTTACAAATTTTGGTCTCAGCAACCATTATCAAACCGCAATAGTAAAGGCAAAATGTTCCTTCATTGGCTACTGTTTGGATAGAGGCGTATTGGCAGATGGCAGTCTCAGAGACAAGGCTGTTATTTTGTATCCTTCTAAAACATTCATTGAACACACCGATGAAGTATCAAATTGGCTGAAATCTCTCAAAAAAATAGATATGTTACAGCTACAGCCATCAGGGGCAACTTCATTAATATACCTTTTTAACGAGTATAAAAGTCACCAAGAGAGTAGAAGATTCATCCGGAAGAGAATTGCCCCATTCAACTCAACGGATTACAATACCGAAGACAAAGTAATTAAAATCCAAATTGACACCTCTGACTTTTTCAGAATCTTTTCAAAAGAGGAGTATAATCGTTATAACAATGCAGTTGCAAGTAAACAAATAATCCCTCAGATACCTCTTGACTATGACATTGAAATTGATGCAATAAGATATTCGAACATTATCCAAACCTCAAACATAGTTGGAGTTAAAAGAGGAGAGAGTGACAAGTACATAATTGTTGGAGCACACTACGATCATATCGGCACTAGAAAGGGTGTAATTCACCCAGGAGCCAACGACAACGCCTCTGGTGTTGCAATGATGCTTGAGTTGGCTAAAAAGCTTAGAAATGAAGATACATATCACAATATTATATTCGTAGCATTTGGAGCAGAAGAGGGAAAGATAGCAGGGTCAAAATTCTTTTTAGAAAACCTACCCTTTCCAAATGAGAGCATTGAATTAATGGTAAATCTGGATCTACTTGGAGGATTAAAGGGTGACTCCTTGTATTACCACTACTCAGGCAAAGATAAACAGACGGCTGTTAAACATATCCCTCAACTAGAGAGCAATCTTAATCTTATTAAAAGTAAGGGCATCCCGAGTGACGCTCTCCCTTTTATTCACGCCCGGATTCCAACTATTGAATTTTATACAGGTATCCCAATAGAGATTCATACTCCTGAAGATACCGAAGATAAGGTAAACTATGAAGGCATGGAGAGTATAGCAGAATATCTCACAAGCTGGATAAAAAAAATCTCCGCGCCACTTTTGGACAACTAATTTCTTTTCAACACATTACAAAAGAGACTTATGCAAATGCAAGAGCAAATTCGCATAAGTCTATTTTGCATACACCTGTTTAGCAAACACATATCCAAAACTGGCGCGGAGAAAAATTTTACAACCTCGGTTTGTTTATAATACGCAGTATCAGAGACGCCAAATAGATTGACCCTCCGTAAAAAAAGGGTATTAAGCTTACTCTTACACCTCCGAATATAACATCATGAGTGATTCCCGGATTATCGGCAACAATGTCACTAATCTGGTAAAAACCACTAAACGTCCATAAAACTCCGGTCATAAGGGCAATTAAGCCAAGTTCCTTTACCCAGGCCGGAGCTTTCCACGCAGCAAGAATAATCAGGATTAATACTATGGTGAGCAGAGTCATTCCAAAGACTCCACCTTCAAGAAACAATGATCTGATTGACATGATAATAATTTTAAAAGGTTATTACAAAGTTAACCTCATTCTTAACAGATTACCTCCTGTTGCGCATTACAAAACCCCTCATCCGGGTGTAAAAACCCGCTGTTTAATCGAAATTTAGAATGTTAAGTTAAAATTGGTAGTGAAGTTGATTTAAATGATCTAATTTTATGGTATGAACGGTTTTATCAATTTTCAATACTGGGTATTCGTGACTTTTTTGCTGAGCGGTGTATTCATGAGCACCGCAGATGGATACTCATCTGCGCTTATGCTTTCGGTAGCAACACTGCCCGGAGTTATAACAGCAAAATTTTTCATCGAAGATATTTCGTTCACTAAACGCTTGAGAGGGGTGTTCCACATGATGTGTCTGGCATTTGCTGTACTGATAATCGAATACCTATGTATTATCCTGGTTGACATATATCTTATCAACTATATGTCTGAAAAAAATGCAGACTTAGTTTTTAATCCCTTTTTTATATGGCTAATAATAATTGCCTTTTTATCACTGGAGAAGCTGCTTGAAAGCAGAATTAAATCAATGACAGATATTAAAAAGTCAAAATACATTGAATTTACATCAGATAGAAAGAGAATATCAATCGAAATTGAATCAATCGTTTATATTGAATCCTGTGACGATGAGGTGTGGATAAGAACAAATACTGATACATCATACAGAACAAAGAGGAATATCTCAAACTGGCAAATGGCACTTGATTCCCGATTTATTAGAATACACCGCTCATATCTTGTAAACAGATCCCATATAACTAAAATTACACCTAAGAAACTTTACATCGGGAATAAAGCTCTTGATATCTCCAGAAAATATCGTGAGGGAAATAATCTCCGCGCCAATTTGTAGTAACTTTGAAAAAATATTTATTCTAATGAACATAACCCTACAAAAGATTGGAATGGAGCAGATAGAGCTTCTAACAAAATACAGGATGGAATATCTGGAAGAGATGCAGGGAGAGCTTTCGCCGGAGTACAAAGCAGAGCTTGAAAAGGGGCTTAATGAGTACTTCAGTGAAGCCATGCAGGGAGAGCGGTTCTTTGCATATATGGCGCTACAGGGTGAGAAGGTCGTAAGCTTTGGAGCAATGGTTATTAAGAAGATTCCCGGAGATGCAAACAAACCGTTATATCTTGAGGGGGATATACTTAATATGTACACCGTGCCTGAGGAGAGAAGAAAAGGTTACTCGGCAGTAATTCTGCAGGAACTCATTGATGAGGCCGGGCGTAGGGGAATAAGCAAAATTTCTCTCCATACATCAAAGGACGGAGAGAAACTTTACAGAAAATTCGGCTTTAACGAACCCCACTACCCCGTTCTGGAACTGTGTCTGTGAACATTTATTAAGAGGAGTTAAGTAAATTCAACTCATATCCAAACACAACTTTGAACGCTTTTTCCACACATTCACCTTTCAATAACGCAATTTCAACAAATTTTATTACAATTTCAGGTAATTTTTTACTTCTAATATATCCTACTCAACTACATTTGTATCTCAAATACTGAGCGATACTGTCATCCAATTTTTTAAAATTGTCAAAAGTTTTAACCCCAAATGGAAATTGATAATCAGAAGAAAGTAACCCTCATGAGTTATATATTCGTCGAATGATATTGTACTTCCTGAGAAAAAATCCCCAAAAACAAAAAATGAAATCCTGTAATTTATCATCCAAATTCTTACTTACAATATTCTGTTTAATATTAACAGCAAACATAGCATGTTCACAAGGCCCCGAATTACCCTACTTCTATTCAGGTAAGGCTTCAATTCCCTGGGCAACTGCCGACATAAAATTTAAAAGCGGGAGCAATATGAATATTGGGTTTTTCCCGCTGGCCGGTCCTGCAAGCGGGCCTTTTGGGACCAACGGGTATAAAACAGATGTCAGCGTCAACAAGCCATTAGTCTTTGTTCCATCATTGCTACATAGAGAAGGTTATGACGGCCAGATTGTTGAGATTAAAGATAGAGTTGTGTTGTATTCTCCTGAATTAGAAAAATTTTCTGAAAACAAATCCTCTGTCACTCAAAACATCAACAAACTTATTATTGAAGGCGTTACCGCAATTGTTCTCTTTTCGGTTGAGGAGGAGAATCCTCTTTTCGACCTTGAAAACATCAGGTTCGAAAAAGGAGAGATTCCTATTGTTGCGCTAGATCGTACCACCGCTTTTTCAATGCTGTACGCTAACGGATATGATATTGAATCGGTAAAAGAGTCCCTTGCAAAAAACAGATTACCGGTGATGAGAGAACCAATATTCAATTTTGAGTTAATGTTCAAGGGCAAATTCGAAATAATTGAAACGGCGCATTGCACAATCAGGTTTAATAAAAATACCCTGGATAGCACTTCGGCACAGAAGGTTGCAGAAAATAACGAAAATGCACTTAAATTTCTTCACAAACTTTTTGAAGAACTTAACCCTGCAAAGGAGAAGCAACTCATCACCTACTTCTCAGACTATGACGAAAAGCTGTTCTACACAAACCACTGGGGTAAAGGTCTGGCTGCAGGGAAAGCGGGAATTTTCTCAATTTCTGATGGAGAGAATAATGATTATGCACTTGCTGTTCATGAACTTACTCATATTATGTTCAATAAAAACTGGGGTCGCCAGACCTCTTTTCTCAATGAAGGTATAGCAATGTACGCCGAGGCAGAATCAATTGAGTCTGAAAATAGCCCCTTACCGGCAAAAAGGGTCCATGATGTATCACTAGCTTTTCTAAAAAGCGAGAAGCTGCTCCCAATCGAAAAGCTTGTAGAGCTTCAGATAGGAGCAGACAAAGAGTTCACTCAAATGGGATACGCCGCTTCTGGCTCTTTTGTAGGATTCTTAATTAAAAAGTATAGCCTTAAGAGTTTCCACGAGCTGTGGAGATCAGATTTACAGTGGGAAAGTGTATACGGGAAAGAGCTAAAGAATCTAGAGGAAGAGTGGCACAACTGGCTAATTAAATAGCTGATTTTTATATTTCCAAACAGTCACTTCTTAAACAAGGCTCTGCCGCTATTACCTTCGAGGACTTTGTAGGGAGAGATTCTTCTGCCCAAACACCATCCAGCTGAGACTAATATTGTAATTAAGGCTGCTTTATAGACAAAGTCCACTATAAAAATTTCAAAATCAAAAACTCTTGTTACAATATTGTAAACCGCAAAGTAAAGTGTGCCCGCAAGAAATGCCTTACAAAAGAATTTATCACTCCTTTTCATAGCTTTTGATCTCTTTAAGATCATAAATTAGTTCGTCAATATTTTTCCAATGCATAAGAAAGGCTCTTATTCCAATCAGAAGACCAAATGTACCACCTACAACCATTCCCACTATCATCTCTCTGGTTAGCATATCTCTCTGAAAATTCACAAGCAGAATTATTGTCGGGATCAACAGCACCATACCCGCAACAAACCTTGCCTGTGTCATTAGTTTAAACTCCGAAGCTCTTTTGAGCAAATCAATGGTGGTACAGCTATCATATTTGATCTTGCCGAGAAGATAAATTTTGTATCCCTGCCATATTCCCGCAAGTACAAATACAGCAATGATTACCATTATACTTTCGTTCTTGAATGCCCTCTCTTCATTTATTGCAAGGAGTGTAGAGTACAGCCCGGCTAATATCACACTCAGGACAAGAAAGAAGTACTCAAATCTCTCCAATTTACCAATAGTGGAGTCTGCTTTTCTCTTTAGCATATTTATTGTCACTTTTCTGTTAAATATCTCTGAGTTTTCCATTTTTTTGGATAGCTCTTGCCAGTTGGCCTTCAGTTGATCTAATTCCATAATTGATTTAATTTTCTGACATTAGTTTTAATTTCTCTTTTATTCTGAAAAGCTTAACAGCTACATTTGAACGGGAAATCCCTATTATATTTGAGATTTCATCATGAGACCTCTCTTCTATATAGAGCAAAACAATCGCCTTTTCGAGTTTTCCCAGATTACCAATTAATCGGTACAATTCATGAACCTTTACCATATCCCCCTCGTCTGCAATTACTTCGATGTTTTTGGTAAGTGGCATTGAGTCCGGTCTTGCTTTGCTTCTTCTCAAAAAACTCACACAAGTGTTAAGTGATATTCTGTAAACCCAGGTCTGCACTTTGCACTCTCCGCGGAACTTTGGCCAAGCGTTCCACAGATTAATGATTACCTCCTGATAGAGATCATCATGACTCTGAAGTTTGTTTGAATAGAGAAAACAGATCTTGTAGATAATGTTTCTGTTTTCATTGATGAAGTTGATAAAACCCTGTTCGTAGTTGTTCATCTCTTTTTGCTTTTCACCCATATTAGTCGCACGACATGCAGAAATATTACAGAGGAGTTAAAATTTTTATAAATTTATCACAAATCTTTTGACTCGTCCCTAAGGGCAGGGAATATATTTGCACCCGTAAACATTGCGCAAGTTTATGAACAGAACAAAAATTAAATTAAAAATCGGCGAGTTTTCAAAGCTAAACATGGTGACTGTTAAAACACTTCGCCATTATGAAGAGATTGGATTGATTGCCCCGGACGAGATTGACAAGTGGACAGGCTACAGGTACTACACAGTTGATCAACTTAGTAAAATGAATCTGATAATCTATCTGAAAGGGATTGGATTTTCTCTGGAAGAGATTAAGGAGATTTTTGAAGATGGCAGGGAGATGCCATCGGTTGATGAGATTAAGCAAAAACTGAAAGAGTGCAGCGACGAACTTATTATTCTCAAAAAAAGGGCAGAAGAACTATCGAAGCTTGAAAATAAGCTCCAAAAAAGAGAGATTATGGAACAAATTTTCATCAAATCATTACCTGCCGTAACAGCGGCCACCCACAGAAGAGTTATTGGGGGCTATCACGAATTGTTTAACCTTTGCCCTAATGTAATTGGTCCCGAGATGGCCAGACTTGGATGCGAGTGTGCAAATCCTGAATACTGTTTCACAATAGATCACAATGAGGAGTACTGCAGCACCAACATAGATATTGAATATTTTGAGGCAGTAGCTCAACGCAAAGAAGATTCCGAAATGATAACTTTTAAAGATATTCCTGCTGTAAAAACAGCTGCCTGTATTAACCATTACGGAGTTTACGAAGCACTACCGGAATCATTCGCCATTCTCTATAACCATATCGAAAAAGGTGGCTTCAAGATTACTGACAAACCCCGTTTTTGTTACATCGACGGTATCTGGAACAAGCAATCTGAGGGTGAATGGCTCACCGAAATACAAGTCCCGGTTGAAAAACTGTAATAATCGCTTTTAAATTATAATTACACTGTCAGATTTTGTATATTTGTTGACAACCCGTATTTTTTAACCAAAATATAAAAACTATGAAGACTAACCGTACAATTCTGACAGTTTTATTTCTGGCTCTTCTGGCTATCGGATGCACCAAAAAGGGAGAGCCGGAAATTATTCCGGGAGCCGATCAAACAGATGCTTATCTACCTCTTTTAGAGGGCAAAGCCGTTGCTCTTGCCATTAACAACAGTTCAGTTGTAGGAACAACCCCGTTACTTGACACTCTTATTGCAAGCGGAGTGAATGTGGTAAGAATTTTTAGCCCGGAACACGGATTTCGCGGAGGGAACAGATATGATACATTAGATCTGCAGACAGGTGTTCCAATAAGTTTGCTTTATGGGTCAAAAACCTACAAGCCTCTTCCTGAGGATCTTGACGGTGTTGATGTTGTGATTTTTGATATGCAGGATGTGGGCACACGCTTTTACACATACCTCTCAACCCTGCACTATGTAATGGAGGCCTGCGCCGAAAACAATGTTGAACTTATTGTTCTGGATCGCCCCAACCCAAACGACTACTACGTTGACGGACCTATTCTGGACACAACCTTTAAATCATTCGTTGGAATGCACCCTATTCCAATCCTCCACGGTCTTACACTCGGAGAGTATGCAAATATGATAAACGGAGAGGGATGGCTAAAAAATGGAGTTCAATGTAAAGTAACAGTAGTGGAGGTTGCCAACTATGAGCATGGCAAATTATACATTCTCCCTATTGACCCATCACCAAATCTCAACACTCACCAGTCAATACTGCTTTATCCTTCACTTTGTCTGTTCGAAGGGACAGTAATCAGCCAGGGAAGAGGTACGTATTTCCCATTCCAGGTACTTGGCAATCCGGAACTTAAAGAGCACTACTCGTTCTCTTTCACACCTGTATCTATTGAAGGTATGAGCACAAATCCTCCTCATAAAGATGTTGAGTGTTTTGGACTTGACCTCCGCGAATACGACACAAACATTTTTAAGGAGACAGGAAGAATAAACCTAAGCTGGTTAATAGAATTCTACAACTTCTACCCTAAGAAAGAGGAGTTTTTCCGCGAAGGAAGGTTTGACAGACTTGCCGGTACAGATATTCTAAGAAAACAGATTATCGAAGGCAAGAGTGAGCAGGAGATAAGAGATAGTTGGGAGCCTGCACTTTTTCAGTACAAAGAGACCCGTAAGAAATACCTGCTGTACAACTAACCGGTTTCACTCGATGTATTTGCATCCTGCTGAATAAATATTCTGATATTAAGCAATTAAGCCAATTTCATTTTTCTGAAATTGGCTTAATTTTAATTTCAACACACTTGCTCAACAGTTTCAGAATGTCAGCACTTTATCACTCTCTGTTACCCAATTGGCCAAAAACGCCATGGTTGAATTATGAGCTCCTTCAAAATATGGGTGGTTCTTGTATATCCCACAACGTGACATACATGTGCCACATACCTGAACATTTACCCCATTAGAGATAAGGTCTTTAAGCATCTTTGACAGATCCTGGTCATATCCTTCAGGTGGGGTACATATATCCCTTGCCATATCAACAGCATCATTCATCAGAAAAATTCTTATTTCATTTCCCGATTTTCTTAATGCTTCGGCCAGACGAAGACCGTTCCAGGTAACATCTGTATTATCGTATGGCTCTCTGTTAAAGATAATTAATATTTTTTGCATAGCTATATCCATTTTAATTTCCATTTACTATTTTTCTAACAAGAAATTATTGAAACAATAAATCTAAATAACGAAATTAATTTAAATATTTTGAGTACTCAAATTTTATTGTAAAACTATTTTTGTTCAGATAATTATTATTCTTATAATTACATCATTTTAAACTCAAAATATAAAATGCGAAAAATACTTCTGCCGGTACTTTTTGTACTGGTTATGTTTCAGGCCTGTCAGAAAGAGCCAATTCCTATTATACCGGATGATGATGAGAAGGTTTATATCCCCTCTGAAAGAGTTGAAGGCAGAGTCGCTTTGGCGTATGTAACATATTGGGGTACTGCTACTCCAGACCCCAGACTCTTCACCCATATCAGTTATGCATTTGCAGAGCTATACGTTAAAAACGGAGTTTACGAAGGGTTCAAACTTCAGGGCAAAGAGGCGCGTTTCAGACAGATTGTTAACCTAAAACAGCAGTTCCCAAACCTTAAAATCCTTATCTCATTTACACATGTAGTGGATAATTCTGATAACTCTCAGGGAGGAAGCTTTTCTGCCCTTGCAAAATCAGATGAGTACAGAAAGGCATTTGCTAATGACTGCAAGGCATTTGTTACATCCTGGGGAATTGACGGAGTTGACATTGATTGGGAATTCCCCGGGCTTTCATGGAGCGGGGCTGCCAGTGACCCTTCGGTAGATGTTTCAAACCACATCCTTTTAATGAAGCAGCTTAGAGAGACACTGGGAGATGGATTCACAATCACCTATGCCGGCTATGTTAAAGACAAAGTTGCCGTTTCGGGTGGTTACCGTTATATTGATGTTAAAGAGGTTGATAAGTATGTTGACTTTGTAAATCTTATGACGTACAATATGGATGCAGCACCAAAACACCACTCTGCGTTGAGTGACACAAGAGCCTACTGGGATTGCCTGCGTACCGTTAATGCATACAGAAATGCTGGAGTGGCTTACAACAAGATGGTACTGGGAATCCCATTCTACGGGTGTCATTCATTCTCTGTAAAACCTACCTCTCTTAACTATAATACAATAATCAGCCTAAACCCGGCACAATACAAAATTGACAACTGGGATCCTGTGGCCAATGTCCCTTATGTAACTAAAGATGGTGCTTTCTTCTGTGGATATGATAATCCCAGGAGCATTGCAATAAAGGGGAAATGGGCAATGAACCTGGGATTAAAAGGCCTGATGTACTGGCAGTATGACGCCGATGATTCTAAAGGTACGCTCCGCAAAGCCGTCTGGGAAGCCACTATGAACCCGTGATTAAAGTTTAGCCCTTTTTAATCTCCGACATCACCTTTTCTGCAGAAAGTTTCTTGGTACAGAAGAACCAGTCGTAGCACTTCATCTCATCTTTACTCTCCATTCTCTCTTTAGCAACTCCGCATGACCCTGCAGTCGGAACAATAACATCGTCACCCGGGCGCCAGTCTGCAGGTGTTGCAACTCCAAATTTATCTGCCGTTTGTAAAGCTACGACTACTCTGTAAAGCTCACTAAAGTTTCTGCCAAGACTTAATGGATAGTAAATTATAGTTCTGATAATTCCCTTAGGATCAATAACAAAAACGGCTCTAACCGCCTTTGTATTGCTCTCTCCCGGTTGCATCATTCCATATTTTTTTGCAACCTCCATTGTGATGTCCTCAATAAGGGGGAATGTTACCTCCACATCCTTCATCCCTTTGTACTCTATCTTCTCCTTTATTGTTCTAAGCCATGCGATGTGGCTGTAAAGGCCGTCAACCGAAAGACCAACAAGTTTACAATTAACATCGTTAAATTGCCTCTCCATTGTTGCAAAGGTCATAAACTCCGATGTACATACAGGCGTAAAGTCGGCAGGGTGGCTGAATAGAATTACCCAGCTGCCTTTATAATCTCCGGGGAAATTTATATCGCCCTGAGTTGTTACTGCTTTAAATTCCGGAGCTGCTTCTCCGATTCTTGGCATTGAATATTGATTTGTGTCCATAATGTTTTGTTTTTTGATATTTTAAAAACTTATATTTTATTTTTTTCTCTTTCATTTATGGGTTTGAAAACTTTCCCATTATCTGTAATTTAATCTCCTCTACCGAGAAGTTATCTATTCTCTTCTTCTTGAAATACTCTTCAAGCATTTTGTTTAGCTCATCGTCGTAATAATCTGCAATCGTTTCAGATTCTGAACAATATAAATGGTGATGCTTTTCTGAAACTGAGTCATATCGCATAATATCTCTGTCCGTTTTAACCCTTGTTATAATACCCTTTTCAACCAGTGCATCAAGAATATTATAAATGGTCCCAACTGCAATTTCGGGATGTTTTAAACGTACCTGAGCAATTATCTGCTCTGCAGTCGGGTGCTTGGGTGCACTTTTAAAAGACTCAAGAACAGCAATACGCTGTGGAGTTATTTTCAGACCAGCCTGTGATAATTGTTCTCTTAAATGTAAGTTCATTTTTCAAATAGTATTTATTCCTAATTAAGAATCATTCAAATTTAGAAACATTTTTTGATACTAGCAAATTTTTAATCAATCATGATATTTTAATCACTAAATTGGCATAACATTTAACCGGAGGGCATATTATGAAAAATCTAGCCACACCATCTATTCCAGACATTTCAATTAACAAAGATTTAATTTCAAGACTCAATTTGCATCCAACCAATTTTGGCCTTTTTGACAATTTTGATGTTTTTTACATTTTGCGCATTTCTCGTTTTGCTTGCATTAACCTTTTACTAATGCTCTTCCTGCTCTCATCGGCAAAATCCTACGGCCAAACCGAAATCACACGATGGTATAACGACAAAAGCTCGGCAATCTCAATAACCTATGACGGAGGAACAATAAACCAGTTTAGGGTTGCATTGCCCATTATGAACAAACTTAATCTCCCTGCCACATTCTATATTGTCACAGGAGATATTTCTGATTCTCAGGATAAGGGAGAGTTTATAGGCAGAGATGTACGAGAAATAATAAAAGAGTCGAAAGTAATTCCGGTTAATAAGGATAATTTTTTCGAGAGAGCATCTGCTATAAGGTATGCAGGAAGCATGGAGGCCAGATTGTACCATACCCGTGCCGGAGATATGTTTGAGCTTGGGAAATTTGAAGAGGCTTACAGGCATATACAGGAGGCTTACGATAAAATCAATTCCGGAGAGATAAAAGCAGAGAACCCTTCCAATATTTATGACAATCCCGATGTTGACATTACATGGGGAGAAATCAGGGAGATTGCCAGGCAGGGCCATGAATTTGGCAGCCATACAGTAACTCACCCTCAGCTGGCAATTTATGACAATGCAAACCTCTTGTACGAGCTGGAGAAAAGCAAAGAAGAAATTCTGAAAAATCTTGGCCCTGTCCACACATTTTCAGCCGAATGTCCTCATGGAACAGAGAATAAAAGGGTGATGGAATTTGCATACAAATTGCACCCGGCTCTAAGAAACAGAATGCCCGAACCATTTTTGGAAGAGATTAACAGATGGAACCGAATGGCTCCGGGAACATCTTCAAAAGAGTATGTTCAGTGGCAGAGAGGGCCCAAAACAAGCACCTCACTCGATGCAATGAATGCCTGGGTTGACACATGCCTGGCCTATGAAAAGGTATGGCTTGTTTTAACATTTCACGGAGTCGACGGTATCGGATACGAACCAAAAACCGGAGCAGAGATAAGTGGTTTTTTTAATTACATAAAGAGATACGAAGATAAAATCTGGACAGCAACCTTTATGGATGCGGTTAAATACATCAGGGAGCGAATGTACTCCAGCATCAGACAAACCACACCCGGAGACAAAGTATCTGGTGAAACAGCATCTGGCAACAAAGTATCTGGTGATAAAATACTTGTAGAACTTAACCACACCCTGGATAAAGAGTTGTACGATCACCCTTTGACACTAAAAACATACATTCCAAAGGAGTGGGCCGGAGTTTCGGTTAAACAAGGAGACACATATCTGAAGTCTGAGCTACTAAATGATAGCAAAGGGCGATACATCCTTTACAATGCACTTCCAAACAGCAAAATCATCAAAATAGAACAGCGCTAGGATAATCTCCGCGCCACTTTTGGACAACTATCTAGAATTAAGCGCGTTGGAAAAGAGACTTTTGTAATTGTTTGTATTACAAGCACATATCCAAAAGTGGCGCGGAGATTTATGCCGGAAACTGCCCGCTTGTTTTGTTCGCGTACTTTACAAGCGTGAGCATCACGGGAACCTCGGTTAAAACCCCCACTACCGTTACAAGTGTAGCACCTGAATTCAAGCCAAACAGCACAATGGCAACAGCAACCGAAAGTTCAAAGAAGTTGCTTGCACCAATCATCGCAGCAGGCGCAGCAATACAGTGAGGCAGTTTCCACATTTTTGCCCATTTGTATGCAATAAAGAAGATGAAAAAGGTTTGCAGAACAAGAGGCACAGCTATCAGCAAAATATTAAGTGGGCTCTTAAGAATTTTATCCCCCTGAAACGAGAAGATTATTATAAGAGTCAGCAATAACCCAATAATGGTTGTGCTTTTAAATTTTCCGAGGAAGGTGTTTTCAAAGAACTCAGCTCCTTTTGTCTTTATAACAGCTCTTCTTGTTATGAAGGCTAGCACGAGAGGAATAACCACAAACAGCACTACCGACATTATAAGTGTATCCCATGGAATGGTTATACCGCTTATGCCCAGTAAAAATGTAACAATCGGAATAAATGCCACAAGAATTATAAGGTCATTAATTGCAACCTGAACTAATGTGTAGGCAGGATTGCCTTTGGTAAGATGGCTCCAGACAAAGACCATGGCTGTACAGGGAGCAGCACCCAGTAATACGGCTCCGGCAAGATACTCGTTTGCAACATCTGTGGGAATAAAAGTCTTAAATATGAAATGAAAGAACAACCATGAAATTGCAAACATACTGAATGGTTTTATCAACCAATTCACTGTAAGGGTAATCGATAACCCTTTTGGCATCTTAACAGCATCAACAATACTTGTAAAATCAATCTTAAGCATCATTGGAAAGATCATAATCCAAATTAAAATGGCAATTGGGATTGACACATTTGCGTATTCTAGTTTACCTAAAACTTCCGGCACAAAGGGTAAAAGTTTTCCGATTGCAATTCCTGCAACTATACACAAAGCAACCCAGATCGAAAGATATCTGTCAAAGAAGGAAATACCTTGTAACTTACTCATTATTTAATATTTATTGGTTATTATATGACTAATATTTCTTTAAGTTTAATGTGGGTTCACATGATTGTGTCGGTTACTGTGGCTTGATTCCGGTAACTGTTATACTGAAAATTCCCTTTTCTGAATTGAGAAAATGATCAGCCTCCTCTTTTGTCATAAAACTGTTAATGACATTTTCCGGTAGATCAATTTTGTTCTTCTTCTGAACGGTAACAGAAATAAACCCACTCTTTGTAATTATATCCAGATATGTGTCGTAAAGCTCAGCCCCTGCAACACAACCAACATACATTTCGACATCTGATTTCATCTTTTCCGGAAGATTGCCCATTGTTACAACATCGGATATACAGAAATGTCCGCCCGGTTTTAAAACTCTGAAAATTTCAGAAAAGGCCTTGTGTTTATCAGGAACAAGGTTCAGAACACAATTTGACAATACCACATCATATTTATTATCAGGCAATGGCATATCCTCAATGTCTCCCTTTACAAAGACGAGATTGGTATAGCCCTTTTTAAGACAGTTCTCTCTGGCTTTAGCCACCATCTCCTCTGTGATATCCAGCCCTGTAACCTCACCCGACTCTCCCACAAATGCCCTTGCAACAAAACAATCATTCCCTGCACCGCTCCCAAGATCTAAAACCTTATCTCCCTTACCGATTGCTGCATAATTAACAGGAATTCCACATCCAAGACCAAAGTCAGCATCAGGATTATACCCTTCTGCCTTGGCATATTCGTCGCTAGACATATTATACTCAGTGCCTCCGCAGCACGAAGCCCCACTACAACAAGAGCTACCTTTGACTATTTTGCCATATTTCTCCTGTACTACAAATTTTATATCTGAAGATTTCATTTTTTGTGTATTTATTGATAACCAATGACTATTACTTGCAGCTGCGTGCAGTATGCTGTCTGCAAATTATCTCTTGCTGTCTTCTGCTTGCTACATGCCCGGTGACTGGTCCATCTGAATGATGTCCGGGGATTAAATATTATTACAAATTGTTTTTAATCTGAGTGTTGTAAAATTCAAAAAAACTCTCTTTTATCAGATTTCTTATCCTATAGAATTCGCTCAGCACAAACTCTTCTGATCCCTTTTTATGAGAAGGGTCTTCAAATCCCATGTGCAGTCTATGTTTAACCTTTCCCACAAATAATGGACAAGTTTCGTTTGCATCGTCACAAACTGTAATTACATAGTCCCACTCCTGGCCTATGTATTCATCAACAAGAGTAGGTGTATGATTACTTATATCAATTCCTGCCTCGTTCATAACCTTTACTGCTATCTGGTTGACCCTTGCTGCAGGTTGAGTTCCTGCCGATTTAACCATAATCCGGCTATCGAATGACTGAAGAAAACCATGTGCCATCTGACTTCGGCAACTGTTTCCTGTACATAATATTAATACTTTCATATTGATCTGTTTAATTTGATTAATTATTGAATGCACCTTGAATATTTTACTAATTATTTATACTTATTTTTTATTTGTTTATGCAAACTGGCTGTAATAAATAACTCTATTAATTATTCACCAGTGTAATAACTCATTTCTTTTTCACACTTAATCCAATTCAACCCGGCAATCAGAACATAAGGCCTCAGCCGATCTTATCTGAGCAAAGAAATTTTCTGTCATTTTGAGGAATCTTTCGACATTTGTTCCATTAAGGCAGTAATTTATCCTTGGCCCATCAATTTCACCTTTAATAAGGCCGCTGTCTCTTAACACCTTAAGATGTTGCGAAACAGTTGTTCTGCTCAATGGCAAAAAATCAGAGATATCTCCTGAAATACAGCTTTTAGTTTGTGCAAGATATTTTAAAATTGCCAGTCTTGCAGGATTTGAAACTGCTTTTGCAAAAAGAGCAATATCAATCATTTCTGAATCGAACTTATCTAGCTTGTTCATTTTATTAAGATCTATTTCTTAAGTGGATTTAAAATCATGTCGTAATGTTACGACATATATTTCTTAGATGCAAATTTCTTAACTAAAAATTCATTAAATTGCGGCTGAATTTTTGCAGAAAACTAATCAGCGTAGCAGAAAAAAACCAAACCGCTTAGAAAAAGACAAAGTATTGAAGCAGAATACAAAAAATGTAGCCAGAATACAATAAAGTGTTTGCAGCAGAAAAAAGCGCAAGCATAAGACCAGAGAATGTATTCATAATAATGAAGAAATAATGAAGAATATAGCGTCGGTAACAGATCTGCACATTGAGAAGATTGCACGTGGATACAGAAGTTTCTCCCCGGCCGACTGCCTTATTTATCAGCTTGACCATTTTGAACGAACATTGGTTGCAAGCAGATTTCAAAAGGGCAAAAAAATTGATTTCGTTCATGGTGGCGGTGCCGGAGTGCTAAGACAAAAGATGACGGAGATTTTAAACAGTAAATTCCCTTCATTCACTTACGAAGATGCACCCTTTGCCACATACGGATTTCAAGGCGCACTCAGGGTTACAATTAAATAGTAGTAAGCAGACATAAAACAGGTATATTTTAAAGCATAAGACAGGCATAATACAAGTATAAAGCAGACACAATACAAGCATAATACAAGCACAATAACAAATTGATTATGAATAAATGGAGTATAGAGATGATTCCCGAAATGACCGGCAAGAGGGTTGTAATTACCGGCGCATCAAGCGGACTTGGCCTTGAGGTTGCAAAAGTTTTATCTTCAAAAGGAGCAGAGGTTATTATGGCTGTTCGCTCTCTTGGGAAGGGTGAAAAGGCAATCAGATACATTTGCTCCGGTAACACTTCGGCAAAAGTAAGGTTAATGCAAATTAACATGGATAGTCTTCAAAGCGTAAAAGACTTCTGCCATGAGTTTTTATCTATATACGACACTCTTGATATTCTTGTTAATAATGCAGGTGTTATGTTTCCACCATTCACTAAAAGCGCTGACAATCTCGAACTGCAGTTTGCAACAAATCATCTAGGGCACTTTGCTCTGACAGGCCTGCTGATGCCTGCACTCAGAAGATCTCCTGCTGCAAGAGTAGTCACAGTTAGCAGTATCGCAGCAAGAATGGGGAAAATTGATTTTAACAATCTTGACGGGTCAAAAGGATATTCATCCACCAGGTTTTACTCACAGAGTAAATATGCCAACCTTCTATTCGGAAAAGAGTTTGACAGAAGATTAAAACTGAATAATTCAACAATAACAAGTATCATTTGCCATCCCGGTGTTTCGGCCACAAACCTGGCATCAAGAGGTTCCGGCAAAGAGAGTTCAACATTTTTTAAACTCTTCTTTAATTTGATTGCTCAACCGGCTCATATGGGAGCGCTTCCGCTGTTATACTCTGTTTCCAATCCTGATCTGAAAGGAGGAGAATATATAGGGCCGGAGGGATTCCGGAATATCTGGGGATATCCAGCCATAACTACAAAAGATGACTCACTTTTCAAAAAAGAGATCGCAGAACAACTTTGGTCTGTTTCTGAAAAACTTACAGGAGTCAATATCTTATAGCCAAAATAAATTGTTTAAAAATCCCGCAAAAGTTTAGGGTTTTTTGTTTCACAGCAGTCTTATATGCAGAACAACAAATTATCCGACTTTATTCATTTTAAATAATTGGCGATGAAAACAACATTAACAAAAATCACGGGATTAATTGCAGCATTTCTGATGCTGGCATGCATTGCTCCTACCTTTGCACAGGACGGTAAAGATTATATTACCATTAAGGGAGTAGTCAAAGACAAAACAAACAAAAGAGCGCTTGAATATGTGAGCATCTCCGTTCCCGGTTCAAACATAGGAACCGTTACAAACATCAATGGAGAATTTTCTCTTAAAATCAAGGACTCTCTCAATGCCAAAAGCATTAAGGTCTCTCACCTTGGATACTCCACCTACAATCAAAACATCAGGAAAGAGAACACAAGTGATGTTGAAATTTTCCTGACTCCAAATGCAAATTTACTGGAGGAGATAACAGTACTCGGATTTGATGCAGAGGCTCTTGTAAGAAGCGCTATCAGTAAAATTGATCAAAATTACAGCCCTAACACTGCCCTTTTGGAGGGATTCTACAGAGAGACCATCAGAAAAAGAAGAACCTATATTAATGTGTCAGAAGCTATTGTGGAAGTTTATAAAACACCTTACCACCAAGGCCTTAACAGAGATTTAGTTCAGATTTACAAAGGGCGTAAAGTAATAAGTCCAAATCCACAGGATACTCTTATGGTTAGGTTACTCGGCGGACCAACACTTGCCATCTACCTGGATGTTGTTAAAAACCCCGATTTGATGCTGAATGAAGAGACTCTCTCATACTACAAATTTTCGATAGAAGAGTCTGCAATGATTGACGACAGAGCACATTTTGTTGTAGCTTTTGAACCAAAAGTTTCTCTTCCGTACGCGCTACACTATGGCAAATTATATATCGATAAAGAAAATCTTGCATTTTCAAAAGCAGTTTTTAGCGTAAGCATGGATGACAGAAACAAGGCAACTCAGGCAATTCTCAAGAAAAAACCAATGGGTATGCAGTTCAAACCAGAAGAGATAAGCTTTATTGTAAACTATAAGCAAAGAGATAACAGAACCTATCTCAGTTATCTTAGAAGTGAGATCAAATTCAAGTGTGACTGGAAAAAACGCCTCTTCTCAACTAACTATACTATAGTTTCTGAGACAGTTATTACAGGAGGTAAAGAGGAGAATGCATCCAGAATACCTGCAAAACTGGCATTCAGAGAGAGTCAGGCCCTTTATGACAAGGTAGAGAGCTTTTATGATAAAGATTTCTGGGAAGATTACAATATTATAGAACCTGACGAGTCATTGGAAAGTGCTGTAAGCAAACTTAAAAAAGCGAATACAAAATAAACCGGACACATTTAGTATATTTGAAACAGGTATTAATAACTTATCCTTATGATAAACGATCTGTTCCTGTTTAAAAAGATAAAAGAGGGGAATATTGAGACATTTGAAAAGGTCTTCAAAGAGAACTATTCCCCCCTTTTATACTTCTCGGCAGGAATTACAGGGAGGATTGACGTGGCGGAGGAGATTATACAGGAGTTGTTCTATCAGATTTGGAAAGAGAGAGAAAAGATAAATATACTGAGTTCATTGAAAGGATACCTCTACAGTGCTGTCAGAAACAGGTCACTTCAGTACTGCGAACGCCTCAGAAACGAAAATATTTACAAAGAGAGCATTAAATCAGCGCCATTAAGCTCTTCTGGAAACTCCCCGCAGGAGAACCTTGAGGCAAGCGAGTTGGAGGGGATTATCAGACAAACAATGGACAAAATGCCTGAAAGACGCTTAAGGATTTTTAAAATGCACCGATTCGAGAACAGAAGATACTCAGAAATAGCTGAAAATCTATCGGTATCGGTAAAGACAGTAGAGGCAGAAATGACCAAGGCACTTAAGTCACTACGAAAAGATATTGAATATTACACTAGTTAACTATGATACTACAACCGGATAAGAGCAGACAAACAGAGAGGGCATGGGACCGTCTCTACAACCGTCTTGAGAGGGACGGGCTGCTCAGCGAGGTAAATGAGAAAAAGCAAAAAACAGGGTTTAACCCCGGGCTGGTTTTGAAGTTTGCAGCATCTTTGATAATTATCGCAGGTGCAACTATATATTTGTACATAGGAGTTTTTGACTCCGGCCGGCAGATGCTTTCTCTGCACAACCCTGACACCAGTTCGACATATGTTAAAACACTGGCAGACGGGTCAGTGGTTTACCTTTCAGGTAACTCGACCCTTTCGTATCCGGATGAATTTAAAAAAGTGAGTCGTGAAGTGTTTCTCAACGGAGAGGCATATTTTGAGATAAGTAAAATTTATAAATCAGGGTTTAAAATTGAAACTGATTTAGTTAACATAGAGGTACTTGGCACATCATTTAATGTTAAGAGCAGCAAAGAGAATGTCTCATCAATTTCTGTCAACACAGGTGAGGTAAGAGTCACACATAAAAACGGCGGACAAAGTTTCAATGCTGTCGCCGGAGAGACAATTGTAATCACATCTGACAGCCTTGAAAAAATTCTGACAGAAGATCTCGAGATGTTTATTTCTTATTCGCGCCGAATGCATTTCAAAGATGAACCCCTACAAAATGTTGTTGATGTTCTGAATAGAAATATTAACAGTCTTGAATTTGAAATTGTCTCAGGCATTGAGCAGAGATCAATTACTGCCACTTTTTCAAAAGACTCACCCGATTCCGTTGCAGAACTGATTGCTTTGGCTCTCAATCTAAGGTATTTAAAAGAGGGTAATAAGATAACAATCTACGAATTACCCTGAGATCAAAGTCCAATGAAACCGACTCTGAAATATATTGCATACACAATGATGCTGCTCATTCTACGGAGCAGCTTTGTTCATGCAGTTAGTTTTCAGACCCAGGAAGAGAATTTTCAGACCACAGACATTAAGGTTAAGCTATCAAGAGGAAGGGGAACTATTTATAATCTGTTAAATACAATTTCAGTTCAAACAGGTTATATGTTCATTTATGACAGCAGACTTTTTGACAATGATAAAGTTGTAAGAATCCCATCCGGTGAATTTCAACTTGACAAAGCAGTTCATATTATTACAGGAGATACTCGTTTGGAGACTCAATTGATTGGAAGTCACATACTAATATCTCTGCCTGTCATTACTGAGATTCCACCGGCAAAAGATACAGCAAGCCTGACCAACGAAATATATACCCCCTATTTTACAATGGAGGGAACGGTAAAAGACAGAATAAGTGGCGAACCGGTACAATATGCTACCATCTCATTATCAGGAATAAACATGGGAACTGTTTCCAATCTTGATGGCAACTTCAAATTTATTTTACCGGATTCCCTAATGGATTCTAATATAAAAATTTCTCATCTTGGATATGTTACAAGGGAGATTTCAGCAGAGTTGCTCAAAGGAAAAAGGGTAACTTTACTTCTTGATCAGAGACTAATTCCTTTGCAGGAGATTGTAATAAGAGTTGTTGACCCTGTAAAAACCATTAGGGATGCAATGCAAAAAAGGGCAGTAAACTATTCATCTGTACCGGTATACCACACCTCTTTCTATAGAGAAGGTGTTGAATATAAAGAGAACCTAAGTCATACCGAGGCTGTCTTCAAAATTTATAAAACCGGATATCAAAGCAGTATTTCAAGCGAGCAGGTCAAGCTGTTCAAAATGAGAAAATTTACAAATATTGACGAAAAAGACACCTTAGTTGCAAAAATCAAATCAAGTGTATATTCCTCTCTTTTATTGGATGTTGTAAAAAATCCTCCCGATTTTCTCTCCCCGGAAACATTTGGTCTGTACAACTACTCTCATACCGATATTACTGTAATTGACGACAGGCGAGTGCTTGTCTTTTCTTTCACTCAAAAGGAGCATATCACAGAACCATTATATCAGGGTGAAATTTATATTGATGCTGCAACATTGGCAATTGTAAGGGCAAATTTTAGAATAAACCCTGCATATGTGAACAAAACATCAGATATTTTCGTTCTTAAAAGAGGCAAAAATGTTGAGATTATTCCTACGAATATTGAATACATGGTCTCTTTCAAACCATTCAATGACACGTTTTATGTTCACCACATAAGAGGGGATCTGAATTTCAGGGTAAGAAGAGCAAAACGGCTGTTCAGTTCTGAAATGCACGCATGGTTTGAGATGGTAAACTGTGAAACAATTACAGAGAATGTCATCCCAATACCTCGTAACGAAAGATTGCCTGTAAGAGATATCCTTTTTGAAACCTCCTATGTATATGACGTGGATTTCTGGGGAAATTTCAATACAATTCTGCCTGAAGATGAGATTACCCAAATAATTAGAAAATACAATTTTTAATAACTGTAATAACCTGATGAGCATCAATCTGCGTGACATCTTACCAGGAAAAAGCGCCCATTTGTTAATGGCTCCTGATCACAGAGTTAACTCCCTTACACTGGAGCAGGAACCCCCTGCAAACTCAATAAATTCTGCAGTTCTGGTTCTTCTCATACCTTCACTGAATGAATGGGAAGTTGTTCTTATAAAACGAAACATCTATAACGGAATTCACTCAGGGCAGATATCCTTTCCCGGAGGAAAATGTGATGCAGATGATCCNNTATATGTTCCCCCAAGTAACTATACAATCTATCCTGTTCTTGCTATAAGCTCAAATAGAGGCGAATACAAGCCTGACCCCAGAGAGGTTGCAGGATATATTCATGTCCCTTTAAGTTGTTTCAACCCCTCTTTGATTAAACGAAGCAAAGTTCAGGCAGGNNGCAATGATAATAGCAGAGCTCTACCAGGTTGCGGCTGCTGAGGCAAGCACATCTTTTATCAAACCATACAGCTCATCGTCAAATCCCGAAATATAGGATCTTGAATTACACAAGATAACTGCGCTGTATTCCGGCCCCATAACCCATATTGTAGCTGTTCCCGCCAGGTTGCCACCATGGTACCAGGAGTTAGGATAATATGTATGATTCGTTCTCCAGCCAAGTGCATATCTGTTATACGCAGCAGATGGAGTTAGCATAAGGGTTCTTGTAGCTGGAGATATAATATCCGGGATTGTAGTCTTTCCGTCAATATGGAATATCAACTTTAACATCTCTTCGGTTGAAGCAATAACCCCTCCCGCTGCGGCAATAACAGGCATTTCGTTACCGTATCCGTTGGTGCCATCCTGAGAGTAGTAGACAACCTCATTCGGCCTTCGCTGCGATCTGTCTCCCCCTACATGAATGTCTGTGATTCCGGCCAAAGCCATAACCTCCTTAAGAAACACCTCATAATCTTTACCGCTGAGCTTTTCAACAATCTTACCTAAGATACCAAAGCCCATATTAAAATATGAATATGCAATACCAGGCTCAGATTGAGCAGATGTAAGAACATAGCTTATTCTCTGATCTAACGTCTGCCCTTTAAAACTAGAGGTAAACATTGGGTCGGGATTACTTGTCCATCCACTTGTGTGTTCCAGTAAATGCCTCACCGTCACGGTTGCTGCTCTGTTAGAGACTATTGGAAATTCAGCTGCAAGAATACCTCCGCTTCCAAAAACCTTATCTTCAACTGTAAGTTTGCCCTGCTCCATCAGCTTCATAATGCACATAGTGGTAAACTGCTTAGAAACGCTTGCAAGGCGGAAAAGATGGTTAGGTTTTGTTCTTACACCCTCTTCAACAATTGAAAATCCAAGTCCGGTTTTATAAACTATCTGCTCACCTTTTGAGACCGCAACAGACATTCCCGGTATTGAATATTTGGTCATAAAGCTGTAAACCATAAGATCCAGGCTCCTTCTCCCCGGTTGTACCAGAAGCTTATACTCCTTGGTTCTTCCAGATTCAGAGGTGACTACAACTTTTGCAGTATTTGTAAAGTCATAGTTTCCGGGAGTTGCGGGGACTAGTGTTCCGTTTATATGAACTGTTGCTTTTGGCGAAGCAGTTATAGAGGGTTTAAGCGATGTTAGATTTGCACCCTCAGGAACCGTGATGTAAAATGTAGTCCCTGCAATGTGCGGAACACAATCTTCGGTAAAATTCGCATTATCCGAACGTTTAAAGGTAAATCCCGTAAGGTCATTATAATCAGATTTACCCGGTACAACAATAATCTCCTCTTTCGAGCAAGAGATTATATAAAGAGACAGAAAGGCTATTGTCAGAACTCTGAGAAATGCGCCGCTAAAGGTATTCTTATTCATAGATTAATTTTCACTCATCTCTCTTTCAACATCATCCGCAGTTATTGGCAAACGTCTTGCTCCCAAAAGACGGCAGCCCTTTTCTGTAACCAAAATATCGTCTTCGAGGCGAATACCGCCAAACTGATAATAATCTGCCAGTTTATCGAAGTTGATAAACTCACTGTTAATCTTCTCAATCTTCCACTTTTCAATCAAAGCAGGAATAAAGTAGCATCCCGGTTCAACAGTAATAACATGACCCGGCTTTAACTCTTTACCCATTCTTAAAGATCTTAGACCAAACTGTGTAGCTCTTACGTGAACATTATCATAACCTACATAATTTTCACCGAGATCCTCCATGTCATGAACATCAAGCCCCATCTGGTGACCCAGCCCGTGAGGCATAAACAGGGCGTGAGCTCCTGCAGCAACCGCTTCGTCTGCATTGCCTTTCATAATACCAAGGTTAATTAGGCCCTGAGCAAGAATTTTTCCTGCCGCAAGATGTACCTCTCTGTATGTAATTCCCGGTCTTATCATATCTATCGCCAGGTTATTGGCAGTTGAGACAATGGTGTAAATATCTCTCTGCATTTGCGTGAATTTTCCTCCTGCAGGGAGAGTTCTTGTAAAATCGGAGGCATAGTGCATATTTGTTTCGGCACCGGCGTCAATTACCAGAAGCCTCCCGTCAGTAAGAATCTGATGATGACTGTGATTATGCAGAGTTTCTCCGTTTTGAGATAAGATTATTGGGAAAGATGGCATTGTTCCGTTTGAAATAGATATACCCTCCATTATTCCTACCAGCTCCTGCTCAACAATACCTGTTTTAACCATCTTCATTGCAGTGAAGTGCATTGCATAGCCTATGTCTGCTGCTTTGTCCATCTCGGCAATCTCAACAGCCTCTTTAATCTCACGCAGAGCAACTACTCCTTTTATAAACTCCTCTGAGGCACTTTGTTTCAAATTATCAAAAGAGATACCTAGCATTTTATTAAGCAATATTTTGGTTGCATCCCTGTATGGAGGCAGGTAATGGATCTTTCTGCCTGCTGCTTTATTTTTTGCGATAAACCCTTCCAACTGATCAAAAGGCAGAACCTTTTTTACTCCGACACCGGCAGCCTTATCGGCCATAGCCGGCTGAGGTCCCATCCAGATTATATCATCTATGCTCACGTCGTTTCCAAAGATAATCTCCTCCCCGCTTTCTGCATCAATAACAGCAGCCAGATCCGGTTCGTCAAGTCCGAAAAAGTAGAGAAACGAAGAGTCCTGTCTGAATCTGTATGTGTTTGATGGGTAGTTCATCCCCACCTCTGAATTACCTGTAAACAGTAATATTCCCGATTTTATCCCTGAAACCAGCTTTAATCTCCGGTTTGCATATACCTCTTTTGAAAACATAATTATAAGTTTAATAATGACATAAACAAAGATACAATTTTATTGAATTATTATATAAAAAAGGGCTACCCTCCCGGGCAACCCTTTTACAAACCAATTATTAGTACTTAGTAATTATTGCATGTCCCACCAAACAGGTACACTCCAGATGTCATCTTGCATGGCACGTGGATTTGAAGCCATTAGCTGATCATTATTATAGTTACTTTCGTGGGCACTATGGGTAAATCTGCGGAACCAGTAAGTTGGGTCAGTTGGACTGGTACCGGGGAATTTATTTGTTGCAGTAAATTCAAACGGTCTCTTATAGTCTTTGTAAACTACACCAAAAGTTCCAATGTTACCGGTTGCATAATTAAAACGACGCATATCATTCCAGTTCTGGTAATCAAATCCCAGTGCAATAATTTTCTCTTTCATGATATCAGCCATAGTCAACTGAGCAGCATTTTGAACTACTGCAGCACTAGCCATATAAGCAGCTATATCTGCAGGATCCATCGGCCACTGATCCGGATTAGTTGTTCCTGTTGCTTTCCACTCGTTTAGCTTAGTTTGCATACGGTCAAAAGAAGCCTGAATACCTGCAATATAGGCTTGATGTGCAGGGCCGGTCTGACCCATTCTCAAATACGCTTCAGCTTTAATGAAGCACATCTCTGCATATGTCAGAATTTCAAAGTCAGAATCGGGTCTTGCATAGAAAGAACCTGTACCTGCAACTGCATTAGCTGTGGCTACCGGATAGTAGTACATATCATTTGCTGCGCGGCCTGATGTTGACATACTGTTAGATCTCATATTTACATATACAGTGTCACCGGCTCTTCTGAAGTTGGTACTGTTAATATAGAATGATCCCTTTTTGTAAGTAACTTGAACAATGTCTCCGGTTACTGTATAAGGTTTACCATTCAATCCGGCAATAAAGTTGTCTTTATCTGTAGTGTTGGTAATTGTATAATTTATCTTAATGTCACTTGTTGCATAAGATGCATTCAGCGGGCCACCATTTTGACGAATATTTGAGTTCATCATATCAACACCAATGTCTCTTACCCACTCGTAGCTGATTATTTCTCCACCTGCATTTAATTTGATGTTTTTCATCATAGCCGGTAATATTTTTGGCATACGAGGGTCTACAACTCCTGAACCACCTGTGTAGTTGTTTGTAAGGAGATTTGCAAACCATCTTGTTGCTCTCTGTCCAACACCATAACCCACAGCATTCCATGTGTTATTGGTTTGATAAGGGTCAGCTACAGTAAAGTTTGTGGCATCTCCTTCAACATTGTAGCGCTTCATTATTGTATTGTGGGCATTTGATGTCGGAGCATTTGCCAGGGCATCAATTACAGCTTGTGCACTATAAACACTTTTCTTTGACACCATATTAAGGTATCTTGCCTTAACACCATAACAAAGTTTAATCCACTTACTTACATCTCCGTTATTCCATGTGTCACCACTTGATAACGGAATAGCACCAGGCTCCTGTGTTTTTTGGAAATACTCAATGGCCTTATCCAAATCGGCCATACATCCTGCATAAATAACATCTCCCTGATCGTAGGCAGGGTTATATTTTGCACCCATTGCTTCAGTATAAGGCATTTCGCCATATATGTCAAGCATTAGAAAAAATCCTAAAGCTCTCATTGCATAACCTGCAGCGATATAGTGGTATGCTCCTGTCTCTTCTGCACGGTCCATCATTGGTTTGATATTAACGGCTGCACCAAGAAACCAGTTTTGGTAAATTGTTGTAGCAGCGGCTTGAGCCGGGTTCCATGCTGCCAGCAATCCATTGGAAGTTGTTGTTGATGTTTGAGTTAGCAATCCGTTTATTGTACTTGCCCTCATGTTGGCAACTCCTAACGCATAAGAGTAGTAGTGTTGAATCCATGGTAATCTCACCTCAGGTGTAGCACTCAGGTCAGTAGGATTATCAGGATCTACATTGACATCCAGCCACTTGTTGCATGATGACATGCCCAAAATAAGCAGCAGACTTAAGGAAATATGTAAAAACTTTTTCATAATCATATGTTGTTAAATCCTTTAATTAAAATGTAAAATTAAGACCAAAAGTGACATTCCTTGTTGCAGGAATACCATTGTAATCTATACCCATTGAACCAGATCCACCGGTACCGGAGCCTGAAACGCTAACCTCTGGGTCCATTCCTTTATAATTGGTCCAAACGAAAAGATTATACGCAGCAACTGAAGCTGATAAGCCTTTAATATACTTATTGCCTTTTAAATGTGGCGTGAAATCATAAGAAAGAGAAAGTGAGCGAAGTCTCAACCAGTTTGTCTCAGTAACAAAGTTGTGAGCGTTTTCCGCATAACTTCTCCAATATTGTTGAATCATATACTCTCCTGATTTTACAGCATTGTTAACCAAATATGTCTGGCCTTTTTCATACGTGTATGAAATAGGTTCTCCGGTAACGGATGAAACACCAGCTACAGTAACAGAATTTCTGTCAAGGGTTTGAGGATGAAGTCCGTTAAGAGTCGTATAGTACGATGTACCATCATAAATATCACCACCTAAACGAATATCAAACAGGAATGACAGATTAAGATTCTTATAACGGAAACTGTTATTCAATCCACCAATTAGTTTCGGCTCACGATTACCAACTACATTTGTAGTAACCTTGGTTGTGTTGTACAAACCTGTAGTAGGGTCTATCTGATACCTTCCACCTTCAATCTCAACTCCCTCTTCATTCTTTTCTCTTACCCAATAGTCACCTGTTAAACCAAGGAAATGGCCACCGTTTGGAATTGAGGCAGCTTTTACTCCACCAATTTGAACATCGGTAACATAGAACAGGCCTACACCTTTAAGGAATTCTCCAAGAGTACCTCTGTTACCAGATAAGTTAAGAGTAAGATCCCATGTGAAATCTCTGGTCTCAATCGGAATAGCATTTAGTGATAACTCAATACCTTTATTGTGAACTGACCCACTATTCAGTGTAAGGAATATGTATCCTGTTGATTGGGCAAGACGAGGACTTGCAAGCTGGTTATCTGTCCTTGTATTATAATAAGTGAAATCCATTCCTAATCTGCCACCGAAGAATTTTAGCTCGGCACCCAATTCGTAAGATGTTTGAATTTCCGGAACAAGAAACGGACTACCTCCGGTCCAACTGTTACCTGTACCTATATAATTTCCACTTACAGTTTTTGGATCCCATAAATAGTTGTTTGTGGCATATGCATCAGCATCTTTACCTACCTCAGCCCATGAAGCTCTTATTTTACCAAATGATAAGATGTCATTTTTTGGCAGTAGTTCTGTGAAGACAAAACTACCTGACACAGATGGGTAGAAATATGAGCGACTATCCTTTGGAAGTGTTGATGACCAGTCGTTACGTCCGGTAACTGTCAGGTATGCGATATTTTTGTAAGCAGCCCTGAATTCACCGTATACACCAGCCATACGTTTCTTAATATTTCGTTCAGTAAAGAACTTATTTTCGTTAATAATATTTGCAAAACTTATGGTGCCGGGAGTTTGGAAATTATACCCCCAATGATTTTGAATAACTCTGTCTGTTGATTCGGTTGTCTGACCAGCAAGGAATCCCAAATCAAAATCACCAATCTTCTTTTGGAAATTAAGCATTAGATTTGAAGTAATGTATTCATATGCTGTACTTCCTTTGCTTAAACGACCTCTCTGGTAAATCTCACGAACAGCACCACCTGGTGCGATATATGTATATGCACCACTGTTGTAGTTGTCATATCCTACACGATAGAGAATGCTAAACCAGTCCGTTACTTCGTAGTTAACGTTGATACCTCCGGTAAAACGATGAAGATTATCAGATAGTTTGTTCTTGTTGATAATCCAGTTAGGATTCTCCACATCGGATGCAATCTCCTGTAGTCCTTCAAATATTCTGTACTTAGTACCATCTTCATTAAGATACTTTCTTACATCATCACTTCTTGACCAGCCATAAAGAGCAGACATGGCACCATTACCACCTCCGTTATAAAGACCTGCAGATGTGAGTGTTTTATTAGTATTTGAAAGTGTATAGGCAGCGTTGGCACCTATCGTAAACTTGTTGTATTTTTGCTCACCGTTAAAACGGAAAGTGGTTTTACTATAGTCAGTAGTTGGAACAACACCTGATTGTTCAAAACTAGATGCAGAAAGATAAAAGGAGCCGTTTTTGCTACCTCCGCTTACGCTCACACTATTGTCAAATACATTTCCTCCCTGAAAAAATGATCCAACATTATCGTATGCTGTACCACTAATAGGATTACCCCAAGATTGAGTGGTAAAATCCGTAAAAGCTCCTGCCTCGTTATACAAACCACGACCATATACTCCCTGAATTTCCGGAGCTTTACCTATCCATGAATACGAGTACTTTGAGTTAAAATTAACTCTCACAACTCCCTCAGAACCTTTTTTGGTTGTAATCAGAACAACTCCGTCAGCTGCCCTTGAACCATAAAGAGCAGCAGCTGCTGCACCCTTTAGTATTGACATACTTTCAATGTCTTCAGGGTTAATATCCATTACACGGTTACTGAATGTTGTTGCATTTTTTGTAACACCGTCAGTTCCCGAGCTACCTGTAGCAGGAGTAGAGTTATCATAAATAACACCATCAACAACAAACAAAGGTTGGTTATCGCGGGTTTCACTTGCTGAGTTACCTCCCCTTATTATAATTGTTGCCCCGGCACCTGCGGCACCACTTGATTGAGTGACGTTTACACCAGCAACCTTACCAACAAGAGAGTTTATAACATTTGTCTGTTTGTTTTTTAGAATTTCGTCACTTTTTAGATCCTGAACAGAATATCCCAGTGCTTTTCTCTCTTTTCTGATACCCAGAGCAGTTACCACCACATCATCCAATAGAAGGGCATCTTCTTCCATAACAACATTAATTGTTGATCTGTTGTTTACGGGAATTCTTTGTGTTTGCATTCCTATTGCAGAGAAAACAAGGGTTGCATTACCAGGTGCACTGATGGTGTAAGTACCATCAAGCTCGGTTGCAACTCCGGTCCTGGTACCTTCTACCATAACCGAAACCCCTATCGAAGGGAGATTGGCTTTGTCGGTAACTTTTCCGGAAACCCTGATGTTCTGTGCCAAAAGAGTTCCGGATAACAGAACCATGGCCAATACCGATAGTGTAAAGCGCATACACTTTTCGGTTAGTTTGTGTGAAACATACATAAATTAAATTTTTAGGTTAACGATTGAATTTTTAAAAATTTGGTTTGATTAATTATAATTTACAACTATTATTAAATTAATTATAACGATTTTATGGATTTCCTGAGTTTTATCACACAAACACTTAATAATCTCAAGCTATAACTCAGTTTTATGAGATGTAAAATTAAAATAAATTTTTCAATTTACATACATAAATATCATTCTTTACATTAATAATCTATCATATTTACACTATAAAATGCAATTTGTTTTAAATGAATAAGCAAACGATAGAGAGGAATGTCCCAATAGTTTCATATGTCAATGATTTTATAACAAATCGTAAGCAAGTGGCTTGTTTTTAAGTGCCTAATTATCAATTTATCCACAATAAAAACACATGCTGTGTTGTTATATTTTTAATTAATAAAAAAATGGCTGCACCATTTTTGTGATGCAGCCATAGTAAAAGAATTGCTTAAATAATTACACTTTCAGATCAATTAGCCCATCCAGGGTTTTGAGTCAGAGTATAACCCTTATCTGTGTACTGACTTATTTGAGTATTACCAAGCGGAGCCAGATATACCCTATCGGTAAACGCATCTCTGTCCGAAATGTTTTCAGGGATGTAATAACCAACCATATTTGCAGCATTTGTTCCGCTATAGGTAACTACTGTTCCGTCTGCCTTTTTAACCTGAAGTTTCCCGACTTTTGCAGCTACAAGCCACTCTGTAAATTCAACAGGGAAGTTAACCCATGGGCCAAGCAGATTATCCGGGTTAGCAGAACCTCTCATGTAGTTAATCTTCTTCCACCTTTTGATATCCAGTAGTCTGGTGTGTTCGAAGATAAACTCCATTCTTCTTTCGCGGCGAATCTCCCAAATCAAGGCAGGAACATCAGGATCTCTGTCTGGATCGTTTGGTAAAGCACTTAACAATAATGGTGCTGTCTTTGTAACACCGTTTGCAATAGCAGTTGCATCAAGGGGGCGGTTTCTTATTGCATTAATTGAGGCATCAATATCACTCTGTGAAACAGCAGCTCCTCCCATAGTTGCAAGTTCAGCCTTTGCCTCAAGCCAGTTTAGAACAACCTCTGCAAGCCTTATCACAGGAGCATCATTGGTATTGGTGTTTGAACCATACATTGAAGGGTATGTACCTCCGGCATAAGTTGGACCTGCTCTGTCAATAAATTTGCAGGCATACAGCAGTGTTGCTGACTCTTTTCTAGGTGCTTTCCAGAAAGTGGCCTCAAAACGAGGGTCTCTGGTAACAAGTAGATTAGGAATGTCAAGTTGGTCTGCATTTGCAACTGTCGAAAGCTTGTATGGTTTGCCATCTTTACAAATAAAGCTCTTAATCAGAGAGAGGTTTGGTCCCGGGTTCTGACTCTCTGTTATGTTAGAGTATGAGGCAACATGGTGTGTAATGGTTAGGGCAGCATCATAGTGTCTGTACATAATAACCTCTTTGTTGGATGCCAAATCCTGAGATCCGAACAGTGATCGAAAATCACTGGTAAAGGTGAATTTGCCAGAAGACATTACATAGTTAGCAGCAGAAACAGCCAGTTCAAGATACTTTTTGGCTTTATCGTTATTGTTAAGATGATATTTCTGCCATGTTCCTTCAAAAAGCATAAAACGGGAAATAAAACTTGCTGCAATATATCTGTTTAGATACTGATTGTTGCCATCTGCCGTTCTCATGTTGGCCATAACATAAACAAAATCATCATATACCTTATCCATGACCATTGCTCTATCATCTCTGTCTTTGAACAGAAGGTCAAGTTCGGTATCTCCTACCACCTTATCATAGTAAGGTACATTCCCGAATACGCTCACAAGCCTGTGATATTCATACCCTCTGAAAAATCTGGCAACTGCACTCCAGTGTTGGTAAGCCTCTGATGTTATATATTTATCTTTCATCCCATCAATCCTTTCCAGGAAAAGATTGGACTTTCTAACATAGGCAAAATTCCAGCTTGGTCCTGCGTAGGTGATAAGCATAGAGGGAGACTCACTTGTAGATGCCCTTGATGCGGGAGCTGTTGTTTCAAATCCCGATTGTTTTCCGGTTGATGTTACATCATCTGAAAAGTAATAACCTCTTAAAGGAGCATAATCTACTCCCCAGGCAGAGTTATATCCCACAAAGTAGTTAGGATAAAACCCGTTTGCAAATAATCTTAGGTTATTTTCACTTGTCCAGTAGTTGCCGTCGTTCATGGTTGTTTTCGACTGTCTGTCAAGAAATTCGCTACAACCTGTAAAAACGATGGCGGTTACAAATAATAATATAATCTTGTACTTTTTCATAATATCCATTTTTAGAAGTTTAGCTGAATACCGAATGACGCACTCTTAAACGTAGGAACGCCATTTCCGGTACGACCAAGATTGTAGTTAGATTCGTTCCACATTGAATATCCGCTTACCTCTTCCGGATCAATTGGGAGAGTCCCCAAATGATCGAAAGTAAAGAAGTTTTCCAATGCAGCATAAACGCGTAGTTTTTTAATATCAAATTTTTTGAGCAGTTGTTGAGGGATAGTGTATCCGAATGTGATATTCTTAACTCTCAGATAGGCCATATTCAACAGATATCTTGACTGAACCTGCATATTAAGCACATTTGCCTGCCCTACACTATATGCAGAAGGATAGAACGCATCCGTTCTGTCTTCTTTCCAGAAATTGCCGGCAATAGCCTGAGGCATCGCTCCATTAGACGGGTTATAACCTGCTATAGCAAGAAAACCATCTCCCCAGATTTTGCGTTGCCCAATTCCCTGTATAAATACCGATGCATCAAATCCCTTATAGTCGAGACCGGCCCTGAAGCTGTATTCGTATCTTGGAGTTGAGTTTCCGATTATCTTTAGGTCACCATAATCAGGTTCACCGTTGGCATTTACAAGAAGCCTGTTTCCGGGTGTAATGATTCCGTCTCCATTAAGATCTTTGTATTTTACGTCTCCGGGACCAAACCTAAAGGTTCCTGACTGAAGCCTTCCCTGAGTTGCCATGTTTGGATTTACAAATTTATTAACGGTGTATCCATCTGTAGATGTTGTTGTTACTGGCTTTCCATCTGTGCCTAATTCAAAATCCGATACCTGAAACAGCCTGTCTGTTTCGTAGCCCCATATCTCACCATAGGTTTTGCCAACATACCAGGAGTCAATGCTGTTTGTGGTTCCGTACTTAGTGATTTTAGTTATCGCGTCTGATAAT
This sequence comes from Rikenellaceae bacterium, assembly GCA_003542575.1. Lineage (GTDB taxonomy): Bacteria > Bacteroidota > Bacteroidia > Bacteroidales > UBA932 > Bact-08. The sequence goes on along the minus strand of DPKJ01000008.1, from coordinate 2,732 downwards.
GAAGCATATAGATTAATACCTAAGCCGTTTTTAAATCGTTTGTTGTAATCGGCCTCTATTTCAAAACCTTTGGTTCTTAAAGAACCAAAATTACTTTGAGGAGCACTTGTTCCGTAAGTGGTCGGTAGTCCCTCCTGTGGAACTATCATATTCTCGGTGTCGCGTCTAAACCATCCGACAGAAATTCCCAAAGCACTTTTGAAAAAACGTGCATCAATACCCAGGTCAAGATTTGTAATGTCCTGCCATGTGATTGCAGCAGATACCGAACCCGGTGTTCCAAACTGATAAAGTCTTGCGTTGGAAATCAGCCAGGCGTTATACGAACCGCTCATGGTTGGAATATAAAGGGAGTTACTTACAGATTGGTCACCAATGGTACCCCATGAAGCTCTGATTTTCAGAGCACTCAATTTAGGTCTGGCCCACTCCATCCAAGGTTCCTCGTTTATACGCCATGCACCTGAAAATGCAGGGAACCAACGCCACTGTAAATCAGTCGGGAATTTTGATGTCCCGTCATATCTGAGATTTGCCTCCAAAAGATATCTCTCTTTATAGTTGTAGTTTACTCTACTGTAAAAACCTAGTTGAGAATCCCAATATTCATTGCCTCCGGATGTTTGAGTACCTGTTGCAAGGTTAAATTGAGGATTTGTATAGTCAATCAGTTGTGTAATTTGAGACCAATTATTAGCCCGTTCGTATCCTACCCGGTTCATACCCAACAGGAATTTGAACATGTGAACATCCTTGATATTAAGGTTGTATGTTGTATTAAGATTTATTGTGTTCCACTGGTCATTCTGTGCAATTCTGTAAACATGGTCAGGGTTTGCACCAACTGCAGTATAGGTGTCCATACTCAATCTGAAAGCCGGCATTGCACCTGCAGTGCCCATTGGTACCTCCTGGCCAGAATCATTTACATAAATACGATTTCCGTTTGCGTCAAGCTTTGGTATAGGTGCCGTCCAAGTGTTTCTGGCGGTAAACCTTGTTCCCGGCCTTTTATTCATATACTCCTGATTGGCATGGGTAAAATCAAAATTAATTTTCCAATCTTTCATGGGAGTTATGTTAAAGCCCCCATTCAAACTTGTGTAGTTTGTCTCCATGGTAGCAGTATTTGATGCCGACATTTCATAGGCAGGGCTTCTCATCGGATCACCATCTTCTGTAGTCATCGGATAGGTTGGACCCCATCTGTATATATACAACCATGGGTCGGCAGTTGTAGAGTTAGTTGCATATGCATACCTTTTAATGCGTTTAGAGTACATACTTCCTGCATATACCCGCAGCCATTTTTTCACATCGGTTCCAACCCTTATTGAGCCGTTAAACCGTCTGAAATCATCAACAGGAGATGGTTTGATAATACCGGTCTGGTCTAAATATCCTATACCAATATTATAGTCTGTTTTACCACTTTTACCGTTAACTGACAGATTATGAGTTTGAGTGGGTGTCCACTCTTTAACCATATAGTCATATGGGTCGTAAGTTCTGAGACCAATTTTGTATCCGTTTGCATCAACATACCAGTCCCGTCCATAAAGTGAAGGATCATCAGGTTTTACAACATTTCCCCACTTCTGATCCCATATTTTTGCTTTTTCGAAACCTTCTCTGGTAACATACCAGAAAGCACCTGATACAACCGCTCCGGCTCTCTCCATTGCAAGCAATGTGTATTCAAGAGCATCTATACCTCCCATTTCAATTTTTTTAGAAAGGTTCTGAAAAGAGACATTTGCGGAATAACTAACATTAACACTTTCTGTTTTAGCCCCTTTTTTGGTTGTAATAAGAATTACACCAAATGCAGCTTTAGCACCATAGATTGAAGCAGATGCAGCATCTTTAAGAATAGAAATAGACTCAATATCATCCGGGTTAATCATTTGGATAGAAGGTATTTCTACGTTATCCATTAAAATCAGTGGAGATGCTCCTCCCTGCATTGATCCAAATTGACCGCGGATTTTAATAATTGGATCAGAGCCTATTTCACCACTCGGAATCACAACGTTCAAACCAGGTGTTGACCCCTGAAGACCTCTGCCGACGTCGGCAATTGGTCTTGATTCAAGCAGCTTGGTATCAACAGTGGATACCGCTCCCGTAAGGTTCTCTTTCTTTTGAGTTCCGTAACCTACAACAACAAGCTCTTCAAGAAGAACAGCATCTTCAAGCATGACTACATTGATTAAGGTTCGGTTATTAACCGGTATTCTCTGAGTCTCCATACCTATGGCAGAAAATACCAAAGTAGCGTTACCGGGAGCATTGATGGCATAGGAACCTTGCAAATCAGTTGCAATTCCGGTTCTGGTGCCGTCAACAATAACAGATACACCAACAAGAGGCAGATTAGCCCTGTCGGTTACCCTTCCGGTAATCCTTATGTTCTGAGCTGACAATGTTCCGCAGAACATAATAACAGCGATTGCCGACAGTGCGAGATGAACGCACCGACAAGCCGGTTTTTTTGAAACATACATAGATTTTAAATTTAGGTTAACAATTAAGTAAAAGGTTCTTTTATATATTGTTATTTAGCTTAGAAGTGCTAAACAAATTTTGACAAGGGGCATTCAAAATTTTAGAAATAAGCCTGTTATAGTACAGCTAAACCGAGTGTAAATATAAAATAAAATTTGACATCTCAAACAGAAATATGATATTTCCACTTTTATTCCCAATAAAAAAGAGAGCACACATCGTAG